>JANQOB010000007.1 GCA_028279275.1 Gammaproteobacteria bacterium | reverse complement strand
CGTACGAACGGCCAGCTGATTCGCTTCGACTTCACGATCACCTGCCACCAACATATAAGGTATGTGGGTAATCGTGTGCTCGCGAATCTTAAAGCCAATTTTCTCATTTCTCAAGTCAGAAATGACCCTGAACCCTTGATTTTTAAGCATTTCTTGCACTTCGAGCACATAATCACTGTGTTTATCCGTAATATTCATTATTACCGCTTGTACAGGTGCCAACCAGAAGGGTAAATCTCCCGCATAATTTTCTATCAAAATCCCAATGAAACGCTCCAAAGAACCCAAAATCGCGCGATGGATCATCACCGGCACCTGCTTGGAACCATCCTCCGCGACATAAGTAGCATCTAGACGTCCCGGCATGGAAAAGTCCACCTGGATGGTGCCGCATTGCCAGGCTCTGCCTATGCAATCCCGCAAAGTAAACTCAATTTTGGGCCCATAAAAAGCACCTTCACCAGGTTGCAATTTATAATCCAAATTCTGATTCTTAAATGCTTGCTCAAGAGCTAGTTCGGCTTCATCCCACAATTCATCAGCACCCACTCGCCTTTCAGGTCGGGTCGACAAGGCAAGTTCAATATTCTCAAAACCAAAATCTTTGTATACATCGAATGTCAGTTGAATAAGTTCAGCTATTTCTTTTTGTAATTGCTCGCGTGTACAAAAAACATGTGCGTCATCCTGAACAAAACGCCGGCCGCGCATTAAACCATGCAAGGTACCGGACGGCTCATTACGATGAACCAAGCCAAATTCGGAAATCTTGAAAGGTAAATCTCGATAACTTTTTAAACCTTGATTATAGATTTGCACATGCCCGGGACAATTCATGGGCTTTATCGCATATTCCCGATTTTCAGATTGGGTGGCAAAAATCATGTCGCCAAATTTGTCCCAGTGCCCTGACTTTTCCCAAAGCTTACGATCTAAAATTTGTGGAGTAAGCACTTCTTGATAACCATGTTCGCGAATTTTTTCACGCAAATAAGTTTCAACAAGTGTGTAAAGTTTGAATCCTCGATCATGCCAAAACACCATGCCAGGCGCTTCTTCTTGAAAGTGAAACAAATCCATTTGACGACCAAGCTTTCGATGATCACGTTTTTCAGCTTCTTCAAGTTGCGATAAATATTGTTTTAGTTGTTTCTTGTCAGCCCAAGCAGTGCCATATATGCGTTGCAACATCTTATTATTTGAATCACCACGCCAATACGCACCGGCAAGTTTAGTTAATTTAAAGGCACGCAAATGTCTTGTGTTTGGCACGTGTGGACCTCGACACATGTCGGTGTATTCTTCATGGTGATACAACGCGATAATTTCACCATCCGGTATTTCCGATGCAATTTCTACTTTGTAATCTTCATTACGTTCTTTAAATGCTGCTACCGCTTCATCACGTGACACAACTTTGCGAATAACGTCGTAATCTTTTTTAATTAATTCACCCATGCGCTTTTCGATGGCTTCCAAATCTTCGGGAGTAAATGCGCGCTCAAATTCAACGTCATAATAGAAGCCGTTTTCGATTACCGGACCGATTGCCATTTTTGCAGTGGGATACAGTTGCTTAATCGCATGTCCCATTAAATGCGCAAAGGAGTGACGAATAATATCGATACCATCTTGATCTTTGTTGGTAACGATTTCTACGTTTGCATCGTTATCAATTTCAACACATGCATCGGCAAGCTCTCCATCAATTCGCCCAGCAATGGTTGCTTTCGCTAAACCAGGACCAATTGATTCTGCTACTTGTTGAATAGTGACAGGGTGATCAAATTGTTTTTGAGTTCCGTCGGGAAGAGTAATGGTAGGCATAATTTTTCCTTTTCAGTGGTGACCCATACCAAGGGCCACATGTCAGAATGCGCCTTTTATCCTGATGCATCGTTGCGCTCATTTTTCTAAAGCTCATTTACTTACTTGTAAACTCGCTCAAAAAACTCTCGCGTCTCGCCTCAGAACAAAATTCAATATTCTGATTGTTAATCAAAGCGTTAATCTAATTGTAAGGTAGCGCTCAAACAAGCGCAATCGTCAGGATTCTATCGGCATTCACCTAAAACACTAGGAGTGATTTTGAGTAACTAAGATAGTGGTATCCCTTCCTGAAATACCACTATGACTAACTTTACGTGAATTTTTCTAATAAACAAAAACTCATCAGTGGTGATTTGCATTTTCATTTAGCCATACATTTTAAAATCTTTATTTGAGCCCCTCTCTAAAAGTGTAAAATCTTAACCCCTCAAATATAAATTCTCTGCGCAAAATACCGTCTTCTAACATAGTTACTTTTTTTCCCTCCGACAAGATTAAACACCTCTTGTTGTCAAAGTAAAACTGTGCTGAGGCCTTATCATCAGCGGCAACAAAAGCCAACATGTCATCAAGCCATTGATCGCTGAGACAAGCAATTTGATTTGCCACAGTAGTCATGCTCCGCGCTTGGATATTATTTGAGATGACCAAAATAATAATTAGTAAGATGTATTTCATGTTCCAACCTTAAATTAGTGAATTAATTATTGCTTACATTATTCTCCTACTCATATTCAGGTTTATCTAAACTATTGTGAATAATGTTCTAAATCGTCTCTCCATTTACCAAACTCTCCACAATTGCCTCACTGACTAGCATCAATGACTTCCATTGCGCTGCGTCTAAAATCTAGAGGTGAGTCAATCTCTGGTATCGGCGTTTGGTTTCCACCAGTGCCATTAATTATTAGCGTACCAAAGCCAAAAATACGACCCAACACGCTCTGGTCAACATTAAAACTCTCCACCTTACTGTGGTTAAGCTCAACAGTTTCCCTCTTGATCAGACCAAATTTAGCTATAACACGTTTGCTTGTAACTACTAACTCTGTTGTAGTTCTTTTAATAAATGCTTTTAACATTGAAATAAATGAGAAAACCAAAAGCGTGATTCCAACCGTTATTACTAAAGGCGCATCTGTAAAAGCAAATAAAACGAGAAACGCAGCTACAAACATGATGATTCCAGGCAAATATATAAACCAATGTATTTTACCCATGTATTCAACTTCCTCATCAGGCATCAAAGTTTTGTTGACATATTTCATACCAACCTCCAATTATTTTTTAATTCCCCAAAACTTGCGCTCGTTAATAAAAAAACAACATGAGCTTTTTGTTTAATTGCAGATGAAACTATTCCATCATTGGTAACTTCATTGATTTTTATTGAGCAGATTGTTAAGTGAAATGAGACATATATAAATACTAAGGTAGCGCTATTGATTACTCCAACTAAGAAGTACTAAAAGAACAAATTAAGTCATTGAAATACAAAAAAGGTTCATTTTTGGACTTAATTGTGTTTTCAGATGTAGATAAATCGAGTTTATCTACACAATTTCTCCAAAAATTTTTAAGTTGCCGAATAAAACAAGGAATTTGGTAGGCGCGATCGGATTCGAACCAACGACCTCTACCATGTCAAGGTAGCGCTCTAACCAACTGAGCTACGCGCCTACTTACAAGCATCCGAAGTATATCATCGCTCGGAAAACATATGAGGTTCTATTCGCACGTATGAATACTTAAACGCATCAGCTCAATTTAAATTCACTTAACTTTGATTTGTTGCATCGTCCCTGATGGACATCATATTCGCACATCCCTGCGCTCACTTCCATGTACTCACTAACCTGCCTTAGTTTCTGGCTTTCCCAGGATAATATCTTTCAATCTTACGATTTCATCGCGCATTTTTGCTGCTTCTTCAAACTCTAAATTTTTTGCATGCTCATACATTTTTTGTTCGAGCTGTTTAACTTTTTTCATGCCATGCTCTGGACTGGTGCGTGAATACTGGATAATTTCTTCTGCTACTTTTGAAAGTTTCTCACGTTTACCCACCAACTCATAAGGCATTTTATGAGCACCCTCCATGATATCCGATACTTTCTTTTTAATTCCTTTAGGCGTGATGCCATGCTTTTCATTAAAAGCTAATTGTTTGTCACGACGACGATTGGTTTCTTCTATGGCCCGCTTCATTGACCCTGTTAAATCATCGGCATACATCAACGCCTTGCCATTTAAATGCCTAGCCGCGCGACCAACTGTTTGAATTAATGAACGCTCCGAACGCAAGAACCCTTCTTTATCCGCATCCAGAATCGCAACTAATGAAACTTCAGGGATATCCAACCCTTCGCGTAACAAATTAATTCCTACTAAAACATCAAAATCACCCTTGCGTAAACTTCTGATAATTTCTACACGTTCAACCGTATCAATATCAGAATGCAAATAACGAACACGAACACCATGCTCATCTAAATACTCGGTCAAGTCTTCTGCCATACGTTTAGTGAGTGTTGTAATGAGTATCCGCTCATCTTTTTGAACTCTTTCGGTTATCTCCGATAGCACGTCATCAACTTGAGACACGGCCGGACGCACTTCGATTTCCGGATCAACCAAACCCGTTGGACGAACAACTTGTTCGGCAACCGCATCCGACTTTTCAGTTTCATAAGGACCGGGAGTCGCAGAGACATAAATCATTTGCGGCGCTAAGTCCTCAAATTCTTCAAATTTCAGAGGACGATTATCCAAAGCCGAAGGTAGACGAAAGCCATATTCCACCAGTGTTTCTTTTCGAGAGCGATCACCTTTGAACATTCCTCCAAACTGGGGAACCGATACGTGGCTTTCATCCATCACCATTAAGGCATTATCAGGCAGATAATCCAGTAAACATGGTGGCGGTTCCCCTGCTGCACGCCCTGATAAATAACGAGAATAATTTTCAATGCCTGCACAATAACCAATTTCCTGAATCATTTCCAAATCAAATCGAGTGCGCTGCTCCAAGCGTTGTTCTTCAACTAAACGATTTGCATCACGCAATACCTGCAAACGATCTTTAAGTTCTACTTTGATTTGTTCTATGGCATTCAACAAAATCTCGCGCGGAGTGACGTAGTGTGTTTTTGGATAAATCGTCAAACGTGGAACTTTACGTATCAACTCACCTGTTAGCGGATCAAAGTAGCTTAAGTTTTCGATTTCATCATCGAAAAGTTCGATGCGAATCCCTTCACGCTCGGATTCTGCCGGATGCACATCGATCACTTCGCCATGCACACGAAAAGTACCTCGACGTAATTCAAAGTCATTGCGGCTGTATTGCAATTCCGCTAGGCGACGCAGTAACTTGCGCTGGTCAATACGGTCACCGCGGTCCAAATGCATGACCATTCCAAGATAGGCTTTTGGATCACCTAGTCCATATATAGCGGATACGGTCGCAACGATGATTGTGTCTGGTCTTTCAAACAAAGCTTTGGTTGCCGAAAGCCGCATTTGCTCGATGTGGTCATTTACCGACGCATCTTTTTCAATAAACGTATCACTGGAAGGCACATAGGCTTCTGGCTGGTAATAGTCATAATATGAAACAAAATATTCCACTGCATTTTTTGGAAAAAACTCTTTCATCTCACCATAAAGTTGAGCCGCCAGAGTTTTGTTCGGGGCCAGGATGATGGTTGGACGTTGTACTTGCTGCACAACGTTCGCAATCGTGAACGTCTTTCCTGAACCAGTGACCCCTAAAAGGGTTTGATGCGCAAGACCATCATTTAAGCCTTCCACTAGGGTAGAAATCGCCTCCGGTTGATCCCCGGCAGGATCAAACTTAGTATTTAATTGAAACTGATCGCGCATAGATATGATGAAATTTTAAACATATTTTGACTTATCTCTTATTGAAAGTTCACCTAAGATACATCCTCGCTGTAAAGTGCTGAGTCAATTAAACTATACACACCCAACACAAATTAGGATCTTTCGTGAGCAGCCCATTAGCCAATCGTGTATCTCGTATACAACCATCCGTCACTTTAGCGATAACTGCACGTGCGAATCAAATCCGTGCCGAGGGCGGAGACATTCTCAACTTAGCAGGTGGTGAGCCTGATTTCGATACGCCCGAGCACATTAAAGCTGCGGCACAAAAAGCCATGCAAGAAGGAAAAACTAAGTACACACCTGTACCTGGAACACTCTCTTTAAAAGATGCAATTATAGAAAAATTCACCCGAGATAATGCTCTCGAATACAGCCGTGATGAAGTCATGGTTTCCAATGGCGGCAAGCAAGTTTTTTATAACTTGTGTCAAGCGATATTAAATGATGGCGATGAGATATTAATTCCAGCACCTTATTGGGTATCTTATCCTGATATGGCATTACTTGCAGGTGGCGAGCCGGTAATCATTCCAAGTGATGTTGCGAATCGATGCAAAATCACAGCAGCGGATTTAGAAAAACATATTACCCCCAAAAGCAAACTGTTTGTTATGAACAGCCCATCAAATCCATCGGGCATTGCTTATACAAAAGATGAGTTGAGCGAAATTGGAAAAGTATTAGAACAACATGAAAACATTGTTGTGGTCACGGATGATATTTATGAACACATCATGTTTGGAGGACAAAAGTTTGTAAACATATTAAATACAACTCCTTCACTTAAAGATCGCACAATTATTCTTAACGGGGTTTCAAAAGTGTACTCCATGACGGGATGGCGCATAGGCTATGCGGCAGGACCTGCTGACATCATAAAAGCCATGACAAAAATACAATCCCAAAGTACATCAAACCCAAGCTCCATTTCGCAAGCTGCGGCTGAAGCCGCATTAAACGGAAAGCAAGATTGTGTTGCGACGATGTGTAAAGCCTTTGAAGAACGGCATGATTATATTGTTAAGGCGCTTAACGATATTGATGGTGTCAGCTGTATGCAGTGTGATGGCACTTTCTATTGCTTCCCCAATGTTCAGGGTTTAATAGACCGCACGAATGAAACCTCTAATGACGTTGAATTTGCAGAACACTTATTGAATGCTGCGGGTATCGCTGGGGTGCCTGGAACTGCATTTGGATCACCGGGGCATATTCGCTTTTCTTATGCCACCAGTATGGATGTATTAGAACAAGCGATGGCTCGCTTGGGTGATTTGTAGACTATTAAAAGGTATTGCCAACGTTTGGAATACCAAACGTTGGAATGTAATTTAACCTTGGCTGGCGTACATTGTGGTTGATGCACCGTTTGAAAACTGGGGCATTACTTCACGTTGCACATGCTGCTTAAATCGCTGCACGTCTAAGTCATCAGAGATGCGTAGCATTTTATACATACCATCTTCAGATAAAATCATCATATCAATCCACGGATTTTTAGGATTCTCTGGTGTATCAATTCGATATTTACGTTTTTGATCATCACCTAAATTTCGAGTTGCTACTGTCACATTGGGCTTGCCGGTTCGTTTGTTGATTGCTAATCCTAAGCATCTACAAATATCTGCCGCAACAAACCATGCTACACCGGCCTCATCCTTGACGACCCGTATTTGATGGCCACTATAGTCAAATAGCGTTACGTTACTCACTTTGTGTCACTCCTTGTATTCACACAATAGGCAATCACGGCATAAACCGTGAATTGAGGAATATTTATAGAACGATCAAAGACCTACGGACTATGGTTGCCGCTTATTGGTACTATAGGACTGATGACCTGAGAGGCAGTTTTAGCGCAAAAAACCAAAGGTGTATCTAATGCCGATAAACGAAACCATTTGGATCTCGGTAAAAAATGCCCTAAAACGGGACGTTGCTCAAAAAATTATGCTTATTAGGGAGATCAGAAATAACGCCAGCAAATGGCCTTATAATAAGAAAGATAAGTCATACTAACTAATCTATGTTGACCATTATGATCGTGGCCGATACCATCTGCCGCTTTCCTAATTCCCCGGTAGCTCAGTTGGTAGAGCGGGTGACTGTTAATCACTAGGTCGGCGGTTCGAGCCCGTCCCGGGGAGCCATAAGCTTTCACTTACATATCCAAACTCTTTCAATTACGACTTGGTCCGTATCTGAACTCAAAATTAACAAAATAAAACAATTCTAAAGAGCCGTGCATGCGGCAAAACATTGCCATTAAGAATAGTTCTCGTTTTGTTTTAAAATCAAACTTTAACTCACAGATAAATGGTAATTTAATTCTGATAAATCTGAATATTTAAATTAAAACATCATATATATTAAATATTAATTAATTAAACTTAATACACCTAAATAGTTGGGATTAGTGGGACTAGTGTTATGAGCATTAAAAAAGATTATCAATTTGATCAAGACTGCCTTGAGCAGATGCATGACCGATATTTAATTACTCCTTTAAATGAGGAAAGTTGTTTATTAGTGAGCAATAAATCATGGTTAGCCTGGAAAATTGAATTTCTCCCGGAAGGCAATTACAACCCTGTTCCCGAAACAACTTAAATTCTATATAGAACCAACAACTAATAGTTGTGTTGTGTTTTGACTTATTTTCTACGCTCTTGAATTTTTTCAAACTGCTTAAGTGTGTCAAACGTTCTGGTATAACCAAACTCTATAAGTTCCTCCGCTCGATCAAACTCAAACCAACTACAGATATTGCGCGGAATTTCAATTACGATATCTGGCCGATTGGCTGCTAGCTTAAAACGAGCGATAGAGGTTTGCATGGTATCCATTGACTGGGTTACCAGATTAAAAAGACCTAAATCCTGCTTACTCTTATCATTTGTGCCCTTAGGCAATAAACCTTCTATAAACTTTTCAATCCCTAGTTGATATTTATTTTTTCCTTGATCTTCAGAATTTTCAATGTGTTCATCTTCATGTGCCGATTTAAAAATTTCTGGCGGCCCATTTAGCCCGATTGCAACGGTTAATTCAGTATCATCATTTAATGTAGGTGCAATAGGTATTGGATTTATTACGCCACCATCTACTAATACTCTATCTTGATATTGGACTGGAGAAAAAATCATCGGTACCGCAATGGAGGCACGAATAGCTTCAAACAGTGATCCTTGGGTAAGCCAAATTTCTTTTTGCTCGAGAATATCTGTTGCCACAGCCGTGTATCCAATGGGTAAATTTTCTATCATTCGATCTTTAATAATTTCGTTAAGTACCTCAATAATCTTTTCACCTTTGAATAATGATCTTCTATTAAATGAAATATCCAACAGACGAATAATATTTCTTCGTTTCAGCTCCTTTACCCAATCTACATAGGTGTGTAGCTCACCCGCAGCGTAAATACCGCCAACTAAAGCTCCCATTGAAGAACCTGAGATGTACTGAATTTGATAATTGTTATCTTCTAAACAATTAATTGCGCCTATATGTGCCAAGCCACGTGCCGCACCACTTCCCAATACAAGTGAAATTTTTGTTTTCTTTTTCAATGTTTAATTAGCTATATGATTTACAAATAGGGCGAAAACAACCATGCGACCCCGTCTCGAATTTTTACAGGCAATGGTCGACTATCGACTTCTTCTAACGTCACCCTTCTACAGGTTTGTAAAACATTTTGAGCATGATTATTTAATTTAGTTGCAAATTCTTCATCATAAACTTCCAGACCCACTTCATAATTTAATCTAAGACTACGAGGATCTATATTCGCAGATCCTATCAAACTATAGATGCTATCAATCACAAATAATTTCGAATGCGAAAACGTGCCTGACTGATAAAAAACATTCACGCCATTATTAAGCAATTCCCAGAGCATATGACGAGTCGCCCAATGCACATAGTTTAAATTGCTCTGCTCAGGCAAAATAATAGTAGCATTTACTCCTCGTAATGCCGCAGTTTGCATAGCCGCAACCAATTCTCGATTGGGTAAAAAGTATGGTGTCATTAAAATCATTGTATGCTTCGCAGAGTTAATTGCGCTTAATAAAATGATTGAAAGATGATCTAAATTTTCCCCAGGCCCATCAATAATAGTTCGACAAATCACAGGTTTGTTGAAGCTTGATGTTTCACTATCTGAATCTGTATTAATCTTTCCTCCAATAAATTGCCAATCTGTTTCAAATACATTTTGCAATTGATGTACTATTGGACCAGTTGCCTTGAAATGAATATCTTTTAGCGATGTATTAACACTCTCATCGTATTGATAATACTCTTGCGAAATATTCATGCCTCCAATAAAACTTACATTGCTATCTATTACTAACAACTTGCGATGATTACGCAAATTAATACTTAAATTAAAAGGTATTAACTTTGGTGGCAAAAAAAGCAATACCTTTATGCCATTTTTTATAAGTGTTCGTCGAACCTTTCGAAAAGAATAATGTTCCCCAATACCATCAATCAAAACATAAACATCTACACCTCGATTCTTAGCAGCAATTAGTGCATCAATAAACTGTTTGCCAATTTTATCTTTTTTGAAAATGTATACGCATAAATATATAAATTTTTTTGCAGAATTTATGGCTTTTAGCATCTCATGATAAGTTTTCTCACCAGAAAAAAACTCTTCTAACTGATTATCACCCGTTAATGGGAGATTGGTTACGCGACTAGATACTTTATCAAGACTTTTTAATGAATCAGGAATTTGAGCGTCAAAATTATCGCTGGTTACATTATGTCTCTCATGTATGTTTTCTGTTTGTGCAGAAATGTTAAGTCTAAGGGCACGCTTTCGTACACGATTAATTCCGAATATGAAATATAGCAACGGTCCCAGCAAAGGCAGGAAAATACAAACTGCAATCCAACCAAAAGCAGCTCTAGGGTCTTTTTTATAAACTAAAGCATGCAGAGCCGAATAGACAGCTGCGAGTAATAAAAATACTCCTAATACATATTGATGAAACATTTTAAGTACATGGGTATTTTCCAGAACCCATTACATGCTTTTTTTAATTTTTATAAGCACCAAATACGTGAATCCAATACTATAACAGCTTAGTCATATAAATTTGATGTATATCAAGAATTATTTATATGCATCGAATACTCTATGAGCCAGACAATAATTATGAGGTTATTATGTATACCACTATTAGATTAGTAACAGTTTTAACAATCTTGGCCCTTCTATTTACTAGTTCATTAAATGCAGAAAAGTTAATAGAGTTAACCGAAACGGATGACGCTATTATTGAAGGCGAAAAGGAATTTCAAGAGAGATGTGCTCTTTGTCATGGAGAATATGGCAAAGGCGATGGACCCTATTCTGCTGCTCTAGTATTTAAACCAACCGATTTAACTCAATTACTAAATGATGACGGCTCGTTTCCTTTCATAGAAACGTTTTTAATCATTGATGGACGCGATATGAATAAATACCATGGCACTCGTTTAATGCCCGTATGGGGAGATCGCTATAATCAAGAAACATGGACACAAGTGAGCCCTGATTATGCCAGCACCCTTGTTAGAGGGCGCATTTTTGAACTGATTTTATTTCTATATTCAATCCAAGAAAACCAACCCTAAATTTAAATTTGAATAAAAAATTAGGAGGTATAATAAATGCTAGGCGGGATAATACTAATAATTGCAGGAATACTTATAATAATTTATCCACCTTTATTATCACATATTGTTGCCACATTTTTAATTCTACTAGGAATAATAATCGTATCGATTGCATACCATAACAGAAAAATTCGAAGACACTATGATAACCCTGTAATTGAATTATTTTTTAGATTATAAATTTTTCAATAAACATCTATTCTTTTCCAGATGCTTAAAATCGATCAAGACGATATAAGAAGAATTGCTGGGCAATTGGACACACTATATACCACTTTAAAATGTTACGTTTACTACACAGAGATAATAAATAAACTCGATAAGCAAAAAGATAATGCTCAATACTGGGAATTTATTGAGTTTACCTTGCTGTATACATTGCTAATAAACTGGAATCTAATATTTGGTATAAATGCTAAAGGAGACCACTGGAAAGAGATTACGTTTGAGCAAGATGAATACATCGATACCCTCTATATATCCGGAAGATATACCTATGCAAGCTGGTTTGATTATCGCCATGAAATCAATGATCTCAGTAATACTTTTATTTCGTTTCCAGACCCTTTTCATCATAAAAATCAAGAATATAACCTAGAAGGAATAAAGGTATCGCTTGAAGTTACACATCATTGGCTACATAAATTAGCAGCAAACTCAGGTGATATTCTTACTAGCGAAGAATCCAAAAAATGGCCTTTGTCTAAATTAAATTATATTGAAGAACTAAAGAAAGAAATAAATGCGGCGGTTAATAACAGTTAGTTAAACAATATTTTATACAGACTTCTAAACTTTATTATTCTTGTTTTTGATTAGTTGCTGCATTTGAAGATAAGTGAAAGATGCAGTCCATGCGATAAGTACTAGACCTGTCAAGGCCTCTGAACCTGCAGTAAATCGAATATGCCCTACCGGAACAAGATCGCCATAACCAAGAGAAGTGTAATTAACAAAAGAGAAATAGGCACAATCTAGAATTCCATAACTAAACTCACCGATCACTTCGCCTGTTCCATCCATAGGTAGCAAGATATAAAACAATAATGCAAATAGCCAAACTTCTATCACATGCGCAAGAATAATGATAAGCACACCAACTGGTAGTAGCAGTCTTGTAGGCCATTTGCGTTTAAAGTGTCTTTCTGCGAGATGGGTTAGCACTTCGTAATGAAGTGCTACTGCTAACACAATTACGAAAATTGTGCTGATAAATACAACTGCCATTTATATATAGCACCATAATTTAATGGCATTTACAATAAAATATTAATTTATGACTATAATTTTACCACCAACTAAACAGTGCAATGATTATCCAGAAAACTATACTTATCCAAAGGCATAAAACAGCAACCTCAAACCAATTTTCTTTTGCAAAGGTAACTAATTCACGATGAAAGTGGTCAAATTTATATACATATTTCATCTCTGAACCTCTATATTTCTCTACTCGTTTGCATAATATTTTATGTCAAAATTATTTTTATAAACTGAGCTATATCAAAAAATATAAAAATCAAACACAAACTCACGAATCCAATTAAAATATTATTGATAAATACTCATTACAAGATTAAATATATTTGACTGAAATTAGATTTAATCACTTTTTTCTAGAACCTTTTGCACTCGCTCAAGAAAATCTCTTTCTATGATTGGTTTTTCAATAAAATCAGAAGCACCTGCTTGAATTGCTTTTACAGCAGTATTCACACTGTTATCACCATCTGCCAAAATAATAACGGGAGTAGATAAACCATGTTCACGCATTTGTTTAACAAATGTAATTCCATCTGAATCACCTAATTTAACTTCAGTAATTAAACAAGCAGGCGCTTCAGAGATACGTGCATGGAGAAATGCGTTAGCAGTCTCATAGGATTTTACTTCAGCTGGAATTTTAGCTAGTAATTTAGTTATTTGATCGCAAGTATTTTCATCACCAATAATTAAGTGGATAGGCGCTACTTTTTTTAATTTCCAGGTCATTGAAATCTTTAACTATTGCGACACAGATACACCGAGATTGAACAACATTCCGTCTAGAATGATGGCATAGCATCATGTGCTAAAATAATGACTTCGATCAATTTCTGTTGAAATTAATACGCATTCAATTGAAGGTTGATCCCTGCAAAGATATATTGCCTAAGATTGAATACTGAGCATAATCTTAACCAGTTCTGTAACTGATCTTACGTCCAGCTTCTCCATAGCATGAGAACGATGAATCTCTACCGTACGGTTACTAATGCCGAGCTCACGCGCTATGATTTTATTCGATTTTCCTTCAATTACCTTATCGATGACCTCACGCTCACGAGATGTTAAGGACTTGATACGTTCTTGAGTTTCATCTTGCTTGGTAATTTTTATTCGATTAGTAGTGTCTTGTTCGAGAGCTTTAATTATGCAATCTAAAATGTCTTGATCACGAAAAGGCTTTTGTAAAAATTCAAACGCGCCATCTTTCATTGCTTGAACCGCCATAGTGATGTCACCATGCCCAGTTATAATAATTAATGGCTGAGGTGCATGTAATTCGATAAGCTTATATTGCAACTCAATGCCACTTAAACCTGGCATGCGTACATCTGCAAGGATGCAGCCAGGTGCGTTCTTATCAAATTCACTTAGAAATTTGTTTGCAGACTCATACGCTCTAGCATTCAAACCAATCGATGTAACCAACTCTACTAAACTATCACGCACGTCTTCATCATCATCAATAATAAATACAATCTGTTGATCTTTATTCATTTTGACTCAAAGAAGTGGGTAGAGTGAAATGAAATGTGGCCCCTTTATCTTCGTTATGTGTAAACCATAAACGCCCGCCATGTGATTGTATAATCGATTGACAAACCGCCAAACCCATACCCATACCTGACAATTTAGTCGTAAAAAATGGATTGAATAACTGCTCTGCAGTTTTTTCATCAATACCTTTTCCATGATCCTTTACCGATACTTGAATTCTATTTTGATCTGCCAAAAACGAAGTGCTGATAGTAATTTGTCTATTTTCTTCGGCTTCTTGTTTTGCTGCATCCATTGCATTGCGAACCAAGTTTAATACCACTTGCTGGATTTGTATGGCATCAGCCATTACTAACGGTAATTTAGCTGCAAGCTCATGCTTTATTTTAAATTCATTTGCCAATACATCGATTTCAGCAAGCTTAACAACCTCTTCAATTAACTTATTAATCTTTATTTGATCATGTTGCTGAGTATCGCGTTTAACCATGGCTTGCAAATGAGTAATCACATTACCTGCACGCCTAGATGCTTTCGATATCTTTTCTAACAATTCTTGAAGTTTATCAATATCATTGGCTTCTATTCTGCGTTGCGCTGCTTGCGAATAAGACTCTATTGCAGTGAGTGGTTGGTTAATCTCGTGTGCTATACCTGCGGCCATTTCACCCATAATGCTGACACGATCTCTATGTGCAAGTTGTTCTTGTTGAATTTTAAGCTTTTTTTCTATTGCAATTTTATCTGAGACATCTAGAACATGAGATATTAAAAATGCTGGATCGCCCTTCTCATCATGCGCTAAAGAAACATTTTCATGTACTATTGCAACATTCAACATCACATTAACAACTTTTTTGTCTTTACGGATATAACGCTTATCTAAATAAAAACCCGAAAAATCTCCTTTAAGGAGCTTATGCAAGTATTCATCACTGATTTCTAAATCTTCTGGATAAGTAATATCTTTATAAGAAAGCTTTAATAATTCTGGTTTTGAATAACCCAAGATGTCACATAAAGATGGGTTTACATTAGTATAATTACCTTCAATATCTAATACGGCTACACCAGTTGGCGCATTTTCAAAAATTAATTCAAATACCTCTTCTCGTAAGCGTAATGCTTCCTGAGCTTGCTTAAATTCTGTAATGTCTTGTATAAAGCCAGTAAAATATTGTTTATCTTCTTCATAAAACTCGGTTAAAGATATCCAGATGGGGAAAATAGTTCCATTTTTTCGTACAGCAGTGAGCTCACGTCCAATCCCCATAATTTTTGCATTACCGCTTGTTTGGTAATTCTTAATATATGTATCATGTTTTTGTTGATGTGGCGTTGGCATCAACAAGCTGATATTTTTTCCAATAACTTCTGATGATTTATAAGAAAATATTTTTTCAGCGGCTGGATTAAACATTTGAATAATTCCAGAGCCATCAATAGTTATGATCGCTTCAATAGAGCTTTCTACGATGGCTTGTAAGCGTGCCTCAGAAGCTAATTTCATTTCTAAATACTGAATTTCGCTATTAAAAATTTACCGATACTATAAACATCGTACAAAACCCATGCTTTCTTGGGTAGGCTACGCTATTTATCTAGCCAGACATTGAAAAATCCCAATGTAAATTTTATGTAATTACATCAATAATTTACATAGCACATCCAATCTTTTTAATAAGATCATAACTTAAATCAACTACGTATTTACCGAGAGTCTACTACGTGCACGTACTAATTATTTTTTGTTGATTTCCAGCGTTAAATTACGCTCAAGCAGGAGACTTGTGCTTATTTAGAAGCACAAGCCAGAGAATCTAGAGCATAATTTCGGGAGTCAAAAGATGCGAACTGCACCTGTAATTTCGCAAAAAAAGCCATTAGTACTACCAACTATCCATAGTCAGAAGAACTGTCATAATTGCAGTAAGGTAAACGCTTGCTTTGCACACTCATTAGTGGGTCAAGAACTGGATGCTTTTAACTCCATTATTAAACATTCAATAAAATTAAATCGAAGTGAATACCTATACCAGGCCGGTGATAAGTTTAATTCAATTTATGTAATCCGTAGCGGCTCCCTCAAAACTCTCATAGATGATGAAGAAGGACGTGAGCAAATTTTAGGGTTTTCAATTCAAGGAGACGTAGTGGCGTTGGATGGTGCTGCTTCAAATGTATATCCCACTACTGCACAAGCACTTGAAACTACCTATGTTTGTGAAATACCGTTTGCACGTTACATAGAACTCGCGGCGGAGATACCTGAACTTTATAAACAATTATTAACACAAATGAGCCATCAAATAAGACATGAGGAAGAACATACTTTATTGATTGGTACGAAAAGTGCTGAGCAACGCCTCGCCACATTATTGCTTAATTTATCTAAACGCTATGCTGCTAGAGGATTCTCTAAAAATAAATTCAATCTAAATATGTCAAGACGAGATATTGGTAACTATCTTTCAGCAGCAATGGAAACAGTAAGTCGTTTATTTTCTCGCTTACAAGCGAAAGGTTTAATAAAAGTACATGGCAAGCTCATTGAAATCAAAGATCACGATGGACTAGAGAAATATGCAGCTTAAGGAGTTTATATGAAATTATATAAATACATTTTAATAGTCACTTTTGGTTTCCTAGTATTTATTAGTCAGGCAAATGCCGATGATGATAATGATGTAGTCGGTAAAAAGGAATTTATGCAGTATTGCGCATCATGCCACGGAAGCAGCGGAAAAGGAGATGGGCCAGTCGTTGATTTTCTAAAACGAAAACCTGCTGACTTAACAGTGCTTACTAAAAACAACGACGGGCATTTTCCATTTGATCATCTATGGGGTGTTTTTGATGGCACATACCAAGCTAAGGAACATGGAACCAGTGAAATGCCAATCTGGGGATATAAGTTTATTAGAGAAACACAAACAGAAAATGAACCAAGTTCTGTGGCTAAAGCTAAAGCATTAGACATCATTCTATATCTTCAAGTTATTCAGGAGTAAATATGAAATTTGTCGTCCAGATCATATCCTTGATTTGCTTGAGCATGTTTTCACTGCAAACATTCGCAAGTGATTCTATAAGTCATGACCCAGTCTTAGGCGGAATAGAATTCGAACGCTCGTGTGCAATATGTCATGGCTTTGATGGAAAAGGTAATGGAATTATGTCTGAATCTTTAACAAAAAAGCCAACCGATTTAACTATGCTTACAAAAAACAACAATGGTCATTTTCCTTTTAGTAATGTCTATAGGACCATTGACGGATCCCCAAGTGTTGGAGTTCATGGAACCAGAGAAATGCCAGTATGGGGAGATCGATATCGAAAAGAGGCTGAAGAATATAATAAACTTGCCAAAAAATATCATGAAATAACTGATCAATCTGAAATTAATGAATACCTCTATACAAGAGGACTTATTCTTGATCTTCTTGTCTACATTATGTCAATACAAGAAGAATAATTCTGTATTTTTTTGGAGATCGATATGTCAAAAACTGTAACCAGAGATGAGCTACTTACAAAACAGCATGAACTGATTGAGCGAGTTACGGCAATCAAAAGAGATTTTGAAACTGGCTTAGACCCTGACCTAGAAGAGCAAGCGATACAATTAGAAAACTACGAAGTTCTTCAAAGATTGCTCGAACAGGCCAATGCAGAGCTTGATAAAATAGACGAGCAATTAAAAAAAATGGCCCTCGTTTAAAAAGTGCTGATCTGTTATTAACTTCTTAGTATTTTATTTCATTAGCGGACTGCTAGTACATCGCATGTGGCATTATTAAGAACAGACTGAGCAGTCGATCCAATTATCTTTTTTATCCCATGCGCGCCATGTGCGCCAACAATTATCAAATCTACATTTTTTGATTTTGCAGCAAATATGATTGAATATCTTGGAACACCTACCTCGGCATAGCATGTAAATTTGGATAAGTTATATTTGTTTGCTTCTTTTTTAAGTATATTTTCCGCATTCTGTTTTAGTTTAATTTCTTCTAGAGACCATTCACGACTATAACTAATCGCTTCATTTTGTGATGCTCCCATAAGTGTGGGCATATCTCGCTCTACAACATTAAATAAGATGATATTTATATCGGGGTCGCTAGAGATGTTTTCTAGTTTCTTGAATATTGGATCTGTTAGATCAGAATAATCTATTGCTGCTAGAACCTTTTTATATGGAAACATGACCTAACCTCTTCTTTCTCGTAACTTTTTAACTTCCTC
Organism: Gammaproteobacteria bacterium; assembly: GCA_028279275.1. Lineage (GTDB taxonomy): Bacteria > Pseudomonadota > Gammaproteobacteria > UBA4575 > UBA4575 > JABDMD01. The sequence continues at coordinate 26,290 of JANQOB010000007.1, read as the reverse complement.
GATTAATTCAAGCGCAAATGCTGCTCCCGGAATATTAATTTCTAAATCATTCCTAAATCTTTGTGCACGAGCAATACGTTCAAAGTCTTCATGCGTGAATAACCATTTTTCTGGGCACTCACCATATGGATTCGCAATTCCCCATGTAACCATTTCATTTATATTTTCTTTGGATAATTTTTGCGAATTACATATAGCATATGTCGTGTAGAAAACATTGTCATTCATATATCACTCTCAACATCTTTCAACGTATTTTTACACTTGGAGTTACAAATATAATTGATTAAAAATGTGGCATATTGATATAAATCAAATAAATACTTGTTGAGTATTATTAGCATCTGACTATATGTATTAATAAAAATATTAATTTGCAGAGGAAATGCTAATAAATAATGGATATAGAAATTATATTCAACTTGTTAATCTCGCTTATTATCGGATTAATAGTCGGGTTTGAAAGAGAGTGGGGAACACATGAGAAACCTAAAGAAAGTTTTGATGCCGGTTTAAGGACATTTGCTATTGTTGGACTTTTGGGTGGCGTATCTGCAATCTTAAGTCAAATCATTTCTCCATTTATTATTCCTGCCATCGCATTAGGCTTATCTTCTATCATATTTATTGGCTATAGGCTCAATGCAAAAAATACAAAAGATTTGGGGTATACATCAGAAGTAACAATACTATTAGTCTTTGTATTAGGCGCGCTAACAATGACTGGTTACAAAATTGAAGCGATTTTGTTCGCGGCTATAGTAGTTGCACTACTTAGGTTTAAAAATAAATTACATTTGTATATAAAAACGCTTGATGCTGACGAAGTCAACGCAACTATCCAGTTATTATTATTAGCCGCTGTTGCACTACCATTGCTTCCGAATACCTATATAGGGCCTGGAAATGTTATTAACCCTCGTATCATAGGCATCTTAATTCTATTGATTGCAGGTATTTCTTATTTCGGATATTTCAGTATTAAGTTATTAGGGAGCCGTCTTGGTATTTTTTTAACCGCATTACTAGGAGGATTAACATCCTCCACAGCTGTAGCAGTAGCTTTTTCAAAAATGGCATCAAATAATAACAACGCACCATGTGCATTGCTTGGTGGAGGAATTACATTAGCAACTGCAATGATAGGTCCTAGATTATTAATCATGATAGGAATACTTAATATCTCATTGCTTAGTTATATCAGCCCCGTCTTAATTGTTCTCACATTGATCCCAGCTTTTGCTGTAATTTGGATTGTCTATCGCTATCAGCGGAATGAAAAATTTAGTGCAGAAATTAAACTAAAAAACCCCTTACAGTTAACCACTGCTGCATTTTATGGTGTAGCCCTGTCAATTCTGTTTTTAATTGTGCATTTAATTGAAAATTATTTTGGTACTGCAGGCATATATACTCTTGCTGCACTATCAGGAATTGCCGATGTTGATGCAATAAGTATTACTTTAGCTAAGACCTCCGAACCGGTTAGTGATAATCTTACAATGAATGTAGCTGCAAACGGAATTTTAATAGCTGTTCTTGTAAATACTGTAGTTAAAGCAATTATTTCTCAAGTAATTGGAGGTTGGAAAATAGCTAAATGGAGCGGAAGCATACTGCTATTTACATTTTTCGTTGGTGTTTTTACTTATATTACAACTACTCCCATTGAAAATATCTTTCATGAAAGCTAATTAAATTCAATATATGCATAACAATAACTTAAATACTCTTTTACCCGATAATTTGATTGATAAAAATACAAATTATGAAGAATTAATTGAAAAATTATTTAAATTAAACATAGAAGAAATTCTAAATAAGCATAAGTTGCTATCCGATTCATATGATGATGAAAACCTACATCAAATGAGAATCAGCTTAAGAAAATTTAAATCTTATCTGAGCTTAATAAAAAATGATATGACGAAAAATGAATGGAAATACGCAAATAACTTATACAAAAAATTAATTAAACCCACTTCTAGAACAAGAGATTACGATATATTCAGAAGCGATTATTTATACCCGGCATATATCAATTTTAAAGATAAAGCTGAATTTCAGAAATTATATGAAAAATTTGAAACTAAACAAAATATTTTACATGAGTCCACTGAAACCCATATTACATCCCAAGAATATATGAATTACTTACATGAGTTACGAACTTGGATAGCTATGTTAAAAATTAAAAACATGTTTTCGAAACATGCTAATTGCAAAGGTGATGAACTGATAATTTTTATCAACAAAAGAATGCAAAATAGATATAAAAATATAATTAAAACAAAAGAACATATTTTGAGTTTTAATCAAAAAGAACTGCACCGATATAGAGTAGATATAAAAGAGCTTAGGTATATTCTAGAAGTGTTAGGGAGTTATATTAAACATGGGAAGAAGGAGGCTAAATTCTTAAAAAGAATGCAAGAAATTTTAGGTAAAATTAATGACACATTTATTGCTGAAAATGTAGTACAAAGCTTAAATGTTAGTAACAATCGTGTTAGATCTCAATCATATCTTGAACAACGCGCATTTGATCAAAGGCATAGGTATTTACTTCAACTAGAAAATATAAAATAGCAACATTTTATTGATCTTAGTCAATATCCAAATCATTCCTAGAAATTAGTATTTAACTATTAAATTCTTTGTGGAGGATACAATAATGAAACTAGTACCAAGAGACCCTTTTTTTAATTATTTACCACACTTTAAAGATATAAATCGATTTTTTAATGTGGAATTAGATGATGAAGATAGTACGGTTGCTACAAGTTCGTGGTCACCAGCAGTAGATATTGCTGAGCATAGCGATCATTTTCTTATTGAGGCCGATGTTCCAGGAGTTGACCCAAAAGATATTGAAGTCAGCATGGAGAATGGTGTTATATCGCTAAAGGGTGAACGTGACAATGAGATAAAAGAGGAAAAAGAAGGTTACACTCGAGTTGAGCGCTCCCATGGTAGCTTTTATCGACGTTTTAGCCTTCCCGAAACGGCAGATTCTGAGAATATCAGTGCTAAATCAAGCAAAGGCGTATTAAAAATCACTGTTGGTAAAAAAGAGACTGCTAAACCTAAAAAAATCACAGTATCTGTTCAACAATAGTAAATCTTTATTTATGGGTTGTGGCTAAGTTTTATCTTAAGCTGCAACCTTATATAAGAATTTGCTACGCAATATTTAACTAACAATCTTATATAATTCATTTTTCTGACTTAAATCAATCTCCTTCATAGCAATTTAGATAATATCTTCGAAATAGTTGATATTTTTATTAGTAGGAGGAGATAGATCATGCCAATAAAAGATGTTTTAGTAGTATGTGATGCTAGTGAAGCAAACGACTATCGTGTTGAAACCGCATTATTACTAGCGAAAATATATCAGGCGCATATAACAGGAGTGCATTTTATTCCATATCCAGCGATACCAATATATGGTTATGGAAATCCTGAAGTCGTTCCCTACTACGCAGACGATCAAATTGAAGAAGCCAATAAAAATGCAGAGCTTATAAAATCTAAGTTCAAGAAAAAAGCATCTGAATTAGAAGTACCATGTGAATGGAATGAAATTGAAGGAGTAGATATAGATTATATCGTGGATAGGTCACGTTATGCAGATCTTGTAATTCTTCCTAGGGGATATTCAAGGCTTGGCGAAGAAGATACTCGTATAATTGCAGACTATTTATCCGTTCACATGGGCCGCCCACTAATGGTTATTCCAGATTTGAAAAAAGTATTTAATTTACCTAAGAGAGTCGTAATTGCATGGAATGAGAGCCATGAAGCTGCAAGAGCCGTGCATGACGCATTACCTTTTTTGGATTTAACTGAGCATGTTCAAATTGCAAGTGTCTCAAGTACTGATGAAGAAGAAAAGGAATATATGATTTATAACGATGATTTACGCAAACATTTATCTCATCATGGCATAAATGCTGAAGTAGTTTCGTTAGACAAAACAAATAAAGGAACAGGTGCGACAATACTCCAAGGGGCCATTGAATATGATGCGGATTTAATAGTTATGGGTGCATACGGAAATACACGATTTAAGGAAATTGTATTAGGTGGCACAACCAAATACATGCTAAAAAACACAACGATACCATTATTCCTTTCTCATTAAGTTTATAATTAGCATTTGATCTAATATGTAATGAGCTATTGTAATGCCTGGAGGTAGACTTGCTAGGAAGGTATCACTACCTCTACTAACATTTTATGGATTAGGTACGATACTTGGCGCAGGTATTTACGTATTAATTGGTGAAGTAGCACTACGCGCGGACCAATTAGCACCTTTCTCATTCATTTTCGCAGCATTGATTGCTGCAGTCACTGCATATTCGTTCGCACGTCTAGCTTCTATGTTTCCTAGAAGTGCGGGTGCAGCCGCTTATGTTCATGCAGCATTTAATAAACGTTTTATATCTGTACTGGTTGGCTTGACTGTTGTAATGGTGGGAACCGTCTCTGCTGCAACAATGACTAGAGGATTTGCAGGCTACTTCAATGCACTATTCCATATTCCAGAATTAGTAGTCATCGTTAGTATTATTTTGATTATTACTGTAATCGCAATATGGGGGATCAGTCAGTCTTTAATGATTGCCTCAATCATCACAATAATAGAAATACTTGGATTACTTTTTGTGATCTATGCGGTAATAGATGTAAAAGAATTAGAAAATTTCAGTTTTCCAGTCTCCAAATCCATTTATTCCAATAGTGGAATTATATTATATGCAGCTTTTATCTCCTTTTACGCTTATATTGGTTTTGAAGATATTGTAAATATTGCTGAGGAAACTAAAAATCCTACAAATGTAGTGCCTCTAGCAATAACATTGTCTTTAATATTCTCAACTCTGCTTTATGTAGCACTTTCTGTTGTTTGCACTGTTTTCATACCTTCATCTATTTTTGCATCTAGCAACTCCCCATTAGCCTCAATTGTTGAATACAAAGGTTACAATCCGACAGTCATGGCAATGATTAGCATGATTGCCATTATAAATGGTGCTCTTGTGCAATTAATTATGGCATCAAGAGTGTTATATGGAATGGCTGAACAAAAAATTTTCTTACCTGTATTTAAATCAGTAAATAGAAAAACACGTACGCCAATATTTGCAACAATTGCCGTTGCTATTATACTAATAATACTTGCAACTAGTTTTGATTTAATCACTCTAGCCGAATTCACAAGCACAATAACATTGTTAATTTTTATCGTCGTTCAATCTTCTCTTATCTATGTTTCATATAATGAAAATAGCAAGAATAAACTAGATTTCGCTCTTCCAATTTTCGGTATCTTGCTTAATTTCATTCTGCTATTTTTTGGTTACTTTCAAGATTATTAGTTGATAGACAGATTTAAATTACAATTCTCGTTGTATTATGTTTCACTATTTGTAGTCTTTTAAATAAATACTCCAATATACAATAGCAACTAATAATCCACCACCAACAATATTTCCAAAAGTGACAGGAATGAGATTCCTTAAAAAATCCATTACACTTATACCACCATCAGTTAATAGCATTCCTAGAGGTATAAAATACATATTCGCAACAGAATGTTCGAACCCCAAAGCAACAAATGCAGAAATTGGAAAGATTATTGCTAAAATTTTTCCAGCAACATCACGAGCAGCAAAACATAGCCAAATGGCTAAACATACTAAAACGTTACATAAGATACCTCTTATAAAAGCCTGTGTTGGATCAATACCAACTTTAATATTTGCAATCTCAACTGCTGTTTCAGCAACAACTCCACCCCCAAGGGACAAAGTGCCAGACCAATACATTAATGTAGCAGCGCCTAAGGCTCCAATTAAATTTGCAATGTAGACCAATCCCCAGTTTCTTAATAGCTTCTTTGTTGATACCTTGCGATCTGCCCAGGCCATAACAATTAGATTATTGCCTGTAAATAACTCTGCACCACCAACCACGACCAAAATAAGTCCGAGGGAAAATGCAACGCCGCCTAATAGTCGCGCTGACCCTAAACCCATGTACTGGTTTGTCATAACCAGTGTAAAAAACATTGCTCCAAATGCAATGAATACCCCTGCGAGTAAGCCTAACATTATCGTTGGTATAACAGGCAATCCTGCCTTTTTTACACCTACATGTTCGACCAATTCTGCAATTTTATTTGGTGCATATGCATCAAGTGTTTGCTCAGACAATTTACTTTTTCCATATAATTTTGTTGGAAAATAACGGTAACTGAAAATTACTTATGATTTGTTGAGTTAAATCAATTTTGTTTTGGCATTTCGAAGGATAATTGGTCGGTAAAAATCAATAAGTGATATTTTTCTAACTGGAGACATAATGATGCTGGCAATCAGTAAGCTTAAACAGATTGAAGAAATCGATGGAAAACAAGTATTAATACGCCCAATGAATCTCGATGATGCTGAAAAAGAACGTGATTTTATAGAAACGTTATCTCCCCAAAGCAGACATTATCGATTTCTTGGTGGAGTCGCACATCTATCAATTGAAGATGTTATTGAATTATGTGATATAGATTATGAAAATAAAATGGCGTTTGCAGCGACTGTCACTGATATTGGAATAGAAAAAGTCATCGGTGTTAGTCGTTATGCAGTTAATCAATATGGAGATTCGTATGAATTCTCGGTGGTCGTTGCGGATGAATGGCAGAATAAAGGATTAGGAACTATGTTGATGAAGTCACTAATTAAATATGCGCGCGAACAAGGTGTCACACGCCTATTTTCAGTAGATTTTACGGATAACTATAAAATGAAGTCACTAGTAAATGACTTAGGTATGCATGTAGAAAAAAACCCAAATGATTCAACACAAGTTATATATAGCTTGTATCTATGAATATACTATTTCTCTTAAATTATCCTCGTAATAGTATCTGATAAGCTACTATTAATAATTCAAACTACATTCACTATTATATTTGAATTGATTTGAGGTACTCAATTATCCTACTGATGCGTGCATCAACAGCGGACTCATCCCCTTCGATATCTTTATAGTATTTTCCCCATACTGGCATTTCTTGACCATGATAATCACCTGCCCTTCGCCCATCAATAATATTATAAACTGCTGTTTCAGGAAATGAACCTCCATTTTCTTTACTAAGTAATGTAAGGTCCGTAGGTTTAGCTGCAAGCTGCTTAGCGTAAGGACCATTTCCTTTACCATTATTTCCATGGCATTTTGCACAATAGCTCAAATAATTTTACACACCAGTTTCTTGTGAATTTTTAATGCTTTCTGATTCTGCATAAACGTGTGTTTGCAAAAATATAATTGAAAATATTAATAGAATGAATTTCATCCTAAGCACCCTTTCTCCTAATTATTTGATGTAAAGTAACAATACAAGTATCAAATAATGAATTAGATGATTTATATCAATTGTTCATTATAAGAAATGAAATATACTTAAGGAATGTCTCATAATGTTTATGAGATATCTTATGCAAGATGCGGAAGGTATATGCTTAAAATAAATACATAATGCTTTCCCCAAGAAAAACCTAATAGCAATTAGGTAACAGCTGAAATCATATATTGTTATTCTGCATCTTGCATACTGTATCTATCCTATACTTGATTGCAGTCAGGCATGAATAATTCATATAATTTATATTTAACTGAACTCGTTTGTATGAGATATAAAATGTTAAGTAGAGATTTAAGATATTTAGAACGGCTGAAAAGCTTTTCGTGAGAGGTTTAATTAGATTCCAATATTCATTAATTTTATCATTAGCTCGCTTAGAATATTCGTAACTCTTGGATGCTCAGCTTCAATTTGCTCAATATAATTCCGAATATTCTCTGTTATAGATGTTTCATTTAGTTCTAATTGCTGTTCAATATCCGTGATCAATGAATTCATCTCATTATGAATATCGCTACTTGAATCAAGATTATTAACTTCTCTTTTCAGTTTAACGAGTAAGTCGTGTACTTCTTCTTTACTCATGGGCTAACTAATCAAAAGCTCGCCTGCACCCCAGGCTATTAATAATAACCATACCAAAGTGTACAACCATAACTCTTTTAACACTGATACAATATTTTGATCTCTAATCCAAGGTATTAATTTATTAGCATATTTCGCAAATCCTATAGCAATTAATAATGCAATAAATAAGCTAACTGCAAGTATTTCAACTATTGTAATTCCAGATAGAATTAAAAAGTATAAAACAATCATTGCTAATATAAATGCGATTAAGGATGTAATCGCAGGGCTGCTATATACTTTTTCTATAAAACTATACCACCAATGAGGGTTCACTATGAAAATAAGAAGTTTAATAGCGGTTATCGCAATAAGTATCAATGCGAGTATTTCTATTGTTCCAAAGTTCATGAGTCACCTCATTCTTTATAATTTTTTGTCTTCTTTCAGCCTCTCAAATAGTATTAATTTTTGAATTAGTAAAATTGATATTTATCAATATTTAGCTAGTTTTATCAAATTCTCTATTTATTAAATAAATTGAGCTAGATCAAAAGCACAGCACTCAAAATGTGCTTTCTTTATAAATATCATTTTATAGTGTATTTGGTACAGTTCATTAGGGGTAACGTATGCATAGACGAAAATTGATCCTATTCATATCTACAATCCTCATCATTTTTATTGCAGTTTTTTTCAACGTATTAGCCACAGATGAAGAAAATAATATTAAAGCTGCTGGTGCAAATATAAAAATCATATCTGAAAACGTAGAGAACATTTATGTTGCTGGCGCTCGTGTAAACATTGAAGGTAAAGCTCAACAAGACATATGGGCAGCGGGAGCTTTAGTAGATATAGATATAGAAACCAATGGCAATTTATATGCTGCAAGCTCACATTTGAATGTTAGCGGTAAAGTAACAGGTAATGCCCGACTCGCAGGGGCTGAATTAACAGTCGATGCTGTAATAGGAAAAAAATTAAATGCGGCAGCGGCATCAATTGAAATTTCTAAAAATTCTTTATTACCTAACGACACATCTTTAGCTGCAGCACTGATAGAGTTTAACGGAACCGCGAAAGATAATCTCAGTCTGTATGCAGACCAAGTTATTTTTTTAGGTCGTACATCCGGATCCGTAACGATCGAGGGCCGTCATGTGCAGCTTGGAGATTCTGCACATATTGAAGGTAATCTTACTATTCGATCTAGCGAGGAAGCTGTTATTTCTCCAAATGCAAAAGTGGTCGGTAAGCTCACTAAATCAAGTCTAGAAGATTCAGAATATTTTAAACAGGATGAAAACGAGTCCGATAGTCGCGCTTTTTTCCTAATATTATCTATGAGTGTATTTATTCTTGGACTCATTCTAGTTATGTTTGCACGCGGTTTTGTTGAACAAAGCATAACTATGCTACGCACTCATCCAGGTCGAAGCATCTTATGGGGGTTAATTGTATTTATCGGCATCCCAATTTTCATAATAGTAACTATAGTTACCATCATTGGAATTCCGATTGGAGTGGCCACTCTATTATTGCTACCGTTTTTATTCATTATTGGTATTGCGACAGCAGCATTAACCGTGTCGGATTGGATGCTAAACAAAAAAGCTAAATACAAAAAAACCGGTCAACGTTTATTTCTTCTAGCTGTGGGTGTCATTATATTAGTGATTATAGGTTTCATACCATTTCTTGGTGAGTTATTACTTACACTTGCTATGTTATTAGGCCTCGGTGCTGCCACAGTAACGCTTGGTAATCGTGTGAGAGAAGACTCTTTATAAACAGACTCATAACATTCATAGTAATAATAAGATAGAGAAAGTCTACTTAACCCCTAACGCGGGCAATAGATCTTGATTAAATCATCAAGCCATTACAGCTAAGCGTCAAACAAATATAAGATTATTTAATACGTTGCTGTAAGTAGTTTGTGAATCGTTTGCCAATTCCACCGTGCTTCATGGCAAGCTCAACCGTAGCCTCTAGATAACCCAACTTGCTTCCACAGTCATATCGCTTACCTTCAAATTTATAAGCCAATAATTTTTCTGACTTTGCCTGTGTGGCTAAGGCATCGGTCAATTGAATTTCACCACCAGCACCTTTGCCCGTCTCTTCAAGAATTTTAAATATAGATGGTTCTAATAAATAGCGCCCAACAACTGCAACATTTGATGGCGCATCTTCAGGATCTGGTTTTTCCACGAATGTATCTACATCCCACAAATTATCTTGAATTTTGTTGCCTGCAATTACTCCATAACTTTTTACTTCTTCTTTTTTAACTTCTTGCACGCCAACAACACCACATTTTTCTTTTTCATATACGTCAACCATTTGGGATGTGCATCCATATGCATCATTGTCAACTAGATCATCTGCTAGTAACACCGCAAAGGGATCATCACCGACTACAGGTTTAGCACATAACACAGCATGCCCTAAACCTAATGGCTCAGATTGACGAATATAGATACACTTTACATCACCGGGAAGAATATTTTGAACCATATTGAGCATAGTATCTTTACCATCTGCCAGCAGTTCAGTTTCTAATTCATAAGCTTTATCAAAATGATCTTCAATTGAGCGTTTATTACGACCGGTAATAAAAATTAAGGTATCAATTCCCGCAGCAACAGCCTCTTCGGCTGCATATTGAATCAACGGTTTATCCACCACGGGTAGCATTTCTTTAGGGTTAGCCTTAGTGGCAGGAAGAAATCTCGTTCCCATTCCTGCAACAGGAAATACAGCTTTACGAATCTTTTGCATATGCTTACTGTAAATTATTTTTATTTTTAAAAATGAGAACTAGATAGCTAAAGAATTTATGTAAAAATTATCACATCATAGTTATATTGCAAGAAAATTAATTCCTAACACGAATTTTTTCAATATTCTTCTCTAACGTTTTGGGACCAATGCCTTTTACATTGACAATCTCTTCTGCGCTGTAAAATGGGCCATTTATTTCCCTATATTCTATGATTGCTTGAGCTTTCTTTGGGCCTACCCCATTCAAGCTGTCAGCAAGCTCTTGAGCATCTGCCTCATTTATGTTGACTGGCTCTGCATTTACAATTGAGATAAATACAAAAAATAATGAAACTAATAGTAGACGCAACATTTGTCCCCCTAATATTGCTGTCGCAGAAATTCTAATATTAAGTTTTATCTGCTATCAAATTTATTCTGCTAGTTAATCTATCGGCTTTATTTTAATTATTAAAATTACAAACATGAAGCCATATGTCGCTATGCACTTGAACTCCAGCTATCAAGATATTGATTCATTGCTTCAACTGGATTCATTGCTTGCGTGATAGGTCGGCCTACCACGATATAACTTGAACCCAAATCATGTGCCTGTTTGGGCGATGCAATACGACTTTGATCATGAGATCGGTCATTTTGTAAACGTATTCCAGGTGTAACGACTAATGGAAGCTCTCCCCACTTTTTTCTTATTGCAGCAACCTCATGCACGGAACACACCATACCATCAATGTTTGCATTCATGGCAACTTCTGCAAGCTTCATTACCATATCTTTAGCAGAGCTATCAATACCAACACCCTTTAATTCATTTTCATCCATTGAAGTTAATACGGTTACCGCAACAAGCTTAGGGGCATTTACGGAGTTAGATATTTCTTCACGCGCTGCGCGAAGCATCGCCTCCCCTCCTAATGCATGTAACGTCATCATCCAAACTCCTAAGCTTGAAGCCGATCTGCACGCTGAAGCAACAGTATTAGGAATATCGTGTAGCTTTAAATCTAAAAATACTTGATGTCCTTGAACAACCAACTGTTCAACAAAAGCAGGGCCCTCGGCAATAAAAAGTTCCAGACCCACTTTTAACTTACACGAAGAACCTTGAATACGCTGTATAAATTCATTCGCTTGCTTGGCATTTGGATAATCAAGCGCAACAATAATTGGGTTCTCATCCGACATCATCTTGTTATCATTTTTTATTAAGGTTCATTTAATTAAGACTGGGCATCACTGGCACCACTGTACCCCAACTATGGCAACTTGGGCATTGCCAATAGAGCAACTTGCCATGAAAACCGCATTGTTTACACTGATGCGTACTACGGTTGCTAATGAATTGTTCTACACTCTCTTGTATTTTAGACAAACCCAACTCGCTAATAGATTCGTTGTTATTAGTTTTACTCTTTAAGAAGCCATTCACTTCCAACAAAGATAATTTAGACTTTTCAAGTAACCAATCTAGTATAAGCTGTTTCTCGATATCATCTTCACCTAGATCTTCGAGTAAATTTGTTAAAGTAAGCCCACTAAGATTAGAATCTTTAATATTACGTAAGAACTGTCTAAATCCTTCTTGATCATTTTGCTTGATAAATGCTTCACGCAAATCCATAAACACCTCAGGCAAATATTCTGGTTTTTGTCGCGCTACTGCAATATAAAATTTAATTGCAGATTTGTAATTTTCTTCATGCATTGCGATATGGCCTAATAATACGCTTGCACGCGCACAATTCTTATCATAAGAAAGGGCTTTTTTTGCTAATTGTTTAGCTGATTTCTGCGATTCATTATTATCTTTAGATTTATTCTCTAATGCCACTTCACTTAACTCACAGTAATAGTGTGCAGTGATATGGTTCATTTTTTTGCCTTGTACTTTTTCTAATTTTTTTGTGGTTTCTATCGCCAAACTCCATTCTTTTTCTTGCTCATACAAACCTAACAACAATGGATAAGCCTCGTCTGTTTGTATACCAATTTCAATTACATTTTTAAGCAAGGCCTCTGCACGATCTAACAAACCCGCTTTTAAATAATCTTTAGCCAACTCAAGCAAGGCAGTAGATTTGTTTACAGCTTCAAGTGTGGGACGTGCAATCAAATTTTGATGTATGCGGATGGCTCTATCCACTTCTCCCCTGCGCCGAAACATATTGCCCAACACTAAATGCGTTTCCACGGTTTCTGTATCCACATCCACAAGGTCAATAAAAACTTCTAAGGCTTTATCTGGTTGTTCATTTAATAAGTAGTTTAATCCTTTAAGATATTCGCCGGGGATTTTTGGCTTAGAGCGATTTTTATAAAAAATTTGCGCCAGAAACCACCCTGCAACACCTGCTAATAGCAGCAGCAACCAGTAAAGTTCTGGCATTAATGGGAGCTCTTTATGGGAAGCTGGCGAAGATTGGCAACTTCTTGTTCAGCAACGGCAACTTTTTTAGCCAACACTCTGGCTTTATTTTTATTTTTCAGCACTAAACTAATACTGAAAAAAAGTCCTAATAATGCACCGAATAAAAAACACATTAGCATAGTTAAACCTAAAGGCACCTGAATTTGGATAAATACCAAATTCAATGGAACTAGGTCTAGGTTTTCTACAGTGAAAATAAAAAATAAAAGAGTTAGCGCAAGAAAGAAAATAAATAGTAGAAAACGTACCATTTAGTTTATTTCAAAATATATACCAACTGTTTGAAAGCGTTTAGTTAACTTAATTGTGGCTGACACTACGATTCACGCGTTCACGCAATTCTTTGCCAGGTTTAAAATGGGGAACGTGCTTTCCTGGTAAAGAGACCGCATCGCCAGTTTTTGGATTACGCCCAATACGGGGTGGTCTAAAGTGCAAAGAAAAACTACCAAACCCTCGAATTTCAATTCGATCGCCTTGGGAAAGCGAAGTGCTCATTTGTTCTATGATGCTTTTAATGGATAGTTCAATATCTTTATGCGCAAGATGATTTTGTTTTAATGATATTTTCTCAATTAGCTCCGACTTGGTAATCATGTTTTTATCATCGTTTATGGTCATGAGTTACTCCTAATTTTGGAACTGTTTTTATTCAATCTGTTATTCAGCAGAGTCTTCGTTTTTATCTTCAATGGATTCTTTTAAAATATCACCAAGGTTCATTGAAGCCGATTCATTACTACTGTATTCCTGCATAGCTTCAGATTCTTCTTCATAGTCTTTAGCTTTAATAGATAAAATAATCGTTCTGGACTTTTTATCTACTCCGATAAATTTAGCTTCTACTTGATCACCCTCTTTTAACACAGTTCGTGCATCTTCAACGCGATCTCGCGCGATCTCGGAGGCCTTTAGTATACCCTCAACACCCTCTGCGAGAACAATAGTTGCTGCTTTTGCATCCACTTCACTTACTGTGCCCTTTACAATGCTGCCCTTAGGATGCTCGGTGAAAAACCCTGAAAAAGGATCTTTCTCCATTTGCTTAACACCCAGAGAGATTCGCTCACGCTCGGCATCAACGGATAACACCATGGCACGTAGCTCATCACCCTTCTTGTAATTGCGGACTGCTTCCTCGCCCGTTTCATTCCAAGAAAGATCCGATAAGTGCACTAAACCATCAATTCCTCCGTCAAGCCCAACAAATATTCCAAAATCAGTAATCGATTTAATCGTGCCGGTAACTTCACTGCCTTTATCATGACTGCTGGCAAAATCATCCCATGGGTTGGCTTTGCATTGCTTCATACCGAGAGAAATTCGACGACGCTCCTCATCGATATCTAAAATCATTACCTCAACTTCATCACCTAATGAAACGATTTTTGCTGGGTTAACGTTCTTATTGGTCCAATCCATTTCTGAAACATGAACCAAACCTTCAATGCCTTCTTCAATTTCCACAAAGCATCCATAATCAGCAATATTGGTTACTTTGCCAAATATCCGCGCACCTTCAGGGTAGCGACGATTGATATCACGCCATGGATCATCATCGAGTTGTTTCAAGCCCAGTGATACACGTGTCTTTTCTTTATCGAACTTAAGAACACGAACTTCAATTTCATCTCCGATCGCGACAATTTCAGATGGGTGCTTTACACGCTTCCAGGCCATATCGGTGATGTGTAATAAACCATCAACACCGCCTAAATCCAAAAACGCTCCGTAATCCGTTAAGTTCTTGACAATGCCTTTGACTACCGCCCCTTCTTTGAGCGCTTCAATGAGTTCTTCACGCTCAGCGCTATATTCAGACTCAACGACTGCACGACGTGAGACCACAACGTTATTACGCTTGAGGTCAATTTTAATTACTTTGAATTCAAGCTCTTTACCTTCTAGATATGATGTATCTCGCACAGGGCGTACATCCACCAAAGAACCAGGTAAAAAGGCCCTTAAATCACCCAATTCGACGGTGAATCCACCTTTTACTTTACCCGTAATCGTTCCAGTAATCGTTTCTCCCGATTCATGAACTGTTTCTAACTCGATCCATGCTTTGGCTCTACGCGCTTTTTCACGTGAAAGTTTGGTTTCGCCATAACCATCTTCCAGCGCATCCAAGGCAACTTCAACGGAGTCACCCACCTCAACTTCGAGCACACCATCATTAACTTTGAATTGGTCTATCGGAATAATGCCTTCTGACTTAAGGCCCGCATATACGATTACGGCATCTTTGTTTATATCGACTACTGTGCCATTGATGATGGTACCCGGCTGGGTATTTAGGTTAGAAACGCTCTCTTCAAAGAGCTCGGCAAAACTTTCACTCATAGTAATTTATATACAATTCCTATTATTCTTGGGATCAGTTAATGCCGGCCACGAACAACTTCAGCAATTCGATTTACGACTTGCTCAATCGATAGTTCCGTCGAATCAACAAGTAAAGCATCAGTGGCAGGACGTAATGGAGAGACTTTGCGATTTTGATCCCTGGAATCTCGCGTCTCTATGTCTGTCAAAAGGGGGCCAAGGCTAGCACTAATGCCTTGTTTCTTCAACTGTTTCTGCCTCCTTAGGGCTCTCTCTTTGGGGCTGGCAGTAAGAAAAAATTTACTTTCAGCGTCTGGAAAAACCACGGTCCCCATGTCCCTTCCTTCGGCAACCAAACCCGGTGCTTTTCGGAATGACCTTTGCTTGTTCAATAAAGCTTCCCGGACCTTTGGTTGTGAGGCCAGTTGTGACGCGCGAGCTGCGCAATCTTCGGTACGAAGCTCCTCCATGACCTCTCGATCGTTCAAATAGACTGATACATGTTCCTGCGAGATGTTGCTCTTATCCGGCGCACTAACACCAAATCTCACGTTCATTTTCTGGCATAGAGCCAACAAACTTTCACAATCATCGGGTTTAATATTTTGCTCTTGGCTTTGAAGAGCCAAGGCTCTATACAATGCTCCACTATCCAGATAGTGATAACTCAAAATAGCGGCTAGCTGTCTTGCGATAGTACCTTTACCTGATCCGGCAGGACCATCAATAGTGATGACTGGAATTACACTGGAGCTCATCTATAGTGGTTTAATATTGAGAAATTTTTAAACCCAAGTTGGCACTGATCTCAACGAAATTGGGAAAAGATGTGGCAACATTTACAGTATCTCGAACAATGATGTCACCCTTTGCACATATGGAAGCCATCGCAAAAGCCATTGCTATTCGATGATCGCCTCCACTATCAATTTCTCCACCTTGGAACTGACCACCATTTATAATAATTCCATCAGGCTTTTCCATTACTTCTATACCAAGTGCTTGCAACCCAATAGCCATAGTAGTGAGACGATCCGATTCTTTAACTCGCAACTCTTGAGCACCACTCAAATTAGTCACGCCTTTTGCACAAGCTGCAGCAATGAAAAGTATAGGAAATTCATCTATAGAATTTGCAATTAAATCTAGTGGAATATTAATGCCGTGCAATTCGCTGTTGTGTACAACGATATCTGCCACTGGTTCCTTACCAAAATAGGTTTGATTTAATATTTCTATTCTCGCCCCCATCTCCCGCAGAATTTTTATAAACCCATCGCGCGTTGGGTTGATACCCACTTTACGAATCGTAAGTTCAGCATATTTCGATATTAAAGCTGCAACGATTAAAAACGCAGCAGAGGATAAATCGCCAGGGACATTAATCGAACCAGCACGTAATTTACAGTGCCCCTGCAAACAAATTGTGTTACGCGCCACCTCAATCGGATAAGCAAAACTCTGCAACATTCTCTCAGTATGATCGCGTGTGATTGCTTTTTCTGTAACGCAAGTTTTTCCTTGTGCAAACAAACCTGCTAATAAAACACATGACTTAACTTGAGCGCTCGGTACAGGCAATTCGTACTGAATTGAATTTAAATGATTAACAGGATGAATGACTAATGGTGGCGTATAATTTTTTTCACTGGTGATATCTGCTCCCATTTCCTTCAATGGAATTTGTATGCGTTGCATAGGACGCTTGGAAAGTGACGCGTCACCAATTAACGAAGACGAAAATTTTTGCCCACAAAGTATTCCAGCCATTAAACGCATTGCCGTACCTGAGTTTCCCATATCAAGCACATTTCCTGGTTCACGCAGTCCGCCTAAACCAACTCCATTAATGCGTATATTTGTCGCATCAACACGATCAAATAATACTCCCATATTCTGAAATGCGCTCAAGGTGGCTTCACAGTCACTGGAGGGTAAAAAGCCCCGCACCTCACTCTCACCTTCGGCTAATGAGGCCAGCATAACAGCGCGGTGCGAAATAGATTTATCACCCGGGATATGCGTCTCACCGCTACAATAAGAGCCAGGTTGTAATCGAAAAGATTCAGTTGACATTAATTAGCTAAATTTTTATCACGCAGGAGTTTGGCTCGCAAAAATAATTCATGAACCACTGCTTTATCTTGATCAGCGATCGTTTGTTTTAAATTGTCAAGACAGTTTATGAAGCCGTCTATTGATTTAATTATTTCATCTTTATTTTCTACACAAATGTCCGTCCACATGGTCGAATCACTCGATGCAATACGGGTAAAATCATAAAACCCTCCTGCAGCATAATTAAAGATGTTCTCTGCATCATCTCGTTGACCCAAATAATTTACCAAACTATAAGCCACTACATGTGGCAAGTGGCTTGTGGCCGCTAATATCGCATCATGCTGTGAAGCAGACATCACATCTACGATAGCTCCAACGCTTTGCCACATTTTGGTAATTTTTTTAACTGCTTCATCTGCTGTTTTTTCAGTCGGAGTCAAAATTACTTTTCGGTTTTTATACAGCTCTTCAGTTGCATGCTCAAAACCATTCTGTTCACTGCCTGCAATCGGATGCCCGGGAACCAAATTTTTGGGTAATTCGCCAAATACCTCTACAGCCGCCTGAATAACTGTAGTTTTACTGCTACCAACATCAGTTAACAGAGTAGCTGAATCAAGTGTTGGTTTAATTGCATCAAAACTATCTTTAATCTTGGATACCGGCACACCAACCACGATTACATCTGCACTTGTTACATCAGCTTCCTGTATCAATTGATACTGATCAATGATATTCAATGATTGCGCATTAGCCAGACGCTCTGCATTGCGGCCAATGCCGACAACCGTCTTGGCAAGTTGTTCTCGCTTAAGGTCTTTAGCAAGCGAGGCGTTGATTAGACCAACGCCAATTAGGTAAACGTTATCAAACATCTATAAGTGCAAATTGAATTTCTTATAACGCAGCCCGAGGGTATGAACCGAGCACTTTTAAAAGATCAGCGTCATGTTTTAACTCAGAGATACAATTTTCAATAGTCTCGGTTTTTAAATGCCCTTCAAGATCTAGAAAAAATACATATTCCCAATTCACACAATGTGAAGGCCTTGATTCAATTCTTGTCATGCTGACATTATTTTTTGCTAATGGTTGTAATAAATTATAAAGGGCACCAGGTTTATTGCGCGCAGATATCAACAACGTAGTTTTATCATCGCCAGAAGGCTCAACCTCTTGTTTACCGATAATTAAAAACCTTGTCTTATTATCTGGTACATCTTCAATATTTTTGTCGTGTATAGCGAGGCCATAAACATTTGCAGCTGTTTCACTAGCGATTGCAGCCGCATTATTTTCACTTGCAGCACGCTTAGCAGCATCCGCATTGCTGCTTACCGGAACACGCGTTACTCCGGGAAGATTATTCTCTAACCATTTTTTACATTGTGCGAGTGATTGCTGGTGAGAGTACAACACGCTTATCTCTTTTAAATCCACAACATTACTTAGTAAATGCTGGTGCACTCGTAATTCAACTTCACCAACTATTTTAAGCGTGGATTCTAAAAACATGTCCAAGGTACTGTTTACAATTCCTTGAGTAGAATTTTCAATTGGTACAACACCATAGTTAGCGTTATCAGCTTCTACTTCACGAAATACATCATCAATGCTATTTGCCCCTAAAGTCTGTATTGAATGCCCGAAATGTTTATACGCGGCTTCCTCTGTAAATGTGCCGGCAGGCCCTAGAAAAGCTACTTGCAAGCGTTGTTCCAAGGCTAAACAGGCAGACATAATTTCTCTAATTAACCTAGCCATTTCCTCATCGGACAATGGGCCCTGATTATGCTCTAGCACTTGTTTTAAAACACTCGCTTCTCGATCTGGGCGATAGTAGGCATTTGACTCGCCAGAATCCGCTTTTACTTCTGCGACCTGTTGAGCCAGTTTAGCCCGATCACTAATAAGATCGAGTAACTGCCTATCTACAGCATCAATTTGTTGCCGCAAGTCAGAGAGTGTTTTTTTACTCATATAATATTAAGTAACTAATTTTTTGAGGCTTCCTAATTGCATTATAAACAGGACATTTTTATAACGTGCTACCTTATATAGCAATCAAGAATACTACAACCTTACAGATACACAGAATTTTCGAACTCGTTATTACCCTTTGAGCCAAATAAGCATACTACATGGCCGATAATACGATTGACGGATTCTATCCTATAAACTGCTGCCATTTTCTACTCTGTGATCCATACCGATACACACATCTGCACTGCTGTAACAAATTGATTTAATTCATCTATAATCAAACCTCAACGATAAATAATTATATTCATTCATTTTTTTACATGTCTTATAATCCATTAGATAATTTTGAAATTCGCGATAATACTTTATGCATTTCTGGTAAAAGTATTACAGAGTTAGATGATGCAGGATTAAAACCACCCTGCTTCATTTATTCGAAACAAATAATAATCGAAAAAATCAAGCTGCTTCGAAGTTCTCTCCCTAATCCCATAAAAATTCATTACTCAATAAAAGCCAACCCTCTCCCCGCTCTTGTCAGCTTTATCGCCGATCATGTAGATGGCCTCGAAGTATCTTCGTTGGAAGAAATGAAAACAGCTCTTGCTACCGGTATGGATAGCACCAATATTTGCCTTACAGGCCCAGGGAAAAGTTATGAAGAATTAGAAATTGCCGTTAAAAATGGAATTGTAATCAGTGCTGAATCTAGTCTTGAGTTACATAGATTGGATGAAATTGGCACTGAGGTCATGCATAAACCTTCAGTGTTGATTCGCGTGAACCCAACCTACACACAAAAACGTGCCGGCATGAAAATGGCAAGTGGTTCTAGTCAATTTGGTATTGACGCTGAACAGGTGCCGGAATTATTAAATTGGATAAAAGACTCATGCATTGATTTACATGGTTTCCATGTCTACAGTGGTTCACAAATACTTGACGCTGAGGCAATAAATTATTCACAAAATAAAACCATAGAACTCATTAAAGAGTTTACCTCTACATATAAAATTCCTATTAAAGCCATCAATATGGGCGGAGGTTTTGGCATTCCTTACTTTTCTAAACATACTCCTTTAGAACTTAGCTCAATAGGGAAAAACATGCATTCATTATTTCCTATTGTTGAGTCTATACCCTCAGAACAACCCATCAATGTAATTATAGAGTTGGGTCGATATATCGTAGGTGAGTCAGGCGTGTATCTTTGCAAGGTAGTTGATAAAAAAATTTCAAGAGGAAAAACTTATTTAATCACTAATGGCGGCATGCACCATCAATTAGCCGCATCAGGAAATTTGGGTCAAAGGAATAGAAAAAACTTTCCAGTCTACATTGCGAATAAACTCAACTCTCCTGAAAAAGAGGTAGTGAATGTAGTTGGAAAACTTTGCACTCCATTAGATCTTCTTGGTGATAACCTAGAATTAAGTAAAGCTGAAGTCGGTGATAATGTAGCCATCTTACAATCAGGCGCCTATGGATATACTGCGAGCCCGATTAATTTTTTAAGCCAACCCAAAGCTAATGAATATCTGATATAGAATTGAAAAAGTATCCATATTAATTATTCAAAGATTGTTTCACTCAAATGACTTCCTCTTAGACATAAATTCAAGCATTACATCTTTTAATAATTTGTATCTTGACAGCAAAAATCACATAATTCTCAGCCAAACCACTATCTTAAAAAAATCAATACTATAGTCCTTCATTATCATACTTAAGGCTAAATAAGCGAAATTGTGCTTCCAGATAACATTAAAATTGCCATTATAGGTCTTGGATATGTAGGTCTACCCCTCGCAGTAGAGTTTAGCAAACATTACGCTACTGTAGGTTTTGATGTTAATACATCCCGTCTCGATGAATTGAAACAAGGTATCGATCGCACCTTGGAAGTTAGTCAAGACGAATTAAAGTCTGTAAAACATTTAAAATTCTCCTCATCTATTGAGGAACTCCAGACATGCAACATATATATTGTCACTGTTCCCACTCCAATAAATAAGCATAAAGTTCCTGACTTGTCCGCGATCAAGCAAGCATCAAAAATTGTTGGGAGCGTTCTCGATGCTGGCAATATCGTAATATACGAATCGACCGTTTACCCAGGTGCAACAGAAGAGTTCTGCGTGCCAATACTAGAACAAGAATCAAATTTAAAATTTAACCAGGACTTTTATGCTGGCTACAGCCCAGAACGTATTAATCCTGGCGACAAAGAACATCGCCTTCCCACTATAAAAAAAATTATATCGGGTTCAACTCCGGAAGTTACAGATTTTATCGATGAGTTGTACTTAAAAATTATTGTTGCAGGCACGCATAAAACAAGCAGTATACAAGTAGCAGAAGCGGCAAAGGTGATTGAAAATACTCAACGCGATCTTAACATTGCACTAATTAATGAACTTTCACTTATCTTTAACCGCCTAGAAATTGATACCTTAGAAGTTCTTGAGGCAGCGGGAACAAAATGGAATTTTTTACCATTCAGACCAGGATTAGTTGGTGGTCACTGTATAGGGGTTGATCCTTATTACCTGACATATAGAGCTAAAGAAATTGGTTACAACCCAGAAGTAATTTTATCCGGACGACGTATTAATGATTCGATGGGCGCATATGTTGCAGAACATGTAATTAAACTTATGTTGCAAAAGAAAATACATATTGTGGACGCAAACATATTAATTCTTGGATTCACATTTAAAGAAAACTGCCCAGATATTCGTAATACGCGCGTAATTGATGTTGTAAATGAATTTACTACTTATCACTCACAAGTTGATATATATGATCCGTGGATTGATTTAGATGAAGCCAATTCAGAATATGATGCATCCTTCCTGCCAGAAATGCCTACATCAGGCAAATATGATGCAATTATAGTTGCCGTAAATCACGATAAATTTAAAAGCATAAGCATTGAAAAAATACATGCTCTAGGGAAAGAAAATCATGTTATTTTTGATGTTAAGAATATTTTTCCGAAAAACTTAGTGGATGGGCGGCTATAGTTTTCCACACAAGAGTTTTGTATGAGTACCAAATTTAATATATGAAAGTCGTTGTCACAGGTTCCGCCGGGTTCATTGGATCTGCAGTATCAATATATTTGCTAGAGCGTGGCGATGAAGTATTAGGGATTGATAATATCAATGACTACTATGACGTAAATTTGAAACTTGGAAGACTTGAGCGAGTTAAAGCTTATGACAAATTCACGGAAGCAAAGATTAATTTAGAAGATAAAGAAAAAATCTTTGAAACAGTTTCTAAATTTAAACCTCAGCGTGTAATCAATCTTGCTGCACAAGCAGGAGTTCGTTATTCCATTGAAAACCCATCTGCATATGTTGACTCCAACCTGGTTGGTTTTTGCAATATTTTAGAATCATGTAGATACAATGAAGTAGAACATCTTGTATATGCTTCAAGTAGTTCTGTATATGGCGCCAATACAAAAATGCCATTTTCAGTTCATCATAATGTAGACCATCCTTTAAGTTTATATGCGGCCACAAAAAAAGCTAACGAACTCATGGCACATGTTTATAGCAATTTATATGGATTACCTACTACTGGATTGAGATTTTTCACAGTATATGGCCCATGGGGACGACCAGATATGGCGCTATTCTTGTTTACAAAAAATATCCTAGCGGGTAAGCCCATTGATGTATTTAATTATGGCAACCATCGCCGTGATTTCACATACATTGACGATATCGTTGAAGGTGTGATTCGCACATTGGATAATTTACCTGAGAAAAACTCAGAATGGGACAGTGATATGCCTGATAGTGCAAGCAGCTTTGCGCCGTACCGACTGTATAACATTGGCAATAATACGCCTGTCGAACTCAGCCGCTACATTGAAGTATTAGAAGACTGCTTAGGAAAAAAAGCAGAACGTAATTTACTACCACTACAGGCGGGTGACGTGCCTGATACTTATGCCGATGTCGAAGCCTTGGTACAAGACGTTGACTACAAACCAAATACTAGTGTTGAAACAGGCATAAGAACTTTTGTGGAGTGGTATCGAGAGTTTTACAAAGTCTGAAATTTTCAACTATTTAATAGGTGTCAATTTTAAATCCTTGTTACCTTACAGTGGGTTATGTATTATTCCCCCATCATACTTGCTGAATATCCAATAACACACTGATTTAAAAAAGTTCAGCAATTACGTGTCATTTCTATGCTTGGGGAGAAGCGTAACTATGCAACTAGTAAATATTTTACTAACCATAGGCTTAATTGCTCTTATTTCTAGCATTACTGTCTTGTCGATATGTGCGGTAATTGCATCATTTCGATCAGAACAAAAAACTCATAGAAATAAATCTAATTTAGTTGAGCGCAGAAAGAATACTTCATGCACTTTCCCTGTGACTTGCGCAGATGGAACTATGGTATATTTTGACCGTCGACTACAAAACAATCGTCATTTCGCTTAAATAAATTCTATTTTTTCATGCATGATACGATTCAAAATCATGCATAAAATCTAAAAGCTTTTGGGTGCCTTGCATCGGCATAGCGTTATATAGGCTTATTCGCAACCCCCCCACACTTTTGTGTCCGCGCAAACCAAGTAGTTTATTGTTTTCTGCCTGCAATAAAAATTCTTCTTGCGCTTTTTCGCTTTTAATAGTGAATGGGATATTTACATTTGAGCGAAATGGCACATCGATATTATTTTGATATAATTCACTACTATCAATAAGACTGTAAATATTATTAGCAAATTTTTTTCTCAACTTCCCAATCTCATTCACACCACCCTGATCATTTAGCCAATTCAACATTAATCCTAAAACATAAATAGCAAATATAGGCGGTGTATTTACTAATGATTTATTTTCGTAACACAATTTATAATTAAAAACTCTTGGCACGTTGTATTTAACTTTATTCAATAAATCATTTCTAATAACAATAAGACACAAACCCGCAATTCCTAAATTCTTTTGTGCACTGGCATAAATCAAATCATAGTCATTTATATCTAATTGGCTAGTCAAAATAGATGATGTCATATCACAGAAAATTGTTTTGTCGAGCTTTATACTTTCAGGAAATGAAATACCGTTGATTGTTTCATTACTACAATAATGCAAATAAACAGAATCTGTATTTAATTGCCATTTTTCAACAGGATTTATTTTTACTTTTTCATTTTGCTCAAGTGCATGTACTTCATTTACGTTTGCAAACTGCTTTGCTTCTTCACATGCTTTACTCGACCAATGCCCCGTACATATATAGTCGGCCATTTCATTTTTAGCTAAAAAATTTATGGGCAACATTGAATACTGTGCAGTTGCTCCACCATGTAAAAACAATACTTCATACTCTTTAGGAATAGCCATTAATTCACGCAACATATATTCCGCTTTATCCATCAACTCGATGAACACTTCACTGCGGTGTGAATGTTCCAACATAGATAAATCTGTGCCTTGATAATTAACT
Organism: Gammaproteobacteria bacterium; assembly: GCA_028279275.1. Lineage (GTDB taxonomy): Bacteria > Pseudomonadota > Gammaproteobacteria > UBA4575 > UBA4575 > JABDMD01. Next base: position 1,208 of record JANQOB010000007.1, on the reverse strand, counting down.
AGCTCTTCTTTAATTTGCTCCAAAACTTTACGTGGTAGCATCGCAGGGCCTGCGCCAAAATAAAAAATTTCTTGATGACCAGAAGACATACTAGAATCTATAAAAATTGGAAAAAGATTTGATGATGATTATTCAGAACATTATCTAAATAATTTCATTAATGGACTATAAAGAATTTATTTTAAAAGCGCCTTATTCATTCACTTGCTGCACAAGATTTTCGATGCGCTCTACCTCAACCAAACGCTCTTCTTCAGAAAGACGAATCAATCTTACACCCTGAGTATTGCGCCCCATTCGCGACACATCTTTTACAGGTGTCCTGACTAACGTACCACTATCTGTTATCAACATGATTTCATCGTCATCGGATACTGCAACTGCGCCCACCACATTCCCATTACGTCCCGATGTTTGAATTGCGATAACGCCTTGTCCACCACGTTTTTGCACTGGATATTCACTCATATCTGTGCGTTTCCCATAACCATTCTCTGTTGCAACTAAGACATCTGTTGAGCTCATATTTTCTTGAATAGTTATCAAAGAGACAAGCTCTTGGTTAGCCGCTAATTTAATTCCTCGCACACCGGTAGCATTGCGGCCCATTGCGCGCACATCATCTTCGGTAAATCGAATGGCTTTCCCAGCACTACTTACTAACAGGAGATCTGTGTTTCCATCTGTAATAGCAACATCAATGAGCCTGTCATTTTCACGTAGATCCACTGCTAAAATACCGCTCGCACGAGGTCTAGAAAACTCTGTTAGTTTAGTTTTCTTTACAGTACCACTACTTGCAACCATTACGACATAAGCGTCCTCGCTATATTCTTTTACAGGAAGCACTACGTTAATGCGTTCGCCTTCTTGAAGCGGTAACAAATTAACAATTGGCTTTCCACGTGCAGTTCTACCTGCTTGCGGTAATGCATAAACCTTTAACCAATAAACTTTGCCTCGACTTGAAAAACATAAAATTGTGTCGTGTGTGTTAGCAACAAACAATTGATCAACAAAATCTTCAGCCTTGACAGATGTTGCAGCTTTACCACGCCCTCCGCGCCGTTGCGCACGGTAAGTATCTAGTGGCTGTGATTTGGCATAACCTGCATGTGACAATGTAACAACAACATTTTCTTCAGGAATTAAATCTTCCATAGTGAGGTCAGCTTGCGCATCAGTGATCTCAGTGCGACGTTTATCAC
>JANQOB010000012.1 GCA_028279275.1 Gammaproteobacteria bacterium | reverse complement strand
GGCGGAGTGCTTAACGCGTTAGCTTCGACGCTGAAAAGCATGCTTCCCAACATCTAGCACTCATCGTTTACGGCGTGGACTACCAGGGTATCTAATCCTGTTTGCTCCCCACGCTTTCGCGCTTTAGCGTCAGTACCGGGCCAGGTGGCCGCCTTCGCCACCGGTGTTCCTCCCAATATCTACGAATTTCACCTCTACACTGGGAATTCCACCACCCTCTCCCGGACTCGAGCCAACCAGTTTTAAGCGCAATTCCTAAGTTGAGCCCAGGGCTTTCACGCCTAACTTGATTAGCCGCCTGCACGCGCTTTACGCCCAGTAAATCTGAACAACGCTAGCCCCTTCCGTATTACCGCGGCTGCTGGCACGGAATTAGCCGGGGCTTCTTCTCCCGCTACCGTCATCATCGTCACGGGTGAAAGAGCTTTACAACCCTAAGGCCTTCTTCACTCACGCGGCATTGCTGGATCAGGGTTTCCCCCATTGTCCAATATTCCCCACTGCTGCCTCCCGTAGGAGTCTGGGCCGTGTCTCAGTCCCAGTGTGGCTGATCGTCCTCTCAGACCAGCTACAGATCGTAGCCTTGGTAGGCCGTTACCCTACCAACAAACTAATCCGACATAGGCTCATCCAATAGTGCGAAGTCCGAAGATCCTCCGCTTTCCCCCGTAGGGCGTATGCGGTATTAATCCGAGTTTCCCCGGGCTATCCCCCGCTACTGGGCAGATTCCTATGTATTACTCACCCGTCCGCTACTCGTCGTCCAAGAACGCACCCGAAGGATTGTTCTTGCCGTTACCGTTCAACTTGCATGTGTTAAGCATGCCGCCAGCGTTCAATCTGAGCCAGGATCAAACTCTTCAGTTAATATCTTTTTGCGAATTTCTTCGCGAATTTTGTGAGGTGAATCTTTAGGTTCCAAAAAGAACTTAAAAACACACTTCAACTGAATTGTTATCACCCTCAAATAAAATGAAGGTACCTATCAAGGCACCCACACAAGTCACTTATTCATTTGTTAAAAAACCACCTGGCCATATATGCACAGGCGAACATATAAGTATATGTTTTTTATCTTGTTTTTGTCAACGATAGGACAAAAAAATCCGCAAACAAATAGACCACTTTTGGTGGGATATTTAATTCGCGGAGGGCGCATTATAGGGAGCTTCAGGTAGAGGTCAAGTGTATACAGATCTAGATTGGCTATAACTACAAAAACTACCCACTTTGCCCTTTAAATCGGTCAAAGTTTTCTATGTTTTTGCCTAATCGCCAGGAAATCTTGGCTTCAGCTAGGATTTAAGATTCGCACTTCTCTTTGCGGGAACGGGAAGTGGATATCATTTTCTTTTAATGCCTTCCAGATCATCATGTTCAAATCAGCACCCACACGATTTTGTCCATCATCAATTGCGTTCATCCAAAACTCAATTAGCATATCGATTCCAGACTCACCAAATCCACTGATTTCAGCATCAGGTTGTTCTTCTTCAGAATATAATGGGCCACTCAATACTTTTGGATGGCTCGCAACAACTTCTTTTAAAATTCCAACAAGCTTTTCAATATCCGTGCTGTAGGCCACTTGAAATTCTATTGCGTACCGCTGTCGTTTATTCTTATGTGTCCAATTCGTAAAGCTGGTAGTAATGAACGCTTCATTCGGCACCATGATGTCTTTACCATCAAAGGTTTCCAAAATAGTAGAACGCATATTTAGCGCTCTAATTGTTCCACTCCTTCCGTCTTCAAGCTCGATGTAGTCTCCCACGGTCAATGATCGATCTAATAGAATAATTAGTCCTGAAATAAAGTTTGAAGCTATAGACTGCAAGCCAAAACCTAGACCCACACCAAGTGCGCCTCCAAATACTGCAAGCGCCGTTAAATTGATGCCCATAACTTGGAGCAACAAAATAAAAATAAATAAGAAAAGGAATATTTCAAATAACTTCGCGAATACTTCGCGTGTACCAACCTCTAATTTGTCTTGTTTACGGATGTACCTTTTGCCTGTGTCATTAGAAAGACGGCCCAACCAAAACAAAATCGAGCCAAATATTAGAACCCGCGCAACGGCATAAAGTGAAAAAGAAATATTTCCAAGCTGTAACTTAATAGAATCAAGATACGACGTAATATCATCTAGCCATCCAAAAACATACAAAATAGCAATTGGAATAATGACCCATTTGACGAACTTTTTAACAACATCACTTTTTATGAATTGACGGCTAATGGAATAGATAACCGCAACAATCGAGAGGCCCTGTGCAATTTTAATCAACCATGATTGGTCAACGATTGCATTGCTAAGTGCAACTGCAACACCTAGAAACACAAACGAAAAAAGAGCAAATAGCACTCCTTTTAAGCGAAATAAAAATCCACGCCATTTGCTCATTGAACCCGGTTGTGGAGGTTCTGATGGAGCCTTAAAATTTTTACCTACAAGTTTTGCGGCCAAGTAAGCAAATATAACTGCCGCGATAATCAAGCCGAGCTGTGCATAAAATTGTGGGCTTTGCGCCCATGCAAGCAGGTGTTGTAGGGATTGTTCAGCTATTAACTGGATTTCTTCAACATCAAGTTTGCTTGCCAGCTCTGTGGCATCAATCCCAACGTCTTCTGGAACAGTAGCTTCTACTTTTTCTGACTCTGCCATGGTTTACCAACTCCATAATTAAAACTAGTCAATTGTTATTCTTGCAAATTTACGCTTACCTACCTGAAAAACCGCACATATGCCTGTTGTGAAAACTTTTTTAGGGTCTTCAATTTTTTCCCCATCCATTTTTACAGCACCTTGTTTAATCATTCGCATGGCTTCAGATGTACTATTCACTAACTCCGCATCTTTTAAAATATTTCCAATCGCAATTCTTCCGTCTACACAATTAACCGTTTTCTCGGGGATATCATCTGGTATTGCACCTTTTTGAAAACGTTGAATAAAATCTTGTTGTGCGTTTTCGGCCGCCTGCTCATCGTGGAAACGTTTTATAATTTCTTTGGCAAGATTAAATTTAATATCCCGTGGATTTGCACCTCCTCTTACCTGTTTTTTATATTCCTCAACTTCAGCGAGCGGTTTGAAACTTAACAATTCAAAATAGCGCCACATTTTTTCATCGTCGATGCTCATAATCTTTCCAAACATTTCATTTGGCGCATCCGTAATCCCAATATAGTTGTCTAAAGACTTAGACATTTTTTCATTCCCTTGTGTATAACCTTCTAAAATTGGCATCGTCATAATCACTTGCGGTTCTTGACCACTTTCTTTTTGCAATTCTCTTCCAACAAGTAAGTTAAATTTCTGATCTGTGCCGCCAAGTTCTACATCTGCTTTAAGTTCTACTGAGTCGTAACCTTGTACTAGAGGATATAAAAATTCATGAATGGCGATGGGTTTACCGCTTTTATAGCGTTTATCAAAATCATCTCGTTCCAACATACGTGCCACGGTCATCTTGCTAGCAAGACTGATAACCGAAGCAGCAGTGGTTTTTTCGTTATTCATCCACCAATCTGAATTAAAAACTACTTTGGTTTTATCTGGGTCGAGTATCTTGAATATCTGCTGCTTATAGGTTTCAGCATTTTCCAGTACCTCCGCCTTCGACAGCGGTGGTCTCATAGCACTCTTGCCTGTGGGGTCGCCGATCATGCCGGTGAAATCCCCTATTAAAAAGATGACTTCATGACCCGCCAGCTGGAATTGACGCAGTTTATTGATTAATACCGTGTGGCCCAGATGCAGGTCTGGAGCGGTGGGATCAAAACCCGCTTTAATGCGAAGTGGGCGGCCTTTTTGGAGCTTGGATTTCAGCTCATCAAATAGTAAAACCTCATCAGAACCGCGGGTTAGCTCGTCAATATCTGTATTATCAGTCATTCTGACCTCTCGACAACCGGTTACCCCAGGTCTGCAACCAGTTAGATAAGCGCTCCTTTAGATGAAACTTAAGACTTGTTAAATTCATTGACCAATGGGTACAAGGACGTTATTTTATGCCAAAAATTAAAGTAAATTCCGTGGATTACAATTCTTTAATTGGGGCTGACTTTAAAAAAGTTGCGTTAACTCGTAAGGGCGTAAATCACCATATTCCCATTTATATCTCAGCGGCGCTGGCTTTAATAGGAGTTCTCATTGTCAGTGTTGTACTAGCCCATTCTAATCAGTCAACACCTGCCACTACAAATATTGCTAGTTTAAAAGATGTATCAGTTGAAACGATTCAAGAACCTCTACTAAGAGGTCAACAACGAAGCATCGAATTAAAGCTAAAGCCTGTTACAGAGAATACCCAAAGTCAAATATTAGCTTTGCGCGATGAATCAATACATAACCAATTTGAAACACTCGAAACAACAGAAAATGTTGCAGCTGCTGAGCCTGTTTCTAAAAGTAGCGACATAACAGTTGTCGTAAAAAAAGGCGATACACTTTCATCGATTTTTAGCGAGCTCGACATTCATACTGAACTCACTAAAATTTTGAACTTAGGTAAAAACGCTAGACCATTCAAAAAAATCTATCCGGGACAAAAATTACACTTTACATTCGGTAATGACGGTATTGAAAAATTAGAACTTGAGAAAAGCATTACCAAGTCACTTTTCTTATATAAAGACAATGAAACTTTTGTTCTTGAAGAGTCTGACCGTGAACTAGATAAAATTTCTCAAATAGCAACGGGTAACATTAACCAATCATTATTTCTTGCTGGGCAAGATGCAGGAATGTCTGACAGCTTAATCATGGCACTCGCAGCCATTTTCGGCTGGGACATCGATTTTGCGCTGGATATCCGACAAGGCGATAGCTTCACAGTAATGTATGAAGAGTTATATCTAGATGGTGAAAAAGTAGGTGATGGAAATATCATTGCAGCAGAATTTATAAACGATAATCGAACCTATCGTGCATACCGCTACACCGATAGCAACGCTAAAACCGAATATTACTCTCCTGATGGTAAAAGTATGCGCAAACCTTTTATGCGCACCCCTGTAGACTTAGCTCGCATAAGTTCACATTTTAATTTAAGAAGAAAACATCCGATTTTGAATAAAATTCGTGCCCACAAAGGTGTGGACTATGCAGCAGCTACTGGAACAGCAATTAAAGCAACGGGTGATGGAAAAGTTGTGCATCGTGGAAATAAAGGCGGCTATGGCAAAACCATCATCCTTCGTCATGGCAATACTTACACCACTCTCTATGCGCATATGTCAAAGTATGCACGCAAAACAGGAGTCGGTTCGCGTGTTAAACAAGGTCAAATCATTGGCTACATTGGTAGTACTGGTCTCGCGACCGGGCCACACTTACATTATGAATTTCGCGTAAATGGCGTTCATCGCAATCCATTAAAAGTAAAATTGCCGAGCGCAAAACCCTTGCCTGAGTCTGAAATGGATCGATTCACCGCATCTATTCAACCGCTTGTGGTGCAGCTCGATGCGTATACTCAAAACGCATTAGTAATGCGAGATCTCTAGCGAGTAAAATTAACCTTATGTCCGAATTGTTCGTCGGACTCATGTCCGGCACTAGCGTAGATGCCATCGACGCAGTGTTAATGGATTTTTCTAAATCCAATACACATATCCTTTCGAGCTACAGTCAAAGTATTCCTAAAAAATTACGAAGTGAAATCAATGTATTGATAGATGCTTGTCAACATCCTAAAAATTTTAGCTCAATTGATAAACAATTTGCAGAAACATCCTTCGAAGCTGTCAAACAATTACTCAAACAAGCAAATGTTAGTGCAGATAATGTAATTGCAATCGGAAGTCATGGGCAAACTGTTTTTCATGACCCAAAAGGTGTTCCACCCGTTTCTATTCAAATAGGTTCACCACAAATCATTGCTAGTCTTTCCAAGATTCCTACTGTTGGTAACCTTAGACAAGCCGATATTGATGCAGGTGGTGAAGGTGCGCCTTTAGCCAGTGCTTATCATGCAGAAACCTTACAAAGCATAAATGAAGAACGTGTTGTACTCAATTTAGGCGGCATTGCGAACATTACAAAACTCCCTTCAAAAAAAGACGAACCCATCATTGGTTTTGACACTGGACCTGCAAACACGTTAATGGACTCATGGGCGCAAAAACATTTAAGCCAACCGTTTGATCAAGATGGCGACTGGGCTAGAAGTGGCTCTATAGATTCTGAATTATTGGAATTAATGTTAAAGGACAAGTATTTTTCTATGATGCCGCCCAAATCTACAGGCCGTGAACACTTCAATCATGAGTGGATACAACATTATATCAATGACTATAACACTGCTATTGCACCAGAAAACATACAAGCAACTTTATTAGCATTAACCACTCACACTATTACTGACAGCATGGAAATGTGGTGCCCACAAACTAAAAAAGTTTTATTGTGTGGCGGCGGAAGTGAAAATAAATATCTTGTCGAGCAGTTACAAAATAAACTTGAAGGCATACCTATACAAAAAACAAGTGACTATGAAGTGCCTTCAAAATGGATGGAAGCCATGGCTTTTGCTTGGTTGGCTAAACAACGTATCGAGAACAAAGTAGGAAATATCCCAAGTGTTACTGGAGCCAATAAACCAGTTATTTTAGGCGAGTACTTTGCTCCAATTTAAAGATCAGTTTCGTGATAAATCTATTATTTATATTTTTCTTTGATTATTTGTGTGTGGCTTTTTAGCAAGAAATCTCCAACCCAGGAAAAATACGCCTAGCAGTACACCAACGGTTAAAAACCAATCGTTATATAAAAGATAGGAAATGACTGCCAATAAAAAACTTACCGTAACCCAAAAAGATTTTTCTAAGATTTCATACTCTTTTTTGAGCTCGTTAATTTTATTCTTGTTATCTTCTGAACCTAAAGAATCATTACTCATAGCTTATTAATTTTACTGAATTCATCCTAGTCACTTGCATTTACACCCGACCTTACTGCTAGCATTGAATTAATTAAACTTGAAAATCTAGCTAAGACCTCTTCAATTAGCTCCGCATTAAAGTCTAAATTTCGCATTGCTGTTTCCATGCAATACAACCACTGCTTCCGATGTAGTTCATTTAATTCAACTTTTCTATGTCGTAATTCTAGCCAAGTTGAATTGGTGTAATCGCCATTAAATAACTCCGGCCCACCGGACCAATGCACAATAAATCGATAGAGTATTTTTTTTGTAAAAAAAAGGTTGTCCGGATGCAAACGACGAAGTTCTCTAGCCTTTTCATCACTATCCATCACATCATAAAATTCTTCCGCTAATTGTTGTACCTGATGTTGGCTATCAAACTTTTCAAATAATGTAGTCATTTAGATTTATTTTTTGCAAGCGAATCAACCGTTTTTTTCAAACTTTCAAGCTGTTTAAAAACAGCAGTCGATTTAGACCATTGACGCAAAGGAATGGGAGGTAAACCAGCATAGATACCCGGCTCTTCAACATCTTGTATTACGGCTGAACGATGAACAAAAATTGTGTCATCCCCTATCACCACATGATCATATGTGCCGGTTTGACCACCAAAGCGTACCCGCTTACCAATTTTTGTTGATCCGGCGACGCCGCATTGAGCAGCCATCAGTGCATCCTCACCAACCTCAACGTTGTGCGCAATATGAATTAAGTTATCAAACTTACAACCGTTTCCAATTTTAGTACTATTAAATGTCGCTCGATCAATTGTGCAATTTGCCCCAACCACAACATCGTTACCGATTATTACATTACCAAGTTGTGGCACTCGGTAACTTTTTTGATTTCGATCTTGCGCAAAGCCAAAGCCTTCCGCCCCAATCACTGCACCCGACATAATGATGCAACGGTCTCCTATTACACACTCATAAGAAACCACTGCGTTTGGATAAATCACACAATCAGCTCCAATCGTTACATTTTCTTCAATGACAACATTTGCCATTACTGTGCTGTTTTCACCAATGCTGGCATTTTTTGAAATTACAGCATTAGGCCCAATTGTTACATTAGGCTGCAGTATTGCTGAATCATGTATTACCGCCGTCTCATGAATTTGTGGCCAACCATTATCACGCAAATCACGATCCATATATTTTTGTCTTAAAAGTGCTTGTGCTAATTTTGCATTTGGACTTACTAGAACAGCAGTATTTGAGATCTTGCTAAATTGGTCTGCAAGCTTTTCGTTAGTAACTACTGCTGAAGGCTTTTGCTTTTGCACATAAGGAACATACTCTTCGCTTTCAACAAATACCAAATCACCTTCACCAGATTCTCTTATGTCTGGCATTCCTGTAATTTTCTTATCTGGGCCATCGTACTTTAAGAATAAATTCCATTGCGAAAATTCATTTAAGATATCTGAAATACTGATTTGCATGACTTAATTTCCTAAAGCAGATTTATTGCTTTTATTTTAAATCAATATTCTAGGTTGCGGTATTTTCAATAGGACAAAAAAAAGCGCTCATGCGAGCGCTTTTTTTATAAAATTAAACCAAATGAGTCATTAACCGGGCGAGAATGAAGAGCCACAGCCACAAGTCGTTTGTGCATTTGGATTGCGAATTACAAATTGCGCACCTTCCAAACCTTCTGTGTAATCGATTTCAGCACCCATTAAATATTGAAAGCTCATTGGATCTACTAATAACGTAACCCCAGAATTTTCTACTGAAGTATCTCCATCCTGTAAGTTTTCATCAAAGGTGAACCCATATTGAAAACCTGAGCAACCGCCGCCACTGACAAATACGCGTAATTTAAGGTTGTCGTTTTTTTCATCTTCAATGAGCTGCTTCACCTTGCTTGCCGCTGCATCAGTGAATATTAATGATGATGGGGGTGCAGAGGGTGTCGTTGCTTCCGCATTATTGGCTGCAGCCATATGATTCTCCAAATCTTATTTTAGAAATTGCTAATATACTAACATTACCTTAGTAAATTAGTCAACTATTCCTTAGGAATAGTTCAAAACCTGATTTTACATCCACAGATCACGTATTGCTCTGCTGATGTACAAGATTGCCATTTACTTCAGCCCCGTTAGCCATTTCTAGTAAATTGTAATAAACACTACCGTTAATTTTTGCACCCGATGCAAGCTCAATGGTACCGGTCGCATATACATCACCACTTACAGTTCCATAGACAATGATTGTCGGTCCGCGGATTTCTCCTTTTACAAGTCCAGATTCGCTGACTACAACAAACCCTTTATCTGGCTCTTCCGCCATGAGATTTCCTTCTACCTCACCTTCAACATGTACCCCACCGGTAAATAAAACATCGCCCACGATTTTAGAATGTTTACCTATCAGAGTATCAACTCGCATAGCTTTAACTTTTTTCTTAAATGCCATAACTACCTGCTTTTAACCTTTCGTAAATACTTCGTCCCAGTTATAACTTACAGCAATGGGTTCTTTTTTGCTTTTATCACGACGAACTTCTACGTGAACCGTTGATGGTTTAAATTCCTCTGGTAAAGAAAAACTTCCAGAAATCTTTTGAAAATATTTAAAGGAAAACGTTAACGAAGTTTCTGTTACTTCACTAGCATCTTCAAAGACCAGACGTTTGAGTATATCTTGCTCTTCGCCATCTACACTTAAACCAATCACACCCGAAACTTTACCTTCACGCTTTTTGGCAACACCAGTCAACACTAATTCATAAACATATCGCCCTGTTATGGGATCTTTTTGCAAGTCAAATGCTTTGATATGGATAAGAGTATTATCAGTATTTGCAGTGTAAAGCGTATTATAAAAATGCAGTTCTTGTTTTAATTCTAAGAGCTCAAGATCTTTTTCTTTTATTGCTTTATTTACTTCTTCAACCGCTGCGAGTTCAACTTTAGTTGAACGTTTTACATAAGCCAGCTCACCTTCAAGTTCACGTACCTTTTTTTCTAAAAATTTAATTTTTTCGTCGCTATCAGCAAACTCAGGTATATTATTAGATGACAAAAAAGGAATTCTTAAACCATTCTCACCTATCCAAAATGCCAAATACAAAGAAAGTATAAAAAATGCGGCAGTAATTCCAAATGAAACCAGATAAGTACCGTCTTGTTGAGTGCGCTTAATCATTAAGGAAATAACCCTGCCTGCATTAAACCTGTAGTCTCTTCTATTCCAAACATTAAATTCATATTTTGAACGGCTTGGCCCGCCGCACCTTTTACAAGATTGTCAATCACAGATAAGACTACAACAGTATCGCCATTATAGGGTTTAGATATAGACAATATGCACTGATTAGATGCACGAACATGCTTAGTTTCGGGCAACATACCTTCATCTAATACTTGCACAAATACTTCCGCCGCATACCTTTTCTTATACAAATCAACTAAATCAATAGAAGAATCAACACCTACAGAATATAGTGTGGCAAAGATTCCTCGCACCATTGGGGTTAAATGCGGTGTAAACACAAAATTAACTTCGTTTTTACTTACAGTTTCTAAAACTTGCTTAATTTCAGGCCAATGTCGATGTGCATTGACGTTATAAGCTTTAAAATTTTCACCCGCTTCGCTAAAAAGTGTTGGTACATTTGCACCACGCCCCGCACCACTTACACCTGACTTTGCGTCTGCAATTAGTTTTGTATTTTTAGAAATTCCTGATTCAAGTAATGGCAAAAAACCTAAAATAACCGCAGTTGGATAACAACCAGGGTTTGCAACCAGTATTGCTTTTTTGATTTTTTCTCTATGCAGTTCGGGTAAACCGTAAACTGCTTTTTCTAACAAGTCTGGACATGCATGCGGTTGTTTATACCATTGTTCCCAAGTTGCTGGATCCTTGATTCGAAAATCTGCCGCCAGATCGATAACTTTTATACCTTCGCTCAACAGCTCCGGCACCATTTGCATTGCTGTTCCATTGGGAGAAGCAAAAAATACACAATCACACTTTTTTAAATGAGCAACATCAGGTTTAGTAAAAACTATATCGAGACTAGCGAGTAAGCTCGGATATACTGTGGAAACTTTATTCCCCGCCTCACTTCGCGAAGTGACCACTTTAATCTCAACCATAGGATGCGAAACCAATATGCGCAACAGCTCAACACCGGTATATCCTGTTCCTCCAACAATTCCGACAGAGATCATGAATACAGCTTCCTCTATATAAAAATTTCAAGACAGGCTCTTTCATATGTGTGCGGCCTGACTAAAAAATCTTGGTGCATCATACAAGCTAATAAGTTTCATCAAAAGCAAAACACTTAATTTTATACACACCACACAAGAACAGATATTTTTTGTTCTTATGGCATAATCATCAGCATGGGAAAAGAATCATTCATTCGCCTCAAAATTCGACAGGCATTAGAAGATTTACGCCTACGAACATCAAGACCTGACGCATTAATACAACTTGCAGTGTTAGGTATTATGGCTGGTCTGATGACAGGCCTCGTCATCGTGTCATTTAGGATATTAATTGAATCTGCACAAACCGCTTTTTTACCTTATGGAGATCCAGAAAACTACGAGGGTTTAAGTGCTTATTATCGAGTTCTTCTTCCCATCGCAGGTGCAATTTTAATTGCAGCAATATTTAAGTTATTTGCGAAAAATGATCTAAGCGTTGGCGTTTCACATGTTATGGAGCGACTTTCATACCATCAAGGTTATTTAACTATTCGCAGTTTGATATTGCAGTATGTTGGTGCAGCTATGGCAATTATTTCTGGCCAATCTTTAGGACGAGAAGGACCCGCAATTCACCTGGGCTCGGCAACCAGCAGCATAATTGGTCAGCAACTCGGTTTACCGAATAATACGATTCGAACGCTCGTAGCTTGTGGAACTGCTGCTGCGATCGGTGCTTCTTTTAATACACCATTAGCAGGTGTCATCTTCGCACTTGAAGTGGTTATGATGGAGTACACACTTGCAAGTTTTTTGCCTGTCATTCTGTCTGCGGTTAGTGCTACAGCTGTGACACGAGCGTTTTTTGGTTCCGAAGTAGTTTTTTCGGTTCCTAATTTTCAACTTACAAACTTATTAGAATTACCTTATGTGGCATTCCTAGGCGTAGTAACGGGAATTGCAGCCGTTATTTTTATTTACATTACAAAGCTCGCTTCAATATCCAGCAAAAACTTATCCATCTGGATTAAATTTACCCTAGCCGGAACCATAACAGGATTACTTGCTTATTTTGCACCGCAAATAATGGGAATTGGTTATGACACTGTAAATAACTCATTAGTGAATAACATTAGTTTAAATCTCTTAATAATCATATTCGCCGCAAAATTAATTGCGACTGCATGTAGTGTTGGCTTGGGATTGCCTGCCGGTCTGATCGGTCCAACTTTTGTCATTGGCGCCAGTTTGGGTGGGATTATGGGCATCATTGCGCAGCCTATTTTTCCCGACCTCTCATCGTCACCAGGTATGTATGCATTAATTGGAATGGCAGCCATGATGGGCGCAACCCTGCAAGCACCTCTCTCAGCGTTAACTGCTGTCTTTGAACTCACCAGCAATCCAAATATTATTTTGCCTGGCATGTTGGCAATAGTGACTGCGCAGCTTACGGCCAGCCAGCTTTTTGGACAGCGTTCTATTTACAGAATGCTCATGCAGCTCAAAGGTTTAGATTATCGTCATGAGCCCATGGTGCAGGCATTGCGTCGAGTGGGTGTTGCCAATGTGATGAACCGAAATATTTGTCGCAGTAGATATATCGTTTCTTATGAGCAAGCAAAAGAGTTAGTCGAACAAAATAAAGAATGGATCGTTATTGAAGACGAAAAACCCATAGCAATACTTCCTACATCAGATTTATGTAATTACATCGAAGACGAAGAAGAAAAAGAAGAAATAGATTTAATGAAAATTCCTGCAAAACGCCTACAAGTAAGCTGCATAGACTTGCGTGCTACTGCCGATTCTGCGCGTGAACAATTCATAGAAGAAGGCGTTGAAGCAATATGTATAAGCAGTTCCATTGACCCTGATACAATTCGTGTCTATGGTGTTTTAACAAAAGAGAAATTTAAAAGCTCGTATGACATCTAAAAATGGGGAAATTATATGCTTTGGATAAAAGCATTACATATCATTTTTGTAGTCACCTGGTTCGCGGGTTTATTTTATTTGCCACGCTTATTTGTTCACCATACGCTAACGAACAATAAAGAATGCAACGAACGTTTTAAAATTATGGAACGTAAACTCTATCGCTTTACTACTCCAAGTATGGCTTTAACCATTGTATTGGGTGCTATTTTATTGATCCCTAATTGGAATATCTATGCGTCTTTTGGCTGGATGTATGTCAAATTGTTTTTTGTTGTTTTATTGATAATTTATCATTTATGGTGTGGAAGAATTGTTAAAACATTTGCTAACGATAAAAATACTAAAACTCACGTGTGGTATCGCTGGTTTAACGAAGCACCCGTCTTAGCACTTTTCGCAATTGTGATTCTTGTCATCGTTAAGCCTTTCTAGTATTTGAATTTAATAAAATACGGTCTAAAAAAATTACATTTTCATATTGCTTGAAGTTGCTGCTACTAAAGTAAACATATCTCTCTTTTTTTATTTTGGGGAATGGTGTGACTTTAGTTTCGATTTCACATCTTGAATCATATTCAATCGGATAATCTTTAATGGCTGCCAATAAAAGAGACTTGATTAACCCAGGTGAAGATCCATTTCTTAAAAGGTCACCATGGTCATAACCAATATCTTCTAATACTTCACATAGATTTTCTCCATCAAGCCTCAAAACCACTTTATTCGTATAGTTATTACGTAACTCTAAGTATGGCTTAGAGCGCTCAAACCAAGCGTTTAGACTAAACAAGGGATTATGCTGTGATTCACCATGTTGCAAATGATAATCATTCGTATTACTATTTGCAACATGGTGAATCACAGCAAGGAGATCTAATGGCATCTGTTCATTGCAACGTAAAACCCGATCAGCTTATTAATAGAAAACTAGTGGACTTTAACCCACCCGAGCTTGAAAAAATAAAGAGCACCCTTATTCAAGACATTGATGTTGTCGCTCGCTCTTTCTGTGAATCTGAACTTAGTATGCTACATGCAATTAACACAGGTCAGGTACAAATAGGTGTGTTGAATGATCACGTCGGTAAATTCTGTATATATATAGAATATTTAGGCACACAAGTCGTAAAACCTGTGCATGTGTGTCACTAATTTATATAGCTATGAATACTTCTACTCAAGCAAATAAAACCATTAAATTACAAAAAAATTCGCCTAATGATGCAAACAATATAGTTGATGCTGAAAAAATCTTTCAAGGTAAGAAAAGAGTAACTTTAAGTCATCAGGGTGATAATTACATTTTACAGATAACGAGTAATAACAAATTATTATTAACTAAATAACAAAAGGTTCGCGATCCAAGCCATAACAATCTCTTTTTGTTACATGATATATGCAGATATCGGTTACAAAAAAGCAAATAGCTAGGTTCGCTTTATGAGTCGCAGTACTTGTTCCTTGCAACTCCACACTACCAAGCCAAATTAAAGCCCTCCTCCGCTAGCTTTAATCAGCCAGGCAAGTGTTCTCCAAATAAGATAGAATTTTATAGATGGAGAACCAAGATCTTAAACGCGCAGGCCTAAAAGTCACTTTGCCTAGAATGAAAATTCTAGAAATCTTAGAAAATTCTAGCGAACGCCACTTAAGTGCTGAAGATATATACAAAATCCTTCTGGATTCCGGTGATGAAATAGGCTTGGCCACTATTTACCGTGTACTCACCCAATTTGAATCTGCCTCGCTTGTAAATAGACATCATTTCGAATCAGGGCAAGCTGTATTTGAACTTGATAGAGGACATCATCACGATCACATAGTATGTGTGAAGTGTGGAAAAATTGTTGAGTTCGTTGATGATGAAATTGAAGACAAGCAAAATAAAATTGCTAAAAAAGAAGGGTTTAGAATTACTGATCATGCCTTGATTATTTATGGTATTTGTAATAACCCCGATAACTGCAAAAAATAATTACTCCGTAATTGAATTTGTCATTTTTCCAATAAGAACTAACAATAGTATCCACAAAAATACTGTCAAGAATAATAGTTGAAGCGCAATAGGACCAAAAAGAACTGGTGCTTTCATCATAGTGCTCATCAAAGATTCCTCATAATAAAAAAACCATTGATGATTTTCAGGGAAAATTACTTCATGCCCCCAATAAAATACTTTTGTTGGGCCAACAATAAACAAAAATAAAGCTAATAATATAATCATACCAATCCCACCTAAGAGATGGCTCCTTAATGTGGTGATTGATGTATTAGTTAAAAACATAACACCGATTAAGACAACAACTATTATAAAACCAGCAAATGCTGTGTATTTTATTTTTGTGAGTAAATTTGCAACATCTTGCAAATGAATAATTTCAGCATCCGTTAATAACTTTTCCCTACTATTTGTATTTCTGTATTCAAGTTGCTCTAGCCCCTCTCCTTTATTTTGAATGGCTTTCACAATTCCATTAAATAATTGAACATGTTCTGTCTTATCAAGTTTTTCAAAGTCATTTCTGAACTTGTTTTGTGGTCCAAAACGATCGATCGCCTCTCTAATGTCTAATACTTCGTACCAAATTGAATACAAAAAGTTATTGTGTGCATTTACCTGCCAAGCAAGATAAAAACTTGTACAGAATAATGCTAAGGAAAGCACAATATTTATAAGGATTTGTTTAGGTCTCATAGCGGGACTCTAACGAAATTTTATTACTATAGCTTCACATCCCTCCTAAAGCTCTGAAATCCATATGATTAGTAAACTTCTTGTATATTTCCTTTAAATATATAATAATGCGAATCATTCTCATTTGTATTAATAAAAACATTCGTAAATAACTTCAGGCTAGCGAATCTGTAGCCATGCCATCCATCATCTATTTAAGGGAGAAATAAATGATTATTAAAAAACTTCTAACCAAGTTTGTATTACTTTTTGCCATTACAGCTTTGATTTCACCTGCTTATGCAGAAAAAATTACAGTCGACCGAGAAGAATATGAAAACTTGAAAAAAGCGGTTGAGTACTTATTACAACAACAAGAAGAAACACTAAAAAAAGCAGAAGATGCGGAAGCAAAAGCTGAAGAAGCTACTGAAGTTGCAGAAGCAGCTGTTGAAGCTGCTGAAGATACCTCAGGGGTAGGCTCATGGTTTGAAAAAACTCAAATTGGTGGTTACGGAGAGGTTCTCTACAACAACGGTACACAAAACAGCGATAACAGTGACAACATAAGTAATGAATTCGATGTACAAAGATTCATTTTTTATATCGGTCATGACTTCACTGATAACATAAGATTTTTCTCTGAAACCGAAATTGAGCATACACGCGCTGGTCGAGGAGATGACGATCCTGGTGCACTTGAGCTCGAGCAAGCTTACGTTGAATGGGATTATGCAGAAAATCATAGTGTTCTGGCTGGTCTGCATCTTGTTCCAATTGGAATCATCAATGAAACTCATGAACCAGAAACTTTTTATGGTGTTGAAAGACCAAGAGTTGAAAGCCGAATAATTCCTACAACTTATCGTGTAAATGGAGTCAAACTAGCAGGTCAATTTGGAAAAGGCTGGAGTTATGACTTTGGTATTCATGAAGGCTTGCAATTTGACGATGGCGACTTAGATATTCGTGATGCTCGCCAAAGTGGCGCACGTGCTAATGCAGAAAATCTCGCAGGTACTGGACGTATTAAATATACAGGTACGCCAGGACTTGAACTTGGATTAGCTCTTCAGTACCAAGATGATTTCACTCAAGACGATACTTCAAATAGTAATTTACGTCGGGATCAACTCGGTGATAGTGGTATCAGTGGTCACCTCACAGAGGCCCATGCAATTTGGCAGCGTGGCAGATTTGGATTACGTGCACTTTATGCGCGATGGGACATTGATAGTGACGTTGAAGACTTAGATGATGGAGATGGTCGTGATGAAATGTTTGGTTGGTATATTGAACCATCTTACAAAATAACGGATAAGCTTGGCGTTTTCGCCCGCTTCACACAAATTGATGAGAGAGCTGGTGACAATGACGGTGAAGCAGAGGATTCTGAAGAAGAGCGCTTTTTGGCTGGAGTTAACTATTGGCTTCACCCTAATGTCGTTTTCAAAGCTGATTTTCAGTTAGAAGATGACGAAGACAGAGATAGCAGCAATGACCTGGACGGCTTTAACCTAGGTGTAGGTTGGAGTTTCTAGAAAAGCTATGCGAAGATTTCGCCTAGTCATTTTCTAGGCGAAATCTTTAACTCCCCTCATGCGTATCCAACTTTATATATTAGTTATATCGATAACACTTGTATTTGCCTCGCAAAGTCTTGCGAAAGGTGTCTATCAAACACCAGAAGAGTTCCTATCACAAACATTTGGTACAGCGCCTGAACCTCAGCGCATCACTTTGTCAAAAGACTTAGGTAAAGAAGTTAAAAAAATATTGGGGCATCGTTATAAAAAAATTCGTGTGCCTTATTGGCAAGAAGGTTGTCGTTCTGCTTGGATTCTAGAAGAAATCGGTAAAGAACGTTATATCACCACAGGATTTGTAGTGAATGGTCAAGGCTTAGAAAAAGTTAAAGTTTTAGTCTTTCGTGAAAGCCGTGGCTGGGAGGTAAAACATGATTTTTTTGGTAAGCAGTTTGTCAATGCAAAATTGACCGAAAAAAATAAACTTGATAAACATATCGATAATATTACTGGTGCCACAATGTCTGTCGATGCAGTGACGAATATTTCTAGAATGGCTTTATTACTGCACGATCATGTCACAAAAGATTCATGCTAAAATTTTGTAAAAAATTTATCTCATGGCATGGCAGCAAAACTTCACAAATGGCATCGTAGAATTGGACTGCTTGCTTCAACTTTTATAGTTTTCTTAGTCGTAACGGGTATTGTTATACAGCACAGTGATGAACTCGGCTTACCAACTAAATTTCTTACCAATACATGGTTGTTAAATTACTACGGTATCCAACCTAATCCGATTGTCACTTACCAGCTTAACAACCAAACTGTTTCTCACGCCGGAGAACATCTTTATCTTTCAGGTAAACCGATTACTGACGACGTGGAAAAATTATTTGGTGCTGTAATTCAAAATGATCAAATCATTATCGCAATCTCTGATTCCTTAATCATTACTGATTTTCAAGGAAACTTAATTGATCAAATTACAAAATTAGATGGCTTAAGTGAGTCACCATTGGGTATTGCGATTTCGGCGAAGGGTACGACAGTGGTTAGGGGTGGCACGAAGTACTGGGAAAGTACCAATGACCTATTTAACTGGCAAGAATACAGTGGCCCGCACCCTCAATGGGTTGCCCCTAGCATTACCCTACCCGCCTTACGCCAAGTCATAGAGACCTATGACATGGGTCAGCAAATCAGTCTTGAGAGATTTTTATTGGATGCTCACAGTGGCAGAGTTTTTGGAAAATATGGGATATACGTTATCGATGCAGCAGCTATCCTACTGTTAATCCTTGCTTTAACCGGTATCAGGCTATGGTCCGTGCGTAAATAGTCATAAATTACGGTTATAGAATGGTTTATGAACGTTATTGACAATCATTCTCATTTGCGTTTACAATTACACACACTATGTACATTTGTATTTGCAATCAAGTCACCGAAACTCAGCTGCGCGATGAAATCGAACGTGGTTCCGAGACAGTGAGACAATTACGCGAAAACCTAGGTGTTACTAACCAATGTGGTAAATGTGGTAAATGCGTTAAAAATTGCATTAAAGAAAATAAAACCTCTCGTTCTGATTTACTAATACCTATTGCCTGTAACGCATAAGCCTCTGACCTGACTGAACCGTGTTTCAGGCTCTTCACTAAATTTTCACCCATCACTCTTCTTATATGTGTTGGACTCCAGGCACAAATATATAATTACTGTTTCATTTCTAACTACTTTCAATCATTTTTCAAAATCGTGCTAAACGATTCGAATTTAACAATTTGATTTTATGAATCTAAAAGGCGATGCAAATCATTATCATTAAATTCTGCATTTGAATTAAATATTTTATACAAATACTTAATTTTTTTTGACAAACAAAATCCATCACCATACGCTTCACACTAATTTTTCATATCTAGGAGCTTTTCATGCAGGGTGATAAAAAAGTAATCGAACATCTCAATAAAGTTTTAAAGAACGAGCTATCTGCGATTAACCAATATTTTTTGCATGCCCGTATGTATAAAAATTGGGGTTTAGAGAAACTTAATGATTACGAGTATCACGAATCCATTGATGAAATGAAGCATGCTGATATGCTTATCGAGAGAATTTTGTTTTTGGAAGGCCTACCAAACTTACAAGATATTGGAAAGATATTTATTGGTGAAAATCCAAAAGAAATGTTGGAATGTGATTTAAAATTAGAGCATCTTGCCGTGCCTGATTTAAGAGAAGCCATTGCATATTGTGAAGAAGTATCCGACTATATTTCCAGAGAGCTATTCGAAGAAATTCTAGATAGTGAGGAAGAACATATTGATTGGCTGGAAACCCAGTTTGAGCGAATTGATCGTGTAGGAATGGAAAATTATCTACAATCTATGATGAAAGTAGAAAGCGCTTAAATTTTAATGGAATAAGAGAGGCTCAAATTCTTTTAAAGCGCGCTCATAAACATTTCTTTTAAAGAAAACTACCTCTTCAAGTGGGTGCCAATATTCTACCCAGCGCCAGTTATCAAACTCTGGTTTTATTGAGGATCTTAAATTAATTTTACTTTCATCAGTTTGTAATTTAAGTAAAAACCAGCGTTGTTTTTGGCCAATACATTTAGGCAAACTGTTTTTACGTACGAGATGTTGTGGAAGTCGATAATGCAGCCAATCTTTTGTGCGAGCAAGAATTTCAACGTGGCGGTCTTCTAGGCCAGTTTCCTCTTTTAATTCACGAAATAATGCTTGCTCAATTGATTCATCTTGCTGCACCCCGCCCTGCGGAAATTGCCATGCATCTTGACCACTTCTTTTACACCAAACAACATGTTGAGATTCATTACATACAATTATGCCAACATTCTCTCGATAACCTGAAGCATCAATTACATGTTGATTACAATCCATAGCTCACCCTCCCTGCTCATTATTGTTGCATAGGGTCACACATGGGGCAATTTAGACTAGATCTAGATATACAAGCTTAATGGTATACAATACAGGCACTTAAGGTCTTAATGCGAACAATATTTAACCTAAATCTCTTCAATTTTTCATGGCATTAGCATTATTCGATCTGGATGAGACACTCATCGCAGGTGACAGTGATTATGAATGGGGCGCTCACCTTGTTGCAAAAGGTATTGTTGATGCGGAATTTTATGAAAGTGAAAATGAGCGCTTTTATGAAGAATATTTAGCCGGAACATTAGATGTATTTGAGTTTTTAAAATTTGCTTTACAGCCTCTGGCAAAAAATTCTTTTGAAGAACTTTGCCAATTGCGTGACGAATATATTGAACAACGCATCAAACCCATCATTAAACCCAAAGCTATGGATTTGATAAGTAAACACCGTGAGGCAGGCGACCATCTTGTAATTATCACCGCAACCAATCGTTTTATAACTGAGCCCACAAAAGACATTTTTGACATTCATGATTTGATTGCCACAGAACCTGAAATGAAAAATGGAAGTTTTACTGGTGAGGTACTAGGCACACCAAGCTTTGGGCAAGGAAAAGTTACTCGTTTGAAAGAATGGTTGGAGAATACTAACCACTCATTAGAAGGAAGCTATTTTTATTCTGATTCACGTAATGATATACCGCTACTAGAACTCGTAACTCATCCGATTGCAGTAGATGCAGACGAGAAGTTAAGCGAACATGCTGAAAAATGTAATTGGCAACAACTAAAATTAAAATAAATTTCTAAAAGGGTTGTCCAAATTCTTTTTTATAAAGTTCTTTAAATTCATTTACAGTAAACATATGGTTTTGAGTGCCATTATGTGCAACTTTTATGGCACCGATTAAAGCAGCGATACGCCCTGTTATTTCCCAATCTAAGTTATTCATCAAGCCATAAATTAATCCTGCACGATAAGCATCACCACATCCTGTAGGATCTTGTACTGAGCTGGCTTTCACCGCAGGAATCTCAATTGAATTGCCGTTCGTGTGAATCATTGATCCTTTGTTTCCACGTGTAACAATTGCAGCTTCAACTTTATCCGCGATTTGACTAATCGTTAGACCCGTGCGTTCTTGCAACAACTGAGATTCATAGTCATTCACACATACATATGTCGCTTGCTCTAAAAAATGTAATAACTCTTCTCCATTAAACATTGGCATGCCTTGCCCAGGATCAAACATAAAAGGAATTCCCGCATCCACACATTGTTGGGCATGCTGAATCATGCCATCCTTTCCATCTGGAGAAATTAATGCAAGTGAAATTCCATCTTTAGCTGGGATACTATTTTCATGTGCATGATTCATCGCACCCGGGTGGAAAGCAGTAATCTGATTATCGTCTAAATCCGTTGTAATGAATGCTTGCGCGGTATAGGTGCTGTCGATCTTTTTAATATATTTTTGCTCAATACCGCATTTATTCATCCATGCTGCGTAAGGATCAAAATCTTGTCCAACGGTGCCCATAGGATAACCGTTTCCACCCAGTAGGTTTAAGTTATAGGCAATATTCCCTGAACAGCCCCCAAACTCACGGCGCATATTTGGTACCATAAAAGAAACATTCAGAATATGTACCTTCTCTGGCAAGATATGCTCCTTGAACCGGTCTGGGAATACCATAATGGTGTCAAATGCTAAGGAACCGCAAATAAGTGCAGACATTGTCTCTATCCTTTTAGAATTAATATTATTGACTTTAATCGGGCATTAAGCCTATCTGAAGTCACACAATAAATTAAAGTATTTTTATAAATGACGGTATTAAAGCAAGAGTTGGTTCAACATTATCGCTGGCTTCGCGAATACGGATATAACGACTCACATAGTGGTAATGCATCTGTGCGCTCAAATGACACTATCTGGGTAACCCCTACAGGCGCTTGTGCGGATACTCTTCAAGCCGATGATTTAATTGCATGCACAATGGATGGTAGCTGTGAAGAACACGCCTCATTTGATGCCAAATTGCATGTGGCAATTTATCAGCAAAATTCTAGAGCGAATGCAGTGTTCCATAGCCATGGTCCACATACCATTGCTTTAACCATGTCAGGCAAAGATTTTGTACCTGAAGATTTTGAAGGAAAATTATATTTCCCAACAGTAACCGTACACACTATCGATTATGATGATTACTCAGAAAAATCTCCGCAGATTGTTGCAAGTACACTAAGTAAACATTGCATTACTGTGGTAAGAGGTCACGGTGTATATGCATGTGCAGAAACGATCAACCTTGCATATAAATGGACTTGTTCTCTTGAACACTCTGCAAAAATCGCTTACTTGCACCGACAATTAAGTAATGAAATTTAAACAATAGGGTTTATATCTCTACCATCTGAAAATCATCCTTCATTGCTCCACATTCGGGACATTTCCAGTTAAATGGAATCTCTTCCCATCGCGTACCGGGTTCAATTCCTTCTTCAGGCGCGCCCTTGGCTTCATCATAGATCCAACCGCATATGACACACATATATGTTTTATACTGCATAAATGTTTCTTCCGTGCATTTATTAATTTATGAATTCCTCCATAAACCCACCAGTGGTAATGACAATATCCGGAGCCGATCCAACAGGTGGAGCCGGCATACAAGCAGATATTGAAACCATTGCGAGTCTTGGATGCCATACGGCACCAATTATTAGTTCAGTAACAGCTCAAGATACTACCAATGTCATTGAAACGGCTCAAATCAATGAACATTTTATCATTCAACAAGCACGTGTGGTGTTAGAGGACATGAATGTTGCAGCGATAAAGATTGGCTTAATAATCAGCGACACCACTGCCATGGCAATTCATACATTGCTTACAGATTATGAAAACATTCCCGTTGTTCTAGACCCTATTATTGTTGCAGGAGGTGGCAAAGTTTTAGCCAATGAAGATGTAGTCGATGCTATCAACACTTTATTAGTCCCCCTAGCCACCATCGTTACGCCGAATAGTGAAGAGGTAAGAAGTCTGGCGCCTGAGGGCGACTCATTAAATGCATGTGCGATGGCGCTTCTAGAACGTGGTGCACATTATGTGCTAGTAACGGGAAGTCATGAAAAAACTAACAAAGTTTGCAATGTGCTTTATGGAAATAATAGAGAATTAGATTCGCATACCTGGCCTCGCCTACCTGATCGATTCCATGGTTCAGGCTGCACGCTTGCATCTGCAATTGCGGCAAATATTGCTCATGGGCAAGATGTTGTTTCTGCTACTCATAAAGCTCAAGAATACACATGGAAATGTTTGCAAGCTGCGCATCAGCTTGGAATGGGTCAAAAGATTCCCAATCGATTTCATTGGTTTAAATAACTTTTTCCTGCATGCAAAAACTTCAAGGTCTTTACGTTATTGCTGACGCAGAATGTATTGGTAAAAAAAATATTATTTCTGAAACTCAAGAAGTCTTGTCAGCAGGTGTAAAAATTATTCAGTACCGCGATAAAATTAACTCGTTAACAAAAAAAACTATAATTGCTAAACAATTACTAAAGTTAACAAACACATATCAAAGTTTACTCGTCATAAATGATGACGTAAATCTCGCAAAATCAATAAATGCAGATGGTGTACATCTAGGAAAAGATGATTTCTCAATTGAGAAAGCGAGAAACATATTAGGTAAAAACAAAATAATTGGTGCCTCTTGCTATGCAGATTTCAAAAATGCCAAACCGGCCATTCAAGCTTCCGCTGATTACATTGCATTTGGCAGTTTTTTCAGTTCAGCGATTAAACCCCAAGCACCCAAAGCAGATACAATGCTGATCAAACAAGCAAAAAGCGAATTCACCACGCCTATTTGCGCCATCGGCGGGATTACTCCTCAAAATGCTGCTACAGTACTCAATGCTGGCGCAGATATGATTGCTGTTATTAGCGGTATTTTTAACGCTTCATCTCCTCAACAAGCTGTGCAAGAATATTTGTCGCTATTTTAATCACATAAAAAAATTACTGAAGATATGACTACTTCTGAACAAGCATTCGAAGAGGCTCAAAAATTTATTCCTGGCGGAGTGAACTCACCAGTACGCGCTTTTAAAGCAGTGGGGGGTGCACCTGTATTTATTAAACGTGCCTCCGGTGCACATATATATGATATTCACGATAAAGAATACATCGACTATGTTGGTTCATGGGGACCCATGATTTTAGGTCATGCTCATCCGGAAGTAATTGAAGCCGTGCAACATGCTGCTCAACACGGCTTGAGTTTTGGCACGCCCACAGAAATCGAGACCGAAATGGCCAAGATGGTATGTGAACTAATTGAATCTATTGAATTAGTGCGCATGACAAGCTCAGGAACTGAAGCCACTATGAGTGCCATACGCCTGGCGCGTGGTCATACAGGGCGTAATAAAATTGTAAAATTTGAAGGCTGCTATCATGGACATGGCGACGCGCTGTTAGTGAAGGCGGGATCTGGCGCGCTTACTCTTGGCGTACCCAGCTCTCCAGGTGTGCCACCTGAACTTGCAGAAAATACTCTTACACTGACTTACAACGACCTTGAAGAAGTAGAACAAGTCTTTGAAAAAGTGGGAGAAGAAATTGCATGTGTAATTGTTGAACCCATTGCAGGCAACATGAATTGTATACCTCCTGTAAAAGGGTTCTTGCAAGGATTGCGTAAGGTTTGTTCTGAATACAAATCGATTTTGATTTTCGACGAAGTGATGACAGGTTTTCGAGTTGCCAAAGGAGGGGCACAACAACTTTATAAAGTTGTTCCTGATCTTACAACGCTAGGAAAAATTTTAGGCGGAGGAATGCCTGTGGGCGCACTCGGTGGGGAACGCGCTATCATGGATTCATTGGCCCCAGCAGGCCCTGTGTATCAAGCAGGTACGCTCTCGGGAAATCCAATTGCAATGACTGCAGGCCTTACAACATTAAAACTTTTAGCGGAACGTGGATTTCATGACCAATTGCATCGCAAAACAAAATTATTAGTCGATGGCATGATAGATGCGGCCAAGAAAAATAATATTCCTCTTACTGCAAATTATGTCAGCGGGATGTTTGGTTTATTTTTCAGTGAAGAAGAGAAAATTACAAACTTTGCTCAAGTAACTGCGTGTAACACTGAACATTTCAATCAATTTTTTCATAGCATGTTAGATCAAGGCGTTTACCTTGCGCCCTCTTCTTATGAAGCTGGATTTATATCTGCAGCTCATACAGAAGAAGATATTGCAAAAACAATTGAAATGGCTGACAAGGCCTTTGCAAAATTTTAAGCAAGGTCAGATAGATCTTTATAACAATCTATACTGAATCTTGGTGAGCATAGCGCCAGGAATATCAAATCACAGTCCCCAGAGTTAGTTATCTGTTGCGCGCAATCTGCTGGAATAATTACAACATCATTAGCAGAGACTTTTGTAGGATCTTGATCTTCAAGCGCTATAGTTCCTTTACCTTCTAGTATTACATAACGCTCAATTGTATTTGTAAGAAGATGTAGCTTGGTTTTAACCCCCGGCTCTACTCGCACTCTCGCAACCGATAAGCCTGGATCTTCAATGGAGTTTGAAAGCTCCGTTATATAACAGCCCTCATCGAAAAAATATTCTTTCGATGAATCAAATTTCACAACGCCTGGCTGCATATTGGAATAAACTAGTTAATATTTTGTTGCAAAAATTCTTTTACTATTTTTTGCACATATTGATCTTCTAGTAACTCATGCTTGTAGCTTAAATCACCTTTTTTAAATACAACCGATCTACTGCCATTACGTTTATTAATAAAATCAGTGCACTCACCATTAGTATAAGGATTTTGAAACCATGGATCTTTAGAGCCTACCAAGGTTAATACAGGCTCATCTTTAGGAGCCCGGATGCCTCGATATTCATCCCATACGGATGTGCATGTCCAACCTTCTACTACGCGTGCATTGACAGAATGATTATTACTTTTTGAAAAAAAAGTCGCTGCAGTAATTCCACCTTCACTTAGCCCCATTAAGAACATATTATTTTCGTCTACCCAAGCTAAATTTTTTGCTTTCTCTATAGCATACCCTGCATCATTTTGTCTCATTTTAATAGTGTCTCGATACATTCCTCCAGCGTTTTCATACACACTGCAAGAACGAGGATATTTTGCACGCGCAAAACTAGGTGGAGCAATCACTGCAAAACCATTCTTTGCTAAAAAATTGATTCGCCGTATGGTTCCTGCCCAGATTCCTGAACAGCCATGTAAATAAACTACGGTTGGATACTTTTTTTTAGTTTTCAGAGATGCGGAATTAATTTCAGCAATACTCGTTTCAATAAATCCTTCTTCTTGATCAGGAATTCTTACAAGACTGGCTTGCCATACACGCTCTAACTCATCCGGATGATTCCAGTCCTTGCTCGACATCTTTGAAGCAGGAGTAAATTTCTTACCACTATTGCTAAGATGATTGTATGAGAATGACGATTGTGCACAGGCTGATGCACTAAACATTCCAACTATTAAAATAAATATACACTTATGCAGTTTGATGTTGGCCATATAATTTTGCATACAATCCATTTGCAATAAGCAACTCATCATGACCTCCTTGTTCCGTTACTTTTCCATCTTCAAACACGTATACGGTATCGGCTTGTTTTACTGCGCTCAGTCTATGGGCAACAATAATCATCGTACGTCCTTTCAGATAATCTGCTAAGGCAATATGCAATTTTGCTTCTGTCTCTGCATCAAGTGCCGAAGTTGCTTCATCTAAAATAACGACTTGTGGATTTGTGAGTGCCATTCTTGCTATTGCAATACGCTGACGCTGCCCCCCCGATAAACGAATACCATCGACACCAATTAAACTATCTAACCCTCTCGGCATAGCCTCGACAACATCTTTAATCTGCGCGACCTCGAGCACTCGCCATAAAGCAACGTCAGGCACCTCACGACCTAATGTTAAATTCATGCGCACAGTGTCATTAAATAAAGCCGGATGTTGCAATACGCAAGCAACATGTTCACGCACAACTTCCATACCAATGCGTGAGACAGAAATGTTATCAAACTTAATTTCGCCAAATAATGGCGGGTATAATCCCAATAAGACTTGTACTAATGTCGACTTTCCACCACCACTGGCGCCCACAAGTGCGACTTTTTCTCCAGCCTCTATAGACAGATTTACACCATCGAGCACATAGGGGCCATCTCCATAGGCAAACTTGATATCTTTAACTTGTACACTGACAGCATGTTTATCCACAAAAGGGTTTTCAATATGCGGATACTTGGGCTCACTTGGTAGATAGAGTAATTCATTGATACGCCCAAGTGCTGCTTTGGCTCCATAAAAAGAATATTGAATACCAAGCACTTCTTGTACTGGTCCCATCATGAACCATAGATATCCAAACACTGCAATCATTTCACCTATGCTGAGATCCGTTAGCAGTACCATCGCCATACTTACTGCTCGGAAGATATCAAAGCCAACTAAAAATACTGAGAATGACAAGCGGTTGGCTGCATCACTTTTCCAAGAAAATGCAGTTGAATGCTGTTTTACTTGTTCTGCATCTTCCTTTACACGGTCTAGATAATAGGTTTCACGGTTACTGGCACGAATCTGCTGTATACCATCTAAGGTTTCAGTGAGTGATTGTTGAAATTTTTCAAAAGATTTATTTTCCTGCTTCTTTAGCTCTTTTACTTTTTTTCCAATCAACATAGTGATGTAAATCACCAAAGGATTTACAAATAATATGAAAAGAGCAAGCTGCCAGTGCAACCATATCAGCACGCCAGCAACTCCAATTATAGTTAAAGCAGCAACTAAGAATTTACTTACTGTTTCTCCAGCAAATTGGTCTACTGTATTTAAATCCGTGACAAACTTTGATGAAACCGCACCACCGCCCAAAGTTTCATATTCAGACATCGCCACTGATTTAAGCCGATTAAGTAACTGATAGCGGATACGGTAAATTATATCTTTAGCAATACCTACAAACTTTTTCGTTTGCCAAACATTTAGCAATAAATAGATTAAGCGCAACACAATACACACCACAGTGAGCGCGATGATATAAAGAAAAGGACTGTGCAGTGATTCTGGAAAAAAACTTCCAATTGTTTCCACCACTTTACCTGGCTTGTCTAATAAAACTTCGTCAATCAATAAAGGAATTAACAAAGGGATGGGTATGCTAGCGAGTACCGCAACTATGGCAATGATGTTTGCAGAAAAAAGTTCTTTTTTATGGACAAGCGCCATATTTAATACATGGCGCACAGTGTAACGTTCAGGAACCGTATCTGAGCTTATTTCAGATATCTTATCGATACGATATTCAGTCATATAGCTCTATAGATCTCAAGAATTTTTTGAATCTTGCTCTTCACTTTGCTTTTCAATATCTGCACGTACTTGGTCCATGTCTAAAGCTTTTGTTTTGTCAATGATGTCTTCTAATTGTGCTGGCGGTAATGCACCTGCTTGCGAATACAGTAAAATTTGCTCTCGAAAAATCATCAATGTAGGTATCGAGCGAATATTGCAAGCTTGGGCGAGCTCTTGCTCTTCTTCGGTATTCACTTTAGCAAATACAACATCCTCATGATTTTCAGATGCGTTCTCAAATGTCGGCGCAAAAGACTTACAAGGACCGCACCAAGAAGCCCAAAAATCAATTATTACAGTATCATTGTTTTCAACAGTTTCGTTAAAGCTATCCTTTGTTAGGGCAATCGTTGCCACATTACTCTCCTTTGTTAAATAAATTTAAATTCCTGCATAGCTTCCTTTAGATGATATAAACGCACTACGTGATCATTTATCTCTAAGAGCCTTTGCTTAATTGCAGATTGTAGAGGTAACAGTTCTGTAAGACGAGCACCCACCCACCCTGCCTTATCATAATGAGCAGGTAAATTAATATATGGCTTCCCAATTTGGGTTATTATGTTTTGCAACAAAATACGCATTTCTTCAAATTCTTCCGGCAATTCTTTATCAGAGTCCTCCTCTAGAGACTCGACTTCTCCCATCAACAATTGGTCTGTTTGAACGTGAGTATTCTCGATATGTATTCTACTTTCGCCATATGCAGTAATACCCAACAAACCATCCGGTAAGGTTTCCCAATCGTCTATACGACATTCTGTACCTGTCTTGTACACGTTAGCTACCGACCCTGTTTCTTTGCCATTTTTAATCAAGGTAATTCCAAATCCATGATTATTACGCATACACTCTTTAACCATATCTAAATAGCGTGGCTCAAAAATTCGCAAAGGCAATGCTCCGCCAGGGAAAATAACGGTATTGAGAGGAAACAATGGCAGTGTATGTAAATTAGAAGACAAGAGCTAAATACTTTTCCTCTTTTAAAAATAAGATTATTAGGACAAGTTGGACAACTCGAGTTATCCAAATTTTACCTTGATTAGGCTGCTTTATCAGCCGTTAATTTGTCTTCAGCTAAGCGCTTAACCATAGAATGTGCTACTGCTTTATAAAACTGCGCTTGCAAAGTTGTAGACATTTTATCTAAATCAGAGGTAGTAAGCTTCATTAACAACATGTCACTATTGGCAATGATACTGGTACTACTATTTTCATTACGCAGTAACCCCACTTCACCAAAGCAATCACCCTCATTTAAAGTTTTCACTGGTTCATTTAATTTATAAACAATTGCTCTACCGGCCACAATTACATAAAAAGTTTGGTCGATTTCACCAGCAGAAATAATAGTCTCATCTTGCGATATTCGCAGCCAGGTTGCCAAGTCCACAAACTCCGATAATTGTTTCTGGTTAAAATCTTTAAAAAAACCAAGCATGCCTGCTTGCTCAGCATTAACTTGCTTTATGATTTCGGATTCTTCATATCGTAGAGCTATATCAACACTGCGTATCGCCGCAGCAAAATCTGCAGCAGCCGGATAACGTTGCTCTTGAGATTTTTCTAAGGCTTGGTCAATAACGGGCTGTATTTTGCTCGCATGCTCAACTCCACGACTTGCGAGTGACTCAGGTTTTTCATGCAAAATTTTATACATTAATGTATGCACATTATCCGCCTCATATAATCTATCACCTGTTAACATTTCATATAAGACTACACCTAGTGCATACAAATCCGTACTTGGCCCAACTTCCTGCTCTTCTATTTGCTCTGGAGACATGTATAAAGGTGAACCAAATAACCCGCTAGAGAATGTATCTATTTGATCACGTACTTTGGCGACACCAAAGTCTACAATTTTAACATTACCGTCCGTTGTGATTAATATATTTGCAGGTTTTATATCGCGGTGTACAACATTTTTACTATGCGCATATTCAAGTGCTTTGCAACATTTAAACGCAATATCAATTGCTTTTGAGATTGGGATTTCTTCTTTAGCATTCATAATTGAAGCCAAACTCTTCGCCTCAATATACTCCATGACAATGAATGTTTGACGGTCACCCACGCCTGCATCATAGACTGCAACAATGTTTGGATGTTGTAGTTGCCCTACGGCTCGCGTTTCTAAAAAAAATGAATTTCGCAATTGTTGTGAATTTTCTTCGCCGTGTTGATTATCCGGGAACTGACTGACTTTTATAGCCACATCGCGTTCTAAAAAAGGATCAAATGCTTTATATATTGTGCGATACTTCCCCTGATGAATGATTCCATCTAGTTGATATTTACCAATCCGATCCCCAGAAGATAAACTGCGGCGTTTTCTTTTGTTTGTCATGTTAATAAAAACAATCTAATGAATGGCATCAGACTCGCGTCTTGACATCTGTAACACTAATTTTGCAGACAGGCCATCAAAACTTCCATTACTAAGAATTAATATATTATCTCCTGGCTTTACTTCATTAATTAAATCTAAAATAACATTATCTACTTCAGTAAATACTTTAGTTTCCGGTTTAATATTTTGTGTTACTTCTTTTATTGACCACTCTAAATCACTGGGTTCAAAAATAAATACTTTGTCTGCATCATCAAAGGCGTTGGCCAAATGCTCAATATGAATCCCAAGACGCATTGAATTTGAGCGTGGTTCAAAAATTGTAATGATGCGACCCTCTGGGTATTGATCTTTAAATGCTGAAATTGTTGCTGCAATTTCTGTTGGATGATGAGCAAAGTCATCATAGATATTTATGTTGTTAAATGTACCTTTATGCTCTAAACGTCGTTTCACACCAGAAAATGTCGTAAGCGCTTGCAGTGCATCTTCAACATAAACACCCGCATGCTGCGCTGCAGCAATCGCTGCAATCGCGTTGCTAATATTATGACGACCAAATAGCTTTAACGCCCCCAAACCACGAGGTTTGTCATTTTGTTGCAACGTAAACTGGGAGTTTTGAAGGTCTATATCATCTGCAAACCAAGTTGCAGCATGATTAGTTGTAGAAAATGACTCAATTGGTGTCCAGCATCCCATATCAATTACATCTTTAATATTTGGATCGTCTTGATTGATGATGAGCTTTCCATCACTGGGCAGAATACGAAGCAGGTGGTGGAATTGGCGCTTAATAGCGTCTAGATCATCGAATATATCTGCATGATCGAATTCTAAGTTATTTATCAGTAATGTATGGGGACAGTAATGTATGAATTTTGACCGCTTATCAAAAAAAGCGGTATCGTATTCATCTGCTTCAATTACGAAGTACTTAGAATCGCCCAACCGAGAAGAGTAATCAAAGTTTTCAGGCACACCACCAATCAAAAATCCAGGCTTTAATCCTGCCGATTCCAAGATCCAGGCAAGCATGCTACTCGTGGTAGTTTTGCCATGTGTACCAGCCACAGCGAGTACCCAGCGCTCTTGTAGTACTTGATCATGTAACCAAGCAGGACCCGATGTATAGGGTATATGGTTATTGAGCAAATACTCAGCAACCTCATTACCACGTGCCATAACATTACCAACAATGATTTGATCTGGCATGGGGAACAGATGATCAACTGAATAGCCGCTCATTAACTCTATACCTGCCATTTCCAGTTGAGTGCTCATAGGCGGGTAAACATTTGCATCAGAACCAGAAACAGTATGCCCTAACTGTTTAGCGATAATAGCTAAACTACCCATAAAAGTTCCGCAAATTCCAAGAATATGAATATGCATTAAGCAGGTGTTTTACCAGTCAGGATCAATTGCAAGATGATGATACTTAAAAAAGTATAACCAACGCTTATCGCGATCCCGTAATTTAAAACAATGGAAAGTGCTCGGCTGAATATAAATCCATATACTACAATTATCCAAATTAAAAACCCGAAGCTCAGCACGCTTAGTAACACAGCTAGATTCTCATTTAACTGCTCATTCGATAAGGGAGCAAAAACCGGTAAAGAAAGGAGATTAATTAAAGTGACAGTCCCTAACATCGCACTAAATGTTTGTGTAAAACGCTCAGGCTTTTTACTTAATAATATCTTTGTAAAAATATATGAAAATAATAATCCTGATATGCTAGAAATCACGGCAACATTCGTATCATAAATCATCAAGCCTAAAAATATAGAAACCACGAGACTTATTAATAGCAAGTTTAACAACACCGCGCGATTTGCAGGCAAGTCCTCTGGACCTTTTCGCAACAGGCAAATTTCAAAAATCAATTTTATAAGCACAGACATTTAATGAAGATTAACGGGATATTTTCAGTTTTTTAAAAACCCATAAATTCCGCGTTTAGATGGCGCCAACATCCATTCTCGAAGATAATCAATTTCTGGAGTTCCATACTGATCTTCTATCGCTTCTCCATCCCGAATATTTCGAAATGTTTGTTCAAGTTTTTTATATTCTTCACCCTTGACCCCTGATCGTCGTAACCCAATTGTATTTAAACGCATATGCCGTACTGGGTCTCCTCCTAACAGACAAAATGGCAAAACATCTTTGCGGACTGGGGTATACCCTGCAATCATCGACATCTTGCCGATACGAATAAATTGATGCGTACCTACATGACCACCCAAATTAGCTTTGTCTCCAATTTCTATATGCCCGCTTAGACCAACATAAGCAGTAAGAATAACTTCATTACCAAGTTGGCAATCATGAGCAACATGTGAGTAGCTCATTAAAAAGCATTTAGAACCTAAAGTTGTTGGCATGTCTGGATTAGTGGAACGGTGAATTGTACAATTTTCACGAATAATATTTTCATCACCAATCTCCACCCATGTTTCTTCACCACTAAAAGATAAATCTTGAGGTAAACCACCAATTACAGCTTGAGCATGTAGTTGATTACTCTTACCAAGCTTTACATAAGAATGAATTACGCAATGCGGCCCAATTTCGGTTCCTGCACCAATGATCACGTTTTCTTCAACAACGCTGTAAGGTCCGATTTTTACGTCGGTATCGATTTCCGCTTTTGGAGATACAACTGCAGTTGAGTGAATTTTAGACAATTTAAAGCTTGTAAAATTAAAAAGTAAATTATGGGTTTCAATCTATTACAAAATACCCTTTTATTTTAGCAAAGTATTGATTCGTAGAATTGATTAATATTTATTAATTTATAATAACTCTTAACTAATGTTTTGTAGCAATGTGTTCATGCCAACGGTCAAAGCCATCATCAATAAACTCAATAATCTTAAATCCAACGATATAACTGTCTTGAGAAACACGATTAACCGTGATCACTCTAGTTTGACAATCTAGAGTTTCTGCAAAATCGAGTGCATTTGAAATATTAATACTAATTTTCGCAGTGATATTTTCACCAGGCGTTACTTGTATGTATTGATTAAATACGGAATTAGCCACAGGGCCAGAGCATAAAATTCGTAATCCTTGCAGAGAAATTTCTGTGGTAGTTGCATCAAATCGGTAATCATCTATTTCGATTCGAACGGGAATTTTCGCACGGTAACGCGCTACAGCTCGGCGTTCAGTTTTCAAATCTTTTCAGCCTCATTAGTGTCATCTTCGAAATAATCAAACATGGCAATAATGAACTATCTTATAGGACCAGATTAATGTCAATGAATCTATACTTTAAGTAACTTTTCTAAATCTTTTTCGCTCAAAATTTTAACGCCTAATTTTTCTGCTTTAGTTACTTTTGAACCTGGATTAGCGCCTGCAATTACTGCCGTTGTTTTTTTAGACACACTGCTAGTCACTTTCGCACCTAAATTTTTCAGCTTCTCAGATGCTTCTGTTCGCGTTAACTTTTCTAAAGTACCTGTTAATACAAAAATATTTCCTTCAAGTTTAGAACTTTGTTTTAACTTTGGTTTTTTCTCCCAGCTTACGCCTGCTTTTATTAAAGCGTCAATCACTTCACGATTATGTTCTTGAGAAAAAAATGCCATTATGTTTTCAGCAACTACCGGGCCCACATCATCAATTTCTTGTAATTCTTCATGATTAGTGGCTAACAAAGCCTCCAGGTTATCAAAGTAGTCTGTAAGTGCATTTGCAGTAGCTTCTCCGACTTCTCTAATTCCCAATGAATATACAAAACGTGAAAAAGTTGTTTGTTTGCTTGTTTCAATTGCAGTGAGTAAATTATCTGTAGATTTCTCACCCATACGTTCTAATGCAACTATTTTTTCTTTATCCAAATAAAAAAGATCCTGCACACTAGAAATGATTTCCTCGTCTACTAACTGATCAACAAGTTTGTCCCCAAGACCTTCGATATCCATTGCAGTACGTGATGCAAAGTGCTTAATCGCTCCTTTACGTTGTGCCGGACAATATAAACCCGCACTACATCGTATAACGGCTTCATCATCAATACGCACCACTTCAGATTGGCAAACTGGACATTCCGTTGGAGCCTGAACCGCCTTATTTCGTTTCGAGCCAGGTTTCAAAACTGTTTTAACCACTTCAGGAATCACATCACCGGCTCTTCGAATGATAACTTCATCACCAGCGCGCACATCTTTACGCTGCACTTCATCCATATTATGCAAAGTAGCATTACTAACTGTAACTCCACCCACGAAAACTGGCTTAAGCTTAGCCACTGGGGTTAATGCACCAGTACGACCCACTTGAAACTCTATACGCTCAACTTTAGTAACCGCTTCCTGTGCAGGAAATTTGTGCGCTACAGCCCATCGAGGTGCACGAGAAACAAATCCCAACTCTTCTTGCAAATCCAAATCATTAACTTTATAGACAACACCGTCAATCTCATAGCCTAACTTGTCACGTTTATTTAAAATCTCTTCATAGTAATTTAAGCAACCCCTATAACCCGGTACTTTATTAATCTCGGGACAAATTCTTAAACCAAGTTCTTTTAGAAACTGCAAAGATTCATACTGAGTTTTGATTGTGGTTAATTTTTCAATGTTTGTTGCACTATAGAAGTAAATATCTAACGGTCGTGCAGCCGTGCTTTTAGGATCGAGCTGACGTAAGCTTCCTGCTGCTGCATTACGTGGATTTACAAATGTTTTTTCGCCCTGCTTCCTCGCTTTTGCATTCATTTTTTCGAAATCTTTGATTGGTATGAAGACCTCACCACGAACTTCTAACTTACTAGGAAGTTTTTTATGTTTACGTAATTTCAATGGTACGGACTTAATCGTACGAATATTTTCAGTGATATCTTCTCCTGTCATGCCATCGCCACGTGTAGCTCCACGTACTAATAACCCTTTTTCGTACACTAAACTCACAGCCAAACCATCGAGCTTAGGCTCTGCGGTGTAATCAATATTAATATCGCGCTTTAATCGATCTTTTATACGAATTTCAAATGCCTCAAGTTCATCGACACTAAATACATTACCAAGTGATAACATTGGTACTTCATGCTTAGCAGGGGAAAACGCTTCTAATGGTTGCGCACCTACCCTTTGTGTAGGAGAGTCCGGAGTAATTAACTTTGGATTAGCTTCTTCGAGCTTCTGTAAGTTTCGCATGAGCTTGTCATATTCCACATCGGGAATAGCAGGCTCATCTAAAACATAGTACGAGTAATTATGTTGCTGAATTTCATCACGCAATTTTTTTATTTTATTTTGTACACTTACTGCCATAGCATGCAATTATGCAACAAAGATAAAATTATTTTGAACTATTTCAAGCTTGAGCTGCGCGGGGGTTTTTCAAACTAAAAAGCTGTATATCTTCTTGAATGTGTGCAGTCATTTGTGGATTTAAACGATTTCGTGACTCGTCCAGTAATTCTCCATTTAATCGTTCTGCAAATTTTCGTGCATCCTCAAGCATAATATTAAAAGCTCGCAAACCTTCTTCTGGCCCAGGTAAATTTAAAACAAAGCTCAGTCCTGGTGTTTCAAATTCTCGCATAGCTTGTTTATTGAAAGTACCAGGTTTAACAATATTTAGCATATGATAAAGTGTTTTCTTACCGCTAAACCGTTCAACATATTTATTAAAAATCTGCATTTCATCAAGCTCGAGTTCTAGTTCTCTACTCAAGCTTTCAATTCCTTCTCCTGAGAATTTTTGTGGTCGACGCGCCATTACATGTAAAACCACTAACTTTTCCTCAAGCTTAGGTGGCTCTGGCTGCTCATCTAATAAGCTAGGCTGGTGTTTGAACGCGACTTTATTTTTAGCTGCCCGTATATTTGAAGATTCCGTTATTTCTTCGCGTACCAAATTACTTAAGTCATCACTGAGTTCACTAATTTGATCTTTTTCATTTACCAGATCATCATCCAGCTCAAGTGGCTGATCTATTTCTAAAGGATCTGGAAGATCTTGTGTAGAAAAATCAAACTCATCGTCCTCTTGCTTGTGAACTGCACGCTTGGATCTACCAATGAAATACAACACAGCTATCACTGCTACACCAATGAGTAATAATGCAATACGAAGTTCTAATTCCATATTATTTGAATACGAATTGGCAAGCTATGCTAAGTTAAGATATGCGAGTTTAGAAGACACAGATTTATAATCTGAGATTGAAATTAAGATACAGCAACCATTTCAGCAGCTGCATCCACATCTACAGAAACAATTCTTGAAACACCTGGCTCATGCATTGTTATACCTAATAATTGATTGGCATACTCCATAGTATTTTTATTATGCGTAATATATATGAACTGTACTCGGTCACTCATATCTTTTAATAAATCACAAAAACGCGTTACATTGGCATCATCCAGAGGTGCATCAACCTCATCAAGTAGACAAAATGGTGCAGGATTAAGTTCAAATAATGAAAATACCAGAGCTACAGCAGTAAGCGCTTTCTCACCACCCGACATCAGCTGAATCGAGGATAATCTTTTGCCTGGTGGGCGAGCCATTATAGCAATTCCAGTGGTAAGGAGATCATCCCCAGTCATTTCAAGAAAAGCTTTGCCGCCACCAAATAAACGTGGAAACATGGCTTGCAGATGACTGTTCACATTTTCAAAAATATCTTTAAAACGGTCTTTTGTTTCTTTATCAATTTTTCGAATCGCATTTTCAAGTGTTTCCAGAGCATTCATTAAATCTTCATGCTGCTTATCTAGATATTCTTTGCGTTCATTATGCTCTTCGAACTCACCTATCGCAGCAAGATTTATCGGGCCTAGACGATTAATTTTTCTTTCTAACGACTGCGTTTTCTCTTCCCATTTTTCTAAACTAGCATCTTCATCTAGTTTTTCTAATACAGACTCAGGTGAAACATCATATTCTTGTAACTGTTCTTGAACTGTCTTACTGCGAACATTTGCTTCTTGCCATGCGAGCTGCAACTGATTTAGTTCGTTTCTATGTTCTTCAAGACTACGCTGTGTTTCTACATTTTGTTCTTGCTTGCTACGCACTAATTCTTCAGTTTGTTGAGCAATTGCTCTCGCTTCAGCAAGGCTATGTTCAATCTTAACGCGCTTATCCACATAACCCTTAAGATTAGCATTAAGCTCGGAGAGTGGTGTGTTGCCATCTTCAATTGATTCACGCAATGTTT
Source organism: Gammaproteobacteria bacterium (assembly GCA_028279275.1). Lineage (GTDB taxonomy): Bacteria > Pseudomonadota > Gammaproteobacteria > UBA4575 > UBA4575 > JABDMD01. Next base: position 110,964 of record JANQOB010000012.1, on the reverse strand, counting down.
GTTCACGCTGCTTAAGTTGCTCACCTTGCTCCCTCATGCGGTCTAATGAAGCATGAGCAGCTTTTAATGAGCTACGATAAGACTCTAAATTTAATGCTAGTCGATGAGTTGACTCTCGACGCTCGACTTCCTTACTTCGAGCACCATCTAAATGGAAAACAGTGTTATCACGTTGTTCTAACAACGATTCACGATCAACATTTAATACTTCAAGAATTTCATCTGCTTCTTGTTTTGCTCTTCTTGAATCTTCTAATTCCTCTTTTGACTGTTGAATTTGACGGCTCACATCTTCAAGATAATCACGCACTTGTTCTTCTTGCCGTTCAATATGTTCTTTTTCATTTTCCCAACCCGACATTTCTGCCTCGGCTTGTGCATGCATCTTTTGTGCATTCGTTAAACTTGCCTGAACTTGATCGCGCTGTTTTTCGTTTTCATACAACTCACTTTGACAGGCTTCGAGATTTTCTGCCATCGCACTAATTTCACTTTGTAATGTTTGTACTTGTTTTTCTAGTGAGCGAATTTCATTTTTACGTTGCAAGACATTACCTTTATTGGCCGCTATTCTTGAGACACGCAGCCAATCTGGGCCTATCCAAACACCATCTTTAGTGATCACTGACTCTCCTGTCTCAAGTGAAGCACTCTTTTTTAGGGCGTCTTGAACGTTATTGGCAACAAACACATTGCCAAGCTTTTCTGACAAATCCACTGAGGTTTTTACTTTACTCGCGAGTGAGTCTTGTGAATGTTGTTTAGTATGAGTGTTTTGATTCAGCATCATCATGCGGCCAGTTCGAATACTTTTCATCGAAGTGGCTACTTCTTTAATGTCTTTAACACAAACTGCTTCTAAGTAATCTCCCAATACAGCTTCTACTGCTGCTTCCCAACCAGGCTCAGTTTTGATTTGATCCATCAAACGTGGCGCATTCGTTAATTCATGCTGATCTAACCACTTACTGACATCTTTACCTTCCTCACCCAACACCACACGTTGCAAAGCTTGTAACGAAGAGAGCTCGGTTTGCATTGTTTGCAGTTTTTCTCGTGACTTTTCAAGCTGCATTCCTAAGGTTTGACTTGTATCACGCGCTGTACTGATCTTCTTTGTCAATTCAACAATTTTTGGCGAAATGGACTGCAACGCAATATTTGTCTCGTTCACACGAGACACAAAATCTTCAGATTCTTTAGAGACTTTGTGCTTACTGAATTGATGCAAGTCTTCCAAAAGTTTGTCTTTACGCTCTGTTAATTGATCGAGATGATTTTCCAAATATTCAACCCGAGAAGCTTCAATCTCAGCAACTTGAGCAGGCTCAGCAATCTTTTCGCTTAATGCTTCCCATGCATCTTGCCATTCAGTCATTTTTGTTTCAGCTTCACCTAGCTTTTCGGTATTGGAACTCAGCTCTTCACGAGCGGCTTTTAATTGAGGCTCAATCTCTGTGATTTTATTTTCCAAATCTGCTGCTTTGGCTTGCTCATCAATCAAACTTTTCTCAGATTTTGCCCATGCCTCTTGTACTTGTTTAAGCTCTTCGTCATAACGACTATTTAGCTCTTTCACATGTTGTATAGATTGTTCAATGCGAGAAATCTCGCCGCCTAACTTATAATAATCTCCCTGAACTTGATTAAACTTTTCTGTTTCATCAGCATGTTGCTGACGTAGTTTTTCGATTTCGGCCTCAATACCACGAATTTCAGAAATTACTTTTTCAATTTCTGTTTCTTTATGTTCCATTGCGTGTTTACGTTCAAGCACTTCATCTTGATGCGCTTGCCACCGCAATGCTAACAATTCTGTTTTCGCTTGACGTTCTTCTGCTTTGAGTTCTTTGTATCGCTCTGCAGCTCTGGCTTGTCTTTTTAGATGCTCTATACGTTTAGTAATTTCTTCAATTACATCATCTAAACGATCTAAATTTTCACGTGTATGACGAATACGATTTTCAGTTTCCCGACGACGCTCTTTATACTTTGATATTCCAGCTGCTTCTTCTAAATAGACACGTAATTCATCCGGTTTAGCATCAATTAAACGCGAGATCATGCCCTGCTCTATAATTGCATAGCTTCGGGGCCCTAAGCCTGTACCCAAGAAAAGCCCAACAATATCTTTACGACGACACTTCGTACCGTTTAGAAAATATTTAGATTGTCCATCACGAGTCACCTGTCTGCGCACGGAGATCTCGTTATAAGAGGAGTATTCTCCGCCCAATTTACCTTCACTGTTATCAAAGACTAGTTCTATCGATGCATGGCCTACTGGTTTACGGGTGGAAGAACCATTAAAAATCACATCTTCCATGGTATCGCCACGAATATGTTTAGAACTCTCGCCCATCACCCATCGCACGGCGTCGATGATATTCGACTTGCCACAACCATTCGGGCCTACAATTCCCACCATAGAAGTTGGAAAATCCAATGTAATTGGATCAACAAAAGATTTGAATCCGGCCATTTTGATAGAACTAAGCAGCATCTATTTATTCACTCGTTATTCGCTAAAATAGCCATATTAAAAACAAAACAGAAACCCCGATGTCGAACTTTCATACACAACATTTAGATACTTTCGAAAACCCACAAATCGAAACTGATTACACTATTCGTATTCGTATTCCTGAATTCACTTGCTTATGCCCACTTACAGGCCAACCTGACTTTGCCAAGTTTTTAATTGAGTATGTTCCTGACGAACTATGTGTAGAGCTTAAAGCTCTCAAATTGTATATGACGTCATTTAGAGACAAAGGAGCATTTCACGAAGCAATAACTAATGAAATTCTAAGCGATATTGCGACATTGCTAAAGCCCCGATTTATGCGAATCACTGGTGACTTTAATATTCGAGGAGGTATCTATACTTATGTTACGGTCGAACACCGCAAAGAAGGATGGCAACCCAAAGCACCTGTAGAACTTCCTAATTCACTTTAAGTTTATTAAACAACCAAACGAATTATAAAGACCTTTTTAGATGTTAAAAGATGTGCTTTACGGAGTATCTCATGTATTAAACGGCTTTCGTTTAATCAAAAAGCCTGGTGTTAAACGTTATGTCGTCGTCCCCACGCTGATAAATTTAATTTTATTTTCAAGTGCATTTTGGTTTGGATATACAAAACTAGATGCCTATATCGAACAATTATTACCCACATGGCTTGCTTGGTTAGAATTTATTATATGGCCTCTAGTCTTATTAGCAGGCTTAGTGGTGATGTTTTTTGCCTTTACTTTAGTTGCTAACCTTTTGGGCGCGCCTTTTAATAGCGTGCTATCCGAAAAAATCGAACATCATCTTTTACCTAGAGAAAATAAAAAATCTTCAGGTAATAGTAATTATCTAGATCTGTTAAAAGCAGCGGGTGTGGGACTCGGCAATGAGCTACGAAAGCTCTTTTATATTATCAGCCGCGCAATCCCGTTACTTATATTGTCCATTATTCCTGGCTTGAACCTAATTGCACCTTTCTTATGGTTTTTATTTGGCGCCTGGATGATAGCCATTGAATACTTAGATTACCCTATGGGTAATCACGAAATAAATTTTAAACAACAATTAGAGGTAATTAAACAAAATCGATTTAAATGTTTAGGAATGGGTGCTGCATTAATGTTTATGACCATTACACCTATACTTAATTTCTTTGCTATGCCTGTTGGAGTTGCAGCGGCAACATCACTTTGGACTAAAAATTTAAAATCAACCATTTAACAAGCATGTTTAAATTTGAACTAATTCACATACAGATACTCAAATAAACAACAATCACTTAAGTTGCTATGAAACCTTTGATTAAGTGATTCAGCACCATTAATCAAATGTGTTGACGTGTATTCTAACTTATATGCACATAATGGTTTCGTAATCATTCAGGTCAAACAAGGAGACGAATGATGCAAGATGAACTCATGCTCGCAAGAGCAAAACGAGAAGCAAACAAGCTTGTTTCTTATTTCATGAAGCAACGCAATGGATTGTGGTATCTCATGTCTGCAGCGTCACAAATGCCGCGTTTTGAAGATCAGTACCAAGAGGAAATACGCAAAAATATTTGCAAAAAAGCCTCATCGCTATATCACAATTCATCACTTGCAACGTAAATAATAAATTAGCTTTAAATCTTCAAGCCTTTTTCTATGATACTTTCATAGTAGTCACGCTGTTGCTCATCACTATCTCCACCTCTAAAGATTAAGGCACCCGAACTATAAGTAGAACCATAGGTGGCCGCAGCCGTAATAGCTTGCGCAAGGCCCGAAATAAATTCCTCATCTGATAGAATCGAAAGTGGATGTATAAAAGCACTCCATAACACTCCATTCGCAACGCTGTAACGAGCATCTAAGACAGAATCGAAATTTGCTTGCATTAAGCGAATGAATTCCTCTCGATCTACATCTTCAACTTTGGTTATAGGTACAATGACACGCATTCGGTCTGCTTCTTCATCCGTAATAACTTGTACTTGTAATGATTCATATTCTAATAACCAAGAGCCTAACTGCCCCTGAAGTTCTGGATCAATGCGCTGCAAAAGATCATGCATGCGCGTATTATTCATAGGCTCATTTAAACTTTGCTCTTCGGCCGTTTCATTCGAGACTTTATTCGCCACATCCTGATTTAAGCAAGACGCGCAAAGTGAAATAAACATTAAAAACAATAAATATCGCATTACATAATTCATAAAACTTCCCATTATCCGAATTTATATATCTCTGTACTCACTTAGGCGTTGTATGCCTATCTTTAAATTTTCAATACTGGTTGTATAAGCAAAACGCACGTGTTGGTTTGCTCCAGATACTCCAAAATCAATTCCTGGGGTAAATGCTACATGTTTATCTTGTAGAGCTTTTCTAGCAAACTCAAAACTATTATCACTAAATGCCGAGCTATCTGCATACATATAAAATGCTCCTTGTGGTTTAACGCGCATTTTAAATCCGATGTTTTCTAATGCATCATACAAATAATCACGACGCGCTTTGAATTCATCTCTTCTTTCAATAAGTATTTTTTGCGTATCCTTTTCAAACGCCGCTAATGCTGCATACTGCCCTGGAGTAGGCGCTGCCAAGAATGTATGTTGCGCGAGCTTATTCATATCTTCCAAATACGGTTTAGGTGAGACAATCCAACCTACTCGCCAGCCTGTCATGCCATAAAATTTTGAGAAACTATTTATTACGAAAGTGTTTTCATTCAAACCTGCCGCCGTTCTCGGAGCATTAGAGTAGACCAATCCATGATAAATTTCGTCGACCAGTAAAAATGTACCTTTAGAAACACAGAAATCAGAAATTTTTTGTAATTCAGAATTTTCAATAATGGTTCCAGTAGGATTTGATGGACTAGCTAATAAAACCGCATTAACAGACTCATTCCAATACTCTTCAAGAATATCCGTTGTAAGCTGCCAAGCAGAATCTTCATGCACAGGAATCTGCAAAACATGCCCACCGAATAAACGCACCAGATTATGAGTGCTGGGATATGCAGGATCGGTGATCGCAACACTCTGCCCTTCACTAACCATGAGGTTTAAAACGAGTTGTAGCGCTGTGGCAGATCCCGGTGTAATGATAATCTGTTCCGCATCTACTGAAACTTGGCATTCTTTTAAATAGAAATCAGCAATTGCTTCCCGCAAGGCTGGAAGACCCAATGTAGGCGTATAGTGTGTAATTCCTGATTGCAGTGCACGAATACCCGCATCGATAATCGGCTTAGGTGTGGAAAAATCCGGTTCACCCATTTCCATATGAATGACACTGTGCCCCAGACTATCTAGCTTTTTCGCCTCTGCCATAAGACTCATAACGTGAAAAGCATTCACATCCTGTAGTCGCTTTGAAACCTGTGCTCTAGCCATGACAGAATCCTAACAAGCTTCTCGAATCTACGATACCAATACTAATGTATAGGGCATTTAACCCCTCGCACATATTTATTCGTTTAAATAATTAGATAGCACTATTGTGCAGCCCTATTGCACATAATGATTGGCAACGCTAGGCTGCCAGCCATGAATTGGGCTCAAAAGAATCGTAATGACACTATTAGTGACGAAAGCTTAATGCTCAAATATAAAAGTGGTGAGCAAGCCGCTTTCGAAGCCTTGTACAACCGCTACAAAGATGTACTTTTTCGATATTTTGTTAAACACTGTAGTGATAAACCGCAATCTGAAGAACTTTATCAGGAGGTGTGGATAAAGGTGATTAAAAGCGCTAGCCGATATAAACCTAAGGCAAAATTTAAAACATATTTATTTACTATTGCACATAATACATTAGTAGATTACTACCGCAAAGCAAAGCCTGCTCAGATAATTGAGTTTGACGAGTCGGATACAGTCGAAGATTTTTCATATGACTCAACACCCATCGCCTTACCTGAAGATGAATTTACTTTAAAACAAAAAAGCAAATTATTTATGCAGACTTTAGAGGAATTACCGGCAGACCAAAAAGAAGCAGCAATTTTGCATTTTGAACAAGAGTTGACAGTGCAAGAGATTGCAGAGATCACACAAGTAAAAATGGAAACAGCAAAAAGCCGCCTACGATATGCGAAGAACAAACTTAAAGCAGCCCTACTTAAATAAATAAGCGATTTATGACTGATACACAAAATAATCAGAGTCAAGATGATGAAGTTTTAGCAGAGCTTTACAAAGCAGGTGCCAATGAAACTGCGCCAGCCAAACTGAACTATAAAATTACTAACTATGCTAAAAACTCAGATAAACAACTAAGTAGTAGTCACTTTGCTGGCGATTGGAAAGTTCCTTTATCATTAGCCGCAAGTGTAGTCGTAGTGTTTGGTTTATTAGTGCAACTAGACCAAAGTCCAGAACAATTAGAACTACCCTCTATTCCAGAATTATCTGCTCCAGTTGAATCGACACAAAGCAAAGATATCAAACAATCCGAATCGGATGCACTGATAGATGCACCGATGGAAGAACGTGCCCTAAAACAAAAGCAGGAGCCAAAAAAACAATCCATAACCCAACCAAATGTTATTCAATCTGAACCTGAAGCAAAGAGAAAATCCGAAGCCAACCAAGGACTATCAGGTGAGTCTTTAAGACTAGAGCGTTCACTCGAAAAATCTAAATCATCAGACAGCGCAAGTCCCGAAGTATTCGATAGTGACGATCGATACAGCTCAGCATCAGGAGGTATCCAGCAACAAAGATCTATTGAAAGTGAAGACGTTCATTCAGATGAGAATATTGATACAACTTCAGGCAACATTTCCGAAGCGGAGATTCAAAGAAAAAGAGATTCAACTGAAAACTCAGAACAAGTATTTGCTCCTATCCCTGTTGAAGACTGGATTTTAATGATCGAAAAACTGATCGCACGTAAAGACTATGCTGAAGCCGCACGCCAATTACAAAAATTCAAACAGGCACATCCAAAAGTCAATGTTGAAGACTTAGAATCGAAAATTCCCTAAATAGGTACTTTTCTCTGTAACACGTATATATAGCACGTCATATATATTAAGACCTACGATAGGCACTAGCCAGGCTTACAAAGAATTTTTGAGATTTGCCTGATATATAAAGTTTATGTACCTGTAGATATGAACCATCTTGAATAAGGTCTGTAAAATCATATACGTACAAGTATTTCCCTTTTCTGCACACATATGACTGACCAATGACCTAGGCCTGGCTGCTATTTACAGTTATGGTTATTCACAAAGGAATGGATACACATGACTACCGAATCTAACGCTAGAAAACTCTCTCAAATTAACATTTCGCAAGCTGACACAATCGAAGCCATCATTGAAGCCGTTTCAAAAGTCTTGCTAGGGAAAGATGAACAAATTCGATTAGCACTTACATGTTTATTTGCAAGGGGTCATTTACTCATTGAAGATTTACCAGGTATGGGGAAAACCCTACTATCCCAGACACTCGCACAGATTTTAGGACTTGAATACAATCGTATTCAATTCACTAGTGACCTACTTCCTAGTGATGTTATAGGGGTTTCAATATTTGATAAAAATACATCTACATTTCGATTCATGCCAGGTCCAGTATTTTCACAAGTATTACTTGCAGACGAGATCAACCGCGCAACTCCTAAAAGTCAAAGCGCATTGTTAGAAGTAATGGAAGAACAAACTGTCACTATAGAAGGTGAAACACATCATCTTCCACAGCCATTTTTTGTAATTGCTACACAAAATCCTGCCACACAAACCGGCACATACCCATTGCCAGAATCACAGGTGGATCGGTTTTTGATGCGAATAGAACTTGGTTACCCTAATAAAGAAGCTGAGCGTCAACTATTGCTTGACGGCGATCGACGTAAACAATTAGAAAAACTTAATGCTGTAATCAGTACAGAAAAGTTAATTGCAATTCAAAATGACGTGGAGCAAGTAAAAATAGCAGATACATTACTTGATTATGTTCAACGCTTAGTAGATTACACACGCAAAGAAAATGAATTTGCTTTTGGACTTTCACCACGTGGTGCATTGTCACTGTTACGTGCTGCGAAAGCATGGGCACTCATTCATCAACGGGACCATGTCATTCCTGAAGATGTGCAACAAGTACTTCCCAGTGTAGTTGAGCACCGTTTAAGAGGTGTTGCTGACTTTACTGGACATGGTGCTATTTCCTTAGCACAAAAACTACTTGCTGGTGTAGATGTCCTCGCTTAGCCGTTCTAGCAGTAACTCAATATGGCCGAAACTGGCCCTAAAAAACCAATTTAAAAATTGGCTTAATCAACGCATTCCTCCTCAACAAAGAATCACACTCAGTCAAAAATCGATATTTATTTTTCCAACACAAATTGGTTTTATATTTTCAATTTTATTATTAGCCTTGCTATTAGCTGCAATTAATTATGAAAATTCGCTGATATTTGGACTTACTTTCTGGCTGGGAAGTGTTTTTTTTATCACTATTTTTTATACATATAAGAACTTAGCAGGTATTACATTTGAGTTACAAAAGACAGGAGCAGGTTTTGTTGATGAGGATATTGAATTTGTAATTAGAGTCACACGTCCTCAAAACTCGAAACGCGAAGGGATACAGGTTGGCTGGCCAAGCCATGTAATGCAATGGGTAGAACTGCATGACAATAACTCTACTAGTGTACACTGTTTCACTAAAAGTAAGCAGCGAGGCTGGTTTAAACCAAAACGACTACTGGTAGAAACGTATTACCCACTAGGTTTATTACGCGCTTGGACTTGGATTGATCTAAATGCTCACGCTATAGTTTATCCTAAGCCAATATTTTACAAATATCAGTTTGATAATATTAGCGATAAGGATGAGGGGCATTTAAGCCATAGAAGTGGTAGCGACGATTTTCATGATATGCGAAGTTACCACCCAGGAGATTCACCTCGCCATATTCTTTGGCGCAGCTATGCCCGTCAAGATCACCTGCTAGTCAAACAATTTTCAGCCTACGTTGATTCTCGCCTAATCTTGGATTGGTCTCAGCTACAAGGTAATACTGAACTACGTTTAAGCCGATTGACCGGCATGGCACTCAATGCATATAAAAATAATAAAGAATTTGGATTAAGACTGCCAGATATAGAAATTTCGCCCAACACAGGCAAGACACATTTAGACCAAATACTCAAAGAGCTCGCGCTTTTCGGCCTCCCTCATGAAAATATTTAGCCGTCGACAAGATAATAAATGGCAACATGGAGTGGTTACACAAATACCACGCAATAGCCTAATCATGCTGCTTGCTACATTTGTGATGGTTATTATCCCACATGCAACACAAATTTCTTTTTGGATCATTGCTGCAGGTTTATTTTGTGTGATCTGGCGCTGGATGATTTTCCTAGGCCGCAAAAGCTTCTTATCATTTTGGCAAAAAGCCGTTTTAGTTTTAATAAGTACGGCGGGAATCGTTATAACCGAAGGTATTCAACAAAACCTGGAAACTTGGGCTGCGTTATTAATTATGTCGTTTGCTCTCAAATTACTAGAAATGAAGACTCAACGAGATGCATATGTTGTTATCTTTATTGCTTACTTTGTCATAGCAATACAATTTATTTTTAATCATAGCATAGGAATTGTTGCTTATGAGCTCTGCGTATTAATACTTGTAACAGCATCTATGGTAGGTATGAATCAACTTCATACTCATGTAAAACCTTATGAGTCTTTAAAAGTTGCAAGCAAATTATTAGTGCAAGCGATCCCTCTTATGGTTGTACTGTTTATTCTTTTCCCGCGCATTGGACCTATTTGGGCAATCTCAAGCCCAAGCCAACAAGCACGGACTGGTTTAGGCTCAGAAATGACCCCTGGCGATATTACGAAACTTGCTCGCTCAGATGAAATTGCTTTTCGGGCAATATTTAAGGATGAACCACCTCCCACAAGCAAATTATATTGGCGAGGCAGAGTGTATACAGACTTTTTTGAAGGCAAATGGTCGGAGGCTACTATCCCTCAAAAGTTTAATAACATTCCCAAAGTTAGCTGGGTAAATAATATAAAAGAAGCTTGGTTCATACCAAATGAAATTGGTGATAGCGAACCCGAATTTACTTATTCTATTTTGTTTGAGCCGACACATAGTCGACTACTTGTAGGCATTGATCTTGCGATTCCAAAAACTCAATCTACAGGATTAACATGGGACTATAAGCTCATTAGTCGTCAACCTGTACATTCAATCTTACATTACGAAGTAGACTCGTATCCAGATGCAGCATTAAATACTTGGCTACCCGAGTATGCACGCATTCAAGCTACACAAATTGATAAAAATGATAATCCAAAAATTATTGAGTTTGCGCAAAGTTTATATGCAGAATCATCTGATCATGAATTGTTTATAGAAAATATTCTTAAACACATTCGGGATGAGCCTTACCACTATACTTTAGAGCCACCATTACTTGAGCGTGAAAACAGCATTGATCAATTTTGGTTTAATACTCGACAAGGCTTTTGTTCGCACTATGCGGGTGCAATGGTATATATGTTACGCTCTGTAGGTATACCAGCACGTATGGTGGGTGGATATCAAGGTGGAGAAATTAATCCTATTACCGGGCATGTTGTGGTTCGGCAGTACTTAGCGCATGCATGGGTAGAATATTGGATCGCTAATCAGGGTTGGCAACGGATTGACCCAACTGCTGCCGTGGCACCTTCTAGAATTCATGAAAACTTTAGTGCAGCATTATCAGAAAATGATTTAAGCTCATTATCTGCATTTACAAATGCACGGCTCAATGGGGTTCCTGGTATGCAAAAAATAATGTTTTTTTTAGAATCGATTGAGCATCGTTGGAACTTATTTGTTATTGGCTACGATTCTGAGTTTCAAACTGACTTTCTTCAAAAACTATTTGGTAAAATTACATCTATTAAAATCGCATTAGCCTTATTACTTGGAGCTATGCTAAGTGCCGTAATAGTGATTTTTTCTTTACTTTTACCTAACAGAAATAAGCATCAACACCCTGTGATCAAGCTTTTCTTAGATTTTGTTTCTAAACTCAGTAAAAAAGGATTTAAACGCAAATTTGAAGAAACTCCGGCAAAGTTTATCGAGCATATCAGTAAACAAACTAATCTTCCGAAAGCTGAATATTCATCTGTAATGGATATGATTAATACCTTACTCTATGATCCCAGCCAACAATGCTCACAACAAAAACTAGATGCACTTAAGACAGAATTAGACTCTTTAAACCGCAAGATTCAGGCTATTTCTTGATTAATCAAGAAGGCATAATATTAGTATTGCAAATACTTATTTTTGAAACATCTCATGCTTCAAATAATCTTGGATTCATCTAATTTAACAAAGTTATTTGCTAAACTACTCAAAATAAAGAATATAATTTGAATAAGAAAAAACTAATTTATGTACTTGCCGCTGTTTGGATATTCGTGGGTCTTGTTTTTGGGCTATATTATGCCGTTAGAACCCGTCTCATCCCTTTTGAACTAGGCTTATTATTGTTTATTTCGCTGTTGGGTCTATATGTAGGTTTTGGGATATTGATTGGCGCTTATCGATTGGTAAACAAACTCGACTAACTCATTCAATTTTGGTTGTTTACTCTGTTATATCCTATTTTATATTTTATTCAGTATAAAAATTCTCGTTTCTGATCTAATACAACAGTATTTTTAATACGTTGATGTATGTGGAACTTCGTATAAATTTATTGTCCGTTTATCGGGACTGAACGTCCGACTGAGCTTTTTTGTAAGAATATAGATACATCATACAAGGAAGACATGATGGCAAAGAATAGGTTAAACACAATTATTAAAAAAGTTATCCCTCTTAAAGATTTACAGACTAATAAAACTAATTTGCAAGCAGATGAAACAGATATAAATACTGTCGTGGAATACTGTAGAGAAGAAATTCAGAAATCAGTAGACACAGGAATCATGCCCGCCCCTAAATACTTCGAGCAAGTGGCTGTACTATCTAGAAAAGAAAAAAACTATGAAAATGAGATTGCTATATGCGATATGTATATCAAACTTGTCAAAAAATATGCAGCCGATAACAATATATCCAGACAAGAATTCACTGACACTATTCTTCCTGAATGCGCACCGCTTTATAAGCGTATGCACAATGCAAAATCGATGTTATCCAAGGCATAACTCAACAAACTTTCTCTAAGCTTACACATCAACGTACTTTTTATATAATACTGCCAAAATAATTGGTAGCTATATATGAAAAAAATAATTCGTTTATTTATTTATCTGTTTGTTCTTTTCGTAATAAGCAGTTGTGCAACCTCTTCCGATGAAGATGATTTAAAAGAAGGTCCGGCAAACAATCTTCCACCTGTTTATTATGTGGCTTTAGGAGCAAGTGACGCATTTGGAATAGGAGCTAAACCTATCACAAGAGGTTATGTATACCGAATAAAAGATGGGTTTGAAGATCGAGGTAGAAGAGTTAGCTTACTCAACCTAGGCATCCCTACCGCAGACATTCCCGCCATTAAAAAATCTGCGAAAACTGCGCTTAATCGTGATAAAGAAATTGACCTTATCACTATATGGACGGGTGCCAATGATCTAATTGGTGGAAATGATGTGAATGAATTTGAAGAAGATTTAGAAAGCATGTTTAGACGCATACGCAATAAGAGCAAAGCCTTTATTGTAATTATGAATTTACCTGAGCTTACTCAAATTAAACGCTTTCGAGAAGATCCTGACAAACATGTAACAGTAGAAAGAGTCGCTGCTTTTAATGCCGCCATTATCCGTCAAGCGAATGCATACAAGGTACCAGTTGTTGATTTCTACAAAGCTGCACCCGGGGATATGTTGGTAAGCAAAAAGGATGGTTTTCATCCAAACAATGACGGACATCAAAAAATCGCCGATTTATACTTGCAAATTATACTGCCTCAGTTTGGTCTCTAGCATTTATATTAATGTGTGAGTTATCGCCATACCACCCACATGCCATACATAAGCCAAACAAATCAGATATGGTAATAACAAAAGGTGTATAGCTTTATTCCCTTTAAATAAAAATATTGCCACGAATCCAAATATTGCTGAAACTGCTAATATATTTGAAAAAATTAGCGTGTGCGGTTCAAATAAATTAGGACCAGTAAGTTTACAAACTACTATTGCATACACTGCGCCACTAATTGCAATCACTGAATGTAACGCAGCAATTACACGATCAATTATGGATTGACTTTTATTAAAAATGAAATAAAGAACTGCAATAGCAAATAAAATTAACAGTGGAACTAGTAGTTTTGCAAATAAGATTTCTTGAGATTCAGTCATGTCTTATGATTTTCTAAGCATAAACATCATTTGCGTTTTACTTTCTTAAGCATCCGTTTTCTAGAACGTTGTTGTCTTGGAGTTAACTTATTACGTTTACCTGCATAAGGATTATCAGGTTGTTTGAAAACTAATAAGATGGGAGTTCCAACTAGTTTTAGAGATTTACGAAAATAATTTTCCAAATAACGTTTATAAGAACCTGGAATTCTTCCAATTTGATTACCATGAATAGCAATAGTGGGTGGATTTTTACCCACTTGAGCTGCATATTTAAGTTTAATTCTGCGTCCACGTACTAAAGGAGGTTGAAAGCTTTCCAACGCATTTTCCAACATACGATTTATTTCAGCGGTTGTAATTTCTATATTCGAAGATTTATAGGCTCGTACTGCCGCACGCAATAATTTTGTGATTCCTTCTTTATTTTTGGCAGAGATGAATAGCTTTTCAGCGTATTCAAGAAAACGTAACTTTAAATCAAAGCCTTTCTGCATCTGTTTCTGATCTTCATTTGAACTGGCATCCATTTTGTTAATTGCAACAACCACTGCACGACCACTATCTAATACCATACCTGCCAAACGTGCATCCTGTTCTGCAAATTCTTGTGTGCCATCTAACATAAGTATCACGACATGGGCATTTTCGATAGCTTGTATAGTTTTCACCACACTGAATTTTTCGACCATATCTTGCACTTTGCTACGCCGGCGCACTCCGGCTGTATCAATAAGTTCAAATTGAGTGCCAAATTTATCGATTCGTGCCGAAATGCTGTCACGTGTTGTGCCTGGAATACTGGAAGTCACAAAGCGCTCTTCGCCGATTAGCGCATTAGCCAATGTAGATTTACCAACATTAGGACGTCCAACCAGTGCCACTTTAATGACTTCATCATTTTCGGATACTTCTTCAGTTTCTTCTACAGCTGGGAGTTGCTTATCCAATCTATCAAATAAACTTCTAACTCCTTTCCCAGACTTTGCAGAAATTTCATGCACGTACTCGGCACCCAAGGAATAAAAGTCACTGGAAAGTAAATTCTGTGCACCTGCATCTGCTTTGTTAACCAAGACGATTGTTTTTTTGTTAGTGGTTCTTAATTTAGAAAATACTTCTTCATCTTGAGGCACTAGACCTTCTGTGCCATCTACCAAAAAGCAAACCAAATCGGCTTCCTCTATGGCAAACCAGGCTTGGTTACTGATTGAAAGATTCATTTTGTCTTGGTCTTTTGAATCATCTGGAGGCGCTATACCTCCCGTGTCAATCACAATGTAGCGGTCTTCAAAACGTCGCGTGACACCGTAGATACGATCGCGTGTCAAACCTGGTTGGTCTGCCACTAATGCATTATTTGACTTGGTGAGATAATTAAATAATGTTGACTTACCAACATTTGGTCGGCCGACCAGTGCAATGACAGGTTTCATATCTATACACTCGTTGGTAAATCAATATTAAAAAGGAAAAATTAGCAATTATTTGCGATATTGCAATACTGCAAGAGATCCATTATTTGCTAATACAAATGCACGATCATTAATGATGATAGGCGCAACGTCAATGGCTTCACCCGCAACATTATCCCGACCGATAATTTTGCCTTCATCTTTAGAAAGCCAGTGCAAATAGCCTTTATAATCTCCTACTAGAATGTAATTCCCCATTACTTGCGGCGCGGTTAATTTTCTATAAAGAAGTTTATCTTGGCGCCACAAAGTCGCACCCGAGGTAACATCCAACCCCCAAATACTGTCATCAGCATCCGTTACATACACGCGATCACGATCTACACTTAAACCAGCATAAGATGAAAGTTCTTTACTCCATAAAGTATTGCCTGTATCTAAATCTATTGCTACAACACGCCCATTAAAACTTGCAGCAAATACAGTTCCTTCAAGATAAGCTAATTCACCATCCACATCAGACATACGTTCCAGCTCTGAACGCCCTTTAGGCGTTGAAACCGATACTTCCCACAGTATTTCTCCATCACGTATATTAATAGCTGACAATTTACCATCATCAAATCCTACCAATACCACATCACCAATTACTTTTGGTTGACTTGCTCCACGTAAAGTTAAAGGAGGCGCACCTCTTCCTGCACTCCAATTAATATCTCCAGAACTCAAATCTAACCCATGCACTTTACTATCGTTTGTACGTACTGCAATCACACCATATTTAGCTTCAGAAAAAGACATCACTTCGCTTGGCACTTTTGCGCGCCAACGTTCCATACCATCATCTTCACTCAGCGCAATAACTTCCCCGTTTTCCGTACCAATGGCAATGATGCCCTCACCACCATTTACACCACCAGAAATATTTTCTTTTAGGTTTACAGACCATAATCGTTTGCCATCCTCACGTTGCCACGCTTCCACACGGCCTTCCGCATCACATAAATAAACATGCTCGTCCGTAATATAAGGGCGAATTTTATTGTAGGATTCCTCTAAACTGCCTACCGAATTTCTCCATACTTGTTGTACTTTAACTTTCTCAGCTTCGATTTTTGTAAGTTTTGCAGGCTCTCTTGGGTTTTCTTCTTTTTCAAACCATTCTTTTGGTTTTTTTAGCACAGTGCATCCTGCGAGCTGTAGACAGCTTGCAAGAAATAAAATAAAGAAAATTTTGATACTGTTATTAAGTATCATTTTTAGTTCCAAATGAACTACCTAAATCATTCCGTTTTAATTCTAAGAATTCAACGCCGCTACCACCCGATGTTTGCATAGCCTGATCATAAGCATTTCTTGCTTGCTCAATCTCACCCTTGGCAACAAAAATATCACCACGAATTTCATTGAGTAATGACGCATAAGCATCCGACATATCAACATTAATCATGCTTTGCGCTTCATCAACTTTATCATTTGCTAGCAATAAGCGTGCTAAACGTATGCGCGCAATATCTTGGACTGTATCTTGCTTACTGTTATTCAGTACCCATCGTAAGCTTTCTTCAGCAGCAACAAGATCTCCTTTTTCATTTTGAATTTTTGCCTCATGTAAAACCGCAAGAGGTGCATAAGGTGTCGAAGCATAGTTATCACGTAAAATTTTAGCTTGTTGTTGTAAAACAGCAGTATCATTTTTAATTACCGCTTCTTGCATAACAGTAAAAATATCAGATGCCTCAACCGCTAGCTTTTTTTGGTAATCTCCCCATAGATACCAACCAACTAATGCACCAATTCCCAAAAATGCACCGCCTATAACGGCTTTACCATTTTCCCTCCACCATTCTTTTATTGCTTCAACTTGTTGTTCTTCAGTTTCGTATTCGGCCATACTCCCTCGCCTATTTATTAAGAAAGTTTTCTAAAAAAGAGACTGCTTCAGTTCGTGCAATCGAGTCTTGATCACGTTTTTCACGTAGATACTTGACTGTAATAAGGTTATTTTCTAATTCATCCTCACCCAAAATAAAAGCCAGCCTCGCTTGTGACTTATCGGCTCGCTTCATCTGTGATTTTATACTACCTCCACCACAATTTGTTACCACAGAAGAGGTGGGGACTTGGGTGCGCAGATGTTCTGCTAATTTCAATCCTGCCATTTCTGCATCTTCGCCCATGAGCACCATGTAAACATCAATTGTTGGATCGACCAACTGGGCTTGAGTAGCTGTTCCTTCTAATAATGAAGCTAATCTCTCAAGACCCATTGCAAAACCCGCAGCGGGACATGACTTACCACCAAGTTGTTCTACCAAGCCATCATAACGCCCACCTGCACATATGGTTGCTTGTGCACCCAGACCATCTGCAATCCATTCGAAAACGGTCTTGCTGTAATAATCCAAACCTCGTACTAGGCGTGGATTAATTTGATATTCAATTTCTGTTTCATCTAATATTTTTTGAAGTTGTATAAAATGCTCAGCCGACTCAGCATCTAAATGCTCTAATAAACTAGGTGCGTTTTGAATGATTTCTTGCATATCAGGATTTTTACTATCCAAAATACGCATAGGATTCGTTTGTAAACGATGTTGTGCTTCTTTATCTAATTTATCTTTATACTGTTGTAAGTAATGAATCAGTTTTTCGCGGTAACTTTGACGTGCTTGAGACGACCCTAAAGTATTAATTTGTAATTTAGGTTGCATAGGAAGTTTAATTTTCTTCCACATGTGTGCAGTTAATATGATTAACTCGGCGTCTATATCTGGACCTACATAGCCAAAAGTTTCTACGCCTAGTTGATGAAACTGACGATAACGGCCTTTTTGTGGGCGCTCATGTCGGAAAAAGGGTCCGCAATACCAGAGTCTTTGTGGCTGGCTATATAGAAATCCATGTTGAATTCCTGCACGCACACAGCTTGCAGTTCCTTCAGGCCGTAACGTTAAACTATCACCGTTACGGTCATCAAAGGTATACATTTCTTTTTCTACAATATCAGTAACTTCTCCTAAAGAACGTTTGAATAACTCTGTCTGCTCAAGCAGGGGTATACGAATTTCATGATAACCATATTGTCGCAATATGCCCTGAAGAGAATTTTCAATTGCACGTAATAATGTGCTCTCTGGCGGCAAAACATCGTGCATGCCACGAATAGATTGTATTCGCTTAGACATTAAAGAATGCTCTGAATTGGAAATTTAGTTGAGTGAGCTGCTCGAAACCTGGAATCGTGCTGTACGATTACTTCTATTATATCGTGAATGATCAAAATAATGCCCATTAACTTCAATTACAACACCTGGTGAATTGCCAAGAAAAACTTCAAACGGCGGTTTACCGCTTAAGTTTCTCACGACTCCGGGCTCAATCAAACCTTGCATTAAAGTATTTGCATCCGCATCTCTAATTTCAGTCCAACTTTTTTCCACATAAGTGACTGTAAGCATTTGAGCTCCATCATTGAGCGAGACCAAATTAGGATTACGTAGCTCATCTTCCATAGCTTGTTGTTGATCTGAGGTTATTATCTCAGCAGGATTACTCGTTATTTGTACTTCATCGTCAAGTTCAGCTGCTGAAGTTTCAGTTACAACATCAGACTCGCGCATGTCAGTACTCGTCTTAATTACGGAAGCCATTTCATTATCTACATTAGTAGATGATTCGTTTACAACCGATTCTTCAACACTTGCTAACACAACTTCAGGAGCATTATTTGGAGCAGATTCAAACCACCAAGTGATTACCAAACCAACAAGAATTGTCAATACTGCAGCAGTGCTCCAAATTATTGCTGGATCATAACTTTGTTTTGAGCGAGTTGGCGCAATAAATTCAGGTTCCTGATAATGCTGCTCTTTAAATGTGTTAACTAATAAATCCGGATTGACTCCAACCACTCGCGCATAGTTACGTAAGTAACCACATACATAAGTATTCTCAGGAAGATTATCAAAATCATCAGTTTCAAGTGCCTGAATAGTACTCAAAGGCAGATTAATTTGTTCTGCTACATCGATTTGACTCAATGCAACTTCATTACGCGCATTAACCAATAAAGTGCCAATACTTACACTTTTATCACTGGGCTTTTGCATGGATTCTTGTGTCATATCATTGACTCTTAGATTGCGCATTCCAATAACTTTCTGCTAACAGTCTCGCCTCTTGCGAAGCGGGGAATGACCTTTTTAGCTGGTGTGCATAAACTTCAGCCTTAACTTGATTACCTAAACTCGTTTCGGTTTGGTATGCCACCCACAGTGATTGGGAGTTATGCTTAGCCACCTCCTCATAACGCTGCAGATAATATGAAGTTTGTGTATATTCATCACGCTCAAATGTTAGTAATGCCATTTGATATAAAGCTGTGCGGTGAGAAGCATTTAACTCTAATGATTTTTGAAAATATTCTTCGGCTTTAACTTTATCAGGGAGTTTCAGCATACATATGCCAGCATTCGCATATGCAGAGGAAGCTTCAGCATATAAAGGATTTTCTACAGCACGAAGAAATTCTTTTTCTGCTTCCTGTACTCGATCCTGGTTACATAAAAAAGTACCGTAGTTGTTACGCGCTTTTGAATCTTTGGGATTAACTGATATAGCTTTACGAAAATGTTTTTCAGCTACATCATCTTCACCCAATCTTTCTTGCAATAATGCAAATACCCAATGTGCAGTTGATGAGTTAGGGTCTTGTCTAATAGCACGACGTAACTTTTCATCAGCAAGTTTTAATTCACCTTGGCGTAAATAATTCACACCTAATTGAACGTTGATGGCTGCTGCTTTCTGATTTTGCCCTAAAGGTTCATCATTCTGAGAAGTAGTCGCACAGGCAGACAAGATGCAAGAGAAAATGCTGATTAAAAATAATTTTTGCATCATGACACGCATTGAACCTCGACTTTTTGCTTCAATAAATCCGCTTTGTAGAGCTTTTCATAATGACGCTGACGTTTGACCTCATCTTTTATATTCCCAGCCAATTGCCCACAAGCTGCTGCTATGTCTGTACCACGTGGCCGCCGTGTAATCGTTGTAATGCCCGATGTTTGTAAAATTTCTTTGAAATTTTCAATCATCTCATCTGTAGAGCGTTTGTAGCCAGAATTCGGAAAAGTGTTAAATGGAATTAAATTGACTTTAGATGACAAACCTTGGATCACCTTCACTAATTGTTTGGCGTGCTCTGGCTGATCATTCATTTGATCCAGCATAACGTACTCAAAAGTTATACTATGCTTGCGATTTTTATCAGCCAAAAAACGATGACATGCGGCAATCAACTCTTTAATGGGGTAATGCCGGTTCAAAGGAACAAGCTGATTACGAATCTCATCATTTGGAGCATGCAGTGAGACCGCTAAGCTTACATCTATCTCTTCACGCAATTTATCTATCTTAGGAACAATACCTGAAGTACTCACAGTAACTTTTCGCTTTCCTAAACCATATGCATTATCGTCCATCATAATGCGTATGGCTTTGATCACATTATCAAAATTAGCAAGCGGCTCACCCATTCCCATAAACACAACATTACTAATGACACGAGGCTTATTTAGCTGCTTGCGTAAATGGTGCTCTGCGAACCATAGTTGGGAAATAATCTGTGCTGAACTTAGATTTCCAGCAAATCCCTGTCTCGCTGTTGCACAAAACGTACAGTCCAATATACATCCCGCTTGCGAAGATACACATAAAGTAGCTCGATCATCCTCAGGTATGTATACCGTTTCTACAGCATTTTTATCATCGACACGTAATAACCATTTGCGCGTACCATCTATAGAGATCTCTTCGTTGATCATTTTCGGCATTTGCATAATCGTATTTTCACTCAACCAGTCTCGTAATGGCTTGCTGAGATTAGTCATTTGTTTGTAATCCGTAATACCCTGCTGATGTGTCCATTTCATTATTTGCGTGGCGCGAAATGACTTTTCATCGATAACAGAAAAAAATTCTTCAAGATCTTGATGCGGCATACCGATCAAGTTTTGATTAATTAATTTCTGCTGAATACTACTCATGCGTTTGGATCGTGAGACAACTTATAATTTTCTTTGGGATAAATTTGTCTTTCAGGAAAAAAGAAACCGATTTCACGTATCGCGTTTTCAGGTGAATCTGACCCATGTACTGCATTGTGTGCATTTGAAGTTGCATGCTTTTCTCTTATTGTTCCTTTTTCTGCAGTTCCAAACATTGTTGCACCCATTACTTTGCGATAATTCCGAATTGCATTCTCACCTTCAAGCACTTGCACGATAACTGGGCCCGAAGTCATAAACTTAATTAAATATTCGTAAAAATCTTTTCCCTTATGCATTTCATAAAACAAGCCTGCTTGTTTTTTACTCAAACGAGTCATTTTTACAGCGATTATAGAAAGTCCTGCGCTTTCTATTCTTGATTGAATATCTCCTACTACATTTTTCAATATCGCATCAGGTTTGATGATAGATAAAGTGCGTTCCTTTGCCATGAAATTTGTGTTCCTATGTTTATTGCGTATTTAATATGAAATCTAACTAGTAAATCTTACAGATTGATTATCCGCGATTTTCCTTGATATTTCAGTGAATTCTACTCCCAGCGAGCAACAGGAAGCAATGTTTTGCGAGTTCGCAAGGGAAGATCAAATTGCCGGCTATCAGAGGGTGAAATTTACCCTTCTAATCGCGCTCATCAAGCCAGGCCATTTGTATCGCTTCGAGGATTTTTTCATTGGAGGATTCGGGGTCATCCTCGAACTCCTCCAAGGCACATATCCAAGCATGTAAATCAGTAAATCTCACGTATTGTGGGTCTACATCGGGATGTGCCTCATCCAAAGCAATGGCAATTTCTAATGAATCAGTCCATTTTAATTGCATTTGTATACCTCAAATATGAATGTGTTATTAATGATTTTCAGAGACCATATTGATGGTGTATTTCGGAATCTCAATCACCAAATCTTCAGTGCTCACAATAGCCTGACAGCTCAAGCGCGAATCTGGCTCTAAGCCCCAAGCTTTATCAAGATAATCTTCCTCATTTTCTTCTGCTTCTGGCAGTGAATCCAGTCCTTCACGAACATACACATGGCATGTCGTACAAGCACAAGATTTCTCGCATGCATGTTCGATTTCGATATCGTTTCTCAAAGCTGCATCGCAAATACTAATTCCTGGTTCAACCTCAATCACTTTACCTTCTGGGCAAATTTCTTCATGTGGTTTAAATGTAATTTTTGGCACAGTTCTTTTCCTAATGATTGGCGCTTTACTTAAAAGCTTGTTATTCAAACTCTTCTACTTTGTGACCCTTCATTACTTGTTGTACGCTGCGATTCATACGTCGAGCAATAAATGCTTCACTTTCATTTTCCAAACTTTTAATTGCTTGCTTAATTTTTTCTCCATCATTCCCTTGGCGCGCACTTAATAAAATACTTTTTGCTTGTTCTATTTTAGCGAACTCCTCTTTTGTTATTAGAGACCCATCTTTTGCTAAAGCAGAGCGCAACGCCTCGAGTACTCGATCTGCTTCCACTTGTTGTTCAATAAGTGCCCTTGTGTGCACATCTTCTTCTGCGTGCTGAAAAGAAGCTTTCAGCATTGTCTCAATTTCGCTATCACTAAGACCATAGGATGGCTTTACTTCTACACTGGCACGGACACCACTATTTTGCTCTTCTGCACTAACACTTAATAAGCCATCCGCATCAACCTGAAATGTCACTAAGATATGTGCTGCTCCTGCAACCATAGCGGGTATACCTGTTAAATCAAATGTCGCCAAGGATCGGCAATCAGCTACTTTTTCACGCTCACCTTGCAATACATGTATGCGCATTGCCGTTTGCCCGTCTTTAAAAGTCGTAAACTTTTGCGCCCTCGTCACAGGTATTACAGTATTACGATCAACGATTTTCTCAACTAACTCTCCCATGGTTTCAATTCCTAAAGACAGAGGCAAAACGTCCAACAGCAACATGTCTTCTTCAGGATTATTTCCTGCCAATTTATTCGCTTGCTGAGCAGCACCTATTGCTACTACTTTATCTGGATCAATATTCGTTAGTGGCTGCTTACCAAAAAAATCTGCTACTTTTTCACGCACATAAGGTGTACGTGTTGATCCACCCACCATTACTATATTTTGCACCTCTCTTACTTCAACTCCTGCATCACGAATAGTTTTACGACACCATACAATCGTCTTATTAATATGCGTTTCTATTAATTGCTCAAACTGATGACGTGAGAGTGTTGATTCAAAATGTCTGTCGCCATTCAGCACAACATTAATATCTACTGCTTCAGCAGCAGTTAACGCTTCTTTAGCACGTCGTGCTTCTTTCATGATACGTCGCATCATTTGATGATCATTTGTAGCTTTAAGCTTTGCTTGATTTAATATCCAACTGGCAATTTCTCGATCAAAATCGTCTCCACCCAAGGCGGTATCACCACCCGTAGACAGGACTTCGAATACACCTTTAGTCAGTTTTAAAATTGAAATATCAAACGTGCCACCACCTAAATCATAAATTGCAGTGATGCCCTCTGCTTGTTGATCTAATCCGTATGCTACAGCTGCTGCTGTCGGCTCATTGAGCAAACGAAAGACATTTAAGCCAGCCAAAGTAGCGGCATCCTTAGTGGCTTGACGCTGAGCATCGTCAAAATAGGCGGGCACGGTAATAACCACACCTATTAGTTCTCCACCCAAGCTCGCTTCTGCACGTTCTCGTAATGATTTGAGAATTTCTGATGAGACTTCTACTGATGTAATGGCTCCTGCAGCCGTATCGATACGAGGAACATGACTTTCATTATCGATAAACTTATAAGGCAAATAGCCTTCCAGTGTCGCCAAATCTTTTACAGATCGGCCCATAATGCGCTTAACTGAAGCGATTGTATTCAGAGGATCTGTGGTTGCGTGAGACAAGGCTGGCGTGCCTACTAAGATCTCGTCTTTATCTGCAAAATGCACAACTGAAGGTAAGATGTGCTCACCATTTTCATCCGCCAGTGTGTCGGCAACACCACTGCGTACTGTGGCTACCAGGGAGTTCGTTGTGCCTAAATCTATACCGGCTGCGAGCTTATGTTCATGTGGAGGAGTAGATTGACCGGGTTCTGATATTTGTAATAAAGCCATGTACACACTCTTATAATAATTCTTCTTCTAATTTTTCTTGTTGCTTGCGTACTTGATTGGTCAATCGCTCATAAAATTGCAATTTAAGGGCTGTATCTTTTGCACTAATTAAATCATGTGCATTAAATTCTTTCTCAAACTGATTAATTAGGTCTTGTTGATTTTGTTTTAGTTGCAAAGACAGTTCTTGCAGGGATTGGAATGGCTGCTCTGTATGACTTGCCTTCTCAACTTGCTCATGTAATTCCATAGTCTGCATTAAAAATTCCGCATCACTCGATGTTTCTGTATCTGCATTAAACTCTATGTTACTAAGGCGCAACAAATAATGCGCGCGCTTTAAGTCACTCTTAAGTGTTGCATAAGCTTCATTTACGAATGCCGTAGTTTGTACCGAGATTCGTCGTTCTTGCTCACTTGCATTTGCAAAACGATCAGGATGTAACTCAGCCTGGAAAATGCGATATTTTTCTGCTAACTGTTCTTGATCTATTGCATAATTCTCTGCAAAGCCAAACAGCTCGAAATAATTTCGAGTTAAATCAATATTCATTCTTTTAGGAACTTAAGGGAGTTTTGATTTATTAATGCAATGACTGAGACGAGGCAAAAAATGTCGAAATGAGCGATGTGTATAATCTAATACATGAGCGATATTGAGATCATTTTTTAACGACGTATCAGAATAAATCAAACTTCTTTACACAGAGAAGCTTTCTCCACATCCACACCTATCCTTCTCATTCGGGTTGCTGAATTTAAAACCCTCATTTAACCCTTCACGCGTAAAATCTAATTCGGTGCCACTTAGATAGACCATGCTTTTAGGGTCGACGATAACCTTTACGCCCTTGTCTTCAAAAACTTGGTCTTCATTCTCTACTTGGTCAGCAAACTCGATGGTGTATGCCATACCCGAACAACCAGTAGTCTTAACCCCCAAACGCACGCCCACACCTTTACCTCTTTTTTCAAGATAGCTTTTAACATGTGTTGCAGCATTATCTGTAAGGGAAATAGACATATCTTTATTTTTTACGCAATTTTCTTTTGAACTTCGCCTTCTGCTTTAGATTTTAAGTCAGTAATTGCAGCTTTAATGGCGTCTTCTGCTAAAACTGAACAGTGTATTTTAACAGGTGGCAGCGCAAGCTCTTCTGCAATATCCGTATTTTTAATTTCACTTGCCTGCTCCAAAGTTTTGCCTTTAACCCACTCGGTAAGCAAGCTAGATGATGCAATCGCTGAACCACAACCATAGGTTTTAAATTTAGCGTCTTCAATAACACCATCATTATCGACTTTGATTTGTAATTTCATTACATCACCACAAGCAGGGGCACCTACCATACCGGTACCGACACTAGGATCATCTTTTTCAAATGATCCAACGTTGCGAGGATTTTCGTAGTGATCTAACACTTTGTCACTGTATGCCATGGTTATCGTCTCCTATTTCCAAATAAATTTTCAAATAATAATTTCCTTAATGTGCAGCCCATTCGATCGATTTAAGATCGATGCCTTCTTTATACATGTCCCACAAAGGTGAAAGGTCACGCAATTTAACAACTGCGTTTCTAATCAATTCAATTGCATAGTCCACTTCTTCAACTGTGGTAAAGCGACCAATTGTAAAACGTATGGAACTATGAGCGAGTTCATCATCTCTGCCTAAAGCACGCAAAACATAGCTAGGCTCAAGCGATGCACTCGTACATGCTGAACCTGATGACACTGCAATATCTTTAAGCGCCATGATTAAGCTTTCGCCTTCAACATAGTTAAAACTTACGTTTAAGTTACCTGGTATACGTTGCTCTAAATCGCCATTAATATAAATTTCTTCTATATCTTTAAGACCGTTTAGCAGTCTATTGCGTAACATCAAAATTCGTTCGTTGTCAGCAGCCATTTCTTCTTTCGCAATACGAAATGCTTCGCCCATACCTACAATTTGATGTGTCGGTAACGTACCAGAACGCATACCACGCTCATGACCACCACCATGAATTTGTGCCTCTATTCGTACGCGTGGCTTTCTACGTACATACAAAGCACCAATACCTTTAGGGCCATATACTTTGTGCGCCGACAAACTCATTAAATCGACATTCATTTCTTCGACATCAACTGGTACTTTACCTGGGCTTTGTGCTGCATCCACATGAAAAATAATTTTACGTTCACGTGTGATTTCACCAATTCCTTTAATGTCTTGGATCACTCCAATTTCATTATTAACATGCATTATTGAAATCAAGACGGTGTCATCACGAATCGCAGCCTTTAAATCGTCTAAGTCAACTAAACCATTATCACGCGGTTCTAAATAGGTAACTTCAAATCCTTCGCGTTCAAGTTGGCGACATGTGTCTAAAACAGCCTTATGTTCCGTTTTACAGGTTATAAGGTGTTTACCATTTTTTTGATAAAAGTGAGCAGCACCCTTGATAGCTAAGTTATTTGATTCTGTAGCACCACTGGTCCAAATAATTTCTTTAGGATTCGCATTGATTAATTCAGCAACGTTCGCGCGTGCTTCTTCTACTGCTTTATCTGCATTCCAACCAAAACTATGACTGCGCGATGCTGGGTTACCATAATTACCCTCTTTAGTTAAACAATCCATCATAGCTTGCGCCACACGCTCATCGACTGGCGTAGTCGCACTGTAATCTAAATAGATGGGTACTTTTAATTCTTTCACTTTTACTTTACCTTTACCTTTAATAAAAATTCTCTTAAGTAATCTCGACCTAACTGAATTCAACAGGATGCACTTGATGATCTTGTCGATTCGCTACTTTGCGAACATTTAAATCGCTTACGGCCTGCGCAAGACTAATGCTCGAAAGATAATTTCTAATCTCATCACTCAAATTTTCCCATAAGTCATGTGTTAAGCATCGCTGATGATTTTGACAATCAGCTTTGCCGCCGCACCGTGTTGCATCAACATTTTCATTTACTGCATCAATCACATCCGCAATTGCAATTTGTTCTGAATCAACTGCAAGTGAGTAACCACCACCCGGACCGCGTGTGCTCTTAACCAAACCTTGTTTGCGTAATCGAGTAAACAGTTGCTCCAAATACGACAATGAAATACCTTGTCGATCAGCTATATCTGATAACGCCACCGGACCGGCTTGGTGATGTAACGCAATATCAAACATTGCTGTTACTGCATATCGCCCTTTAGTACTCAGTTTCATAGTCTGCCGCCTTAATCAGAATTAGCTTAAATATCAGGTGTATGAGTATAACCAATAACCTAGCAAATTACTCAGGTATTATAGAGAGGTGGCCGTTTAACGACACTATCTCTTTAGACAGGGAGGTATAACCCTTTAAATATTAAGGTTTTACTTCTTGGAATCGTGTTGATACTTTTGTGTTGCACTAAGAATACCCCTAAGGATATTGGTTTCTACCTGAGTTAGACGCGCTCGGCTATAGAGTTGGCGCAACCGCCGCATGAGCAGCTTGGGCTGCTTGGGATCAAAAAATTCAATTTCGTACAGTACTTGTTGCATATGTTCGAGCAAATTTTCTACTTCTTTGGCAGTCGCCAATTTATCTGAATCTGATGCGGAATCGATTAATGAGTTGTTATTTATTTTATTTAAATACGCTTTATGTATCTCATAACAAATTACTTGAACAGCAGAAGCAATGTTCAATGAGCTAAACTCCCAATTTGCCGGAATTGTTGTTAGAAAATGGCATTGATCTAATTCTTCATTAGATAAACCGCTGCTTTCGCGCCCAAATACAATAGCAACATTGCCTTGTTCAACCTCTTCCCAGACTTTTTTACCTAAAGCATCAGGCGTGATGTCCGGACATTGCAAACCACGTGATCGTGCACTTGATCCAACCACGAATATGCAATCTGCAATTGCTTCGTTCAATGTCTCACACACAACAGCGTGTTCGAGTACATCTAAAGCTCCTGTTGCTCGAGCCCTTGCTTGCCCACTTGGAAATTCAGCTGGATTGACTAACACCAAATTCTCAATGCACATGGTCTTTGCTGCTCGTGCAGCTGCACCAATATTGCCTGGATGCGATGGCTCTACCAAAACTATTTTAATTTTATGCGATGTGCTCACAAGCAATACTGTTCAAGAATTACTGAATAAGGAGTGTATACGTTATTTATAGCTCAATGCTATGCTGATGATTCATTTCATATAATTAAATTCTCTGCATGCAAGCCACTTTAAATATCGCAATTGAAGCCGCTCGTGAAGCTGGAAAAATTATTTCCCGCAACATGTCCCATATACATTCACTATCTATTCAGACAAAAGAAAAAAACGACTTTGTAAGTGAAGTTGACCTTAAAGCAGAACAAGAAATTATTAATATTATACATCGTGCATATCCACATCACGGAATTCTTGCAGAGGAAAGTGGTGAAATTAATAAAGAGAGCAAAGATGAATTTCAATGGATCATCGATCCTTTAGATGGAACTACTAATTTTTTGCGCGGTTTCCCACATTATTCAGTTTCTATCGCTTTAAAACATAATAATCGACTAGAAGTTGGTGTTATTTATGACCCCTTTAAAGATGAATTATTTTGCGCAGGACGCGGTAATGGGGCATCTTTAAATGATCGTAAAATAAGAGTTTCCAAATTAACAAACTTAGAGGGCGCATTACTGGCGACCGGATTTCCGTTTCGAGAAAATCAAAACATTGATCGTTACTTAGCATCACTTAAAGAATTGATGCTACACACTTCTGGAATACGTCGCGCAGGTTCTGCCGCACTTGATCTTGCTTATGTTGCAGCCGGGCGTGTTGATGGATTTTGGGAATTTGGACTCAATACATGGGATATCGCTGCAGGGGCACTAATCGTTCAGGAAGCTGGTGGACTAGTGGGCGACACTCAAGGTAGTCATACTCACATGGAAACTGGAAACATTGTTGCAGCGAATGCGAAATTATTTCGCTTAATCTTACAGGCGCTTAACAAAAAATAGTTAAACTTGACTACCGTCCTCGTTAGCCGTCTCCACTTCTGGCTGCATTAAATCTTCTTTACTTACATTTAGTGCAAGTAACGATGAGCTTGCAACATAAATAGAAGAATAAGTTCCTACTATTACACCTACAATTAATGCAATTGAAAATGCATGAATAACTTCACCACCAAATATAAACAAAGCAAAAAGCACCAATAGGGTTGTCAGTGATGTCATTAACGTTCGTGATAAGGTTTGATTAATAGAAGTATTGATAACTTCCTTAGAGGTCGCTTTTCGCAAGCGTCTGAAATTTTCTCTTATGCGATCAAACACCACAATGGTGTCATTCAATGAGTAACCTATTACAGCCAATAATGCAGCCAACACGGTTAAGTCAAACTCAACTTGCGTAAGAGCAAAAAAACCAACCACTAAAATAACATCATGCACCAAAGCCGCAATGGATCCTGCTGAAAATCGGATTTCAAATCGAAGCCATACATAGACTAAGATTCCGACTAATGCGTATAACATGGCTAAGCCACCTTTGTCGCGCAATTCATCTCCTACTTGAGGGCCAACAAACTCTACTCGGCGCATTTCTGGTGCACCGGTTGACGCAAGTGCATCTAATACGTTGTTACTTAACTGAGCCTTGTCTTCGTCTTGATCGGCTACCGGTAAACGGATAAGCACATCTTTGGAGGTGCCAAAATGCTGCACAATGGCATCATCAAAGCCGCTACTAAACAGGGCCTGCCTTACCGGCTCCAGTTCAACCGAACCTTCATAACCTACTTCAACTAATGTGCCACCGGTAAAATCAATACCTAAATTTAACCCGCGCATTGTAATCGCAGCAATTGAAACAACGATCAACACTAAAGACAAAACCAAAGCAAGCTTGCGCTTACCCATAAAATCAATTTTTAAGTTGTCTTTTAAAAGCTGCATTTTTTTGATTTACCTAAATAGCAAGCGACGGCGTTTTCTTATTTCCATAAAATAAATTCACTAAAGCTCGTGTACCCATAATTGCAGTAAACATTGAACATACAATTCCAATGGATAATGTCACTGCAAAACCTTTGATCGGTCCTGTACCAAAAATAAATAACACTACTGCTGCAATTAAAGTCGTAATATTTGCATCAGCAATAGTAGACAGTGCCTTTGCATAACCAGCATGAATACTCGCCTGAGGTGAATTACCATTTTTCAGTTCCTCACGAATACGCTCAAATATAAGCACATTGGCATCTACCGCCATACCCACCGTTAGCACAATACCTGCTATGCCTGGGAGTGTAAGAGTGGCTCCAGGTATAAGTGACATAATGCCAATTATCAAAACCAAGTTTGCCGCTAGGGCAACATTTGCTGCGATTCCAAACATGCGGTAATAGATCAGCATGAAAATCATCACTAGCACTAAACCAATTAAAATTGACTTTTTACCGAGGCGAATATTTTCCTGCCCAAGACTTGGGCCTACTGTGCGCTCTTCAACAATCTCTACAGGGGCAGCTAAGGCGCCGGCACGTAATAATAACGATAGTTTTAATGCTTCATGTGTTGAATCCAACCCTTCGATTTGAAAACGCTTACTGAGTTGCTCTTGAATACGTGCAACATTAATTACTTCTTCTGATCTAATTGTTTTCCTAACTTTTTCACCATCTTTATTGACAATAACTGTTTTATTATCAATAAAGACAACCGCCATAAGTTTTTTAATATTCTCTGATGTAACTTTGCTAAATCGACTGGCGCCCTGCCCATCTAAGGTGATAATCGCTGCAGGCCTGCCGTTTTCATCAAAGCCTGAGTTTGCATTGATAATTCTGTCACCCGTAAGCATCACATTACGCTTGAGCAAAATTGGATTTTTGCTATCACGCTCATAATAAAGAACTGAACCTACCGGTACTCTACCTGTTTCAGCAGCGGCAAAAGGATCATTTTGTTCGTCAACAAGTCTAAATTCGACAGTTGCGGTAGCACCTAATATTTCTTTGGCTTGCGCCGTATCTTGTACACCAGGTAACTGCACCACAATACGCTCAGCACCTTGTTGCTGGATAACCGGCTCTGCTACCCCCAATTCATTTACACGATTACGTAAGGTTTGAATATTTTGTTGAATCGCTAGACTTTGTATTTCCCTCAATGCATCTTCACTAATTTCCCCGGTAATAAAATAATCATCATCGTCAGCATTTTCTTCAAAAGTTAATTCATCTGCGTATTCTTTTTGCAATGTCGCGAGACCTTTTGCACCACTTTCTGCATCACGAAACTTAATATTCAATTGAGCGTTATCTTGCGAAACTGAAAAACGTCGTAAATCTGCTTCTCTCAGTGAAGTACGAAATGAGGATACATAATTGTTCAAAGCTTTTTGTTTAGCAGCCTTCATATCAACTTGTAGTAAGAAATGAACCCCGCCACGCAGATCTAAACCTAGATTCATAGGCGACGCACCCAATGCACGCAGCCATTTTGGCGTTGCAGGCGCTAAATTTAATGCCACTACATGCTGACCGTCTAAGGTATCTTTTGCGATTTCAGATGCTTGAAGTTGTTTTTCTGTATTTTCAAATCGCAGCAGAATGCGATTATCTTGTTCTTCCTCACCTTGAATTTTAACGTTTTCTTTTTGTAACGCTTCTTTTAAGGTGCCTAAAGTTGTGTCAGCTAATTCTCCTGATTCGTGAGAGACTTGCACCGCTGGAACATTCGGATATAAATTTGGCAAAGCGTATAACGCTGCTGCTGAAACAATGAATAAAATCAGCAGATACTTCCACAATGGATAATGATTCATTGGAATCATAGCTCTTTACTTTGCCTTGCTATTGAATAGTGTGAATGAGATAAAGATTTTCAATCCTGTTTAAGCGAGCCTTTCGGCAACACTTTGGAAATTGAATTTTTTTGTAATTTGATAATTACACCCTCTGAAACTTCTATTTGCAGTGCGTTATCACCCACATTTATAATTTTTCCCAACATACCGCCGGTAGTTTCTACCTCGTCTCCTTTAGAAAGTGAACCTATGAGTTTTTGATGTTCTTTTTGACGCTTTGACTGTGGGCGAATAATCATGAAATACATGATGGCAAAGAAAATTCCGATCATGACAAATAATTCTATTCCGCCACCCCCCTGTGCAGCCGCGCCTTCGGCCATTGCGTCTGAAATTAAAAACATAGTGCTGAGTACTGATTCAATATGAAGCGGCGTATTATGCCACAGTCTCTTCGCTGTGCGACCGCATCCGGTAAAACTCTTCTATATATTTAGCTAAATTGCCTTCTGATATCGCTTGACGTAGCTCACGCATCAAGACCTGATAATAATGCAAATTGTGCAGGGTATTTAACCTAAGACCCAATATCTCGCCACATTTGTCTAAATGTCGCAAGTATGCACGTGAGTAATTCTGGCAGGTATAACATTCACAATCCTCATCAATGGGACGCATATCATCAATATATCGGCTATTGCGAATTTTCAAAACACCATTGCGCGTATAAAGAAAACCCGTTCGCGCATTGCGAGTTGGAATCACACAATCAAACATATCCACACCACGACGGACAGCTTCAACAATGTCCTCGGGCTTACCTACCCCCATCAAATATCTAGGCGCACTCGCAGGTAATAAGGGCAGGCTTACATCCAGCATTGCTTCACGATCTTGCGTTTCCTCACCAACAGAGAGCCCGCCAATGGCATAACCATCAAATCCAATCTGTACCAATTGTGTTGCGGACTGTTCACGAAGATCTGGATACATTCCTCCTTGCACGATTCCGAATAAGGCCCCTGAATGAATGCCGTGCGCATCTTTAGATCTAGCGGCCCAGCGCATCGATAGCTGCATGGAAGATTTAGCTTGTTCATATGTAGCTGGATGTGCGGTGCATTCATCCAGCACCATAATGACATCCGAATTTAAACTTTGTTGAACTTCAATCGCTAGCTCCGGACTTAGAAAAACTTTTGCTCCATCTATTGGTGATTGAAACGTTACTCCTTCTTCCGTTAATTTTCGCATTTCGGCAAGACTGAATATTTGATAACCACCAGAATCGGTCAATATCGGTCCTTGCCAATTCATAAAATCATGTAAGCCCTGAAATTTCTTTATGACTTCCATACCTGGGCGCAACATTAAGTGAAAGGTATTCCCTAAAATAATCTGAGCACCCAACACTTGCAGCTCTTCAGGCGTCATAGTCTTCACGGTGCCATAAGTGCCGACCGGCATGAACGCTGGCGTTTCGACTAAACCACGCACGAATGTCAATTGACCTGACCGTGCAAGACCATCTTGATTTGTAACTTTAAATTGCATGGAATTAATTGCTTTTCTCTATAAACATTGCATCACCATAACTATAAAAACGATAACGCTTCGCTACAGCATGGCGATATGCTGCCATAGTGGTTCTATAACCAGCAAAAGCACTTACTAACATGAGTAAAGTTGATTTAGGTAAATGAAAATTAGTAATCAATGCATCAACAATCTTAAATTCATATCCAGGATAGATATACAAACTTGTATCCCCCTCAAAAGGTTTAAAATCTCCATCCTGAGCAGCCGATTCTAATGCTCTTACGCTCGTAGTACCGACAGCAATTACACGACTGTTACGCTTCTTACATGCAGTTATCTGCTCACAGACTTGTTTTGGAACCATTACTTTTTCAGCATGAATCTTATGTTGTAAAATATTATCTTCGCGCACTGGCTGAAAAGTTCCCGCTCCAACATGCAAAGTAATATTTGCAAATTCTACTTCTTTTTTACGTAATGAATTTAAAAACTCTTCATCAAAGTGAAGCCCCGCAGTAGGTGCCGCGACTGCACCAGAATGTTTGGCATAAACAGTTTGGTAACGATGTTTATCATCTTCATCAGGTTCACGATGAATATATGGTGGTAGTGGCATCTGCCCAGAACGTGTTAGAAATTCCTCTACGTTCGTATTCTGATTAAAACGGAGAATAAAAAAATCTTCTTGACGGTTTTCTACTATAGCTGTTACATCATCCGCAAAAATTAATTGTGTTCCCTTCTTTGGGCTCTTACTGGCTTTTAACTGCGAGAGCACTTTATGTGAGCTCAACATTCTTTCTAGCAAGAACTCAACTTTTCCTCCCGATGATTTTTGTCCGAATAAGCGCGCGGGAATAACGCGCGTATCATTGAAAACTAACAAATCTCCAGCACGAACGAGTTTTAAAAGATCTTTAAAATGCAAATCCTCGAAGCAATCTGCATCTGCTTCAAAATGCAGTAGTCGGCTTGCTGTGCGTTGTTGCAGTGGGACCTGTGCGATCAGTTCCTCGGGTAAATGATAATCAAACTGATCAAGTTCCATGTGAAGTGTTCTAAAAAATGTTTTTGTAATTATTAGGCAATTTGTTACTAGCTTAGCAATTTGCGCTACACTAGACATTGATTTGAACACAAATTTGCCGGGGTGGCGGAACTGGTAGACGCGCCGGATTCAAAATCCGGTTCTGGAAACAGAGTGAGAGTTCGATTCTCTCCCTCGGCACCACACTTGCGAGTGGGTATTACTCGCAAGTTTAGTGGTCGCGTAGCGACACAAATTTGAGTTACCTAGCACATAGCAACTGTGAATAGCACTGACTATGGCTTTAGATAATCTTTTGCGAGTGGGTATTCCACGCAAATTAAATTGTAGCGTAGCGACACCTTTTCTCTCAATTAGCTAAAGATGATAAGTTACATATCCCAATACAGTCATAATTAGATTTATGGATGTGACCTGCCCCGATAGCTCAGCTGGATAGAGCGTCCCCCTCCTAAGGGGAAGGTCGTAGGTTCGACTCCTACTCGGGGCACCATTTACTTATCATCTCGAATAAACCCCTGCATAGCTAATGAATCGCTTCGCGATAAATTAATCTGCGCGGAGTACCCCACGCGCAAGGGTGGTTCGACTCTTACTCGGGGCACCATTTACTCAGTGGTATAGAGGAACTCCCATTCTAGGGTGTAATAGTTAACAAATGTTAATTATGAACATTCGTAACTGTAAACAATCGTAATCTCAAACTTTAGCAACACTTTAAATACAAAGATTATGCTAAAAATAAGTAACTGACTCATTCTAGTTACTTGATCGAAGCATATGAACGTAAAATATAGTACCAATCATTCGGCCTTACCTATGATTATCTCGTTTGCAGATAAGCTTAATTCCTTTGCACGCACAAAACTAAATAAAGAGTTGAATTGTCATGGCCTTAAGTTCAATCAATGGCGATTAATTAATGTTATTTCCAATAATGTAATTCATACGCCTGCCAAGCTTGCAGAGGAACTAATGATAGAACGTGCAACTGTAAGCCGATATTTAGATCAACTCGAAGATAGGGGTTGCATAGAGCGTTCACATAATCAATTCGATCGCAGAGTAGTAGACATCAAGCTAACCCTAAAAGGCGAAGAAATTGCCAAACTTGGAATTGATGTAATGGATCATGCATACAGTAAACTGTTTTCTGATCTCACGAAGACAGAGAACAAACATTTCATAGCCTTGATAACTAAACTGAATAAACACATCCCAGAAGAGTTTACTTCCGCATGAAACTGTTATGTTAAACCACTTGAAAAACTAGCATTTACATATCTAAAAATTGGGCTTTACATCTTTCTTTTACAATCCCTTAAATTTTATATGGGTAAATTTTCAATTTACCCCACATCCAAACCTCTAAATAAACGTTATTCATGTAATTTTGTTTGCGAATTGCCGACGTTCAAGCAATACTAACCTTGAATAGATTCTCAGCAAATTAAAACTATAAAACAGATTCCAACCATGACGGATCAACGCACGAATAGTTTTACTCTTGGCATATTACTTCCTCTCATACTTGGCTTGATTGGATTTATCGCTTTGTATTGGTATACCAAAGATAGTAAAGCCGAGCACATACAAAATGACTTGAGCTTAAAAAGCAATCAGCTTTTAAAGGAAAATCAAATCGGCAACGCTATTGTCAACATAGATGGCCGTGATGCTACGCTAACAGGGGCTGTCGCGAGCCAAAGTCGCTCAGATGAAATTGAACAAATTATTACAGCCATGCCAGGCATCAGAACTGTGGACAATCAGCTAGTTATAGCAAAAGCAGAACCTGAAATGACGAAACCAAAGGTAGTCATGAAACCTAAGCTTGAGCCACTCCCAGATTTTGAGCCGGAGGCCGAACCAGAAGTTGCTGTGGCTCCTGAGTCTGAGATAGAAACTGCCCAAGAAGAAGTCGTGGAGGAGTTGCTACAAACCTTGGATCTTTCTGGAATCACTTTTTTATTCGGCAGTGACGAAATCACCGAAAAAGGTAAGCTAATTCTTAATGATGTAGTTAGCGTGTTAAATGAACATAAAGAGTTTAGTGTCGCTGTTGAAGGCCATACTGATAATGTTGGTGATGATGAACTGAATTTGCATTTGAGCCAACAACGCGCGCAGTCTGTATTAGATTATCTTAGCAGCAATGGCATTCAACCCGAAAGACTGACTGCAACGGGTTTTGGTGATACATCACCGATAGCATCAAATGACTCAGTCGAAGGGCGAGCGCAAAACCGTCGCATAGAGTTCGCAATTTCCCGAATACAATAATAATCTTGAAACATTTAAGAAATAAAACAATATAAATAAGAGACCATAACTATGAGCTATTTATTAAATGAATTATTAGGCTATTTAGCAGCGGCAGCAGCACTAGGTGTAGTTGTGGGGTGGCTTATCCGCCGACACACATGTAACCGTGATTTAGCCGAATTACGCACCGACTTAGAAAATAAAATTAAAACACAAGCAGGTGAGTTAGAAGAAGCCAATAAACAAGCTGCCAGCTATAAAACTCAGCGCGACAACATTCAAGCGCAATATGACCACCAAAGTGGTGAGTTAATGTTGATGACTTCACGGTGGCAAACCACACTTAAAAAAGCCAAGCAATTACCTATTCATCAAGCTTGGTTAAAAAAAGTCCAAGGCATGTATCAACAAACACTTGGTGAACGCAATGATTTCGAACATCTTGCTTGCCATTATGCTGATTTACATGAAGACGCAAATCAAAAAATAAAACGGCTCAATAAACGAGTCACAGATCAAGAGTCTTTTAAATTTATGCTTGATGACATGATCGATAAAGTACATCGGCTCAATGACAAAGTAACTATTTCTGAAAATGACATGAAAGGTCTATATGGCATGATCAGTCAAATTCAATCAAAGTGGAGGCAAGACCGATCTTTAATGAATCCTGAAATCAAAAAACAACTTAATGAAGCTAAAGCACAGCTATATGACTTACAGAACAAGTCACAAACTGAGATAAATGAGCTACAAAAACTTCGCGCTAAAGACTTGGCCGAACAAAATACTCGCAACCAAGAAACTTTAGTCCAACTACAAAATCGAATTGACCAGCTCACACCTTTAGAAGGTGAAATGCCTGGGCAAGACACTAAATTTAATCGCTTTATGGACAAAGTTCGATTACTTGGCACTTCTAAAAATACTGTACTTGGTCGAACATATAAACAAATAAATGAAGTTAAACTTGAAGCAAGCGAAAAAGAACGCGTATTCGTGGACACTTGTGAAGAAAAGGATGCAGTCATTGATGACTTACGTGAACAATTACGCACTGCCGAAAGCCGCGCTCAGGCTTCAAGCGCAACTGTGGTCCAGGAATATAAATCTAAAATGACTGAGCTTGAAAGTGAATTGCAGTCGTCTAAACTCGACTTAGCCATGTTGCGTGAACATGAGCAAACAATTGAAGCATTTAAAAGTAAAATAAATC
This sequence comes from Gammaproteobacteria bacterium, assembly GCA_028279275.1. Classification (GTDB taxonomy): domain Bacteria; phylum Pseudomonadota; class Gammaproteobacteria; order UBA4575; family UBA4575; genus JABDMD01. Next base: position 72,649 of record JANQOB010000012.1, on the reverse strand, counting down.
GCATAACTGCACAGCCACAACGTCAGAAACGAACTGTTAAAAAAGCTGCAAAAAAAGTTGAAAAAACGAAAAGTAAACCAGCAACGGGCTTGAAAGCCCCAGCCAAAGGATTAAAGATTGCGGCAGCAAAAGTTAAAGATGATTTAAAAGTTGTTAAAGGGATTGGCCCTGTAATGGAGAGTAAACTAAACGACTTTGGCGTATACTCTTATGAGCAACTTGGCCGACTAACTAAAGATGATATTAAAACTTTAGCTGAAACTTTAGGTAGTTTCCCGGATCGCATCAATCGAGATAAATGGGTGAGTCAATCTAAGACGCTACATAAAAAGAAATATGGCGAAAAAATTGATTAAAAAAACCAATTGTGACTAATGTAATTTTTTAATCATATTGAGATTTGACCTCTGGGTTTAACTTATCTTCATAAAAAGTAAGTGCTTCAGGTTTTAACAAAACATGATTGCCTTGTTTTGAATACATCTTAAAGCCATTGTTATCTTTGTCATCCCAATATCCTACTGGTTGATCACCAGCGCCCAGTAATACAAAAGCTCTAGACTTAATTTTATCTGCAAAAATGACATCTGAACCAGTATCTGGTGATAGAGCGTCGTACATCATAAATCCGACAATAACAATGATTGCTATACGCATAGTAAACATAATTCGTTCTAGTTTTCTTACTCTTTCTTCCAGGTCTGGAGTGTTTTCAGACATTTCTTGCTCCTTAATACTAACTTTTAAATTTTTAATAATTCCGGTAATTGGCTTAGTTTTTGTATTTCCGCATCAGGCTGAAATTCTCGATGTAGTTCATCGTCTGGCCACGGATTTTTCTCAGGATTAAACCAAAGCGATCTCCAGCCACTTTTTATACAACCCAGCATATCAATCGTAGGATGGTCGCCTACATAAATAAACTGATTACATGCGAGATTGGTTTTATTTTGGGCATAACTAAATATTTTTTCATCCGGCTTTGCAACACCTGCTTCTTGAGCGGTTACAATAAAATCAAAATATTCTTTTACGCCAATTGATTCTAAATCTGCATTACCATTTGTAATCGCACCAAGCTTGTAGTGCTTAGCAAGTTCGCTGAGAGTGGGTAATGCATCAGAGAAAAAACTGACTCGGTTTCTATGTTTTCTAAACAATGCTAAACCATCGTCGGCCATATGTAATGGATATTCAAACTTTTTTGCCAATTCAAGCAAAGACTCTCTTCGCAGTGCTGTTACGTCATGCGCTAAATGCGTATTTCGATTAGCAAAATCCACGCGATGCTCTTTAATTTCTTCAAACGAAAATTGTTGGCTAATTTTTGAGTAATTTTCGGTTAGCCAATTGTATAAAGCATTTTCCGCATTAAGAATAGTAGGCTCACAAGGCCATAAAGTGTCATCCAAATCAAAAGTAATACAACGAATTTCAGCAAAAATATTCATATAAGTATTTCAAACACGAGTAATGACTTATTGTCCGTGAATAGTAACGATTATTTTTCTTTGGTGAGGTGATGTTCGGTGCTCCCATAAATAAATTCCTTGCCATGTTCCTAAGCCAGAAGACCCTTTTGTAATCGGTATATTTAATTCGGTTTGTGTGAGTACGGAACGTACATGCGCTGGCATATCATCATCACCTTCTGAACAGTGTGTAAACATCGGATCTCCATCTGGACTAAGTTTTGACATAAATGTTTCTAAATCACGATGTACAGCAGGATCAGCATTTTCACTGATAATTAATGAAGCACTCGTATGTCTAATAAATATATGACAGAGCCCTTGTTTCACACCCGAGTCACGGATCATATTTTCGATCTTGCGCGTGACCTCATAAGTACCACGACCAGTAGATTGCAGTATTAGTGTATCTTGCCAAAACATGATGGGTTAAAAAATATAGGGTTTTTATAGATCTTATTGCTTAATTCTACTCGCAATATGATCCTAATGAGTTACTATTCTGCATAGTTATTTAAATTATATACATATCGATCTCAACTATGAGCTCAATGAATTTTCGACGCAATAGCACAGCTGTACAAGTAGGAAATGTAACCGTAGGGGGGCATGCGCCCATTGTAGTTCAGTCCATGACTAACACTGATACTGCAGATGTAAACAAAACGGTAGCGCAAATTACTGACCTAGCCAATGCAGGATCTGAAATTGTACGTATTACTGTCAACAACAAAGATGCAGCCCAGGCAGTGCCAAAAATTTATGAGCAACTGCAACAAACAAATATCAATGTTCCTATTGTTGGCGATTTTCATTTTAATGGTGGGCGATTACTGAGTAAGTATGCGGAATGTGCACAAGCACTCGATAAGTACCGAATTAATCCTGGAAATATTGGTCGCGGTGACTTACATGACAAACAATTTACAGAAATTATCGAAATTGCATGTAAACATGAAAAACCGATACGCATTGGAGTCAATTGGGGCAGCTTAGACCAAGATCTGTTAGCCAAGAAGTTGGATGAAAACTCACAATCCAAACAACCAAAGAGTCTACCCGAAGTGATGCATGATGCACTCATCGCATCCGCATTGGAAAGCGCTGCACTAGCGGAAAAATTAGGTTTGGCTCATAACAAGATCATTCTTTCATGCAAACTAAGCGAAGTTCAGGCGTTGATACGCGTATATCGAGATTTAGCCAAACAATGTGATTACGCATTACATCTTGGCCTCACTGAAGCTGGTATGGGCAGCAAAGGTATCGTAGCTTCAACTGCGGCATTATCGGTATTACTGCAAGAAGGCATCGGCGATACGATTCGCATTTCCCTTACCCCTGAACCTGGTGGGGACCGCACGCAGGAAGTGCGTGTAGCTCAACAAATTCTGCAAATGATGGAGCTTCGTTCATTTACACCGCAAGTTACTTCATGCCCTGGTTGTGGACGTACAACCAGTGAATATTTTCAACATCTGGCAGCAGATATCGATGAATATTTAAAGTCTCAAATGCAAGTATGGAAGCAACAATACACGGGTGTTGAAGAGATGAAAGTTGCAGTAATGGGTTGTGTTGTTAATGGCCCAGGTGAAAGTAAACATGCAAATATAGGAATAAGTTTACCCGGAACAGGCGAAGCGCCTACTGCGCCGGTTTTTATAGATGGAAAAAAATTCACCACTCTGAGAGGTGAAAATATCGCGTCGGAATTTAAATCAATTTTACAAAACTATGTTGCAGAACATTATACTGCAGCATAGCTATGCTTTCTCTTGCTTCACAAGCTTGAGTTGAGTTTTTTGTTTTTTATCAAACTCCTTCATCCACTGATCAAAAAAGTGCGACTCTAATGGTTGTGTGAAAAAGAATCCTTGTGCTTCTCTAACATCCATATTTCGAATGATATCAAGCTGTTTTTTGCTCTCAATTCCCTCAACTAACACATTATCTGATAAAGATAAGCTTAGTTTTACAATACCATTAAACACATCATAACTATCTTGATCAGATTCAATACCATTTAAAAAATATCGATCTATTTTTATGGAATGTAACCCAAGCGATTTTATGGACTTCAAAGAAGTTTGACGGTCACCAAAATGATTAATAGCAGTTGAGACATGCAAACTTTTTAGAAAATCGACATTCGTTTGCATTATGTTTGAATTTTCAATCGGTGCTGTGTCGGTAATTTCCACTTCCAATGAACCAGGAGGTAAATTCATATTTTCCATCTGCTCGCGTAAAGTTTCTCTACACTTTTTAGACTCCAGTTCACGTAAAGATAAATTTATTATCATTCTAAATTTATCACCGTAAATACCACGCCAGTTTCTGAGTTGATTACAACTCTGATTAATCACCCATACACCAATTTTGACAATCAGTTCCGATTCACAAGCCAACGGCACGAATCGATCAGGTTCTACAATTTCGCCATCTGAACGCCGCCAACGCAATAAGGCTTCAGCACCCATCACTTCCATATTCTGCACATTGACGATAGGCTGATAAACCAAGAAAAATTCTTTTTGTTGCAATGCCAACTCGATATCAGAAACTAAAGCCAAGCGTTTTGATGGCGAAGTACCCATATCTGCCTCATAAAACTTGTAGCTTGGGCCTCGGGTATGTTTAGCAAAATACATAGCTGTATCTGCATTGCGCAATAAATTATCTTCGTTGCTGGCATCATTGGGATAAACTGAAATCCCAATACTGATCGACATGCGAAATTCATTACCCTCCGCGATAATCGGCTCATCTAAGGATTCAATAAGCCTCCTGGCAATAATTTCTATATCCTCACGTTCACCTATATGTGGTACAAGCAAGGTGAATTCGTCACCCCCCAAACGAGCAATGGAATCAATATCGCGCAAACATTTTTTTAAACGTAATGCTGCGCTTTGAATTACCTTATCACCTACATGATGACCAAATGAATCATTCACTTTTTTAAAGTCATCCAAATCTATGAACATCACCACTACAGATTCTTTTTTTCGTTCAGCCTCTGCAATGGATCTTTGTAATCGATCGATAAATAGAGATCGATTTGGTAAACCTGTTAACGAATCATGAAATGCAAGATGGGTAAGTTGTTTTTCTAAAGCACGCCGCTCTCTGATTTCCTGCTCTAACTCTGTTTCTCGCGAGGCAATTTTTTGAGCCTGTTCAGCTTTTTTGCCTTCCAATAATTCTTTAAGTAAATCGTTTTCACGTATTTGTTTTGCTTGCGATTGCTTTGCTTCATATGCGTCAGGCACATGTTCAATAATAATTAGCATGCTATCCACTTGACGCAAGGCCGTTGCTTGAAAAGGAATACTATTTTCTGCTGGATCCAATTCAATCCAAATGGACGATACATTTCTCTCTTGACCGCTGGACCACATCTTTTGAACATCATTTTCAACGAAAGAGTTTAAAACATTAGACTTGAGAGCTCTTACCTGGCTTTGTTTAGAATCTTCGTTTATCTCAGCTAACATTGGAAACCAATCAGGCATAGGCGAAATCAACCAAAGGCTTTTATCTTGCCGCTGTTCCAAAACAACAATCCCCAGCCTTCGGTATAAAGACGTTAAAGTTTCAGAATTAGTACTAGTCATGGAAATGCTATTAATTAAAGCAACCTAAATTAAACAAACTTAATGTAAAACGCAGCATCACAAAAAACACTCTAGTATTCTATCAATTTCATTCTATGCTCAAACAATTCTTACTATAACAGTAATTATTGAAATCCCAAGCCTTAAAGCATAGTCAACCATCCTCCTCAAGTGTCTAAACCCTTATCATCATTGAGTATGCTTACTATCAATATTAAATCATTCGAAGCTTGCTCTGAGCAGTCTTAGTCAAATTCCTCTACCACACCCTCAATAGAACCGATGAGTTGCATTATTTTCCATAAGATTTCATACATTCAGCTTATATCAACAGAATTTACCCTCAGATGAACGGTAGATTATTAGTTAATTTTTCGAACGCAGATGGTTTGGAATCACCATTAATCTATACCTACCACTGACTTCAAATTGAATTCGAACTACAACGATTACTCTGTATTTTCACGGCAGAAAAATCTAGCATTTCAACCTTATTGGAAAAATTCAAAAGTCTTTGGAATACAATGATAATAATACTACTAGATGTGGACTACCTCACATTCTGATAAACACCTAAAACTCAAACCGCTCTGATTTTCTATTTAAATATACCTAGCCAATATCCTTCCATCGCGGCTTTGCAACGGACGATCTCAAGCTTGTAGAGGATAATTAAAAAGCCACTCTAATATACACATTTCCATTGTATTTATCGTTCCGGAGTGCCGCCTTGAGTCAGACGCAATTAATTGATTCAACAGATTTTCCAGACTTATGGGGTTTGACAGCCAATGAAGTAGCAAATCGAAAATCTACTGCACGTTTAAGTCTCCAAGAATATCATATCGACCAAGATGTAGATGTAGGCAGTGAAGTTAGAACTATAGAGAGTGTTGCATTTTATCCTTTGCATTTATTACTTAAAAACTTAACTCCCTTTAACTATGCTGTTCAAGAAGACCACCAAACTCCCAAATCTTTTATACCGGTTTTTACAAATGCAATAAAGCTTTACCAACTCTATATCTTTTTTGTATACGCAATTAGTGAATTAGGAAGTGTGCATGCAGAAAAAATATTAGAAATTCAAAGCAAACATATTGAAACCTGGCTAGATCGCAAACAAGCATTTGCATTAACTGCTCGCTTTGATGATATATCTATCGCAGCTAGAGAACATACAAAGCAGCATTACTCAGATCTACAATATGTGTCACTAGATATACCCATTGAACAGTCTATTGCAAAAATATTTCTACTCAATAACAAAGAGTCACCCTTTTATGTAAAAAGTGAAACAAACTCTAGTGATTTTGAAGTTAGCTTCCGCGGCATGGACTTAGCTCTTGCAGACCATTTAGGTTTAGCGAAAGATCGTGCTTTAGAGGTATATGCCCAATACTTCAATGCCGTGATTGTTGAAGTTTAGATTATTAACAAATTGTTACATGCAATTAGGATAAATGGTAAACAAATCCAGACGATATGAATAAATAAAGTTTGTATGCACAAGATAAATTGAACAACAATATGCGCTTTAGTGAAATATATTTTCTATACATGAAAAAATATATAAACATGAACCTCTAAACACATGGACATGAACTTCTAACTGAAAGGACGCGCGATGAAAGAATTTACAATTGATGCGTGCAAATGGTACATACACGAAGAAATGGATGACACAGCCAGATTGGAGGCTATTGAAAATTTCAAATTAAGATATGAACCGCTGTTAGGCTTTTTTCTAGAAAGCAATTTGTATAAATGCAAACTTCCCAAAACTATGGAAGATTGGCACTCACTAGAAATCAAAGTTGCCGATTTTACTGATGAAGGTTTAGAACTCGTTATGAACTGTCATGACCAATGGCTAGACAGCGTTGAAAAAGGCATAAGTCCAAAAAATATAAAACTTTGGCAAAGAGAATTAAGGAAGATTAGACAAGATCCAAACGAAAGCTTAATTCAATCGCTAAATTAAGCTGCAGGAGCGCCTAAAGTATAAAGGTAAAACTCGTAGGTCACTAATCCAAGATATATAAAAACTGCAGTTATTAACATCACATCTACACGCAAAAAATTAAATAATTTAATGCGATTGTGTGCAACTAACACGACGATACATAATGCTGTAACTGCAATTTTAATCCAAATAAAATAACGCGTACCCTGATTTATCAATTCATTCATAATAGGGTTTAGTTCCACTGCCCCTAAAGACAATAGTTTCATTGTCATAGCCGCGTCTAAACAAGAGAGCAACAATAAACTCAGCGATAAAACCAACAGCTTTACGTCATACCAGTCGCTATATTGATATAAATTTTCTGCGCGTCGTGGACCACGGCGTCTAGCTAAAAACAACCCATAGACAAATCCCTTAAACGAAGGTCGACGCCGATCACTACGATCTCGACGTTCTAATGCAAGCTGTGCATCGCTCACTGAATCTTCAGATTGTTCGTACGACTTCACTTATGACCAACTCCAAAGCCAGCCTCGCCAGAGAGGCTCATTAGAAATTTTAAGAGTTCCTATAGTCACGAATTATTGCCATTTGATCAACGTAACTACGTCACACTTTTTATAAATTCCATATATTTTTTTGGGAATTTTTTTAGGCAATAAATGCGATGCTAGTGGATAATTCCACACACATTCAGAACGTTACTATAAAATTAGCAGTTATCAGCTATTCACCGTCCCTTAATGCACGACGTAAAATTTTTCCAACATTCGTCTTGGGTAATTCATCGCGAAATTCAATGTATTTAGGCCACTTATAGCGAGTAAGGCGATCCTTGCAGTACTCCAACACGTCTTCCTCAGTCAACGCAGGATCTTTTTTAACAATAAATAATTTTACGACTTCACCAGACTCTTCATCATCGACTCCAACCGCTGCAACCTCTAGAACTCCATTATGCGATTGCACTACATTTTCAATTTCATTTGGATACACATTGAAGCCCGAAACTAAAATCATATCTTTTTTCCGATCTACAATACGCACAAAGCCATCTTCAGACACCATTGCAATATCACCAGTCTTTAACCAACCGTCTTCACTAATGGTATTTTTAGTTTCTTCGGGTCGATTCCAATATCCTTGCATGACTTGCGGACCACGCACACAGAGCTCTCCCGCTTCTTCAATACCAAGATGATTACCATCATCATCTTGAATTGAGATTTCAGTATTTGGAATCGGTAATCCAATCGTGCCATTGTATTCTTGCAGGTTATAAGGGTTCATAGTGACCGCAGGAGAAGCCTCAGTTAAACCATAAGCCTCAGCTAAAACACATCCTGTTGTTTCATGCCACTCTGTTGCTACAGATTCTTGCACCGCCATTCCTCCACCTAAGGTGACTTTTAAATGCGAGAAGTCTAATTCAGAGAATCCTTCAGTATTTAGTAATCCATTAAATAATGTATTCACTCCTGTGATTACAGAAAATTTAACCTTGCCTAATTCTTTAACAAAGCCCTTCATATCACGTGGGTTCGTGATTAAATAATTTAACCCACCGATTTTTGTAAACAAAAAGCAATTCGCAGTTAATGAAAAGATGTGGTAAAGCGGTAAAGCCGTTATCACTATTTCAGTACCTTCTTCTAATATTGGACCAAAAAAAGTTCCCGCTTGCGCAACGTTGGCCAATAAGTTTCCATGCGACAACATTGCACCTTTTGCCAAACCTGTTGTACCACCTGTAAATTGTAAAAATGCAAGATCCTTACGCGTAATTTCAGGCTTTATTAATTGACGTTGCTGGCCAACCGCTAAAACCTCATTGAATGGAATAACTTTATTAAGAGAGTAACTGGGAATTTTTTTCTGTACGTATTTAAGAACAAAATTAACTAAATGCGATTTTGGGAAACCGAGCAAATCCCCTACTCGAGCGAGTATTACATGCTCAACATCCGTTTCATGAATAATTTCAGCCAAAACATCTGCAAAATTTTCTAAAATGACAATAACTTTAGCGCCAGAATCTTTTAAGTAATGACCCAACTCGCGCGAGGTATAAAGTGGATTAACATCTACCGCAACACAACCGGAACGTAACACACCATATAGCGCCACCGGAAACTGCAAAATATTGGGGAGCATAATTGCAACACGATCACCTTTATTACAGCCTAGTTCTGACTGTAAATAAGCCGCAAAGTTATAGCTCTCGATATTGAGTTCAGAGAAACTCAGTGTTGCACCCATGTTTGTAAACGCGGGTAAATGGCTATGCCGTTCTGCACATTCATCAAACATATGCGCCAGAGAATTATACTGATCTAATTCAGCAAATTCGGGAACGCCTTCTGGATAGCTTTTTAACCAAACTTTTTCCATATCACACCGCCATCATAAAATGTATTTTTTTTCTACCGCATTTCCTGCAGCGCATAACAATTCATAACTTATGGTTTCAGCATGTTTCGCAACTTCTTCAACAGAAACAGACTCGCCCCATAGTTCAGCAATCGCTCCAATGTGTGTCTCCACTCCTGTAAGATCAATCGCAATCATATCCATCGACACTCGACCCACAATAGGTGCTAGTTGTGCGCCGATCAAAACATTTGGTCTATTACACAAATGTCGTGGATAACCATCTGCATAGCCAACTGCTATGATGCCTATGAGCATATCCTCAGGGCAACTAAAATCGCCTCCATAACCAATTTTCTCACCTTTCTTACAGTTTTTTATTGAAATTAAGGGTGCATGAAGACTCATCACGGCGCGTAAATCTACCGGATCTGTCCTGTACGTTGGCTCAATAGGATTGACGCCATATAAAGTTAGGCCTGGGCGAACCCAGTCTCGGTGGCTCCCTGGCCAAGCTAAAATAGCGGCGGAATTTGCAATAGTCTGTTCAAAAGTATTATTTTTAACAACAAGATCAAACTGCTCAAGTTGCTGAGTGGTTGCAAAATTGTTAATTTCATCTGCGCATGCCAGGTGTGTCATTAATTTGATTTTCGAAGATTCATGAAGCAGTGATTGCAGTTGCTTTAAAACATTTTGAAATTCCTCCACAGCAAATCCTAAACGATGCATGCCAGTATCAATTTTTATTAATACATCCAATTTTGCTGTCGTGGAAAGTGTTTTTAGAATTTTCAACTGCTCTTCATGGTGAATAACCACATCAATATTTTGTGCAATTGCATTTTGTAAATCTTCAGAGTCGCTAAAGCCTTGCAGAGCCACTATAGGTTTTCGAATACCATTCTCGCGCAACTCCATCGCTTCATTAACATATGCAACCGCGAAAGCATCTGCACCATCAAGACTTTGACATACTTCTAACATGCCATGGCCATAAGCATTTGCTTTAACAACGGCCATAATTTTTGATTGATTCGCAACCTTTCGTATGGTTGCGAGATTATGATTAAGGTGGGCTAGGTTAATTCGCGCGAATGCTGCACGCTTCATGCAATCAACTCATAGTAACAGCTTTTATACAGAATCTTACTAATCATCATCAAATTCATTAGGAAAATCGTTATTAGTAAAATCCTTATCTGAAAACTTCTGTTCAGAAAAACTCGGTTCTGTAATCGAAACATCTGAGCCCGTCGTAGTCGGGCTGGAATATCCTTCACCGGCAATCGGGCTACCTGTATAAATCTCAGGTACATAATTTTCAAATCGAGTATATTGTCCTAAGAAAGTTAATCTAGATTTAAATATCGGACCATTACGCTGTTTTGCGACAATGATTTCAGCCGTACCTTGATCAGGTGAATCTTCGTTATAAACTTCATCGCGATAAATAAACACAATCAAATCTGCATCTTGCTCAATAGCGCCCGACTCACGAAGATCTGACATTACAGGTCGCTTATCTTGGCGTTGCTCTAAACTACGATTTAACTGCGATAAAGCAACAATCGGAACATCTAATTCTTTCGCCAATGCCTTTAACGATCGGGATATTTCTGAAATTTCCGTTGCTCGATTTTCGGTAGTACCACTTACCTGCATGAGCTGTAAATAATCCACCACAATTAAAGACAAACCATGTTCGCGCTTTAATCTGCGTGCACGTGCGCGTAATTCAGTAGGAGACAGTGCTGCGGTGTCATCAATGAATAAATTAGACTCCGACAACATTGATACGGCGCTGGTTAAACGCGGCCAATCATCATCGGTTAGCTTCCCGGTTCGTATACGTTGTGCATCAATACGCCCCATAGAAGACAACATACGCATGGTAAGCGAACGACCAGGCATTTCCATACTAAAAATAGCAACTGAAGCATTACTTCGTAATGCAGCATACTCAACAATATTCATGGCAAAACTGGTCTTACCCATAGATGGGCGACCTGCAACAATAATCAATTCACCATTTTGCAAACCTGCAGTTTTTTCATCAAATTCGTCATAGCCACTAGGCAAACCCGTTATATGATCGCCACGCTCAAACAACTCATCAATTTGCTCAACCGTTGTTTTAAGCAACGACTTTATGTTTTGAGGACCTTGGTCAGTATGAACACTGTGATCAGAAATTTGGAAAACCTTTTTTTCTGCTTCATCCAATAATTCATTTACATCACGACCATCCGGAGACAAACCACTGGATGCAATCTCATTTCCTGCCGTTACCAGTTGTCTTAGAATGGATTTTTCACGAACGATATCAGCGTAAGCACGAATGTTTGCAGCACTTGGAGTTTCATTCGCGAGAGTACCGAGATAAGCAAGAACATTTGTATCTGCGATTTCAGCTTTTTGACGTAATAGATCTGAAAGCGTGAGAACATCAAAGGGTTGTTGTTTTTCAATCAACTCATCGATCGTTCTGAAAATCAATCGATGAGCAAACAAATGAAAATCATTTTCATTGATACGATCTGCAACCTGATCCCAGGTTGAGTTATCGAGAATTAATCCACCGATTACAGCTTGTTCTGCCTCTAAGGAATAAGGTGGCGTGCGTAGGCTTTCCGTATTTGTGGCCCCAAATTCTGTTCCAATCGTAGTTAGCTCAGCCACAAGATATTTCTAAAATGACGATACATAAATTATTCTTCGCCAATAATCTCTAAATTAATTGTTGCGTTTACATCGGAGTGCAAATGGATATCAACCTGATATTCCCCAGCATGATGAAAAGAACCATCAGGTAAACGCACTTCTTTCTTTTCAACTTTTTTACCCGCTTCACTTAAAGCATTTACAATATCCACCATACCAACAGAGCCAAATAATTTTCCTTCTCCCACAGCCTTGGCAGTGATACTAATTTTAGTACCATCTAATTCTGCTTTACGAGCTTCCGCATTTGCTAATGTTTCGGCAGCCAGTTTTTCCAGTTCAACACGACGTGCCTCAAACTCTGCTAAATTTTCTGCAGTAGCAAACTTTGCTTTACCGCTAGGGATTAAAAAGTTTCGTGCATAACCAGGACGTACTTTAACTTTATCGCCTAAGTCTCCAAGATTATCTACTTTTGTTAATAATATAACTTCCATAACGTTCTCTTCGTTTGATTTATTATAATAAAAATTGGCTTACAAATTTGATTATTTATTAACCACGACAATATGCGATATGTCTGAATATAAATTTAAACATCGCTTCAGATAAAATTCTAAATAATGCCTCAACCACTATATTCTTAACTATGTAATTGTTAGTGGCGATCACTATAAGGTAACAACGCAATATAGCGTGCGCGTTTGATTGCAGTAGATAATTGACGCTGATACTTAGCTTTAGTGCCTGTTACACGACTCGGAACAATCTTGCCTGTTTCAGTTATGAAATCCTTCAAAATTGCAATATCTTTGTAATCTACTTCTTCAATACCTTCTTCAGTGAAGCGGCAATACCTTCTTCTACGAAAATAATGTGCCATGATATTTTTCCTTTAATATTGTTTATTTAGCTATCTGATGATTCGACAGTAACTTCTTCAGCCTGATCATCTGAAACAGGCGCAAGATTATCTTCATCTGCACTTGTTTCATTTTCAGAATAAGATTGAGCGGTTGCTTTTTTACCGCTATCAGCATCTTCTTGCTCAATCATCTTTAGCATTGCGGATTTCTCAGTTTCAGCCCTTTTCGCTGAAATCACCATGTTACGAATAACCGCATCGTTAAAACGAAATGAGCTCGTTAATTCATCTAATACTTCTTGATTACACTCGATATTCATTAACACATAATGTGCTTTATGAATTTTTTGAATTGGATAAGCTAATTGTAGACGTCCCCAGTCTTCGAGACGGTGAACCTTGCCTTTACCTTGATCAATTATTGAACGATAACGCTCAATCATCGCCGGTACTTGATCGCTCTGGTCCGGATGCACCAGAAACACTATTTCGTAGTGACGCATATATATGCTCCCTTTGGGTTTAAGCCTCCTGGTGACAATTACGCCCCAGTGAAGCAAGGAGTTACAAATTTTGAGCCGCGAAGTCTACGTGATGCCCAGATTTCTAGCAAGCAGAAGCACGAAATCTCGCACACCTCTACCCATAAGGAGCTCTAATATCTTCTGAGCTTAGGCAAAATATGGCGTAAAAACGGAGTTTACATCCAAGCAAATGAGTATTTTGACGACATATTTTAACGCAAGATCAGATGATATTAGAGCTTCGTGCTACTACGCTGGCGTACTGCCTCAAATAAACCAATACCCGCCGCAACGGAAGCATTTAAGCTCGCCATTTCTCCAGACATCGGCATGCGCAATAGTTCATCACATTTTTCGCTCACGAGACGACGCATGCCCTTACCCTCTGCACCAATTACCAACGCCATGGAACGACAAAAATCAGTCTCATAGAGCAATTTACTCGCCGTGGGTTGTGTACCATAAACCCATATTCCAAGTTGTTTGAGCTCGCCTAAAAACCGCACGAGATTTTTAGCAAAAATTAGCGGTATTCGTTCAGCGGCTCCGCAAGCAACCTTACGTACCGTTGGTGTAAGCGGTGCAGACTTTCGTGTCGAGCTGATAACAGCATTCACGCCCGCAGCTTCTGCAGTACGCAAACATGCTCCTAAATTATGTGGATCAACAATTTGATCCAGTACCAAAAGCAATAATGGCTCAGTAGCTGAAGCACAATAATCTAATAATGCCGCTTCACTATATGTTTGTTGCTGTTTGTAAATCACCACTACCCCTTGATGATTTTTTACCCCGCACAGTAGCTCGAGTTCATTTTTATTTATAAAACGGTGGGCAAGATTATTAGCAGTAATCTCATTTTTGAGTAGTTGAAGTCGTTTATCTTTTTTACCATCTAATAAGCACACTTCTTTAATATGGAAAGGTCGATCCTGTACTGCAGCTAAACAGCTATAGAACCCAAAAGATAAATTTTTCATTATTTAATTTTTTTTCTTTTCTTCTTCGAGGTTTTTGGCTTGAATTGCTTAGAGCGATGTATATTTCTATCGTCAATTTGAGACAATGAAAAATCCATTTTTCGCTCATCTAAACTCACTCTTGCGACAGTTATTTTTACTTCATCCCCCAAACCATAACGAGTCTTACTTCGCTCACCAAATAAACAGTGTGATTGCTCATCAAAATGATAATAGTCACTTTTCAATGTAGTGACATGCACTAATCCTTCAACAAAATAATTATTCAACATCACAAAGAAACCAAATGCGGTAACCGATGTGATTACACCATCAAATTCTTTCCCAATTTTATCCAACATAAATTCACATTTTAGCCAGGCATCCACATCGCGCGTTGCATCATCTGCACGTCGTTCACACATTGAGCAATGCTCACCAAGTAACACCAAATCATTCTGCGAAAGAGGGAAAGAAGCCTTATTTTCACCAGCAAGCAAATGACGAATCGTTCGATGCACCACGAGATCAGGATAACGCCGAATAGGAGAAGTAAAATGTGCATATAAGGAAAGTGCTAGACCAAAATGGCCAATGCTATCAGGACTGTAAACGGCCTGCGCCATGGATCTTAACAACATCATCTCAATAATATGCTTATCTTTACGCAAGCCAACCTTTTTTATCACTGCCATGTAGTCACTAGGTCCAGGTTTTTTAGCTTTACTAAACCCAACACCTAATGACTCAAGAAATTCACGCATATCACGTAATTTTTCAGCTGTGGGTTCTTCATGCACACGGAATAATGTAGGTAATTTTTCACGCGTAATGAATTTTGCCGCCGCAACATTAGCCACTATCATGCATTCTTCAATAATCATGTGCGCCTGGAATCGCTCTCGCGGCAGAATGGCTTTTATTTTTTTATCATCATCAAATTCAAATAAAGTTTCTTTAGTATCAAAATCAATAGCTCCGCGTTTTTTGCGTTGCTTACGTAAAGAATTATAAACAGCTTGCAAATTTTCTAAGTCATTTAGCAAATGTTCATTTTGCTCCCTAGCTTTTTTATCTTTTTCATACAGTATTTTTTGCACTTCATCATAGGTCAGTCTCGCTGATGAACGCATTACTGCATCATAAAATTTATAGCTTTTTAATTCGCCGCTTTGATTTATGAACATCTCACAAACCATACAAAGACGATCTACTTCAGGCCTTAAAGAACATAACTCATTAGATAGTGCTTCCGGTAACATAGGAATGACACGCTCTGGGAAATACACTGAGGTGCCACGGTTGCGTGCTTCAAGATCAAGGGCTGAATCGAGTTCTACATAATGGGACACATCTGCAATAGCAACCCATAAACGCCAACCATTATCACGAGCCTCACAATATACTGCATCATCGAAGTCTTTTGCATCACTACCATCAATAGTAACAAAATGTAATTCTCGTAAATCTTTTCGGTGCTTAAGCTGTTGCTGAATATCATCTTGACTAAATTTTTCAACTTGCTGAAGGACTTCGTCATTCCATTTATAGGGTAGATCATATGAGCGGATAGCAACATCAATTTCCATACCTGGTGCGAGATGATCACCTATAACTTCTATCACTTTTCCTATCGGTTGACGAAATTTATTGGGTTGCTCGAGGATAGATGCCACAACAAATTGCCCACTTGTAGCTTGCATAGAATTTTTGGCAGGGATCATTACGTCCTGACTAAGGCGTTTGTTATCTGGCACAACAAACCCGATGCCAGATTCTTTATAGTAGCGGCCAACGATTTGCTTATTATTACGCTCAATAATTTCTACTAATTTGCCCTGTAACTTACCGCGTTTAGATTTACCCGCGGGACGAACTACTGCACGATCACCATGCATTAGCGTACGCATTTCATAAGGAGGTAAAAATAAATCCTCTCCACCTTCATCTGGAATTAAAAATCCAAACCCATCAGGATGTCCCATCACACGCCCACGCACTAAATCAACTTTTGAAATTGGTAAATAATGATTTTGACGATTGCGAATAATTTGACCATCCCGTTCCATAGCGGCTAAACGTCTTGCAAGTGCATCAATCACTTCTTCAGAATTGATATCTAATACCTCATGCAATGCGCTCAGCGATAGAGGTCCATCACTTTGCTCAAGTATTTGCAAAACTAACTCCCGACTGGCAATCGGTTGTTCATACTTAGAAGCCTCGCGTTTAGCGTAGGGATCGATTAATTTTTTCTTTTTTTTGCGAGGCATATTTGGTGCACTCTACTACCTCATCAACAAAACTGGAAATCTTTACTCATTGATAAATATCTGAAATCCAAAGTATGAAATTATCTTCGAGGAAAAGCTGAAACCTGTGTATGTGATTGCGACTAACTTTATCCATTAAGCATGCATTCTCTCTAAAGGCAAAAATTGCCCACTGAATGGAAGACCCAATGTGACCTACTTCGCATTTATAGTTCCTATGACTGGTATGGTTTTAAACAATTTTGCGCACACTCAATATGGGAATTACTTAAAGGGAAGTATATGAAGGCTCTATACGATCGCAGATCTGGAGATGACCGTAGAAACAAAAATGAAAAAAAATCGCCTCCACTAAAAAATAATCAGGGCGAGTTAGTAGAGAAAGAGCGTCGTACATTTGGAGATCGTCGCAGGACAGAAGGCTTAGAAATTACTACTGCAGATATCGGTGACCATGAATTTGACGAAGTCTTTAAACAATTTCAGCAAGACGAATCAGAAGAAATAGCTGAAAATAAACCTGTTTCTGAAAGCCTAGAAATTGTTAATTACCAAGTGCTATATCGTAAAAACGTTGAATGCGCGTATATCACCATTTTACAAACAAACGAGCAATGTGATGCAGTGCCCACTCTTTATGCATTTAGAGATGAAGAAGTCAAAGGTGACTCAGTAGGCGAAAGCAAACCTACACACGTACAAAATATTTATGGTACAGATGCTTATCAATGCTATGTTGAGCTAGGATGGGAAGACATTTCAAAGTCAGAAAATATATTCCCTTGGCCAATCAAAGCATGGCTTGCTCAAAATATGAAACAAGATACGATTAAATCTCGTAGATAAGATTGAATATTCATTAGCATCCTAATAATTAAAGCCCCGTTTTTACACACGGGGCTTTTTTTTAATTTAAACGGAGCGATCTATGCAGACATCTTCCAACTACCATCGGCTTGTCTACATGCAGTTCCATACACTTGCTCTGTTTGACCCCCAATATCAGCATCCATAGTGAACTCCCGACATGGTGTTCCATGCCCGGAATCATAAGTACGGGTAGGAGTAACTGAATAAGCTGTTCCGGAATCAGGATTAACCCATTCTTTTGTAGCACCTGTAGGGGCAGTTTCTAATGTTCTACCAGCGTGGTAGCGATCCAATTCATCCAGCTGACGACCTACATGTGCGCCTGCCAAAGCACCAATTAATGTACCTGCAGCGGCTGCCCAGACAGTACCTCTTCCATCCCCAACTGTAGAGCCCAAAAGCCCACCAATCACTCCGCCAGCAACTGCCCCCTGAGTTTGTTTACTGGGAGTACTATAGCCACCATAAGGATTTGTTGCGCAAGCGGTTAAAAATAGGCTAATCAATAAAGTCATTGAAAACATGAAATGCTTAGACATGGGGAACCTCTTTAGTTTTGAGTTGTTCATATTTTTACAACGTGTCACCCATAATTTGGTTTACACGCACATTGCATATTTATTGATTTGGACTAAGGCATTCATTAAAAGGTTCACAAGCCATAAGTGACGGCCACGAAAGAAAACTTTGCTATATTAGCTAATATTTTCTAACTGCTTGTAAAATATAGAAAAAATTACATTTTTTGATTAAGAATAGTTAAATTATCAGGATTCCACTAATTTAGTTTTTATAACTATTCTTATGCGAAACTTAATACATTAATAAGTTATGTCCAAACAAGAGCACAGATACTCGCTTTGGTTGAGACCCTCACAATATCAGATTGATGAGTTGACAAAAATAATTTCAGCACTTGCACATCGTTATGGAACACTACCTTTTCCACCGCATATAACGCTTTTACCTTCAATTCCACTCAATCTGGAAAACATTGAAGAAGTTTGCATTAAGATTGCTGGGCAACATCAAACTTTAGAAATTGCTTTAACCGAGATAGCTTTTTCAGAGCACTATTACAGAAATTTATATATTCTTGCACACTTAGATGAAAAGCTAAGTAATGTTTACCAGCAATGCAAAAAGTTATTTAATGTTGAAGTTAATGAAATTTATATGCCACATGTGAGTTTGGTATATGGAGAACTAAACTGTACTCAACAACAAAGCTTACAAAAAGAACTGGCTAATCTTTATCCTAAAAAAATTAATTGTGACCGCATAGACATTTACGATTCAACCGGCAATGAAAGCCAATGGCATCTGATTAAATCTTTTAATTTACGTTCTTTAGAATAGCTCTTTACAAATGATGTTATGTTTGCGATCAGGTCCAGTAGACACAATATCAATTGGAACACCTAATAGTTCACTGACGCGTTCTAAATATTTTCTAGCTTTCTTTGGCAAATGATCAAATTGAGTAAAACCTTCAGTAGATTCTTGCCAACCTTCATGCTCCTCATACACAGGCTCACATTGATCAAATGTACCGCCATCCATTGGTGACAGACTTAAAGATTCGCCTTTATATCTATACTCATTACAAATTTTTATTGTTTTCAAGCCATCCATTACATCTAATTTCGTAATACATAAGCCAGAAACACCATTAATTTGCATTGCACGTCGTAGCGCAACTGCATCTAACCAACCACAGCGTCTTGCTCGACCTGTTGTTGCACCGAACTCTTTACCTTTATCAGCAAGCTCTTCACCTACTTCATCAAATAATTCAGTAGGAAAAGGCCCACCACCGACACGAGTGGTATAAGCTTTGACTATGCCCAAGATATGATCAATGTTACCAGGTCCAATCCCGCTTCCTGAACATGCACCACCCGCGGTGGTGTTAGAAGAAGTTACAAATGGATAGGTGCCATGATCGATATCTAACAAAGTTCCTTGAGCACCTTCAAACAATATTTTTTTGCCCTCGACACGTAACTCATTAATACGCGCAGAAACGTCTATCACATAAGGAGCTAGCATTTCTGCATACTCTCTACTTAGAGATTTCATTGCATCTAAATCAATGGTTTCATGTTTAAAATATTCTTTTAAAACAAAATTATGATAATCAATGATATTTTCTAAACGCTCATTACAGTTCTGCTCATTAAATAAATCCGCAACTCGCAAACCTCGTCTTGATACTTTGTCTTCATAAGCAGGACCTATACCTCTTCCTGTAGTGCCAATTGCTGACTTACCACGTGCTTTCTCTCGTGCCTGATCAAGTAATACATGATAAGGAAAAATAAGCGGGCAAGCAGGTGAAATGCGTAAACGCTCAACAACAGGGACCCCTTGAGCTTCAAGCTTTTCAATTTCTTCTTGCAATGCATCTGGCGCAAGCACAACGCCATTGCCTATTAAACATTCTTTATCTTCACGTAATATCCCTGAAGGCACTAAATGCAGAACAGTTTTCTGCTCATTAACAATAATGGTGTGCCCTGCATTATGTCCGCCTTGAAAACGCACTACTGCATCTGCATCTTCAGTGAGCATATCGACTATTTTCCCCTTTCCTTCGTCACCCCACTGAGTGCCAAGAACTACTACACTTTTAGCCATTATAATCTTCCACTATTTTTATTATTGGATATCTTTGATAATCCATTGTTGGTTTTCTTTAACTAAGATACGGTTGCAAGCTAAATCTTGAGCTTTACCTTGTTGACCAGGCAACTCACAAACAACTTTCTCACCTTGCGCACGTAATTGTTTAATTTTTATTTGCAAATTTGGGTCACTATCGCTAGGTGCGTAAATGCCTTTTACAACTTGATTCGACTTAGGTGAAATTTTTGCCAACGCTTTTAAGTCCATGCTGAATCCAGTGGCAGGTCTTGAACGCCCAAATACTTCACCAATCATATCGTAACGACCTCCGCGTGCAATTTCTCCACCTTGCCCAGAAATATAAGCCGCAAAAACCGCGCCATTTTGGTAGTGATATCCACTCAATGCTGAAAAGTCATAATGCAATTGAATATTTGGATAATTATCTAAAACACGTCGTGCAAGTTCTTCTACATATTCAATATGACTAATCACTTCAGAATCAGTATCTTTTAAAAGCTCTTTAGTCGTTGCAATAACTTCTGCACCACCGCTTAACTCTATTAAAGAAGAAAATACATTGTGGCAATTTTCATCTAGAGAACAGTTTGAGATAAACTGCTCATATTCCGGAAATGCTTTCTGTTGTAAAAGAGTTTGTAGCTGCTTTTGTTGTGCATCACTTAAACCAGCTTGTTCAACTAATTTAGTAAAAATACCAACATGCCCTAAATCCAGCAGAATATTCTCAATACCCACTAAGTTTAATGCCTCAAGCATTAAACAAATAACTTCAACATCGCTATCTAATCCGCGATGGCCATATAGTTCGGCACCAACTTGTAAAGGACTGCGTGTTAAATCACGGCCACCTGGACGAGTGTGTAATACTGAACCCATATAGCAAAATCGTGTCGGTGCATCACGCTTTAGCATATGCGCATCTATTCGTGCCACCTGCGAAGTCATATCTGCACGCACCCCCATCATTTTCCCGGTCAACTGATCCGTTAACTTAAATGTTTGTAGATCAAGATCATCACTAGGCCCAATTAATAATGAATCTAAATATTCAATTAACGGTGGCATTACTAATTCATAACCCCAGGTTGAAAACATATCAATTAGTTCACGCCGATACATTTCCAACCAGGCAGATTCTTCTGGTAATGATTCTTCAATACCTTCAGGTAACAACCAGCGATCTTGACTCATAACTAATTAACTAATCTCAGGATATACAGGAAGATAATTCCTAATGTCATGCTTGCTAAACCAATCATGCGAAGTACTTGGTCTGGCATTTGTACAAGTTGTGCAAGTGCTTGACGAAATTTTTCTGGCGCTAAAAAAGGAATGATTCCTTCAACAACTAAAACTAGCGCGATCGCAACCAGTATTTCATTCCACATAAAGTTTGGTTAAAAATAGGAAATAAGACTGGATAGTTTAATTTTGCTCAGATTTTTTAAAATATCGATAAAATTCAGAGTCTGGTTCTAGAATCAACACATTATTATTAGTTTGATGAAATGTGTTTGTATATGCTTTTAAACTTCTTGTAAAGCTGTAAAACTCTTCATTTTGTGTAAATGCATCTGCATAGATCTTTGCAGACTGCGCATCACCATCACCACGCACTTGCTCCGCTTCTTTGTACGCATTTGCCAAAATGACAGTACGTTCTTTATCTGCTGTGGCTCGTATGACTTCAGCTTGCTCACGGCCTCGAGCACGAAAATCTTTCGCAACTCGATCACGTTCAGCACGCATGTTCTTAAATACTGAGTCACTTACTGTTTCAGGAAGGTCAATTTTACTGACACGAACATCTACTACTTGTATTCCAAAATTCTGTGCTTCAATGTTTGACTGAACTTGTATTACATCCATAATTTCTGCACGTTCACCGGAGACAACTTCTTGAATCGTGCGTGTTCCAAACTCATTTTTCAGACCATCTACTAAAATTAACTCTAGACGTTGATTAGCTCTGGACTCTTGTCCACCTGTAGCCAAATAATATCTTTCAACATCATCAATTCGCCACTTGACAAAGAAATCAACAATTACGTATTTCTTTTCATTTGTTGGGAATTCAGTTGGTGGTGCATCCAAAGTCAAAATACGATTATCATATTTTTCTATTGTATTCATGACCGGAATTTTAAAATGTAAGCCAGGCTCAAGATTAGCCTTATCAACTTTACCAAACTTTAATTTTATCGCTGTCTGGCGTTGGTCAACTTGGAATGTGAAACTAAAGAATCCAACAATTAATAACGCGATTACAGCAAGTACAATTTTACTATTCATATTTAACGTCCTTGTCGGATAGAGCTGTCAGGGTTTACTGGCTGATCACTTAAACCAAAGTTATCGCTGGTAAAAGTGTCACTTGAGGTGCTAAGAGGATTTGTCAAAGAACGTTGTTTTATTATTTGGTCGAGTGGGAGATATAAAAGGTTATTTCCTCCTTCTACATCCATTAACACTTTATTGCTATTCATATATACAGATTCAAGTGCCTCTAAATATAAACGCTCACGAGTGACTTCAGGAGCCTTTTCATATTCTGCTAAAAGCTTTAAAAATCTTTTTGCCTCACCTTCAGAGTTTGCAATAACTCGATCTCTGTAAGCATCTGCTTCTTGTAACAACCTTGCAGCCTCACCTCGTGCCTGAGGAAGTATGCTATTTGCATAAGCTTCAGCTTCTTTTATAAAGCGATTGAAATCTTCACGAGATTTGATCGCATCATCAAACGCAGCTTTAACTGCGTCTGGCGGAACTGATCTCTCTAAGTTTACTTTTTGAATAAAAATTCCAGAATTATAGCTATCTAGAATTTCTTGTAGTAATTCTCTTGTGACACTAGAAATTTGTGCACGGCCTTCAAACAAAACAAAATCAATATTACTTTTGCCGACAATCTCACGTAATGCACTCTCCATGGCATCTTTAACAGTTTGATCAGGGTCACGAACATTGAAGACATAATCTTTAGCATCGCCAATTTTGTATTGAGCCTCTAATGAAACTTCTACTATGTTTTCATCCTGTGTCAGCATTGAGGTACGGTTTGAAACTTCACGTACTTCATCAACATTTACAATTTCAACAGTTTCAATAGGGAAAGGTAAATGCCAATTTAAACCTGCGCTGGTAATTTCTTGAAATTCACCAAAACGCAATTCGACACCTCTTTCTGCCTGCTTAACAACATAAAAACCAAACCTGTCATACAAACCCCATAAAGCAATTGCTGCAATAAGTATGAAAAGCAGAATAGGCTTGCCGTCTGATCCAGAGCCTCCAGATGACGATCCACCGCCAAAAATCCCACCAAATTTCTTGCTTAGGTTACGAAAAACATCATCAAGATCAGGAGGACCTTGATTCCCTGAGTTCTGACCCCATGGATCCTTGTTTTTATTATCATCGCCTGGGCTGTTCCAAGGCATATTGCTCTCCAAAAAAATAGTTATGGGTTAACTTTTATTCGACACGAATGTCACATTCTATCAAGACAATAGAAAAAGTCAGCTTATATACTAGCTCGTTGTACAGATTCTTCAGGAATTTTAAATTCCGCAAACTTTTTAAGTATATTTAAAGGAATATCAGCTTCAATCAACCAAAAACCTTTGTCATCAACAGACTCTTGTAAGACTACACCACGACTATACAGTTCACTTCGTAATCCACCCTCCGTTGGGGGCATATGTAACCAAGCTCGCTCTACTTTATGTTCGAAATACTGTCTGAGTGCTTGCTTTAAAAGCTCCTCACCTTCGCCACTCAAGGCAGACATCCATACATGCCGTATCCGCCCATGTGCATCCAAATCTATATTCGGCAACATATCAATTTGATCGATTTTGTTGAATACCATAATTTGTGGCACATCTAATGCGTTGATCTCTTCCAACACTGCTTGCACTTGTTCAATGTTGTTGTCGCGGTTCGGGTCACTCGCATCAACGATATGCAAAAGCACATCCGCCTCTTGAGTTTCTTGCAGCGTCGCATGAAACGCTTCGATTAAGTCATGGGGCAAATCTTGAATGAATCCAACCGTATCTGCCAACACAATATGCTGGCCTTTAGATATTTGCATACGCCGTAATGTTGGATCCAAGGTTGCAAATAATTTATCCGCAGAATAAACCGTAGACTCTGTCATTCGATTAAACAGCGTCGACTTACCAGCATTGGTGTACCCCACTAATGCTACTGTTGGAGTCGTCGTTTTCCTGCGCGCAGCCCTACCTTGGTCACGCTGTTGACGTAACTTGTCTAAACGTTTGGATATTTGTTTGATACGTGCACGTAACAAGCGTCTATCTGATTCTAATTGCTTCTCACCCGGGCCACGTAATCCGATACCACCTTTTTGACGCTCTAAGTGACTCCAACCGCGAACTAAACGTGTTGATAAATATTTTAATTGAGCAAGTTCAACCTGTAGCTTACCTTCATAGGATCGTGCACGTTGTGCAAAGATATCTAAGATCAATCCGGTGCGATCAAGCACTCGCTTATGACATATTTTTTCTAAGTTGCGTTCCTGACTTGGAGACAAAGCATAATTGAATATAACAATATCGGCTTCAAGGGAATAAGCAAGTTTTCCAATTTCCTCGACCTTACCGCTGCCAATCAATAATTTTGCATCAGGCGTGCTGCGTTGCACAGTGACGATTGTGGCAATTTCCGCCCCTGTAGATCGTACAAGATCTTTAAACTCACCTAAATCTTGGTTGTTTGCAGATCCATTAATTTTTACGTGCACAAGAATGGCACGCTGACCAATGTCTGGGCGCTCAAACAAGAATACGCCCTATAGAGATAAATTTTTTATGTGGTAGTTTATTCAGGCTGCTCATCTGTCATCGGCATCTTCACCATACGAGATGGTACTATGGTAGAAATGGCATGTTTATATACCATTTGATTGACACTATTTTTAAGTAACACTACAAATTGATCGAAGGAATCAACTTGCCCTTGGAGCTTTATTCCATTCACCAAATAAATTGATACGGGGACTTTTTCTTTTCGCAAAGCATTTAGAAAGGGTTCCTGTAAAGTTTGACCTTTTGACATTGCTGCACCTCTAGTTTTTGTTATTTTTATTTTCTCAATCAGAAGTCAACATAATTCTTGACTCCTATTGCCCTGTTAGTGTAGCAGTTTCAGTGCCCATTCAGCTACGCTAAAAATCTGGATATTTCTTGACGAATGTCATGAATATCAGGTTTTTCAGCCGAAATCGTAACTAAATCTGCTTCACTACGTAACCATGTAAGTTGACGCTTTGCAAATTGTCTTGTAGCTATAATTGCCTTCTCTTTCATTGTTTCAGCATCATATTCTCCAGCAAAATACTTCCATGCCTGCCGGTAACCAACCGAACGCATCGAGGGCAAATCAGCGTGTAGCGATTTGCGCTCATATAACTGCTGTGTTTCTTCCATGAACCCTGCCTGCATCATTTGATCAAATCTTCGCTCAATCTGCTCATGTAAAACAGCTCGATCATTTGGGATCAATGCAAGCTTTAATACTTCATAAGGAAATTGAACTGCTTTAGCCTCACTATGCCATTCACTTAAAGGCCTGCCTGTTAATTCATACACTTCCATCGCGCGTTGAATACGCTGAGGATCATTAGGGTGTATTCTTGCCGCAGCTTGCGGATCAACTTCTACAAGTTGTGCATGTACATAGTCCCAACCTTTTTCGTTTGCACGTTCGGTAATTTCTTTTCTAACTTCTTCATTGGCGCTTGGCATATCAGATAAACCATGAAGAAGTGCATTGAAGTATAGCATCGTGCCACCTACTAAAAGAGGAATTCTATTCTTACTATGTGATTTTTTTATGAAATACAAAGCATTCTCACAAAAATTTGCGACCGAATAGCTTTCCTCTGGATTTATTATATCAATTAACTGATGTGGATATTTTTGCAACACTTCTGAACTTGGCTTAGCAGAGCCTATGTCCAAGCCACGGTAGATCATCACTGAATCAACACTTATCAAATCACAAGGAAATTCATCAGCAATGGTTAGCGCGAGATCAGTCTTGCCACTCGCTGTAGGACCCATTACACAAATGACGCGAGAATTTTTCACAAAATTCAAAAAAGTTCTGATTTAATTTGAGACGAGGCAAAAATTTTCGAGACGAGCATAGTGTATAAATACATACATGAGCGAGTACGAGAAAATTTTTAACAAAGTAATCAGATTAAATCAGGGCTTTATTCACTGACCGCGTTTGAAAAGTTTATCAAGCTGCTCAATACTCAATTGAACCCAAGTAGGTCGTCCATGATTACATTGTGCACTTCTTTCAGTATTTTCCATTTCACGAAGCAGTGCATTCATTTCTGCTAGTGTAAGTTTTCTATGCGCACGCACAGATCCATAACACGCCATTGTAGACAAGAGTTCATTTTTTGCTTCTTCTAATTTTTCAGTACTACCATACATATTTAAATCTGATAGTACATCGAGTACTAATGTATTAACGTCGGCTTGTTGCAATAGAGATGGAATCTCACGCACAACAATACTATCTTCACCAAAACGCTCGATATCAAAACCAAATTTTAAAAATATATCGCGATGTTGCTCTGCAATGGCAGCTTCTTGTGAACTTACATTGATAGTAATTGGCACCAATAATGGCTGGGTAGCTAAATCACCTTGCTTATAAGATGCTTTAAGTTTTTCATACACAATTCTTTCATGTGCAGCATGCATGTCTACAATGACTAGGCCATTTGCATTTTGTGCCAAAATATAAATACCATGTAACTGTTCGATAGCAAAACCCAAAGGCGGAGCTTCTTCTGTGGTGTGTTTTTCCTCAGGAGGGGTTTTCAACAACAAAGCATATTCATTTAATGATTGTGCGCCATAACTGTGAACAGGCTCATTTACATGAGAATACGAAACAGATTCTCTATGTGCATAAGACTGTTCTGTTGACACGCTCTGACTTTGTGCTGCACGAATGTAGTCATCGACAATTTCTCGATATTGTTCAGCAGCTTGTTGTTCCTGTTTAGGCATTGTCTCTGCGATGGCTTTTCTCACGGTATGGCGAATGAAGTCATGCACATAGCGACTTTGACGAAATCGCACTTCATGTTTAGTAGGATGTGCGTTTACATCTACCTGTGCTGGATCCATTTCTAAAAATAATACAAATGCTGGAAACCGACCGTGGTACAACACATCTTGATATGCTTGCTTAATCGCATGTGAAATCACTTTGTCACGAATAGCGCGACCATTCACGTAAAAGTATTGTAAATCAGCCTGGCTACGAGAAAAGGTGGGTAAACTAATCCAACCCTGAACTTGCATTTCATGTGCTGTGTTCTCCAAATAGATACTTTGTTCGGCAAATTGTTTCCCACTAACTTCGGCCACACGATTGGTACCATTTTCAAAAAAATCACTTGCACTGATATCTAATGTATTCCGACCATTGTGTTTGACAATTATTTGAACATTGAAACATGATAGTGCAATTTTTCGAATGACACTGTCGCAATGTTTTAATTCTGTCTTTTCAGTGCGCAGAAATTTTTTGCGTGCAGGTACATTAAAAAATAAATCTTTAACCTCTACGGTTGTGCCATGCATCTGACGAACAGGAATAACCTCATCATCTAACTCTCCCCCATCTGCAGTAATTACCCATCCTGCATTACCGTCATCACTGTTATTCGATGCAATACTAAATCTTGAGACCGACGCTATACTTGGTAATGCCTCACCACGAAAGCCTAAGGTTGTAATGTTCTCTAAATCCTCCATTGATGAAATCTTGCTTGTGGCATGACGCATGAGCGCCATATGCAATTCACTTTTATCAATTCCAACACCGTTATCACTTACACGAATGCACTGCATTCCACCCTGGTCTAACTCTACGATTATCTTACTTGCACCAGCATCAAGGGCATTTTCAAGTAACTCTTTCAATACAGAAGCTGGGCGTTCAATCACCTCGCCAGCAGCAATTTGATTAATTAATTGAGAAGGTAGTTGTTGTATAGTTGTCATAATTTTTTATGAAATGAGATAGGGTTCTTCGTCAACAAGCCCCAACATTTGTTGAAAACCAGAAAGGCCATAAGAAATAAATGCATCGCGATCAGCCCATGCATCAGACTGATCAATTACACTTCCCGATTGCTCGGAATCTAATTGTTTTGCGAACACTCTAATGATGTGAGAGCCTTTTTCTATTGAACCCGGCTGTGCTTTTTCACAGGAAATATAAACCTCAGGCTCATTGTGCCCGTCTTTAATACCCGCAAGCAAATAGATGTATTCAATATCATTTGAAGATTGAATTTCCTCAAGCACAACAATCGTATATGCACCAAACTTATAGCGATGCTTTGGAATTGCCGTGGAAATATTTGGTTTTTGCATAATTTTATTGCTTGCACATGCTAGGATTATGCAAACGATCTCATGTAAATCTTTGAATCAAACTTAAACAACCTTAACATTAAATAATACTTTGCTGACATGGCAAAAAAACTACTACAACTTTATCCAACACCCTCTGAGAACATTGAGCTTAAAAATTTGTATCTATACAAACATGGTTGGTATAAATCAAATACAACTAACCCCAAAGTTACGGCCAATTTTCTAAGCAGTCTGGATGGTCGTATTGCAGTGAGCCCTAATATAGATACCAAAGCACAGTTACCCAAACATTTAACGAGTGACGAAGATTTTAGATTATTTCTTGAACTACACGCTCAGGCAGATTGTCTCATCACGCATGCTGGATATATGCGAGCGCTTGCAGAAAATTCACTTGGAAATATATTGCAACTACCTGATAGTCGAGAATCTGAAGACTTAGCAAATTGGCGCACTCTTCAAGGACTCACACCACAACCTGCTGTAGTTATTGCGAGCTCTAGCCTTGATTTTCCTATGCATCCATCTTTAAAAGAACATAATCAACAAGTGTATGTTGCCACCGGCCAACAAGCGGATGAAAATAAAATCAAAAAGTGGCAAAACGAAGGATATGAAGTCTTGATTGCAGGTAAACATGAATTAGTTGAAGGCAAACCCTTAATTGATATGCTCACGACAAAAGAATTTAAGCATTTTTATCTCATTGCAGGTCCAAAAATGCTACACACAATGGTGAATGATCAGCAGCTTTCAAAAATATATTTAACGCACTCTCAACAATTCATTGGGGGTAAATTTTTTAACACTATGCTCGATGGAGAGATTCTCAATTCGCCTAAATTAGAACTACAATCTTTGTTTTATGATGACACCTCTGAAAATGGTCATGGACAATTTTTTAGTAGCTACGAGTGCCAATATAACCTATAACTTTTACACCCAGGAAAACCCATGATTGAATTATTTGCCGAATACGGACTGTTTTTAGCTAAAGCCGTTACTGTACTCATTTTTATCTGGCTGCTCATGATGCTGGGTTTATCTTTTTCTAAAAAGACTAAAGAGGATGATCATTTTGAAGTCGTCAATTTAAATAAAAAGTATAAAAATATGGCAAATACCTTGCGCTTTTCACTTCTACCTAAAAAAGAAATGAAACAAGCACGGAAAGAAAACAAAAAAGAACGTAAGAAAGAGAAAAAAGCTACCAAACCAAATAAAAAAAGAATCTTTGTTTTAAATTTTCTCGGCAATATTAAAGCTACAGCGGTTCGACACTTACGAAAAGAAATCACAGCAATTTTATCAGTTGCGAATAGTAATGATGAAGTTGTTGTTTGTTTAGAGAACGCTGGCGGCTTGGTGCACGAACATGGGTTTGCCTCTTCTCAGTTACTACGCATCAAACAAAAAGGTATTCCTTTGACTGTAGCAGTAGATAAAGTTGCGGCAAGCGGCGGTTATATGATGGCCTGTGTGGCCGATAAAATTATTGCTGCGCCTTTTGCTATTGTGGGTTCAATTGGTGTGCTTGCACAGTTACCAAACTTTAACCGACTGCTAGATAAACACGGTGTAGATTTTGAACTTATGAAAGCAGGCGAGTTAAAACGTACTGTGACCATATTTGGAAAAAATACAGATGAAGACCGAAAGCATTTCAACGAACAACTACAAGATACACATGATTTATTCAAAGAATTTGTAAAAGAGAACCGTCCTATTCTTGATATCGGTAAAGTGGCTACTGGCGAACATTGGCTTGCTACTCGCGGGATTGAGCTCAAGTTAGTAGATGAACTCATAACAAGCGATGACTATCTGTTGAATGCCAGTAAAGATTCAGATATTTACGAAATCAAATATGAAGTTCCCAAAACGATCAGTGAACGCTTGGCTATATCCGTTCAGTTAACAATCGATAAGTTATTTTTCTCCTGGTGGCAAAAAGAGCAAGATTCAAAGTTATTTAGTTAGTGAGCACATGGATGTGCGTATAGGAGTTGCAACAGGGAGGTTGCTTCAGATTCAAATTTTACAACTCGATTATGACTGTTTTCGGTCAATAGCAGCCATTAACATGTCCATTATTGCTCAAAGTCTTCAATTAATATAAAACGTTCACAAACAACCATCATA
Source organism: Gammaproteobacteria bacterium (assembly GCA_028279275.1). GTDB lineage: Bacteria > Pseudomonadota > Gammaproteobacteria > UBA4575 > UBA4575 > JABDMD01. The sequence goes on along the minus strand of JANQOB010000012.1, from coordinate 41,825 downwards.
TTTTTATCAAAACCACCATTACGTTCAAAGTAACTTTGATGATCTAGTTGCCATTCAGCGAGAGTTTCATTTTCACCCTCATCCAGAGCAAATTCTTCGTCAACATCACAGAATCGCTTTTGTGTGACTTCTGTAATTTCAACAACAAGTGCGGGACTTTGGTCTTCGTAATTCACAGCGATATACTGCCTACCGACTTCAGGTAATTTCTCTTTCTCAGAAATGTAATCACGCAAAGCAACACAAGTTGCTGTTTTTTTTCCTTTGCGAACTAGTGCTAATAATTCATCAGATAATATTTTACTATCCCCAAAATCAAAAATTGATGCGCCCGGGTATTTTTCTAAAGCTTTTTCTATATCCACTTTAACTATCTTTTAAATATGAACTGCTAGTGTCCACTATCGGACATAGACAGACAAAGTTGAAGTGAGGGTATCTTTTTTATTTAAACATAAAAAAACCCTGCCATTTAGACAGGGTCTTTCTGAAATCGTATCGATTAAGAATCGAATTATATCAATCCGTATGAGGCTACTTATTACCTTCGTTTACGGAATTATTAATTTTCTCAGCAAAACTACTTTCATCAGCGATCAAATTTTTATCTGAATTCGGAGATGCTTCAACCTGTGTAGTTTTGGTTGATTCTAATTTCAATACACTAGCACTTTTATTTTTATTCATCTTTTCACAAGCAATGGCATGTGATGAAAGAAGTATGATTAAAAGTGTGATTCCAAATAGATATTTCATGATCACCTCCTTAGTAGTTCAAGTTAATTTAAAGTATATAGAGATGTATCAAATAATCAAAATTCATTAATAATGGGATAAGTTAAATATCTAGACATTAATAAAACTGTAATAATTATTCACTCTAACTAAATTTAGGACAGTAGATATCCGTTTTGAGTCATAAGCAAACTCTCTGAATCAATACTTTGTATTCCCCAGCCTTTTCATCATTTCAGCCTAGTTAACTCAAATAAGTTATATCATTCAGATGCAGCTTAATATCTGCCCATTGCGATAAGATAAGTGCGCATCCATGCGCAGTTCTCCCTTCTAACTTGATGATTAGGTCCCCGCTGTTACCTTTGGTGAAGTGGGAATCGTTAATACTTGCCCTACTTTCAATAGGTCGGAACGCAAACCATTAATTTTGCGCAAATCTCTAAGACTGACTTGATAACGAACCGCGATCCCAGACAAAGTATCACCACGTTTAATAGTATATTGAGTAGGTGAGATGGGTGTTTGTGTGCTCGCTAAAATTGCATTTGCTGGAGCATGATCTTTTATATAAACACGCAAACCTCTAAGAATGGCGATTGCTAATTTTTGTTGGTGCTGAGAAGTCTTCAAACGTTTTTCTTCAGCAGGATTTGAAATAAAAGCAGTTTCCACCAACACAGATGGAATATCGGGTGACTTCAACACAGCGAAGCCCGCTTGTTCCACATTATTCCGCAGGATATTACCGACTTTAGCAAGTTCACCGAGAATATCTTCAGCTAAATCGATACTGGCATCGATAGTGGCGGTCTGAGACAAATCAACTAGCACGGATTTCAAAACATCGTCTTTGTCATCTAAACTGACTCCACCAACTTTGTCCGCCGCATTTTCACGCTGCGCCAAGATACGAGCCGCCTCACTGGTAGCACCATGCTGTGATAAAACATAAACCGAGGAACCTTTCGCACGACGGTCTACTGCTGCATCTGCATGAATCGATAGGAAAACATCTGCATTCAACTGACTGGCTCTTTTAATTCTACTTCGCAAAGGTATAAAAAAATCTCCGTTGCGTATCATCACCGCTTTCATTCCAGGTTCTTCATCAATTAGCTTTTTCAATCGTTTAGAAATAGCTAATACGATATCTTTTTCAAATGTCCCTCCACGTCCGATGGCACCTGGATCTTTACCTCCATGACCTGCATCAATCGCGATAACAAAATCTCGTAGGCTCGCTGGTGCATCCTTCATTGCCACTACAGGTTCTACACGAGGCTTTTGCGTTTCTGTTGTCGAATTTGTTTTGCCTTGACCCGCAACGAGTGTGGGTTTGGAGTTAGCACTTAAATCAATAACGAGGCGATAAGACTTACCACTTTGCGGTGGAAGTAAAAAACTTTTTGGAGAGACTGTACTATTTAAGTCAAATACTACACGTAACTTTTTATTACTTTTTTGTGCATAACGGATATCTTTTATTAAGGTACCCCTTACATGCTTAGCATTAAGTCTGCCATTTGCATCACATTGATCTATGTCTAAAACAACTCGGTTAGGATTCTTGAGAACGAATATGCTGTGCTTAACAGGTGATGTCAGGTCAAATACCACTCTGGTTTCGGTTTTACGATCTGCAATGCGAAGATCGTTTATTTTAGCAATCGTGGTAGCAGAACCTACAGAACTCAATGTCAGCAGTGAGAGCGCGCATAGCGCTAACATTGAGCGAACGAGTATTTTCGCTGGACTAGTTTTGTTCGCTTTGGATTGAATGCCAGTATAAAAATGCTGCTGCACGTGAAACTGTAGTCCTTACAACATGAAACCGGAATAAAAGTGTGACAAATCTAGATGAAAATGCAAGCAAAAACTCTATTAAAACTAATGAGCTATGTAGATTTATTAGAGCCGGGTCTCATAAATTGTTAATAATTGCCTGACCTTTGGCTGTGATGCCCTGATACTGCAAATTGCGCGAATCACCCTCATAATCCAAATGAATCACCAAATCCGCGGCAGGAACTTCATCTCCTCCACGCTCAGGCCACTCGATTAAGCAAACAACATCTAATTCTCCAGCAACATCACGTATACCCGTAAACTCTAGCTCAAGAGGATCATTCAAGCGATATAGATCAAAATGGAAAAGACGAGTTCCCTCGAATTCATAAATTTCAACGAGTGAGAAAGTCGGGCTTTTCACATTTCCCGCATGGCCCATGGCACGGATCAGGCCTCTCGCAAATGTTGTTTTGCCCGTTCCTAAATCACCTTCAAGATAAATAACTAGCGGTGGTTTACATAAACCTGCAAATTTTGCCGCAAATTCTAATGTGGCAGCTTCGCCAACGAGATTAGTCATGAAACGCTAGGTATTAAGCAAAGTTAGCTGTTTAATAATTTTCTCAGGGGCACAAATAAATCACTCGCCAACATCCCACGTACACCTTCTTGTGCAGCAAGATCACCGCTTTGCGCATGCAATTGCACACCAAAACGTGCGGCATCATAGATATTTAAACCTTGCGCCAACAATCCAGCAATTATCCCTGTTAAGACATCACCCATTCCACCACTGGCCATACCCGGGTTTCCAGCGTCACAAATTGAGCTCTCATCTTCAGATGCAATTAACGTCCCGCTACCTTTCAAAACACTTATGCCTCCGTATTGCTTTTGTAGCTCTTGCACCGATTTTAAACGATCGGCTTGAACATCTTTTGTTTCACATTTTAGTAAACGAGCTGCTTCACCAGGATGAGGCGTTATCACCCATGATGATTTTTTACTAGGTTCGCTGGCTAAAAGATTGAGTGCATCGGCATCCACTACCATAGGCAGATCAAACTCCAGAACACGTGCAAATAATTTTTTTGACCAGGCATCTCGACCTAGACCAGGTCCAATAGCGACCACACTACAGTTTTCTAATAGCGCATTTAATTCAGAAATCCCTTCTACTCCATGGACCATAATTTCTCTACATGATTGCAACGCAACCGAGGCATGAATTGGAACAGTTGCGACAGAAACTAAACCGGCACCTGTTCTTGCAGCGGCTTCTGCTGCAAGCATGACCGAACCCGCCATGCCTTTATTTCCTCCAATTATTAATACATGACCAAAATCCCCTTTGTGTGCATCTGCTTTACGAACGCCTAAGACATCTTGTAATTCATTCAGTTGAATTGAATGACAGGTAACAGACATAGATTGATAAACTTGGTTAGGAATTTCTAAATGATTAAAGACTATTTTACCTGAATACTCATGTCCTGCAGCAGTGAGTAATCCAAGTTTCATACCCACAAACGTAACCGTAGTATCTGCAAATACGGCACTGCCCATTGTATGCCCATTATCTGCATTCAAACCCGACGGGATATCTACGCTCAATACTGGCGAGGAGTGTTGGTTGATACTTGCAATCGCTTTTGCGTAGTCATCCTTTACATCACGTGTTAATCCAGTACCCAGTAAAGCATCTATAATCAAATCGCAATTAAATGTAATTACGTCTTCAAATGCTTTAGATTTCCCACCCTTTTGAATAAACAAATCGTGTGCTTTGCGTGCATCACCTTGTAATTTTGTGTGATCACCTACCTGAATAAGCTCAACTTTAATGTTTGCATCTAATGCCAAGCTCGCAATCACATAACCATCTCCTCCATTATTGCCGGTACCAACAAACACTACGATACGATTAACTCCCGGCCATGCTTGCTGAATTTCTTTAAATCCCGCATCTGCCGCACGCTGCATTAATGTAAAGCTGGGTATGTTAAATTCCTCTATAGCAATACGATCCAGCTCGCGAACTTGATGCGCCAAATAAATTTGATTTTCGATTTTCTGCATAACTGAATTATACCTAGCCTACCCATGAATAGCGTTACTACCGATTTTGCAAAACTTGCTCAAGATATCAGAGCATGGGGTAGTGCATTAGGCTTTGACGAAATTGGAATTACTAATACCGAGCTAAGCGAACATGAAACACACTTAATGAACTGGTTAGAAGCAGGCTACCATGGAGAAATGCACTTTATGGATCAGCATGGCACAAAGCGATCTCGACCAGAAAAATTAATTCCCGGAACAATTCGCATTATTTCTACTCGCATAAATTATCAAGCTCCTGATGCAGCAAATGAAGAAGATGTATTAAATAATTATGAACAAGCATACATCTCCCGTTATGCACTAGGGCGCGACTATCACAAAGTAATACGAAAGCGCTTGCAAAAACTTGCAGACAAAATTGCTAATGAAGTAGGTCCATTTGGTTACCGCGCATTTGTCGACAGCGCGCCAGTATTGGAAAAAGCCCTAGCAGAAAAAGCAGGACTTGGCTGGATTGGCAAACATACTAATTTAATTAATAAAGAATGTGGTTCATGGTTTTTTCTTGGCGAACTCTATACCGACCTCCCCTTACCAATAGACACCCCTGTAGAAAACCACTGCGGAACATGTCGAACATGTATGGATGCCTGTCCAACTCAAGCGATTATTGCACCGTATAAATTAGATGCACGCCGCTGTATTTCTTATCACACGATTGAATTAAAGGGATCCATTCCAATTGAGTTCAGAAAAGCGATGGGGAATAGGATTTATGGTTGTGATGATTGTCAACTGTATTGCCCATGGAATCGTTTTGAACAAAAAAGTGAGCTTGCAGATTTCGCAGTACGAAATAATTTAGACGCACCTGAGTTGATTGCCTTATTTAATTGGAGCGAAAAAGAATTCTTAGATAATACCGAGGGTTCGGCTATTCGGCGCATAGACTATGAATGCTGGTTACGAAACATTGCCGTGGCCTTGGGCAATGCACCCAGCACACCTAGCGTAATTCATGCGCTAAAAGAAAAGCTAAATCATTCAAGCGAATTAGTGAGAGAGCATGCCGAATGGGCTTTAGAGCAGCACCAGCAAAGCTAATTATTCTGTTTATAAAAGTCGATCAAGCCACTGGTGGATGAGTCTTCTCCGGTTACAGACTCGTTTCGGATTTTATCGAGCAATTTATTTGCCAGTCGTTTACCCAACTCAACTCCCATCTGATCAAAGGAATTGATATTCAATAATGCTCCATGAACAAACGTTCTGTGTTCATATATGGCTAACAACATGCCGAGTGAATAAGGAGTCAGTTGTGATAAGAAAATTGTATTACTAGCTCGATTTCCAGAAAAAACTTTATGTTCATCACCCGCCTCTTCTAAACTTTGCCCCATCATCAAAGCTTGTGTTTGACCAATCATGTTCGCAAGCAAAATTTCATGCTGTGCATAATTATCATGAGAGGGTTTTGCTATACCTATAAAGTCACAGCTCACCAGCTGTGTACCCTGATGCAATAATTGGAAAAAACTATGTTGCGCATTTGTTCCAACATCACCAAACAAAATAGCCGAGCTTGCCACAGCTAATTTATTTCCCTGTCGGTCTACTGACTTACCATTACTCTCCATTACCAGTTGCTGCAAATAAGCCGGTAAGTAGGTTAAACGAACGTCATAAGGAAGAATGGCATGCGCTGTTGTATTCAGAAAATGCTGGTTCCAAATATCCAGTAAAGCCATTAGTACTGGGATGTTTTCATCTGCTGGCGTATCAAAAAAATGCTGATCCATTGCATGCGCCCCTTTTAGAAGTTCTCTAAAGTTCTCCATTCCAATTTTTACCGCTATAGATAAACCAACAGCAGACCAGAGTGAATAGCGCCCACCTATTTCATCCCACATGGGAAAAATATTTTCTTCTGCAATGCCAAATTCAGTGGCTTTTTTTACATTTGCAGTAACAGCAACAAAATGATCTTGATTTTTAAGATTTATATCTAATGCTAACCAAGATCTTGCAGTTATTGAATTAGTTAAAGTTTCTTGAGTGGTAAAACTCTTAGAAGTGACTATAAACATAGTGTTTTTTGGATTGAGAGTCTCCAGAACACGATTAATCTCTTCTGCATCCACATTAGCCACAAAATGAACATTTAAATTTGAACTCGAATATTCTCGCAAAGCATCACAAACAAACTGAGGCCCTAGATGAGAACCTCCAATACCAATATTTACCACATCAGTAATGTTTGATTTTTTTAACTTGGCAATAAAAGATTCTATCTTTTTTAATGCGTCTATTTGTTTGTTCGCAATTTCAGAATTTTTATTCTCCAAATCGCGTAATGCAGTGTGTTGAACCCCGCGATTCTCTGTAGAGTTAATTTTTTCGCCCGCAAACATTTTCTCTCGCCAAGCGTCAACATCACATTCATTAAACAATGCAATAAGCTTTGCAACCGTATCTTTTGTGATACGGTTTTTTGAGTAATCAAATAGCAATCCTTCAAATTGCACCGAAAACTTTGAAAAACGACCCTCATCTTGCGTAAACAATTCTCGCAAGGTATGAGAATTAATATCATCAAAATGTTTGGCTAGCACCTGGTAAGAGGACAATTTTTTTATTGTACTGCTCATATTCTCAAAGAGGTTTTGATTTATTTTGAGATGAGGCAAATATATTGAAATGAGCGATGTGTATAAATATATACATGAGCTAAATTGAAATGATTTTTAACGAAGTAGCCAGAATAAATCAAGGCTTCTAGCAGCGCAAAAAATAAGGGCGCTATTCGCGCCCTTATTTATTTTCATTTAAAAATGAAGGTAGCTATTAATATGTACCATTCTTAAGATGACTAAATAAATTTAATTGCGCAGCAATATTAACTACAAAAGTTAGCAAAACCATAAATACAACTAACATCCACATACCGAACTCCTTGAAATATGAATCTTCGAATAAACTGTTACCTTAAGTATACTGATTTAGCGCATTTGTAACAGTAGATTGTCGATCAAGCGTGCTTTACCCAGCCAGGCAGCGCCTAAAATTACAATAGAATCAGTAGCATATGCAGGGTTGCCTAAATCTACCGCATCTCGAATGGCTACATAATCGGGTTGAAAACCCGCCAGTGAAAGCTGTCCCATAGCCTGTTGCTCTAAGGCCTCAAAGTTTTTAAAACCTGATTCAATTTGAGTTTTTACATGCATTAAGGCTGCATGCAAATGTCTGGCCTTTGTTCTTTCTTGCGGGTTTAAATAAGCATTACGTGAACTATAGGCCAAACCATCTTCCTCTCGCTGCGTTGCAACAGATTCAATCTTAATTGGCAAACTCAGGTCTTCTACTAATAGCTTAATGATGACTAACTGTTGATAATCTTTTTCGCCAAAAACAGCAACATCAGGAGTAACCATATCAAACAATCTTGCAACAACTTCTACAATGCCATCAAAAAATCCTGGTCGATACTCACCACATAACTCTTGGTTGATAGGATGTTTAGGGATTACGTTTTTAGGTTTATGCTTTTCTGCATAGACCTCATCATGTTCAGGCATGAAAACTAAATCTACATCCTCACTTTCTAACGCCTCAATATCTTGCTCGGGTGTGCGTGGATAGGTTTGCAAGTCCTCATCTCGCTCAAATTGCAAAGCATTCACAAAAATACTACAAACAATCTTGTCACCAAATGTATGCGCATGTTTGATTAGTGCTAAGTGACCAGCATGTAAGTTACCCATTGTTGGCACAAATACAATTTTTTCATGCTCAGATTTCCATACTTTAACTTGCTGGCGTAGCTCAGCAACCGTTTTTACAACTCGCATGGTTATTTAATTAGGAAATGTAACGCTCTTAACGTCGTTTACGTAATTAGAAATAGCAGATTGAATATCATCCGCTTCAGCTAAAAAGTTTTTTGCGAACTTTGGAGTAACCCCATGAGTAATACCAATGACGTCATGTAACACAAGAATTTGCCCATCACAGTCTGGTCCTGCACCAATACCTATTACAGGAATAGAAGATTCTTGAGTAATTTTTTTTGCCAAAGCATTTGGTACACACTCTAACAACAACATATCGGCACCTGCAGCTTGCAAGCTTTGAGCACTTTCAAATAATTCTTTCGCACTTGCATCATCCTTGCCTTGCATCGCATAACCGCCCAATTTATGAATATACTGTGGACGCAGACCCAAATGTGCACAAATCGGGATTCCACATTCACTTAATTCTTCAACAATACTCACCTGTCTAGTAGAAGCTTCGAGCTTTACCATTTGAGCACCGCCCAGTTGTATCAGATCCGTTGCGTTAGCTAATGCTTGCTCTACATTGGTGTAAGACATAAATGGCATATCTGCAATAACAAAAGCATTTTTTACCGCAGCACTTACACATTGGCTGTGATAAATCATGTCTTCCATTGTCACAGAGACCGTGCTGTCTTGTCCTTGCACAACCATACCGAGTGAATCGCCTACGAGGATAATGTCCATACCGACTTGATCCAGTATGGCGGCAAAACTGGCGTCATAGGCTGTTAAACAAGCGATTTTTTCATCACTTGCTTTCATCTGATGCAAACGAGTGAGTGTGATATTTTTTTGCGGCTTGTGAATACTCATTCTAAAAACGTCAGGATAGATTTATTTATTAACCTGCAAATGGCAAAGGATTAAAATAACGCTTACCTGCTTCTGTATTGAGAATTTCATGTAATAACTGCTGGTAGTCTTGATCATTATTGATGAAATCAATATCACTCGCATTGACAATTAAACATGGGGCTTGGTCATAGTCGTAAAAAAACTTCGCATACGCTTCGTTCAACTGCTCTAAATATGCTGTTTCAATCAATCGTTCATAGCCTCTACCACGTTTACGAATACGTTGAATTAAAATTTCAACAGGCGCTTGTAAATACACCACCAAATCGGGAACGGGTGCGTCTATGGTTAAATGTGAATAAATTTGTTCATAGAGTTCATATTCACTGGCATTTAAGGTTACTTGGGCAAACAAACGATCTTTCTCAATCAGAAAATCGGCGACACGCACTGGGGAAAAAATATCGGTTTGCTTAAATTCTTGCAGCTGTTTCGTGCGTTGCAATAAAAAATAAAGTTGTGTAGACAATGCCGCTTCGCGTGGATGTTGGTAAAAACGCGCAAGAAAAGGATTATCATCAACATGTTCAAGCAACAATGTTGAACCGAACTCGTCCGCTAAACGTTGTGCCAAACTGGTTTTACCAACCCCAATCGGCCCCTCGATAACGAGGTATTTAAGATTGTGCTTATCCATTATTATGGTCTAATTTCTGTAAACGGTACTCTGGCAGATTGTCTATTAGATCAGCAACTGAGCCCTTGCCTGGAATAATGAGGTCCGCCTGTAGCTCTTGTAAAGGAATTAATACAAATTCTCGCTCAGATACACCGTAATGAGGGATTTGCAGCTTTTTACTATCTATTTGCTCATCCCCAAATAGAATGATATCTAAATCTAGTGTCCTTGGCCCCCAACGTTGACCATTTCGCTGTCTTCGATGCCTATTTTCAATACTCTGCAATTCTTTAAGCAGATCTTCAGCAGAAAGACACGTGCTGATTTTTGCCACTGCATTGATGTAATCAGGCTGATCTGATGGGCCCATTGGTTCGCTTATATATAAGCTCGAAGCTTTGACTAGCTTGGTATCCGGAATGGAATTTAACTCTTGCAGTGCTTGAGTAACTTGAGCTTGAGGATCAGATAAATTACTTCCCAGTCCTATGTAGGCATCTTTAAAAGACATAATGTAATAAAACCTAGTGATAGGTTTTGTTTTTATAACGACCCGATTTCATTTTTGATTTAGGTTTTTTAACCCCTTTCGAGGCACGCAGCATCTTGCGCCGAGTGGTCTCATCGACTTCTTGAAAAACCGTCCACCATTCGCAAAGTTCATCCACCGGTTCTCCTGCGCTTGCTCGTAAGCACAAAAAGTCATAAGCCGCACGAAACCGATCATGTTCAAACAGCTTATAGGCTTGCTTACCCTTTCGACGATAAAAACGATATTGCAAATCCCAAATATCACGCGTCGTATAAGAAAAGCGCTTTGGAATGGATGTATAAGGCAGTTGTGAAAGAATAGTATCTTTCGCTGCAGCATCATGCGCAACCCTGGGCGACAAACCATCTAGCTCTAACTGTTTGCTTAGTCTACGCATAGGCCCCCATAAAAAAACCGCATAAAGAAATGCAGGCGTAACCGATTTCCCAGTGAGAATGCGTTCATCAGTATTCTCCAATGCGATACTAACTAAATTTGTATAAGTTAGTGACTCACTGGCTGCTTCTTCTTCTAGCACTTGCTGAGTCAAAGGAAACATGTGTCGAAATAAATCAAACTCACGTAAGCCCTTGTAAGTTTCTAAAGCATTTCCTCCATGAAATAGTTTAATCATTTCATCAAACAAACGCGCCGAGGGTACTTCGGATAGCAAACAACCCAAACGATTGATTGCATCTTTTGCACTTTCTTCTATTTCAAAATTAAGCTTGGTCGCCAATCTGACCGCACGCAACATCCGAACAGGGTCTTCACGAAAACGCAAATCAGGATCACCGATAACGCGTAATAGTTTTGCTTTTACGTCGTCTATGCCATTTACTAAATCTAAAATTTGATCATTTTCAGAATCATAAAATAATGCATTAACGGTAAAGTCACGACGAAACGCATCTTCTTCAATACTGCCAAAAGTATTGTCCGCAATAATACGTCCCTCTTTATTCGTACTGGCTGTACTTGCTGCACGAAACGTTGAAACTTCAACAATACCTCCTTCAAAATAGACATGCACAATTCGAAAACGTCTGCCGATAATTCGGCTATTATCAAATAAACGACGCACATCCTCGGGAGTGGCATTAGTAGCAATATCGAAATCTTTGGGGTGCAAATCCAGCAATAAATCCCTTACTCCACCACCCACAATATAGGCCTGAAATCCAGCCGCATGCAGCTGAGAAATAATTTTCAAAGCGCCTTCACATATCTGACTGGAATCGATTACTTCCCCAGTCAAGCGAGAATGATGCAAATCAATTTGCTGTGAATCTACATTTTTCTTCATTGTAATAAAATTATTCGCGCATAAATATTCAATATTTTCTTTAAGTTATCATAACATCTAAATCTAAAATCTTTATTTATTATCCTAAATTTTTGGCGCTTTTTTGTTCTTTATAGTCAATAAAATTACACAAAAAACTTAACAAATGAAAACTATAAAAAATTCAAAAGCTTCATATCAACTTAACAAGCATCATGATAAAATTTGCATCTAGAGTACAAACATCTAGTCTTTGAGGTATGTAAATGACACAACTTGTAGATAACGCAAGTACACCCAGCTTCGAGGAACAACAAGTTTCTCCAATTTTTTTACTCGCAATATGGTTATTCTTAGGTCTTGCAACCTATGGGTACGCCATGTTTAAAATCTGGGCACCACAACTGACTCAGTCTTTACTGATCATTACATAACGTAACACTCTTTCACTGTGTTACTTAAACACTCACGAATTAGACGTGAGTAATTAAATACTTTACTTTAATTAAATATGGGCACGGAATTCATTAACGAAAGAAGAACTCTTGAAGATCGTCGCAAGTCTAGCGAAAGCCCACCGTTTCCATTTTTCGATAGCGATCAAACTTTAGTCCGTGAAGACCGACGAAGAATTCCTGACCGAAGAATCAACAACATCGAAATTCAGAACGATACCAAGTCTGATATTGATAAAGAGGAAACAGAGGCAACACGGTTATTCTTGTGGCACAAAGACGACGTTTGTGAATTGTTTCCTGACACTGAAGAAATCATTGTAGGACGCGCACAAACTTGTGGTGTGATAATTCAAAATCGTTACACATCTAGACAACATGCCCGCTTTAGTTTCGAAAATGGCATATTTCATGTCACAGACCACAGCACCAATGGCACCTATATTAAAAACGATGAAGGTGAAATGTTTTTAATGGGTGAAAAAATGGAATTGCACGGCAGTGGGATTATCAGCCTCGGCACCCCAATCGAATACGTAGAAAAAGACGTCATCCACTACTTCTGCCCGTAATCAATCTGAGCTTCACTCACAACCAAAACGAGTAGGATTCTAGATACATTAATCGGCCGGTTTCTACCACCTGGCTGTAGAATAGTCTTAAGCTATTCAAAGTGTTAGCTATTTCCGCATACTTTGGGGTTTATACGTATATCCTCCTGTTTCATGAAAGAGCGCAGAAAAAATGAACGCCGCCGTTGGGGCCGCAAAGTCACCTATCCATTCATTGATAGTGATGGTGTATTGGTGACTAAAAGTCGCCGCAGAAAAGTCGACCGACGTAATGCTGTAGATGAGGAAGAAGCTCAAGAAGAAAATTCAACTTCCACTCCAGTTTCTGCTGATAATAAACAACCCAGCAACACATCCATTGATATAAGTGATACAAGGGCACGAGAACTGGAAGAAGCCCTTAAAGATGACGAGCCTGCATCATCTAATATCGTATCTTCTATAAAAGATTTAGAAGATGAAATTTTAGATGCTACAAATATAGACGCTGTTAAAAATAATAAAATCGAAGATATTGCAGAAATGGATGAATCTGCAGAAATTCATATTGCACCTGAAGATGAATTACCTGAGCCAGATCTTTCAATAGATAAAAGTGAACCAGAAGCTTCTATTGAGCTCTCTTTAAAAGGCAAAAAGCATGTTGTCACAGGAGAAAAAGAAAGCTGTCAGGTGGGACGTGACCCAAGCTGCGACATTGTTGTTCAAGGCAAATTTGTGTCACGCGCACATGCCAAAATTACGTTTAAAGAAGGTAAATTCTTTTTAGCCGATAATAGTTTTAATGGAACTTACATTAAATTTGATAACGGCCAAAAAATTCACGTCTCCAAAAACGAACAGACTCTTATTACAAGCGGAGTCATGAGCATGGGCAAACCTGTAGACAACGATTCAAAATCCGTCATCTCATTCAAAATCAATCAATAAACCCAGCCTGATCTTCATTTCAGAAAATCTAATTAATTATTGATTTTACTAATTTAACTTGCCACTCGCTTTGCGAATTTGGCGACGTTGATGTTTGTCAGGTTTACCTTTCGATTTAGGTAGGCTGGAATTCATGATTTTTCTTTGTTGAGACTGAAGCTCTCTTTGCTCGATACTTGCTTGAGTTTCTTTGTATAAAAACTGTGCTTCTTTTGCGGGACCTCGTTTTTCACTGAGAGCTGTAACATCAATCACGAACTGCGTTTGCGCGCGCGTGATTTCTATACGATTCCCCACTTGAATAGGTCGCGAGGACTTTACTCGCTGGCCATTCACATGCACCTTTCCGCCATCCACAGCTTTAGATGCCAGTGCACGTGTTTTGTAAAAACGTGCAGCCCAAAGCCATTTATCTATACGAATTTTTTGTGATTCTGACATGGGATCTCTTACACTCTTACGTATAATACAGTGATTCAAATATAAGCTACTTCTACCATGAAATTAGAACTTATCAGCTTCAATGTTTGCCCTTTTGTACAGCGTAGTGTGATCACACTAAACCACAAAAATTGTGAGTATGATATTACGTTTATTGATTTATTAAATCCGCCAGACTGGTTTTTAGAAATCTCTCCGCTAGGTAAAGTACCGGTCTTAAAAGTGGATGATAAAGATGTTCTATTTGAATCTGCCGTTATAAATGAATTTATTGACGATGTTACTCCTGGCTCACTCAAACCATCTGATCCACTCACCCTTGCTAAGAATCGAGCCTGGATTGAATATGGAGGAACCTGTTTAGCAGATTTATTTTTAATCGCGAATCATAAAGATGAAAAAGACATGAAAGGACAAATGGGTGAATGTGTGACTCGTTTACAAAGAGTAGAAGATATTTTAAATGACTCAACATTTTTTAATGGTGAAGAACTGTCACTCATAGATGCTGCTTATGCGCCTTTACTTATCCGTTTAGATTTTATGAATGAAAAGTTGAATCTATTAGATTGGAATAATTTCCCCAAACTAAAAAGATGGAGAGATAACTTACTAAACTTAGAAGCTGTACAAAAATCTATTGTGGAAGATTTCAAATTACACTACACAAACAAAATAAAAGGGCAGAACGGATATTTGGCAAGTATTGTTTAATTAGCGGCTAAACCCAATAAACAATATGTTCGGCCACTTCCATCACTTCTGTTTCATTCACAATACGATTCTGCACAGACATTTTCTGCTGATGGATTGTTTGCCTATCGCCAGAAATTAAATAATGCCAGTCAGGCAATTCTTTACCTTCATACAATAAACGATAAGCACAGCTTTGTGGTAACCATTTAAAATCTTCAACATCATCCGCTTCTAGCTGCAAGCAGTCCTCAACCAACTTTTTACGATTGGAGTAATCTTTACATTGACAAGTGTCGTGGTCCAGAAGATGGCATGCTACGTCTGTATAAAATAGTTCTTTTGTGTCCGCGTCTTCTAATTTTATTAAGCAGCACTTACCACAACCATCGCAGAGGGATTCCCATTCTTCTTGGGACATCTCCGCAAGGGTTTTTATTTGCCAGAATGGTTTTTTGTCTTTTATATTTTTATTGGGCGAGCTCATTGATCATTTGATTTAACCTATTCACAAATGTCGCAGGATCTTCAAGCTGCCCACCTTCAGCAAGTATCGCCTGATCAAATAAAATCTTAGCCCAATCTTCGAAACGATCTTCTGCTTGCTCGTTTTCCATTCTCTGTACCAAAGCATGGGTTGGATTAATTTCTAAAACAGGTTTGGTGGATGGCATTTCATGCCCGGCTTGTTTCATTAAGTGTTGCATGTACAACGCCATATCATGCTCACTTAGAACGATGCATGCCGGAGAATTAGTTAATCGATGAGAAACTCGAACATCTTCAACTTTATCCTCTAGGACTCCTTTAATGCGTTTAATTAATCCCTCGGCCTCTTTTTCAGCTTTTTTACGTTTCTCTTTATCTTCTTCAGTGCCTAATTTATCAAGATCGAGTTCACCTTTTGCAACCGAAGCAAAAGATTTTTCTTCATATTCGGTTAAATGACTCATGAGCCATTCATCTACTCGATCAAATAACAATAGCACCTCGATGCCTTTATCTTTGAAAATTTCCAAGTGCGGGCTGTTTTTGGCAGCCGCATAGTTATCTGCTGTGATGTAGTAGATTTTTTCTTGCTCAGGTTTCATACGTGCTATGTAATCATCCAGCGAAACGTTTTGCACATCACTTTCCTGGTGTGTTGACGCAAATCGCATTAGCTTGGCAATTTTTTCTTTATTGGCAAAGTCTTCGCCAGGGCCCTCTTTTAAGACATTACCAAATACATTCCAAAATTCTTGATATTTATCGGTTTCATTTTTTGCAAGTTTTTCCAACAGGCCCAATACTTTTTTAACCGAACCCGAGCGAATATTGTCGATGACTTTATTGCTTTGCAGAATTTCACGCGAAATATTGAGTGGCAAATCATTCGAGTCGATTACACCGCGTACAAAACGTAAATATCTTGGTAGTAATTTTTCCGCATCATCCATTATAAAGACGCGTTGTACATAGAGCTTCACACCATGTTTAGGATTTTGATCAAATAAATCAAATGGCGCTTGTGAAGGAATATATAAAAGCGATGTATATTCCGTTTTACCTTCAACTCGATTATGCGTCCATAGCAATGGATCAGCAAAATCATGTCCTACGTGTTTATAAAATTCTTTATATTCATCTTCTGAAATTTCTGTTTTCGGTCGTGCCCATAAGGCAGATGCTTTATTAATAGTTTCCCATTTTGCAGTGGCCTCACCTTCGTCGTTCTCCTCACGCATTTCAATCGGCAAAGGCACATGATCAGAGTACTTGGTAATAATTGAACGCAATCGCCAACTCGTTAATAAATCATCCTCATCCTTTTTTAGATGCAAGGTCACTTCCGTTCCACGCTTTGCTTTTTCAATATTTTCTAACGTGTAAGAACCTGTCCCTTCGGATTCCCATTGCACGGCTTGATCTTTTTCAAGCCCTGCACGAAGGGTTTTTAGTGTGACCTTATCTGCGACAATAAAAGCAGAATAAAACCCTACTCCGAATTGACCAATTAAGTGTGAGTCTTTGCTTTGATCCCCTGTGAGTTGTGATAAAAATTCTTTTGTTCCTGATTTTGCAATCGTGCCGATATTATTAATAACTTCATCACGGCTCATCCCGACACCATTGTCACGAATGGTTACAGTCCTATCATCTTTATCAAACTCTACTTGAATTTTGAGTTCTGAATCATCACTCAGCAGTGAATCGTTTGAAATTGCTTCAAAGCGTAATTTGTCACATGCATCTGAAGCATTCGAAATTAACTCACGTAAAAATATCTCTTTATTCGAATAAAGAGAATGAATCATTAGATGCAGAAGTTGTGCTACTTCTGTTTCAAACTGCAAAGTTTCCTTCGCATCTTCCTTTTTGTTATTTTTATCCGTCTTCGTGCTCATAACTTCTTAATAAACTAATTAACGATTTATTTGACCATCTACAACAAAAGACAATTCACCATTCGGAGAAGAAGATCCATAATCTGTCAAATCCTCGAGTGTGACCTTGAGCGATAACTGTTTAACATCTGGATTTTTAGCCAGATGACCCACAATGGCTTCATCGGCTTTTACTCCAAATGTTTTTAATAGTGCTCGGATATCTTTTCTGCTGTTGTCTTCCATCACTTATCTCCTGTGGTTTATTGGGGCATTTTTTGAAAAACAAAGGTTTCAAGGATGTTTTTTAGTACATTATTAGCCTCTTGATACTTCTCGGCCGGAGCAAGCATTTCACCCAAACCGTGAATATACTGGCCGCTCTTATCAGCGGAGCCACATTCTTGATAGATTGCTTCTACATTGCTTGGCAACATTTCTAAATGAAACTGCAGTGCTAGTGTTGAGTCACCATAGGCAAAACCCTGATTTGCGCAGCCGTCGCTGGTAAGAAAATTACTCGCACCATCTGGTATATCAAACGTATCTCCGTGCCAATGTAGTGCATCAAAACGAGTAGGAAGATTTTCCACTCTTGCGTCCATAAGCCCTTTAGTACGATTCACCGGAAACCAACCAATTTCTTCATGTACATTTTTTGTAACTTGAGCACCTAATACATTTGCAATAAGTTGTGCGCCCAAACATACGCCAAATACGGGAACTTCGAGTTTGATGACGGATTCGATAAATTCTTTTTCCAAGGTAAGCCATGGATAGCTATCATCATCATTCACACCCATCGGTCCGCCCATTATGATCAGCGCATCAATGTCATGAATAGAAGGCAATGATTGGTCTTCATACATACAGGTGCGTGATAGATCATAACCTCGCTCAATAAACATGTTCTCCATAGAACCCAAACCTTCAAAAGAGACATGTTTAAGATAATGAATGCGCATTTTTTCTCAACACCAATGCAACTCATGCTTTAGGTAATGAATATGCATAAAATGTTTTACGCTTGCTCGTGATCTAACAACCATTGTTTTCTGCGAACCAAACTACCATCCGCATCACCCATAAATCCCCCTAAACCTGTTGCACCCACCACACGATGACAAGGAACCAATAACAACAACTGATTGCGTCGACATGCATTACCCACAGCACGTGGACCGGACTTAATTTTTTTTGCTATTTCCCCATATGTTTTGGTTTTACCAAATGAGATTTTTCTTATTTGATCCCAAACTTTAAGCTGATAATCCGTTCCCTGTTTAAACAAGAACGGTAAATTAAAATCATGTAGCTCTCCAGAAAAATAGGCTTTAAATTGTTTTTGAATTTCTTTCGCAAAAGGATCTTTATTTGTTACTGCCCGTGTCTGTGATGCAACTTGCTTCACTTCAGTTACAAAATCGTCTTCGTAGCTAACCGCTATTTTCCCTATGGGTACATTTATGATTATTTGCTTCATATATGGAATTGTACCTTGTTTATCTTGAGGATCCTCGTCTAGATTATTTTAAAAAATCTAAACAAACACGCCTCGATTAACGAGGCGTTGGTTTTGAATTCGTTGAGATCGGGTTTAGACTTTCTCTTTGATTCTTGCCGCCTTACCTGTGCGTCCTCGTAAGTAATAAAGTTTAGCGCGACGCACATCGCCTTTACGTTTCACTTTTATACTATCAATTAATGGACTATGTGTTTGAAATACTCTTTCCACACCTTCACCATGGGAAAGCTTTCTAACCGTGAAGGCTGAATTTAAGCCTCGATTGCGCTTGGCAATCACAACACCTTCAAAGGCTTGTAATCTCTCACGATTACCTTCTTTTACTTTTACCTGCACCACTACCGTATCCCCAGGGCTGAAATCTGGCAGATCCTTTTTAAGCTGTTGTTGGTTTATTTCTTGGATGATATTCGACATATTCGTAACGTACTTTAATCTAGCTGCTCTTGTATATATTCCTCTAGCAAGGCCTTTTGTTCATCACTGAGATTTAGTTTCTCTAGTAACTCAGGCCTACGCTGGAAAGTACGGCCAAGTGATTCTTTCTCGCGCCATTTCTGTATGGCTTGATGATCACCCCCCAATAATACCTTTGGCACACTGAGACCCTGGATACTTTCCGGGCGCGTATAATGAGGGCAATCGAGTAGTCCGTCAACAAAGGAATCTTGGTTTGCAGATTCCTCATGCCCCAATGCACCTGGAATATGACGAATTAAGGCATCGATTAACATCATTGTAGGCAATTCACCGCCACTTACGACAATATCTCCAATTGAAATCTCCTCATCCACCTCCGCTTCTATGACACGCTCATCTACCCCTTCATAGCGCCCTGCCAATAAGATCAGTGAATCATAAGAGCTTAGTCGGCCTATATCTGAATGCCCAATAGGCTTTCCTTGTGCAGACAAATATATAACTCGAGTGTTTGTAGTTTGTCCCTTGGCATGCCGTATCGCTTTCTGCAAGGGCTCAAATTGCATCACCATGCCCGGGCCGCCGCCATAGGGACGATCGTCTATGCGACGATTTGGGTCATCAGAATAATTTCGGGGATTAAAGACTTCCAAATCTGCTAATTTTTCCTCGATGGCGCGTCCTACCACACCATACTTAGATAAATTAAGAACCAATTCTGGAAATAGCGTGATCACACTAAATTTCATAATGAATAGTCCCTTAGCCAGTCAACCGTTATGGTATTTTGTTCTAAGTCTACGTGTTTGATTACTTGATCTTTAATATAAGGAATTAGAATCTCTGTTTGATCAGTTTCATTCGATACAACCAATACATCATTGGCCCCTGTTTCCATCAATTTTTTTATATGACCCAAGTATTCGCCTGATTCATTTATTACTTTTAAGCCCTCCAACTCAAACCAATAGTGCTCATCTTCTTTAAGCTCTACCAGTTCTGATTTAGCGACCCAAATTTCTGCACCTTTTAAGGTTTCGGCATGAGTACGATCATCTACATACTTAAGCTTAGCAATCAAGCCACTACCATGTGGCTTAGCTTCCTGTAACTCGTAAGTATCAACACCTTTAGGTGCACGTAATTGCCAATTTAGGTACTCGAAAATTTGTTCTTTAGGGCGACAATGAGAAAAAATTTTTAGCCAACCTTTGATACCAAATACACCTTGTATTTGGCCAACGTGGATGTAGGAATCTTGAACCAAGATTTTGGCCCAAGCTTGGGCAGAAGCTTAGTCTAATCAGGCAGCTTGTTTTTGGTGCTGCTTTACGAGTGATGCAACACGCTCCGATGGTTGAGCACCATGCCCACACCAGTGATCGAACCTATCCATTTCAATATTCAGTCTTACTTCTTCACCCGTAGCGCGAGGATTGTAATATCCAATACGCTCGATGTAGCTACTATCACGTCGTTTACGAGAATCCGTTACAACGATGTGGTAGAAAGGGCGTTTTTTGGCTCCGCCTCTGGCTAATCGAATGGTGACCATATGTTTCTAATACTTGTAAATGAATAGCTAAAATCGAGCAGGGCATTGTACGTAAATTTGCTCAAAAATAAAGCTGGCATAGAGTTTCTAGGCGAGGGATAAAGAGATATGTGCGAAAAAATAGGCTCCTAACCAAACCCAGGTGGCAGGCCACCACCCTTCAGACCCTGCATCATTCTCTGCATACCGCCTTTCTTGGAGAATTTCTTCATCATTTTTTTCATCTGCAAATGCTGTTTTAGTAGTCGATTCACATCCTGCACCTGGGTACCAGAGCCCGCCGCGATACGGCGTTTACGAGTATTTTTTATCACATCCGGGAAACGACGCTCATGGGGTGTCATGGAATTAATAATCGCAATCATTTGATGAATCGCTTTGTCATCTCCCATCCCTGGAACATTTTTTGGCATTCCAGCAGCACCAGGAATTTTATCCATAATCCCGGCTAAGCCCCCCATATTCATCATCTGCTCTAACTGACTTTTTAGATCGAGCATATTGAAGCTTTTACCTTTTTTAATTTTCCTGGCAAGTTTTTGTGCTTTTTGCTTATCAACTTTTTGTTCAACTTCTTCTACCAAGCTAACCACGTCACCCATTCCCAGTATTCGGGAGGCCACGCGATCAGGATGGAACGGTTCTAATGCAGTAGCTTTTTCTCCTGTACCTAAGAATTTAATAGGCTTTCCGGTAATGTGACGTACCGATAACGCCGCGCCCCCACGCGCATCACCATCTGTCTTAGTCAGTATCACACCCGTGAGCGGTAATGCTTCATTAAATGCCTTTGCTGAGTTCGCCGCATCTTGTCCACTCATACTGTCTACAACAAATAAGGTTTCTGCCGGCTGAACTGTCTGGTGTAGTGAAATAATTTCTTGCATCATTTCTTCATCGATATGTAATCGCCCAGCTGTATCGATGATCAACACATCTTTAAATTGCGTTTTTGCATACTCCACCGCGCGGCTGGCAATTTCGATAGGCGCCTGATTGGTTTCACTTGAAATGAAATCAACACCCACTTCTTTGGCCAAGGTTTGTAGCTGTTGGATCGCAGCGGGTCGATAGATGTCGCAACTTACTACCGCCACACTTTTGTTTTGTTTTTCAGTTAAAAACTTTGAGAGTTTTCCAATACTGGTGGTTTTACCAGCGCCCTGCAGACCGGCAACCAATATCACTACGGGAGGTTGGGCCGCTAAGGTGAGCGATTCATTGGCATCACCCATCAAGTGCACAAGTTCATCATTTACAATTTTGATGAAGGCCTGTCCGGGAGACAGGCTTGTAAGCACTTCTTGTCCTAAGGCTTTTTCTTTTACGCTTGCGATGAAATCTTTAACAACGGGTAACGCGACGTCAGCCTCCAGTAATGCCATACGCACTTCACGTAACGTTTCCTGAATATTTGCTTCACTAAGACGCGCTTGGCCACGTAATTTTTGGACAGTACTCGATAGACGAGTCGATAAATTGTCAAACATATCATTGCGCCCATTTTCATGGGCTTAGTTAAAAAGAGGAGCGATTATATCGAAATTAGATTGAAATTATTTGGCCGCTGGAAAGCTGATGAATGTTAAATTCGGTTATGGAGGAATTGAGCTGTTCAATGATTCGATCTTCTCTACCTGGTTGTAAGTGCGTAATGTAAAGATCAGGTCGATGTTTTAATTTTTTCAGGTCTTCGGCTAATGCCTGAGGATAGTAATGTTTTGCATCTCGCCCAATATTTTGTTCTTCGTTGGTAAAACCACACTCAACTATCACAATATCCATATTTGGCTCTTCATTCAGCGCATCCCAAAAAGTGTCATTGGTAAATGTGTCACCAGTAAAAGCGATCGTGCCTGTACCATTATTAATCACATAAGCTGCAGCGGGAACCGTATGATTCACTTCGACCATTTTTACGATCTTGTCACCAAATTCAATACAGTCTCCTGGTTGCATAGACTCATAAATTATCACTGGTGTTTCTGCACTGGGTAATTCAAAAAAGTTGGGCCAGACGTCCCAATTAAAAATATGTTGTGACAATATTTCATAGGTTTCTTGTTTACAGTGCAGAGTTATGGGGTGATTAACCAAGTGATCGTATGAGGTATCCAATAACATAGGAAGCAGAGCAATGTGATCTAAATGACAGTGTGTGATAAATACGTGCTGAATTCTTGACATTTCATCAAGCGACAGGTCGCCGAGACCTGTACCACAATCAATCAGTACAGAATCATCTAACAGTAAAGAAGTGGTTCTATGGCCCGAACCAATACCCCCACTACAGCCAAGGACACGTATATTCATGGTTATTCGATAATCACAATCTGAATAATGCTATCATTGCAGGCAACGCAGAAATGTCTAGCTGATCTCAGTTTACTTTGAGTAATTTTGTCAAATATAAAGACCCACGACAGAAGACACTATTGCATACTAAATTATTTCTTGTGCTCGCAAGCACTTAATCTATAGCTTATACAATTTTTTTGTTTGTTTATGTCAAGCATATTTAAGTACAGCGCCATAGCATTTTATGCATTTACTTTTATTGTGTTGTTATGGCGTTCTCATCATACGCCCGATTCCCAAGCATCCGACAAACGTGGCTTAATGCTGATTCTATGGACTTTTGCCTGCATTCTACACGCATTGTATTTATATCCTCAGACTTTCACTTCCCAGGGGTTGAACCTTACCTTTTATAATGCTGTATCCTTAGTTCTTTTTATCATTTCCGCATTGGTACTGATTTTATCAATCAGTAAAAAAAGAGAATTCTTAGGCTTGTTTTTATTGCCCATTATTATTGCGGCAATCGCCTTAACCATCTTTAAACCCGAAATACATGTTTCCGCATCTAATGTGCGTGGCCTGCAATTTCACATTTTATTTTCTCTTTTCGCATTTAGCGTGCTTACTATTTCAGCCATACAATCAATTTTATTACTCAATCAAGACCGTCATTTACGCAAGGCAGAATTACAAGGTATTACACGCGCTTTACCACCATTGCACGAGACTGAAAAATTTATGTTTCAAACCATCACCATTGGTTTTGTCTTGCTATCCATAGCGTTATTTACAGGGTTTTTATTTTTAGAAAACATGTTTGAACAACAAATTGCGCATAAAACCATATTATCGATTCTTGCCTGGATGCTTTTTGCCGTCCTACTGTGGGGACGCTGGAAATTCGGTTGGCGCGGACAAACGGCAATTCGCTGGACATTAGGTGGTTTTGTATTTCTGATTTTGGCTTACTTAGGCAGTAAGTTTGTCCAGGAAATACTACTTGATAGGATCGATAGCGTACCTCTCTCTTGACAAATTCCTCTTAGCGGCAGTTAATGACTGTATCTTTATTACCGGAGGGTCTGCACGACCTTGGACGAATATTCGATAGGCACACTATTTATAGTGTTGTTCGTTTTATTTTTATTCTCGGCATTTTTTTCAGGCTCAGAAACTGCGTTAATGGCATTAAACCGTTATCGCCTGCGTCACTTAGCAAATGATGGTCATAAAGGTGCCAAACAGGCTCAAAAACTTTTAAAAAATCCAGATCGACTCATTGGTTTAATTTTACTTGGCAATAATGTTGTCAATATTCTTATCGCTCAACTTTCTGCATACATTGGTTATCGCTTTCATGGTGAATTAGGTATTGCGATTGCAACTTTTATTTTAATATTTGCAATCTTGATTTTTGCAGAACTCACACCAAAAACCCTTGCTGCTCTACATTCTGAAAAAATAGCACTGCCTGCTGCACGTGTATATAAACCTATGCTAGATATTTTATATCCTTTTGTTTGGGTTACGAATTTCTTTTCTAATTCTTTACTGCGTTTGTTTGGGGTTGATGTTAAAGAAAGTACGTTGACAACTCTATCACACGATGAATTGCGTACTGCTGTTAACGATGAAGGAACCACTATCTCAACCGAACATCAAAAAATGCTGTTAGGTGTTTTGGATCTTGAACGTGTCACTGCTGAAGACATTATGATTCCAAAAAATGAAATTATAGGAATCGATTTAGAAGATGATTGGGACGATATTGTTACGCAGCTAAAAAACATCTCTTACACAAGAGTACCAGTGTACCGCAACAATATTGATAATGTTGTCGGCTTTCTACACTTGCGTAAGTTCATATTAAAAATACTTGATAAAGACTTGGAACGAGAAGATTTAGAAAAAGTAATTCGTGAACCATACTTCATTCCAGAACGTACTAACTTAAAAAAATTACTTTTTGAATTTCAAGGCAATAAACGCCGTTTAAGTTTAGTTGTAGATGAATTCGGTGACATCCAAGGCATGGTTACACTTGAAGACTTGTTAGAAGAAATAGTAGGTGAATTTACCAATGATCCCGCAACCTATGATGTAGAAATCCATCCTCAAAAAGATGGCACTTATGTAGTAGATGGTGGCACACATGTTCGAGACATCAACAAAGCCCTAGCCTGGCAATTGCATGCCGATGGCCCAAAAACAATCAACGGTTTAATTTTGGAACACTTCCAATCCATCCCTGAACCTGGAACGAGTGTATTAATTGATGGTTATCCAATCGAAGTCGTGCAAATTCAAAATAATGCGGTTCGCACCGTTCGCATGAGCCCACGTTTACCACAACATGAGCAAGTTGCCTAAATAAACCTGGCTCTCCCATTCGAGTCACGCAAGCGGGCTCATCAATCTAGTACAATTAACTACATGGCAAAAGAACTCAGTTATGTGTGTACAGAATGTGCTGCCCTTTTCTCTAAATGGATGGGCCAATGCTCGGAGTGTGGTGCATGGAATTCAATAGAAAAGCAAGCTGCTGTTTTTCAAAAACAAAAGTTCAGTTCTTTTGCACTAGCTGGTGCTGAAAATGAAGTTCAAAGCATTAACGATATAACTTGTGAAACCCATGATCGAATAAAAACGCCCCTTACAGAATTAGATCGTGTTCTGGGTGGTGGGATTGTGCCCGGTTCAGTAATTTTAGTCGGAGGTAATCCTGGCATTGGCAAATCGACATTATTGCTACAAGTTCTGAGTTCACTTGATCACGAACGTGCTTTATACGTAACGGGTGAAGAGTCATTACAGCAAGTGGCACTGCGTGCAGAGCGTTTAGGCTATAAAAACTCAACGTTAAGAGTCATCGCATCTAATAATTTAGAAGAAATCCTTGCCAATGCCATGCGGGAGCGTCCCAATATCATGGTAATTGACTCAATTCAAACTCTATCATCTGAGAAAACTCCTTCCGCTGCAGGCTCAGTATCACAAGTTCGCGAATGTGCCAGTCAAATTACTCAGTTCGCAAAACAAACCAATACAACAGTTTTTGTTGTGGGTCATGTAACCAAAGATGGTGCTATTGCGGGACCACGCGTTTTAGAACACGTAGTGGATACAGTTTTGTATTTTGAGGGCGATGAAGGGGGACGTTATCGGGTATTACGTGCAGTTAAAAATCGTTTTGGAGCAGTAAACGAACTTGGTGTCTTTGCTATGCAAGATACTGGACTAAAAGGAGTCAAAAATCCTTCTGCAATTTTCTTATCACAACGTAGTGAGCATACGCCTGGTAGCGTAATAACCGTTACCTGTGAAGCCACCCGACCATTATTATTAGAAGTTCAATCACTCGTAGATGATAACCCAACCGGTCATGCCAGAAGAGTTACACTTGGTATTGAACAAAATCGCTTAACGATGTTACTTGCAATTTTGCACCGTCATGCCGGAATCGCAATTTATGATAAAGATGTATTTGTAAATATTGTGGGCGGTGTGTCGCTAAAAGAAACCGGTGCAGATTTAGCTGTGTTACTAGCCGCTTACTCCAGTTTTAGAGATGAAGCATTAGATCGGGATTTAATTACATTTGGTGAAGTGGGTTTAACGGGCGAAATTAGGCCGGTGTTTAATGGAATCTCACGCTTAAAAGAAGCCAAAGAACATGGTTTTAAGAAAGCCATTATTCCAAGTGCTAACAAGCCTAAAGAAAAAATACCCGGTCTGGAGATTTTAACAGTGGATAAACTCAGAGAAGCCATAGAGACGGTGTAGCCATGGATAAAGTCTATCGACCCAAACTTTCACAACAAGGGTTGTCACCCACACATGCGGTAAACGCCATAAATCAATTTGGAGAAAATAAAGAAGTGCATGTTGCAGGTGAATCACCATTAACGTTAAAGGTGAACGACCGAGAAATTGTTACCTTAATGACGCTTGGCACACACCCGGAAGAATTGGCGCTGGGTTATTTACGTAATCAACGTTTGTTAGAAGAAATTACTGATATTGAATCGGTAAGTGTTGATTGGGACAAAGAACGTGTTGATGTAAGCCTTATGCCTGGAAAAGAAATTACTGATTGGGAAGAAAAGCTCAGTAAACGCACGGTAACTTCTGGTTGTGGACAAGGTACTGTATTTAGTTGCACATTAGATAAGCTTTATGATGAAAAACTTCCAAGTGTTTCACTCAAACAATCTAAAATTTATGAATTACTGGCTGCAATCACCAAATTTAATGAAATTTATAAAAAAGCCGGCGCTGTACATGGTTGTGCCTTATGCAAAGACACTGAAATTTTAAAATTCGTAGAAGATGTGGGTCGACATAATGCTGCGGATGCCATTTCAGGCTGGATGTGGCTGGAACACCAACAAGGCGGCGACAAAATTTTTTATACTACTGGTCGTCTAACTTCAGAAATGGTGATGAAATCTGCCAATATGGGCATCCCCGTTTTACTTTCTCGATCGGGTGTTACAAATATGGGTCTAGAACTTGCGCGTGACTTAGGCATCATTATGATCGCCCGTGCAAAAGGCAAAGCCTTTCTTGTTTACAATGGTGAAGAGCAAATTGTGTTTGACCAAACTCCGAAAAAACCTCCTGAGCGCAAGGATGTGCGAACATGATATCCATCAGGGACGATGCAACCGATTAAACTTTCATAAAATATTTATGCCTATTTAGAAGCGAATCCGCACTTAAACAATAAAGCAACAACTGCTTTATTCAATTAATCCAAATCCGCAACCAATGAGTCTCTCATCGAATCCGGTAACGCTTCTATCGCATATTGGTATTTAGAGTTATCAATTCCCACACTTAATGCTGCGCCGGCTTTTAAAGCACTCACCATCTCAGAAGTTAATTCAAAACGCATAAAGTGTACGGATGATGTTTTCACAGCCGTTTCACGTGGTAAGTCTTCATCTGATATAGGATGTACCTTCTCATGACCCGATACTTGCACATAGGTGGTATCTTCAATTCCTAACAGTTCTTTTAAACGCACAGCACGCTCTTCAGGGTCCGGAAATTCAATCATAAAGGTGACTTTCCAGTTACTGCCATCTGGAATCATTGGATTATAGGCATCCAATTCTTCTTGTATGCCATCGCTTTCAAAGATTTTTTCTGCGCGCAACATTTCTTGAATTTGATAATGCATCACTAGACGGTCTTCAAAATGCATAGTGACATTTGGACCCACTTGTAAAACACGATTTTTTTTGTGTTGGATTACTTGCGCTCGAAATTCATCGCGCATAGCAGAATAATCTTCTAAAGAATGTAAGTCTTGTCGTGTAAGTTTTTCCATTAGTATTTATAGTCCGTAAGCAATTCTAAGCAACGATATAGGATGGGTTGGTGAAGATTGATTTTTATCAATACCATTCGCTAAGTGATGTCCTGCTAGAGGACAATCACTGGAAAAATAGTCGGGTTCATTTTTCTTAATTTTATTTACCACCGGCCGTGCGATTTTCATCGATACCTCATGATATTCTTCCTTTACTGCATAGGTACCGTCATGCCCTGCACATCGTTCAATAAGATCAATTTCAGTATCGGGCACTAAACTCAAAATATCACGCGTTTTATTTCCCATGTTTTGCACACGCAAGTGGCACGGTGCATGGTAGGAAATTTTTCCTAGTGAAGTTTTAAATTCTGTATTAAGTAACTCTTCTTTGTGACGCAGGGCGAGATATTCAAACGGATCAAATATTGATTGTTGCACTTTCTTTAAGGCTTCATCTTCGGGAAACATCAAAGGCAATTCTTGCTTAAACATCAACACACAAGATGGAACAGGAGCGATAATATCCCAGCCGTCACGAATTACATCCATAAAAATGGGAACATTATGTTCTTTATTTTCTGCAACGGATGCCAAATCTCCTAATTCTAATTTAGGCATGCTACAACACTTATCTTGGGTGATAATTTTGGTTTCAATATTATTGTGTTCAAAAATTTTGATGAGCCCATCCACTAACTCTGGTTCATTATGATTCCCATAGCAGGTTGCATAAATAGCAACTTTGCCTGTTGTGCTGCCAACTGCGGTGGGGTTACTAACTGTAGATTGATGTTTAGCGAACTGCTTTTTCGCAGATTTGCTTACATAGCCAGGTAAATAGGCATCAGGATGAATACCTAAGGACTTTTTTATTTGTTTTCGTGCAATTGAACTTTTATTTACAGCATTGACCGTTTGAGCAACCACAGGAATTCCATAGAACCTGCCATTTTTGTCAGTGTTGCTCAGCATCTTGTCACGTTTAGATGCACCTTGCTTTTTAAACTTGATGGCTTTTGCACGTAACATTAAATGCGGGAAATCCACGTTCCATTCATGTGGTGGCACATAAGGACATTTGGTTAAAAAACAGAGATCACATAAATAACAATGATCAACAACTTTGATGTAATCTTCTTTTGCAACACCATCTACTTCCATGGTGTCTGATTCATCCACCAAATCAAATAATGTTGGAAAAGAATTACATAGGCTTACACAGCGTCTGCATCCATGACAAATATCGTATACACGTTCTAATTCCGCATTGAGATCCTCTTCGTCATAAAACTTTGGATCTTGCCAATCAATAGGATGTCGTGTAGGTGCTTCTAAGCTACCTTCTCTCATAAAAAATCCTGCTGTGTTTTTGAATTCTTTTGCATAGTACAAACCGCGTAATTACGGTTTGTACTCTGCAAAATCTTTTTGATAATTAAGTATCGTAAAATCTAACTTAATCTAATGTGTCTAATGCTTTTTGAAAGCGATTAGCATGGGAACGCTCAGCTTTAGCAAGCGTTTCAAACCAATCTGCAACCTCATCAAAACTCTCTTCACGAGCGGTCTTGGCCATACCTGGATACATGTCAGTGTATTCATGAGTTTCACCTGCAATTGCAGCTTTTAAATTATCACTGGTTCCACCGATGGGTAGTCCCGTAGCAGGATCGCCACACTCTTCCAGATATTCTAGGTGGCCATGGGCGTGACCGGTTTCACCTTCCGCAGTAGAGCGGAATACAGCAGACACGTCGTTGTATCCTTCTACGTCAGCCTTTGCTGCAAAATATAAATATCGACGATTCGCTTGTGATTCGCCCGCAAATGCGGCCTTTAGATTTTCTTCTGTTTTACTGCCTTTTAGAGACATTATCGCTACCTCCAGCTATTATGGTTACAGCAAAAACATGATGAATTTGCCGAATTTATTCTAATTTAGACTAAGTCTAAACTTGATTGAACTGTAGAACAGGTCTAAAAGCATGTCAACTAGGCCTATCCCGGGAAAATCAAAATCGGCAATTCATATAAAATATATAGGAACTAATGTGGCGCGGAAACCAACTGCTAAATCTATTGATTTTGAAAAGTCTTTAAAACAACTTGAGTCATTGGTTGATAAGTTAGAAAAAGGTGATTTGTCACTAGAAGATTCTCTGAAAAACTTTGAACAAGGCGTGAAGCTGACACGAGAGTGCCGTCAAGCTCTACAAACTGCTGAACAAAAAATTTCAGTACTCAGTAAAAAAGAAAAAGAATGGGTAGAAAATGACTTCGATAACAATGAAAATCCCCAAAACGAATGAACTGATCGATGCGGCTATTGCTGAAGAATTATGCGTTGAAGATCTAATTAGTCTATATGCGGATCGCGTCAATCAACAGCTAGAGATTGAATTACCAAAAGATACTGACTCGCCAAAGACGCTGCATCAGGCTATGCGTTATTCGGTGCTGGGCGGGGGCAAACGAATTCGGCCTGCCCTAGTCTATGCAACAGGAGAAGCCCTTGGTTGTAACTTAGCCAATTTAGATTGCGCAGCTTGTGCTGTTGAGCTGATGCATAGTTACTCTCTCATCCATGATGATTTACCTGCTATGGACAATGATGATTTACGTCGTGGCCGCCCTACTTGCCATAAAGCATTTGATGACGCGACAGCAATTCTAGCTGGGGATGCAATCCAAGCGCTTGCATTTAGTATTCTTGCAAATGCAAAAATCACAGATGATCAACGTGTAAAAATGATTCAGCTACTTGCAAAATCATCTGGCTCCTTAGGGATGGCAGGCGGTCAAGCAATCGACTTGGCTTCCGTAAATAAGCAACTAGATGAATCACAAATTACGAAAATGCACACTCTAAAAACCGCAGCATTAATACAAGCGAGTGTTTTAATGGCTGTTGTCGCCAGTGATCTAAATGACCCAGAAATATATGCACACTTTGCGCATTTTTCGGAAAAAGTTGGACTCGCCTTTCAAATACGTGATGATATTTTAGATATTCAGGCAGATACGAAAACTTTAGGTAAGCCACAAGGTTCAGATGCCGCACAAAATAAACCCACTTACCCTAGTATCGTGGGGATAGCACACGCTGAACATAGTGCTAATAATTTATTGCAGCAAGCACTAGAAGAAATTAAAGATTTGGATAAACGTGCACTAAATTTACGTACGATAAGTGAGTACATGGTTACTCGAGATTCATAAATTAAAAATAATTCTATAACATGAGCCAGTCCTACCCTTTACTAGATAACATCAATTTCCCTGCAGATCTGCGCGCCCTGGATGCCAAACAACTGCCAGCAGTTGCGCAAGAGTTAAGGGCCTATTTATTAGATTCTGTAGCTACCAGTGGCGGACACTTTGCTGCTGGACTCGGTGCAATAGAAATTACCACAGCACTGCATTATGTTTTTAATACACCTCACGATCGAATTGTTTGGGATGTCGGTCATCAGTGTTACCCACATAAAATTCTCACCGGGCGTAAAGACCAAATCACTACAATTCGCACCAAGGGTGGGTTAGCTCCATTCCCTAAACGTAGTGAGAGCGAATACGATAATTTTGGCGTTGGTCATTCCAGCACTTCGATCAGCGCAGCTCTAGGCATGGCGCTCGCAAGTCAACATACAGACAAACGTAAAGTCGTTGCAATAATTGGTGATGGTGGACTTACTGCGGGATTGGCCTACGAAGCATTAAATCATTTAGGTGCAAGCCGGGCTGACTTGCTTGTTATTTTAAATGATAACGAAATGTCTATTTCACCCAACGTAGGTGCAATGACAAATTATTTGACACGTATGTTATCGGGCCGCGTGTTTTCAACTATGCGTGAAGGTAGTAAAAAATTATTAGAACCCATTCCACCCATGCATGAGTTTGCTAAACGTACTGAAGAACACATTAAAGGCATGATTGCACCTGGTACCTTGTTTGAAGAAATGGGTGTTAATTATTTTGGGCCGGTTGATGGGCATGACGTTTCAGGTTTAGTAAAAACATTACAAAACTTAAAACGTCTAGAAGGTCCGCGCATATTGCATATCGTCACGCGAAAAGGTAAAGGATATGAAAAAGCTGAGTCTGATCCCGTGGGCTATCATGCAGTACCTTCATTCGACCCTAGTGTTGGTCTTGTAAAATCAAACAAAAAACCCAAAACAACGTATACAAAAGTCTTTAGCGATTGGATTTGCGATATTGCTGAACAAGACGAACGAGTAATGGCCATAACACCTGCTATGCGTGAGGGTTCTGGTTTAGTGGAGTTTTCAAAAAAATTTCCAGATCGTTATTTTGATGTGGCTATTGCTGAACAACACGCAGTTACCTTAGCTGCTGGTATGGCATGTGAAAAATTAAAACCGGTTGTTGCAATTTATTCGACCTTCTTACAACGCGCCTATGACCAACTTATTCATGATGTGGCTGTGCAGAACTTACCTGTTGTATTTGCAATCGATCGTGCCGGTGTTGTGGGCCCCGATGGCCAAACTCATGCAGGAAGTTTCGACTTAAGTTACCTTCGTTGTATACCCAACATGATTGTCATGACTCCTGCAGATGAAAATGAAACTAGACGCATGCTATACACCGCACTTTTGCAAGATTGTCCAACAGCAGTGCGTTATCCACGCGGTAGTGGGCCTGGCGCTCCTGTGTCTCCTGAGATGCGAGAAGTTGAAATTGGAAAAGCAAAAATCTTGTGTGAAGGAAAAGATATTGCGATTCTAGTTTTTGGCACTCCAGTATATGACGCATTGCAAGCTAGCAAAGAACTTGATGCTACGGTTGTTAATATGCGTTTTGTTAAGCCTATAGATAGCGCACTAATCGAAAAAATTGCCCAACAACATAAGTACATCATCACTGTTGAAGATAACGTCATCGCTGGAGGTGCTGGAAGTAAGGTGAATGAGGTGTTAGCTAGAAATAAAACTGTGAAAATTAAAAACTTAGGCTTACCTGATGCGTACCAAAATCATGCATCACGTGAAGAACTTTTAGAAGAAGCAGGTTTAGATGCAGAATCTATTTTGAATTCAATTAAAGAATTTACAGAAGAAAAAACAAAACAAACTTCATAAAAATGACCGCTTTCGGCCAATAGCGGACATTATAGTCTTGGACTTATAAAGCATATTTTGTCCCAGTTAATAGATGTGGTGCGAAAATTTGTATGTCTGAAATTGCATCCTCGACAATTCCTTCAATTTCTGTTTCTTCTTTTAGTTTCTCTAAAATGGGAATTACTTTGTTTATTTCTAGCTGGCCATGAATCCTTGCGATATGACCAAAACAAGTTGCTGTTAATGATCTAACTTCAATTGAGTCGTGCGAGGATAGAATTTCACATTGATCCTGAATTGATTTCCAATCAGGGTGATGATAAGTTAAACCAATTAATGCATTGCATATATCGACTGGATCTTTTGAATTAAAAATGAGTAAAGCATCCTCCATTTCAATCGGTACAGGCTCTATATATTCACGCTTTACCATAATGAAATTTTACATCGTAAATGTCCGCTTTGGGTCGTAAGCAGACATTATAAGCTAATTAAATTCACCTCTTCTTCGCGCATTACATCACGCTGAGAAGCGCAAGATATTTTCAGGTTAAGGCGAGCGATGTTTGAGCGGAGCGAGTTTGCGAGCCGCTGAAAATATTGAGCATTCGAAGAGTAAGTGATGTGAGCGCAATGGTTTTGGGAACTTTTGCCGAAACAAAAGTTCCTCGACCCTGGGTTCGAGAACCCAGCAAAGGAGTTGATTAAAGTTAAGAAATTTTAGATTTGTAGAATTAGGAATTCGGATAACTCCCAGGATACGCCGCCACAACTCGTTTTAACAACTGTCTTGCTGTTTGTGGACTAATCACGCCTTCTTCTTGATCTACTTGATGCGCGGTAATTAATGTCTGCTTCCCTTGACCTAATAAATGGATTTCATAAAACACTTTCTCAGTATTAGCTTCCTCAACCGGCACACCTACTGGCGCAAGATCTACTGCAATAAAGTAAATCCCTTTGTTGCGATCATGGTCTTCAACTACTAAGCCAGAACGATCTAACGCCACCCCAGTACGTCGCCAAACACGTGAGTAAATATCACCTACCACAAGCACGGGAACGCCACCCATATCTTTAATATCAAGATATAAAAACTGTGCATTAGCTCCAATGAGTTTATCTTGCGCTTCTTGTCTTGTATTACCCAAAAACTCCATTAAGCGAATCATCATTTCAGTTTCGCGTTCACCATTAGGCGGTTGTGGTTTCCATAATATTTGATTTTGCTTGTTTATAGCTGCAACTTCAGCTCCGCGATGAGTTAAGAAAATATTTGTAACAGCATTGGGTTGACGCTCAAGACGAGTTCGAAACTTTTCACCGGTTACGTCATAACTTTCTTGGTTGGTTTCACTATTGAATGAACGATTTGTATGTTGTTTCCATTCAGTTTCGATATAACCTAATAAAGGCTCGTCGGCACCAATTTGATAACCTTCTTCTTGCCAAAAGCTGCGCATTGCTGGCCATAAAGAAACTGGATCACTATCCACTTCTAACCAAGTTGTAGGCCCTTCACGACGTACGCGCACATCCACAAATTCGGGTAATACTGCTGCGCCTAATGCGGGCCCTTGAGTCTCCAATGCACTCACGCGATCATTTGCCGTTTTAGGTATTTCTAAACTATCTTCCCATTGTGGTGTTACTAAATCAGGTGGAGCTTCTAGCGGGTTGGTGGAACCAGCATCAGCATAGTCTGACCCAAGCTTTAAAAAACCACATGCATTAACTTGTAGCAAAGAAAATAAAATGCAAATGATGTAAATTTTTCGCACTAAGCTATGATCCTTATTTAGTATTTATATTGAACCTGCAGCCGACAGTGCCTGCCGTAGGGTTTCATGATACTGCGCAGATAAAGTAGTCATTGGCAAGCGTACACCTGAAGGAAATAAACCCATCTCAGTTAAACACCATTTAACGGGTATAGGATTAGACTCAACAAATAAGTCCCTGTTCAACTTTTCTAATTTAGCATTTATCTCTTGTGCTTTGTTTCGATCTCCATCAAGACATGCCATACACATATCATGAAATAATTTAGGGGCTACATTTCCAGTAACCGTAATTACTCCACAACCCCCTGCTAATAAAAACTCCATTGCAGAATCATCATCTCCGCTGATCAACATAAAACCATCAGGACTACCTTCTAAGATTTGTGTACAACGGCGAATTTCACCTGTGGCTTCTTTAATGCCAACTATATTATCTACTTTAGAAAGTCGAATTGCAGTTTCTGGTAACAAATCACATGCAGTACGCCCAGGTACGTTATAAAGTATTTGAGGTATTGCCACAGCTTTAGCAATGGCTTGATGATGCAACACTAAACCCTCTTGAGTTGGCTTGTTATAGTAAGGTGATACTAATAAACAAGCATCGGCACCCGCATCTTTCGCGCACTGTGTTAAATCGATTGCCTCTTGAGTTGAATTTGC
Organism: Gammaproteobacteria bacterium; assembly: GCA_028279275.1. Classification (GTDB taxonomy): domain Bacteria; phylum Pseudomonadota; class Gammaproteobacteria; order UBA4575; family UBA4575; genus JABDMD01. Next base: position 5,987 of record JANQOB010000012.1, on the reverse strand, counting down.
TCCTGTACCAGCAATTACCGGAACACGCTTTTTCACTTGATCCACAACAAATTTTATTACTTCACAATGCTCAGCGTGGTCTAAAGTTGCTGATTCTCCAGTTGTACCAGCGGGCACTAAGGCATCCGTTTCATGTTCAATATGAAACTCTATATATTTTGCCAATGCGTCATAGTCGATCGCACCGTCTTCATGCATGGGTGTCGCCATTGCGACCATGCTACCTCTGAACACAGGCTACCTCGATAAGTTGGTTAGTTGATGCAGCGAGCGATATTACAAATGAAATCATAGTATTACAAGAAATCTAGAGGCTTAAAACCCGTTAAAACAAGGATATCAACTTAACCGATACGATAATTTAAGAAACATTTAACAAACAAAAATTATTTTCATTTTATAAGTAGTTTTTTTGCTTTTTTTATAGGTTCTCAAGCAAACAATTTAAGCAGCTTTAACTTGCTGTTTTTCATCAGATTGAATTTCTTCAGTGGCCTTTTTTGTGGGCCATGCTTTAATTACGGCATTGATTAAGGTTGCAAGGGGGATCGCAAAGAACACACCCCACAAGCCCCAGATTCCACCAAAAACAAGTACAGCTGCAATGATTGCTGCTGGATGTAAATTAACAACTTCAGAAAATAATAAGGGCACTAAAATATTGCCATCTAAAAATTGTATGATCGTGTAAGCAATTAGCACATATGCAAACTCAGCACTAAACCCCCATTGAAAATATGCGACAAATGCAATTGGAATGGTGACGACTGCTGCACCTACATATGGAATGATTACGGAAATCCCCACCAAAAAGGAGAGAAGCATGGCGTACTCCAACCCAAGGAATACAAAGGTTACATAGGTAACTGACCAGATCAAAAATATTTCAATGAACTTGCCGCGTATATAGCTTGCAATTTTTTGGTTTACATCAAACCAAACTTCATTTGTTAACTCTCGATTAGAAGGCAAAAACCCCTCTAACCAATTTAAAATCTTATCTTTATCTTTAAGAAAAAAGAATACAAGCAATGGTACTAAAATCAAATAAACCATAATGGTGAGTAAGCCCACAACAGATTCCAATGGCTGACTAATAAAATTATGTCCAGCAGAAATTAATTGTGATCGAATGGACCAAATAAGCTCGTTAATTTGTTCCTCAGTAAATATTTGGGCAATACTTGGATAGCGTTCAGGTAATTGCATTAATAGATTTTGACCCTGCGAGATCATGTTTGGTAGTTCACGAAAGAACTGTGTCAATTGTTGTGAAAGCTTGGGGATTAGCGCAAAGATAATAATCAATAACAACGTAATAAATGCTGAGAAAACTAAACCGAGCGCCAAAAATCGAGGGATCTTTCCGCGTCGTAGAATTTCGACAGCACCATCGAGCACATAAGCAATCACGATGCTAGCCAATATAGGCGCAAGCAAATCACCTGCAAGCAAAATGATAGCGAGCCCAGCAATGATAAATAATGCGAGTATTACTACTTGTGGGTCAGAGAAGTGTCGTTGATACCAATTTCGTATGTATTCAATCATTTTTTAATTCTAGGAATACTAAACAGGGTGAACAGATAGAAGAATAATTCTTCACAGCATCAAAAACAGATACAGCTAACTATCATAAAGCTTGCTGAAATTAAGCAGCTTATTCGTTTGGACTGCAATACCCTCTTGCATAGTCTAGCAACTGTTCCATAGCATGCAGTCGAAATTTTTGTCTTTGACGTACGAATGAAAAAGGTCTCTCGAGTTGAGGAGATAAATCAACTTTATATAAGCTATCTAGCTTAAGTTCTTTTTCAATTGTTACATTCGAAACTATTGAAACACCCATCCCAGCTTCTACAGCGCCTTTGACAGATTCAGGGCTACCAAGTTCTAAACTTATATTTAGATTATTTCGATCTAACCCTTGGCTTATCATGTAATCCATAATTACATCACGCGTGCCTGAACCTTCCTCACGGCAAATAAATGGGTAATGCATGAGTTCATCCATACTAATAGAACTTCTAATTGCTAATTCATGATCCTTAGGAACAATGACAACCAAAGAGTCTTTACGGCATTCTTCGACTAACAAATTTTTATTTGTAACGGGCCCCTCAACAATACCTAAGTCAATCATACTATTCTCAATCATCGACACAATTCCCTCGGTATTAGAAACCTTAAGGCGCAACTGTATATCTGGATATTCTTTGGTAAAGCCACTGAGTAAACTCGGCAGCATATACTCTGCAATAGTAGTACTCGCCCCCAACGTTAAGACACCGCTCACATCACCAGTTAATTCTTTAATCGAATTTTCCATTTCTGCATAGAGTTCAAAAATCTCCTCTGCATATTCATAAGATTTTCTGCCCGCTTCAGTTAATGTGACGCGATTGTGAGTGCGATCAAATAAACGAGTGTTGAAATGCTCTTCCAGCTGACGTACCTGAAAGGTAACTGCCGGTTGAGTCATGTGTAGGGTTTCAGCCGCTTTCGTGAAACTAAGCAACTTAGCCACAGTGTAAAATACCTGTAATCGTCGATCCGCCATGGAGACCTCTTTGAAGCCTAATTATTTTTTTTTATGGGCACCAGTATAGCACCAGATGCCCATGCGAAGTCTCATGAAATTTTATTGAATATACAGCTTAAGAATGGTTATAAAACAAGTATCTAGGTGCACTAGAGCATGATATGCGAACTTGCTTGATGGATTGCTTCGTCGTTTGAATAGCCCCACCCAGCCTTTCTCAAACACGAAATTCCCCATAATTTGGCTGATTTTGCTAGACTCTAGACGTTTAGAGTTACTTGTTTTTCACTAGCCATGATTGCTAAAACACTATCAGCGATTTGTATAACTTTCTTATTACTGGCAACTGCTTATGCAGGGCCTGTGTATAAGTGGACTGAAGACGGGCGAATCATATATAGCCAAACCCCTCCAGCACCAGGGGTACCCTTTGAAGTGGTCTTTGAAGAAGATATTGCTAAGTCATCTGTCGCTACTGCGAATTCTGGTTCAAGCAGCTCTGACAGTACTTTTGAAGAGCGACGTCAAGATCGTAAACAAAAAGAAGTAGACAAAAAAGTTTTAGAAGAGAGCAACAAAATCAAAGCTGAAAATTGTGCAATTGCTACTAAAAATATGGAATCCCTCACCAGTCGTGGTCAAGTGACAGTTAAAGACGGTGATGTATACCGCAAGCTGAGTGAAGAAGAACGCCAAGCTAAAATTCAAGAGACTGAAGAACAAGTCAAAGAATTCTGTAGCTAGATTCTGCTAACTGAATTATCCCTGTTTATATCTTCTCCATGATATGGATCGTGGTGACTTCTTGTTACTATGTAGCTTGAATAACGAATAATTCCAATTGATTCAATTTATATCTTTATGCGAGTAAGTCAGTTCTTTTTATCTACTCTTAAAGAATCTCCTGCCGATGCTGAAGTAATCAGCCATCAGTTGATGTTGCGTGCGGGCATGATTCGACGATTGGCGGCTGGATTGTACACATGGATGCCCATGGGTCTGCGTACATTAAGAAAAGTTGAAAATATTATTCGTGAAGAGATGAACAAGTCTGGTGCTATAGAAGTTTTAATGCCCTCCATACAACCCGCTGAGTTATGGCAAGAATCAGAAAGGTGGGATCAATATGGGCCTGAGTTATTACGCATACATGATCGCCATGATCGTGAATTTTGTTATGGCCCTACACACGAAGAAGTAATCACGGACTTTGTTCGCAAAGAAATTCGTAGCTATAAACAATTACCGATTAATTTTTATCAAATACAAACTAAATTTCGTGATGAGATACGCCCACGCTTTGGTGTAATGCGAGCACGTGAATTTAGCATGAAGGATGCTTACTCATTCCACTTAAATAAAGAATGTTTGGAACGCACATATCAAGTGATGTTTACGACATATCAAAATATATTCACTCGACTAGGACTTGAATTTCGTGCAGTAGAAGCGGACACCGGCAGCATTGGAGGCAATGCATCACATGAATTTCATGTATTAGCCGAATCAGGTGAAGATGCAATCGCCTTTTCAAATCAGAGTGATTATGCAGCTAATGTGGAACTTGCTCCGGTTTACAAACCCCACAATACTACTGATACACAATCACAAGCTAACTTAGAAAAAATTGCAACACCTGATCAACACAGTATCGAAGATGTTTGCAACTTTTTGAAAATTAAAGCGGATCAAGTTATCAAGACACTAGTGGTTAAAGGTAGTAGTAGTCCGCTTGTAGCACTTGTAGTGCGTGGCGACCATGAACTCAACGCAGTAAAAGCACAAAAGTTACCAGATGTTGCAGACCCTATTGAATTTGCCAGCGAAAAAGAAATACAAGAAGAATTGGGATGCAAGCCAGGTTCTATTGGACCCTTAAAACTAAATTGTCCTGTACTGATCGATCATGCTGCGACCGCATTAAAAGATTTTGTATGTGGTGCAAATGAAGACGGTTTCCATATGAAAGGAGCAAACTGGCAACGGGACTTTGAAAATTTTGACGAAACTACCAGTGTCGATATTCGAAAAATTGTTGAAGGCGACCCAAGCCCTGATGGAAAAGGCACAGTACAAATTAAACGTGGTATTGAAGTTGGACATATATTTCAGCTAGGCGATAAATATAGTCAAGCTCTAAAAGCCAGTGTGCTAGGAGATGACAGTAAAGAACAAATTCTTACCATGGGCTGTTACGGTATCGGAGTCACACGTGTAGTGGCAGCTGCGATTGAACAGAATTTTGATGAATATGGAATTATATGGCCTCAAGCAATTGCGCCATTTGAAATTTCGTTAATTCCAATCAATATGAAAAAATCAACACAGGTGCAAAAAGCTTGTGAACGCTTGTATGAAGAAATAAAACAAAAAGCGATTGAAATATTATTTGATGACCGTGATCTTCGTGTAGGACTATTGTTTAAAGATCATGAACTCATTGGTATTCCGCACCGTATAGTAGTAAGTGATCGCGGCTTAGATAACGGAATGATTGAATATAAAGGTCGCACAGATAAAGAAGCTCAGCAGATATCTATCGATAATATAGTAGACTTTGTAGAAGAAAAAATTAAAAATTCTAAAAGCAATTGAAACTAACTCACACTATAATTATCAAAATATTTAAATAGGTATAATTGAAATAAATTATTTATAGGCTTTATTAGTATGCTAAAAAAATTTTACTTTATTTTGTTTTCTGTTTTAGTTGCTTTTGGACTTAATGCATGTGCAACAGTGAAGCTTACTCATGGTGGTGAAAAAGCCCGTGTATTAAGCGCAGGTGAAGTAGCCAACTGCCAAAAGCGTGGCGCGACTACTGTAAAAGTAAAGCCAACTTTAATGACTGTTCCTCGTCAACCCACAGTCATTGCAAAAGAACTCCAAATTTTAGCGCGCAACAGCTCTGTGAATATGGGTGGGGATACGGTAACCGCGATTTCTAAAATCGATAACGGACAACAAACTTTTGCCGTATATCGTTGTATTCCATAAGCATAGATTTACATTATTAATTTCATATAACTTAAATAGTTAGCTGAAGTAATTAATAAGCTAATTTTCCTAACCATATTTTTTTATGGGTAATAAAATTCGTTTAGTATTTTAATATATTCTTATCTACTTTATTTCAAACTACTCTATTTAACTTGCATTCCCCCACGCAATGGCTACACTGCCCGTAAGGCATATATGGCTAAAACTTCTATTAGCCTATGTGGTCTAAAAAAATAACTGCATAAGTTATTTTTTTTACAAGATGTGAAAAGACTTTTCACGATTCAAAATCAACCCTTGTTTTAAGACTTGTGGTTATTTTTTTGACCCATGTACTTGAAGGACAGGAGGAGTACACATGAAGAAAAAACTATTAACGTTAGTAGTGGCATTAGGATCGATGCTAGCGGTGAGTACCGCGGTACAAGCCGAAGAGACCATGTAC
>JANQOB010000015.1 GCA_028279275.1 Gammaproteobacteria bacterium | reverse complement strand
AAGGGTATGGCTGTTCGCCATTTAAAGTGGTACGCGAGCTGGGTTTAGAACGTCGTGAGACAGTTCGGTCCCTATCTACCGTGGGCGTTTGAGATTTGAAGGAAGCTGCTCCTAGTACGAGAGGACCGGAGTGGACGTACCTCTGGTGTTCCGGTTGTCACGCCAGTGGCATTGCCGGGTAGCTATGTACGGAAGGGATAACCGCTGAAAGCATCTAAGCGGGAAGCCTCTCCTAAGATGAGATCTCACTGGGAATTTAATTCCCCTGTAGGGCCCTTGAAGACTACAAGGTTGATAGGCTGAGTGTGGAAGTCCAGTAATGGATGAAGCTAATCAGTACTAATTGCCCGTGCGACTTGACCATATAACACTCAAGCAAATTGAGTGTGGCAATAACTTCAAAACATTTGCTTAGTTGCAATTCCAAAATTCGGTTTTATTGAGTGTTCGATAAAACCAACCAGTTTGCCTGGCGGCAACAGAGCGTTGGTACCACCCGATCCCATCTCGAACTCGGAAGTGAAACGGCGTATCGCCGATGGTAGTGTGGGGCCTCCCCATGTGAGAGTAGGACACTGCCAGGCATTAAAATAAATAAGGCCCTAGAGTTTTGCTCTGGGGCCTTTTTAGTTTGTGATTATGAAACTATTTCTTATCGTTATATTTTTGTTGCACAGTGCCCAAAGTTTTGCGCAGGGTAATTATGAAGAAATTAATAAGCGAAGAAATCATATTCAGTACATCAACAATCCAGAAACAGTTTTTGATTTAAACAATCTTCCAATTTGTTCGAACTATGGTTGTTCGAAAATATCAAATGCATCGATTAGTAGTGAAACCTTAGAGGTCATTAATAATACTCTTGTAATGTCAATTGAGTCCCCTGCATCTGAGAGAGAGGCGTTGGCAAATGTGATTGGAATTATTGAAAAAGTCATAGGGGAACAAACTAATACGCAACATGATATTGCGGGCACATTTCATACCTATTTTCAATTTAATAAAAACAAAAGTGAACAGATGGATTGTGTTGATGAGTCAGCAAACACGCTCTTGTATTTAAGAATGTTAGATAAAATGAATAAAATTATATGGCATGAAATAGTGGGTTTGAGTACACGTGGTGGAATTTTTGCGGGATATCCTCACACGGCTGTTTTGTTAAAAGAAAAACAAAACCAGGAAAAATTCATTATTGATTCGTGGTTTCATGACAATGCCCAACCTGCTGAAGTAGTAAGTTACAAAAAGTGGAAAAAGGGTTGGAAACCAGAGAAAAAATAGCTCTACATCTTGTAGAGCTATTTCTCAAAGCTTAATTAACTAATGTATCCGTTATGATGTGGGAGTTTACGATATCTTTGCGAACAGACCAAAGAATGGCTAGTACTTCATCACGTTCACGTTGGGCAACTTTGTGCATTTCACATGCAGCAAGCACATCGTCTACAACAGCGTTAAATTCCATTTCGCTGATATTCATGCCTTTATGTGCTGTTTTCATATCCATACCTTTATATTCAACATCAGTGGCGCCAGTAGCTGCAGCAAATATTTCGAATACTCTTTTCTTTACATAAGCAGGATCGCTTGCAGCAAAACGATCTTTGACAATTGGATTTTTAGCATGATTGTTCCAGATGTCTTCCACAATGGCTTTTACTTTTTCACGCCCACCAATTCGTTCATATAAAGATCTCTCGACCGAAACGGATGTGTCAGGGGTTTCGGATGAACATGATGTTAAAAACAAAGTTATGAGTAATAAAAGCGTAAGATTTATAATTTTAAGGATCGTAATTTTCATTATGGTTCTCCGCAGTTTTCAACCAGAAAAGTAGATTTATTTTAGTCATACTATAGTACTCATATTGCGACTTGCTTACTACTCTCTGCATATAGTGTATATCGTTGTTTTATATAAGCTATTCCACATATTAAAAGTTGATACATAAAACATGAGCCTGGTTCGATTTGATGAGGTGTCACTTGAGTTTGGTGACACACCACTCTTGGTGGAAGCAAATTTTGCTATCGAAGCAAAAGAGCGCGTGTGCTTAATTGGGCGAAATGGTGCAGGGAAGTCCTCTATGCTGAAAATGATTGCCCATGAATTACAACCGGACCATGGTGAGATTCAGTGGAGAGGTAATCTTCGGATAAGCACGTTGGAACAAAATCTGATGGAAAGTTCTGATGAGTTGGTAAAAGACGTGATTCTGCATGGATTGATTGAACAACAAAAATTAATAGATCAATACCATGCTTTATCCAAGCAAGATTTAGATAAAGTCGGACTAAACGAATTACATGAGTTACAGCAACTCATCGACGCTTGTGGAGGTTGGCAGCTTGAGCAACGTGTTTTAACCATCATGACACAATTACAGTTGCCCGCAGAGAAAAAACTGAACGAGTTGTCAGGTGGTTGGCGTAGAAGAGTCGCTTTAGGGAAAGCACTTGTATCTCAACCCGAGCTGCTGCTCTTAGATGAACCTACTAATCATTTAGATATTAGTACCATCGAATGGTTAGAGCATCACGTGCGGGGTTATCAAGGCAGTGTAATTTTCATAACACATGATCGTACGTTTTTACAAAAGCTTGCTACACGCATCGTAGAGATTGATCGTGGAAAGTTGATTAGTTGGCCAGGTAATTACAACAATTACCTCAAATTAAAAGAGAAAGCTCTGGAAGAAGAAGAGGTAAGCAACAAATTATTTGATAAAAAATTAGCACAAGAGGAAGTTTGGATTCGCCAAGGTATTAAAGCCAGGCGAACACGCAATGAAGGACGTGTTCGTGCGCTAAAGGCAATGCGAGAAGAACGTGCAAAACGCATTAAGCGGGAGGGTGCGGCACGTATACATTTAGAGGAGGCGGAAAAATCGGGACGTAAAGTAATCACTGTGCGAAATGTTACGCATGGATACGATGATCGAATTTTGATTAAAGATTTTTCATTGAAAGTGCAACGTGGCGATCGTATCGGTTTGATTGGTAATAATGGCGTTGGTAAAAGTACCTTGCTAAAGATACTGCTAGGTGAAATTACCCCAAATAAAGGAACTGTAAAACTAGGCACTAACCTAGAGATTGCATATTTTGATCAACTTAGACAAGACTTAGAGCTGAATAAAACCATTGCGGAAAATATTGGTGAAGGTAAAGAGTACATAACCTTAAATGGTAAACAACGACACGTTATTGGTTATCTGAAAAACTTTTTATTTAGTCCTAAGCGTGCCATGACTCCTGTGAAAGCTTTGTCGGGAGGTGAGCGTAATCGTGTAATACTTGCAAAGTTGTTTACTAAACCTGCCAACTTATTAATCTTAGATGAACCTACAAATGACTTAGATGTTGAAATGTTAGAAGTATTAGAGCAGCGTTTAGTGGAATATGCAGGAACGTTGATTTTGGTTAGCCACGATCGAGATTTCTTAGATAATGTAGTAACTAGTACATTAGTTTTTGAGGAAGATGGTGGATTGCAAGAATATGTAGGTGGATATAAAGACTGGGTACGACGTGGAAAACATTTACTGGAAACGGACACACCTAGTGATAAAATTTCTAAGGCAACAATACAAGCTTCAGCTCATGGTATAGAAAAAAAATCTAAGAAGTTAAGTTATAAGTTACAACGAGAATTAGATAATCTACCTTCCAAAATTGAAGAGCTAGAAAAATTTATTGAGAGTCTTACGTTAACTGTAGAGCAACCTGATTTTTATGATCAGCCTTATGAAAAAACGAGTGAAGTACTTGAGCAACTATCTATAGCTCAGCAAGAGTTCGATGCTGCGATGGAAAGATGGTCTGAACTCGAAGGAATGCTTTAGGTGTTTTCAGAGTTTTTAAACTCAATAATTATTTTGAAACCAAATTACAATTTTTATCTTAGTATTCAGAATAAACTTTTATTGATATGGGCTTATGCCAGTACTATAAGTGAGGTATTGATCACATAAATAGTACTAAAGTGGCTACAAAAACTCGCTTTCATCCCTAAAAGTGAACCACTCGTCGTTAAATTTCCAACCGTACTGATAACTTATTCGCAAAGGAAATAGCACGCTATCAAATCGCGTGCCAATAACCCTTCAATTACAAAGGGTTAATCGAATGAAATCACGGAGGATAATCAAGTGGTTCAAAAGCTAAACTCATTTACGGGTTCACTGTTATATACAGTCATCATTTTGGCGCAATTCAATTCTGCACATGCAGGTCCGCTTGGTACGAGTGACCCCGCAGCCTGTACGCAAGTTGGTACAACGTTAACTTGTACGGGAAATCTTTCGGGCGGTGTAGAGGCAGAGGGCCCTGCTATTGAAACGCTAAATGTTAATACACTTAATCAAGCGATCACTCCTGCAAGTGGTGTCGATGGCATCAATTTCAGTGACAATGCAGCTGCCACTGGGGTAACGATTAACAGCGATACTGGTGAGTTCGGGATCATGACCACAAATGCCAGTGGAATTGAGGCTGTTGAAAGTGGTGATGGAGTACTTGCAATTGACTCAACTGGAAACATTACAACGACAGGCAATAACGCAGATGCAATTCGTGCCGACGAAAGCGATGCAGGTGACCAGACAATTACATCTAATGGAGATCTTTCCACAGACGGTAATAATGCAGAGGGGATTATTGCCAATGAAAGTGATGCTGGAGACCAGACCATTACTTCGGTTGGTACTATTAATACGCTCGGTAATAATGCAGAGGGAATACAAGTTACTGAAAATGGTGACGGTAATCAATCGATCACCTCAACCGGAAATATCACTACCACAGGTACATTTGCTGAGGCAATTCAGGCGAGTGAAAATGGTGATGGCAATCAGGTAATCACATCTACCGGAAATATTTCGACGCAAGATGCGAATGGTGTGGATGCCAATGAAAATGACGCAGGTGATCAAACATTTACTTCAAATGGCAATGTTAGTACGACAGGAGATAATGCTGAAGGAATGCTGGTGGAAGAAAATGGTGATGGTGAGCAGGTGTTCTCTTCGACTGGCAATATTACAACGTTAGGTAATGATGCCGAGGGGCTAATAGTAACTGAAGATGGCGAGGGTAACCAAACATTCACATCGAGTGGAAATATAAATACTCAAGGTGATTTATCTGACGGAATTATTGCGAATGAGAATGGTGATGGTAGTCAAACGATTGTTACAAATGGAAGTGTTACCACAATAGGGAATAACGCAGATGGAATTCAAGCGAATGAAAATGATGCGGGTGATCAAACTTTCACTTCAAATGCTGATGTTAGTACGACAGGAGATAATGCTGAAGGAATATTAGTCAATGAAAATGGCAATGGTAATCAAATTTTCTCATCTATTGGTGATGTTAGTACACAAGGTGATAATGCTGAGGGAATACTCGTCAATGAAAATGGCGATGGTGATCAAACATTCACTTCGATTGGAAATGTGACTACTGCAGGTGATTTTGCTGAGGGAATTCAATTAAATGAAAATGGTGCGGGTAATCTTGTACTTACTTCCAATGGCAATATTTCCACATCAGGTACTGGTGCTGACGGTATTCAGGTAACCGAAGATGGTGACGGTGATGCGACGGTTACTTCGACTGGTAACATAACTGTTAACGGTACAAATGCATCGGGTGTTTTTGTAACTACTAACTCAGACACTCAAACGGTAGTTAACCTTTTTGGAGGTGACGTTCAGGGAGGTAGTGGAAACGGTGCAGGTGTTAATTTTACTAATGCTTTAGGTGCTGCAACTCTCAATATCGCTTCTAATGCAACTGTGTCGGCATTATCTGGACTAGCCATTCGCGGGGCTGCTGGCAACGATACGATTACTAATTTTGGTAGCGTGGTTGGTAATATCGATCTTGGTAATGGAACCAATACAATCAACAATGCGAGTAACGCAACGATCACAGGTAACATTATTGGTGGTGTTGGCAACGATACGATTACTAATGCGGGCACGATAAACGGTGACCTTGATTTAGGAATGGGAGACGATACCTTAAACCTTCTATCGGGTTCTCAAGTTAATGGAATCATTGATGGTGGAGCTGATAATGATACAGCTAACATATTTTCGTCGGGTGTTGGTCCGTCTACGAGTAAAAGTTTCAATAATTTTGAAAATATTACTCTAACTTCCGATATGCCTGGCGTCGTTGTAGGAAATACAGCCGTTACAGTAGACCCTACTGGCTACTCTTATTTAGGTGAAGTTGTTAATGAGGTTGTGACAGATATACATCAAAGTATCCATCAACGTTTGGTACGAACAAAAGATCAAAGTCTAGAGTATGTGCAGGTTGCCTCTTTAGATAAAAGTGCCGGAATTCGTCCTGAAGTACGAAGTGGTGCAACTTGGGGTAAGATTTTTAGTTCTCGGAATGAACGTGACAGTGATAAAGGAATTCTTGATTACGAGCATGATTATTACGGCATTGTAGGAGGTGCTGAACGTGATTTTGGCTCTAAACGAGCTGGCTTGTTAGTTGGTTATGCATCTAGTGATGTGGACACCGAATTACAATCATTTAACACTGATGTAGACAGTTACTATATCGGTGCGTACCAGTTAAGCAAACTAGGCTTATTGGATTTAACTTTGAGCGTATTAGGTGGTTACGAAGACTACAGTAATAAACGTCTGGTTGTGGGAGGTGTAAATGGTACAGAGGAAGCCACATCTGATTTTGATAACTACTTTATAAGTCCTTCTGTAACGTTAAGTGCAGACCAAAGGATAAATGAAAGCTACGAGCTCAGAACTTTTGCAAGCTTGACGTACACGGCTGCATTTTTTGACAGTTACTCTGAGTCAGGTACAACCGCTTCTAATTTAGATATCGATAGTCGCAATGTCCAAGCATTGTATGCACGATCACAAATTGCCGGTGCTTTTTTTATTCCAAGTGGTGAACTTGAGTTGCGATTAGGTTTGGATTCTCGGTTCATGGATGAAGACCGTGTAGAAGCAAGCTTGGCGGGCACAAGCTTTCAATTCGCAAATACCGATGATGACGAAGTGATGGGTGCATACATGGGGGCAGGTATGCGAGTTGTTAATTTAGACAAAAATCTATCATTTGTAGCGGATGTTGAATATCGTGCCGCAGATGGAGGTGAAGAACAGGTGTCTGGCGGTCTCAGTTTAGAATACGCTTTTTAATCTTGTAATTTGAACAGTTAGAATTACTTGAGCAAATACTCTTGAGAGCTTTGTTTTGAATGAGCTTTTTAGTTTTTCATTAATAAGCTAAAGCTTTCAAGGTATTCTTTACATTCATTATAGTTACCGCGAAAACAAATAAATTCTTCACGTTTTTTTAATTGATCTTCATACATAGGGTCATAGTAATTATCTAGAATAATGCTCAGCCAGTCATAGTGACTTGTAATATCATCAGACTTTTCGTGCTTTTGGAGCGCGTTGCACATGGTTTTGTGCGCACTTGCATAACGAACGGGCCCTAGTCTTTTTTTAATTTTCTCAAGGCTTTGTAATAAATAATCTGAAAAAAGAGTAAACGAATTTTCTGTTTCAATGTTTTTAAACTCTGCAAGCATATCTAAAACATACTCCTGAATTAATCTTTCTAGTCTCGCTTGGTAAGGTTCTTCAATTACTACAATAGGCGAACTTCGCATTTTTTCGAATAAAGATTTTGGTAGCCCAACTTTGCCTATGGTCCTTGCTTCATCTTCCATAACAATGTCGAGTATATTTTCATGTCGAAGTTTTAAAAATTCGATGGCGATGATATTTTCAAAATTAATTTGATTATTTTGTTCTAGTGCATGTCGCCCAAAGCTTGATCCACGGTGATAGGCAGCGGCTTCTAAGTCAACAGTATTGTAAAGCTCGTTTATGAGTGCGGTTTTAGCCGAACCTGTTTTACCACCAACCAGTTTGAAGGAGCATTGTTGTGCAGCAAGCTCTATCTCATTTATTAAGAAAGTACGCATTGCTTTGTAACCACCTTGCACAATGGGTAAGTCTGTACCTGCCTCGTGCATCCATTGTTTAGTGATTTTTGATCTCAAGCCACCGCGAAAGCAGTAAAGGAGGCCATTGGGGTTTTCATTTGCAAATTTAACCCACGCATGAACACGAGCGTCTCTAATTTCGCCTTTTACTAGTTCGTGGCCTTTTAAGATGGCTTGATCTTGACCATGATTTTTATAACAAATACCAACGGTTTCACGCTGGTGGTTATCCATAATGGGTAAATTTTTTGCATTAGGAAACGCACCGCGCTGAAATTCGATGGGTGCGCGAACATCCATTAAAGGAAGGCTATTTATAAATAAATTCGAATAAATATCAGTGTGGCGTTGCATTCAATTAACTGCTGGAAAAATATATATCACCGTAACTAGCACTAGCAGTATTACCTGAGTTATCTGTATCAGTCATAATTGCAACACCATCAATGTAGTTTGGCAACTTGTCAAAATGTTTCAAGAGATCTTCTTTTATATTTACTTTCTCAACATGCCAAGTGTCTTCCATATCTTGACTACATCTTAAGGGAATCATAATTGCTTTATCCGTATAAGCATTTGGCCAAGGAGGATGTTTAGAGTCGTTGCTGGACCAAATATAATTAAGTGCTTTTGCGCTTAGAGGTGTGATACCTGTTTTGAAAACAATATAAATTCTAGCAGCATAATCGTCACCTGTTTTTGTTTGTTCATTTTGTTTGGGTAATGTTTGATTCACTCGCCAGGTCCAGTTTAAATAAGGAGTTTCGTGAATATTTACCTTGATTTTTTTATATAAAGCAGATGCAGATTGCATGCTTTCCGCTTGTAAATAAGAGTGTTGGCCATCAGATTCAATAGTGTATTCGGTTTTTCCTTCAAATGATTTATTTTCCCAGCCTTTGAGGTTCATTTTTGAGAACTGGGCGATCGGAATTTTTTCAACAGATGCTGAAATCGTATGTATGCTTAAAATTGTTAAGAAACAACAAGCATAAAGAGCCATTCCAAAGAATTTCGTAATTTTTAAAATTTGGCACTGTTTAAAATAGTTTAATAGCATTGTATGCCTTAAGTATTTGAAATACAGTTATTCGATGTTAAATAATCCTTACTATAGCCAAGACCAGCATGGCCCTTACAAGTTCTATGAACTTGGAGATTTTCATCTTGAGTCAGGTGAAATCTTAAAAAATACTCAACTTGCCTATGCTGTGCATGGGTCGCTTAATGAAGCTAAAGATAATGCAATCTTATTTACCATTATGTTCTCGGGTACTTCCAAGAATATGGAACATTATATTGGGCCTGGTAAAGCGCTAGATCCGGATAAATACTGCATTATTTTACCGAATCAGTTGGGTGCGGGTTTATCAACCTCACCGCATAATATCGATGGCGCTCAAGCAATGTCGAAGTTTCCAGAAATTTCAATAGCAGATGATGTGATAGCACAACACAAATTACTGACGGAGTTTTTTGGGATAAAAGAGCTTCAGCTGGTA
The DNA here is from genome assembly GCA_028279275.1 of Gammaproteobacteria bacterium. Taxonomy (GTDB): domain Bacteria; phylum Pseudomonadota; class Gammaproteobacteria; order UBA4575; family UBA4575; genus JABDMD01. The sequence goes on along the minus strand of JANQOB010000015.1, from coordinate 16,344 downwards.
ACGGGATGGTCCATGGGAGCACAACAAACCTATGAGTGGGCAATTCGTTATCCCGATATGGTAAAGCGTGCAGCACCTATTGCAGGAACAGCGAAATGTACTGCACATGATTCCTTATATGTAGATGTGTTTAGTGAAGCCTTAAAGTCTGATCCAGAATGGAAAGGTGGAGAATATTCAAAGCCTAATGCATGTAGAGTCGGTCTTAAGCGTTTAGCGCATGTTTTTGCCTTGATGGGTTTGTGTACGGAGTTTTACAAAAAAGAACAATGGCAAAAGATTGGCTTTGACTCCATGCAGTCAATGCTCAGTGGATTCTGGGAGGCATGGTTTCAACCTATGGACCCTAATGCTTTATTAGTGCAAGCGAAGAAATGGCAAAAAGGGGATTCCAGCAAACATGCCGATGGTAATTTAGAGCTGGCTTTAAAACGTATACAAGCAAAAACTTATGTAATCGCGTTTGAGCAAGACATGTTCATTCCCATCGAAGACTGCAAAAATGAACAGCAATATATTTCTGACAGTGAATTAAAGATTATTCCTTCTTTTATGGGGCACTTCGCTATGTTGGGATTATTTGAGGAAGATTTTGCTGCGATCAATGGTTTATATAGTGAACTACTATCCAATGATGTTTCATAAGGCATATTCATCTTGCTTCTATCAAACTTGTATAATTCGTCAATTAAGATCTATTTTGGAAGATTAGTATTTCGCTATGTCAGCACATTATAAGTGGTTTGGAAAACGTGAGTCAGTTGAAGAAGTGGAAGAAGGTAAGACTCTTGCGCCAAAATTTGATGAACATGGTTTAGTGCCAGCGGTTACCACTGCAGCACATAATGGTGAATTACTGATGCTTGGCTATATGAATGCCGAAGCATTGGAGAAGACCATTGAAACAGGTGAAGCCCATTACTGGAGCCGCAGCCGTCAGTGTTTGTGGCATAAAGGTGCGACCAGTGGTTTGATACAAAAAGTAGTTGAATTGAGAATCGATGATGATCAAGATGCTATTTGGCTACGTGTAGATGTTGTTGGTGATGCAAGTTGTCATGTTGGGTATCGGTCATGTTTTTACCGAGCAATTCCAACAGGCGAAATACAAGAACACTCTCCAATTAAAATGGAATTTAAGGAATACGAAAAAGTATTTGATCCTGAAGAAGTGTATGGAGATGCGCCCAACCCAACAAAGTTATAGCTAGATTTTTCGCAAATGGAAAAACTTCAAGTTCTCTATGACTCCTGGCTCGCAATCTTTGGGCCAAACCCATATCTGAAAGCGCTTGGAATTGTTTTAATCTTTGCGACGTTCGCTCTAATTTTCAATTTTGTCATTATCCGTTTCTTAAAACGTATAACGGCAAAAACTTCATTTAAAAGTGACGACCATATGCTTGAACTGGTTCAAAAACCTGTTTTTGTAAGCTTGGTTATTTTTGGTTTTGTGCAGGCAATACATGTATTAGACATGCCTGAAAATGTAGTAGTAACTACAGTAGCTGTTTTAAAAACTATTGTTATTTTAGTTTGGGCGTCTTTTGCAATTAAATTTTCAAGATTTTTGCTTAAAACAATAAGTTCAAGAAAAAGTAACACAGAAGCTAGAAGTCAGCTCATCCAACAGAGCACATTGCCATTATTCAGCAACCTTGCATTGTTACTTATAGTTGCGGCAACGATTTATATGTTTTTTTTAGCTTGGGGGATCAATGTAACAGCTTGGTTGGCTTCTGCAGGAATTATTGGTCTAGCACTTAGTTTTGCAGCCAAGGATACACTGGCAAATTTGTTCGCAGGTGTTTTTATATTGGCAGACACACCCTACAAGCTGGGAGACTATATCGTTTTAGATTCAGGTGAACGTGGCAAAGTAACTCATATAGGTATTCGCAGTACACGAATGTTAACGCGCGATGATATAGAAATTACAGTGCCGAACTCGATAATGGGTAATGCAAAAATTACCAATGAAGCAGGTGGTCCATCTAATAAACATCGAATTCGTGTCAAAGTGGGTGTAGCTTATGGCAGTGATATAGATCTAGTGCGAGATGTTTTAGAAAAAATTGCTAACGATAATGAAAAAGTATGTAGTTTGCCTGAGCCTCGCGTGCGCTTTCGTAATTTTGGAACCTCCAGTGTGGATTTTGAATTACTGTGTTGGATTGATCAGCCAGTATTGCGCGGCCAAGTGCTAGATCAGTTATACTCAGAAACCTATAAAAAATTCATCGAGCATGGCATAGAAATCCCTTACACCAAGCAGGATGTTTATATTAAAAGCATGCCTACATCATAAAATTTAGCAGAAGATATATTAATGGGATCGATATCAGTAAAACCTTCAAAACAAATTCAAAATCAGGAAGTAGCCGTATGTGATGGTGGTGGAGGTGTACTAGGGCATCCTAAAGTGTATTTACCTTTTGGTAACAAATCTGAAGTAATTTGTTACTACTGTGGTAGACGATTTGAGAAAAAAACGGATTTATAGATCATATCTACTAGGTCAGTAATAAATAATTATACTTATTTGTATTAGGCACATCGCATATTACTTCATTGTAATATTTCTTTGTGTTCATTTACGGTTGCTGTAAATTTAGATTGAATTTTTTATTCCAAATTTGTCTTAAAGCTATTTTAAAAGCTTAATTAAAGTGAGGTTTATTTATGTCTACGGATAGGATAAGTGTCATGGTTACATCTGGTAATCGTGAACAATTGCAGATGGCAGCAATGGTGGCATCTGTAGGAGCAGTGAGTGGTTCTGATGTAACTGTGTTCTTATCAATGAATGCATTGAAGTTTTTCATAAAAGACTCTGAGCAAAATGCACCTGCAGAGGGTGAAATGGGGAAATTAATGGAAGAAAAGAATGCGCCAAACTTCAAGGAATTGTTTTCCCAAGCTGTAGAGTACGGCGATGCAAAAATTTTCCCTTGCTCTATGGCAGTAGATATACTGGAAGTTAAACAAGAAGAGTTGGAAGATTTTGTCTCCGAGCCATTAGGACTTACTGCATTCTTAGGTGATGCCTCTGAAGGTCAAGTTTGGCACTTTTAGTTCTAAATAAAGTCTAAAGTTTTATTAACCAGAAACGTTTTTCATGGAGTGTAATGTGGCGGAAAGAAAAGTTGTAGATGCAAAAAATACATTTTGTCCTGGACCATTAATGGAGCTCATCGGTCAAATGAAAATGGCAGAAGTCGGTGATGAGTTAGAAATACTATCAACTGACCAAGGATCTGCGAATGATATTCCAGAATGGATAAATAAAGTTGGACACGAAATGATAGATAGTTTTGAAAAAGAAGGTGTTTGGCACATTGTAGTTAAAAAAGCCAAATAGAATTTTAATGATTTAGCGGATTAACAAAGAAATATTAGGAGAGAAGTTATCATGAGAATACTTGTAGTCGGTGGAGGAATGGGTGGAACCATCCTGGCCAACAATTTAGCAAGAAGGCTTAGTGGTGAATTAAAGTCTGGCAAAGCCAGTATCACTATGCTGTCAGCATCTGAGAAACATATGTATCAACCGGGATTGTTGTATGTAGCAGTTGGCAAAATGACTCCCGACGAATTGTATCGAGATCAAGTAAGCTTACTTGAGTCGAGCATAACATTCCGTGTTGATCCGGTTACAAAGTTTAATCTTAAAGAAAATAACGTAGTAACTGAAAGTGGAAAACAGTATGACTACGATATTATTGTGATATCAACAGGTTCACGAACATTTGCCGAAGGCACGCCTGGTTTAGCTGAAAATGCTTTGCAATTTTATACGGAAGCTGATGCTGTCAACATGTATAAGCGTTTACAACATTTTGATGGTGGAAAGGTTGTTGTTGCCGTAGGTGTTCCCCACAAATGCCCAATGGCGCCTCTTGAAATTACCTTTATGCTTGCCGATTACTTCAGGGAGCGAGGAATTTGGGACAAAGTTCAAATGCATTACACATACCCGATTGGTCGCGTGCATAGCTTAGAACCTGTCGCACAATGGGCACAACCAGAGTTCGATCGCTTAGGCATTACATATGAGACCTTATTCAATATGAAAGAGGTCACTGAAAATAAAGTTATTAGTGAAGAAGGAACAGAGGCTGAGTATGATTTGTTGGTTACAGTTCCTTCACATAAGGGTATGCAAGTCATCGAAGATAGTGACTTAGGTGCCGGTGGCTTTATTCCAACTAATCGTACTCGTCTTAATATTGAGGGTTATGAAAATGCATTTGTAATTGGAGATACGACAAATTTACCAATTAGTAAAGCTGGATCAACAGCCCACTTTGAAGCAGAAGCATTAGCTGAAAATATTGCATCTACTATCAAGATTGGTACTCCTGTTCGTGATTATGATGGCAAAGTGTTTTGTTTTATTGAAGCAGGTGAAGGTAAAGCTACTTACGCCATGTTCAATTATCAGAACCCACCCAATCCTAAAGCTCCCACAAAAGGTATCCATTGGTTTAAAACAGCTTATAACAAGATGTATTGGGCCAGTGCCCGCGGTCTTCTTTAAGAGAGGGTGTAATTATGAGCGAACTTCAATCAATGCAAACTGAAGCAGAACGTATTTTTGAAAGTGCGGCAGATGCACTATCAGATGATATTGTCGGTAGATTGGGGTCTACCATGGGCGATGGGCTAATGCTTTTAGACCAAGTTAGTCGTAGTAATTTAGATAAAGCGATTCCTTTGATTAATCATCTGGTAGAGACGGGTGACTTGGAGCGTGCTGTCAATCTTATACGTGTTCTAGGCTCGGCGGGAGATGCTTTAAGTGACGATATTATTGCGCGAATGGGTGAGATGGCTAACTCATTGTTAATTATTGCGGACCGTATTTCGCGTAATGAAAATATTCATAAACTTTTGGACCTGCTAGAGCGTGATTACATGATCGATATGCTAACGAGTATGTGTGAAGCCGCAGCAAATGCTAAGGCAAGTCATGATGTTGACGCAAAAGGTGGCATTATGGGTTTACTTCATACGATGAAGGATCCAGAGGTACAACAAGCACTTAAATTCATGGCTAAATTTAGCAACGGCTTTAAGAATACTTAATAATTAAAAACTTAAGCAATAAAAACCCTCTTAGTTTAAATAATTAAGAGGGTTTTTTTATGGGCAAAAACTTCTATTCGAATTATTTATATACGAAATTTTTTGATTTTGACTTAAACGGTAGAATCTGCGCAATTCATTTGAAATTGAAGCGGAATTGGATTGATAAACCTCCATTAAATTTAAACAATATTGTGAAGCATAAGCATTTGCTTTTTGATAGCGCTGTAGAGATTGATCTTCGAGGCTGCTTTCATACTGTGGATCGGAAAATAATAGATCCCATATTTCATTCATGCTTGGTATGTCTTGTTTATTTTTCAAAGTAATCAATGCGCTAACAAATTTGTCTACCTCTGCTTGAAGTTCGAGTTCTAACTGAGACACTGGACGGTCATGGCTAGCATTCCATGCTACATATAAAAAGTGGCTCACACCTTCAAGTGCAACCCAAAAATCATGCAATAATTTTTTATTTGTGTGCGGTGTTGGGTATTGATTTCCGAGACGCTTAACTAAGTTATCATCTAAATAAAGTGAAACATCTAAATATTCATCATTTGTTGCGATGAGTAGCTGTTCTCGGACATTTTTTTCTATTTTCTTATCAGATATAATTTCTGCAAATTTTCTATCGGTGATGACATAATCAAGTACATTTTCAGAAACAGTGACTTCATAAATCTCTTGAAGCCTGGCCTGGATATCTGTAAGCAATGTCGACATTTGAAATTATTGCAGGCTTATGGGTTGTTCAATCGGTAAGATGTGATTGTCAATGAGAGTTTTTTTTGCTTTTTTGCTTTGTGTTCGAAGCCACAATTCGTATACATGCAGTAAATTTTCGTCTGACTGATTTTTATTTAGATCAGATAAAATGTCTGCAAAATCAACAAATTTATTCGACAACTCAGTAAATACGTTTTTGTTGGATGTAACGTATAAATGAGTACCGTAAGATTCAGAGAGGTAGCTATATGCTGTGCCACCCATAGCTACATAGTAATCAACACTTACGGCTTTTTTGCTCAAACTTCTAGAAAATAATCCACTTATGAATAGAGCAATGTCGCCTAAACGCTGCAAGGCAATATCGCGCTCATGGTTTGATTTTGAATTAACCGCTTCTGAGTAATACAGTGCTAGGGGTTTGTGGGCTGCACGACCTTGATCTTGATCAATAAATGTTTCGGAGCGAGAAAAAGAGACTAATAAATTTGTCAGGTACGAAATAGTATCGTCTTGAGCTTGTATATTTTGTTTATGTAAAGACTTTAATAAAAAACTATGAAAGTAATTTCGTAGACTTTCCTGTTTTACGAGCATGTTAGCAATCCATTATTTAAGTCATCGTCTTATTTTCCTGATTGCAATGATAAATATCAAATTAAAATTTGACTAGAGGTATAGCCATTTATCAGCTTGTTAATACCGTAAAATTTTATTAATTATGAAAGTGTATTTTTTGTAAGCACTCTTGGAACGAGAGTGCTAAATTTTATTGGTTAAAATTAAAGGGAGAGATATTTTATAAAAAAATATCTAATGAAGTATTCTTAGTTTTTGTTCGCTGCTTCGATTTTAGCCCAGGTATCACGCAGTGTAGTAATCCTATTGAAAACAAGTTTACTCTCGCTGGTATGTTTATTATCTAAACAAAAATAACCTTGGCGTTCAAATTGTACCCGTTCTTGTAATGAAATATTTTTTGCATATGGTTCAATCTTTGAATCATTGTAAATAACTAATGAATTATTATTTAATGTTGAAGCAAAGTCTTCAGCTGCTGCTGGATTTGGCACATTAAATAACCGGTCATACAAGCGAGTTTCAACTGTTAGAGCATGCTTTGCAGAAACCCAATGAATTATTCCTTTAAGTTTCTTTTTATTTTTCCCGGCGCTATCTGGGTCATACTCGCAACGTAATTCAACGATTTCACCTACATCATTTTTAATTACTTCATTACATTTAATATCATAGGCATTACGTAAACGAATCTCTTTGCCAGGGCTCAGACGAAAAAACTTACTTGGTGGATTTTCCATAAAATCCTCATGCTCAATGTAAAGAGTATTTGAGAACGGGATATTTCGTTTTCCTTGCTCGGGGTTTTTGGGGTGATTACTGGCTGAAAACTCTTCTTCTTGATCTTCCTGATAATTTTCGATAACAATTTTTAAAGGATTAATCACACACATAATACGATTAGCACCTGGGTCCAGGTCTTCACGTATGCAGTTTTCTAAAACACTCATTTCTATAAATGCATCTTTCTTGGTGATTCCTATGCGATCACAAAAATCACGAATTGATTCAGGCGTAATACCGCGCCGTCGCATGCCAGAAATTGTTGGCATGCGTGGGTCATCCCATCCATCAACATGGTTTTCAGAAACCAATTGATTTAGTTTTCGTTTGCTGCTTATAGTGTATTCAACAGATAATCTTGCGAACTCAATTTGTTGTGGGTGACAAGGAGTGTCAAGTTGATCTAATACCCAGTCATAAAGTGGACGATGATCTTCAAATTCCAATGTACATAAAGAGTGTGTAACATTTTCTAAAGCATCTGATATGCAGTGAGTGTAATCATACATTGGATAAATGCACCATTTGTCTTCTGTCCTAGGGTGTGATGCATATTTAATACGGTACAGCACAGGATCACGCATATTTATATTCGGTGAAGCCATATCAATTTTTGCACGCAACACATGCTCACCTTCTTTAAATTTGCCGTTACGCATCTGTGTGAATAAATCTAAATTATCTTCGACACTACGCGATCGGTAGGGGCTCTCTATGCCGGGTTCAGTGAGTGTTCCACGTTGTTTACGGATCTCTTCTGCATCTAGACTGCATACATAAGCTTTGTCTGCTTTGATCAATTCAATTGCATACTCGTAAAGCTTCTCAAAATAATCGGAGGCATATTTAAGTTCAGACCAGTTAAATCCTAGCCATTGAACGTCTTCTTTAATGGCATCGATATACTCTTGGCTTTCTTTTTCTGGGTTTGTGTCATCAAAGCGTAAATTACATCGACCGTTATAGTCGCGAGCAATACCAAAATTTAAGCAAATTGACTTGGCATGTCCTATGTGTAGATATCCGTTAGGTTCTGGAGGAAAGCGAGTGATGACTTTACCGCCATTTTTACCATCTGCAATGTCCTGATCGATGATATTGCGAATAAAGTTAGAGAGTTGTTCTGTGGAATTGCTCATGGGTAACTTAATTTAGGTAGATAAGAGTAATGTATTATATATTTGATAAATAAAACAGCCTAAATAAAGAAATTCACTTGAACCCACAATTTAAGAAAATATTAATTATTGGTGCGCCAATTTTATTGCGAAAGTTATTTCGTGGTAAAAAAATATTTCAGTATATTGGATTAATATTGTTAATGTTGATTGCAGTAAGTTGGCTTATTACTCAATATCCTTTTAATTTATCAGATACTAATGAATCAAGAGAATTATCTTCAAATCAATCAGAAAGTTTATCTAGTGAACAATCAAGAATTAGATCTTTGTATGAAGCGAAAATATCTGGTGTTATGGTATCAACGACCGGTAATGTTATACGAATTTTACAGGATGATAATGATGGAAGTCGCCATCAACGTTTCTTAATTAGAATACCGGATGGCTTAACTTTGCTCATCGCGCATAATATCGATCTTGCTCCAAGAGTGCCTTTAAAGTTGCAAGATCAAGTTTCAATTTATGGTCAATATGAATGGAATGATAAGGGTGGTGTATTGCACTGGACGCATCATGATCCAGATAAAAGCCACCCAGAAGGATGGATCTTGCATGAAGGAATGAAATACGATTAGGATGAAGTACCAGCTTTTGAAGAATAATTTTTATATCGCTTCAATACTTTTTTTACGTAACCTTTGGTTTCTGTATAGGGTGGTATACCGCCATATCTTTCCACAGTATGTGGCCCTGCGTTGTACGCTGCAAGCGCAAGTTCAATATTGTTATTAAAACGAGCTAACATTTGGCTAAAATAATTAATACCGCCACGAATATTTGCATTTGCATTAAATGAATCTTTTACTCCTAATTCTTTCGCTGTTGCTGGCATCAGTTGCATCAGGCCTCTCGCGCCAACAGCAGAGACCGCTTTGCGATCGAAGCATGATTCGATTGCGATAATCGCTTTAACCAGATTTGGGTCTACTTCATAAGCGATAGAATAAGCCTCTATTGCATCCAGATATGTGCTCGCACGTTTGTCCATTTTGGCTGGAGTCATATTTCGACAAGACACAACTGCCGTGGGCCGGCCAATGGTTGCCATTAGTGTGTATTTTTCCTGAGGCATTTTTCGATCAGTAATCCAACTAGTACCGTCGTTTTCTTTGTATACATAAAACTCAGCTTGTAAATGCAAAGGCAATACAATTAGAAATATGCCTATCAAAATACTGTGTTTAGATACTAAGTTGTATAATTTGTAGATCATGCCAATGAAGGAGAAAAGTTAGGGTATGATTGTATCGAATTAGGGGTCCTATAATTTTCCATTTTATGCAATGAATATTACCACTTATCTCATGTGTTACTAACTAAATTTGCCCGATTCTCTAAATAAACATAATTAGTGAATCTTGACTATTATTAATGCCTAGTACATTAGAACAATCTATCACTCGTGAAACTATGTTAGTTCCTCTGAGTGAGAAAAGTATTCAGCAACATCTAAATGAGCTAAGTCTGAATACAATTGGGAACATTCACATTTTTTCCAGTATTGACTCTACAAATAATTATTTACTAGAGGGCGAAATGTATACTGATCGGGTTTCTGTATGTCTTGCAGAACAACAAACTAATGGTCGGGGACGCTATGGTCATCAATGGGTTTCGCCCTCCGGAGTTAATTTATATTTATCAATGTTATGGCCTGTGAAAGATACACATCAACAGTTTGAGGTATTAAGTCTCTGGTTGTTATTAGCTATGGTCGAGTTGTTAGAAGACTTTCATGTTAAGAATATCCAGCTTAAATGGCCGAATGATATTTGTATTAAGAATAAAAAATTAGGAGGCGTGCTCATCGAGCAAAAAGTTGGTCAAAATAAGCAAAATTTGGTGATTGGAATTGGTTTAAATGTAGCGATGTCTAAAAAAGATAATGTGTTGCTTGATACTCCTTGGATTGATTTGTTATTAGCAAAGCCTGATTGGCAAGTCTCACGAAATGAATTAGCTGCAAAAGTAATTAATGCATTCTGCTTAGTATTAACAAATTTTGAGCAAAATCGACTGACCAATTTGGCAAGGTTATGGGGTTCTTATGATATGTTAGTTGATAAAGAAATTAAGTTTAACTTGGCAGGCGAAATTGAAAATGGGAAAGTTTTAGGAATTGATGACTTGGGTAAAATTGTTCTTGAAATTAATGACAAAATAGAACATTTACATAGCTCACAAATAAGTAATATTGAAATTTTGGATCTTACCAAATGAAGTTGTTGCTTGATTTAGGCAACACTCGTTGCAAATATGCTTTGCTAGATGATAGCGATCAAATGGAGTATGGAGCAAAAGATTATGGCCCATTTGGAAAGCTTTACACTGTCAAGTCGTTATGCGACAAAGATAATGTAAAAAAAGTAATTATCTGTTCCGTCCTAAGTGAAAAAATGAATGCCGAAATTATAGAAGTGCTCGTAAATAAAGATGGCCATGATGTTTACAGCTTATCGGCTGAAAAAAATAGTTTTGGCATACAACTAGCGTATGAAAACCCAATTACGATGGGAGCAGATCGCTTAGCTGCGTTAGTCGCGGCTAAAAATAAGTATTCAGGTAATAGTTGTGTGGTGGATTGCGGCACGGCTATAACAATTGATGCTTTAGATGCTGATGGTGTTCATAAAGGAGGGGTAATTTTCCCAGGCGCAAAAGTTATGCAAAATGGATTGTTAAATAGTACTAATATTGAATCTGGTTATGATGATGTAAAGTTCAATATATTTGCAAATACGACAGAAGAAGCAATATATACGGGTTGTGTGAGTGCAGTTGGGGGTGGGATAGAATTTGTCGTAAATAAGATGATCGAGGAATATGAAAAATTTAATCAAATCATATTCACGGGAGGGGGTGCTGAACAAATGAGACAACTCTTAAATTTGCAAATTGAAATTGATAAAACACTTGTACTAGATGGCTTGGGAATTGTAGCTAAAAACATTTAATGAGATATTAAAATTAAGTATGCGTTCGTTATTTCTTTTACTGGTTGTTGTAAATATTAGCTACTTGGTTTGGGGAGTGGCATTTTCAGAAAAAGCAGATACTCCTAAAGTTATTACTTTACCTACAGGAGTGCAAAAACTAACTCTCTTAAGTGAGATTGAAGATGTTGATGTGCCAACAGAAAAACAATCTGACAAAAAAGCTAGTTCTATTAAAGAAGATGTAAAAGAGCAAACTATGCCTTCAAGAAGTTGTTATTCATTAGGTCCAATCCTAGATGATGATAATTTAAAAAAACTAGAACAAAAATTTAAACAAAACGGTGTCACAACCAAACTAAAATCAATTACTGACAAAGAGCCGAAATCATATTGGGTATATTTCCCTCCAGAAAAGTCATTAGAAGATGCAAAGGCAGTGGTAAATCAATTACGAATTGCAGAAGTTGATGATTATTTTATCGTTCGTAAAGGCGAACATACACATGCAATTTCAATGGGGCTTTATAATAGTTATAGCCGAGCAAAGTACAGGTTGAGCAAATTAAAAAAACTCGGTTTTAATGCTAAAGTAGAAACTCGTTATCACGATGTAACGCGCCACTGGCTTGATTTTCAGGAGATAAGCACAAATCCGCTTGAGGATAACGTGTGGAATAAACTTGATAATGAAAGTCCGCTCCAGAAAATTGCGAGGCCATGCGTTGACCCTTTACCAAGCAACAGTTAAAAACTATAAATTGTAGTGGAGCCACCTGTCAGATTCGAACTGACGACCTACTGATTACAAATCAGTTGCTCTACCAACTGAGCTAAGGTGGCTGAATTTAAAAAGGAGTGAATATTGCCTTTGCAACGCTTACAAATCAAGACTTGTTAAACCGAGCGCCACATATAAATTTATCACTATTAGTTTACTTAATACTCCATATTGGATGCTACCATTTAGTTGAGAAATTCCCACATTCAGGAAGTTCATGGTTAAAAATATACGAAAACGAATAAAAATTTTTCTTTCAGTAATATTATTTTATTTGCTTGTTGCGTGTGCAAATAAAAATATTATTGATGAAAACTCACAGGAAACTATTGCTAAGGGCCCGCTAGATGGTATCTGGACAGGAGAGTTCGATATTCGAGGGAGGGGGCCATATGATTTCACGGTAATACATCTAAATGACAAGGCCTTTGCATATAGTTTGAAAGCTAAGGCTATGTGTTTAGGCACATTAAAATTTGATGGTGAGAACACTTTTCATGAATACGTATTATTTGCTTTAGATGGAGGTCCGTTTGATTGGGCAAATGTTACTGGAACACTTAAAAATAACGAACAAGGTCAAAAGCTATTAGCTTCACACTTCAAAACCTTAAATGGTGGAGACACAGGAGCATTGAATATTGTTTACAATGAAATCTATGACCAATCTTCATCATTGAAAGCAATTCAGGGTGAATGGGGGTATACGGATCGAGATGAATTGACGACAAATATTTCTATCGATGAAAAAGGGACTATTGCAGGAGATGACTCTGATGGTTGTGAGTATATTGGTTACGTTGATATCATTAATTCAAATTACAATGCTTATAAAATAAATGTTGAAATAAAAGAATGTGGTTCAACAAATGGGGTCTATGAAGGCGTTTCTTTTCTTGCAGAAGGTGTATTTAAGTTACAGATTGCAAATCCCCAATACGCCTTGTTTTACGCTTTTGAGCGTAAGTAGTTATTAATTTCTACATATAAAATTGTCAGCGATGTCTGTCGTAAAGTATTACCCATTTAATGGTTCACATGGGCGCTTACGTTTAGGTTTGAAGCAAATCAAGTTTTCTGAATGGTTGCAATACGAACCTGATTATCCAATCAGGATTGGTCAAAAAAAACAGCTTAAACAAAAAGAAGGCAAACGAGTTTTAAATGCATTACCTCAAAGCAAGTCTGCGCAGTTAGAATTATTAGAATTATTACTTGAGCATATTAAACAATATCACTCAGATAATTTTGAAGTTACAAAAGAATTTATTTTTAGCAAGCTAGATAACATACGTTATCAATATGCTGACTATGATACCTGTCCACTTGAGCTCGCGAGTTATTTGGTTGGGGATGATATTTGTCTTTTAAATGAAGAAAATGGGGATTATAAGTTAGTCGCAGCATCTGTGTGTGCCCCAACTTGGTGGGACTTGCCAGAAAAAATGGGCAAACCACTTACAAAAATACACGCGCCTATTGCCAATTTAGAAGAAAAAATTGGCCGGATGATTCGACATTTTCTAACAAATTTAACTGTTGAAGACTGTTATCAACGCTCTAATTGGTTTCTATTCACAAGTTCTGATTTCTGTATTTTTCCGAATAGTTTTGATTTTTATACAGAAATGACTAATGTCAATTTAGATAATATCGAAACAAAATTATTTTTACGCAGTGAAAGGCAAACATTTCGCAGGTTGAGCAACACGAAATGCATTACATTTTTTATTAAAATATATATAGAACCATTTTCCATTGTAAAAAAATATCCAGCAATTGCTGAAGATTTAACAACGGCTTTAAATACGATGAATACTGAGCAGAAAAATGCTTTGGGAATTAACTTTATTGAAAAACCGTTAAAGAACTATTTGAATCAAGTGTTGAAAGCTTGATATTATTTAGGATACTGACTCCCCACGGCCAATAGCAAAATATCTAATGCCAAGCTGCTGCATTAAATTTGGTTCATAAAGATTTCGCCCATCAAATATCACAGCATGCGATAATGTTTTTTTGATTTTTTCATAATCAGGGCTTCTAAATTCATTCCATTCGGTGACGATAACTAAAGCATCCGCTTCATTTAATGTTTCGTTCTTGTCTTCACACAATATAAGTCCTGGGTGATCGCCATAAATTCTTTGGCATTCTTGCATGGCAACAGGGTCGTAAGCGCGTACTTTGGCACCTGCTTCCCATAGAGCTTCCATCAATACACGACTGGATGCTTCTCGCATGTCATCAGTATTGGGTTTAAAGGCAAGGCCCCATATTGCGATCACTTTATCTTTTAAGTTGTTTTCAAAGTAGTTGTCAATTTTATTAAATAGAACATGCTTTTGTTTTTGGTTAACTTGGTCTACCGCAGAAACTAAAGTAGGTTCGATATTGGCCTCTTTGGCAATATGTTGTAAAGCTTTAACATCTTTTGGAAAGCATGAACCGCCATAGCCGCAACCAGGGTAAATAAACTGATATCCAATGCGAGGATCGGATCCAATACCAAGGCGCACCTCTTCAATATCTGCGCCTAGTCTTTCTGCAATGTTAGCTAATTCGTTCATAAAGCTAATTTTTGTCGCTAACAAAGCATTGGCTGCATATTTGGTGAGTTCTGCCGATTCTGGTTCCATGATATGCAAACGATCACGGCTGCGATTAAAAGGTGCATAGAGTGCGCGCATGAGTTCTGCCGTGCGAGGGTTATTTTCTACACCTACGATAATACGATCAGGTTTCATAAAGTCTTCAATTGCAGCACCTTCCTTTAGAAACTCTGGATTGGAGACTACATCATATTCTAGTGATTCATCTCTTTTTTCTAATTCATTTTTAATAGTATCTGAGACTTTTTTTGCAGTACCTACGGGTACAGTAGACTTATTAACGATAATTCTATAATCACTCATGCCTTGGCCGATGGTTTCTGCAACCTTAAGCACATGTTGTAAATCTGCTGAGCCATCTTCGTCGGGTGGTGTACCTACCGCTATGAATTGAAATAAGCCATGTTCAATACCTTCATTCGCATCCAACGTGAACTCAATACGTGTAGCTTCTAGATTGGTTTGGAGGAGCTCTTGTAAACCCGGTTCATGTATGGGAACGATGCATTGTTTCAGTTTTTCAATTCGTTCAGGGTCAATGTCCACGCAAAGTACATTGTTGCCGACTTGTGCTAAGCATGCAGCTGTTACAAGGCCGACATAACCAGAGCCATAAATTGTTACATTCATATTGGTAAATCAGTTTTAATTTATACGTTTTTAAGAATAGATCAGATTTGTTATTCCGAAATTGCCATGTATCGATTGATCAACACATTTAAGACTAAACTAACGTAATCGTTTTACGTGTGTTTAACAATCTATTAAGCTACCAGCGCGTAAAATTTGGGTTTGAACTATGCAGTCGGTCACAATATTGACAGTCTGCTGATGGGTCGCGCACAATATTTTGCACTGGAGGGGTGGCCGAGTGGTTAAAGGCGACGGACTGTAAATCCGTTCTCTCTGAGTACGCTGGTTCGAATCCAGCCCCCTCCACCAATATTATCATTTGCCTAGACGCAGTTAACTCTGTGTCTAGGCAAATGATAATATTATTTAGGATTGATTTAATTTGAAGCGCTGGTTCGACAAATCGGCAGGATAGCCGATTTGCACAGACGAAGTCTGCCTGAAGGGCGAGCTACATGGATGTAGCGAGTGAATCCAGCTTTTAATAATTTTACTAGTCACCTCACGCGGGTGTAGTTCAATGGTAGAACCTCAGCCTTCCAAGCTGATGATGTCGGTTCGATCCCGATCACCCGCTCCAGTTCTTGCAAGGTCTATGCTATTTCTATTTTTTTGGTCTATACCTAAACACCTGCAAGTTCTGAATTAATTCACATAGTCTACTGTCGTAAACATGCACAGCTATGTTTCATCTCATTTGAGTGTATTGGTTTGGCGCATACAAAATATCAAAGAAGATCTTCTAAATAATTAATTTGCACCAATTTCACTGCTAAATAGTAATGCAGTCTGTAATTTCTGCGTTTACAATGCGCCCAATATTTATTTGCCCACATAGCTCAGTTGGTAGAGCACATCCATGGTAAGGATGAGGTCATCAGTTCGATCCTGATTGTGGGCTCCACTAAAATTTTGCCAATTAGAATTGAGGTAAAAGAAAATGTCGAAAGAGAAGTTTGAGCGCAATAAGCCGCATGTGAATGTAGGGACGATTGGTCACGTAGACCATGGCAAGACGACGTTAA
>JANQOB010000019.1 GCA_028279275.1 Gammaproteobacteria bacterium | reverse complement strand
TGCAGCTGAATGGCTACAAAAAGTAAATGTGCATGCATTGACTACAGTTTTGAAAGAATATGGTCAAGAGCGTTTCAGTAAAAGAATTGCCAAAGCAATTGTACAAAAAAGAGAGGAAGCTCCCATTCAAACTACAAAGCAGTTGGCAGATCTTGTGCTTAAAGTTATTGGACGATCACGTGAACAGAAACACCCAGCAACACGCACATTTCAAGCCATACGAATTTATATCAACAAAGAACTGGAATTCTTGACAACAGCTTTGGATGATTGTCTTAGTTTGTTGGCAGATTCAGGGCGGTTATTGGTAATCACTTTTCATTCTCTTGAAGATCAAATTGTAAAGAATTTGTTGCATAAACATAGTAGCGCCCATTTGCCACGCAAGTTACCTGTCATGGATGAACGTAAGTTGAAATTAAATAGAGTATGCAAAGCCATTAAACCAAGTGAAGATGAAATAACAAATAACCCTAGAGCGAGAAGTGCGAAGCTGCACGTGTTGGAATGGGTAATATGCTAGGTCGAGTGTTACTAGTGCTGGTTTTGTTTGTAGCGAATGTGGCTACAGGTGTTGGCATTGTTTATTCCAAACATTCTATGCGTAAGTCATTTATAGAGCTGCAGGCCTTACAAACTAGCTTTGATGAATTACAGGTTGAATGGGGCCGTTTTCAATTAGAACAAAGTGCATGGGCCACACATGGCAGAGTTGAAAAAATTGCACGTGAAAAATTGAATATGGATTTGGTGCATAAAGAAAGGCTTATTTTTCTAAAGGCAGATTAATTTTAGAAATGAAGAAAAATCCAACTTTCCCAGCACGCCGAATTTTTTTGCTGTCTTTGTTTGTAATCGGTCTTGGGGGTTTGTTTGTTAGGTCGGTTTATTTACAACTTTTTGAACACGAGTTTTTAGAGGAGGAAGGAAAGGCGCGCCATCTGCGAGTAGTAGAGATCCCTGCCCACCGCGGCATGATACTAGATCGAAATGGGGAACTACTCGCGGTGAGCACGCCTATATATTCTGTATGGGCGAATCCGCTGGAAGCATTACAAAGCCACAAAGCTATTCGCAACGCTGCTCTTATCCTCAATATGAATGCAGATAGCCTAATAATAAAGTTGCAAGGTAAAAAAGATCGTCAATT
Organism: Gammaproteobacteria bacterium; assembly: GCA_028279275.1. GTDB lineage: Bacteria > Pseudomonadota > Gammaproteobacteria > UBA4575 > UBA4575 > JABDMD01. Next base: position 56,729 of record JANQOB010000019.1, on the reverse strand, counting down.
CTTATATGTAAAACGACACATTACTCCTCAACAGGCTGATAAATTAAAACGATTAAATAGTGAAGGTATCCATCTGCAACGCGAATACCGTCGTTATTATCCAACTGCAGAAGTTAGTTCTCATCTTTTGGGGTTTACCGATATTGATGATAAGGGATTAGAGGGAATTGAGCTCGCATATGAGCAATGGTTACGTGGTCAGCCAGGTGCAAAAAAAGTCATTAAAGATTCTTACAATCGAATTGTTGAAGATGTTGAGGCGATGAAAATTCCTGAACCTGGGAAAGATATCGTGCTCAGTATCGATAGGAGAATCCAATATCTTGCTTATCGAGAGCTCAAAGCCAATCATTCTAAGCATCGTGCCAAAGCTGCTTCGGCTGTTTTAATTGATGCAAGAACTGGGGAAGTGTTGGCAATGGCAAATACGCCCGCATTTAACCCAAATAATCGTAAAGGCTACAACCGTGGTACATATCGTAATCGAGCAGTAACGGATGTCTATGAGCCTGGTTCTACAATAAAGCCTTTTACTATTGCATCAGCATTAGAGTCACAGCGTTATTCTCAAAATACGATTATTGATACTTCTCCGGGTGAATATCAGATTGGAGAATTTACAATTCGTGATCATAAGAATTATGGCGCGCTTTCGGTGAGCGACATTATTCTTAAATCGAGTAATGTTGGCGCGACAAAAATTGCGCAAACCATCCCTGCACAAGAGCTATGGTCTACTTTTAGTGCGATCGGAATTGGCCATTCAACCGAATGTGGTTTTCCTGGTGAAGTTTCAGGCCACTTAAAATATTTTCAGGACTGGCGCAAAGTGGAACAAGCCACGATGTCTTATGGTTATGGCATGTCGATGACTAGCTTGCAGCTGGCAAGGTCTTATGCGGTGCTAGCTTCAGGTGGACGGTTATTACCTATATCTATGTTACGAAAATCTGCAAAAGAGCTCGCTGAAGTGAGCAAAATACCTGCCATCTTTTCGCCACAAACAATTGATAAAGTTGTCAGCATGTTGACTGATGTGGTGTCCGATGCAGGCACCGGCTCACTTGCGGCTATACCGGGATACAGTGTAGCGGGTAAAACCGGCACGGTGCGTAAATCTTCTAAAGGTGGCTATGAAGAAGATAAATATATTTCAATGTTTGCGGGTATGGCTCCCGCCAGCGATCCAAAGTTGGTGTTGGTTGTAATGGTAAATCAACCGAATAGAGGAGTTTATTACGGCGGCGAAGTAGCGGCACCCATTTTTTCTAAAATCATGGGGGGTGCTTTACGTATTCTAAATATTTCACCAGATCGAGTGCCTTTACAGGCGAATGTCGAGCAATCTCAAAATCATGCTGGTTAGTGTATGCAAAAGATCAGCTGGCCTTTGGATAAATTACTAAAGGGCTATGTAACCTTGCAAGAACCTTATTCTGCAATTTCAGTGAACGGTTTAAGTTTAGATAGCCGTACAACTTCACCGGGCGGATTATTTTTCGCCTTGCAAGGTCTACAACATCATGGTTTGCAGTATCACCAACAAGTTATCAATAACGGTGCAGCTGCCATAGTATGGGAGTCCAGTCCAATAGTTTCACAGCAAAATTTGCCTGAAGATATTCTTTGTATAGAAATAACAGATTTACAAAATAAGCTAGGTTTAATCAGTCAACGTTTTTATCACGATTGTTCAAGGCATATGCATGTCATTGGTGTTACAGGTACTGATGGTAAAACATCTGTAAGTCAATTTATTGCCCAAGCATTGCAAAATTTAAAGCTTTCATGTGGCGTGATTGGCACACTTGGTTATGGGGTGTATCCAAAATATAACGATGCGAGCCATACAACACCTGATGCGATAAAAACTCATAGCCTGTTGTATGATTTTTATATAAGTAATGTAAAACATGCTGTGATCGAAGCATCTTCTCATGGATTAGTACAAGGAAGACTTACTGGAATAAATTTTAATACTGCAGTTTTTACAAATTTAGGGCGTGACCATATGGATTATCACAAGTCTGTAGAAGATTACGGTAATGCAAAGCGATTGCTGTTTCAAAGTAAGGGTCTAGAAAACGCAGTAATTAATATTGATGATGACTTTGGTCGTCGATTAGCTAATGAGTTTTCCGACAAGCTCGATGTGGTTACATTTTCAACCCAAGCAGATACTCCGCAATCAGAGTCTTTTATTAAAGCGGTCAATATAGAGTACGCGCAGGCTAGTACAAGCTTTGAAATTATTTCAAGCTGGGGAGATGCAAAGGTTAAAACTCAATTAGTCGGAGATTTTAATGTCAGCAATTTATTAGCAGTGCTAGGTGCTCTATTGGTTAAAGGTGTTTTATTTGCTGATGCAATTCGAGCGGTTGAGTCTGTGAAGACGGTTGCAGGACGCTTGGAATTTATTACTAACAATAAAGCTTCACATGAATTAAAACCTTCAGTAGTTATAGATTATGCCCATACACCGCAAGCACTTACGAATGTTCTAAGTGTGCTGCGTGATCAGTGTATTGGTAAGCTTTGGTGTGTATTCGGTTGTGGGGGGAATCGTGATCAAGGTAAACGAACGCTCATGGCGGAAGCGGTAGAACTCTATGCTGATGTTGCCGTACTTACCGATGATAATCCTCGTTTTGAAGACCCGAAAGCAATAACCAATGAAGTTCAGAAAGGATTTTCTAAATCGTATCCCTATTCGCTAATACACGATCGCCGTGATGCAATTGCTTATGCAATTGAACATGCAGATCACGAGGACATTGTTCTTATTGCGGGCAAGGGGCATGAGGCTGTACAAATCATTAATGGTAAGCGACTTCCCTTTAGTGATAAAAAAATTGCCAACGAGGTGTTACAGCAAGACTCATGAAATTGTCATTAAAAGAAATTGCTGCGATAACTCATGGACAGCTCAAGGGAGCTGATTTATCAATCGATGGTTTATCTACGGACACACGTAGTGTGAAAAATGGAGAACTCTTTGTTGCCCTTGTGGGGCAAGTATTTGATCCACATGAGTTAATTGAGAAAAATAAATCAATTAAAGCTGCTGCAGTTCTTGTGCAGCATGAAGTGAATACAGATTCATCTCAGATTATCGTTGAAGACACATATCAAGCATTGCAGGATCTTGCTTTTGCCTGGCGTGAGCGGTTTAGCATACCTGTTGTTGGTGTTACAGGTTCAAACGGTAAAACCTCAGTCAAAGAACTCATAAAAAATATATTAAGCACCCAGGGAGAAATTTTAGCCACAGTAGGAAATTTAAATAACCATATTGGTGTACCGCTCACTTTAAGCAAATTAAATGATAAACATTGTTTCGCTGTAATCGAGATGGGTGCGAACCACGCTGGTGAAATTGCAGCATTGGCAAAGCTCGCACAACCAAACATTGGTGTGATTACAAATATAGGTCCAGCTCATTTGGAAGGGTTTGGATCTATCGAAGGTGTTGCACGTGCGAAGGCCGAACTCTATGCGAATTTAAACCCAAATGGTGTTGCAGTGGTCAATGCCGATGATTCATTTAGTGAAACATGGGGAGATGAGATTGGAAATCGCATGCAAATAAGTTTTGGAGTTGAAAAACAAGCAGACGTAACAGGAAAATTAATTGCTGATCATTTAATTGAAGTTACTACTCCTATAGGCGAGATACGAATTAAACCACAAATAACTGGCGCACATGCATTACTAAATATATTAGCAGCCACTGCGGTGGGGTTAGCAATAGGGATTGATTTAGAGGACATCAAATCTGGTGTTGAAAACACTCAAGCCGTACAAGGACGTTTAACTAAAATTGAAGGTTTAGCGGGAGCCATTATTTTGGATGATAGCTATAACGCTAATCCAGCATCATTAGCCGCAGCTTTAGATGTGCAGGCAAAAGAGTCAGGTGAGCATTGGCTGGTATTAGGTGATATGGGTGAATTGGGCAATGAAAGTGAGTTTATGCATCAGAAAGCAGGTGAAATAGCCAAACAGTTTGGAGTTACACGTTTATTTGCCTACGGAGATCACACTAAACATAGTGTTAAGGCCTTTGGGAAAGGCGCCAAACACTTTTCCAGTCACGCAGAAATAGTAACTGTATTACAAGCTGAGATAACAAAAGACATTTGTGTACTTGTAAAAGGTTCGCGTGCAATGCAAATGGAAAAAATAGTTGCTGGAATTAAGAGCAGTAAAGCATCTGAAAATAAAAAGTTAAACGGTAAAGAAAACGGCCAAAGTAATTTGGAGCATAAAGAACATGCTGCTTAGTTTATTTGAGTATTTAGAACAGTTTCATTCTGGTTTTAATGTATTTCAATACTTAACTCTGCGATCTATTTTAGGTGTGTTGACTGCACTTACTATCTGTTTCCTCACTGGGCCAATAATGATACGTAAGTTAACTACTTATAGTGTCAATCAAAATGTTCGAGATGATGGGCCTCAAACACATTTAGCAAAGGCCGGTACTCCAACTATGGGGGGCGCTTTTCTATTAGTAGCTATTTTAGTAAGTGCGCTTCTATGGAGTGATCTAACTAACCGTTATGTATGGTTCGTAATCGCAACGACCTTTTTATTTGGTTTGGTGGGTGCAGTAGATGACATAAAAAAATTACTCAGCCGATCAAGCAAGGGGTTGTCGGCAAAGAGCAAATATTTTTGGCAGTCCGTTATTGGTTTGGGGGCTGCATTTTTAATTTTTAGTCTTGCTACATTGTCACAAGAAACAAGTTTATATGTTCCGTTTTTTAAGAATGTAATCATTCCATTAGGTATTTGGTTTATTCCGCTTACATATTTTGTAATTGTAGGGTCCAGTAACGCAGTTAATTTCACGGACGGCCTAGATGGACTTGCCATTATGCCGGTTGTAATGGTTACAGGTGCGCTGGGTGTGTTTGCATATCTTAGCGGCAACATTAATTTTTCAAATTATCTTGGAATTCAACATTTGCCACTAAGCGGTGAACTGGTGGTGTTTTGTGGAGCAGTGGTTGGCGCTGGTCTCGGGTTTCTTTGGTTTAATGCATATCCCGCACAAGTATTTATGGGGGATGTTGGCGCACTTGCATTAGGTGCTGCAGTCGGGGTATTGGCGGTATTAGTTAGGCAGGAAATTGTTCTCGTGATTATGGGCGGAGTGTTCGTATTAGAAACTGTTTCAGTAATCATGCAAGTTATCTCTTATAAGCTCACTGGTAAACGAATTTTTCAAATGGCACCCTTGCATCATCATTTTGAATTAAAGGGTTGGCCTGAACCGAGAGTGATTGTCCGATTTTGGATCATTACTTTTATATTAGTTTTAGTCGGGTTGGCTACTCTGAAACTTAGATAATAAATAGATTGTTTGGAATGGGATTAGCATTGAAAAAAGAATCAGTCAATCAGCAAACTGTTGTGATTGGTCTTGGTGAGACAGGAATTTCTGTAGCAAATTACTTGAATAATCAAGGTATCGATTTCAAAGTGCTCGACACAAGACTTAATCCACCACAATTTGCTGGATTCAAACAAAAATTTCCTAATGTAGAAATACATTTAGGAGAGTTTTCTGTAAAAGATTTTGCGGATGCGCAACAAATCATTGCAAGTCCGGGAATTGATATTAATCAAAATGAAATACGGGAAGCAATTGCACAATATGATTGTGAATGTATAGGTGATATTGAATTATTCGCACGTAATGTAAACAAACCTGTTGTAGCTATTACGGGCTCGAATGGCAAGAGCACTGTAACTAGCCTGGTTGCTGAAATGGCGAATACAGCGGGCGTGAAGGCCTATGCGGGCGGGAACTTATCTCCGCCGGCATTAAGTTTATTAGAATATGATGATGCAGAATGTTTTGTTTTAGAACTGTCAAGTTTCCAGCTTGAATCTACTCGCTCACTAAAACCTAAGATAAGTGTTGTTTTAAATGTCTCATCAGATCATTTAGATCGTCATGGAGATATAGATAATTATGCGCGAATTAAAGAGCGAATTTATGCAAATGCAGTAACGAGCATTATTAATCGCGATGATAGTTTTGTGGTTAACATGAAAACTTCAGGAGATGTGATTTCATTTGGGTTACAGCATCCTAATAAAGATGAATTTGGGGTGACGCATAAAGAAGACGATTTGTATTTAGCATTTGGTAATGATGCTTTATTGCCTGTTAGCGAATTGGCTTTGCGTGGTGAGGCAGGGATTCTAAATTCTCTAGCATCTTTAGCAATTGGAACTGCATTAGAGTTGCCAATGCAAAAAATGCTAGAGACTTTAAAAGCATTCAAAGGTTTAGCTCATCGTCTTGCCTTAGTGGCAGAATTGGAAGGTGTTTCTTGGTTCGATGACTCAAAGGGAACCAATATTGGTGCTACTGTGAGTTCACTTCGCAGTTTAGGTAACAATATCATTTTAATTGCTGGTGGTGTTTATAAAGGTGGTGATCTCGAACTGCTTAATCAAGCAGTAAAGCAGCATGCTAAACATGTAATTTTAATTGGTGAGGCAACATCATTATTTCAAAAGGCCTTAAGTGATTCTGTAACAGTTTCACAAGCGGATTCTATGCAGCATGCAGTGCAAACTGCACAACAGAACGCAGTTGAAGGTGACAAAGTTTTACTATCACCTGCCTGTGCAAGTTTTGATATGTATACAAATTATATTGAACGAGGCGAGGATTTCGAGAATTGTGTGCGAGAGGTATTGTAGGTATGTCTAAACAAGCAGCACGAGATAAATCTACTAGTCTTGGAATTGCTCTCGAAAAATATTGCGACCCTAATCTGATGTTCGCAGTTATCATGTTGTTGGGAATTGGTTTGGTGATGGTTGCCTCGTCGTCAATCGAAATTGCTGATCGTGCAACAGGTGATCCCCTTTATTATTTTAAGCGTCAATTTGTATTTGCCCTAATGGGAATTTCAGCAGCCTATGTGATTACAAAAATTCGTTTAGCGCATTGGGAAAGTTCTGGCATGGCTATTTTGTTATTAATGATACTACTGCTGACATTGGTATTGATTCCGGGTCTAGGAAGGACTGTCAATGGTAGTACAAGATGGCTTGCAATCGGGTCATTTGGTTTGCAGGTGTCGGAAGCCGTTAAGCTTTTATTAATTATTTATCTTGCAGGTTATGTTGTTAGACAAGGAAAACAAATTCGTGAGTCATTTATTGGTTTTATTAAACCTATGATGGTTTTAGTGGTGTTGTTCACGCTGTTGTTACTGGAACCAGACTTTGGAGCTGCAATGGTATTGCTCATTACAGCATTGGGGATGCTTTATCTTGCTGGCGTAAAATTTTGGAAATTTGGTTTGTTACTTATGGCGTCAGCCATTTCAATGGTGTTTGTAGCTATTTCTTCTCCCTATCGCGTTGAGCGATTCACTGCTTTTCTCAATCCATGGTCCGACCCGTTTGGTACTGGATTTCAATTGACTCAGTCATTAATTGCTATTGGTAGTGGTGCTTGGACAGGCCTAGGGCTTGGGGCCAGTGTGCAAAAGTTATTTTATTTGCCAGAAGCGCATACCGATTTTGTATTTGCGGTGATTGCAGAAGAATTGGGTCTAGTTGGGGCAACCGCAGTGATCGCACTATACATTTTATTGATTTACCGATGTTTTGTGATTGGCAAGATGGTTGAGAAAAAAGGCATGAAATTTGGCGCACAAATAGCCTATGGGATTGGTATTTGGTTAGGCTTGCAAGCTTTTATCAATATCGGAGTAAATACAGGCGTGTTGCCAACAAAGGGCCTTACTTTGCCATTTATAAGTGCAGGAGGAAGTAGTTTGTTAGTAGTGTGTATGGCGATAGGGCTCATTACCCGCGTGTATACGGAGGGATTAGCTAAATCACCCCATCGATGATTGTGTTTGGGATGCTTTATATATGACTATGAGAAATACACGTTCACCCATAATGATTTTTGCTGGCGGCACTGGTGGTCATGTTTTTCCTGCGTTAGCAGTCGCGAAACAAATTGAGCAACAATCTGTACCCATAGTGTGGGTTGGAACTAAACGTGGCATTGAGTCAAAAATAGTGCCTAATGCAGGCTATAAAATCGAGTGGATTTCAGTTAATGGCTTGCGGGGTAAGAACATCACAACTCTGGTATTTGCACCTTTCAAATTACTACTCGCGAGTACACAAGTAACTTGGTTACTGATAAAGCATCGCCCTTGTGCAGTACTTGGTATGGGAGGATTTGTGGCAGGCCCAGGAGGTTTGATTGCTGCGCTATTACGTAAGCCTCTTATTATTCACGAACAGAACGCTATTGCTGGATTAACAAATCGACTACTTGCACCTTTTGCTAAGCGAATACTTACAGGTTTCCCAAGTACTTTTGTTCGTAAAAATGTTGAAGTATTAGGTAATCCTGTGCGAGCGGAAATATCAAATATAACGAGGCAACACGAGATTGCTGCCCCAGACAACCGGCCTCTTCGCATTCTTGTTGTTGGCGGCAGCTTAGGCGCAAAAGCTTTAAACGAGACAGTGCCACTAGCAATGGTTCGAGTGCTACAAAATTCTACTAAAGATTTGTATCCGGAAATTTGGCATCAAACGGGAGAGCACAAACATCAATTTGTGCGGGAACATTATGAGTCGAATCATCTGAAAGCACGTGTAGATGTATTTATCGAAAATATGCAAGACGCGTATGCGTGGGCGGACTTAGTGATTTGCCGTGCCGGTGCGATTACTGTGGCTGAAATAGCGGTTGCAGGTTTGGGCGCAATTTTTGTTCCTTATCCATATGCTGTAGATGATCATCAAACTGCTAATGCATCTGCATTAGTACATGCTGGGGCTGCTGTAATGATTAGTGAAAGTGAATTAGATCCTGAAAGCCTCGCTGAATTATTAAATGAATTGTTAGATAACCGTGCCAAAATCAAAGCGTATGCTGAAGCAGCAAGTGCATTTGCTAAACCACATGCAGCTAAGGATGTGGCAAATGCATGTGTTCATGCTTGTTTGGGTAAAAATAATGAAAACATTAATATGGTGAAAGATTATTAAGCATGACTTTTAATATTGGACATTTTGCAACACGAAGAATTAAACAAGTGCATTTTGTAGGTATTGGCGGTTCTGGCATGGGTGGCATTGCAGAAGTGATGGTAAATCTTGGTTATAAAGTTTGTGGTTCTGATATTCAACCAAACGTAATTACACAAAAGCTAAAAGAACTAGGGGCTACTGTTTATTTTGAACATGCAGCTAATAATATAAAGGGTGCTGACGTAGTTGTGATGTCAAGTGCAGTCAAACATGATAATCCGGAGATTATTGCTGCAAAAGAACAGCGTATTCCTATTGTGCCTCGTGCTGAAATGTTAGCTGAGCTCATGCGGTTTCGCTATGGCATTGCTATAGCAGGTACTCATGGTAAGACTACGACAACAAGTCTCGTGGCTTCTATTTTGACTTCTGCAAACATGGATCCAACATTTATTGTTGGTGGACGTATTAATAGTTTTGCAAGCCATTCAAAGTTAGGTGCAGGTCAATATCTAGTAGCGGAAGCTGATGAAAGCGATGCATCTTTTTTACATTTGCAACCGATTATGTCGGTAGTAACTAATATAGACTCAGACCATCTTTCTGCTTATGACAGTGATTTTAATAAGCTACAAGATACTTTTGTAGAATTTATACATCATTTGCCGTTTTATGGAATGACAGTATTGTGTATCGACGATGAGACAATTCGACAATTGCTGCCAAGAATATCTAGACCCTACCTGACTTATGGGTTTAGTGAAGACGCAGATTATCAGATTACTGATGTAGAAATGACAGGGCCAAAGACAAATTTCAAATTAAAAACTCATGAAAACAAATCATTCATTACATTAAATCTAAACCTTCCAGGACTGCATAATGTATTAAATGCAGTTGCAGCTACTATTATTGCTTTACAGTTAGATGTGCATGAAAAATATATTCAACAAGCATTGGAAAATTTCCAAGGTATTGCGAGAAGGTTTCAGATATATCCTGACTTATGTATTAACGGAGAAAAGATAAAATTAGTAGATGACTATGGGCATCATCCAACCGAATTAGCTGCAACTATACAGGCTGCAAGAGACGCCTTTCCTGAACAGCGATTAGTTGTTTTATTTCAGCCACATCGTTATTCACGCACGCGTGATTTATTTGATGATTTTGTACGCGTATTAAACGAAGTAGACGCACTCATGCTTTGTGAAGTTTATGCAGCAAATGAAGATCCAATTGTGGGTGCAGACAGTGCAGCACTTTGTCGTGCTTTGCGAGCACGCGGCAAGTTAGATCCGATTCTAGTTAAGGATATGTCTGAAATTCAAAATACCTTAGAGCATGTTATACATGATAATGATGTGCTCCTAACATTAGGTGCCGGTAATGTAGGAAACATTGCTCCTGCATTACAAGAATCATTTGCAATCCACTAATGATGAATGCAGTTAAGAGAGAAAATTCACAAGTGGAAATGCAAAACTACTCCGTGAGAGGACAGCTTGATAAAAATGTTCATTTGGCACGCTTCACAAGTTGGAAAGTAGGTGGTTTAGCAGATGTTCTCTTTCAACCTGCGGACCTAGAAGATTTACAGAATTTTTTAAGCGCTTTGGATGCTGCTTTGCCAATTACTTGGCTAGGGAGAGGTACCAACGTATTGATAAGAGATGGTGGTATCCGCGGCGTTGTGATCGTCATGCATAGTTGCATGAATAAAATAGAAAAGGTTAGTGAGAATTTAATGCGTGCAGAGGTGGGCGTGTCATGCGCAAAGTTAGCACGTGTTTCAGCAGAGTTTGATCTACAAGGTGCGGAATTTCTTGCTGGTATACCGGGTACGGTCGGAGGCGCATTGGCTATGAACTCAGGGGCTTATGGTAGTGAAACATGGAGTCATGTTGTAGAAGTTGAAACGTTAAAGCGTAACGGTGAATTACTTAAGCGTGAACCTAGTGATTTTGAAATTGGTTACCGTTCTGTTAAAGGATTGCAGGATGAATGGTTTGTAGCCGCAATATTCAAGTTTAAACAAGGTGATGGAACTCTGGCCAAGCAAACTATAAGAGAACTTTTAGATAAACGAAACACTGCACAACCAGTTGGTGCAAATAGTTGTGGTTCGGTGTTTCGTAATCCCGAAAACGACTTTGCTGCGCGATTAATTGAATCTTGTAATTTAAAGGGTTTGGCAGTGGGCGGTGCACAGATTTCTACTAAACATGCCAATTTCATTATTAACTCTGGTGATGCAAGTGCTAGTGATATTGAAAAACTAATTTTACAAGTACGAAACATAGTTGAAACTGAACGAGGAGTGTCATTGATCCCTGAAGTAAAAATCATCGGTGAGGCAGCGTGATGGTTGCAAAAGAAAATTTCCGTAGCTTTGGCAAAGTTGCAGTTTTAATGGGCGGGCCCTCTGCTGAGCGAGAAATTTCACTTAAAAGTGGGACGGCTGTATTAAATGCCTTGCAAACGGAAAACGTGCAAGTGGAAGCAATCGATGTTGATAGCAATATTTTCGAAAAATTATCTGCGGGAAATTTTTCGCGTGTATTTATCGCTTTGCATGGCCCGCTTGGTGAAGACGGTTGCATTCAAGGAGGTTTAGAGGTGATGGGTTTGCCATATAGTGGCAGCGGTGTAATGGCCTCCAGTATTTGTATGAATAAGTTAATGACTAAACAGATATGGCAAGGCTGCAAAATTCCAACTCCCAATTATGAACAGTTGACTGAAGATATTAGCGAAGATTATTTAGTTTCTAGGCTGGGATTACCGATGATATTCAAACCGGCATCCCAAGGATCAAGTATAGGGATGACTAAAGTCAATGCTAAACATGAAATCGCTGCAGCTTGGGCTGATGCTTGCAAGTATGAAGAAACGGTTATTGCTGAACAGTGGATTACGGGGAAGGAGTATACGGTTGCGATCTTGAATGGGAGAGCGCTTCCTATCATTCGCTTAGAAACCCCAAATACTTTTTATGATTATGAAGCTAAATATCAAGCAAGCGATACTGAGTATCATTGTCCCTGTGGTTTGGATGAAAAAGTTGAGAAAAAAATTCAATCTCTTGCACTTGACGCTTTTAACGTTACGGAAGCATCGGGTTGGGGGCGAGTGGATGTGATGTTGGATGATCAACAACAACCATGGTTTTTGGAAGTCAACACTGTTCCAGGAATGACGGATCATAGTCTTGTTCCAATGGCAGCAAAAGCTGATGGAATCAGTTTTAATGAGTTAGTAATTAGAATATTACAAACATCTTTTAAAGAAGATTCTAAGTTAACTTCTGAGATGTGTGTGACCGCATGAAACGTAACAAAAAGATAAATCGAAGGCGTAATAAGGTTAAACGTAAAAAAAATTACGTACAGACTTTTTCTATGCGTGATGCTTGGGATGTAGTTGTAGTGATTATGTTATTAATTGTCATTGTGTACTTTTCTACTTATGTTCGAAATAATCAGCACTTTGTTGCTGCATGGCCTTTGATTGAACATGTGAATATTAGTGGTGAAGTTGATGCAGTTGACCTTGTCGCATTAAAAGCTATTATTCGCAACCACAGTGCAGGTGGATTTTTACACGTGCAAATGGATCAACTTGAAAAAGCGCTAGAAAAATTAACCTGGGTACATAAAGCTTCGGTGCAAAGGTATTGGCCAGATACATTGAGCGTGAAAATTTTTCAGCATAACCCTATTGCTCGTTGGGGCGATGTCGGACTTATGAATGCGTATGGAGATTTGTTTTTTCCCACTGATGTCAATGCATATCAACATTTGCCTATGCTATATGGTGAAGAAGTTAGAGCAAAAGATTTGGCGCGTACATTTGAAAATAGTATGCAACAGCTAGAACCGTTTGGTATGAAATTGCGCGGATTATTTGAGGACGAGCGTCAATCTAAACATTTAGTGTTATCGGATGGGTTGGTGATTTCTATTGGAGATGGAGACGTTGCTAAAAAAATTGAGAGATTTATCACTGCATATGAGCAATACCTATCTGCCAATATCACAGAAGTGAAAAAAATAGATCTGAGGTATACCAATGGCTTGGCAATTGAATGGAAAAGTCCTCAATACGCTCATAACTTAAGTCAAAATCCATATTCAAATATTCATTCCTCGGAACCCAGTTTATGAGTCGTAAAGTTGATAAAAGTATGATCGTAGGATTGGATATTGGCACTTCCAAAATTACCGCCATCGTGGGTGAAGTAAACGAAGACAATCAACTAGAGATCGTTGGGATTGGTTCACATCCCTCACGCGGACTTAAAAAAGGCGTCGTCGTAAATATCGAATCGACTGTACAGTCGATTCAGCGATGTATAGAAGAAGCCGAGTTAATGGCGGGCTGTCAAATTCATTCAGTATTTGCGGGAATCGCCGGTAGTCACATACGTAGTATGAATTCACATGGAATTGTTGCGATAAAAGATCGTGAGGTCTCAGCAAATGATGTTGAACGAGTGATTGATGCTGCAAGAGCTGTTGCGATACCTGCAGATCAGCGTGTGTTACACGTAATGCCACAAGAATTTGTGATTGATCAGCAAGAAGGGATTCGTGAGCCTGTTGGCATGTCTGGTGTACGTCTAGAGGCAAAAGTGCATCTTGTTACAGGTGCAGAAAGTGCCGCTCAAAACATAGTTAAGTGTGTTCGTCGATGTGGTTTGGAAGTGGACGACATTATTCTAGAACAACTTGCATCTAGCTATTCCGTGTTAACCGATGATGAAAAAGAACTCGGAATTTGTTTAGTGGATATTGGGGGTGGTACGACTGACGTAGCAGTATTTACTGAAGGTGCAATTAAGCACACTTCAGTGATTCCTATTGCCGGTGATCAAGTCACAAATGATATTGCTGTCGCCATGCGCACACCTACGCAATATGCTGAAGAGATTAAAATTAAATATGCTTGTGCCTTGCGGCAACTTGCAAATCCCGATGACACAATTGAAGTACCCAGCGTTGGTGATCGTGAACCACGTAGGTTATCCCGACAAACGCTGGCAGAGGTAGTTGAACCCCGTTATGAAGAGTTGCTGTCCTTAGTACATGCCGAGTTACGTCGTAGTGGTTTTGAAGATTTAGTTGCCGCTGGTGTCGTTCTAACAGGTGGAAGTTCGAAAATGGAGGGAGTGGTTGATTTGGCGGAAGAAGTATTTCATATGCCTGTGCGTTTAGGACTACCTCAATATGTTACAGGTCTGGTTGATGTAGTTCGTAATCCAATACATGCAACAGGTGTGGGTTTGTTGTTGTTTGGGCATAAAAATCAACATATGGGAGAAGCTTCATTGTTTAGTGATTCTAATGTTGGCAGTGCATTAAAGAGGATGAAGAATTGGTTTCAGGGGAGTTTTTAGTTGCGCGATTAAGCGGGCTTATTACTTAATTTTTAGCATGTAAATGTAAACTAGAGGAGAAGCATCATGTTTGAATTAATGGACGCATACAGCCAAAGCGCTGTGATAAAAGTAATTGGTGTTGGCGGTGGCGGCGGTAATGCCGTACAGCATATGGTGAACTCTGCTATTGAAGGAGTTGATTTCGTATGTGCGAACACTGACTCACAAGCATTAAAAAATACTAATGCCAAAACGGTATTACAAATGGGGAGTGAGATCACTAAAGGTTTGGGTGCAGGGGCTAATCCTGTAGTGGGTCGTGAAGCCGCGATCGAAGATCGTGACCGCATTCATGATGTAATTGCCGGTGCCGATATGCTATTCATCACGGCAGGTATGGGGGGTGGAACTGGGACGGGTGCCGCGCCTGTTGTTGCCGAGGTTGCAAAAGAGCTGGGTATCTTAACGGTTGCTGTAGTAACCAAACCTTTTCCGTTTGAAGGATCAAAACGCATGCAAATTGCAGATACAGGAATTGAAGAACTCAGCAAACATGTAGATTCATTAATTACCATCCCAAATGAGAAACTGTTAACTGTTCTAGGAAAAGATACAAATTTGCTTGAAGCATTTAAATCTGCAAATGATGTGTTACACGGTGCAGTTCAGGGGATCGCTGAACTTATTACTTGCCCGGGCTTAATTAATGTTGATTTTGCAGATGTGCGAACTGTGATGTCAGAAATGGGTATGGCTATGATGGGTTCTGGAATATCTGTAGGTACTGAACGTGCGCGTGAAGCTGCAGAGTCTGCCATCTCAAGTCCATTGCTAGAAGATGTAAACATTTCTGGCGCCAAAGGAATTCTGGTTAATGTGACTGCAAGTACCAGTCTTTCTATTGGAGAGTTTGAAGAAGTCGGAAATCACATTAAAGGTCTCGCTTCGGATGATGCAACAGTAGTAGTGGGTACAGTCATCGATGAATCTATGGCAGATAATCTTCGAGTTACGTTAGTTGCGACGGGTATAGGTTCGCAGAGTATGGCGATGCCGGCTCGACCTAGTGTAAAACTCGTGGAGACTAAGCCTAAAAAAGTCATCGAAGACCCAGCCGTAATGGATGTGGAGGAAGAGCTTGAAGCACCCGTTGCAATTCGTACTGAGAATCGTGCCAAGACCGTAGTTGACGTCAAGTCTAGCGAGAAAGAGGATGATTACGATCTGGATTACTTGGATATTCCAGCTTTTTTACGTCGGCAGGCAGATTAGCCATTTAAGCAATAACCATGGATTTTAGTGTTCAGATTGCTAAGTGGTTGATTTAAATTTGGTCTATTGAGAGGGTAAAAGGAACCAAATGTCCTGTAGAGGTTCAAAACCCCTAACAGCGAAGTTGTAGGATTTATGTAATAATTACGCCGCTCTTTAATAGTGTTGTCATATGAGCCCAATAAGGATGCTTGTATGCCACAAGGATACGGTTAAGAGCATCCAAATAGGGGTGTCCAATTAATACCTGTAATCAAATAGGATTAGCGATCGAATAGGACTTACGATCCGTGATAAAACAAAGAACACTGAAAAATGTAATTCGCGCAACTGGCGTAGGTTTACATACGGGTAAAAAAGTTTACTTAACTTTACGGCCTGCACCTATTAACACAGGTGTAGTATTTCGCCGTATCGATCTAGAACCTCCAGTAGAAATCAAAGCCAGTCCGGAAAACGTAGGAGATACGAGTTTGTCTACTACATTAGTAGCTGGCGATGTGCGTATTTCTACTGTTGAGCACCTGCTTTCAGCAATAGCTGGCCTAGGTATTGATAATGCTTATGTAGATGTAAGTGCGGCCGAGGTACCCATCATGGATGGTAGTGCGGGTCCATTTGTATTCCTAGTTCAGTCTGCCGGTATTATTGAACAAAATGCGCCTAAGAAATTTATTCGCATAATTCAATCGGTTGAGATTAAAGAAGATGATAAGTGGGCCAGATTTGATCCTTTTGATGGGTTCAAAGTGGGTTTCACAATCGATTTTGATCATCCGGTATTCCAAGCGGCTCCTCAAAAAGCCGAACTGGATTTTTCTACGACTTCTTTTGTAAAGGAAGTATCACGCTCGCGCACATTTGGTTTCATGCGTGATTTTGAAACATTGCGTTCGAAAAATCTTGCTTTGGGTGGCAGTCTAGATAATTCAATCGCTGTTGATGATCACCGAATTCTTAATGAAGATGGCTTGCGTTACGAGGATGAATTTGTAAAACATAAAATTCTCGATGCGATTGGTGATTTGTATCTACTTGGCCATAGTTTAATTGGCGCATTCAGTGGATATAAATCGGGTCATGCACTTAATAATAAGCTACTACGTCAGCTTGTTGCGGTAACGGATGCCTGGGAAGAAGTTACTTTTGAAGACGATGCGGAAGATGTCCCAATTTTCTACAGTCGACCTATCAGTGCAAGCGCTTAAACTACCTGTATATCACTTCTTTGCAAATCCCAATTGTCTCACTAACTAACTCGATTAATTATTAGTCAAATTGACCACGCTCCGCCAGCTTTTGGATGGCTTTTTGGAGATCTAAATCCTTGATATTACTGGCACATTGAGAGATGTGATTAGCAGTGTTTGGGGACAAATTTCGCGCACTCATCGGATGGTTGCCACCACTGATTACGTTACTTATTTTAACCTTTATTTGATTCAAGTATTCCTTTACAGTAAGACTTAGTTCTTGATTCAGCTGTTTCAGTATCTCGCGTTGCTGAAATCGAATAACACTTGCCCGATTAGGGTCATCTGTGATGATTGTGAGGGTGCGGTTTTCGATACTAGCAACCCAACAGTGTCTGGCTAGGTCTTCAGGTAACTGCATTCTAATGCTCAGGGTGAGCCTATGTAGCAGTTTAGCCTTTTTTTGCAGATCTGCACTGATGTAAGAAGAGAATTTTTGCATCAGTCTTTATTACATGGAATGTAACTAATGTTGAAGCTAGCTTTATTGAACACGGACAATAAATAATAAATATAAAAATTTAAAATGAACATTATCATTTTTCCACGTCCGCAAACAAATCATGTCTATGCAAAACCAATGCATAGATTAAATAAAATTTCTTTAATTTTTGGAGTAATTGCTGTTTCCGCGGTTTTATTGGGCGGGGGGTATTTGCTAGGTGTCTCATATGGTCATAAAACAATCATAAATGAGTGGAAAGCAGATGTAAGTGCTCAAAATGAGCGTCTGCAATTAGCTAAGCGCGAGAGCGAAACCCATGTAGATGCTTTAACAACTAAAGTCGGTTTACTGCAAGCGCACATAAATCGTATCGATGCGCTTGGCAATATGTTAGTCAGTATGGCGGGCCTTGATTCTGACGAATTTAGTTTTGATTCTACTCCAGGTGTGGGCGGCGCAGGCTCAACATTAGAGAATGATCAGGATGTTGATATGGAGATTGATGCTGTACTAGCTCGGCTCAATGCGGAAATTGAAAACCGCGAATATCAATTAAGTGTATTAAATGATTTGCTGATTGATGAAAAATTAGAGCAAGAAACGCGTCCACAGGGACGCCCAGTGATTCATGGCTGGATTTCTTCATATTTCGGTAAACGCACTAGTCCATTTTCTGGCAAAACAGAGATGCATCGTGGTGTGGATTTTGCGGGAAAGACCGGCAATGATGTGGTATCAGTGGCCGGTGGAGTAGTTACTAAAGCGGGCAAAAAAGGGGCTTATGGTTATCTAGTCGAGATCGACCATGGCAACGGTTATGTTACCCGCTATGGACACAATCAGATGGTATTAGTTCAGGTTGGTGAAGCAATCAAACGAGGTCAAGTGATTGCTAAGCTAGGTAGTACGGGTCGTTCTACAGGACCACACGTGCATTTCGAAGTTATCAAAGATGGTGCACGAATTGATCCTATGAAGTTTATTGAATAGGTAAATTCTAGAATAATCTGACGACTGAATATTAGTTCGTAACGCTTTGTTATTTCTTTCTTTAGGCTAGTGTATACTTCCTGGCTAGCTTCAAACGTAAAACTTATATTTTTTCACTAATATTAATAGATCTGGTTTGTTCTGCAATATTTTGGATGTTGTGCCGATCTTTTAACACACGTCTAGTATTAAAAAAATAACGTATGTTTCAAAAAATATTTGGTAGTCGCAATCAGCGATTAGTCAAGCAATATAGTAAGGCCGTTAAGAAAATTAATGATCTTGAGTCTTCGTATAAGGCTTTAGATGACCAAGCATTAAAAAATAAAACCATTGAATTTCGTGAACAGATAAAAAGTGGTACGAGTCTCGAAGCTATCCTTCCTGATGCATTTGCGACTGTTCGAGAAGCTGCTGTTCGTACATTGGGTATGCGACATTTTGATGTGCAACTCATAGGTGGCATGGTACTCAATGATGGCAAGATTGCTGAGATGCGCACGGGTGAAGGCAAAACACTGGTGGCCACTTTGCCGATCTATTTAAATGCCTTAACTGAGAAAGGTGCCCATGTTGTCACCGTCAACGATTATTTGGCAAAACGTGATGCTAAATGGATGGGAGAAATCTATCGTTTTCTTGGTATGAAGGTTGGTGTGGTGACGGGAGGCATGTTACATGAAGAACGCAAAGAAGCTTATGCCGCAGATATTACCTATGGCACCAATAATGAATTTGGGTTTGATTATTTACGCGACAATATGGAGTTTTCTATTGAGGGTTGTGTACAACGTGAACTTAATTTTGCTGTTGTGGATGAAGTGGATTCGATATTAATCGATGAAGCACGCACACCTTTGATTATTTCGGGTCCTACTGGTGAAAATTCCGATATGTATATGGCAATTAATAAGTTGGTACCAAAGTTGGTTGCACAAGAAGAAGAAGAGGGTCCGGGTGATTACAGTGTAGATGAAAAGAGCAAGCAAATTTTTCTTACTGAGGAAGGGCATCAGCGAATTGAGGATCTTCTTGTTGGACAGAATTTATTAGGCGAGGGTGAAACACTTTATGACTCTGCAAATATAAGTTTATTACATCATATTAATGCGGCATTACGCGCTCATGCATTGTTTCAAAAAAATGTTGACTATATCGTTAAGGATGGACAGGTCATCATCGTTGACGAATTTACTGGCCGAACTATGCCTGGACGACGTTGGTCTGATGGACTGCACCAAGCCGTTGAAGCAAAAGAAGGTGTGAAAATTCAGAATGAAAATCAGACTCTAGCTTCGATAACATTTCAAAATTATTTTCGCCTTTACAACAAGCTCTCCGGTATGACGGGTACTGCAGATACCGAGGCATTTGAATTTCAGTCTATTTATGGATTAGAAGTAGTCGTGATTCCAACTCACAGAGACATGATCCGTGATGATATGGGTGATTTAGTTTATCTAACACTCAATGAAAAATACGATGCAATTATTGAAGATATAAAAGATTGTGTGCAACGAGGCCAACCAGTGTTGGTTGGAACAACATCCATTGAGTCATCAGAACTTATTTCCAATGTGTTAAAAAAATCTAACATAGAGCATCAGGTGCTCAATGCTAAACAACATGAAAAAGAGTCTCACATAATTGCTCAGGCAGGTCGACCGGGTACGGTTACTATCGCCACGAATATGGCAGGTCGTGGTACTGATATAGTTTTGGGAGGAAGTTTAGATGCTGAGTTGCAAGCATTAGACGAAAAAGACGCAATCGATTCCAATATCGATGATGTGAAAGCCGAGTGGCAAAAGCGTCATGATGCAGTGCTCGATTCAGGTGGATTGCATATTATCGGAACTGAAAGACATGAATCACGACGTATCGATAATCAGCTGCGCGGACGGTCTGGCCGCCAAGGTGATCCGGGCTCAAGCCGTTTTTATCTATCCATGGAAGATAATTTAATGCGGATTTTTGCTTCCGATAAAGTTAGGGGCTTAATGCAAAAGTTAGGTATGCAACAAGGAGAGTCTATAGAACATCCTTGGGTGTCAAAAGCTATTGAGAATGCACAACGCAAAGTTGAATCACATAACTTCGATATTCGTAAACATTTATTGGAATATGATGATGTTGCTAATGATCAACGTAAAGTCGTTTATGAACAACGTCGTGATCTAATGCAAGAAGAAGATATATCGGAGAACTTGGCGGCAATTCGTGAAGATGTAACTGATGCAGAAGTTAGTCAATATATTCCACCTGGCAGTATGGATGAGCAATGGGATGTTGAAGGCCTAACGAATGCATTTAAAAGTGACTTTGGCTTAACGTTTCCTATTCAGCAATGGTTAGATGAAGATGACATGGTTGCAGAAGATGAAATACGTGAGCGCATTCATGAGCGAGTAGAAAAATTATTTCAAGAAAAACAAGATCGCATTGGTGGAGACGCAATGCGTCAACTTGAGAAAAAGTTTATGTTGGATGTGCTTGATCATCGTTGGAAGGAACATTTAGCGGCTATGGATTATTTGCGTCAAGGCATTGGCTTGCGTGGTTATGCGCAAAAAAATCCTAAACAAGAATATAAGCGCGAAGCTTTTGCTATGTTTCAAGAAATGCTTGAGCAAATTAAGCATGAAACTGTGTCATTAATCTCTAGGGTAGAATTGCCAACACTTGAGGAAATTAAAGCAATGGAAGCTGCGCAACGTGTGCCCGAAAACATACAATATCAGCATGCTGAAGCGGATGATTTGTTGCATCCAGAACAGATACAAGAAAATATCCCTCAAGCAGAAGAACAAGTTAAACAGCAGCCATTCAAGCGCACACAAAAAAAAGTTGGTCGTAACGATCCCTGTCCATGTGGTTCGGGTAAAAAGTACAAACAATGCTGTGGTAAACTGACGTAATTATCAAATTTGATTTAGTCAGATTCCAAGCTCCTACCTATATGGCTATTTCTTTACAAGCTCCAACTAATTTATTACCGATTGCTGGTATACAAATTGCTAGTACAGGTGCAGGTATTAAATATCAAAATCGTGATGATTTAGTCTTATTTGAACTTTGTGAGTCTTCAAATACCGCTGTTGTGCTTACTAAAAATCAATTCTGTGCTGCTCCTGTTACTGTCACTAGAGAGAATCTATCAATTTGTAAGCCAAAGTATTTGCTAGTAAATTCTGGAAATGCCAATGCTGGTTTAGGCAAAAAGGGTATCAATGATGTTATCCAAACTTGTAAAGCCATTGCATCAGAAGCTGATTGTCGAGCTGAAGAAATCTTGCCATTTTCTACCGGTGTAATTGGTGAGCCACTACCAGTAAAAAAAATCACAGATAAAGTTCATAACCTAGTTAGCAACTTAAATGAAAATTCATGGCTTGATGCTGCCGACGCGATTATGACTACGGATACAATAGCTAAAGGATATTCTGAGCAACTTGATTTAGATGGAAGCCGTGTATCTATAACAGGGATTGCAAAAGGTGCCGGAATGATACGTCCCGATATGGCAACTATGCTTGCCTATGTGGCGACTGATTTAAATATCGAGACATCTGATTTGCAAGTTATATTACAAAATGCGGTTGATCAATCTTTTCATTCCATTACGGTTGATGGTGATACTTCAACGAATGATGCATGTACATTAATAGCCTCTGGAAAGTCAGGTATAAAATTAAAAGAACTTTCAGAGCAGGCTAAAGAAAAATTTATTACTGTATTGAATGCTATATTTTTGAAATTAGCCCAAGCGATTATCAGGGATGGCGAAGGGGCAACTAAAATGATTTGCATTCAAGTAGAACAGGCAACGAATAAATTAATGGCTAGAGATATTGCATTTACAATTGCTCATTCACCTTTAGTCAAGACAGCGGCCTTCGCAAGTGATCCAAACTGGGGGCGTATATTAGCGGCCGCAGGCAGAGGTTCGGATAAGGCTTTGGATATCGGTAAATTATCTCTATATATCAATGAGTTAGAAGTGATTGAAGACGGAGAGCTGTCCGAGAATTACAACGAAGGTGGTGGCCAAAATGAAATGCAAAAAGATGAAATTTTATTTCGTTTGCGACTAGGTCTAGGAGATGCTGAGGCAACTGTGTGGACAACTGATCTTTCGTATGACTATGTGAAAATTAATGCTGAGTATCGCACATAATGTTTAATTCTTTGCATGAGTGATTTTTCAAATCAAAATTATGCACATGTCGCTATTGGAATTATTCAAAATTCTAAACAACAAGTTTTAGTTAGTAGACGCAAAGCTGAATCTCATCTTGGCGGATTGTTGGAATTCCCAGGAGGTAAAGTAGAGAAAAATGAATCACCACCCGATGCACTCAAACGTGAATTATCTGAGGAACTCAATATTGATGTTTTAGATATTTCACCATTAATTCAAATTCCCTATAACTATCCGAACCGAAATGTTTTATTGAATACTTTTTTGGTAAATGAGTATCACGGGAATATTATCGCCAATGAAAATCAGACCATCATGTGGAAATTTCTACATTCTCTTGATGAAAAACAATTTCCAGATGCAAATATCGGCATTCTCAATGCGCTGAAGTTACCTAGACTTTTTGCGGTTACACCAGAATTTAATGAAGATGTAAATTTTATAAGCAATTTCGAGAAAGTTATTTCTAATTCATATATTGAGATTATTCAATTACGATCACATAGCTTGAATGATCAAGAATATGCAAAGCTTGTGGAGCAATGTGTTAAGTTGTGTAAAAAGGATAAAGTTAAGTTAATTATAAATCGAGGTTCTAAAGCATTTAAGCGCCTTGGTGTTGCAGGTATGCATTTAACAAGTAAAGATTTACTCAGTATTCAAACTCGACCATTAAGTAAGGAGTATTTAGTTGGCGCCTCTTGTCATAATCTTCATGAGATTGAGCAGGCTAATAAGCTAGGACTAGATTATATTTTCATTGGTCCTGTTATCGAGAAGCAGCACGACAAAAATAGGAAAACACTAGGCTTGGATGGTTTTTCAGAATTGGCTTTATCTAGCCAAATCCCTAGTTATGCAATTGGAGGTTTACTAGCTGAGGATGTTGAAAAGAGTATTCTAAATGGTGGGCAAGGTGTAGCTGCGATTCGTTCAATATGGAATGCAAAGTAATAAGAAGGTCGATTTAGGCATTAAAAGTTGCAGCACGCTAGCTTGAAATCAACATTAGTGTGAGATTGTTTAGGAGTTGAATTAGGGTTTTGTTGAGTTAGAAAACGAATTGAAAATCTATGTTTGCCCGCGCTGCATTCTGGAAAAAAATGGTTTTTCTTATCGATCGAAATTCGGATTAATTGATTAGGTGCATTTGGGTCTAATGTTTGGTCATAAAAACCTTTTTGCGCTGTCATTTCTTCATATTGTGTACTAGTTCGTATCAATTTCAATACTCTACTAACGCTCTCTTGAGCCACTTCGAAGGGTTCCATCCACTCAAATAAGATTTTGTTACGTTGATGAAATGGTAAACAAAGCCAGTGATGGTATTCAGGTAGATCAAAATCGCACGTTCCCCCCGGTATTACTGAGCGCTGTCGTATGCTATTTATAAAGTCATTTTCTTTTAAGTGATTCCCAATTTGTCCGCGCACAGTATGTAGTTTATCGAATATATTTTTATGTTTTGATAAAATTTCGCTTAATTTTTCAGTGTTGAGTTTAGGTTTGCTCGCAAGTTGTTCTAGCGAATCAATTTGCCGTTTAAGTTCTTTCAAGAGTTCTTGCTTAAGATCGCCGCGGGAAACCAGACTCAAGATTTCAATTAAAGTCAATAAAGCCATATGAGAATCTGAACTAGTATCTTGTTTAGCAAAAAAACCAAATTGATAAGTTAACTGTTCATAACGTAGAAAAGTTCGCATTCTCTCGTTGAGAGGCTGCTCATAGCAAACTTCAGTTTTTTCCATGTTTTCGCTCATGGTTATTTATTACTTATTGGATTGCGTATACTTTTTATGTAATGCGCTGACTTTATCTTTTATATCTTCAATGCTACCACTATTTTCGATTACATCATCTGCTAATAATAGACGAGCTTCTCGGTCAATTTGAGTAGTTATAATATTCTTTACATGTGTCTCACTGCATTGATCACGTTTGGTTACGCGCTCTATTTGCTCCTCTGGGGAGCAATCTACTACTAATATTCGATCTAGGAAGTCCGTGCGATTAGTTTCTAATAACAATGGAATTACAACAATACAGTAATCTGTATTTAGATCGCTGATTTTCCTCCGAATTTCTTTATAGACAAGTGGATGTAGTATGTTTTCTAGTTTAATACGTAGTTTTGGATCAGAGAATATTGCCTGTCTTAGCTGATCTCTTAAGAGTTGGTAATTTTTATCTACAAATTCGTTACCTAGATTTGTAGCTATTTCCTTAATTATCTGTTGGCTCTGTGTTAGTTCTTTAGCAATAACATCAGCATCAATAATCGGTATGTTAAATAGTTGATGGAATTGATTTGATACCAGGCTTTTCCCGCAGCCTATTCCGCCTGTTAGACCTACAACCAGCATTGTTTGTTAAAGGCTTTTATAGAGTTTTATCGAGATACAGTGATATTAGCTGGTTACCGTATAACATTGCGACCCATCCTGCTACTGCTAGATAAGGTCCAAAAGGGATGGGTTGGCTGCGTTCTTGAAGTTTGCTTACGATCATAATAATTCCAAAAATAGCACCAACAGCCGAAGATAGTAAAATGATTAAAGGAAGGCTTTGCCAACCTAGCCACGCACCGAGGGCGGCAAGTAATTTAAAGTCACCGTAGCCCATACCTTCTTTACCAGTGATAAGCTTGAATAAGTGAAAAACTGACCACAATGCTAAATAACCAAAAATTGCACCTAGGACACTAGAATTTAGATCTGTGTAGGTTGAAAATATATTAAACACAATTCCTAGCCACAGAAGCGGTAGCGTTAAATTATCTGGCAGCAATTGAGTTTTAATATCAATACCGCTGAGGGCTATCAGGTACCAGGTAAGTATTATCCCTCCCAATCCTTGCCAACTGAATCCGAATTTCCAAATTACTACAGTTGTTA
Source organism: Gammaproteobacteria bacterium (assembly GCA_028279275.1). Lineage (GTDB taxonomy): Bacteria > Pseudomonadota > Gammaproteobacteria > UBA4575 > UBA4575 > JABDMD01. Next base: position 31,261 of record JANQOB010000019.1, on the reverse strand, counting down.
GAACTGCCGTAAGAAGTTCAATGCAAGGATATTGTGCTGAAATTTTTATGCCACAGTTGCTACATTTCCCTTTAAGAAATAAATAACTAATGATAGGAATATTCTCGATCGCTTTAATTTGATGATCGCAAGCAGGGCAATGTGATCTTGGTACAGAAAGATTATATTTAGGTAATGATGATGGTTCTGCGTCTGGTGTTAAAAGTTCTTGGCATTCGCTTTTCCACTGACGTTCTAGCATCACAGGGATGCGGTGAATCACAACATTTAAAAAGCTGCCAATGAATGCACCGATGACAAAACTATATGCAAGTAACAAGGTTGTATTACTTGCTATATAGTTTAGAACGAGGCTGTCAAAAAAATCTAAAATAGTATGATTAACTACTGGTTTTTGAAGATTTTATACTACTGCCCCAAGCTTGAAGATTGGTAAATACATCGCGATAACCAGTCCGCCAACAACCACCCCAAGGATTGCCATGATTAGTGGTTCTAGCAAGCTGCTTAAGCCGTCCACTAAATTATCTACTTCTTGTTCGTAGAAATCTGCCACTTTGCCTAGCATTTCATCTAATGAACCAGATTCTTCACCAATTGCTACCATCTGCACGACCATATTTGGGAACAGACCGGTTGAACGCATACTTTGTTGCAGTTGTGTACCTGTAGCTACTTCATCTTTCATGCGTAAAGTTGCTTCTTGATAAATTGCATTTCCCGTTGCACCCGCAACTGATTCCATTGCTTCAACTAATGGAACACCCGCAGCAAACATGGTTGACAAAGTTCGTGCAAATCTAGCAATTGCAGATTTTTCTAATATTTGTCCAACAACAGGGATTTTAAGTGAGAATTTATCTAATCCACGCCTGAATGCTGCAGAACGTTGTTTTGCATTCACAAATGCAAAAACAGTTATTCCTATTCCTAGCATTACTAACCACCAGTAATTCTGCATGAATTCAGATAAGTTAATTACCATCTGTGTGAAGGCTGGTAGATCTGCGCCGAAACCTTGGAATAGTTCCTGGAATTGAGGGACTACGAATAGTAGGAGAATACCTGATACCACAAATGCAACAACTAATACTGCGGTGGGATAAAATAATGCTTTTTTAACTTTGCCCTTTAGTTCTTCAGTTTTTTCTTTGTACGTTGCAATTTTATCTAATAAAGTCTCGAGTGCACCTGATTGCTCGCCTGCATCTACCAAATTACAAAATAAATCATCAAAATATTTTGGGTGCTTCTCAAGCGAATGAGATAGAGCAGTACCTGACTCCACATCATTTTTGATATTCATGATGAGCTCTTGCATTAAAGGTTTTTCATGTCCTCTTCCAATTATTTCAAAAGCTTGCACGAGAGGAACACCAGCAGTCATCATAGTTGCTAATTGTCTTGAAAAAACTGCAATATCTTTTGGAATAATTTTTTTACCTTTACCACCAAATAATGGTTTTGGTTTTTTCTTTACTTTAAGAGGATTGATACCTTGCCTGCGAAGATCTGCCTTTAATAGTATTTCATTTGAAGCTTGAGCTTCACCCTTAACGCGTGTGCCTTTTCGGTCTACGCCTTCCCAAACAAAAACGGTAGCTTGTGGAGTTGCAGCTGTTGCAGTAGCCATAAATTAGTCCTTTGTAACTCTATTTAATTCTTCAAGACTGAGTATTCCTTCACGTACTTTATTTAGTCCTGAAGCTCGTAAATCATTAAAGCCTTCTTTCTTAGCTCGTTCAGCTAATTGCATGGAGTTACCATTTTCCATAATCAACGTCCCCATTTCCTCTGATATTGATAAGACTTGAAAAATACCTGAACGCCCTTTGTATCCGGTATTGTTGCATTGATCGCACCCCCCTGCTTTGTAGATCTTTAAATCACCCAGTTCAGATTCTAAGAATCCTTCCTCTATTAATGCCTCTTTTGGTACATCATCTATGACTTTACAAGGTTCACACAAGCGGCGAGCAAGTCTTTGAGCAATAATTAGAGTGACTGCTGAGGCAATGTTATACGGTGGGACCCCCATATTTGCCAATCTAGTGAGTGTCTGTGGTGCATCATTAGTATGCAAGGTGGAAAGTACCAAGTGGCCGGTTTGGGCCGCTTTAATAGCAATTTCTGCTGTTTCAAGATCTCGAATCTCACCAACCATGATAATGTCAGGGTCTTGGCGTAGGAATGCCCGTAATGCGGAAGCAAAGGTAAGGCCCACCTTAGGATTCACATTTACTTGATTTACGCCTGGCATATTAATTTCGGCCGGGTCTTCTGCAGTAGAGATGTTTCTGTCAGCTGTGTTTAATATATTTAGGCCTGTATACAGTGAAACGGTCTTACCACTACCTGTTGGGCCAGTAACCAAAATTAAGCCATATGGTTTTGAAAGTGCATTAAGATAAAGTTGTTTTTGATCTTCTTCGTAACCAAGGGCATCAATTCCAAGCGTAGCACTGGTAGGGTCTAAAATACGTAATACTATTTTTTCACCAAACAACGTAGGACAAGTATTCACACGAAAATCAATCGCACGTTTCTTTGAAAGTTGCATTTTGATGCGGCCATCTTGTGGAACACGTCGTTCAGAAATATCTAGGCGAGACATCACTTTTAATCGCGCAGAAATTCTGGGAGCTAGGTTTTGAGGCGGATTTGCTATTTCTTCTAACACACCATCGACACGAAAGCGAACACGGTACACTTTCTCATAAGGTTCAAAATGTATATCCGAGGCTTTTTTATTAATTGCATCTAGTAAGACTTTATTAACAAAACGAACAATTGGAGTGTCATCAACATCTGAATCACCGCCGTCATCTAACTCATCTTCGCCACTAGAAACTTCAAGGTTATCTAGATCATCATCTAGTAATCCCTCCATATCGAGTGACTTATCACCAAGCTCAAGTGCTTTTTCTATAATCGCTTCTAGTTTATCTTCTTCTACTAATACTGCCTCAGTAGTAATACCAGTATTGAATTTAAATTCATCCAGTGCGGCTAAGTTCATTGGATCTGAAATCGCAACAAATAGTCGGTTACCTCTTTTTTGAACAGGTAGTGCATGATGCTGACGTATAAGCTTTTCGGGTACGATGCTGCTTGGTAAAGACTCAAGATCAAGTGAAGTAATATTTAAAAGAGGGATACCAAATTCATTTGATGCAGAATGCGCTAGATCACTAGCATCTATTAGTTCATTTTTAACTAAATATGTAGTTAGCGCGACACCGCTATCATGAGCTTCTTTCTGAGCATTAGCAGCATCTTGCTCAGATATGAATCCATCGTTTATTAGTCTGCGGGATAGCCCACTAATTCTAATTGTAGAAGCAGCAGTAGCCAATGGGGATTTTTCCTATAATTCTGGAATTATTAGTACGTTAGCCAATTTTGGATATTATAACTTAGGCAGTTAAAATCAAGCATTAATCGGACAAGATGCCAATTACTACCGTTTAATATCTATATCATTCGGCTAACCATGGGATTGCGATGGATTAATGATGAAGTCGACAAAAAGTAGGATAAAAGGTTTATGAAATGGTCATATAAGCAGCGATAAATTGTAGTGAATTTCAGCTCTTTGCGGTTATACCTCTTAATGATTTAAGGTCTAATAGTTCATTCTTAAGTTGTGTGAATGGTTATATTAGATAACTCATAATCAAATTTCTGGATAACAAATTATTGCTCAAATGGATCAACTTAAAGTTCTTATCCTCACAACATCTTTTCCTCTTAGCAAAGAATCGGTCAGTGGGCTGTTTGTAAAAAGATTAGTGGATAATTTTCCACCAAATATCCAACCGCTAGTATTAGTACCATCTGATAAGAAGAATTATAAAAAATCAGATCAGTTCGGTTATAAGGTTTTGCAAATTAAATATGCACCATCATTTCTACGTTCATTGACACATAATGCTGGAGGAATTCCAGTTGCGTTGAAAAGAAATAGATTAAATATATTGCTTGTACCATTTTTGTTGTTTGCGATGTTTTTTAGATGTTATAGCGAAGCTAAAAATGTAGACTTAATTCACGCAAATTGGTCAATATGTGGTCTTGTTGGAGGTGTTGTTGGAAAGCTCCTTTCAAAGCCGGTGGTTACTACAATACGTGGCGAAGATGTAAACAAAGCAAAGTTAAGCATCTTGTACAAAATTATTCTTGTTTTTTCAACGAGATTGAGCACAAAAACTGTTGGAGTAAGTAACGATTTAGTGACCACGGCTAAATCATTTAATAAATTGGATAAAGGAAAGTTTGAATATATACCAAATGGTGTTGATCGTTCTCTTCTGGAAAGTTGCACTAATGAACGTGGAGATACAGACAAAGGGTTTGTTATTGTATCGGTGGGCAACTTGACTGAAAATAAAAACATCAGTCTCGCTATAAATGCAGTTCACGATATAGTAAAAAAGGGGAATAAAATAACTTTAAATATAATTGGCGATGGACCTAAAAGATCTGAGTTAGAAAAATTAATTGAAAGCTATAGACTTTCAAATTGTATTTTCATTTTGGGGAAGTTAAGTCCGAAAGAAGTATATAAGCAGATAAGAAAAGCTAATATTTTATTGTTAACAAGTTTTCGTGAGGGCAGACCAAATGTGATATTAGAGTCCATGGTCTTAGGCACACCTGTAGTTGCTAGTAAAATTAAAGGTGTGGAAGAATTGATAGAGCATAATTACTCTGGATTATTATTTAGTCCTTTTGAGTGTAACGAGTTAGTAAGTTGCTTAAATAAAATTTGTGCGGATAAAAACCTTCAAGAGCGACTATCAACAAATGCTTTAAATAAAATAAAATCAGATGAGCTATTCTGGGATGTGTCTGCCAGTAAGTATGTTACCCTTTACAAGCAATTAATTTAATTTTTAATCTATCGAGACATATATGTGTGGTATCGCGTTTAGGTATAGCGAGTTGGGTAGCAATAATGAATATGTAAAGTGTGCTCTATCCAAACTATCACATCGAGGACCTGATGAATCTAACGTAATTAACAATGGTCACGCATCTCTTGGCCATGCCCGGCTCTCAATTTTAGATATTCAGCATAGTCATCAGCCTATGCAAGCATTCAACGGAAAATATACATTAATATTCAATGGTGAGATTTATAACTTTATCGAACTTCGAAAAAATCTTAGTGATAAGTGGGATTTTGCCACGCGAGGAGATACTGAAGTTCTGCTCGCAGGCCTGGTAATTGAAGGCCAAAAATTTTTAACAAAATTAGAAGGCATGTGGGCGTTTGCATTTTGGGATTCTGAATTAAAGATGCTTACTTTGTCTAGAGACAGGATGGGTAAAAAACCACTATATTATGCCCAGGATAATCAGGAATTTATATGTGCTTCAGAACTACCCGCATTACAGTTATTGTCTCGAAAAAGATTTTCAGAGGATCTTGATTCTACTGCGGATTATTTTCGTTATGGTTATTGTCTGCCAGGTTTTACTTCTTGGGAAAATGTTTTTGAAGTTCTTCCAGGACATTTTTTGAAATGGCAGCCTGGAAGGGAAATAGCTCAACAAGCTTATTGGTCTTTACCTTATCCAAATAATGAAATAGCAGAACCTAAAAGTAGTGATTTGATTACGGCATTTGAGAGTTCTGTGCAAAAAAGATTAGTTGCGGATGTTGAAGTTGCAGCATTTCTTTCAGGAGGAATCGATTCATCACTAGTTTGTGCTTTAGCGAGTAAACATTTAACAAGCACGTTGAAAACATACACAATTGGGTTTGCTGATCAGGCATTTGACGAAAGAAAGTATGCTGAACAAATCGCAAAAATAATTGGCACTAAGCATTTTGCAGAAGTATTACCCGGTTGGGATGAGGATAAACTTGAAAAACTATTGATTAACCATATTGGTCAACCTTTTGCAGATGCTTCATTACTTCCGACAGCAATGGTTAGCGAGCTTGCTGCACGAGATGTGAAAGTAGCATTGTCTGGCGATGGTGGTGATGAATTATTTGGGGGGTATCAGCGTTACCAGGCTCGTATTATTCTGCGTTGGTATAGCAGGTTGCCAAAATTCATTCGGCAGAAAACTGAAAAAATTATACGAGCTTTACCTGAACCTATGATGCATCATAGTCGCAGTTTAATTAAAAAAGCTCATTTATTTATGGATATAGTAGCAAGACATAAGGCAGAGAAACCTTATATTGCTCCACTAATGTTCCATCCAGAAGAATATAATAATTTATTTCCTGAGTTACGTAAGCGGGGTCATCAACCTCCTGCATTAATTGCAGAAACGCAACTTGATGAGTTACAAAGCATGCTTTATTCAGACTCGCTTGTTTACTTACCACAAGATATTTTAGTAAAAGTCGATAGGGCGAGTATGGCATATGGATTAGAGGCGCGTGCACCTTTTTTAGACCATAAGTTAGTAGAATTAGCATTTAGAATCCCTGCGCAACGTCACTTAGCACTTGGCAATGGAAAGAAACGCTTAAAAAAAGCTTTTTCTAATCTTTTACCATCCAATATTTGGAAGCGTAGAAAACAAGGTTTTGGTGTACCAATTCATCAATGGTTTAAGGGTGAGCTAGGAGAGCGTTTTCATTTAAAATTAAGCTCTAATCCAGGGGTGATTTCAAAAGAATTAGGGCTAAAAATTTTAAAAGAACATCAAGAAGGCAAGAGAGATAACGGTTACCGTCTTTGGATGATGCTTACTTATCTTGCATTGACTCAACGTTAATAAAATCTAGCCAAATGGTTGATCAAGGCATTGCATTATTTGTACCTAATTTGGAAGGAGGAGGTGCAGAGCGCATGATGGTTAATTTAGCAAATAATTTTGCTGACAAGGGTTATTGTGTTGATTTTGTTTTGGTAAAAAAGAGCGGGCCATATGTAAAACTCGTTGATAAAAAAGTAAAAATACATGAATTAAATATTGCGTATTTTAATCCTATTTTAATAATCGGACTAATTTACTATATAAGATTAAAGAAGCCAAAAGTCATACTAAGTGCTATGACTTACCCAAATATTGCAATTTTGATTGCAGCTCTTTTCTCTAGAGTTTCTCCTAAGATAGTAATAAGCGAGAGAGTTACAATGGGCATTCAGTCTAAAAACGCTAGATCAATTAAAGAATGGTTTAAACCTTTTTTTGCAAGATTAACTTATCGCTTCGCAAATGAAGTTGTTGCTATATCAGATGGTGTAGCAAGTAATCTCGAAGATACAATTGGCTTATCAAAGAGTAAAATTACTACAATTTACAATCCTGTTGTTACAAATTCATTATTAAATAATCATCCGAGACCTGATCACCCATTCTATAAATCTGGGAAAAAAATAATCTTAGCAGTCGGCCGTTTGGTTCCACAAAAAGGGTTTAGCACACTAATTAGTGCATTTCATGCTTTAGATGAATATGAAGAACTACGCTTAGTAATTTTAGGAGAGGGGCCATTACACTCAGAGCTACAAAAACAAGTAGAAACCTTAGGTTTAAGTGACGTTATTTCATTTCCGGGGTTTGTTGAAGATCTCTATGGCTATATGCAATATGCATCTGTATTTGTGCTGTCATCTTTATGGGAAGGATTTGGTAATGTGATAGTAGAGGCTATGGCATGTGGTTGTCCTGTAGTCTGTACGGATTGTCCAAGTGGGCCTGCAGAAATTTTAGCTAACGGAAAGTTTGGTTTATTAGTGCATCCTGGTGATAGCGATGAATTAGCTTTAGCAATAAGACAAACACTCGCAAAACCAACGTCTAAAGAAATCCTGCGTAAAAGAGCATTAGAATATAAAGTTGATACTATTGCTAAACAGTATTTACAACTAATGTTTTGATAATTTTATTTTGTATTTGAGATAGTTATTTTTCAATGTAACCAATCTTGTAAATCTATCTGAAGTATTTTTGAGAGTTTTTCAGTATCTTGACGAAATTCTTCAACAAGATATTCTCGAAACTTAGGACGTAAATTTTTTCGTGATTGTGGCTTGTCATTTAGTGACCTTACGTAATTTAAAGGTTTATTAATATTAAGCCCAAAATTTTCGCGCGCAAACCGTACAAATTTCAAAATTGGCTTCGGTGGTGTTTGTGTAAGCCAACCTATAAACGGAAATTTATGAGTTTTTGACTCATTAATTTTTGGGAAATTCACGCGGTCATCTGATGGTACATCAAGAAATTTTAGTACTTCTTCATATATCAGTTTTGGATTTTTAATAAATTCTTCAAAAAATATAATTTTTACTTGTTTCTCAGGAAAGATGCTCAATAGCCTTTCTACTTGATAGCCTAAGGATGCTAATTTTTTATATTGTAGGATTTGATAGGCACGACAACCATTTGGAATATTATTTTCTTTTGTGCGTATATTTTGTAATTTCCAGGCTTTTTCAAAATCTGGCTCATTTTCATTGTAATTATATAATGCTTGACTATGCATAGCATGAGAAAGATCTACAGGGTTGCGAAGCATTGCGATAATTTTTGCACCTGAATTGAATTCATAAATTAATTTAAGTGCGACCTCAGAATATAAATACCATACTGATGCTTCACCAATAGCTAGATGTTCTTTTGTGCTATTTTTGAACAAGTCAAAATATTCTTTTTTAGATTTTATGGAGGGATAGTTTTTAAAGTCTTTTGCAAAAAAATGTGGCTCTTTAGCATCTGGCATGAAGATATTTGGATGAGTGCGTAAGTACTCGTACAATGCCGTAGTGCCGGCTTTTGGTGCGCCAACGATAAAAAAATTAGGAATCTGAATACGCATGCACTTGCCGAGCTAAAATTGTTGAGTTAATTTTAATTTTAAATCGTATAAATAGTGCGAGAAAAACATTCCAATAAACCATTGATATGCCAGTAGCAATGGCTGCACCTTCAATACCAAATCGTGGAATTAAAATAATATTTAGAATTATGTTTATAATTGATCCAGATAGAAAAATATAAGCCGATTGAATCTGGTATCCAGTCATACTCATTAATAATCCAACTGAACCTGCTATTACATTTATAACGCCACAAATTGACAAAATTATCATCGATTTATAACCTATCGTAAATTCATCTCCAAATAGCCCTAATATGGATTTTCCAAAAAAGTATAATGTAACGAAAGTGGGTATAGCTATTAAAGTGGCTATCCGAGTGCTAGAAGTTACTAAAATTTGAAGATCACCCCTTTTTCCATTATGAAATAATTCTGAGATATATGGAGCAAGAATAGAATTTACAAAAATTAAACCGATAGTAACCAGACTTGAAACCTTTGCCGCAGCTCCATAAATTCCTGAGTTTTTAGTGTCTATTATAAAACCAATTATTAATACATCTGCATAATTCATTAATAGTTGTGTGCTAGAAATGACTAGCATTGGTAATGCAAAGTAAATCCATTTTTTGTTCTCAAAATTTGGTTTTGAATTATAAATCTCATCTGTCAAACAATCTCTATTAAGCAAAGCTATATAGATTGCAAGTGTTATCGCCAATAAAACAGTATGTAGCGACATTGTAGTAAAGGCAGATATATCTTGAGTGGTTTGAGATTGAATAACCCAAACAAATAGTATCAATAGAGCTGGATGTACTATTCCATCGGGAAGAATTGAATATACTGGTTTTTTGAACGCGAGAAGCGCGCCTTGTAAAATCTTATTCAAAGTCCAGATGGGTAGCACTATGGTGCTAATCAGAAATGTGTAAAATAAAGCTTCATTCATATATTTCCGAAATATGAATAAAGATATTGAACTTAATATTGAAAAAGATAATCCAATTAGAAAACTAGATATTGTGCTTTGTTTTAGAATACCTTTACAGAGAGCCCATCTTTGATTGAGAATGTATTCGGGTAAAAAACGTTGTAATGCAGTGTCTAAACCAAATTTGCAAAAAATTACAACTATTGATACCCAAGAAAGCACATAAAAATATATGCCGTATTGCTCTGCGCCTAGCATTCTGGCCAGTAATACATGGCTAAGATATAACATTGCCATGCTAAACAATGTAATTAGCGAAGTAGTCCCAACGCTGCTAACAAACTTTTGCTTTAGATCTAATGTCAAGATGTTGCTATTTTAAATCTAATATAATTGCACAAAAAGCTCGCCAATTACTGACATAATATATATTCATGTAATAAGTGGTTGAAGAGTAAAACCTAAGATGAATTTTTTTCTGCTTTATATTTTTGGTTTAATGCATATACAATTGTCGTCATTTGTTCTGATATTAATCCTATAAAGAATAATAAAATTCCAGTAATCAAAAGTAACGCACTCATATTCGTGAATGTTGATTGTTTAATATATGTATAACCATAATTAGCTAGTCCAAGTACAAAAAAAGCTATACTGGCTGGAGTAAAGATTTTAAGCGGTGAATATAAAGCAGCAATTTTTAAAATTATTAAAAAGAATTTAGGTCCATCTTTTAATATCTTTAGATGACTTTTTCCCGCTCTTTTTTGAACATTAATAGGTATATAGGAGACAGTATAGCCGGTACGAAAAAAAGCCATTGTGATTGTTGTTGGGTATGAAAATCCGTTTGGAAGCAAATATAAAAATTCTTTGAACTTTTTAGCATTTATAGCACGGAAACCTGAGGTTAAGTCATCAATTTTTTGTCCAACAACTTTACTGGCAATATAGTTATAAAGTGTATTACCTAAGAGTCTTCTTTTTCCAGCGTGCGAGTCTAGCCCTCGCGCGCCAACAACCATGTCATAACCAGAATTAAGTTTCTTAACTAATTTTACGATATCTTTAACACTATGCTGCCCATCTGCATCCATGAAAACTAGAGTTTTCCCAGATGCAATTCGAGCACCACTTTTTATTGCTCCTCCATTTCCGAGACTATATGGGTGGTCAATAACTTTGATTTTTAATTTATGACATATTGAAGAAGTTTCATCCGTAGATCCATCATTTACCACGATTATTTCTTCTTCGGGATATAAGCTAATTAATTCTGTTAATAGCTCATTAATTGTACTTGCTTCATTCTTTGCGGGAATTATGATTGATAATGAATACATATTATAAGTTTTATAACGTTAGATGCATTTTTTGAAATATAAAATTAAAAGTGAATAATAAAGCTATTTCTTAATTTTATCATATATAAGTTTTTCCCATTCACGTGTATTCTTTGTATAAATTTTTAATTTGTCATTTTGTTTTATTTTATTTAATTCTTGTAGAGCTTTTTCATATCGTTTTGCCATAACTTCTATCCTCACTAAGTCAAAACGATAATGTAGTGATCTACTAGATAAGGTTATAGCTTGGTTTAAGAGCTCTCTTGATTTTGAATAGTTATTAAAAATATCAGAATAATATATTGCCTTAGAAACAAGCAAAGCAGATCTATATTTTTTTGGTGCTTTTTCATTATTTATCATTGAATCAATCAATGAAAAGTACAGATCGTGAGGCACATTACAAAATCCAGCAAGTTGGCAATCAGTTAATACTGTGAGCGCATGTTGGGAGCTAGCGTCAAGCTTCCTAGACTCAAGCTTAGTAATTGTAGACTTAATAAATTCCTCGTCGATATGTTTATCGAATATCGATTTTACGATAATTCGTCCTACTGCAGAACTTGCCCCTACTTTATCTAAATTGGCAGCATTTAAGAAGTATCTGTCAGCTTTGTTTATATATTCATTTTTTTCAACAATATCATCAGTGCCCATGGCTAGATTCACAAATACTGCTCCTGCATATACGTTAGCCCGGACTGAGTTAGGATGATACTCCACATCAACGAGCGCAAGATTTGCAGGATTTTTCCAATGGTCAGATCTAGCGTGTGTTGTGAAACTTAAAAGAGCAACCCATAGAAGAATCGTAACTACAATTAAACTTTTTAAGCGTCTCAACTTATGAATTAGTAGTTGAACCGTTTGCACGAATGCAAGTAATAATCCAATACTTGGCAAGTAGTTTCGATGCTCAAATGCTATTTCTAAGGGAAGGATTGTTGATTCTAGCAAGTGGCCGAATAAGAACCAGGTAAGTCCAAATGCAACCAAGGGTGCTTTATTGCGTAACACTAATATTAATACCGAACATAAGACAAGAGTGATAACTGATAAAAGTGTAGTAATTGGGTTTAAGATGGATTTTGAAAGCTCAATACCGTCGAGCAGTAACCCCATGTTGAAGATATCTGGTGCAATAATCATCCTAGCATACCAGACAACTACTCGTGCCTCTGTCAATAATCGTTCTTCTAATGTAAATGAGCGGTGAGCATACCAATTTGCAATCCATGTAGGATTATTCACCAAAAATATAATTGCACTAACAGTTGGCAAAATAATTGCCAGGCTAATTAGAGTTTTTAATACAAACTCATCGGATTTAGAATTAGCTTTAAATTTAAATATAAATAATTCTATGGCTAATAAATAAAGCGGTATAAGAATAGCATTTTCTTTAGAGAATAGCGCAAGCAGGCTAGTTATACCGGTATATAAAATCAGTTTTAGCCAGTGACCGTTAGAGTCTATTTGTTTGCTTCTGTACACTACATAACAAATGCATGCTGTAATTGTGAATAATGCGGATAAGCTCGTCATTCTTTGGACGACATATAAAACACTGGTGAGGTTAAAGGGGTGTAGTAGCCAGGCAATTCCTACAACAATAGCTAATGGTGATAAAGTGATGAAGTTTTTTTGTTCTAATTTATTGTTCGTGGATACTAATAAGCTTAAAAAATAGATAATAAGTAATGCGCATAAAATATGTATTATTAAATTTGTAATTTTCATTGCATATACATTGTTTTCAGCAAAATAAATATTCAATGCAAATGACAACATTGGGATTGGACGCTTAAGGTGACCCGCTTGACCGCTCCATGTGGCTTGCCAGAGCTCATCAAATGAGAGCGAATCTATATATAAGAAGCTATTTTCTTCTATATTAGGTGAGTCATCTAAATAAAAACCTCCATTGAGGCCAGGGTAATAGCACCAAATACAAACTAATATTGCGCAAAACAATAGCAACAAGAGAAATATGTTTTTATTATTGTTATAAATTTCTTGCATGTGAATTTTTTCAATCATCAGGACAAAAAAAACCGCCCTAGCTTTACAAAACTAGGGCGGCTTTAAATTAACTAGACTATATTATGATCTGCAATCAGCAGGAATAAATTTAGTCGCTAGAGTTCCAGGTACACAATCCCAGTCCACAGCCTGACCTGCAACACCTGTACCATTCATTAGTACTGTCTCGCCAGCAGTTGTACCGCCACCTACAGTTCCAGAAATACCTACACGGAGTTGGCCAACTGTAGCACTTGTTCTTGTATAACCTACAGTTCTTACATATTTAGTAAGTATGGTGCCACTAAAACCAGCAGCGGTGTTGTCCGCAGGCATTGATCCTTGTGAAATAAAGAATTCTCCTACAGAAGTCTTAGCAGGTGCTAGAGCGTTAACCGCTTCAGATACTTTTGCACGAGTCGTATAGTCTTGATAAGCAGGGATCGCAATCGCTGCTAAGATACCGATAATCGCAACCACGATCATTAATTCGATTAAGGTAAAACCTTTTTGCATTTTTTTCATGGGGAATCTCCTATCCTCATATAAATTAAAAATTTAAGTTGAACGTTAAAATTTCCAGCTGTCCTTGCTAGAAGTCTTTAACGACTCCAACTCCGGAAAAAACTGGTGATTGGCCATGTCTATGACTAGGGCAACCTTGCTTAAATATATACAGATATCGTGCCAAATATAATCTGGCTGGATAACTCTAATGAAAACAGTATGTTCGATTTGATGCTTGGAATCATGGGTTAGAAGACAAGTGGTAGATACTGACGATAGGCTGGACTTCAGTGTTCAAGAGTGACAAATATTGTCAGTTATTAAAGAAAAATCATTCTAATTCAAGCTTTTGCAGGCGGTACCGCAGTTGTCTGAATGTGATTCCCAATAGCTTTGCAGCAGCTGTTTTATTCCAGCGAGTTTGCTCTAAGGCCGCAACAATAGCCTTGCGTTCTTTCTGAATGAGGTAATCTTCAAGCTGATCTACAGAAAGAGAGATAGAGGATTCGTCAGGATTTGCTGTATCCGTTTTTGTTGCAGACACGTTATTGGGTAAATCAAGATCATTAGCATTAATTTCGGAACCGTCACACAAAGTTGCGGCACGTTCTAAAATATTTTCGAGTTCTCGAATATTGCCAGGAAAGGTATAGGCCTGAAGTTTCTCAATGGCTTCTTCTGATAAGCTGAATGAGTTTCCATTGTTTGCAGAAATTCTGTTTAGCATGAAGCTAGCAAGTATGGGTAAGTCTGTAATTCGTTCTCGCAGCGGCGGTATATTCAATTCGATTACATTGATTCGATAGTATAAATCTTGTCGAAAACTACCGGTTTCCACTTCAGCTGCAAGGTCTTTATGAGTTGCACTCAGAAGACGAATATCTACAGGTATTTCTTTTTGACTGCCAACGGGTTTGATCGCCTTTTCCTGAATTGCACGTAATAATTTAACTTGCATGTGAATTGGAAGCTCTGCAATTTCATCTAAAAATAAAGTGCCACCATTTGCAGCTTGAAAAAGACCTTCTTTATCATTTACAGCGCCCGTAAAACTTCCTTTAACATGACCAAAAAATTCACTTTCCATAAGTTCAGTTGGAATTGCACCACAGTTAACAGGCACGAAACTTGCGCTTGCTCGTGGTCCCTGCTGATGTATTTGTGTAGCAACTAATTCTTTACCCACGCCAGATTCACCACGCAGATAAACGGGTGCCTGACTACGTGCTAACTTATCAATTTTTTGTCGCAATTCAAGCATCGCTTCCGATTCACCTAATAACTTTTGTGATTGTTTACTAGCGCCATTACTAGTAACGTCAATTGGGGTGCTTGAAACTTTTAAAGCAGTATCAACCAAACCGCGTAACATGTTTAAGTCAATTGGCTTGGACACAAAATCAAAAGCTCCTGCCTTCAGAGCTTTAATTGCAGTTTCCATACTGCCAAATGCAGTGATTACGGCGACTGGGATATGTGGAAATCGAGCTTGAATATGTTCAACTAATTCGATGCCCGTACCGTCAGGAAGTTTCATATCAGTGAGGCATAAATCAAAAGATTGATTATCAAGAAGTGATTTTGCTTCACGCACATTTGCAGCTGCATGGGAGTCTAAATTCATGCGGCTTAGCGTTATTTCCAGTAACTCTCTTATATCAGGTTCGTCATCAACGACTAATATATTTTTCAAGATATAGACTCTCCTGCTTTATTGGAAGCGAGGCTGACATCTGCAGGGAATTCTATTCTGAAGCAGCTGCCACCTTCAGGCATACTAATATAACGTAAATCTCCACCATTATTTTTGCATAATTCTCTTGAAAGGTATAAACCGAGGCCTGTACCCGTATCACTGGTAGTAAAAAAGGGTTCAAATAATTGTTTTTGATGTTCAATATCAATACCCGGCCCATTGTCAATCACGTCTAAATAGGGTGCAGAATTGGTTTGGTTAGTATCGGCAATTAGCTGAAGACGGAAATTTTCTTTGCTAGTCCCATATTTTTTTGCATTTTTGCATAGGTTCCACAACACTTGATGTAAGTTGTTAGGATCCATCATAGTAATTGCATCCGAAGGTGTAATTTTTAATGAGACCCAGTCTTTTTGCAGCTCATTAGTACGGGTGAATTCTTCGATAAATTTTCGTAGCCATAAGCCCAAGTTTATTTTTTCTGGTTTAGGTTTCTCGCGTCGCGATAAACGCAAAACATTATTGATGATAGTGTTCAAACGAATAGATTGGTCTTGGATGATTGTAGCGAGTCTTTTATCTGCCTTATGCAGTTCCGACGATTCGTCTAATAGCTGTGCAGCATGACTGATAGCGCCCAGTGGATTTCTAATTTCATGCGCAATACTGGCTGTGAGTCTGCCTAACGAAGCCAATTTTGTTTCTTGTACTTGTTTATCGACTTCAGTGTTGTCATTGAGGTAAATTACAGATCCTCGGTCATGTTTACGTAAGCCTACGGGTACAATTCTTATCTGAAGGTCAGCTTTGTTAGTGCGTTTTAGTTTTCCTAAATAGTTTCTAAATTTTGTATTTTCTGTTGATGCTTTATTCCAGGATTTATATAAATCAAATAAAGGTACAGAGACATCTAAGAGTTTAGAATGTTCATTGATATCTGGTTGATCCAATAATTTCCATGCTGCATGGTTGTGCATACGAATTGTGCCGTCATCATCGATCACCATAATTCCAGCATCCATTCGATTAATTAAATGCTCATTGAGTTTTGCTAAATTGGCTAAGTCTATCCCACGTTGTGCCGCAAGTTTGGCACTTTCACTTGCGCGATGCGCTAGAGTAATTGCTAATAATGCAGTTGCGAATAGAGCGGCACCGAGAAGTCCTGCCTGAGTGTAAGCTGTTTTATCGAATAGCCCATGTAAATTTGCATAAATTTCATGGCCTAGAATTGCAAGAGTGGCAAGAGCGGCAAATAGCAATGCAGATTTGCCTGGTAAAAGTAAACTTCCCCCAGCTACCACAGCGATTATCAAGGTGCCAAAACCACTGGTCACACCGCCATACAAATTCATTAACGCGATGATCGCTATGATATCTACGATGATTGAGATATAAACTTGTGATTTATATGGTAGCCATCTGAAGTACGCAAAAATAAGCGCAATTATCGCGATGAGAAAATAACTACCACTCACCCACCGTAGCAAATGTGGGTCAAGGGAAGAGAGGAATCTTGAACTGTGAATAAAAAGACTAAGACTAAAAAATATTATGGCAACAATAATTCGATATACTGAAAATAGCCTAAGTGCTGGCCACTGTTGCGTGGTTTTATCTTCTTTTGAATTGCTCATAATAGTATTAAGCAATATAGATTAGTGTAGGGAATCAATCTCTTGATGTATTTAGGCATAATGTAGCTAATATATATGCGCTTAATTTCATCAGTATAATACGCGAGTCAATCTTCATTACTTCAGATACATAAGTATGAATATACATGAATACCAGGCGAAAGCCTTATTTGCAGATAACGAAATTCCTGTCTTATCTTCACACTTAATTGAGATGGGTGACGATGTTCAGTCTATCTGTGCTGAACTCAAGCATCAATCCTGGGTGGTAAAAGCACAAGTACATGCTGGAGGTCGAGGCAAAGCCGGAGGTGTAAAACTGGTGAAAGATTCGAATCTTTTAGCAGAAACAGTCATAGATATGCTAGGAAATACTCTTGTAACTAAGCAAACAGGTCAATCAGGGTTGCCGATAAATGCGGTTTTGCTGGAAGAGGTAATTGACATAGAAAAGGAATTTTATCTTGCTTTGCTGGTTGATCGATCTGTAAAGCAGCTGGCATTAATCGCTTCAGCTGAAGGTGGTATGGATATTGAAGAGGTGGCTAAAAATACTCCAGATAAAATCATAAAACACTATATTCATCCTGCAGTGGGTATTCAAAGCAATCAAATAAATGATATCGGCTATGCTCTGAAATTCACTAGCTTACAAATTAAACAATTATCCAAAATCATACGGAATCTTGTTAAATTATTTTTAGATAACGATTGTAGCTTGATTGAAATTAATCCATTAGTCGTAAATTCGGATGGCAATCTTATTGCTTTAGATGCAAAAATTAATTTAGATGATAATGCTTTATTTAGGCATGAGCACCTACAAACACTTTATGATCCTGCACAACAAAATCAAGTAGAAGCTAAAGCCAAAGAGCTTGGTTTAAATTATATTAAACTTGATGGCAACATAGGTTGCATCGTTAATGGTGCTGGCTTGGCTATGGCTACTATGGATTTGATAAAGCATCATGGGGGTGAACCTGCAAACTTTCTTGACGTAGGCGGAGGTACTACACAGGGCAAAGTGACTGAGGCGTTTAAACTCATTTCCAGTGATACATCGGTAAAATCAATTTTTGTGAATATATTTGGTGGAATAGTGCGATGTGATTTAATTGCACAAGGAATATTAGATGCACAAAAAGAAATGAGCCAAGAACAAATGAACAAGGATGATATTACGCTTAAAGTTCCCGTTATTGTGCTTTTACAAGGTACTAATGCCGATGAGGGTAAAAAAATTCTTGAGAATCAATCTTCTCAATTAATTCCGGTGGATAATCTTACTGATGGTGCAAAGAAAGCAATAGATTTAGCATCCTCTTAAAAACAAAAAATGAATTAATATCAGTGAGTATTCTTATACACAAAAATACCAAAGTGCTTTGTCAAGGTCTAACTGGTTCACAGGGGAGTTTTCACACACAACAAGCACTCGATTACGGGACTCAAGTAGTAGCCGGAGTTACACCTGGTAAAGGCGGTAAGTCTGTTTTGAATTTACCCGTTTATAACACTGTGAGAAGTGCATTATCTGAACATCATATTGACGCAAGTGTTATATATGTACCAGCCGCGTTTGCTGCAGACGCCATTCTTGAAGCCATCAACGCTGGAATAAAGCTTATTGTATGCATCACAGAAGGGATTCCCGTCTTAGATATGGTGAAAGTTAACGCAGTGCTTAATGACAGTGAGTCTCTTCTAATTGGGCCAAACTGCCCGGGTATTATTACACCAGATGAATGTAAGATTGGCATTATGCCTGGTGATATTCATCGCTCAGGTAAGGTGGGTATCGTCTCTCGCTCAGGCACACTAACTTATGTTGCCGTTAATCAAACCACTCAACATGGCTTGGGTCAGTCAACATGCGTAGGCATTGGCGGTGATCCTATACACGGACTTGATTTTATTGATTGTTTGCAAATGTTCAATGAAGATGAAGAAACAGATGGAATCATTATGGTAGGTGAAATAGGCGGGACAGCAGAAGAACAAGCGGCGGAATACATTCAGCAAAATGTTTCTAAACCAGTAGTGGCATATATTGCAGGTGTAACTGCACCAGCAGGTAAACGCATGGGACATGCCGGTGCTATTGTTAGTGGTGGTAAAGGGACCGCTGAACAAAAATATATAGCTTTAGAAAAAGCGGGAGTCAGCACTGTTAGAACACCTGCTGAGATCGGAAAACAAATCAGCGAACTACTCAAGCCTTGATAACTTGTAATTGTTAATATGAAAGAAGTTCTGAATATTTCTTTGGC
Organism: Gammaproteobacteria bacterium; assembly: GCA_028279275.1. Taxonomy (GTDB): domain Bacteria; phylum Pseudomonadota; class Gammaproteobacteria; order UBA4575; family UBA4575; genus JABDMD01. Next base: position 12,049 of record JANQOB010000019.1, on the reverse strand, counting down.
GCAGCTTAATTTTTTAGTTGGAGATGTTGAGGGGAACGCTCAGAAAATTATAAATGCTGCTTTACAAGCACGTGACCAAAATTCAGCAGATATCATTGTATTTACTGAGCTGGCAATTACGGGTTATCCGCTTGAAGACTTATTATTTCGCTCATCGCTGTTAGTGCGTGTGCAAAATGCACTCGAATTAGTAAAAAATGAAGTTGAAGACATATATTTATTACTTGGCGCGCCAACAAAAGAAGGTCATGAGTTATTTAATTCTGCACTATTGATTTATAACTCTGAAATCGTAGCTATATATCATAAACACCAGTTACCAAACTACGAGGTGTTTGATGAAAAACGTTACTTTAGTTCAGGTGCTTCAGCATGTGTTACAAATGTAAAAGGGGTCAACATTGGTATCACAATATGCGAAGACATTTGGTTTGCAGAACCTATTTCTATCAGTAAGCAAGCAGGTGCGGAGTTACTTATTAATATTAATGCAAGCCCATATCAATTAAATAAAACAAGTATGCGAATAGAAGTATTAAAGCAACGTGTTTGCGAACAAAATATTCCTATTGTTTATGTAAACCAAGTGGGCGGGCAAGATGAGCTTGTATTTGATGGTGAATCTTTATGCTTAAGCAAAAAGGGTGAACTTTATTTACAAGCACCAGCATTTGAAAGTGGCACTTATACTATTTCGTATTCAAAAAATGAAAAGGACTTAATTAAGAGTGCATGCATCAATCAATGCCTAACAAAAGAAGCTTCAATATATCAAGCGTTAGTGTTGGGCGTAAAAGACTATGTACAAAAAAATTCTTTTTCAGGTGTCGTGTTAGGGTTGTCTGGAGGTGTAGACTCGGCGTTAACGTTAACCATTGCGGTTGATGCTCTGGGTGCTGATAATGTACATGCGGTGATGATGCCTTTTCACTATACATCTGATATGAGTAAAGAGGATTCGAATAAACTTGCTTCTGCCATGAAAGTACATTTAGATGAGATCCCCATTGAAGGTTCGTTTGATGCATTAATAAAGTCTCTTGAGCCTATTTTTAAGGATTTACCTGTCGGTGTAACGGAAGAAAATCTTCAATCCCGAATTCGAGGCGTATTGCTTATGGCAATATCAAATAAAATGGGCAATTTGTTGCTAACTACTGGAAATAAAAGTGAAATGTCTGTTGGCTATGCAACACTTTACGGTGATATGGCTGGCGGATTTGCGCCATTGAAAGATGTTTCTAAAACTATGGTTTACGAGTTAGCAAAGTATAGAAATACAATTTCAGATGTTATTCCAGAAAGAATCATCACACGAGCACCCTCTGCAGAACTCGCACCAGACCAGGTAGATCAAGACAGTTTGCCACCTTATGAAATACTTGATCCTATTCTTGAGATGTTTGTTGAACAGGATTGTACATTAGAAGAAATTGTAGCTAGTGGTTTTGATGAACAAGTTGTACGGCGTGTAATCAGAATGGTATTACGCAATGAGTATAAACGACGTCAAGCACCACCAGGTGTTAAAATTACATCCCGGGCATATGGAAAAGATCGACGCTATCCAATTACTTCAGGATTTTTAAAAAATATTTAAACTAATTACAGTAATAAGTTCTAAGCTTAAGCTTTTCTAACATTTTCTCTAATAAGCTCTCTGCGCACGTATGATTTTCTTGCGCAAATTTTTCATCGATCACTCCACCTTTACCGGTTTGATAGTTTTGTGCGTATATGCGATGAGTATCGTTGGCTAAATCTTCAATTCCAAGCGCTATATAGGCTTGCTCTAATATATATACAGCTTCGGGCATTATTTCAGCACCTTGATAGTTCTCCATTACATATTTAGCGCGATTAGCAGATGCAACATAAGCCCCACGTTTCATATAAAATCTTGCTACTTTCACTTCATATTCGGCGAGTTCATTACGCAAATAGATCATGCGTAACTTTGCATCATCAGCATATTCACTTTTAGGATATTTCTCGATTAACAATCCAAATATATCAAAAGCTTCTCGTAGTGAAGTAGGATCATTATTGGATGGGTCACGCTTGATAACATAATGAATCAAGTTTTTCCCACTATCAAAAGTGATTAAGCCTTTCATATAGTAAGCATAATCAATACTTGGATGCTGGGGGTTTAACTGTATAAATCGATTTACTGTACTTAAGGCTTGCTCTACATTATTTTGTTTGTAATAAGCAAAGGTTAGTTCAAGTAATCCTTGTTGTGCGTAACGCCCAAATGGATAACGGCTTTGTAACAACTCAAATTGTTCAACTGCACCTGTGAAATCTCGCGCATTTAATGATTGATGTGCTTTTTTATATAATTTAGCCGCTGAATCATCAGCAGCAATCTCTGGATCTTTCTCTTCCTCGTCTTTACCAAACGGCCACAAAGATGAGCAGCTACTGATAGACACGATGAGTAATAGCATCATTACAGTCCGCCAAATGGATCTTTTCCCTTGAAGTGTATAGTCTTTCATTGGATTGAAAGTATAACCATTTTTGATGTGAATCCGTACCAAATTACACTTTAGAAATTAAAAAATGTCAGAAAAAGAAATAATAATAGGTCTGATACCTGACGAATATAAAGGTTTACGCTTAGACCATGCATTGATGAAAATGTATCCAGATTATTCGCGTGCCCGCCTACAAAAATGGATTAAATCTGGCGCAATCATGATTGATGGAAAATTGCTGCGCCCAAGAGACGAAATTAGGGGTGGTGAGAGAGTAGAAATAGAAATAATTGCAGAAGATGAAGTATTTTTAACTCCTGAAGACATCCCATTAAATGTTGTCCATGAAGATGATCAAATAATCGTAGTAGATAAACCTTCAGATTTAGTTGTTCACCCGGGTGCGGGAAATTCAAGTGGCACATTAGCAAATGCTTTGTTGCACTATTTTCCAGAAATTCGAACGGTACCAAGAGTGGGAATTGTGCATAGGTTAGATAAAGATACTACGGGATTATTAGTAGTTGCTAAAAATATTAAAACGCAGACGAATTTGGTTGAACAATTACAACAAAGAATAGTTTCTCGAAATTATATTACACTTGTACATGGCGAAATCATATCCGGTGGGACAATTGAAGATCCAATTGGAAGGCACTCGGTTGATCGTAAAAAAATGGCAGTGAAGCTTACTGGTGGAAGAGAGGCCATCACACATTATCGAATTAGTAAAAAGTTTACAGGTTTTACACTATTAAATGTAAGTTTAGAAACAGGGAGAACGCATCAAATTCGTGTGCATATGTCTTATCATAAACATCCTATTGTTGGTGATAAAGTGTATGGTCGAAAAATAAATCCTGGTAAAAATGTATTGCTAACTTTAGTCGCGAAATTTCCACGACAAGCCTTGCATGCAGCTGAGCTGTCATTCAAACATCCTAAAACTAATCAACAAGTTTTATTTAAAGCGCCAGTACCAGATGACTTTCGTGCGTTGATCGATGCACTTGATAAAGCAGACCATGAAGCTTGAATATATTAAACCCGATTGGGCTGCACCAGAAAATATTACCTGTGTCACTACTACTCGAGTGGGTGGGTATAGTAATAATGAATATTCTTCTTTGAATTTGGGAGGGCATGTCAAAGATGCTATTAGTAATGTTGAGCAAAATCGAAATTTAATTTTAAAGGATCTTAATCTACCTAGTGAGCCTGTTTGGTTAGAACAAGTGCATAGTTCAAGAGTATTGGAGTTGAATGATAGAACACCTAAAAATACTGTTGCGGATGCTGCATATACTCAACAAAAAGGAATCGTTTGTGCTGTACTCACAGCAGATTGTTTGCCTGTCGTGTTTTGCGATCTAAAGGGTCAATATGTTGCCGTTGCTCATGGTGGTTGGCGGGGATTAGTTGCCGGTGTACTCGAAAATACTTTACAAGCATTGCCTATTGCGAATGAAGAAATGATGTGTTGGTTAGGACCTGCCATCGGTCCGAATAAATTTGAAGTAGGTAAAGAAGTCGTTGAAGCATTCCTAAAAAAAGATGTTATGAATGAAAGTGCGTTTCAAATACAAGAAAATGGAAAATATTTAGCAGATATTTATCAATTAGCCAAAAAAATTCTTGCTAAAGAAAGAGTTGCGCAAGTGTATGGTGGTCAGCATTGCACCTATACTGAAAGCGATAAGTTTTATTCCTATCGAAGAGACGGTGAAACGGGGAGAATGGCAACACTCATTTGGCGAGAATAGTGAACACAGGAATGACGCAACATAATAAAGTCTGCTAATTTTTTACAAGCGTATAAATCGCTAAATCTGAGCCTGATTCAATAAGGTATTTTATCCCATTACGTGTTTAGCAAAGTTGTTAAATCGTGTATCCCATTGTTTTATATATATTTATTTAAATACATCAACTAAAAACAATTCTTGAAGTATGTCTAGTTTTATAAATTTATTTGATCGAACTGATAATATTTTACTGAATTTATCCTCAAAGCTGCCGTTAAATTAATTGAATTGCACTTTTAGCATAACTCTCTGCTCATGAAAGAGTCGAAGCAGCTAATAATCTATTGTCTTAAAAATTACATATGCGTATTGAGTTAGTTAAAAAATCGGTCGACAAATTAAAGCTTGGTATGTTTGTTTCAAAACTAGATAGGCCATGGCTTGAAACGCCATTTTTAATTCAAGGATTTCCTATTAGAACAGAAAAAGACATAAATGCATTAAAAAATTATTGTTCACATGTATATATTGATGTCGAAAAAAATATTAACCATGATCGTGACGAAAAGATCAGTATCGGAACATCAAGTAAGTCATTTATTTTAACTCAATCACATAAGAAAAATTTCGTTGAAAAATTTAATACATCTACAACTATACAAAAAGATAAATTAACTTTTACAGAAGAACTACCTAAAGCTAAAATTACTTTAGAAAGTTCTAACAACTTAGTCCGTGATGTGATTGTGCGTCTCAAAACTGACAAGAAAATTAATCTTGCCAGTTTAGAAGAAACTTCAAAATCTTTATTAGAGAGTGTTTCTAGAAATAGTGATGCAATAACTTGGTTGTGTTTAATGAAATACAAAGATGATTATATTTACCGTCACTCGGTCTCCTCTTCTATATATGCTTTTTTATTAGGTAAACATTTGGGATTTGATCTTTATGAACTTCAGATGATTGGATTAGGTGCAATGTTACTTGATATAGGTAAAACGAAGATTCCTGACAAAATACTAAATAAAGAAGGAAGTTTAACTAAAACAGAGATGGCGGTTATGCGTAAACATGTTGAATGTGGGTTAAAAATTCTTGATAAAGGGAAACAAATAAACCCTATTGTGAGAACCATGGTGGAAACTCATCATGAACGACATGATGGTTCAGGCTACCCTAACAATCTCACTGGAGATTCTATACCGATATATGGGAAAATTGCTGGAATCGTTGATAGTTTTGATGCTATGACATCAAATAGACCATATGCTAGACAGCTATCTACTTACGATTGTCTAAGAAAACTTACAAAGCAGTCAAATAAGCTATTTCAAAAAGAAGTAGTTGAGCAATTTATTCAGGCTATTGGTTTTTTCCCAACAGGTACGCTAGTTGAGCTAAATGATGGTTCGGTTGGAGTAGTTGTGCGTCAAAATAGTAAATCAAAATTGAAGCCAGACATAATAATTTTACTTGATAGTGAGAAAAAATTAAAAGAAGAATTCATTACAATAAATTTAGAGAAGAAAAAATCAATCTGGATTAATAAAGGATTAGAACCAGGTAGCTACGACATTGATCCCACTGAGTTCTTTCTATCTGAGCCTAGTTGTGAATAAATTAAATTCTTACGATAACTATATTGATTTTCTAAATATAGTTGATGACGCATTGGCAGAAGTTAACAACGATAATTTTGCTATTATTATCTTTAAACTCAATGACATTCACGATATTAATACGAGCTACAATTATAATATCGGTAACAAGCTGTATCATAGAGCATACGAATGGCTAAATGATAATACAAGGGATGGCGATATTGTTCATCCTCTTACAATAGATAAATTTGTATTATTGTTGAAAGATATAAAAAATACAGGACATTTAAAACTCGCAGCAAACAAGCTTATTCAATTTAGTTCTGAATATTATTCAATTGATGAAAGTGTTATTTTCTCACAAGTTACCCTTGGTATATTCTTAACAACTATTAAGAAAATAAGTTCTATAAGAATATTACAAAATGCAGAAATATCATTAGAATTAGCAGATAAAAATAAAACCTCTTATGAAATTACATATGAAATAGATGAGAAGAGTGAAAAGAATGAAATAAAATCATTTGCATTGAAATCAAATCTAGAAACTGCGCTTGAAAATAACGAATTCTATCTTACATATCAGCCAAAAGTTAATGCAAATACTGGAACACCTGTTGGTCTAGAAGCATTAATTCGGTGGAATAATCCTCAATTAGGATTAGTTCCGCCCGATTTGTTTATACCTTATCTCGAAGAGTCTCGAAAAATTAATCTAGTTACGGATTTTGTACTGAATACAGCATTAAGAAAACAAATAGATTTATCGAATCATAATTTCCAATTACCAATATCAGTAAACTTTTCAGCAATATCTCTTCAGCAACCGATGATTGATAAAATCATCAATAAAGCAATAGCAATCTGGGGCAATAATCCATCAAATTTAGCATTAGAGGTAACTGAAACTGCCTTAATGGATAACACAAAGGAAACTATTAGTATTTTAAATAACATAAAAGAAAATGGTATTACCATTTCAATTGATGATTTTGGGACAGGCTATTCTTCTCTATCTTATTTCAAGAATATTCCCGCAGACGAAGTAAAAATTGATAAGTCATTTATACAAAACATAATACATGATAGAGCTGATTATGATGTTGTTAAAACTATTATTTGCTTAGCACATGATTTTGGACATTCTGTAGTTGCTGAAGGTGTAGAAAATATTGAAACCTGGAATATTTTAAAAACACTAAATTGCGATGTTATACAAGGATATTACTTTTCAAAGCCACTTATCTATGAAGACTTATTAAAATGGCTGGCCAGACATAATTTAGATTCCTGTGCATCAGCTTAAAGTATGGCTGCTTTCGGCTAATAGTGAGCATAAGGATGTGCGAATAAGAGTTGCAACATGGATGTTGCAACAAATTAATGTCAGGTGAATTTAAAAATGACTGCTTTCGGCCAAAAGCGGTCATTCATTAACTAATTTGTATTCATGACTTTCAAGAGCAACACTATGGGCTGTATATTCTCCTTCATTTTTATCATTCCAACATTTGCTTACCCAAGGCAATCCATATTCATCAATCTCTTCTACCTCAAAAACCCCATTAATCATCGATGCAACATCATCTTTCTCATCATCAGGAAGATCATCAAACCACTTCCCAGATAAGCTTAGAATTTTTACTTTTGAACCTACTCTTACTTGTTGACCGTTAATATCAACAGGATCTTTTTAGACTTCATAAGTTATTAAATGTCCACTTTGGGTTACAAGCGGACATACCAAAGATCTCATGTGAAATTCCCAACCTATTCATAATTTGATTGTATCAGACTCTAATCTGTTTACGTCGACAGAAAATTGCTCCTTCATTTTCTGCACTCCCTACATACATTGTAGGTCGTCCATGATGGGCATCATATTCGCGCTTTCCTGAGCTCGCAATACTATTATAGATTCTTCTCTTTTGGCCGATGAATAGCATATAAGAAATTACTCCTCAGGCCTTGAATTAGCTAGGGTTGCCCCCATCTCAAAAACAAAGTTTATGAATATGGAGTTGCCACGATGCGCATGGATAAATTAACCACTAATTTCCAGCTTGCTTTGCAAGAGGCGCAGTCTATGGCAGTTGGACAGGATCATCAATTCATCGAGCCAGTTCATTTAATGCTAGCCATGCTGAATCAGCAGAATAGTGTGGTGGCATCACTCTATTTAAGTGCGGGTGCAGATGTAAATGCTTTAAAACAGAAATCGCATGAAATAGTTAATCGTTTGCCACAAGTATCAGGTACTGCTGGTGAAGTGCATGTTTCTAATAACCTTAGTAATTTATTAAACGTAACCGATAAACTTGCGCAGCAAAGTGGCGATGATTATATCGCTTCCGAAATGTTTGCGGTTGCGGCTATTGAGGATAAGGGTGAGCTTGGTAGTTTATTAAAACAGTCAGGTTTAAATAAGCAGCAATTATTATCAGCACTTGAAAAAATGCGAGCAGGAGAAAGCGTGAACGATCCTAATGCAGAAGAAACGCGACATGCGCTTGATAAATACACAATTGATTTAACCGAGCGAGCTGAACAGGGCAAGCTTGATCCTGTTATAGGTCGTGATGATGAAATACGCCGTGCGGTTCAAGTTTTACAACGTCGTACTAAAAATAATCCTGTATTAATTGGTGAGCCGGGTGTTGGTAAAACTGCCATCGTAGAAGGTTTAGCTTTGCGAATTGTGAATGGTGAAGTTCCTGAAGGAATTAAAAACAAAAAACTATTATCACTCGATTTAAGCGCACTCATTGCGGGAGCAAAATTTCGGGGTGAATTTGAAGAAAGACTTAAAGCAGTATTAAAAGAACTTTCTAAACAGGAAGGTCAGATCATACTATTTATTGATGAGCTGCATACCATGGTAGGTGCGGGCAAAGCAGAAGGTGCTATGGATGCAGGTAATATGTTAAAACCAGCATTAGCACGAGGTGAGTTACATTGCTTAGGTGCAACTACTTTAGATGAATATCGGCAGTATATTGAAAAAGATGCTGCGCTTGAGCGACGTTTCCAAAAGATAATTGTAGATGAACCCAGTGTTGAAGACACCATTGCAATTTTGCGTGGTTTAAAAGAGCGTTATGAAGTGCACCATGGCGTAGATATCACCGACCCGGCGATTGTGAGTGCGGCAACCCTTTCACATCGTTACATTTCAGATCGGCAGTTGCCGGATAAGGCAATTGACTTGATTGATGAGGCTGCTTCACGCATACGTATGGAAATCGATTCCAAACCGGAATCAATGGATAAACTAGATAGAAAACTTATTCAATTAAAAATCGAACGTGAAGCATTAAAAAAGGAATCCGATGAGGCATCCAAGAAACATTTGGATGAACTTGAAGCTGAAATTCAAAAACTTGAAAAAGAATATGCAGATCTAGAAGAAATTTGGCGTGCAGAAAAAAATACCTTGCAGGGTTCACAAGAAGTGAAAGAAGCGCTTGAACAAGCGCGCATTGACTTAGATGCCGCGCATCGTGCAGGAGATCTGGCCAAGATGTCTGAATTGCAATATGGAAAGATTCCTGAACTAGAAAAGCAACTACAGTCTGCCAGTGAAGTAAAGAGTGGTGATAATAAATTACTTCGAAATAAGGTTACGGATGCGGAGGTTGCAGAGATTGTCTCGCATTGGACAGGAATTCCAGTATCTAAAATGCTGGCAGGTGAACGTGAAAAATTATTGGAGATGGAATCTGTGCTTCGTAAGCGAGTCGTTGGTCAGGATGAAGCGGTGCAAGTCGTTTCAGATGCAGTACGCAGATCCCGTGCAGGTATATCTGATCCTAGGCGGCCCAATGGTTCTTTCTTATTTCTTGGTCCCACAGGTGTAGGTAAAACTGAACTTACCAAAGCTTTAACCGAATTTTTATTTGATAGTGAAGATGCGCTCATTCGTGTTGATATGTCTGAGTTTATGGAAAAACATTCAGTAGCACGTTTAATTGGTGCACCTCCTGGATATGTAGGTTATGAAGAGGGTGGGTATTTAACAGAAGCCGTACGACGTAAGCCGTATAGTGTTGTATTGCTGGATGAGATTGAAAAAGCACACCCGGATGTTTTTAATATTTTATTACAAGTATTAGATGATGGTCGTCTAACAGATGGTCATGGTAGAACAGTCGATTTTAAAAACACTGTCGTCATCATGACGTCTAATTTAGGAAGTGATGTTATACAAGAACTTTCATCGGATGCACAGTATGAAAAAATGAAAGCTGCTGTTATGGAAGTAGTTGCAGCACGATTTAGACCCGAATTTATTAATCGCATTGATGACGCGATTGTATTTCACCCGCTTGCACAAGAGCATATTCGAGCTATCACTGAAATCCAGCTTGAGCATTTACAAAAAAGACTCAGTGATCGTGATATCACCTTATCATTTTCAGATTCGGCTTTAGATAAATTGTCAAAAGCAGGTTTTGATCCAGTATATGGTGCAAGACCCCTCAAACGTTCAATTCAAGAGCTCGTTGAGAATCCATTGGCCCAAAAATTGTTATCGGGTGATATTAAAACAGGTGCAGAAGTGAGCATTGAAGTAAAAAGTGATCAATTCGAGTTTATTTCGAAAACCTAAATACAGTGTAAGGAGCAACATATAGTTGCTCCTTTATTACCACATTGCCAAGCGTTAGTGTCTTCGATTTATGCGTTGACCCTTGCGATCAAGTCGATGATCAATACGATCTCCTTTTCGATCTAATCGATTATCAATGCGATCACCTTTTCGGTCCATATGGTTATCGATACGATTTCCTTTTCTTTCAAGACGATTCGCCAAATGATCTTTACCCGCATCACGTGCACGGTCAGCTTTATGATCTAAGCGGTTTTCAATACGATCACCTTTGCGATCAAGTCTTCGATCAACACGGTCACCCTTGCGGTCTAAATGGTTTTCAATGCGATCACCTTTGCGATCTAAATGCCGCTCAACCTTATCACCTTTGTCTGCGCTCGCTATAGAAGTACCACCAAGCAATAACATAGCCGAGAAAAATAGTGCTAAGTTTTTCGTTTTCATATTCTTTACTCCAGTTGCATGACTTACAATACTTACAACGTGTGAGTTCGAATTAGGTTGACAGCACTAGTTCTTTATAAGTAACAGGTGCAATAAAGAGGAATAACACTAAGACTTAGTTACTTACGTTCTAACTTAGATGATTTTGAAAGCAATCTGTCAAGAAAAGTTGTGGGTAATAGCCTCTTTAAATAAGCAAATAAATAGGTTGGAACTGTTACATAGTACCTGGTTTTCGGGTTTCTACTATTTAGTGCGTGTAAAACTTTTTTTGTTACTGCTTCAGGTTCTAAAGTAAAGGGTACGGCTGGGCCTTCAGTTTCTAAGCGAGCAATTGTGGCTTGGTACTGTTCCTGAAAGCGACTTTTATTGCTTTTAATATTTTTTTGAAATAGTAATAAGCTGTTTTGTCTAAAACGACTGGTAATCGGACCTGGTTCAACTATGGATACACGGATATTTGTATCTTTTAATTCTAAACGCAATGTATCACTGATACCTTCTAGCGCAAATTTAGAGGCGATGTAAGCGCCACGAAATGGCATAGCAACGAAACCAAGTACCGAACTGATTTGAACGATTCTGCCATAACCTTGTTGATGCATAGTTGGAAGAAGTAAATTTGTAAGTTCGACTAAGCCAAATAAATTGGTTTCAAATTGATCTATCAATACACTACGTTGTAAATCTTCTACTGCTCCGGGTTGTCCAAAGCCAGCATTGTTGATCAATCCATAAAGTTTTCCATTCGTTTCTTTTAAAACTGTATTTACTGCAAATTTAATCGATTCAGAATCTGCAACGTCTAATTGCAAGCTCCTTAATCCAAGATTAGAAAGTTTTTCTACATCAGATTGTTTTCTTGCTGAAGCAAAAACTTCATAACCATTTTCTTTTAATGAATGAGCAAGATGTAATCCAATCCCAGATGAGCAACCTGTTATTAAAATATTCTTATCGGTCATGAAAAATATTCTGGCATAAAAAAACCGGGCCTCTTTCGAAGCCCGGTTTTATAACACTTAATGTGTGACTAGATCTTTTTAAAGATCCCTCTTGTTAGAGGTCAAAATCATCATCATTATTGTCAGCGGTGCAAGGACGTGGCTCAATCTGGTTGTCCGCAGCATACTGCTCCGCTCCCGCATCAATAATGGCTTGAGA
>JANQOB010000011.1 GCA_028279275.1 Gammaproteobacteria bacterium | reverse complement strand
GTACATGGTCTCTTCGGCTTGTACCGCGGTACTCACCGCTAGCATCGATCCTAATGCCACTACTAACGTTAATAGTTTTTTCTTCATGTGTACTCCTCCAAAGGAAGTTTTTTTTGTTAAAAAATAGCTTGCGCAAGCTACTTACTTTCTCATACTTGTTTAAAAAACCTATATAAACAAGTACGAAAAACTTTATTAATCATGTTCTAAATGGCCAAATTCTTAAGCGATGTTTAATTGTATTCCAAAGCCCAGCAAAACCCATTGGCTCATAAATAAGCAATAAAACAATGATCGTACCAACAATAATTTTTGAATTATTTTCCACAAATGCAGTGTCTAAAGTACCCCCACCAAATACAGCATCACCAAATCGAGTCACAAGGATAGGCCAACAATACACGAATATGGCTCCTAGAAATGAACCCAAGATCGAACCTAAGCCACCTAAAATGAGCATAAACATAATTAAGAATGATCTTCTTAAATTATAAATCATGAAGTCTACGTTACCGATGTAGCAGTATGAGTACATCGCACCGGCAATACCGGTATAAAAACAGCTTACAAAAAATGCATTAAGTTTTGTTTTACCAACTGGAATTCCGATAACATTGGCTGCGATATCCATATCTCGCACCGCCATCCAATTTCGACCAGTGGAACTGCGAATCATATTTTTACATGCAACTGTAAGCAGTACCGTAACAATAAGGGCGATTAAGTATCTCCAGACATAAGCGTTGTAGTCTTTTTCAAGTCCGAAAAAGTCAAAAATTTGGTCTTGGAAAGGTAAAAATCTATAGTGGAATGGAGGCAGTGCTACAACACCCGAGCTTGTATAGTTTAAAAACCAGGGATAAGCATTAAAGAACCATTCAGCAAAGAACTGCGCACATAATGTTGATACCAGTAAGTAAAATCCTTTAATCCTCAAACTAGGTAAACCAAAAATAATACCAACCAAGCCAGCAACGATACCTGCACATAAGAATGCCAGCCAAATATTCATCCACTCTACACGGAAGAGCAAGTTGAATGCTGTAAATGCACCAAAACACATGAACCCAGCACTTCCTAGTGACAATTGTCCCGTATAACCCGTTGCAATATTCAATCCTAAGGTTGCAATACTCAAAACCATAATTGGAATTAAAATTGCACTTAACCAATAGTCATTGGCCCAAAATGGCACAACAAAAAACATAATTGCTAAAAACGTCCACATAATCCAGCGATCTTCACGCACAGGTACCATGCGACGGTCTTCAGCATAACTGCTAACGTTTTGTCCTGTCTCTCGGTAATACATTAACTTTCTCTAGTTTGTTATCTTAATATTATTTTTATTCTAAACACGTTCAATTTCGCGTTCGCCGAATATTCCTGTTGGTCGGATTAAAATAAACACAAGTGCAGTTAAATACGCCCACCAGTGTTCAATTCCTTGTCCACCAAACAATTCTGCAAAATAAATTTCACCTAGTTTTTCACTTGCACCAATAATTAGCCCGCCAACAATACATCCAGGAATAGAGGTCAAACCACCAATGAGAATCACGGGTAAACCTTTTAATACAGCCCATGTCAACGTAAACGATACGCTTAGACGATCAGCCCAAATCAGGCCTACAATGAATGTAATCACGCCTGTAACTGCCCATACGATCGCCCAGATTTTTGACAAAGGTATACCCACTGCTTGTGCAGCCATGTGATCATCGGATACCGCACGTAGCGACAAACCGGTGCGTGTGTATTGGAAAAACGCATAGAGACCGCCCACCATAATCAAAGCAGTTAAAGCAGCGAAACCATCAAACTTACTCACTAAAATATCAAACCATGGGCTTTCCCAACCGAATGTTTCTCTTGCAACATCTGCAACAAAAATTGGATCACTAGGTATACCAAGATCTAATCCATGTACAGCTGAATCCCATGTCCCTTGCGCCAACCCCTCCAAGAAATAATTTAAACCCACCGTTGCCATAAATAGCGAGAGCAAATCTTGGTTGGCTAACGGCCTCATTACTGTCCGTTCAATGATGATTCCCATGATGATCATCACCACAGTTGTAATCGCAAACGCCATTACTGGATTCACTTGGCGTTCAGTCAAACTTACATAAGTTAATGCTGCGAATAACAGCATAGTGCCCTGGGCAAAGTTGAACACTCCTGATGATTTATAAATAAGTACAAATCCAATTCCAACCAGTGAGTACATAATGCCGGATAGCATTCCCGCAATTAGAGTTTCCATACCAAATGGAGTGAACATGCCTCCAATCGGGTCTGTAGAAAAGATCGTTGCGAGCTGAGATAAAATAGTTGTCAAAACTTCCACTTAAAAACTCCTCCGCGTTCGCATTTAATGACTCACACCTAGATAAGCATCAATCACTTTTTGATCATTCTTGACTTCTTCAGGTGTCCCATCACCAATTTTTGCACCATAGTCCATTACGACAACGTGATCAGAAATATCCATCACTACACCCATGTCATGCTCAATCAAAACAATTGTTGTACCACGGTTATAGTTAACTTCTTGTATGAAGCATGCCATATCTAATTTTTCATCTATATTCATGCCTGCAATAGGCTCATCAAGTAACAACATTTTGGGTTCTGCTGCTAAAGCTCGACCAAGTTCAACTCGTTTTTGCAATCCATAAGACAATGCAGACACCTGAGTTTTACGTATGGACTGTAAACCCAAAAATTCAATAATTTCTTCACATGCTTCTCTATGTTCGATCTCTTCACGCTTACATCTTCCAATACCCAGTGCATTTTCAATCCAAGTTGATTTCATCATCAAGTTTCGACCGGTCATGATGTTCTCAACAACACTCATGCCTGAAAACAAAGCAATGTTTTGGAAAGTTCGACCAATTCCCATAACCGCTGCTGAATGAGGTTTCATTTTACTAAACTTCTTACCTTCAAATGTAATAGAGCCTTTCTGAGGAATGTAAACACCATTAATAACATTCAACATTGAGCTTTTTCCCGCCCCATTTGGGCCGATTACTGCACAAATCTCTCCCTTGTATACAGTAAAACTAATATCTGTAATCGCCTTTGTGCCACCAAAAGCCAAATCGATGTTCTCGATTATCATATGTGGCTCTTTGCCGTTCGCTCCATTACTCACTTATTGTTCTCACTTGCTTCTTTTCTATTTCTAAAATTCTTTAATTCTAAAATTTATGCTGATTCTAATTTTAATTCAGCGATTGTTTCTCCGCTTGCATCATCTTTTATCTCAACTTTTTGTTGCGATGAATACAATGCCTCTACAAGAGTTCTATGGCGACCCATCACTACATCACGCCTAATTTTTCGCGACCGTGTGACTTCACCAGAATCAACATTGAATTCACGATGCATAATCAAAAAACGAGAAATTGGCGGGCAGGCATCACCACACAGTTGTTTTATTTTTGCATTAACACTATCAACATGCTCTTTGATAAGGTTATAAACTTCGTCTTTAGTCGCAAGATCCGTATAGCCAGTGAAGCGTATATTGTTAGCCTCTGCCCAGCTTCCAACCGTGATGTCATCTATTACTATAAATGTGGCAATAGATTCTTGCCCTTCACCTAACGCAACCGCTTCTTTGATGTAAGGGGATGATTTCAACTCGCTTTCAACACGATGTGGAGCAAATAAACTACCGGATGTGAATTTGCCTACAGAATCAGTTCTATCTGTTACTTTTACGACACCATTGCTGTCTACTTCACCAACATCACCCGTGCGAACCCATCCGTCAGCAGTTTTGATTGCTGATGTGGCAGCAGGATCGTCGATGTATTCTTTAAATGTGTTTACACCTTTAAAAGCCAGCTCACCATCTTCAAGCTCTTTTACTTCTACTCCAGATAATGGGACACCCATACTATTTTCACCAGACCGTGAATCGGCGTCAGCATCACTTTGTACACAAATGAACCCTGCACTTTCAGTGGTCCCGTAACATTTTTTTAAATTAACGCCAATGCCACGGAAAAAATTAAACACTTCACCACTTATAACATCTCCTCCTGTATAAGCTTGGCGAAGTTTAGACAGGCCATACACATTCTTAAGTGGTGCAAACATCAATAAATTTCCTAGTAGCGCATTCAAACCGCCACTTTGTCGACCACCATCTAATACTTTTTCACGAGAATTACGCGCATACCCAAACCACTTATCAAAGGATTTAGAATCAGACCGTTGTGCTCTTGCAGTAATTTCTGAATAAAGCTGTTTATAAAAATGAGGAGGTGCATACGCAATGGTTGGCCCAATATCACGAAAATCTACCATCACCGTTTCATTACTTTCTGGACAACTGATTGTCAGGCCTTTCACCAACCAAAGCGAATAGGTAAATAAAATATTTGCTGCATAAGAAAGGGGCATAAAGGCTAATGCTTCATCATTTTCTTGAATTTTTTCCTGATTCGCAAAAGCTGTAGCCGTGCCAATTAAACTTTCATGCGTATGAATCACACCACGTGGTTTATCTGTAGTACCCGCAGTAAATAGAATAAAAGCATTCGAATCCTGTGATGCTTTATCACGAATATCATCTAAAAAAGATGGATGTTCACTTGCAAATCTTCTACCAGCTTCTTGAACATCTTCAACCTTATGTAAACGTGAAGATGTGTACTCTTGCATCCCACGTCCATCACAATAAATCATTTGTTCAAAATTTGGACATTGATCTTTTATTTCATAGCACCCATCTACTTGTTGCTGATCTTGCACTAAAGCCAATTTCGCTCCACATTTATTTAACGCATAAACGAGTTCTTCGGCATTTGAATCTGGGTGAATAGGCACGGGAACTGCGCCTAAACATTGCACTGCAAGCATTCCAAAATATAATTGCGGAATATTGTTGCCAATTATTGCAACGTTTTCGTTTGGCTTAAGACCTTGGGAAGCTAAACCACATGCAAAATTTTGAACGTTTTCTCCAACTTCTCCCCAACTCCACGTTTTCCATAATCCATGTCGCTTATAACGAATCGATGGGTCATTAGATCGTGTCCTGATTTGTTGTGAAAAAAGACTAGGAAATGTATCCATGCTAAAAATTCAAACCCCTATTCGCTCCATCTGATTACTGGTATCAAATTATAGTTATTTTCTATTAGTGTTATTTAGTCTCGCAATTTACGTGACTACTAACTGGTTTTGAACGCGTTTCAAAACCCTACTACCAGTGCCTAGTTTAAATAAATTTTAGTTTAAAGTGTGTCAGCTTTTTTATATTTATTGTTTATACCACCAAGTAGCTGAGCGCCTAATAAGTGGTATTAGATAAGACCGCTAAACTACACTAGCAAACCAATACTTTGCAAGCCTTTGTGTAAGCAAATTATTATGGCTTATATTGGTGAATAACGTAAAAATTGAGTTTAGGATTTTATAAGTTTAAGCGGAAAATTGTATATTAAATGTGCAAGAAGTATCACAAATCAAGCAATTAACCTTATTAAATAAATGGTTAACAACCGCGTTGATACTAAATAAACGCTATATATTAGATAAATACAGTAAAAATAATACTAACCGGTCAAACTTCAGCCAGCCCTTATTTTCGGTAGTTAGAAAGCAGCTTGATATTGCTTCGATTAGAAAGAATAAATTCTTCTTCAAATTCTGAGCTTTTCATTGGCTTGCCGATATAGTATCCCTGAATATAGTCACAGCCCTCCTGTTCTAGGAATTTTTGCTGCTCGGCTGTCTCAACCCCTTCCGCCAATACTTCAAGATTCAAGCTCTTTGCCAGAGCAACAATCCCTTTAACGATTAAACGATCTTCTTTATTGGTTTCTATATCTCGTACAAAAGCTTTATCAATCTTAAGCAAGTCAATGGGGAATTTGCGCAAATAGTTTAATGATGAATATCCAGTTCCGAAATCATCAATAGAAAGTTTTACTCCCATAGCTTTAAGTTGATGGAGAATTGATATGACCTCTTCGGGCCTTTTCATAATAATACTTTCGGTTATTTCTAATTCTAAATACTCAGGTTTTAATCCTGATTCTGCCAATACATGCGCCACTTGTGAGGCAATATCACCATTTTCAAGTTGTCTGCCAGAAAGATTCACTGATACTGGAACAGGTTGGTAACCTTTATCAATCCAAGATTGCATTTGCACACAGGAACTTATCAATACCCATAATCCCAGTTCTGAAATCAAGCCAGTCTCTTCGGCTAATGGAATAAAATCATTTGGCCCTACTTCACCTTTATCAGGATGATTCCATCTAACTAACGCCTCAAGTCCAGCTACTTTACGTGTTTGCAAGTTTAATTTTGGTTGAAAGAAAACATCTAGTTCTTCTCTATCTAAGCAATGACGTAAATCTTGTTCGATCTCTACTTTGTTTGTTACAACTGCTTCCATTTCAGGTTCATAAAATAAGTAACTTCCACCTTGTTCCTTTGCTTTAAACATAGCAGTGTCGGCTCGTTTCATTAATTCACCAATATCTTCTCCATCTTCAGGATGTAGCGAGATTCCGATACTTGCAGATACATAAATTTCCTTACCTGAGAAAGAATAAGGCTCTCCGACTCTACGACAAATCTTATCCGCAATATTTGCCACTACAGTTTTATCCTCTATACCATCTAAGGCCAAAGTGAATTCATCACCACCTAAACGCGCAACAGTATCTACAGAACGTACACAACTTAATATTCTTTCAGCTACTTGTTTCAATAACATATCGCCAACGTTATGACCTAGTGAGTCGTTAACATATTTAAAACGATCTAAATCTAAAAACAGCACGGCTAACATGTGTGATTGTGGACGTACTTTTTTGATTAATTTGTTCATTTGATCAATGAACATGGTGCGATTTGGTAGACCAGTAAGCGAATCGTTATAAGCTAATTCGCGAACATGTACTTCTGCACGGCTTGCTTTTAACAAACGTGAAACCCTTTGTCGCATCACCGCAAAATGTACTGGTTTTGGAATAAAATCAGTTGCACCTGAATTAAACGCTTCTTCAATCGAGCTATCGTCATCTAATGCAGTGACAATTAGAATTGGGACATGCTTACCACCTTTTAGCATGCGAATTTTTTTACATGCATCAAATCCGTTTAAGTTTGGCATTAAAGCATCTAAAAGTATTAACCCTGGCATGCCTTGTTCACAACGTTTTACTGCTTCAACACCATCCGATACAGATTCAATCTCATAACCATCAGTAGCCAAAACATTTTGCAGAGCGACACGCATGCTTCGGTCATCGTCAGCTATTAAAATCTTTTCGGTACTTTTCTGCATCAAAAAAGTATCTTCTTTAGTTAAATTAATCTCTTTTCTTAATTCACTAATTACAAACGCTGCCTCAGGAAATATTGCCTGAACTAACTCATGTGCTCCTTCTACGGAATCATTTTTTCCAATCTCTTCAATTTGTTTAGCTATATGCACCAACCTTGCTGCACCAAAATTTGAACTACTACCTTTTATACTGTGCGCATAGTGACGCAGAGAATTTGAATCTTTTTCTTGCACACTTTTCTCTAGTGACCTCAACAAAATCTCCATATCATCAATATAAACCTGAACCATATCGTTGAAACCTTCGCCCACATTCTCTCTCAGTGTCTCTATTGCCCCTCTATCTAATGCTTGTTGTTCTGCAGTATCTATTAAAGCAGCCTGATTAATCATGCTTAACTCAACGTCTGTGTCAGACTCCATGCCTAAAATATTTTCTATTGATTCCACTTCTATCCAACGGCTAAGTTTTTCAATTAGCTTTTCAAGCTTTAAAGGCTTCTTGGTATAGTCATTCATTCCTGCTTGAATACACTTTTCACGGTCACCTTTGAGAACATTTGCAGTCATTGCAATTATAGGAATTTGCGAAACCTCACCAGCCAATTGTCGAATTTTATTTGTAGTTTCATATCCGTCCATTTCTGGCATATTGCAATCCATGAATACCGCATCATATTTAGCAAGCTCTAAGAGTTTTAATGCTTCGATACCGTTGCTCGCGATTGAACATTTGCAACCAAGTCTTTCTAACATTGCTTGTGCGACTTGTTGATTAGCGCGGTTATCTTCAACAATCAGTATTGTTGCATTAAAGTTTGGAATATCCGTTGCGCCGGGAGCAATATCTTTTTTATCAGTGTGTTGTAACACAGGCATGTTGATTAAATCTGCAATGCAATTAAATACGCTTGATTGGCGCAAAGGTTTTTTGACATATGCATCAATTTCCCTAAAACGTTCCACAAATGCTTCAGGATTAATCTGGTTAGTCATTAGTACCAATTTCATTGGCGAAATGCTTGAGTCTTTGGTGATTGAACGAATCAGTTCTATGCCATTTGTATCTCCCATTAATTCATCCACAAACGCAACATCAAATGGTTTTTGATGTTGGCTAGCCGCCTGCAATGCATCTATGGCTTGATTACCGTTTTCTGCACATACAACAAATGCACCCCACTCCTCAAAAGTTTGTTTGAGATTCGCACGAACCATTTCACTGTCATCAACAACGAACATGCGTAAGCCAGATGCCGTAGAATGTCTGATACTAAATGTGTCAGCTTTAGCTGACATTTCTTTAAATGGTATTTCAAACCAAAAAGTACTACCTTTCCCTACTTCACTTTCAACACCAATTTCACCACGCATAGATTCAACTAACTGTTTACAGATTGCTAAACCTAATCCAGTGCCACCAAACTTTTTAGTAGTGGATGCATCTGCCTGTTGAAATGCATCAAATACTTTATTTTGTGCATCATTAGATATTCCTACGCCTGTGTCTGTTACCTCAAAGCGTAAAATTAAATGTCCACCACGCATAGGAGCTCTATTAACTCGGAATCCAATCTCACCATGTTCCGTAAATTTGACCGCATTACCACCTAGATTGATAAGCAGTTGGCGAATACGACTCACATCACCTTTAAGATGACTAGGCACATCTTTATCAATGATGTAGGCAATATCTAAATCTTTTGAAGAAGCGTGACCCGTCAAGATGCCTACAATATCATCTAACATTTCACGTAAATTAAACTGTTCATGTTGAATTTCAATTTTTCCAGATTCCATTCGAGAAAAATTAAGCACATCATCAATCAGGCTAAGTAATGCATCGCCCGAATCTTGCGCAACATTTACATATTCCTTTTGCTTAGCACTAAGTTCAGTTCCTTTCAAAATATCGAGCATACCAATGATGCCGTTTAAGGGAGTGCGTAATTCATGACTCACGTTCGCTGCAAACTCTCCTTTTGCATGCGCGTATTGAAGAGCTGATTGACGAGCACTTTCTAAATTATGCTCACGATCTCCTAATGCTTTAATCATGGTATTAAAAGCGTTCTGCATCATTGTGATGTCTCTAGGCCCCCACAATTCAGAGCGTATTCCCATATTGCCTTCTTCTGCTTCGCGCATGAACCCCGCTAGTTGTTTTAAAGGTTTTATAACTCGGTCGGTTGTCGTCCAGAGTACAAATGCCAAAATGATAGAAAGCACTAAAGAGATCATTATGGTAATTTTTAAGATTGTTGATTCAATTGCATGCAAACTTTCTTTACTCATATGCACACGCACATATCCTAATAGTTCGCGTTCTAGCACCTCTTCAATAAAAGGAGACTCTGCAATAACAGGATCCGAACTACTCGCATAAACCGGCGAAACAAAATACCAAGCATGATAGGTTTCTGATATTAGTTTAATATCAGCAGGCCACTGTTCACCTTCTTCAGGGAAAGTGCTTTCACCATCCCGTATAAGCTCTTTTCTTTGCAGGTCAAATACGGCAACTCCCTTAACATCTTCGAAATTCTTAATGGCTTCAACATTTTCTTTTGCACTTTGTTCACTAAAATAAAGTAACGCCAAAGTATTTCGATCTGCAAAATCTCGTGTAATTTGAAAACCTTCATTCTCTATTTTTTCTTCAACTATTTTAGATGTGAAAACTGTAATCAAATAAGTAGATAATGCTGCTGTAATGAAAATTCCAACCAAAAAAGCAGTAACAAGCTGCTCTTTAAAGCCTCTTGTATAAAATTGTTTAAATATTTGAAATGGATTCATTACGATTACTTCGATGGAAAGACCGCGTCGTAACGACGCAAATCATCACTTCTAAATTTAATACCTAAATGTTCTGCAGTTCGTTTGTTGAAAGCAATTTTCAAATCTTCAACAGGAATCATTTTAGTTAATTTTGAGCGCCCATTTAGCTTATCCAGTGCATATGCGCCTAAGCTTTCCCCTAACTTTTTATTGTCCGCATACATGGCAAATAGAACACCTTTGTTAACGTGTGCTGGACTACTCGAAAATACAGTTACATTTTTTGCCCATGACTGCTCAAGAATAAAAGATAAAATTGTTCTGTTATCCACAGATGTTGTATCAGGCGGGAGCCAAATTGCAGAATTTGTTATGTCAGATCTAGAAAATATATCTCGATAGATTTTTGCTGACTCCGAAAGACTCGAAGTCATATATGTGACCAACTGTAAATTATTTTGCACAGCATCAGACTGAGCTTGTCGAACAAGCCATTCTGATTTCTTAGGGTTGTAAACAACAATGACCTGCTTAATTTTTGAATTTTGTTTTTTTAATTCTGCAAACAATTTTTTTGGAGAAGCGGCTAAAGAAATGCCTCCATAAATAGGAGACTTAGGTTTTATTACACCACTTAGTAAAACTGGAATATCATTCGTTAATTGCCCAATCGCCTTTTCACCACCTTTCCCTAGTGCAACGCACACTTTTATATTATTCCTTGCCACCCAATCATTGAGCTGTTTTGCAGAAAAATTTTTAGTTAACTTGAAACGGAATGCACGACCGTTTACTTTTGTTTCCACCCCTGTAGCAATATCATCATAAATCTTATTGTAAGGTGCACGTAGCTCTGGATAGATCACAGCCACGGAAGGTGTAACTGCAAAAATTGGTGGTGAGATAAATATTAGAAACGCTAACAATCCCCACACAGCTTTTCTTAAGCTATATGGAGAAATTATTAGGTGACTAGATAGATGCTTATTCAATTCTATAATCACTAATCAAATCAAAGTAATCCAAAATTTACTTTATATGTGTGATTAATAATTAAATCGCAGCTCTCCCCACACGCTTCTTCGGGCTAACGGCAAGTCACCTGGGATAGCGGCGCCAAAGGCACCATTTTGGCTCGGTTCAAATGCACGTTTGTTGAATAGATTTCTCGCAGAAACCGCTAATTCCCAGCGGTTGCTAAAGGCATTTGTTCTCAATGTCACATCAAAAATATCGTAATCATCGATATCATCCCGTGCATCACCATCAACACGATTTCGGTCCATCACAAAATTCCATTGTGGCGATAAATGCCAACCAGGCTTAAACTCCCAATCCGTTCGTACATAAAACTGATTTTCGGGGGCATTACCTGCATCCTCATCAGTGGTTTCATCCTCTGAATTCTGATGTGCAAAGTTTCCTAGTATTTTTAATGTTCTAGAAACCTTCCAATCAAATTCAAATTCAAAGCCATAACCCTCTTGCTCACCCACATTTTGAGCAACAGGTGTAAAACGAATAATATCATCCCATTTATATCTAAATAAATTTAATCCAAGTTTTAAGTTATCTTTTGGACGATAGTCAAAAGCTAGTTCGAGAGTTTCAATTTCTTCTGGATCTAAGTCATCATTACCAATCGCAACAGGGTTGTTTTGATTGCGAAATTCTGCAAATGAAGGAGCTCTAAATGCTTCGCCATATAAAAGCTTTGCTGTGAGGTCATGTCGTGCTGCCCATACAAGTGCTGCACGAGGATTCCAAGTATCACCAAAATCATTGTAATCGTCATATCGCAATCCTGCAGTCAATTCCCAATCATTACTGATCTGCCATACATCCTGCAAAAAAGCAAAACTGTTGTTGCGATGCTTTTCAGGTAAAAAAGCAAATGGTGTATCACTTACATCAGTTAATACACCAAAATTTAAAGGACTAAAATTTCTTTCATCCTCTACCCTATAAACCTCTTGATGTGTATATCCAATACCTGAACGTATTGTGTGATTATTAAATCCTGTAAACACTCCGGTTATATTATAACGCCAATGCCGCTCCCAAACTTCTGGGTTCCCAATAACACCCTCAGGGAAAGGCCCTAAAGGCACTATAGGTCCTGGCAAAAAAGATCCTGGTGGTGACAATAGAATGTCTTCACTGACCTCCTGAGAAGTGTTAAGAAAGCTAACTTGTGCGGTAAGGTCCAAATCTTTTCTAATAGTAGGATTATGGTAAGTTAAATCAGCATTCCACCGATCACTTTCGAGTTCACCGTTAGGGTCTAATGCCTCCCCTACACCTGCGCCTGTTTCAAAATTTTGTCTTTTTTGCAAACCTGCACGAAACTTCCAATTATTTTTTGTAATACTCAATCGTGTATCAAAATTTTGTGTGCCTGTATTTACAGATCCTGGTGCCAGAGATGTACCTTGAATCGTTGCAGCATCTGCGTTTATATCTTCATCTTGTCCGTCTGTATCACGAAACTCTGCAGAAAATGCCACATCAAAACCACCAACTTCACCACCGTACAGTGCCCAAGCATCTCGTGTATCAAAACTTCCCAGACGTGAACCAAATTCAAACCCATCTATTTCTGCAGCTTCTTTTGTGATGATATTGATAACACCCGCAAAAGCATCTGCACCATATACCGCAGAGCCTGGACCGCGAATGACTTCAATTCTAGAAATTGCCTCTACAGGCATTCCTCCCCAGACCTGACTTCTATCACCGACAAATAAATTATTTATTGAAATCCCATTAACCAACATCAAAACTTGTGGGTTTTCAGTTGTGAACACTCCGCGGAATGTGTATATGGGCGTATAACCTGCCGCACGTCTTGCAACATGTAAACCTGGAACAGTTTCTAGAACTTCATCAATATCTGTAGCACCCATTTCTTTAATATCTTTAGCAGTAATAACTGATGCAACAGCTGGCGCCCGAGAAATGGGTTGCGCACTACCTGTTGCAATACTAATAATCTCTTCATCACCATACAGTTCAATTAATGCTTCTTCTTCATCAAAATCAGAATATGCATTTGTTGAAACGCAAAAAATAAAAATGAGATTTAATAAAATAAATTTATAATTTAAAAAGATAAAATGTTTCATGCTGACACTCCTTGATGTCGTACATATTTATTCCCTTCACTTACCTACATACATATATAATTAGGCGCTGCATGGGCGTGTATCAGCCTCGCAGGCAAAGCGAAAACACGAATTAATGCACCTTATTTTAAGGAGTTATGCAATTTTTAAAGACAGCATGCATCGGAAGATTAGTACCGTGGATCAAGCCATCAATACGATAAAAGGCGGAATATAGAGAATGTTCGGTAGAAAAATAAATTAGATAAATAAAACTATACTTTTTGATTGTTTGTATTCATTTTGTACCTACTACAATGGACCAATAGCCAAAAGTTGGAATAATTTCTATAGAACTAAAACCTGAACTGGAAAGTATTTCTGTTAGCTCCTGACCTGAATATTGTTTACCCTCGGTCCAAGCCAGCATAGCAACACTTCCAGCAGATGCTGCAAATGGGCCAGATTTATCATCATTCATCAATATCTCATGGATAATAATCTTTCCACTTTTAGGAAGAGAATTAAAACTCTTATCCGATAAATATTTACATTTTTCTATTGACCAGTCATGAAAGATTTGCGAATAAAAATGTAAGTCTGCTTCAGGATAGTCACATTCCCAAAAATCCCCAACTAATGTTCCAGCTCGTTCATTTAAATTATTTTGATTTAAGTACTCTTCACACACTTCACAAACAGGAGGCAAATCTATTACAGTGCCAGATAGATTTTCCCATTCTAATAACACACCAATCGTATGTGCGCCTGAACCACCGCCAATATCCAAGATATGCTTATAAGCTGACAAATCAATATTTTCTGGCCATGATTTTGCTGAAGCCATACTTGCACTATGCATGAATCGCGTAAAATTTTTTGCAAGTTCTGCCTGCTGCTCATGTGTTTCAAAAACTTCTCTTTCACCATAAGCAGTTGGTTTATTTGCTAATACTGCTTTTTTAATATCATCGTAACCCAAATAATTTTTTATCACTAAATCAAAAGTGAATCCAAAATAATAAGGGCTAGTCTTTAACAAATATGTTTTCGAAACATTTGTCAATTCGAATTTTGAATCTGATGCCTTAACGAAACCTAAATTTTGGCAAGTACTTAATATGGCTTCGGCTGGCCTTTTCTCGATTCCTATGTCAGAACAAATTTCATCAATTGATTTAGGATCATCTCTTAATTTTTCGAATAATTCTAAGTCATATGCGACAAGAAACCCTAAATAACCAACCAATCCTGCTACCACATCCCATAATGGCTTATCATCAACGATAGGGGAATTTTCTAAGTTATTCTTCATGCTACTCCTTAAAATAGGATTTATTTACCATTTCTTTTTTTTCACTCCTGAATAAGAAATTGCCTCACATCTTAACGGAAACAATAAGCCTTCTTTTTTATTTGAAGAATCCAGGTGCGACATAAGAAAGCCAACTGAAAAACAATTTATTAAGTAATAGTAATATTCTCTCGGTGTCAATCCTTGATCTGCAACTAAACCTGCTGCAACTGAGGCGATATTTGCGTTCATACGATAACCTAATTCCTTTAATTTATTTTCAACATCAAAGGCTAGTTTTATATGTTCACCAGATGCAAGACCTAATTGTTTAGCTACTTTCATTAATGGCTTGATTCTCTCATCATTCTTTATTATTGGACGCGCATAACCAGGAACAACCCGATACTTTTCTAATTCTTCTTTCACCAAAGATACGAGAGACTCACCTTCATCAACTTTTTTTTTCGATTTGATTAAAAAATCAAAAGATTTCACTATGGGTTTCATGCCGTAAATTTTTGCTTCAGAGACAGCAATTCCTGCAGCATAACCTAAAGCGCCTGTTGCTCTGCTACTACCGGTAAGTGCACTAACTCGATTGTTCCAAATTCTTGGATCTGGGTAACTAGTGCATATTACCCAAATTGCTTCAAATAATTTGAGTTGATCTTGATTAAACTTTCTTCCTGTAACTCCATATAAAAGCAATTCCATCCAAGAATTATTGGACAATTCAGCAAATAAATCTTTGCCCCTAAAAATAACTTTTTCACCAGGATAAGAGAGGCCTATTGAAGTTTCCCAGCAAGTTTCCGAATCTAAAAGATCTTCGAGACTCATGCTTGCTTACGTTGAAGTATGATCATCTATAAATTTAATTTTATCCATAAAAAATGGATATTTCTTCCAACCTAATTTTTTTTGCTCTAGAGCATGTACAGCAGCACCTGGAAGCCTCAATAACAAATACAAAATTTCACCTTGCTCATTAGTAATTTCAAGATCGGATAATGCTGTTGCGATAATCATTGTAAAAGTAATAGGTAATTTTGTTTTTTCTTCAAGGCGATTCTGATTTTCTTTTAACCAATTTGAATTAGAGTCTACTCGGGTTAGCAAAGAAAACTTTTCTAAAGTCTGTTTCACGGGTGTTGGACATGATACACCATGAGGATCAAATCCAGGTGGATGCTCTATGGGTAGCCAAATATCTGCTCGTTCATCTATATCAGGATTAAGTAATTCTTTTTCCCATATTTGTAAGTCTTGACCACATTTCTCCCATAGTTCCATTACCAAATAAACTTCCCTTGCACCTCCATAATGTCCGGCACCAACAGCAATTGCAGCCATTAATGTGGAAGCTGCTGTGGAACCACCTACACCTGCATTCATCGCTGCACGCACACTATGATCACGAATTCCCGGATTGGCTATTGCGACCGCAATAGTCTCAAGCAAATTTGCTTGCTCTGCTGTCGGTTTTTGAAGTTTTAACAATAGAAATAAGTATTCCACCCAGCTCGCATTTCCTAATAAGTCTCCATACACATCATATCCTGAGCAATAACATTTTTTTGCCGCGAATGGATTGTCAGGTTCTGGTTCTTCATTCCAGATTTTTGAATGAATTACTTCTTGTTTATCTTTGTAAGTAGTCATCGTTACAAATTATTTTCTGATACTTCACTAAGAATAGGTTACATACACTTTATTATTTTAATTATAGCCAATAGAATTATTGGCAAAGGATAATTACTAAGAATTACTCAGTCGACGTGGATAGTGCCTAAGGCTTTAAGCCTACTATTTATAGGTGGCACTTCTTCCTTATCAATGGCCACATCCAAAATAGCTGGGCCGTCAGCAATTAATTCCTTTACATCTAAATTTTCCAAATCTGAAACAGAACTAATTTGACAGGCATTCATGCCCATAGAATTTGCATAGCCAACAAAATTAATTCTTGGCAGCGTATAGCCTACCTTTTCAGCATGACCTAATCTTTGACCATGCTTGACCATTCCATATTCCGAATCATTTAATACTATGAACACGACGGGTAGTTTTTCTTGTAATGCAACAGTAACCTCCCCGCCATACATTAGCATTGAACCATCACCCGTTAAGCACACAACTGGGCTTTTTCTATTCGCAAGCGCAGTTCCTACAGAGGAACCTATGGCCCATCCCATAGAACCAAATTCCAAACATGTCCAGAACAAACCACCGCTCTCGTCCCTCGACCCAGCAAGTCTTCTATCATACGGATGGAGATAATGTATAGACCAGGCCATACTATTTCCTGAGTCACAAAGGTATTTTGTTTCAGGTGGAAATATCTTTGGCAGAAGCTGCATCAATCTCTGAGGTTTTAATGGAGTGGAATTATCAAGACACTTTTCAACCTCGTTCATAACAAATTGATGTTTTAAACTTTCATCTTTTGACGGTGCTTTTTTTGATTTTAATTTAGGGTTAATAATACGACTATCAGAATTAGTTGGTTTGGAGATATTAAATTTTGTTTCTACATTTTCAAAGATTTTTGCAATATCGCCCCTGACATGTAGGCGTGCCATTGGCGAATGCATTAAATTATCTTCGGACGAATCTATATGTATTAATTTTTGATTTAATATTTTTTGATCCCAAGTATTACTTGCGGTTTCACTTAACGTAGTTCCGATTGCAACAATGGTGTCAACGTCACTGTCAATTGCATCAATTGCACTCTCATGTCCTGCAAAACCCAACACCCCACGGAATAATGGATGATATGGACTTACTAAACCTTTCGCATGAGGTGTAGTTACTATTTTTGCATTAAACTTTAATGCCACGCTTAATATCGAGCCAATTCCTTGCGAACACGCTTCTCCAATAATAAATACTAAATTCTCAGATGAAGCGAGCTCACCACAAAATATATTAAAACTGTCCATGTCAATCGGGCTTGGCTGCCACAGTAAACTCGATAGGTCATATGATGGATATTTAGCAGGGCTCGAATGCCTTAAAACATCAAGCGGTATACTTAAATGCGCGGGACCCATTGGAGAGCGATAAGCTGTCATAATCGCAGATGCAAGTTTCTGTTCGAATTGGTTTATATGTGAAACTAACGTGCTGTAATGCGTACAATGTTCAAACATTGCGACAGTATTGATTCCTGTATCTGCTGATTCTTGCGCGGCATTACGACCGAAATTTTCAATCGCAGTTTGGGCTGTAATTACCAACATTGGCGAATGATTATCATATGCTGATGCAACACCTGTAATTAAGTTTGTTGCACCCGGCCCTGCTGTTGCACAACACACTCCTAGGTTACCGCTATTACGTGAATATCCATCCGCCATGAAAGCAGCGCCAGTTTCATGACGTGCCACGACAGATTTTGCCCCACCTCTACGTTCACTTCTTGCAAGTGCATTATATAAAGGCTCAATCGCTCCACCGGGAATACCAAAAACATATTCCACACCAATCTGCTCTAAATATGAAACAAGTAGATCGCCTACTTCATAGGGTTCACTAGAAATGTTTTTAGAGACATCAAATGCTTGTGAATCATTAGCCGTAGGCAAGTCTATTACTTCACCCAAAGCTTGTTCTAACGCCTCATCATGCTGAGTGACAACATCGATTAATGACGCAGTATTATTATCTTCTCCCTTAACAGCCATTTCTCTCTTCTAATGTTTAAGCAGGCTTTGTGATTTTTATTATTTTTAGACTACCTACTTGGGTTTGTAGTTGGTAGGTTCTTGAGATAGTCTCTGAAGACAACTATTCAAAAAAAATACACATTTATTTCTCATTGTTATATAAGAAATTACAACAATTTACATGTATTTAACATAGATTTATTTACTATTTCTCAAGTTATTTCGTAACTTAATGATTATTAGTAAATTTTTACCGCCAATATAACTTTCTTGCTAATGAAAATAACATTTGAGTAATACTCTATATGAAACTTGATATTTTCAATTATTACAGAATTTTATAATCTATCAAAACACTTGAAAAACAAGTAACTAATCATTAGTCAAAATCTTCTATCCAACTTTTACACAGACTTAATGTGTATAGACAAAGGCTTTATTTAATAAGCATGGCGCCAAAAAACATGAATTTAGTTGGAAACTTTAATTCTTTAAATAGTTCATACCATTTAATCACTAAAGAATAGTTAGTTAGCGTAATTGCTTAACTAACTACTCTAAATTTAAAGCGGTCATCGTTCATCGTTTTTAGATATTTTTTATTTAGAAATAGAAAATTTCATTACAGTTTTTCTAGAAATTGATGCACACTTGCAAAGCATGTTACAGCGCCCTGTATCCATACATGTACTACCGAACTCCAGTTGGAATAAATTATCTAACATATTAATGAACAGTGTCATTGAACTTAAATAATGAAATCTAGATTGCAAAAAATTAGTGTTTATATTTTTGCCTTATTTATATTAGGTGCACTTGTTTTTGTTAATAAACAATACTCTTCGTCAATCCTCCATGAAATAAAACGTGACAATAAATTAACTATTGTTACGCGAAATAGCCCAACAACATATTACATAGGACCCGATGGCCCTACAGGAATTGAGTATGAGCTTGCAAAACAATTTGCCGACTATCTAGGAGTTGAACTAGAAATTATTATCCAAAATGAATTCCATCAGATTTTACCAAGTATTGTAAATGGGGAAGCACACATCGCTGCTGCAGGAATCACGCATACTAAACATCGCGAGGCCTATGTGAATTTTGGCCCAGAATACATAAAAGTATTATCTCAAATTGCGTACAGAGTAGGCCAACAAAAACCCAAATCAATTAATGATTTACAAGGTAAATCTATAGCTGTCGTTGAAGGCAGTTCTCAGGCTCAACTGCTATTAGATCACAAAGAATTTTTTCCAGAATTAGAATGGAAAGAATACCCCGATCTATCAACCGAAGAGTTAGTTCTGCTCACTGCTAATAACTTAATTGATTATACTATCTTAGACTCTACCGAATTAGCAGTCACTCGAAGATACTTTCCTAATTTAAGAGTTGGTATAAGTGTTGGGAAAGAACAACCATTAGCTTGGGCATTAAAGAAATCTGATGACACATCATTACAAAAAGCTGTAGATAAGTTCTTCAGCAAAATTGAAAACGATGGCACACTTACCCACTTAAGAGAAAAATATTTTGGCCATGTCAACGACATAACGCCAATAGATAGCCATACTTTTCTTAAACATGTTCGGGAACGACTCCCTAAATATAAGAGTCTTTTTAAAGAAGCAGCTGTTGAATATGATCAAGACTGGCGTTTTCTCGCAGCGATAAGCTATCAAGAATCATTATGGAATTCTAAGGCAGTTTCGCCTACTGGTGTAAAAGGTTTAATGATGCTGACTCTTGATACCGCAAAACAACTTAAAATAGAAAATCGTGTGGACCCACAAAATAGTGTTATTGGTGGGACGGAATATTTTTTATCTATGCGAGAAAAAATACCAGCACGCATAACAGAGCCTGATCGCACTTGGATGGCTCTGGCGGCCTATAACGTTGGCTTCGGTCATCTCGAAGATGCCAGAATTCTTACCCAATCGGCTGGAGACAACCCAGATCTGTGGATGGATGTAAGAAAATATCTTCCACTATTGAGTAATAAAAAGTGGTATGAGAAAACTCGCTTTGGTTATGCCCGTGGCTATGAACCCGTGATTTATGTTCAAAATATACGAAACTATTTTGATCTATTGGTATGGCTGGAAAATAAGGGTGAACTATATGAACTCCTAGCTCAAAATTAGAGTTGATAAATTATCGTCGTTGTTTAAAAAAAGTTTTTAGCAATTCCGCGCATTGCGTTTCTAAAATACCACCCTGCACTTCAACATTATGATTATGTCTTGAATCTGTGAGTATATTAAATACTGAACTTACAGCACCGGTTTTATTGTCAAATGCTCCAAACACTAGCTTTTTAATGCGTGCATGCAAAATAGCACCAACACACATCAAACAAGGCTCTAACGTTACATAAAGTGTAGTGTCTACCAAGCGATAATTTTTAACTAATTTAGCGGCGTTTCGTATTGCAATGATTTCTGCATGTGCGCTGGGGTCATTTTTTGAAATAGGCTGGTTCCAACCTTTACCAATAACTTTATCATTAAGAACAATCACTGCTCCGACTGGAACTTCATTTTGGTCTTCCGCCTGCTCAGCCAAAGCGAGTGCTTCGC
This sequence comes from Gammaproteobacteria bacterium, assembly GCA_028279275.1. Taxonomy (GTDB): domain Bacteria; phylum Pseudomonadota; class Gammaproteobacteria; order UBA4575; family UBA4575; genus JABDMD01. The sequence goes on along the minus strand of JANQOB010000011.1, from coordinate 9,407 downwards.
GCATCCATTTATTATCGTCAATCAAGGTATATAAAAGATATTTTACTTATAGAATGATGCATAGTGTTTTTCTCTTTCTTTTTTAAGCATCCCAACCGTTTCATCGAGAAATCTATTTCTATCTTCACGTTTTTTGAATATAAAAAAGCAGACTGTATCTTTACTATGGTAGATTGCTTTCAATTCGTCATCAATTTCACAAATCTTGGATGGTATATCCGCTTTTATGCAAATCATTTTATTCCCACTCAATCGTAGCAGGTGGTTTTCCTGAAATATCATACGTTACGCGTGATATACCAATTACTTCATTAATGATTCTACGCGATACGTGGTCTAGGAATTCATAGGGTAAGTGCGCCCAACGGGCAGTCATGAAATCAATCGTTTCTACAGCTCGCAATGCAATAACATAATCGTATTTTCTTCCATCGCCCATCACTCCAACAGATTTAACTGGCAAAAATACAGCAAAAGCTTGTGATACTTCATCATATAACTTCTGTTTTCGAAGTTCAGATATAAAAATATCGTCTGCTAAGCGCAACAAGTCAGCATATTGTTTTTTAACTTCACCTAAAATACGAACACCTAGCCCTGGACCTGGAAAAGGATGGCGATATATCATTTCATGAGGGAGACCTAACTCATCACCAATCTTACGTACTTCATCTTTAAAAAGTTCACGCAAAGGTTCAACAAGCTTTAATTTCATTTCTTTAGGCAAACCACCCACATTATGATGAGACTTAATCAAGTGTGCTTTACCTGTAGTGGCGCCTGCAGATTCAATTACATCTGGATATATCGTACCTTGAGCTAACCATTTTGCATTGGTGAGATTCGCAGATTCTTCTTCAAATATTTTAATGAATAAATTACCAATTATTTTACGTTTTTCCTCTGGGTCTACTACTCCTTCCAGCTCTTCTAAATATCGCTGTTCGGCATCAACTCGTATTACATTTACACCCATGTGCTGTGAGAATGTTTCCATGACCTGGTCCCCTTCATTTAGGCGCAACAAGCCAGTATCAACAAAAATACACGTCAATTGATCACCAATCGCACTGTGCAATAAGGCTGCCACGACAGACGAATCCACACCTCCAGATAACCCTAATACAACTTGCTCGTCTCCAATTTGGCTTTTTATATTTTCAATGGCCTCTTGAACAATATTTGCTGCAGTCCAGTCCGAGCCGCAGCCACATATTTCATGAACAAAACGTTGCAGAATCTGCTTTCCCTGTCTGGTGTGTGTAACTTCTGGATGAAATTGCAATCCATATATTTTTTTATTGGGACTCTCAATCGCGGCAATGGGAGCATTTTGAGTACTAGCAATCACGTTAAAGTCTTCAGGTAATTGCACAACACGGTCCCCATGTGACATCCAAACATCTAATACATTTTTAGATGCATCATCTATTAAACCTGTTAATAACTCACTACCACTTTCAACATTAACATGCGCATAACCAAATTCACGGTGACTGGATACTTCAACTGCACCCCCCATCCTATTGACTAGTGTTTGCATGCCATAACAGATTCCAAGTATCGGTATGCCTAAATTTATAACTTCATTAGATATTTCCGGCGTGTCTTCCAGTGTGACAGATTCTGGCCCACCAGAAAGGATAATGCCTTTGGCATTGAATGCAGTAATTTTATTTAGTGAGATATCCCATGGATATATTTCGCTATATGTTCCAAGTTCGCGAACACGCCTTGCAATGAGCTGAGTATATTGAGACCCAAAATCTAGAATTAATATTTTATCGGCATGAATATTTTTCATGTAACATTAAAAATAAATATGGGAGTGCGAATTTTTATTCGACGTGATAGTTAGGAGCTTCTTTCGTAATCGTCACATCATGCACATGACTTTCGCGATTACCTGCAGCTGAAATTTTTACAAACTCAGGTTTAGTACGCATGTCATCAATGTTTCCACATCCGACATATCCCATGCTTGAGCGTAACCCACCTAAAAGTTGTTGCAAAATATTTACCACCGTACCTTTATAAGGCACACGCCCCTCGATACCCTCCGGTACAAATTTATCTGCACCGGCATCATCATCTTGGAAATAACGATCGCTTGATCCTTGTTGCATAGCTGCAAGCGAGCCCATACCACGATAACTTTTATAGGAACGTCCTTGGTAAAGCTCGACCTCTCCAGGGGCTTCTTTTGTTCCCGCGAACAAACCACCGATCATCACAGTATTTGCGCCAGCGGCAATAGCTTTAGAAATATCTCCTGAATAACGTATTCCACCATCCGCAATCACAGGCACTTCACCTTTAACAGCTTCACAAACATGATCAACAGCACTGATTTGTGGTACGCCTACACCTGCAACAATTCTTGTCGTGCAAATAGATCCCGGGCCAATACCTACTTTAACAGCATCAGCTCCCGCTTTGATCAAATCTTTTGCAGCTTCGCCTGTAGCTATATTACCGCCAATGACCTGAACATCAGGAAAGCTCTTTTTCACCCAAGTGACACGATCAAGAACGGCCTGTGAATGTCCATGTGCGGTATCAACGACAATTACATCAACCCCAGCCTGTACTAGTGCGCTTACACGCTCATCCGTATTCGCTGCTACCCCTACCGCTGCGCCAACGATCAATCTTCCTTCATGATCTTTACATGCCAAAGGGAAATCCTTTGATTTTTGAATATCTTTTACAGTGATCAAGCCTCGTAGTTCAAAATCATTATTAACAACCAAGACTTTTTCTATGCGATGTTCATGCAATAGTTTTTTAATTTCATCTTTGTCAGCACCCTCTTTGACTGTTACTAAACGTTCTTGCGGTGTCATAATTTTCGATACAGGCTCATCTCGGCGTTTTTCAAATCGCAGATCACGACTGGTAACAATACCAACGAGCGATTCACCCGAGACAACTGGTACACCTGATATATTTTTCTCTCTCGTAAGCTCTAAGACCTCTCCGATGCTAGTACCGGGTTCAACACAAATCGGTTCTTTTATCACACCGCTTTCGAACTTTTTCACCAGGCTGACTTCACTAGCTTGTTGGTCAACAGATAAGTTTTTGTGAATTACACCAAAACCGCCCTCTTGAGCCATCGAAATAGCAAGGCGAGCTTCGGTTACGGTATCCATAGCGGCGGATACCAAAGGCATGTTTAATGATATTTCCCGCGTCAGTTTGGTTTTTAGATTTACATCGAGCGGCAAGACACTTGAGTGGGCAGGGACGAGTGAAACATCGTCAAAAGTTAGCGCGTCTTGTCGAATTCGCATGAGCGTTCCTGTGCCTAAGTGGCGGGTCATTATAGTGACTGTGCTAGGTTCGGTAAATGTTAATCAGCAATTATTTATGCCACTACTCCAATAAAGATCGCGTACTATAGCCACTATGGATATCGAGCAAGTAACTATGGATTTTGAAGAACGAGAAATTTACACCGTTCAACAACTTAATCGCGAGGTCAAACAATTACTGCAGCAAAACTTTCCTTTGCTCTGGGTGGAAGGTGAACTCTCTAATGTTGCATTTCCTGCTTCAGGACACATTTATTTTTCTTTGAAAGATACTCAGGCTCAAGTACGTTGTGCCATGTTTCGTAACGCCAATCGTTTATTACCATTTCAGCCCGAAGATGGCATGCATGTTTTAGTGCGTGCTCGTGTTGGGGTGTATGAGCCTAGGGGAGAATACCAACTCACGGTTGAGCACATGGAAGAAGCAGGAGTAGGTGTACTACAAAAAAAATACGAAGAGTTAAAACATAAGCTTAAGCTTGAAGGCTTATTTGACACTGAAAACAAACAAAACCTTCCTGAATATCCGAATGTTGTCAGTATTGTTACCTCTGCATCGGGAGCAGCTATTTGTGACATTCTCAGTGTATTAAACCGCCGTTACCCATTATTGCGCATCCTAATTTACGCCGTACCTGTACAGGGAGAAAACTCGGCTGAGGCAATTGTAGATGCGATACAAACCATTAATAAATCAAAAACAAGTGACATGATACTGTTAGCACGTGGTGGAGGTTCGATTGAAGATCTTTGGTCATTCAATGAAGAAAGCGTTGCTCGGAGTATATTCCGTTCTCAAATTCCTATTGTTACGGGTATAGGGCATGAAGTAGATTTCACAATAGCGGACTTTGTGGCTGATCTTCGCGCACCTACACCTTCAGCCGCGGCTGAGTTGATTACTCCTCATCAAGACGAACTTAGCGAATCGTTTCAACAATTCGAAAGTACGTTTATGTACCTTATAAATGATCTAATAGGAACACAACACCAAGCTATTGATAGGTTGTTTCAACGTTTGGAACTTTTACACCCAAAACAAACGATTCTACGTAAACAAGAGCACCTGATAGAGCTGCAAAGACGTGCGTATAGTGCTGTCAGACTCAATACCTCTGAACTTTCTAATTTATTAAATGAATTAACACTTAAATTAGAAAATCAATCCCCTAAAATACGGATATCTGAGGCTAAAATGAAGTTATTACAGCTTCAAAAACAAATTTATTCGCTTGTAAAAACCAAGCTTCAAAATAAACAGCAAGCCTTGCATGGTCTAGCACGAACACTCGATGCATTCAGTCCTCTGGGCACACTCAAGCGAGGCTATGCAATTGCCAGCAATGAGATGAGCGGCCAAATTTTGCGCAATACTCGCCAAATTGCGATAAATGACAAAATTTCGGTTCAGCTGGCGGAAGGGCAACTGACAGCCAGAGTGGAAAAAAAATCATCCGGAAAGTCCAAACCATAGTAAATACACCAAATTTTAAGTCTGCTGAAGACTTACCTACAAACGTAGCTTGCCACCGGGCGATAGATCTGGCATAAAAGCGGGCTTCATTTTAAGAGGGTCCTTCATGCCTGCTAAAGCAAAGAAAAAAGCCACACCTAAGAAGAAGGCTGCAGTCAAGAAAAAAGCTGCGCCCAAAAAGAAGGCTGCGGTAAAGAAAAAAGCTGCACCTAAGAAGAAGGCCGCAGTTAAGAAAAAAGCTGCGCCCAAAAAGAAGGCTGCGATAAAGAAAAAAGCTGCACCTAAGAAGAAGGCCGCAGTAAAGAAAAAAGCTGCACCTAAGAAGAAGGCTGCGGTAAAGAAAAAAGCTGCGCCCAAAAAGAAGGCTGCCCCTAAGAGAACGAGTACGAAAAAAGCTGCACCCAAAAAGAAGGCTGCTCCAAAGAAAGCAAGTGCGAAAAAAGTTGTAGAAAAAAAACCTACAAAAGCTGAGCTGCAAGAACAAAAATTACAGGCTGAACGAGAAGAAAAAAAGAAGAAGCGTATTGAGTTACTTAATAAACGTTCACCTGTAGAGCTACCCGTTGAAGGTATTACACCCTATACCATGCATCGTGGCGAAAGTTATATGAGTGATAATCAGTTAGAGCATTTCAGAAATATCCTTCTTACCTGGAAACAAGAATTGTTAGACGAGGTGAATCGTACAGTTGATCAAATGAAAAACGATGCAAGTCAGTTTGCCGATCCTGCTGATCGTGCAACTCAGGAGGAAGAATTCAGTTTGGAACTTCGTACACGCGATCGTGAAAGCAAACTAATAAGAAAAATTAATAAAACTCTTGCCTCCATAGATGCTGAAGACTATGGATATTGTGAGTCGTGTGGTATTGAAATTGGTATAAAACGCCTTGAAGCAAGACCAACTGCGACTTTATGCATCGACTGTAAAACTCTTCAGGAAATTAAGGAAAAACAGATATTTACATAGCTTTTTTAACTATGCTTTTAGACATAGCGTGAACAAACCTAGCTATGTAGGAAGATTCGCACCCTCACCTACAGGACCATTGCATTACGGTTCACTTGTTGCTGCAACAGCAAGTTATTTACAAGCCAGACATAATCATGGCAAGTGGTTTGTTCGAGTTGAAGACATCGACCCACCAAGAGAAATTCAAGGTGCGGCAGAAAATATATTATCAACGCTTAAATTCTATCAATTCAAATGGGACCAAGAGCCATTATTTCAATCTTCACGCTTTAAAGACTATCGTTTTACATTAGATAGACTAATTCAATTGCAGCATGTATATGCATGTTCTTGTACACGCAAAGATTTAGAACACATTCCTCAAAAAACCGATTTAGGTAAGCGTTATCCTGGTATTTGTGCTAACAAAGAACTACCGCTGACGGATACTAATTTAAATTTACGTTTGCGCGTTGATGAAAAAGTCGTTTCTTATAATGATTTACACTATGGTTTACAAACTCATAATTTACAGAATGAAATTGGTGATATTGTTATTTACCGTAAATTTAATTTACCGAGTTATTCATTAGCGGTCTCAGTAGACGATGCAATGCAAGGAATCACGGAGATTGTTCGAGGTATAGATTTAATGCCATTCGCACCAGTGCAAATTTATTTATGTAAGTTATTGGGGTTTCGTGTTCCAAATTTTTTACATGTTCCCGTAATCATAAACCAACAAGGACAAAAATTAAGTAAACAAACCAAAGCAAGCGCGATTACTAAAGATGATTGTGTAGAGATTCTGGTACAGGCTCTACATGACTTAGGCCAGGAGACACCTAAAGATATAGCAAAAAAATCTTTATCACATTTGTGGAGCTGGGCAATTGAAAATTGGGATGTTGAAAAAATTCCTAAAGTTAAAAAAATCCCGTATTACAATAATATAATTGAATAAAAAAAGGCCGCATTTAGTATTGCGGCCTTTTTTATTTCAGATTGAAAATGTTAGGAATTCTATTCTTCGCCACCACTTTCTTTCTTTTTAACCCAATCCCATGGCTCTTCTTTGCCAACAGCAAAAAAGATCCAAAAATTACCTATGATCATAATTATGAACAGCAGTGCTGTTCCAAGCGCCCAATACCATTCTCTATGGTGTGCGCCAACATTAAGCCAGTTCATAACTCCTAAAAATGCAATGGTCCAAAGTGCCATCACTCCTAATGCTTGTAAAGTACGCATAACCGTCTCCTAATACTCTATAAATATATCTAACGCCCTCCGGGCATTGAACTCGCATCCAAGAACTTATCAAAGAATATGTTTTCTTTATTCATTCCCTGGTCCACCATGACATCAATCGCAGCATCAATCATCGGTGGAGGACCACATAAATAACCTTGTGCCTCACTCATGTTTATTTTACCAGTATCTACGTAGGCTGACTTCAAATAATCCGTAACCAGACCTCTGGCGCCGTCCCAATTACTGTCTTCGGGCTCCATATTGAGTACCGGTACAAATTCAAAGGAATTATCTTTATTCCATCTGGAACCGATGGTAACCATATCATCAACACAATAAAGATCATCCTGAGTTCGCGCACCGAACAAAAATAGGCAATCGCGCTTAATTTGCTGCGTCGCAGAATCTTCTAAAATCGCCTTAATTGCGCTCATACCACTGCCGCCAGCAATACAAACCATCGTTGAATCTTCGTCACGACGATAAAATTGTCCATATGGCCCTGTGAGTTTAACCGCTTCACCAACTCTATCTTCCGCAAACAGCCACTCGGTAAATTTGCCATTCGGAACCAAACGCACATAAAAAGTAAACTCGCCCTGTTTCTCTTGCTTTGGAGCCTTCGCATAAGAATAAGATCGAGGTTCCTCAATAGACTCTATTTTTACTTCTGAATATTGTCCCGCCATTCCAGAATGATCAACATCACCATCACATTTAATCACTAATTCTTTTATGTCATGGGTAAGATTTTTGGCACTGATTATTTGGCCGTCATAGGATTTTAGTTCAACCGCTGGAGCATCGCTAAGTTCAACCTCAATTTCTACATTACTTTTTAAGCGTGTCTGACACGCCAATATCTTTCCACTCTTAAGTTGGTCTGGATCTAAGACATATGAAAAATCAGTTAAAGGCTTGATCTTACCGCTCTTAAGCGTGCACTGACATGTACTGCAGCTTCCTACACGGCAATCATGAGGCCACGGTATACCAGCTTCAAGTGCTGCATTTAATAAATTGTCACCGGCTTTAACCGTGACGGAATGTTCTCCGCCATTGATGGTTGCCTGCCAGTCTTTATTAGCACCAAATAATCCAAACATGATTTCGAATACTCACTGGCGTCCTTTCCAGTGTTTAGAACGCTTGTATGTGTTTAAAAAAAAATATTCTTTAAACGTTAATTGAAATATCTCGTAAAGTTCCAGAACTAACATCACTCGCAGTTGGCAAGCAGCTGTATGGCTCAAGCTTTTCTTTACTAGTAGAAGGGTGTGATTTTACTTTGTCATACCATGCACTAACACCAGCACGCGAACTAATTAAATCACCCGCACCTGAGTGTTCTAGTAAGTTACAACAAGCTGCCCAGTGAATATCAGCCAATGAAAAATCGCCACAAATAAAATCACCTTTTTTTGGTGGATTCTTTACTTGAGCTTCTAAACCATCAAACAACGTGCCAAGTCCATCTTTATCAATGTTATCACCCATCATAGTCTGTACTTTTTCTGTCGCTATACCAGCCCACTGATACATGACTGCACGATGCACACCATTTCGCGGTACGAGCGAGGGGCCAAAGCCTTTGTCATCAAGATATGACATCACAGCAGTTGTTCCATAAACAATAAAGTCAATATCTTGCAGTACAGGACCGATGCCATAAGGAGATTTTGCTAGAAAATCACTGTCATCCATTCCGCTGATGACTACGGTTTCTACATCAACACCCTTCTCACCCGCAGTTTGTAAACATTTACCTGTGTTTGGACAACTTGGGTGTCCGCTCAAAATCATTTTTGTTCTTAGTTGATCTCCAATCATATCTCCCCCTAATTGACAAACTTCATTAGGATAATATTAAACAATGTTAAGTGTGCTCAGTAAAAACACTGCTCAACCATTTATTTTAATTTATTTAAAACTTTAGTGTTTATCTGCACTAAAGTAAAACTCTAAAACTGATCCTTACCAGTTTAATCTTCTATTTTTAAAGCGCCAGAAGGACACTTAGAAACAGTTTCACGAATTTCTGCTTCCGGAGCAGCATCAGTATCAATTACAAATTGACCATCTTCTACTTTAAATACTGTGGGTGAACCTTTTACACACTCTCCAGCGTGACTGCATGTATCTGCATCATAAGTTACTTTCATTATTGGAACTCCTGTTCTACTTGATTATATGGCTATAGTTTGCCGTTTTTTTTCAGATTTTAATAGCTTTTTGGTTAAAAATGCCCACTTCACCTGCCCAAATTTTGAACAGGTAAAATGAGCCTACTTTCATAAGCCTGAAGTATGTATTAAACGTACCCGGCCTGTTTATTCATCTGATGAGCGATCTTCAGTTCGCCCTCGGAGGCCATCTCGTCATCCCACTTCGCCAGTTGTTGTTTCATGTA
>JANQOB010000020.1 GCA_028279275.1 Gammaproteobacteria bacterium | reverse complement strand
ATTGCTTTGGCAATTCTTTTACTGAAACGCTCTTGACCATATTCTTTCAAAACTGTAGTCAATGCATGCACATTTACTTTTTGTAGCCATTCAGCTGCACTTAAGCCTTGCGTAGTGTCCATGCGCATATCTAATGGACCATCTTGCATAAAACTAAAACCCCTCATTGCATTATCTAACTGAGGTGAGGAAACACCTAAATCAAATAAAATACCTTGCACACCAACATTAAAATTGTTTTGTTTTGCCACTTGTAAAATATTTGTAAAATTGGTTTGTGCTAATATAATTCGCGAGTCGTTGTGAAATTTTTTTTTACCATATTCAATAGCTTCTTCATCTTGATCAATTGCGAGTAATTTTCCTTGTTTGCTCAATTTATTTAATATTTCTTGGCTATGTCCACCCCGCCCAAACGTACAATCGATATATTTGCCATTTGGATTAATATTTAAAGCTTCTACAGCTTCTGCCAGCAGTACTGGTTGATGCTCTTGTGCAGCATCATTCATTCTTATATCGAGAGTGTTTCAAGTGCTTCAGAAATATCACTTAATTTATTTTCCTCTTTTATCCAACGCTCTCGCATTTTCTCCCATGTTTCTTGATCCCAAAGCTCGAACTTATTGCCTTGCCCGATCAGCACGGCGTGTTTAGTTAAGCTTGCAAATTTCCTCAATGGTGGAGGTAATAAAATTCGATAGCTACCATCCACCTCGCATTCTGTTGCATGGCCAAGTAGCAAACGCTGTAAGCGCCGTACTTGCTTATTAATACTTGGCAACTGCATTAGTTTTTGTTGAATGACATGCCATTCAGGTTGTGGGTAAATCAGTAAACAGCGGTCAACATCAACAGTAATCACTAAACTCCCTGCACAACTTTCTTGTATGCTGTCGCGATATCGAGCAGGCAAAGACATACGGCCTTTGGCATCCAAATTGAGATCGTTGATTCCCTGAAACATACGTATTCGTCACGGAGCTTTATTCCATGTTTTCCCACAATTTCCCACTTTTTGACACTATAGAAACGAGTCCGTTGGATTGCAAGTAGTTAAATAGAAAATTGCTAAAAAATTTCTTATAAGACAGATAGTTAAGACACTTTATACCCTGAAAAATACAGGGTATTTTGTAATTAACTTACTAAATTCTGTGGGGTTAAAAGAGAATAGTGATAATTTAGATTAAGAATGGCTAGCCAGCGATATATTTTATATCGGCTCTGTGAATTCCACTCCCAGTGAAAACATGTTCAGATTTGATTGGAGTTAGCCGATAAGCCGGGTTCTGTCGAGAGCAGTCATTCATCTAGGACTTGTGTCACCACAAGCCTCGAGCAACCTACCCAGGGGCCGCACGGGCCATGCGCAGGATTTCTCCTCGCCCCTCTATTTGGTCTTGCTCTGGGTGGGGTTTACCTTGCCACTCCTGTTACCAGTTGTGCGGTGCGCTCTTACCGCACCTTTTCACCCTTGCCTAAATTAAAAACGTAGGCGGTTTACTTTCTGTTGCACTTTCCATGAACTCACGTTCTCCAGGTGTTACCTGGCACCTTGCCCGTAGAGCCCGGACTTTCCTCTGCTCCACTTAAATTAATGAAGCACACTGCTCCATCAAATTAAGTGGAGCAGCGACTGCTTAGCTAACTCCACTATAAAAGATAACATCTCTTATTGATTATTAGAATTATCTTTTAAACCTTGGGAATAAAGCTGGTTACGGCGCACACCACTATGCTTTGCCACAATCGCTACTGCCTCTTTAAGTGACATGTGTTGTTGTAAATCTACTAATAATTTCATGGCTTTCTCAAACTCGACCTCGTCCTCCTGTGAATCATTACCATGTAATATCAATACCATCTCGCCACGCAGCTTTTCATTTTGACTGGCAAGCTGCTTTTTAATCGTATGCAAATCAGCACAAAAATGTTGTTCATAGTGTTTTGTCATTTCACGTAACAATGCTGCTTTGCGATCAGCGCCCATGAATTCAATACAAGATTGTATAGACGCTTCTATACGCTTTGGTGATTCATAAAACACTATCGTACGTGTTTCAAATCTCAACATTGCTAATCGTTTATTTCGATCATTGCTTGATTTAGGCAGAAAGCCCTCGAATACAAAGCGATCAGTTGGTATACCGCAAACCGATAGCGCCGCCGTCAAAGCACTTGGCCCGGGAATCGCGCGAACATCTAATCCAGCATCCTGTACACTTGCAACCAATTTATAGCCAGGATCACTGATAAGCGGAGTACCCGCATCCGATACTAGGCCAACATCAGAGCCTGCTTGCAGATGCTCAATAACTGAAGATATCCTCTTAGATTCGTTAAAATCATGTAGCGACAACAATTTAGCTTGGATACCATAGTGATCTAATAAGTGTTGAGTAACACGAGTATCTTCGGCATATAAAACCTTAACTGCCTTTATAGTGTCTAACGCTCGCAAAGATATATCTGCAAGATTGCCTATAGGCGTAGCAATAATGTACAAAGTACCAAAATCACTCATAACTATTAATTAAGAATATAAACCAATCATATTAATGCAAATAACCCAACACCAATACTCATTAAAAAATTCATTTGCGCTGGTATTTATAACATTATTTACCGTGCTCATGCTTTCAAGTTGTGCTGACTTTTCGCTCGATGCAAGCAACGTCTTCAATACTGGTAATGCTCAAACACGCAAAGCCGAAAAGCTTCTTAACGCGGGCAAGTATCAAGAAGCCGCAGCTATCTTTTGGTCTGAGTCTGAAAATCAACCATCACCTCAAAAAGAAGCATTGCAAATAAGAGCGGCTGAAGCTGTATTGCAACCTGGAACCAAACTTCAAGCTCAACAGTATTTAAGTGCGATTGACGAAAGCACATTAAATCAGGATCTATTTGTTCGCAAACGTGTAGCAACGGCAGAACTGGCATTACTAAATGGGCAACCTCAGCTCGCACTCAATGCAGTACCAGAAAAATTAATAAATCTTTCAGATAAATATGATCCACATTTATTTGCGGTTCGCGCTAAAGCTTTAAATAGCGCTGGCCAAGTCAAACAATCAATTGAAACCCGAATTGCGTTAAATAATTTATTGAAAAAACCTGCGCAATTGAAAAAAAATAATGAACTCATATGGCAATCGTTGCTTAACACGAATACGGAAGAGTTAAATTCTTGGTCACAAAACAATAGTAACTTCGAACTTGCCGCTTGGTTAAGTTTAGTAGCAATACAAAAGCAGCTTCATGCAAATCAAGCATCTATTGATAACGCCATTCAGCAATGGAGAAAGAGATACTCTGGACACCGCATCCCTAATCATATTATCGACTCAATAAATCAGGATTATGCAGCTTTTCATATTGCGCCAAATAAAATCGCGCTGCTATTACCGCTTACAGGGCGCTATGGAAAAGTTGCTGAAGCAGTGTACTCAGGAATTATAACTGCACGTGAATTTGATGAAGCAATTAATCCACCACCGGAACTTGTAGTTTATGATACTGGCGACGATCCTATATCAGCAATAAGTTACTATCGCCGAGCTGTAAATGAAGGAGCTGATTTCATTATTGGCCCATTCCAAAAAGACGCCGTACGGACATTAGCAAGCCAAGGGACATTACCTGTTCCAACATTATCTTTAAATTATTCCGGCGATGCATTAACAGGGGCCAATAACTTATACCAATTTGGCTTACTGCCAGAAGATGAGGCTAAACAGGTAGCTGAACGCGCAGCATTTGAAAATAAAAGTACCGCATTAGTACTTGTTCCCGAAGGAGAATGGGGTTCGCGCTTATTATCCGCTTTTTCGAGTCGCTTTCTTGAATTAGGGGGCACGGTGTTACAGTCTGAACGTTATTTTCCACAAGATGCTGATTACTCAGTTGCCATTAAAACTTTATTGCAACTTAATCAAAGCGAACTACGTCGACGCAAATTGCAATCGATAATTAAAACAGAAATAGAATTTGAACCAAGACGACGTCAAGACGCAGACTTTGTTTTCATTGCGGCGTCACCTCAACAAGCACGATTGATACGCCCTCAGTTAAGCTATCACTTTGCCTCTGATTTGCCCGTATTTGCCACTTCACATATTTTCTCTGGAAATGAAAACATTTCTGCTGATCAAGATATTAATGGTATTACTTATTGCGATGTGCCATGGCTGCTCACTGACGATCCCTCAATGGCATTACTAAAAGATTCCTTGGACTTACAAGTCTCTAGCAGCTCTTCTAGACTGCCGCGCTTTGCTGCTCTAGGTATTGATGCTTACCAAGTGATCCCTCATTTACAGCGCTTAGCGGCAAATGAATTCGACCGCTATGATGGCACCACAGGAAAGTTAAGTATTGATTCGCAAAATAGAATTTACCGTGAACTCGTGTGGGCTAAATTTAATAAAGGTAAACCGGAAACATTAGGTTCGATACCCGATTATTCAGCACAATTGGAGCCCAATTAGTAAATACTGCATGAAAACAATTGATCAAGGTAAAGTCGCAGAAAACAAAGCTTGTGACTTTTTGCAAAAAAACGGGCTCAAGCTAGTTAAAAAGAACTATCATTGTCGTAGTGGCGAAATAGACTTAATCATGCAAGATAAACAAGAGTTAGTATTTGTGGAAGTGCGTTATCGTGCAAAAAATGATTATGGCTCAGCCTTAGACAGCATTGATCAGCATAAAATCAAAAAACTTATAGCTGCCGCTAGTCATTACGTATCTAAACATCAACTCGATCAGCCCATGCGTTTTGACGTGGTAGGATTTGATGCCTCATTTAAACCTAACTGGATCACACACGCATTCACTGCATTCTAAAATAAATATCATGAGTAAAGAATCGCGTATAGAAATGCTTTTCCAAGCCAGTATTGAAACCAAGCAGGCGAGTTTGGATAAAGTTAAAAAAGACATTGCAGCAGCAGCCGACAAACTTGTTCAAGTTTTTCAAAATCAAGGCAAAGTACTTTCTTGTGGAAATGGTGGTTCTGCAGCCGATGCACAACATTTATCGTCTGAATTAATTAACCGATTTGAACGCGAGCGTGAAGGATTAGCTGCAATAGCTTTAACGACGGATAGTTCAATACTGACTTCGATTGCAAATGACTACGCTTATGAAAATATTTTTTCCAGACAAGTGCAGGCACTCGGTAATGAAAATGATGTACTTGTTGCTATCACTACTAGCGGAAATTCTGCTAACGTCTTGGCTGCCATTGAGGCTGCTCACGAAAAAAACATGGATGTAATTGCTTTGTCAGGAAATAATGGTGGCAAACTCTCTTCGGCACTAAATAGCAGTAATATTGAAATTCGTGTACCAAGCGAATCTACTGCACGTATCCAAGAAGTTCATTTGTTGATTTTGCATTGTCTCTGTGATCTAGTCGATCAACAGTTTTAAGTTCCTAAGCGTTTAACAAAACGTGGCTTTAGAATCACTCATTACAAACAAGTTTGTTGAAGCTTGTGGTGAAAACGCTGTACTTACTGATCAAGGTGAGTGTTGGGCCTATGGTTATGATAACAGTAAACAACATGCTTGCCCGGATCTTGTTTTACTTCCCACAAAACACGAACAGATTGTAAGTTGTGTGAAAATTTGCAATGAACATAACATTTCACTTACCACAAGAGGACGTGGTACTGGTACCACAGGAGCTGCTGTTCCTATACATGCGGGTGTCGTATTGTCAACAGAACGTATGAATCAAATTATCGAAGTTGATGCAGACAATCGAAACATGCGCGTAGAACCGGGTGTATTAAATGCAGACATTCAAAAACATGCAACTGAGCATAATTTATTTTGGCCTCCCGATCCGAGTAGCGCAGACTATTGCAGTGTAGGTGGTAATTTGGCTTGCAACGCTGCAGGACCTCGTGCTGTAAAATATGGTACCTGTAGAGAAAATACCTTGAGTTTAAAAGCCGTTACAGGAACAGGCGAAACCATTCATACCGGCAGTGCGACTACGAAAGGTGTTGTTGGTTTAGACCTTACACGCTTACTTATCGGAAGCGAAGGAACCTTGGGTGTTATTACTGAGGCACGATTAAAACTTCATCCAAAACCGGAGCGTATTAATACCGTTCGCGCACTTTATAAAAATGCCGATGCCGCAGTTGATGCTGTCATCAACATACTCGCACAAAATACTTTACCGTATACATTAGAGTTTATTGATTCAGGCTCACTGAACTTAATACGCCAGCAATCCAGTCTTGAAATTGATCCTCAAGCACAAGCGATGTTGATGATTGAAGTAGATGGACTCACTAAAAGCATTGCAGCGAGTACAGAGGCAGTATTGAATGCAGCACAAAATAGTGGATGCATCGAACTCAAAACCGCTGAAGATGAAAAACAAAAGTCAGACTTGTGGACTGCACGCAAAGTATTATCTCCTGCCTTGCGTAGTTTTTCACCAAACAAAATCAATGAAGATGTAGTGGTACCAGTTACGCAATTACCCATATTATTGAATGAACTTGAAAAACTAAGCAAAAAGCATGGCATTGCAATTTTTAATTTTGGTCATGCAGGCAATGGTAACTTACACGTTAATCTTTTATATGATGCAAACAAGCAAGAGGCTGCAGCTAAAGCTTGCTTAAACGAAGTTTTTGAGTGTGTATTAAGCTTGGGTGGCACACTTTCAGGTGAACATGGAGTGGGGCTTGCTAAACGCGATTTTGTTTCGCAAGAAATTGATAGCGCTACACTTGCTCTAATGCACAAAATTAAAAAACAATTTGATCCCAACAACATCCTCAATCCCGGAAAGACATTACCGTACCGAGCACATGGAGGTGAGCCCAGGGATGGGCGAATATGAGTCGCGTCTAGGATGACGCGAACAGATTAGAATCAAGAGAAATAAAATAATCCAACGCTTGGAAAATTCAAAGTATGAGTTCAAAATGACTGCTTTCGACCCAAAGCGGACATAATCCGACTATTGAATATAAATTTACTTGTGAAAATTATATTAGTATCAAAAGTTAAATTCATTTTTATAGTGACCCTAATTCTTTCGTATTTGGCACTTGTTTTTTCCACTGAAAAATACTGTGTAAGTGGCGCAGGAAAGATGAATTTTGTATGTTGGCAAGATCAGCCAGTGAGTTTCGTAATTTTAATGAGTATATTAATTTTAATAGCGGCTGCTTTTCTTTTAGATTGCTTTAGAATCAAAAAATAAGCCTGAAAAGGAATAATTAATAAATGACCGTTATTGGCCGACAGAAATTTCAGAAAATTTTTTAATCAGAACAAATCACCCATGATTTGATTCATACTCGTACATCCTGCTATCAGCTAACAACCCTTCATAAATCTCCACATCTACTTCGCTAAAACAGCATGCAATAACTTCATCAAATTTTTCTTCATAATTTTGAAACTGTTGAATTGCAATAAGCGCTGCAGCGTGCTTGGGATAACCATACACCCCTGTGCTGATTGCCGGGAATGCAATGGATTTAATTTTCTTTTCAAGAGCTAGTTCGAAACTATTTTCATAACACTGTGCAAGCAATTCTGGTTCACCTTGATTACCACCTTGCCACACTGGGCCTACGGTATGAATGATCCAATTTGCAGGAAGTTTGAAACCAGGAGAAATTTTTGCTGCACCCGTTTCACAACCATTTAAGGTTTTATTAAATTCTAGAAGTTCAGGGCCAGCAGCTTTATGGATCGCGCCATCTACTCCACCGCCACCAAGCAAACTATTGTTTGCAGCATTTACAATGGCATCAACTTTTAACATGGTGATATCATCTTGTAAAATTTTGATCATTTTACAACACGAAGATGAGATTGCTTTTGTTTACTTGAACCTTGGTCTGAATCATCCCCTGGAGGTGGTATGTCTTCATCCGCAAACATCATACCTTGTCCATTTTCACGCGTATAAATTGCTAGAATAAATTCCATCGGAACATATACGTCCATAGAAGTGCCATCAAATCTTGCATCAAAACTTAAAGCCTGATTGCTAAGATCTAACGACCCCACAGCTGCTGGACCAATATTTAAAACAATTTTGCCATCTTCTTCATATTGACGGGGGATGATAACTTGATCATTCCGTGTATCGACCAATACATAGGGTGTCATACCATTATCGACAATCCACTCATACATTGCTCTTAATAAATATGGGCGGCTTGATGTCATGACGAATGATCGATTACGTTGAGATTTTAGAGCTTAAAGCTTACACGACTAGCCAGGCCACATTTCAACTTCTTCTTCTGAAAGACTACTTCGGAATGAAGGACGGTCAAAAACACGCTCAGCATATTGCATAATTGGCTTTGCCGATGCACCTAGTTTGATACCGAAATAAGGTAATCTCCATAAAATGGGTGCAATGCTACAGTCTACCAAACTAAATTCATCACTTAAAAAATATGGCTTTGCATTAAACACCTCTACTGTCGAAAGAATGCTTTCTTGTAAGGCTTTTTTTGCGTTATCTGCGGCAATAGAATTACCCGAATTAATTTCATTTAATGGCACATACCAGTCTTTTTCAATATGAAATAGCGCCAGACGTGATTTAGAGCGCGTAACAGGATCCACAGGCATCAAAGGCGGATGAGGAAAGCGTTCATCAAGATATTCCATGATGACACGTGCGTCATAAAGCACCAACTCTCGATCAATGAGTGTAGGGACAGAGTTATATGGGTTTACATCAAGCAGATCTTCAGGCTTGTTGTTTGGGTCAATGTGCACAACATCAACCGTAATATCTTTTTCTGCTAAAACGATACGAGTGCGATGACTTTGCGCACAATGTGGATCCGAAAATAACGTCATCCCCGAACGACGATTTGCAACTAAGGCCATAGTAATCTCTTTATTATTGTTTTATCAGGTTATATATGTATTTTTAGTGCACGTCTTGCCAATAGTTCTTCTTCAAGAAGTAGGCAATGACACCAAAAAAGGCAAGAAACAACAGTACACCTGTACCCACTTTGGCACGAACTAATCGCGCAGGCTCGCTCAGGTAGACTAGAAAATTAACTATATCTGTTACGACTTGTTTATATTCATCTTCGCTTAATGAACCTGGCTGAATTAATTCAAACTGAGAAAACTCTTTATGCTCAATACCATTCGCATCAGCTTCCATATGAAATTCGCCACGCTGTAAACCTTGTAAGTCAGCCAACACATGCGGCATTGCGGTATTGTTTAAATACAGATTATTCACTCCAAACGGGCGTGAATCGTCAATATAGAATGTCATTAAAAATTCATACACAGCTTGCGGTCCAATGACACGCGTATGCGTACTTAAATCCGGTGGAGCCACACCTAAAAACCATTTTTGTGCATCCTCACGTTTCATTGCCACGGTCATTAGATCACCAAATTTTTTGCCAGTGAAAATCAAGTTTTCGATCATTTTATCTTCTGGAATACCTAGATCACTCGCGACTCTTTTATAGCGGCTATGTTCAGCAGAATGGCAACTTAAACAATAGTTCGTGAAGTACTTCGCACCACGCTGCAAAGAAGCATTGTTACTTAGCTGAATATGAACTTTGCCAACATGTTTATCTAAATCACTACTTCCACCACCTGCACTCCATGCAATACCTGTCGCTGAGAAAAATAAAGTGAGCAGTAAAATTAATTTGTTTAGTATTTTCATGATGTCACTCGCTCTGGAACTTCTTTTTCTGTATCCCAATTAGATAGCTTTGGCATCAACAAGGTTAGAAATAAGTATGCTGCTGGAATTAACAAGGTCCACCAAGTCAAAGCAAGAATGGATGGATCATCAACACCACTGCTCCTAAAAAAGTCATATAAAATGATGCTACCTAAAAGCACTATAAAACTCCCTGTCCAGAATCCACTTGAACGCGGTTTGCTATAAGCCCACAACACAAAGAAAAATATGAAATAAATTTGCGTAAAACGTAAAGCTAATTGTGAATATAAATCAGTTACAGGCTTTAGACCCAAGTAACCTAAAATGATAAATGTAATAACAAATACCCATAAGTTTAATTTGAACAATAAGCTACGATATCTGATTGACTTAATTGGATTGCGATCAATCCAAGGTAAGAAAAACAAAACAATGATGGCTAGACACATCATCAAGAAACCACCAAACGGATTGGGTATTGCACGCAAAACTGTGTAAAACGGCGTGAAATACCAGATTGGTGCGATATGATCTGGTGTATTTAGCGGATTAGCAGGTTCAAAATTAGCATGCTCTAGAAAATAGCCACTTGCTTCAGGCCAGAAAAATACGACACCTGAGAATATCGCTAAGAACACCACTACTCCAAAAATATCTTTGACGGTGTAGTAAGGGTGAAAAGGAATTCCATCTAGAGGCACACCGTTTTCATCTTTCAATTTTTTGATTTCAACGCCATCAGGATTATTAGAACCCACTTCGTGCAAAGCAAGAATATGCGCAACAATTAAACCTAATAATGCAAGTGGAACGGCAATGACGTGCAGTGCGAAGAATCGATTCAAGGTGGCATCAGAAATTACAAAATCGCCTCGTAGCCATTCAGATATTGCTTCGCCAAAAACGGGGATGGTGTTAAATAAGTTAATAATTACTTGTGCACCCCAGTAAGACATATTGCCCCAAGGCAACAAATAACCCATGAAAGCTTCAGCCATTAAGGCAACGTATATGAGCATGCCTAAAATCCAGATGAGTTCGCGCGGACTTTTGAACGAGCCATACATCAAACCTCTGAACATGTGTAAATACACAACAATAAAAAAGAATGATGCACCCGTAGAATGCATATAACGAAGTAACCAACCCCAATTCACATCACGCATGATGTGTTCTACTGATGCGAAAGCGAGTTCTGCATCAGGTTTATAATGCATTGTTAAAAAGATACCCGTTAATATTTGAATAACAAGTACGAGTAACGCTAATGAACCAAAGAAATACCAGAAGTTAAAATTTTTCGGTGCATAATATTCCGATAGATGTTCCCTCATCATCTTGCTGAGAGGAAAACGCGCGTCTATCCAACCCAATAGACCTTGTGACTCCACACTTTTTGGTTGTTCACTCATGCTTCAGCCTCATCTTTCGTTAGGCCGATTAATATTCTGTTATCACTAATGAAATGATACGGAGGTACAGCTAAGTTTTTATTTGCAGGCATATTTTTATAGACACGCCCAGCCAAATCAAAACGTGAGCCATGACATGCACAATAAAATCCACCCTGCCAAGCTGCGCCTAAGTCTCCGCCTGGGTCAGGCTTAAATTCTGGTGAACAACCTAAGTGAGTGCAAATTCCAACAAGCACTAGATACTCTTGTTTAATAGAACGTATTTCATTTTGTGCAAAAGCGGGTTGTTGCGATGTTTCGGCTGAATCCGGATCTCGTAACTTTTCAGTTAAACCTCCAAGAGTTTGTACCATTTCAGGTGTGCGGCGGATAATCCAAATAGGTTTACGTCGCCAAATTTCTTGAATTTGTTGCCCGGGTTCCATTTTACTGACGTCTACTTCAACCGGCGCACCAGCAGCAAGTGCACTCGCACTGGGATTCATGCTCGATATAAAAGGCCAAGTTGCAACCGCAGCGCCAATGCCACCGACTACTGCGACACTATTTGTTAGTGTTTTGCGGCGACTATGATCAATGTCGTCTTTTGCCATGTACTCACTCTCCTAGCTCTACACAACGAGGTTTTGGAATTAGTTAATTTTGAAAGATGAAATGTTAGTGATTCTAATTATAGTTTTGCGCGAATGCAGTCCTTACAATGGACGAATAGAATGGCGCAAGAACCCAATTTCGTCAAGTAGAAGTTAAAAAATTGTATAAATTACGCGGGGTTATCCACATCTACAAATTCGTGCTCTATCCCAAATTGTTTAGCTAAATTTGTACCAAGTGCTTGGACTCCATAACGCTCGGTTGCATGATGCCCGGCAGCAAAATAATGAATTCCGGACTCACGTGCTATATGGGTAGTCGCTTCTGAAATTTCACCACTTATATAAGCGTTTAATTGTTGTTGTACTGCAACTTCAATGAACGATTGGCCAGCCCCTGTACACCAACCAATTGTGGTTATATCAGATGACCCAGCATGGATATGGGTACTTTTTCTACCTAATGTTTTATCTATGAGCTGTTTAAATTGCTCAGCAGGTAGAGGGGTTTTCAGATGACCGTAACTTCCACAAACACCATGAGAGTTATTATACAACTCACCATCTATTTGGATGCCTAACAATTGGCCAAGCTGCACGTTATTTCCAACTTCGGGATGCGCGTCAAGCGGTAAATGATAAGCTAAAAGGCTAATATTATGATCCAACAACGTTGCAATTCGTTTGCGCTTAATACCTGTTATCTGGGCTTCTTCATTTCGCCAAAAATAGCCATGATGAACTAAAATTGCATCCGCTCTTTTCTCACAAGCTATATCGATTAGGGCCTGGCTTGCGGTTACTCCAGTGACTACACTATGAATCTCGCTTTTACCTTCTACTTGTAAACCATTTGGACAGTAGTCTTTAAATCGATCAATCTGCAAAAAAGTATTTATGTATTCTGTAAGTTCTGATAACAACACCATAATGATCACTAAACAAACATTTTGAATAAGTAGGTTATCGTACTTATGAATATACGCAAGCTCTTACTTTTTATATCCCAAGCCGTTCTTGTGGGAGTGCTTGCCGCTGTTTTATTACTTATTTTCCTGCCTGATTATGTAATCGATAAACGTCCGGTAGTCGAATTTTTACAAGACAATTCGGACCGACCCGATAATTTAGGATCTGGACCTGTTTCCTATGCACAAGCTGTGCAACGTGCTAGCCCGGCAGTTGTAAACATTTATACCAGCCAGCAAATTGTTACACGGCCCAGCCCTCTTTTAGATAGTCCACTATTGCGGCGTTTTTTTGGTGACTTGAATCGACCGCAACAACGCACTCAAACCAGCTTGGGATCAGGTGTGATTATGAGTAGTCAGGGTTATGTGTTGACAAACTATCACGTCATCGAGAATGCAGATGAGATAGCAGTGCTTCTTGCAGACGGCCATACGGTTCCCGCAAATGTTTTAGGTGCCGATCCTGAAACGGATCTAGCCGTACTAACCATAGAAGTTGAAAATCTCCCGACAGCAATCATAACTGATTCATCAAAATTGCAAGTTGGTGATGTTGTGCTTGCTATTGGGAATCCTTTTGGGTTCGGTCAAACCGTAACACAAGGAATTATTAGTGCCACAGGAAGAGATCGTTTGGGTATCAATACGTTTGAAAATTTTATTCAAACGGATGCAGCAATTAACCCTGGCAATTCGGGTGGTGCACTAATTAATGCATATGGAGAACTGGTAGGCATTAACACTGCAATCTTTTCTAAATCGGGCGGGTCACAAGGTATCGGGTTTGCAATTCCTATTGGCTTAGCAAGCGATGTTATGTCGCAAATTATCGAACATGGTCGCGTTATTCGTGGCTGGCTAGGGTTAGAACTGCAAAATCTTTCTCCCCAACTAGCTGAATCATTTGGTTTGAAAGAACACACCGGCGTTCTAGTTGCAGGTGTAGTTCGACAAAGTCCAGCCTATAAATCTGGGATTCGTCCGGGAGATATTATTTTATTATTTAATGACAAGCTTATTCGTGATGCTAAAACTATTCAAAATGAAATAGCTAGTAGTAGACCAGGATCTGAAATCACGATTAGTGGCTTACGCCGTGGTAAAAACTTTGAGATTGACGCAAAAATCGATCAGCGCCCTCTATATCGATAAGTATCGTTAAGCTTTTATAAAGAATTTGTTAATGCGTTAACAAAGGCTTTATTTTCATCTTGCGTACCTATCGTCACACGCAGACAATTTTCTAGCAATTTATTATTTGAAACATTCTTAATAATAATCTTATGCTCTAGTAATTTCCCATAAACATCATTAGCAGAACCATTTAAAACTTTAAACAAAATAAAGTTCGCTTGACTTGGAAATGGTTGTACGTTTTCCATAGTCTCTAATGTTGAGAACAAAGTTTCGCGTTGTTGGCAAATTTGTTTAGCTTGTTCATCAAACAGCGCTATATTTTGCAAAGCAAAGTTTGCGCTCGCTTGTGTTAACGCGTTGATATTATAAGGCAAACGCATTTTATCCAGCTCACTCAGCCATTGTGCTGAACCATATAACCAACCTAAACGTAAGCCTGCCAAGCCCATTTTAGAAATCGTGCGCATTAGCAAAGCATTAGAATATTGCTCTACCAAAGACTTCATCGAATAAGCGGCAAAAGGTGAGTAGGCCTCATCAATCACTACTAATCCTGTAGCTATTTTTACAATGTTTTCAATTTCATTTTTTGGCCAGAGAGTTCCGGTAGGATTGTTGGGGCATGCCAAAAAAATTAGTGCAGGTTGATGTTTTTGAATTTCAGCTACAAGTAAATCCAATTGCAATGCAAAAGTATCTTGTTGTAATGGAACTTCAACAACATTAACACCTATATATTCAGCAATAAGCTTATACATTGAAAAACTTGGCGTTACAGTTAACACTGTCGCACCCGGTTTTGCTGTAGCCAAGATTAACAATTGAATTAGTTCATCTGAACCATTGCCAAACATCAATTCTAATTTTGGCGAAAGCGAAAAGGCTTGCTGAAATGTTTTTTTAAGCTCTATAGCATGTGGATTTGGATAACGATTAAGCTCCACACTTTTCAATTCTTCCAACCATTTTTCACGTAGTGAATCTGGAAATGCATATGGATTTTCCATCGCATCTAATTTAATCAATCCACTTGTATCAGGCACATGATAAGCCTGCATTTCAGCAAGCTCAGCACGCAATAAGTTTTCAGGAAGAATTTTCATGTTACAAATTCAAAGAAGTTCTAATTTGTTTTTAGACGAAGCAAAAAATATCGAAATGAGCGATGTGTATTTGATTATACATGAGCGATATTAAGATTATTTTTAAACGACGTATAAAGATAAATCAGAGCTTCTTACGATATTCGGCGGATTGAGCGTGTGCAGTTAACCCTTCGGATTCAGCCAAAATTGATGCTACAGCACTTAATTTTTCAGCGCCCGTTTTTGAACAGTTCACTACACTGCTTCGCTTTTGAAAATCATATACTCCTAAGGGCGAAGAGAATCGTGCAGTACCTGCAGTAGGTAAAACATGATTGGAACCCGCACAATAATCACCAAAAACTTCTGGAGAATAGTGACCTAAAAATATTGCACCCGCATTGCGTATTTTTTTCATCAATGCCTCTGGCTCAGAAACACAAAGCTCTAGATGTTCGGGTGCAATTTGATTAGATAACTCCGCGGCTTCATCTAGGTCTTTAACTTTTATAAATGCACCACAATCGTTTACGGATTGAGTAATAATCTCGGCACGATCTAATCCTTTCAACAACGATTGCATCTGTTCTTGCACCTGATCAAAAAAATCAGCTTGAGTACTAATCAAAATTGCGCGAGCTTTTTCATCATGTTCTGCCTGAGAAAATAAATCCATTGCTATCCATTGAGGATTAGCACTTTCATCACAGATAACCAAAACTTCTGATGGCCCAGCGATCATATCGATACCTACTTGCCCAAAGACAAGCTGTTTGGCCGTTGCGACATAAGCATTCCCCGGCCCTACGATCTTATCTACTTTTGGTATAGTCTCCGTGCCGTAGGCCAATGCTGCTATTGCTTGCGCACCACCAATAGCAAAAGCTCGATTCACTCCGGCAACTAACGCCGCTGCCATGACCATAGAGTTAATTTCACCCCCTGGTGTAGGCACAACCATATTAATTGAGTCTACACCGGCTACCTTGGCAGGAATGACATTCATTAATACTGAAGAAGGATATGCGGCTTTGCCTCCAGGTACATAGACACCCACCTTTTCTAAGGCCGTAACAACTTGACCTAATTCATTTCCATCATCATCTTTGCTCGACCACGACTGTAAACTTTGTTTTTCAGCATAATCTCGTATTCGTTTAGTTGCCGTTTCAAGTGCGGCGCGTTGCTCTCGACTAATTTGGTTTGCATACTTTTCCATTTGAGCATGTGAAATTTCTAACTCAGATATGTTGTTTACATCAACTTGATCGAATTTTTTTGTATATGCAAATAATGCCTGATCACCCTTTTCACGAACTTCTTTTATTATTACCTCGACAGTATCGCGCACATCATTTTCTGCCGACTGATTTTGTTGTAGCACGTTATTAAATTGCGCAGAGAAATCTGCGTCTTGACTATTAAGACGGCGAATATTCAACATTTTTGTGTGAAGAAATTAAGCCGCGCTTGCTGCAGATTTAAAATGTCGTCGTTCGCGAACTGAGTTGGCAAGCGTGTGTAATAAAGTTTCAGTTTCTTCCCAGCCCAGACAAGCATCGGTAATACTTTGGCCATATGTAAGATCTTGTCCAGGTTTAGCATTTTGTCGACCACCAATTAAATGGCTTTCAATCATTACACCAAAAATACGCTTATCGCCCGCGCTTAGTTGCTGTGCAATCGAATTACCCACTTCAACTTGCTTTTCATGTTGTTTAAAACTGTTAGCATGGCTTAGATCAACCATGATGCGCGCAGCTAAACCAGATTTCTCAAGCAAAGCAGAAGCTTCGTTTATACTTTCAGGATTATAATTAGGTTGATCGCTGCCACCTCGTAATATGATGTGGCAATCTTTGTTCCCGGCGGTAGAAAAAATTGCGGATTTACCCTCTTTAGTTACTGATAAGAAGTGATGCGGATTCATTGCTGAACCAATTGCATCCACAGCAACTTGTAAACCACCATCCGTTGCATTTTTAAACCCAACCGGGCATGACAAGCCAGAAGATAATTCTCTGTGAACTTGGCTTTCAGTCGTGCGTGCACCTATAGCACCCCAACTCACTAAATCTGCAACATATTGAGGGCTAATCAAGTCTAAATATTCGGTACCTGCAGGCATGCCGGATTCATTTAAATCCAGTAACAACTTACGTGCTATACGCAAACCTTTATTAATTTCAAAACTGTCATCCAAATTTGGATCATTAATCAAACCTTTCCAACCAACAGTGGTACGGGGTTTTTCAAAGTACACGCGCATGATAATCATTAAATCAGCCGCAAGCTCATCACGCACTTTAGTCAAACGTTCAGAATATTCACGCGCAGCATCAGGATCATGAATAGAGCATGGGCCCACTATTACTAGTAGACGCTCGTCTTCCCCGTGTAGGATTTTTTGCACCGCACTGCGTGCATTGAATACACACTGCGCAGACTTTTCACTAACTGGGAGCTCTTGGTGTAACTTTGAGGGTGCAATGACCTCTTTAGTTTCGACTATCCTGAGGTCGTCCGTTTGGTATTTCATGACCGTACCTGAATCTAAAATCTCTTGTTGTTATTATTCTATATCTTAAAAAAATAATTCTCTTGAAAACCCTAGGGTTTCTCAATAGCTAGCCTAAATTGTTCAATCAAGGGTTTAAGTGTAGCAGATTTTATCTTCATTGCTGCTTTGTTGACGATTAGGCGCGAGCTGATGTCTGCAATATGTTCAGTCGCTACCAATCCATTTGCTTTTAAGGTTCCACCGGTAGCAACCAGATCAACAATACAATCTGCAAGACCTAATAGAGGTGCCAGCTCCATTGAACCATAAAGTTTAATTAATTCGACTTGCTGACCCTTTGAGGCAAAGTAGCGACGAGTACTTTGAAAATATTTTGTTGCTACTCTCAGGCGACGACCCTGGCTCAACGTAACTTGGCCCGCTTCATTGCGGACGATTTTGCCCTCCACTCCAGCAACCATAAGCTTGCATTTGGCAATGCCAAGATCCAGTGGCTCGTAAATACCACCATCACCCGCAAACTCCATTAAGGTGTCCTTACCAACAATACCTAATTCTGCTGCACCGTACTGAACATAGGTGGGCACATCAGTTGCTCTAATTATAAGTATACGAATATCCTTTTTATTCGTTGGCAATACTAACTTACGCCCATCAAGATCTTGTTGTGCAACTGTGATCCCAATTTTTTTTAATAAGTCACGACTTTCATCAAAAATACGGCCCTTTGAAACCGCAATCGTAGTGACATTTTTATTGCTACTATCTTTCATTTAAATAAATAGAAATCAAAGTTTCATGCATATTTAATGTGGAACACGACGGATATTAGCACCTAACTGTACTAACTTTTCTTCAATACATTCGTAACCACGATCAATATGATAAATACGATCTACTACTGTTTGTCCTTCAGCAACCAGTCCAGCCAAAATTAAACTTGCTGATGCACGAAGATCCGTTGCCATAACAGGCGCAGCTTTTAATTGCTCTACTCCAGTTACAATTGCAGTATTACCTTCAACTTTTATATTTGCACCCATACGCTGCATTTCTTGCACGTGCATAAAGCGATTCTCAAAAACCGATTCAGTAATTGTGCAAGAACCTTCAGCCACAGCGTTCAATGCGGTAAATTGTGCTTGCATATCGGTTGGAAAAGCCGGGTATGGAGCAGTGCGCAAATTAATACTCTTGGGCCGGCGATTATGCATATCAATTTCAATCCAATCATGCCCGCTTGTAATGCTGGCACCTGCACGATCAAGTTTTTGTAACACGGATTCTAATATTTGTGGCTGTGTGTCTTTTAATTTGATATGTCCGCCCGTTATGGCTGCAGCAACTAAAAAAGTCCCGGTTTCAATTCGATCTGCTAGTACACTGTACTGACAGCCTTTTAATTCTTTTACACCATGCACAGTTATCGTATCCGTACCAGCACCTTCAATATTTGCGCCCATCGCTATCAAACAATTTGCTAAATCGGTAACTTCAGGTTCACGTGCAGCATTTTCAATAACACTCGTACCTTCAGCTAAAGATGCGGCCATCATCAAATTTTCAGTACCTGTGACCGTAACGTTATCCATCACTAAGTGAGCACCCTTTAAGCGGTCACAACTTGCGTGAATATACCCACCCTTGACTTCTATATCCGCCCCCATTGCTTCCAAACCACGTAAATGCAGATTCACTGGACGAGAGCCAATTGCACATCCACCTGGCAATGATACTTCGGCTTTTCCAAAGCGAGCCAATAATGGGCCTAATACCAAAATGGAAGCACGCATCGTTTTTACCACTTCATAATGCGCAAAAAACTCTTCTATAGTACTGGTATCGATTTCGATGTTCATATGCTCATCGATTGTTAACGACACTCCCATGCGCCCCAATAATTCCATGGTAGTGGTAACGTCTTGTAGGTGCGGAACATTTGCGACCCGCATTGGACCTTCAGCCAACAATGTTGCAGCTAATATGGGGAGGACCGCATTTTTTGCGCCAGAAATACGCACATCCCCTTTTAAAGGCTTGCCACCCTCAATTAATAATTTTTCCATGAGTTAAACCAAGCAGGAACGTAGAATTAGGCTTACAGAATAGATTGTTGAAGAAATGATCTTAACCAACCCATCACTCTTATGCTAGTGGGTAGATGATGGTCAGTCAGTAAAAATGTTGATTCAATTTGTTTTTAGCAAATCCTGCAATTTATTTATTTCGATCAACTTATTGGTTTTTTCAGTAACGTTTCTATATCTTAGCTCTTTGTTATTGCAATGCGCCCATCGCGCCCATGCAACTAATAATGCTAATCCGCTGCTATCAAACTTATCTACTGAACCGATATCAATTTCAACTTCTTCCTCGTAAACGTCTAACAACATTTTACGTGCCTGATCCCAAACTGCCGGCACACTTGAAAAGGTTAAATCGCCCGAAAGTTTAAAACGCCCGGGCTCTATATGATCGAAGGTTGGCTCCATTAATAAACCAAATTTCAACTTAGATTATTTATCAACCCTGTTCAGAAATGACTTCGTCTGTTGTTCCCGTTTTATTTGTGTTGGCTAACCGCTCTATTAAGGCATCTAAAGAAGTTTCTTTTATTTCTTGCCCAAAGCTGGTACGAAAGTTTTTTACCAAACTTAATCCATCAACCGCCAAATCGAAAACTTTCCATTCTTCTTGTTTGTTTTTACGGAAAATATATGCAACTTGTAATGGAGTTTTACCTGACCCAATATCAAGTTCTGATTGCACCGTGTAATACTTACCCTGGTTTTTTTCACGATTAGGTAAAACTTTTATCTTTGCATGACCATAATCAACTAAAGATTTTGCATAGGTGCGAATGAGCATATCTTTAAATTCATTAACAAAACTTGTGCGTTGTTCCTCACTCGCTTTCTTCCAGTACTTACCTAAAATTAATTTACCCATCGAATTTAAATCAATAGTAGGAATTACGGTTTCATTAATAAGTGCATTAATAAGTGTTGGGTCTTCACGCAATTCGGCATTTTGTTCATTTATTGCTTTCAAAACAGTTGAAGACGTCTCTTCTACAATCTGCTCAGGAGTGCGAT
Organism: Gammaproteobacteria bacterium; assembly: GCA_028279275.1. Taxonomy (GTDB): domain Bacteria; phylum Pseudomonadota; class Gammaproteobacteria; order UBA4575; family UBA4575; genus JABDMD01. The sequence continues at coordinate 203,754 of JANQOB010000020.1, read as the reverse complement.
CATCGATGGCAAAAACATAAGTCCACATGATGAGAACTAAGATCATCACCACTGCAAATGAAAGTTGAATATATTTTTGAGACATAGACTTGATTAACGTTAAGTCTGTCACCTTAGGATTGGTCACAATGGAGCTCCTTAATATTGAAGAATATTAAAATTAACAGCTGCATATAAATCAGCAACTTACGGCTGATTGAATTACCCAGATGTTAGTTTGACAACAATTTTGCCAATTATTTCCTCGAGAACCAGAGCTGATTGAGTGAATTCTATGGTATCACCTGAGGTTAATACATCATCCTCTGCGCCTGGCTCCAAGGCAATATATTGTTCCCCTAATAATCCCGCTGTATAAATGCTCGCAGTAGTGTCTATCGGAAAATAGTTATGCTCTTCTTGAATACGCATCACTACTCGAGCTTCATAACGATCCGCATCATAAACAATACTCGTGATTTGTCCAACTCTAACACCTGATACTGTTACCGGTGAGCGTACCTTCAAACCACCTATATTTTCAAAATAAGCCGTAACTTCGTAACCATCATTATCCGTTAAACGGCTTAGGTTACTCACTTTCATTGCTAACATAAACAATGCTAAAAAACCGAGCACAACAAATAGCCCCACCATGATTTCAATAAAACGCGTCGTCATAATTCAATACCTATAATTTTAATTATAAAGAGGCTCTGATTTATTCTAAGACGAGACAAAAAATGTCGAGAAGAGCGATATGTATTACTTTATACATGAGCGATTTCGAGATCATTTTTTAACGAAGTATTTAGGATAAATCAGAGCTTCCTGTTCCTATAAGTCTCCAAACATTAAAGCAGTCAATACAAAATCCAATCCTAAAACTGCTAATGCAGAATTCACCACAGTATGCGTAGTCGCTAAACTAATCCCTTCTGCGGTAGGTATTGCAGAATAGCCTTTATATAAGGCGATCCACACACATGCTACTGCAAATACCACACCTTTGATCATCCCGTTGGCAACATCATCAATAAGATCAACATTGGCCTGCATTTGCGACCAATAGGAACCCTCATCAATACCTAACATACCAACACCTACAAATCTTCCACCCAAAATTCCCACTGCAGTGAAAATCGCAGTCAACAAAGGTACCGAGATAAAACCACCAATAAATCGAGGTGTGATGATGCGTCGGATTGGGTCTACTGCCATCATTTCCATGCTTGAAAGCTGTTCGGTTGCTTTCATTAAGCCAATTTCAGCAGCCAATGCAGAACCAGCTCGTCCAGCAAAAAGTAATGCCGTTACCACAGGACCCAATTCACGAACCAAAGTCATTGCCACAACAACACCCAAAGATTCTTCTGCCCCAAAGTCAACGAGTGTCACGTAGCCTTGCAAACCTAGCACCATACCTACGAAAAGACCGGATACAACGATAATAGTCAGAGACAAAACGCCTACGGAATATATTTCTTTTACAATAAGTCGTGGCCGGGTTAGTGCACGAGGAACAGCAGCAATGATTTTGGCAAAAAATATGGACGCACTGCCAAAACTTTCAAAAACACCTAAAGCACGCGCACCAATATTTTGTAATGCAGAAGTAATCATTATCTACCTACTAATAAATCAGATTTAAATTCTTCAGATGGATAATGAAATGGCACAGGTCCGTCTGGCAGACCTTTTAGAAACTGCTGCATCCAGCCGGATGTACTAGTGGATAAGTTATTCGGATCTCCTGACTCTACTATTTCACCTTCAGAAATTACATAGATATAGTCCGCGATAGACAAAGTTTCATCAACATCATGAGAGACAATTACACTGGTCAAACCCATACTTTCATTTAATTCTTTTATTAACGTTACAATAGTGCCTTTAGTTATGGGGTCTAACCCAGTAAACGGCTCATCATACATAATCATACTTGGGTCAAGAACGATCGCTCGCGCTAAAGCAACACGCCTTGCCATTCCACCTGATAGTTGACTTGGCATGAGTTTTCTTGCGCCACGCAAACCCACTGATTCAAGTTTAAGTAGGACAAGATCACGAATAATTTGTTCTGGCAATTGCGTATGTTCACGTAATGGGAAAGCAACATTTTCAAAAACATTTAAGTCAGTAAGTAATGCGCCACTTTGGAAAAGCATGCCCATTTTTTTACGTACTGAATAAAGTGTTTCTTGATTAACATTATGAATATACTCGCCAAATACTTTTACGGAACCTTTCTCTGGCCGCAATTGGCCACCGATCAGCTTTAATAGAGTCGTTTTACCGGTACCACTAGGGCCCATAAAAGCAGTCACTTGCCCAGCATGTATATCTAAACTTATACCATTGAAAATTTTACGTGTGCCGCGAGTAAAATGCAGATCACGAATTTGTACAATTGGTTCCACTGTTATTATTCTTATATATTAATTTGCTATAGCGATTCCGCTGCGCGAGAATTACATTTCTAATATAAGTGATTATTTCTACTTATAATTCAAACCGAATATCATACCTGCTTATAGTATGCTTGGCGACGCACTCATCACAAAGTCTATAAACTAATAATCGTATATATGTTGACCTTTATAATTGCCTTGGTTTTTGGGTTTTTGCTCTTATTGTGGAGTGCCAATCGCTTCGCCGATGAAGCATTGCTCCTAGGTCAACATTTAAATTTCTCAAAAATCCTTATTGGTATTGTGATTTTAGGATTCGGTACCTCAGCACCTGAATTATTAGTCTCGGCAATTTCAGCCTGGCAAGGCAATCCCGGCTTAGCAATCGGTAATGCCATAGGTTCGAATATCGCTAACATATCACTAGTGCTTGGGGTCACTTTGTGTATTCTGCCACTCGTTATTAATACAGAAATTGTAAGAAGAAACTTTTTATTATTACTGGCAGCAACAGTTTTATTGACGGTTTTGATTATTGACCATCAATTAAAATTTCTTGATGGCTTAATTTTAATACTTGCTTTACTCATCACACTCTATGTTTTAGCAAAGAGTGATGGTGAAATAGAACATGCTATTGAAAGTGTAAGCAACAATAAGTCGACAGAAAGGATTGTTTTCGATTTAATTGTTGGGCTTGTAATACTCATACTAAGCTCAAGGTTAGTTGTATGGGCGGCAGTGGGTATCGCAAAAAACATAGGAGTGAGTGATTTAATTATTGGCTTAACTATAATTGCTCTTGGCACTAGCCTGCCAGAACTAGCTACCTGCGTCGCCAGCGCATTAAAAAAACATAGTGAACTCGCACTTGGTAATGTTGTTGGCTCGAATATCTTTAATACACTTGGCGTAACGGCTACAGCAAGTTTAATCACAAGTTATTCAATACCTAATCAAGTATTTACACGCGATTATCCCGCCATGTTAATTGCAACTGCGATATTATTTGTATTGGTAATAATTTTTTTACGTAAAAAATATATTCCAAGAATTTTTGGGCTACTATTTCTCAGTGGATACTTAGCTTATATGTACTTTATATACATACAGTCTATATAAGATGAAAATAGAAAATAAAATTTTAGAGCGTGCTAAAAACATTCGTTTAGCATTATTTGATGTGGATGGTGTATTAACAGACGGCAACATACATGTTGATGCTAATGGTGAAGAAATTAAAACATTTAATACTCATGATGGTCATGGTATTCGCTTGTTGCAACACTATGGAATCCAAGTGGGGATAATTACAGGGCGCACATCAAAAGCATTGGCGCACCGCATGCGAGACTTAGATATAGCGCATGTATATCAAGGTGTGATTGATAAGCACTCCGTATATACGAATTTATTGAAGGAATTAAATCTAAGCAATGAGCAAACTTCATTTGTTGGTGATGATATTGTCGATTTACAAATTATGTCGCAATGCGGTTTAAGTATTGCTGTAGCCAATGCGCATTACTACGTAAAACAACATTCTCATTGGCAAACCACAGCCCATGGAGGTCATGGTGCCGTACGCGAAGTGTGTGAACTGTTATTAGAATCACAAGGTCTACTAACAAAAGCACTTGAATACAATCTTAGAAAAGACCCATAAAGCATGCCTTATAGAATCATATGGATTTTTTGCTTAATCTTCGTAGGCGGGATACTTACTTTGTCTTTTCTGAACAAGCGTGAAAATACTGCTATATCGCCTGTGGCCAGTAACGATGATAAACCGAGCGTAAGTTTTAAAAACATAGATATGATTATCAACTCGCCTACAGGACAACCTCAATATAAGTTAGCTTCACCTGAATATTGGCTATATGAACAAGAACAAAAAAGCGAGTTTGACTCACCTAACATAGAAATTTACAACAAAGATGGTAGTGTAATTTATGCCACCTCAAAAAAAGGTGAAACGTATAATGAAAATGATGTGATTACTTTGATTGGTGATGTTGAAATTACACAACCGGCAACAAACGAAGACCCAAACCCATTAAATATTTTTACCGATAAAATTAGTGTTTCTCAAAGTGCGCAACAGGTTACGACAGACTTACCCGTTACCGCATCACGCGGATCACAAAAAATTACAGCACTTGGTATGACATTAAATCTAAATACTAAAATTTTACAACTGCATAGCAACGTCAAAGCTCGTCATGATCCATAATAAATTAAATATTTTTTTTAAGCTTATTTCTATTTTATTCATCACTCTTTTACTCAGTGGTTATGCAAATGCCCTCTCAGATGATTCGAGCAAACCAATCAATATTCAAGCTGATTCTGCTGAGATAAACGACATTACTGGAATTAGCACATATAGAGGTAATGTCGAAATTATTCAAGGTAGTATGCATCTTACGGGTGATGTTGTAGTACTTGAAACGAAAAACAAAAAAGTAAAAAAGATAACTGCTGAGGGAAAATTAAGTACATTTAAACAGCAAACCGATGACGGCCGTTTAATCAATGCTGAGGCTGAAAAAATGGTTTATAGCATTGCCGAAAATAAAATTGTTTTAACCAATAAGGCAAAATTAACCGAAGCCGGAAATACCTTTACCAGTGATAGCATCACTTTCTTTACAGATAAAGAAATTGTTAAAGCAGGGAGTTCTTCTGGTAACGATCGTGTCAATATCAGAGTATTTCCTGAAACTGTAAAAGACGTGAATGAAGAACAAAATCGTTAAAAGTCAATAATAAACATTTAGATAATGAGTATTTTTAGTGCAGAAAACCTGTGCAAACAATTTAAATCACGTGTAGTGGTTGATCATGCATCATTAAAGATTGAGTCTGGTGAAATTGTTGGTTTGTTAGGCCCCAACGGAGCAGGTAAAACGACTTGTTTTTACATGTTAGTAGGCCTTATCCATTGTGATGATGGAATAATTTTATTGGATGAAAATAACATCACTCGCATGCCTATGCATCAACGTGCAAAGCATGGTATTGGTTATTTACCTCAAGAAGCTTCAATATTTCGCGGACTAACTGTTGAACAAAATATTTTAGTAAGTCTTGAAGCACGTGATAACTTGACTAGCAACCAGCGAAAACAAGAGTGCAAATCATTACTTGATGATTTACAAATTGAACATATACGTGACCATAAAGGTTTAAGTTTATCTGGTGGGGAGAGAAGACGTGCAGAAATTGCAAGGGCACTTGCAACGCAACCTAAATTTATTTTGCTAGATGAGCCCTTTGCAGGAGTTGACCCAATTGCCGTTAAAGATATTCAACGCATCTTAAATGAGCTGCGTGATAAAGGTATAGGTTTACTCATAACAGATCATAATGTTCGAGAAACATTAGGCATATGTAACCACGCTTACATTCTGAACGAGGGGCGCGTACTTGCGTCTGGCTCACCAGAAGTTTTATTAAGCAACAAAGAAGTGCAAGAAGTCTATCTTGGTTCAAACTTCACACTAAATTAATCTTTATCGTAAACAAAACTGTCAAATAAATGTCGTCTTAACACACTAAGAATAATCCTTAGGATGTACTGTATGCGCCATTCAGACGACGAGCCGTTATCGTAATTAGTATTTTAGAAGCAATATTCGTGCCATAATTGCTGTTATGTTGAAACCTTCACTTCAAGTAAAAATCGGTCAGCAACTTACGATGACCCCTCAACTGCAGCAAGCCATTCGCTTATTGCAGCTTTCTTCATTAGAGCTCAAAGCTGAAATTCAGGAAGCCTTTGAAACCAACCCTATGCTTGAAACGGAAGATGAGACATCGCTAGAGACACTTTCACCAAACAGCAAAGAAAATGATGAGCCTGCCAGTGATGTAGCCGAAGTCGGTCAAAATGAAAATTTACCGGACGAGTTGCCCACAGACAGCCAGTGGGATGATTATTATGAGCCCAGTCAGGTCATTTCCAGCAGTCAGAAAACTGACGATTATTCTGACTATCTAGAAAATCAAAGCAGCGAAGACCAAAACTCTTTGCAAGAACATCTACTCTGGCAACTAGAACTCAGCACGCTCTCAGATCTAGACCGCATTATTGCCAGCACATTAATCGACTATTTAGATGAATCCGGTTATCTACAGGAACCTGTTGAAAGTATTTATGAAAATCTAATCAAAGAACGCGAAATTGACTCAGATCAGCTCGAATTAGACGAAGTTGAGGCAGTATTAAAGTTCGTACAGCGACTGGACCCGGTTGGATCAGGTGCTAGGAATTTACAAGAATGTTTAGATATCCAATTGCAACAGATGATTGATGTAACTCCTTTTGTGCCTGAAGCGCGAATGATTGTTGAACATCACTTAGACCTCGTGGCGACAAAAAATCATTTACAGATTGCTAAACATACAAAACTCGATATCGAAGATGTTGAAGAAGCGATAAAACTAATTCAATCGCTAAACCCCAGACCTGGTGATTTAGTAAGCACTCAAAAAGCAGAATACATTATTCCAGATGTGTATGTAGCAAAACATGAGGGTATTTGGAGAGTGAGACTCAACTCTGATAGCGCACCAAAATTGCGCATTAACGATGTTTATTCAAGCTTAATAAAAGAATCTAGCAGTGGTGCAGATGCAGACTATTTACGCAATCAATTACAGGAAGCGCGGTGGTTTATAAAAAGCTTGCAAAGCCGTAATGAAACACTTATGCGAGTGGCCACTTCAATCGTGCAACATCAAAGAGCATTTTTCGAGTATGGAGAAGAAGCAATGCGTCCCTTGGTATTACGCGAAATTGCTGAAGAACTAGAAATGCACGAATCTACAATTTCACGTGTAACAACAAACAAATATTTAGAATCTGCGCGTGGTGTATTTGAGTTTAAATACTTTTTTTCCAGTCATGTCAACACAAATGATGGGGGAATTTGTTCAGCGACAGCAATCCGCGCCATGATTAAAAAACTAATTAAAGAAGAATCACAAGTAAAACCACTAAGTGATAATAAAATAGCTTTATTACTTGAACAAAAAGGCATCACTGTTGCACGCCGTACCATTGCTAAATATAGGGAATCTCTAGGAATTCCACCTTCTAACGAAAGGAAACAAATCACTTAGGCTGTTTTAATCTTTTGAAGTCTGTGATTTACTATTAACTATAAAATTGAGGGAATAATTATGCAAATAAACATAACGGGGCAGCATCTTAAAATCACAACCTCATTAAAAGAATACGTTGAAAAAAAATTTGAAAAACTAACCCGACACTTCGATCATGTAATTAATATTCATGTAATTTTGACAGTAGAAAAACATGATCATCATGCAGAAGCATCTTTGCAAGTAAGTCGCAATAATATATTTGCAGAGGCAACAAGTGATGGAATGTATGCAGCAGTTGATAGTCTAGTGGACAAACTAGACAGACAAATCGTTAAACATAAAGAAAAACTTAAAGATCATCACCAGCGTGATGTTGAACATCACATAATACATTAGTCCATTAATTATTCATTCCATAACATGCAAATCAAAGATTTTATCTCTGAACAAGGGATTATTTTCTCTCCCTCGGTCAGCAGTAAAAAAAGAGCGCTTGAAATTTTAAGCGAAACTGTCGCTCATCAAGATACTAGCGTAAACAAAAATAAAGTACTTGATGCCCTGCTTGCGCGTGAAAAACTTGGCAGCACAGGTCTAGGTAACGGGATAGCAATCCCTCATTGCCGATTAGAAGATTTGGATAATATCTTTGTTTCAATCCTTAAATTAGAAGAAGGTGTTGATTTCGAAGCAAGTGATGAACATGCGGTGAATTTTTTATTTTGTCTGATCGTACCTCAAGATGCAGATGAGGATCATTTGCAACTTTTGGCAAGCTTGGCTGAACTACTCGACAATGAACAATTACGAAAATCCATCCAAGAATCTAATAATGCTACGGAGCTGTATCAGATTCTCACCCAAGACCCAGAACACCTCGCGGCCTAGCTTTCAGGCTCAATTTTACATTCACTACACTTCAAACTGAGTTTTACCTTGATCAGTTCTAAATAGAGCTGTATATAAACTATATGGCTGTTGGAAAACTACAAGATGCTACTGTAGCCCTTAAAACTATAGATCTGTTTTCAAAAAACAAAGAAAACCTGGATCTTAATTGGTGGTCGGGGAATAAAGACAGCGGCCTCGGCTTTACCCGTTTATCTTTCTCTTCCTCTGAAATTGGTTTAGTAGGTTATTTTAATTTAATACATCCAAACCAAGCTCAAATCCTTGGTGAAACCGAATTAAAGTTTTTCAACAAAGCGGATGAAAATATTTTACAAAATCTGCTCACTCAATTATTCCAAAGAAAATCGGCCGCAATATTCATTAGTGACGGCTTAGTTCCACCTGAAAGTTTTAGGGAACATTCTCTAAAGTATGACTTACCAATTATTTGTTCTTCACTCTCCAGTAATGAATTAATTGATCAATTACGTTACTACTTAACTCAATCTCTTGCAGAAAAACAAATTCTGCATGGTGTTTTTATGGAAGTGAGTAGTGTTGGAGTGTTAATAACGGGTAAAAGCGGCCTTGGAAAAAGTGAGCTCGCACTGGATCTGGTCAGTCGAGGTCACCGTTTAATTGCAGATGATGCACCTGAGTTTGCGCGCATCGCACCTGAAACAATAAATGGAACATGCCCCGATTTGTTAAAAAACTTTTTAGAAGTACGTGGATTAGGTGTATTGAATATTCGTGAAATGTATGGTGATAGCGCAATTAAATCAAATAAATTTCTTAAACTGATTATTGATTTGATCCCTCCTAAAATGAATGTTCCAAAATCAGAAGATCGACTTAGATTATCTGAAAGAAAAACCAATATACTTGGTGTAGACATTGCCACGATTTCATTACCTGTGGCACCTGGTAGAAACTTAGCGGTGTTAGTAGAAGCTGCTGTGCGTGATCACTTACTAATTAAGAACGGTTACAATGCCAGTGAAGATTTTATTGAACGTCAAAAAAAGTCCATGCAGTAAAGCAAATTCGAATTATGAAATTAGTGATTGTAAGCGGCCTTTCAGGTTCAGGAAAATCTGTCGCGATTAATACTTTAGAAGATGATAACTTCTACTGTATTGATAACATCCCGCTTGGCATGTTACTTAGCTGCATTGAGCATCTTATTAGTTCTAGCTCACTGTACTATGAAAAAATTGCCATTGGTGTAGATGCGCGTAATGCAAGCAAAGACATTATTTCATTTCCAGAAGTTGTAGAAGCAATTAAAGATAGAGGGATCGAGCTAGAGTTAGTCCATCTTGAAGCCAATGAAGAAACATTAATTAAACGCTATAGCGAGACACGCCGTAAACATCCGCTTACCAAAGACGGCCTGCCATTAGTGGAAGCCATTCAAATGGAAAAGCGTATCCTTGAAGATTTAGTACTATTAGCTGACTTACGTATTGATACAACCTCTACAAATGTTCGTGAGCTCCGTTCTATAATAACCGCGCAAGTTTGCAAAAAAACTTCGTCTGAACTGACCGTATTATTACAATCATTTGGATTTAAATATGGAGTGCCCAATGATTCAGATTATGTATTTGATGTACGCTGCCTACCAAATCCTTATTGGGAAGAATCTCTTCGTAAACTAACTGGAAAAGATGAAGCCGTAATTGATTTTTTACAATCACATCATGAAGTTAAAGCAATGATTGCTTCAATTGCTGATTTCATTGAAAAATGGCTGCCTTTTTTCAGCAAAGAAAATCGTAGCTATTTAAATGTCTCAATCGGCTGTACAGGCGGGCATCATCGTTCGGTTCATATTGTTGAAAATTTAGCTGAGCATTTTAAGAAGTTTGAAGATACACATTTCTCAGTTCGCCATCGTGATTTAGAAAACTAATGTCTGTTGCAATCCTTACAATTACTCATGGGAAAGTGGGTCACGAATTACTGAAAACTGCGAAATCCATGTTGGGAAACCAGTTGCCTTTAGAGTGCAGAACTTTATCCGTTTCAGAAAGTTGTAATCCGGATGAGCTATTAGCTAAAGCAAAAGATATTTGTGAAAAAATAAATCAAGGCGATGGTGTTTTAGTATTAACAGATATTTTTGGATCAACCCCTAGCAATATCTGTAATAATCTTAAGAAAAACACAAACATAGATGTGCATGTAATTGCTGGACTTAGCCTACCCATGCTTACTCGGGTCATGAATTATCCAAATTTAAGTTTAGATGAGTTAGTAGAAAAAGCGCTTAGTGGTGCACGTGACGGTATTATAGATTGCCAAGAAAGCAATTAAAAAAATATGCAACGCCAAAAATATCTTTATGATTACTAAAGAGCTCACTGTAGCCAATAAACTAGGATTACATGCTCGTGCTGCGGCCAAACTAGTAGCTATGGCTTCAAACTTTGCCAGTGAAATATCGATTCAAAAAGGTGAACGAAAAGTTAATGGTAAAAGTATTATGGGTGTCATGATGCTAGCCGCTAGCAAAAATACCGTTGTAAATGTAAACATTGAAGGAGAAGATGAACAACAAGCGATGGCAGAAATAGAAAAATTGTTTACTAATTTATTTGATGAAGAAGAGTAGCAAAATAAAATGGCATTGATCATTTCCGGTATTGGAGTATCTCGTGGAATTGCCATTGGCAATGTCCATCTTCTAAATCGAGGCGCACCCGAAGTCTTTGAGCGTAAATTAGAAGAACACGAAGTCGATTCTGAAATTGAACGCTTTGTATCAGCAGTAGACGAAGCAGCAGAGCAATTGCGCGGTATACGAGATACGATTCCCGAGGACGCTCCAAAAGATGTAGCAACTTTTATCGACTCTCACCTGCTAATGGTGAAAGATTCGATGTTAAGCAAAGTCCCGATCGAAATTATTCAAGAAGAACACTGCAACGCAGAATGGGCGCTTAAACAGCAACGCGATAAATTAGAAGCTGTTTTTGAGCAGATGGAGGATGACTATTTAAGTACACGTTTGAATGATGTTGAACATGTAATAAATTTAATCCAACAAATTCTTAAAGATCAGCAATACACAATGCAAATGAAACTTCAGCCTCTAAAAGGCAGCATCATTGTAGCTGATGATCTTACTCCGGCAGATACTGTCGTGATGCAAAATCAGAACATTGCGGGATTTATCACTGAGCTTGGTGGACCTCTTTCTCATACCGCCATATTGGCTAGGAGTTTAGGGATACCTGCAGTAGTGGGCATTCAAAGTGCACGCTCGCTATTAAAACAAGAAGAACAATTAATCATCGAAGGTGGCAGTGGCATGGTGCTTGCCGGGATGGATGAGAACACCATCAAGCACTATCGTCATATCCAACGTGAGCAGAAAGACGCACAACGTAAACTTGGCTCACTCAAAAATATTTCTGCTAAAACCAAAGACGGTCAACGTATAAGCCTACAAGCAAATATAGAACTATCTGAGGATATTAGTGCACTAAAAAAATCAGGTGCTGATGGAGTGGGTTTATATCGAACTGAGTTTTTGTATATTGACCGCGAGACACCTGCTGATGAAGCTGAACAATTAAATGCTTATAAAAAAATTATCCGTGTCTTAAAAGGAAAACCTTTAACTATACGCACACTCGATTTAGGAGCAGAAAAAGAGTTTGATCCTGATTTTCAAGGCCCTATGACGCAAAATCCCGCACTAGGCTTACGCGCGATCCGCAGATCACTCAAGGATACTGATTTATTTAAACAACAACTACGCGCTATTTTACGTGCGTCTGCTAGTGGCCCGGTTAGAATTTTGTTGCCTATGATTACAAGCCATAATGAGCTTACGCAATCTTTATCATTATTAGATCTGGCAAAACAAGAACTTACAGAAGAACACAAAGAATTCGATGCTGATATTCCCGTGGGAGGAATGATTGAAGTACCGGCTGCGGCACTTTCGGCAAATATATTAGCCAAGCAATTAGACTTTTTGTCCATTGGAACGAACGATTTAATTCAATATACACTGGCCATTGATCGCATTGATGACCAAGTAAATTATCTCTACGACCCGCTCCATCCTTCCGTATTGAAGTTAATCAACCTAACTTTACAAGCAGGACGTCGTGCAGATATACCAGTTGCGATGTGTGGTGAAATGGCAGGTGATCCTCGATACACGCGTTTATTGTTAGGTCTTGGTTTGCAAGAATTTAGTGCGCATCCTTCGAACTTACTAGAAATTAAGCAAATCATTAACAAAAGCAAAATCTCAGATCTTGAGAAACAGACCAAAAAAATATTAAGTACCACCGTACCGAGCAAAATAGCTCCAATGGTCGATGCTTTAAACCAATAAATCTGCTCTAAATACCCTTACAGACAAGTATCACACTTTCCTTTTTTTGCTTTGGCAACTTGCCTACTAGCGGTTACACTTGCCGCGCGCATAACAAAAACAACTGGTACTCGATGTCTGAAACCGTTATTCAACTTCAAGACCAAACTTTAAAGGTCATTGGTGATGCTCTACAAAGTGGCACCATGCAGCGTGCGCGTAGAATTTTAAATGCACTTCACCCTGCAGAAATCGCTAACTTACTAGAAGCACTCCCTCATTCTCAGCGTGGCATTGTATGGAACATGCTTGATCATGATGATGATGGTGAGATTTTGCTGAATGTGGGAGATGAGGTTCGCGATGGTTTAATCAAACTAATGGATAGCGATGCCCTGGTTTCTGCTACCGAAGGTCTAGAGATAGACGATCTCGCAGATTTACTCGCCGACTTGCCCGATACGGTAACTGAGCAAGCGTTATCGAGCATGGATTACCAAGACCGGCAGCGCTTAGAAGCCGTATTGTCCTATGATGAAGACACTGCGGGCGGTTTGATGAATACGGACACGGTAACAGTGCGTCGAGACGTGACGCTTGATGTAGTCCTTCGTTACTTACGCGCACGTGGTGAATTACCAGAAGCGACCGATTCATTATTTGTAGTCGACCGCTATGACCATTACATTGGCACCTTGCCATTATCTAAAGTTCTAACCAGCAAGCCGACTGAACTCGTCCGAGACGTGCTGGATAATACCGTTGAAGCATTTGATGCGAACACAGAAGACAATATTGTGGCAAAAACATTTGAAGACTTAGATTTAGTCTCCGCTGCAGTCGTTGACGAGAACAATAAACTCATCGGGCGCATCACAGTAGACGACGTAGTAGATGTCATTCGAGAAGAAGCGGAACATTCTGTATTTCGACAAGCAGGATTATCCGAAGAAGCAGACTTGTTTGCACCGGTAGTTGCATCAACCCGACGCCGCTCTATTTGGTTAGCCGTAAATTTAGCCACTGCATTTCTAGCCGCGTGGGTAATCAGTTTGTTCCAGCCTACATTAGAAAAAATTATAATACTTGCAATATTGATTCCTGTGGTTGCCAGCATGGGGGGAATTGCGGGAAGCCAAACACTAACTTTGGTGATTCGTGGAATCGCGACAGGACAAATCGGACGCAGCAATTCCAAACTATTACTAGTCAAAGAATTATCAGTAGGTTTTTTAAATGGCATGGTTTGGGCTGTAATTGTTGCAGTAGTCGTTGCCTTGTGGTTCAAAGATATCAAAATGGCTGGAATCATAGCTGCGGCCATGGCAGCAAATTTAATTTGTGCTGCACTTGCAGGAGTAACCATTCCAATAATTTTGCGTAAACTTAAAATTGACCCTGCCCTTGCGGGTGGAGTGGTACTCACAACCATCACCGACGTAATCGGAATTTTTGCCTTTTTAGGTTTAGCAACTTGGTTGCTTTTATGAACAAGCACACGACGTGCGAATAAGACTTGCAACAAGGATGTTGCTTCAGATCAAAGATTACTTTTTTAAATAAAATCTCTGCTTTCGGCCCAAACGAAGAATGTAATTTTAAATGCAAGCATTATTTATTTCATTTCCTGCCTCTGATTATCAAACTAGTAAACAATTTTATGAAGAAGCAGTTGGTTTACCGGTTGATCGAGAATTTGATGGCGCTCCACATAAATTTACAAATTATGATCTTGGCAAAATTAAGCTAAAACTATTTGAGTGGAAAGAAGAATGGTATGGAAGTGGTCATTCAGGTCTTTTTATTGAAACTAATGAGCTTGATAAAACGGTGAAACGTATACGAGAACTTGGTGGTAAAACTACAGAAATCACAATTCATGAGTGGGGAGGTCGATGCTGTTCCATAACTGACCCTTTTGGCAACATTTTCGATTTAATTGACTCGAGCAAAAAGGGCAATGCTTAGAGTTCGTTTAAACATCATTACAAAGACCGCTTTCGACCCGAAGTGGACAATTAGGATTTAATAGAGTGCTTAAAATTTTCGTTGTATTGACACTTTTTCTAGCTACCAATGCTTATGCAGACGCGCCTTATGTAAATCCTACCGAAGACTATAAGTATTTTGGCTCTCCAAATAACGTGCTTTTCTGGACGCCGGAACAGCAGGTGGCCGGTTACCGTAATTCCGACAAAATATTCTGGACCAGGCCAATCTATGCTGGTGATACAGTAAATACTCTGTCCTATGCAAAGGTCGATCTGGGCGACGTTGAGATAAAAATCGATGGCGCTACTATGACTGTCAATGAGTATTTCGTAAGGCAAAGTGTTGCCGGCCTACTTGTTATCAAGGACGGTAAAATTCTTTATGAGCGATATGGCTTGGGCAACACCGAAGACAGTAAGTGGATCTCTTTTTCAGTTGCCAAGTCCGTGGTTTCAATGTTAATCGGTGCAGCAATTCAGGATGGTTATATCAAAAGTGTTCACGAGAAAGTGACAAATTATCTGCCGCGCCTGAAGGGATCGTCATACGACCAGTCATCAATTGCTAATCTCTTGCAGATGTCTTCAGGCGTGCAATGGAATGAAGACTATGCAGACCCGCAATCTGATGTCGCCACAGCCTCTTGGAAAGATGATGATCTATACAAATTCTTGCAAAACAAAGCGCTCAATACCAATCCGGGTGAAAGATTTAATTACAACACGGCAGAAACAAATCTTGCAGGGATTCTACTTCGATCTGCTATTGGTAATAATCTATCAACCTATCTTTCTGAAAAGATTTGGCAACCCTTTGGAATGGAGTCTGATGGCTCATGGAATCTTACTGAGGATGGTGGTGGTGAATTTGGTGGGTGCTGTATCAATGCTACTTTGCGAGATTATGGCCGCATCGGGTTGTTTGCATTAGCCGATGGTCTTCTTTCAGATGGAACAAATGTGTTGCCGCCAGGATGGATGAAAAAATCGACCGCGCCGTCAAGAGGTTATAGTGGTTATGGCTATTTCTGGTGGTTGATGGAAAAAGATGCTTTCAGGGCTACTGGTATTTTTGGCCAAGGTATTTACATCAACCGTAATGAAAATGTTGTAATCGCACACCACAGTGCACGGCCCATTGCCTACGACGTAATTGACATGGAATGGGAGCAGGCGCTATACAGAGCGATAACAAATTCAATCAGTGATTAATTGTCCGCTACGACTCAAAGCAGACATAAAATGATAGCTCAGACATGCAGAGCTATCATTGATTAATTGGTCAATGTAATCAGGCTATTTCTTTGGCTTTTTGTAGCTCATGCACATCATTGGCTGTCATACATTTGCCACCAATTCCCCAATCACCTTGTTTAACATCCTCTATATACACCATCGTAACACCGCGCATATTTTCACCTTCAATATCAACCATGGCCTCAGTCAATTTTTCAATCATTTCGCGTTTTTGCTGTGGTGTGAATACGTCTTCGATAAGTTTTACACTAACGATAGGCATGTTTATCTCCATAAATAATTAAATGTCTGATCAGTATGTCTCTCGCTATATCAAAGATAAACTTCAAATGTTGTAGTAATTAACTACATTTTCTGTAGTAGATAACTACAGAATTTATAGTAATGTGATGACTGTGTAATCTAAGGTGCAATGAGTGATGCAATACAAACAATTCTGCCCCATCGCCAAAGCCTCTGAACTTCTAGGTGATAAATGGACCTTCCTGGTAATTCGCGAGTTATTATCTGGTGGACATCGTTTTAATGAATTTCAACGTGGTTTGGGACACATATCCCCCAGTTTGTTGAGCACAAGACTTCGTCAGTTAGAGGAAGAAGGCATAATTGAACGGAAAAAAATTAAGGGTCAGAAAGGATTTGAATATTATTTAACAGAGCCAGGAAAAGAAGTGCTTCCTATAATCCAAGAGCTCGGAAAGTGGGGAATGAAATGGGCTAGAGAACAGATTGATGATGACGATCTGGATATTGAACTACTCATGCTTTATCTATCACGTAGTATCGATCCTAAAAAATTATCTGGTAAAGAAACAGTAGTACATTTCAAATTTAAAGATCTTAAAAAGTTACAAGATTGGTGGATAATTGTTGAAGGCCAAGACACAGATGTTTGCTTGGAAGACCCAGGAAAAGAGGTAGATGTTTGGTTTACAACTGATGTGCGAACAATGATGGAAGTCTGGATGGGTGATTGTTCATATCAGTCTGCAATCAAACAGGGTAAGTTGAGAATAACTGGCCACCCATCAATGACTAGAAATGTAACAAAATGGATGCGCAATAGTGACTTCGCATCATTTAGTTAATGATTCAGAATGACCGCTATTGACCGAAAGCGGACATTTTGAAACTTTCTAACTTTGATTTAAAAAAAACCTTGTGCTCACTACATTTAAGCCTTAGGGAGTGTAACTCCTTTTTGACCTTGATATTTTCCGCCACGGTCCTTATATGAAGTTTCACAAACTTCATCGGATTCAAAGAACAGCATTTGTGCAACACCTTCGTTAGCGTAAATTTTTGCTGGCAACGGCGTAGTATTAGAGAATTCCAAAGTGACATGCCCTTCCCATTCAGGCTCAAGCGGCGTGACATTTACAATGATGCCGCAGCGAGCATAGGTAGATTTACCTAAACATATAGTTAACACTGAACGTGGAATGCGAAAATATTCAACGGTGCTAGCTAATGCAAATGAGTTGGGGGGAATCACACATTCATTTCCACGCACATCTACAAAACTATTCTCGTCAAACCCTTTAGGGTCCACGATTGCAGAGTTTATATTTGTAAAAATTTTGAAATGATCGGCACAGCGTACATCATAACCATAACTCGATGTGCCATAAGAAATCATGCGACCATGCCCATTCTCACGCACTTGACCTGCTTCAAACGGTTGAATCATGCCATACTTTTCCGCCATTTCGCGGATCCAACGGTCAGATTTTATTGCCATAAACTTAATTTAGAAATTAATTCTTAATTAGAACCACCAATATAAGGTAGCTTTAACTCATCGGTTTTATCAAAAGGTATCTTAAATAAACGTGTGTGAATATTTCCAGAAAAATTATAGGAAGCCACACCCGTTTGCATTACCTTAGGAATAGTCTCTAATAGTGATGCATAAGTTATTTGCACCGGCACTTCAATTTTACCACTCCCTAATGCAGGAACGGACATATTATTTTTGTTTTCTCCACTCAGAATATTAGTTCCTGACAAACTCATTGTGTAATCCAAGCCCTTTGCATTTATAGCAAAGTCATTTGGATTTTCTATGTTCAGTGTGAGTAGTGCAGTTAATCCCGATAAATTTGCATCTTCAATTTCAATATCATCAATAAAAACTTTAGGCTGAATAGGGTTTAGACGTTTATCAAAAGTTCCACAACTTGATAGGAACAGCATCGCAAAACATGCAAGCACATTAAATAATAAACGATACTTCAATCTAGATAACTCTGATTCAAACGACTAAGTATTTTGAATGACAATTTTAGGGAACTTAGCGCTGTAGTCCTTTCCTTTTGCTGCAAGTTTTGCCGCGGCCTTACGTGCAATCTCTTGATATATTTCTGCAATACGCGTGTCTGGCATAGCCACTACACTAGGATTACCTCCATCTACTTGTTCACGGATACGAATATCCAGAGGCAGTGCACCCAGCATTTCGACTCCAGATTCATCGGCCATCGATTTCCCGCCCCCTTCACCAAAAATGTGTTCTTCATGTCCACATTTACTACAGATATGAATACTCATATTTTCAACCACCCCAAGAACGGGTACTTCCACTTTCTCAAACATCTTCAAACCCTTGCGCGCATCTAGCAACGCGATGTCTTGAGGGGTCGTAACGATGATGGCACCACTGACTGGAATTTTTTGCGCTAAGGTAAGTTGCACATCTCCAGTACCTGGGGGTAAATCAACCACTAGATAATCAAGCCCACGCCACTGGGTATCATTGAGTAACTGCTCTAAAGCTTGAGTCACCATCGGACCACGCCAAATCATTGGGGTTTCTTCGTCAATCAGAAATCCGATCGACATCGCCTGTAAACCATGCGCTTCCATAGGTTCTAAGCTTTTACCATCGGTTGATTTCGGCTGCCCACTTATCCCCAACATACGTGGCTGGCTAGGTCCATAAATATCGGCATCCAGAATTCCAACGTTTGCACCTTCCATTGAAAGGGCTAATGCTAAATTTATAGCAGTTGTGGATTTACCCACACCCCCTTTACCTGAGGCAACAGCAATTACATTCTTAATATTTTTTAGTGGCTTGAGGCTTTTTTGTACAGAGTGCGCCTCAATCGTCCACCCAACATCTGCATGCACAGTTTCTGCGCCTGCTTTACGAATTGCACCTTCAATTTCAATTGTAAGATCTTCAGCAATACTTTTTGCAGGATATCCAAGTTTAATCTCTACATTGACCTTGCCTGCATCGATTTCGATATTTTTAACAGCATTACTCGCGATTAAATTTTTACCAATATTTGGATCTTGAATGTCTTTGAGTACAGCTTCAACTCGCTCTTTGGTAAGCTCCGCCATGCTTATTATTCTCCTGAAATTATGGGGTAAATATAGGAATAGGAAGTACTATATCACGCCAGAATGTGCAGCAAAGATCTCTATTTGAGTAGCTGAAAGCTCTACAAACACAAGCAAAATAGCGGTTTTACATCTGAACTGTTAAGGTAGCCAGCGCTTTAGAAAAAGCATCGAGATTTGTTTACAAATTGTTTTAATAAATAAGAATATCTGTGAATAATAGAACTATCCTAGTCACCAGTGCATTGCCCTACGCTAACGGCCCTATTCATATCGGTCATTTAGTCGAGTATATACAAACCGATATATGGGCCCGTTTTCAAAAAATGTGTGGTCACGACTGCATTTATATATGTGCCGACGATGCACATGGCACACCTATTATGTTGCGTGCACAGCAAGAAGGAATCACGCCTGAAGAATTGATTTCCAGAGTAAAACTTGAACATGAAAAAGATTTTGCCGATTTTTTAATCGAATTTGATAATTATCACTCTACTCACTCAGAAGAAAATAAAAAACACGCCACCACTATTTATCAGCGTTTAAAAGATAACGGTCATATCACAACCAAAACAGTGATAGATCTCTTCGATCCTAAAGAAAATGTGTTTCTACCAGATCGATTTGTTAAAGGCGAATGCCCTAAGTGTCATGCAAAAGATCAATATGGTGATAATTGTGAAGTATGTGGGTCAACCTATACACCTGCTGATTTAATTAATCCCTATTCTTCTGTAAGTGGTGCAACCCCTATTCAAAAAGAGAATTTACACTATTTCTTTAAGCTGAATGATTTCAAAGATGTTTTAGAAAAATGGATTAACCAAGATAATTTACAACCTGAAATCACTAATAAATTAAAAGAGTGGTTTGATTCGGGCTTGCAAGACTGGGATATCTCACGTGACGCTCCTTACTTTGGATTTGAAATTCCTGATGCGCCAGGTAAGTATTTTTATGTTTGGCTGGATGCGCCCATTGGTTATATGGCCAGCTTGCAACAGTACATCGACAGCTCTACAAATACCGGGGGAAAAGATTTTAATTACTATTGGAATTCTGACAGTATTGCCGAGGTATATCACTTCATTGGTAAAGATATCGCCTACTTCCATATGCTGTTTTGGCCTGCTATGTTGCATGGAGCAGACTATCGAATACCCACCGCAGTTTATTGCCATGGCTTTCTTACCGTCGATGGCAAGAAAATGTCAAAATCCCGGGGTACATTTATTAAAGCGCGTACTTACTTAGAGCATTTACATCCCGAGTATTTACGCTACTACTTTGCGGCCAAGCTTGGCCCAGGGGTCAGCGACATCGACCTTAATTTGGAAGACTTTCAACAACGTGTAAACAGTGATGTCGTAGGCAAACTGGTAAACATTGCCAGTCGTTGTGCTGGATTTATCACTAAAAAATTCGATGCAAAACTTACTGCAAGTTTTAATGATGAATGTACACATGCATTTGATTTAGCTGTTGAAAAAAACAATCAAATTAAAATGTATTACGAATCGCGAAAATATTCTGAAGCTATGCGCGTGATTATGTCGGTTGCAGATATTGCAAATCAAATTATCGATGCCCACAAACCTTGGGAAAAGATAAAAGAAGATAGTAACAGAACTGAAGTGCACCAGGTTTGTAGCTTTGGACTCAATATGTTTCGTTTACTAATTGGTTATTTAAAACCAGTGTTACCTGAATTGGCGGCTAAATCAGAAGTCTTTCTGAATACAGAATTTACTTGGGAAAAACTTTATAACGGCAACCCTCTTCCTGAAGGCCACGAAATTAATAAATTTAAACCTTTAATCACACGAATTGAAAAAGAGTCAATTGATAAAATGATAGAAGATTCAAAACAAGATGCTGCACCCGTTGCAAGTGATCCAATAAGTGACGAAATCACCTTTGATGATTTCGCTAAGCTTGATTTTAGAGTCGCTAAAATTATCAAAGCTGAACACGTAGAAGGAGCTGACAAACTTTTACAATTAACATTAGATTTAGGAGAGTCAACGGGTGGCGTGCAAAAAAATGTATTTGCAGGAATAAAATCTGCCTACGCACCTGAAGATATTGAAGGTCGGCTCACCGTAGTGGTTGCCAATCTTGCACCTCGCAAAATGCGTTTTGGTATGTCCGAAGGCATGGTATTAGCTGCCGGACCTGGCGACAAGGATATATTCTTATTGCAGCCGGATAGCGGGGCGAAACCAGGTATGCGCGTCAAATAAAGTGTGGCTAAAAACGTAGATAGTATTCCTACAGGCAAATACATAGCCTTCATTCGCGAACAAGAGTGCATAGGTTGCACACTTTGCATTAAAGCGTGTCCATTTGATGCCATCATCGGTGCATCCAAACAAATTCATACTGTAATTAAATCTTACTGCACAGGGTGTAAATTATGCCTGCCACCTTGTCCCGTAGATTGTATAGATTTAAATCAAAATACTGAATTTGAAGAAGCGTGTAAAACTATATCAGACGATCAACAAAGCGAACTGAAAAGGAGCTTTGCTAAACTGTCGCGCGAAAACAAAAAAAGGCGTCATCAGCGCCTTGATGAAGAAAAAATCGCTAAACAATTAGCTTTTGAACGTAAGAAAAAAGAGTTGCTAAGTAGATAAAATCAAAAAATGAATAAAGAAAAGCGAAGTGAGATTTTTAAGCGTTTAAAAAAAGCTAATCCGGCACCTAAAACAGAACTTGTTCATAAGTCTAATTTTGAGTTATTGATATCGGTCATACTCTCTGCTCAAGCTACAGATGTAAGCGTTAACAAAGCGACGAAAGAACTCTATAAAGTTGCGAATACACCACAAAAAATGCTTGACCTTGGTGAGGCGGGGCTGAAAAAGTATATTAAATCAATTGGACTCTATAATAGTAAAGCAAAAAATATCATCCAGACCTGCAAAGTTTTAATTGATGAGCATAATTGCAGAATCCCTCGTGATAGAGAAACATTGCAAAAACTCCCAGGCGTTGGTAGAAAAACGGCAAACGTAGTCCTGAATAATGCTTTTGGCCAACCTACCATTGCCGTCGACACACACATATTTCGCGTCTCCAATCGCACCGGAATTGCGCCTGGAAAAGATGTACTACAAGTCGAATTGAAGCTTGAAAAGTTTGTTCCCGAAGAATACAAACTACATGCACATCATTGGTTGATCCTTCATGGACGCTATACTTGTGTGGCACGTAACCCTAAGTGTTACGAGTGTTCAATTATTGATTTATGTGAATATAAGGGGAAAAGCAAAAAATAGGCATTCTGAAATATAAAATTGAACTTCGGCTAAACTGCGGATTCTAAAGAACAAAGACAAATCAAACGACATCAACCTATTGGAGCAGCAATATGACAAGCAAATATAAGCAATTAATTACAATTTTAACAACCGTGCTAGTCGTTAGTGCATTGGCAATTTCATATGCTTATGCTGGTGATCACGGAGGTAAAAAAGATAAGATGAAAATGATGGATACTGATGGTGATGGCGCCGTCAGCAAAGAGGAATTCATGGCTCACAAGGAACAACGTTTTATGAAGAAAGATGCTAATGGTGACGGTGTTTTAACAGAAGATGAAATGAAAAAACAATGCAAATATAAAGATAAGGAAAGCTAGAAAAATATTAATTCAGTCTTATACAAACGGCAAACAATCAGTTTGCCGTTTTTGCTTTAGTAAGCAGGTTGATACATATACTCTTCTATTTTCTGCTGCAAATTATCTACTTTTCGAATTGAATCTAAATCACTTGAGATGATTTCTTCAGCAACCGCTACTGCGATTTGCAACGACACATCACGAATATTATGCAGTGGTGGATAAATAGCTCCTACAGATAAATCCTTTTCACTCACCATATTCGCAAGCGTCTTAGCGGCCACTAAAAACATATCTTCCGAAATTCTGGAAGCCTCACTTACCACTGCGCCTAGACCAATTCCGGGAAATATATACGCATTGTTACCCTGACCAGGCTTAAAATACTGTTCTTTATAACGCACAGCTTCAAATGGACTACCACTGGTAAAAATCGCGCGCCCTTGGGTCCAGTTATAAGCCTGCTCTGCCGTACACTCCGCACGCGAGGTTGGATTAGATAATGCAAATAGTGCAGGCCTTTCGTTGATTTCAGCCATGAGTTTCACGGCCTCTTGCGTAAATGTTCCGGGGAAACCCGTAGCACCAATTAGCATATGTGGTTTAATTTGTTTAATGGCCGAGATGAAATCTGCGGCGGGGTGATCGTGCGCATACGGTAAATTATGCGGGAGCAAATCATCACGAGACTGAATGACTAAGCCGTCGATATCTACAAACCATAATTTTTTTCTTGCTTCTTCTTCTGTGAACCCTTCTTTTTGAAAAGCATAGGTTATTAAGTCGGCAATTCCAGTTGCCGCAGAACCCGCACCGAGAAACATTATGCGCAAATCCCTAAAAGCCACACCTGAAATCTTTGTGGAAGCGTATACGCCTGCTAACGCCACTCCTGCAGTACCTTGAATATCATCATTGAAGCACAAAACTTGGTTGCGATATTTATTTAGTAACCGGTAAGCATTCGGCGTAAGAAAATCTTCAAACTGTATAAGAGCTTTTGGATAAGCTACTTGAACGGATGAAATAAACTCATCAACAAGAGCATCATACTCTTCACCCTGTATTCTTTTATGCCTCAAACCCAAATACAGTGGATCATCTAACATCTCCTGGTTATTTGTTCCAACATCGATCATCACCGGTAAACATTGATTGGGTTGAATTCCCGCACATGCAACATATAAAGCAAGCTTGCCAATTGGAATCCCCATGCCATTTGCGCCAAGGTCTCCTAAGCCCAGAATTCTCTCGCCATCCGTCACAACGATCACGCGCACATCTTCTTCGGGCCAATTGTTTAATATCTCCGACACATTCCCTCGGTCTTCAGCAGTAAT
The DNA here is from genome assembly GCA_028279275.1 of Gammaproteobacteria bacterium. Taxonomy (GTDB): domain Bacteria; phylum Pseudomonadota; class Gammaproteobacteria; order UBA4575; family UBA4575; genus JABDMD01. The sequence continues at coordinate 179,452 of JANQOB010000020.1, read as the reverse complement.
ATAAATTCCTTTTGGTTGTCGAAAGATTGCGGCAAACTCTTTGCATGCCTGACCAACCGTAGGAGTGTAAATTAAAGGCATAACCTCTTGGATGTTCTCTAAAATTAAACGATAAAACAGCCTTTCGTTTCTACTTTGCAATGCCGATAAGTAAATATAACGTTCAATGTCATAATGTTTACGACGCATATTTTGCAGGGCACGATTTAATTGAACATCTGGATCGGATACTCCAGGTGGTAATAGGCCACGTAATTTATATTTTTTTCGTTCGGCTTCGGTAAATGCTGTGCCTTTATTTAAAGCAGCGTTAAACAAAACATCGAACCCTGTAGCTTCGATATTTTCTTTCATAGTCAAATGAATACTTGATTACAAATTAGGTGAGTGCATAACAAGCATTTTGTTCACTTGCATATCTTCAATGGTGTAAGGAATGCCACCTACGCCAAGACCTGATTGTTTTAATCCCGCAAACGGCATACCATCAATACGAAATGCAGTGTGATCATTCAGCATTACTGCGGAGGCATCGATATGTTTATAAACATGCATTGCTGTATCAATATTTCTAGTAAACACTGCAGCCTGGAAAGAAAACGGTAATGCGTTGGCTTGCAGTAGAGCTTTGTCTATATCTTCGAAATCATAAACACACACAACAGGCCCAAAAATTTCAGTAGTACTCACTTTACTATTAGATGACGGTTTCGATAACACCGTGCACTCATAACATGTCTCGCTAATGGCATTCCCGCCTATATTGCATTCAGCACCTTCGGATTTTGCTTCACTCACCCATGCATCAATTCGTTGCAATTCAGCAGGGCGAATCAATGGCCCCACTTCTGTTTCTGCAAGAGTTGGATCACCAATCCGCTGTTGTTGTGCATAAGTCGAGAGTTTTTCTACAACTGAATCAAACACCTTTGTATGCGCAAAAATACGCTGCACGGACACACACACTTGGCCTGCGTGATAAAAGCCACCCTTACCCAGTTTTGCTATGGCCAGATCAAGATCTGCATCTTCTGCAACGATTACAGGGGCTGCACCGCCATGCTCAAGTGCACAACGTACCCCTGGTGCTAATTTTGAACGTAACATCCAGCCCACTTTGGCACTGCCTATGAAAGAGAAAAAACCAACTCGCGCATCGGTAACCAACTTTTCGGCTACTGCTATACTTTCTGGAATGACAGCCTGACACCATTCTGTAGGCAAGCCCGCTTGCCAAAGAATATTTACAAAATTTAAGCAGGAAATAGGAGTGTCTTCAGCGGGCTTAACAATAACTGGGCAACCCGCAGCAACGGCCGCCGCTACTTGATGCACAATTAAGTTTAGCGGGTGATTAAATGCACTCACGGCAACCACTACTCCTATGGGTTCTTTTTGTGTAATCGCAATTCGTTTTTCAGATGACAGCGACATGCCCATGGGAATCACTTCACCTTGATCTGACTTCAATGTTTCAATACACAAATGGATACCATCAATTGCACGCGCAACTTCAACTTTTGAATCAATAAGCGGCTTACCCCCTTCTCTTGCAGCTTCAATTGCCAAGCGTTCTTGGTCTTGAGACATAATGTGGGCCGTTTTCTCAAGAATCTCTATGCGTTTATGCAAAGGTATCCAGCGGCTTTTATCGCGATAGAGTGAGTAAGCAATAATCATTGCTTGATCAATATGGTCAGCACTAGCAGTTTCTACTTCGGCGATGACAGATCGGTCAAATGGAGCATGAACTTCGATTACTCCAGCTGCAATCGAGGCTTTATGAAGCATTAAAGAATATTTTTTATTGCTCATTGTAACGATTACATTGGCAAAGTTAATTCACCAAGGCGTTTAGTAAGCAGCATGTTTTCACGGTAATCAATTGGCACTACTACTAAACTTGGTGCACCATCATTAAAAGCGGTTTCTAGAGTAGACTGTAGAACTTTACTGTTCTCTACGAGATACCCATTCCACCCAAATGATTTTGCTAATAATTCCCAGTCTGGATTTTGGAATGAAAGATCAGTATGTTTACCAAATTCATGCTGTTGTTTCCATGAAATGAGCCCATATTCATGGTCTTCCCAGACCATAATAACGATATTGCTATTCAATCGCTTGGCGGTTTCCATCTCTTGCACATTCATTAAAAACCCCGCATCTCCTGCTATGCCTAATATGCGACGATCCGGATACACCATATTGGCTGCGATCGCACCCGGCAATGCAAATCCCATTGAGCAGAATCCATTTGGAATTAAACAAGTATTGGGTTCATGACAATGGTAATAACGTGCGATCCACATTTTATGTGCACCCACATCGGATAACAAAATATCATCTGGCCCTAACACTTGGCGCGCATCCCAAAGCGCTTTTTGAGGCCGCACACATCCTTTAGTGTCATCATCTTTGTGCTCAGCAAGATCTTCGATCATGTCTTGTCGTACTTGTTTTTGTTTAGAAGTATCGTACAAAAATTTCGCACGCGACTTTGCTCGAATATTTAATTCTTCAAGGGTATGCTCAAGATCACCAATCAACTCAATCTGTGGGTGATAATGCTGATCTATTTCTGCAGGTAAAAAATCTGCGTGGATAATTTTTTTATCACAACCTGGATTCCATAAACTTGGATGATACTCAACCATATCAAAACCTAATGTGATGACGACATCTGCATCATCTATTAAAAACGACATACGATCACGACTGCCTAATCCAATTGTAAACAAACAATGTTCAGAATCTTTATCTACACATCCTTTGGCCATAAAGGTACTCATCACACCAATATCTGTAAGTTCGCAAAATTTTCTCAGCTGTTTGCTAGCGTCTTTTCGAATCACACCATTTCCTGCGAGTATGATAGGTCGGCTACTACTTGCGATAATTTCAAATGCGTTATCGATTACTTCTTCATCCGGAACTGAACGCATATAACGTTGTGGTTTGATAGGTTTAGCAGACGTATCAATTTTCGCCAGATCTTCAGGCAGTTCAATATGTACCGCGCCTGGCTTTTCTGTACGTGCTACACGCACGGCCTTGCGGATAATTTCAGGAATGGTTTCGGGATGTAAAACGGTAGTTGCCCATTTGGTTACAGGCTCAAACATTTTTACTACATCCATGATTTGATGTGACTCTTTATGCAAGCGTAAAGTCGAACCTTGCCCAGTTAAAACAAGCATAGGAGCACGATCCATATTTGAGTCAGCGACACCAGTAATTAAATTTGTTGCACCGGGCCCTAATGTTCCCAAGCAACCCGCAGGATTACCAGTAAGCCGGCCATAGATTTCTGCCATGAAAGCTGCGCCTTGTTCATGACGCGTAAGAATAAATTTTATTTTATTGGAATCTTCCAACGAAATCATAAAATCAGCATTCTCTTCACCAGGAACACCGAATATGTATTCGATATTTTCTTCTTCTAGACACTTAACAAAAAGATCTGATGCTTTCATACAAGCTCCCTATTTATTTTTATGTCACTCATGTAGATCAATCACCATAAGTTCAACTAAGTAGACCGAAATTCTAAATTTTTATTACACACTTTTATAAAGTGTACTCTGACTGAGTGAAGCATACCGCAACTTTTCTTGAATATAAGAAACTTCTAAAATTGTGAAGTACAAAAAGCCAATAAAACATCATGATTTGTTTAATGTCTATCCGATATAAGCAATAATATGTTGTAATAATTTGCACCGTAACCCGTTCATCTAGCACAAGACGCACACCCGATAATAATTTAAAAGGGGAAGACGATATGATGGCTGAGCTACCCGTTTTTGTGATTAAGTTTCTTGAAATCGCAGCGCTATTTTTTATTTTTCTTCTAGGCATTCTCGTGTTGTCCATTATAGTTCTATATGTCATTGATAAGTCACAAACGGCTCATGCAGTACGACATAACTTTCCTGTTATCGGCCGGTTTCGCTATTTCTTTGAAGAATTGGGAGAATTTTTCCGTCAGTATTTTTTCGCTATGGATCGCGAAGAACTGCCGTTCAATCGTGCAGAACGTTCTTGGGTTTATCGAGCAGCAAAGGATTTAGACAATACCATTGCCTTCGGCTCAACAAGAGATTTACGCCCTACTGGCACGGTGCTATTTGTAAACTGCCCATTCCCGACATTAGATAGAGATGCAGCCCCTACAAGTGATGTAACCATAGGCCCTTACTGTTCTCATCCTTATACAACAGATTCTATCTTTAATATTTCTGGAATGAGCTATGGAGCCATTTCAAAACCAGCAGTGCTTGCGCTTTCCAATGGTGCACGAATGGCAGGCTGTTGGATGAATACCGGAGAAGGTGGGCTGTCTCCATATCACTTGGAAGGAGGCGCAGATATCGTTTTTCAAATTGGTACTGCTAAATATGGTGTGCGCGATGAACAAGGAAATTTAAGTGATGAAAAACTACGTGAAGTTGCAGCGCATGAACAAGTAAAAATGTTTGAACTTAAATTGAGCCAGGGCGCAAAACCAGGCAAAGGCGGAATACTTCCTGGCGAAAAAGTTACTCGAGAAATTTCCGAAATTCGCGGTATTCCTATAGGCTCAGATTCAATTAGCCCAAATCGTCATCCTGAAATCGATTCAGCAGATGATTTGCTTGATGTGATAGAACATATACGAAAGGTCACAGGTAAACCAGTAGGATTTAAAGCTGTTATAGGCGCCTATGGATGGATGGATAATTTACTTGAAGCAGTTAATAAACGTGGTATTGAAAATGCGCCAGATTTTATAACGATTGATAGTGCAGACGGTGGCACAGGTGCAGCTCCAATGAGTTTAATGGATTACATGGGATTGCCTATTGAAGAAAGTTTGCCGTTAGTGATTGATCGATTAAAAATGCATGGTTTACGCGATCGCATTAAAGTCATCACCTCTGGAAAATTAATTACCCCAGCAGAAGTGGCATGGGCATTTGCAGTTGGTGCAGATTTTGCCGTCTCTGCTCGCGGATTTATGTTTTCTCTCGGTTGCATTCAAGCATTGCAATGCAATAAAAACACCTGCCCAACAGGCATCACGACGCATAATAAAAAACTTCAGGCTGGTTTAGATCCAGTTATTAAAGCTGAACGCGTGAAAAACTATGCACAAAATATGGCGCATGAAGTGGGTGTAATTGCACACTCTTGTGGTGTTCACGAGCCTCGTCAATTACGTCGTTTCCATGCACGCATGGTTCGACCAGATGGTCGATCTATACCTTTAGATGAACTCTACCCAGAACCTGAAACGACATAGCAATAAAAAACCCGTGAGCGTTGCCACTCACGGGTTAAGGCGTCCTTGCCAGGAGATAAACTTTTAATCCCTGTTAAATAAAAAAATTTGCAGCTTACTTCTAGCAAATAAAAGTCTGTATATAGAATTTTAATCATCACTCAATAATGAGTTGTGAATTAGCACACATTTTGGACAACTTCTTGTTATAAGAAGCCGCGAAAATTTACTAAAAGTTTAATTAAATTACTAAGTAGAACTAAGTGAAGTTCGTATATTTAAAAAGCTACTGAAACAATAAAACACTAGATAAGAAAATATAATGTTTGCAATAAGTGAATTACGCAAAAAAGGCAAACCAGCAACATATGCTTGCAATAAGCCATTTAGGTTTTGTGAATACATATCATGATGCAACCAAGCACCAAAGTTGGTAATAAGAAAAAATATAATAGAAGCTAGAATCGCTGCGAGCCCTACTCTAACGACACTAAGTTGTTTTATTGTGCTACCTATAAAAACCATTAGAGCAACACCTGCATACACATACCAAACAGTGCTATGAAAGCCTATTATTATGTCACTGATTACCATCGCAGCTAATGGGATGAAATAAGCCAATACACGACTAGTAAATGCGGCACCCGAAAATAAAGCCATTGCCGCAATAGGTGTAACATTTGGAGGATGTGGTACGAAACGAAACGCAGCAAGAAGAATGATGATGCTTATGATCCACATTGAATGTGATTTTGACAGGGCCATAAATATTACATGCAAGTAGTAGAAATACTCAAAGTATAGCTCTGGATACTAGGGCATTTCCAATGAGTAAAGCTGAGATAACAAAGGCAGCTGAGGTAATCAGCTAAGTATACTCATCAAAATAATTGAAAAGTCGCCAGGAATAGTTAACTTATTAAAGTGGCAAGTAAATCAATAAGCATTTTTATGCTTAAAAACTACCAAAATGGTCTTTAAGATAATCTGAATATCTAGTAACAAAGACCAATGTCTTAGATACTCAAGATCCGACTCAATACGCTTTTCCATAAGTCCAACTTCGTTGGTTTCACCACGCAGACCGTTCACTTGGGCAAGTCCTGTGATACCAGGTAACACTTTATGTCGAATCATGTAACCTTTGATGAGCTTTCTATATTCTTCATTATGAGCTACCGCATGAGGTCGTGGTCCAACAATACTCATCCTACCTTGCAACACATTAAAAAGTTGAGGCAATTCATCTAATGAAGTGCGACGTAGAAACGCACCCAATGGCGTTACTCGGGGATCATCACGCGTTGCTTGAGGGATGTTCTTATCATCATCCTGAGTTACGTACATCGTCCTAAATTTGTACACTAAAATTTTATTACCATCTAGCCCATAACGATGTTGCTTGAAAATAACAGGCCCTTTAGAGGTCCATTTAATTCCCAAAGCAATTGCTAACATTAATGGTGCAGTTAAAATAATGCCTGCACTTGACATAAAAACATCACTAAGGCGTTTTAATAAACCAGCAACGCCTACAAAGGGTGTTTCACACAAAGCGACGGCAGGGATACCATTAATTTCATATGTGCGCGCCTGTATTAAATCAAATACAAAAATATCAGGCACAAAGTATATCGATGCTGTTGTGTCATGCAGTTCATGCAAAAGCTTTTCGGTACGATCGAGATTACGTATCGGTAAACTAATATAAATTACATCAATATTGTTCTTACTGACATAATCAGCCAAGCCACTAAGCTTACCCAATACTCGGCCATTTTCGAGTTGGCCAATACGTTCCATGTTTCGATCTTCAAAATACCCCATAACTTCAGTCGACAAGCTCGGATCTTGAACAAACTGTTTAACTAACCTCTGACTCAGATCTGTCACTCCGGCGATAACAGCTTTGCGAGAATTACCGGTAATATATGTCATAGCAACTGAAAGTTTCTTGAGAGCAATTTGAGACAATAATAATGGCAGTGGCGTTACCATGAACCAGGTAAATAAAGTAAGTCGAGAAAAATAATGTGAAGACTTGGTTGCATAACCAAGCAAAAGCAATATTCCTACAACCAGCATCCAAGATAGTAATAAATTTCCTCGGTCAACCAGAAAACCACTTCCATCTTTAGGACGAATTAATACTGCCTCGCGAAAAACAAAAAAAGTAACCAAGAACGTAATTACTGCAAGACTATGGTAATGCACCTTCATAGGGATATCGTATATATACATTGTCAATAACAATGTTAATACCGTGATTAAAGGTGGTGTAACCCAAGCTAGTAGCTTCAACGAACCGAATACAGCTATCCGAGTGATATAGCCATTTGAGGTTGTTGATATTGATTGTGATCTTTCTACCACATTAATCCTTCTATTACTCTCGTCTCCAGTTTAATTATAGTTATCTTGCTTGTTGTTTTTTAATGTAAATTTTGCACAAAAATTATCAGGAAATTACATTCAAAAATGTGAAGAACTAACAGTATTCACGAAATATCTCGCAAAAAGCTTGTCCTAAAAGTACTAATTCTTAGTCTTTTAACACCTTATCTACTATGCAATTGTGATAGACCTCACAAAAATCCCTAACTTACCCTAAGTTTATGACTTTTCAAGGATTTTTCAATCCGTAATAACTGGCCTATGAATCTATGATTTTTGTTGATCGAGATATTCAACTCTCAAAGAAAACAAGCTAAAACAAAACAAAATTAATGTTAAGTCTACAATCGTTTATGAAATGCTCGAGCTAGATTTTCGCAACCTAAGATGTTCTGCATTCCTTGTGATTGTCTCGCATTTCTCACCTAGAACCCCTTACATTAATAATTCTTTAATCAGATTTATCCGAGCAATGCTTTGTAAGCTTTTAATAGCTTAGGCTCTTCATATTCCCATGAAAGTTCATTTACAACCCGATCTCGCCCATACTCTCCCATTTTCTGACGTAGATTCCTATCATCAAGCAATTGAATAATCTTTTCAGCCAAATCTTTCTCATCATTTTTATTTGCATACAATGATGCTTCTTGAGCAGAAAACCGTCCTTCAGTTAAATCAAACTGCACAATGGGCTTGCTCAAAGCCATATATTCCATGATTTTATTCATAGTAGATTTATCATTCATTTCATTCGCAACATCAGGATTCACACAGACATCAGCGGTATTTAGCATTTTTAACATTTCTTCATCCGATACTCTTCCTGTGAATGTAACGTATTCACTTACATTCAGCTCTTCAGCATATTCTTTCATGCTTGAAAGTTCCGTTCCTCCACCTACTAATCCAAAATGCACATCTGTGCGCTTTAATTCATGCACGATGTAACTTGCAGACCTAAGAAGATAGTCGATTCCTTCTTGTCTGCCCATAACTCCAACATAACCAACTAGAAAATCACGTCCATTTTTTAAGTTGTCTTCCGGGGGTATGATTTTAAGTCGATCAAGCTTAGGCCCACTCCTTACAACAAAAACTTTTTCAGGATTCATTTTCCCTCGTTCAATAGCGATTTTTTTATACGACTCATTTGTTGCAATAGACACATCAGCTAATTTAAACGTCCAACGCTCCCAGGCAAGCATGACCTTATAAAAGAAATCCCTGCGCCCAAATTTTGCTTCATAAAGTTCCGGATTAATATCATGATGATCAAACAAAAACTTTTTACCAAAAAGTTTAAAAATCATAGCAATTAAAAATATATTGTCTGGGGGATTACATGCATGTATTGCATCAAATCCACGAGTAAACATAATTTTAGTGGCTAAAATAAATTGAAAAAATAGCGCTATAGAATATTCCAGCGCATAACCCACCGCACCATCTGCTTCAACAAAAAGAGGATGACGATATATATAGATATCGTCTATCACCTCAAAACTTTTATTATATTCTTTTGTTTTAGGACAGATTATAGACACTAGATAGCCTGATTTCACAAGACTAGTAGCCTCTTGCCATACCCTTCGATCAAAAGGTACGGGGAGATTCTCAACAATGATAAGAACTTTTTTTTGCTTACCAGGCGATGCCATTATACTGATCGCCCAATTTTTCAAATCCCGATAGTCGAACCAAATCAATTACAACTTGATTTGAGTTTAATGCGCTTGCCACTGCATTGAATTCCTCATCTCCATTGCCGACTACAATTGTATCTGAATTCTCAATAACCTCATCAGCCGTGTCACATAATAATTTTGAGATGTGTGGAATATGATTCAAGATATAATCTTTATTTGCCCCCATAAGAGCAGCAATATTAACATTTTTATCATAGATTCGGATTTCATAGCCCTTTCCTAAAAGACGCTCGATTAACTCAACTATGGGACTCTCGCGTAAATCATCTGTGCCCGCTTTGAAACTCATTCCTAAGATACCGATGCTTTTATTCTTTGCTTGCATAACCATATTGATACCTGCTTCCACTTGTAACTGGTTACTAGGAAGTATCGAATTCAATATAGGTAAATTCAGATCAAGACTTTGCCCTTTATAAGTTAAGGCACGCACATCTTTGGGTAAACAGGAACCTCCAAAAGCAAACCCTGGTTTGAGATAGTATGGAGATAAATTCAATTTTAGGTCCTGGCAAAAAATATCCATTACTTTATGACCATCAATTTCTAATTGTTTACAAATATTTCCTATCTCATTTGCAAAACCAACCTTAAGCGCATGCCACACGTTATCTACATATTTAACCATCTCCGCAGTTTTAACGTCTGTTCTTATTAAAGGCGCATCCATTTTTTTATAAATACTTGCGATCGCCGTACCACTTTTTTCGTCAGTTTCACCAATAACAGTTTTTGGAGGATGATAAAAATCATATACGGCAGTACCCTCACGCAAAAATTCTGGATTATTACAAACACCAAAATCTACACCTGCTTTTTTGCCAGATGCTTTTTCTAGAACAGGAATTACAGTATTAAGCATACTGCCGGGTAACATTGTGCTACGAGTAACTACAATATGAAACTCAGTTTTATTGCGTAAACATTGGCCGATTTCATCACATACGGCTTCGACATATTTTAGATCCAAATTACCATTAGCTTGGCTAGGAGTACCTACGCAAATCAAAGACATTTCTGAATTACTTATTGCATCACCCACATTCAATGTGGCTCGTAATTTTTTATCTTTAACAGCAGTTGAAATTATTTCTCCAATGTCTTTTTCAATCACAGGTGTTTTACCTTGATTAATCAAATCAACCTTAGTTTGATTTGGATCAACTCCGATAATTTCATGACCTTCTTGTGCTAAACAACCCGCAGAAACGGTGCCAACATAGCCTAGACCAAATATACTAATTTTCACTTATTTATCCTTTAACGTTTTTTAAATCATTAAGCGAGTTATTAAATATAAAAATTGTTTTAATATTAATTTACATGAGAATTAATATCTGAAAGTATGTAGATGATTTCTATCACACTTATATACACAAAACCGTGAATAACATCCTGTTACGCCTTCAATGGTATAAAAAGAGGCTTGCTTCGATGTCTATCCCTGAGATCTGGCATCGAGTCTGCGAGCAGCTCAAACGAGCAGTATCGAGGTATTACTTGCCCAGTGGGGTTAAAAATTATACCAGCAATGACAGTTTGCCTGTGTTCCCGATCCTACATAAGGTATTGAATAGTAATTTGCAAATTAACAAACACTTGTTAGATGAGTGGAGTACCCTCGCCAATTCAGTAAAAAATAATGACTTTCAATTTCTTGGCATTCGATGGCCAACAGACCTCACAAATCAAATATGGCATTTGGACCCCATCACTCAGGACCAATGGCCTGCAGATCAATATTGCTACCATATAAATTATCGTAATACTGACCAATATGGCGATGTTAAATACATCTGGGAACTCAACCGCCTTCAATACTTACAACCACTTGCCATACTTGCTGCAATAAATGATGACAAAGACTTATCTTTATTCTGTTTAGGGCAAATTGAAAGCTGGATAGATGCAAACCCACCTTACAAAGGCATTAACTGGCCTTCGGGGATTGAATTAGCCTGCAGAATAATCAGCATACTCGTCGTTACTACCTGCGCAAATAACTTCGCTAGCGAAAAGCTCAAAAACAAAATACATAATTCATTGGCCATCCATGGATATTGGTTAATGCGCTACCCTTCTCGCTTTTCGTCAGCAAATAATCATCTTATCTCTGAGGCAAGCGCCTTATTCATACTTGGACTTCTAGCTCCAAATCTTCCAAACGCAAAAACATGGTATAGCTATGGCAAAAAAACTTTAATCAATGAGGCAACGAAACAAATTTATAGTGATGGAGTAGGAGCAGAACAATCCCCAACTTATACTGCCTTTACGGTTGAATGGTTACTCTTATGTGGAACCATAGGTAAAGACCTAAATGACGACTTTCCACAAGAATATTGGCAACGTATTGAGAAATGCGGTGAATATTTAAGATGGCTCACGGACAAACAGGGATACCAACCTAGCATTGGAGACAATGATGAAGGTAAAGTATTTTTTTCACAATTCTCTGCAGAAGCCTATACAACATCTATTCTTTCAGGTATAGCAAACACTACCCAGCGTGAAGACCTCAATGCCGAAATTAGTGTACCCCACTTAAGAGAACTGTTTTTTGGTGAATCAAAACCGTCATCGGAACCTTTGCAGGGTGTTAAATGTTTTGCACAAGGTGGTTATAGCGTTAGCAGAACTTACACCAATGATAAAGAGTATCTGCTGGTTATGGATCATGGTCCCCTGGGATACTTATCTATCGCTGCACATGGACATGCTGATGCCCTATCAATTTGGTTACATATTGATGGACAACCGATCTTAGTCGATGCTGGTACCTATTTATATCATTCTGGTGGTAATTGGCGTGATTATATGCGTGGTACATCTGCACACAATACCTTATCAATTGATAAACATAACTCAAGTCAAATATCCGGATCATTCAATTGGAGTGCAAAAGCGAACTGCAACTTAATCAATGATGATAATCAATCAAATCGCAATTTGATTTATGCGCAACACGATGGTTATAAAAAAAGATTCAACGTTTATCACAAAAGAAAACTACATCTCTTAGATAATAGTAGTTTTAAAGTAACAGATTGTTTACACGGTGATGCCGTTACTTTACCCGTTGAAATTGGATTCTTATTTCATCCTCAATTAAATCTAGCTAAGAACAAAAATTCATGGATAGTGAGTAATAATAATCAAGCTATTTTAGAAATCACACATCCCAATGATATTTTGCAAAGTACTATCGAGCAAGGACAAAAGAAACCATTAGAAGGTTGGTACTCAGATGCTTTTGGTTATGTGGAACCTGCGCCACGGCTGGTCTTTAAGGGAAATTTAAAAACCAAACAAGAAGTAACAATAAATTTCAACCCCCTATTCAAATAACAAACCTATTATTGATCAGTTTCCCAGTATTCAGCTAAATCAACTACTTGCCCACAAGCCAAAGATTTTGCTGCAGCCAGGGTTAAAAGTGTTGTATCAAATAAATCTTCTAAAGCAATTGGCATATTGTTGTTTTTCATTACACAAGAAACAAATTCCTGCATTTCGGCAGACTGTCCCTTATCTAAACCTTTTGCCTTATACACTTTCTTATTTTTTTCGTCATAAGTAACAACATTCTCAAAATTATTGAGCTGTATCGTACGCCCGCCACCGAATACTTCTACATACTCTTTTGGTAGTTTTGAACCACCTTGGGTTAAATACGTTAAATTCGCAACCGAACCATCCGCATAATTAACAAGCGCACTTACATTTTCTAAATCATCTTGCGTAATATTTGTTGGTCGTAATGATCTTGCCATTACTGAGATTGGACGTGCTTGAATGATTGCAGAAAACACATCAAAAAAGTGGCCAGCTTCGCCTACAAAGCGTGTCCCATGGCTTGAATCAAGATACCATGAACCATGCTCCATTTGACCCGCATGTACTCTATAGTTAATTGTGAAAGGTCCACTATTATTACCGAACTCTTCTATTATCCTCTTCACTAATGGAGAAAATCTGCGGTTAAAACCAACCATCAAACGCGAGTTACCTGATGCATCTATGGCTTGTTTGACTTGTTTAAGACCAAACAAATTAATCGCTAACGGTTTTTCAACATAAACTGCTTTATCAGCTTCTAAAGCTTCGACAACCATTGAGGCATGAGATGAATGACGCGTAGCTATTAACACAGCATGTATATCTGCCGCACTTAGAGTAGCCTTATAATTAGTACTCGTTCTTTCAAAATTGAACTTTCGTGCTGCATTAGCTGAAGACAAGCTGGTAGCTGTAGAAACTTCTTTAAAATTAACAGAATCAATTTTTGCTAAATGAGGCAATAACATACTTGAGGCATAATTTCCTGCCCCAATCACACCCAAACCTACTTGTTGCGGTTCAGATATTTTCTCTATTTTAGAAGATTGCTCTTTAAACTCGGGTAAATGTTTTACCTTAGAAGCTTCTTGCGAGTGTTTAAAAACAATCCCGAGTACCGTATCTTTTTTCTCTACAAGGTCATTATAAACTTCTTCAGCTTCTGAAAATGGTTTAATGGATGTGATAATAGGGTCAATTAATACTTTTTGATCAGAAATTAACTGCAAGAAAGAAGACATGTTTCGCTGCTCAGTCCAACGTACATACCCAATCGGATAATCAATTCCGCCTTCTTCATAATTTGGATCGTATCGACCTGGCCCATAAGATCGTGAAAATCGCACATCTAATTCTTTCTCATAAAAATCATTCCACATCAGATCCAGTTTAGTTTTACCTATATCTACGATCCTCCCGCGATCACGCGCAATATCAACGGCAAATTCAACCGGGGCGTTAGTATTCCCTCCAGCGGTAATAAAAGAACAATCAACCCCCATACCATTCGTAAGCCTTTTAATAGCACTATGCACACCCGCCATATCAGGCTTGGCAGTAAATGAAGCTCCTAGTGATTCAGCTAATTCACAACGCGACTCTTGCAAATCAATCCCGATCACATTGATGCCTGATGCTTTTAATATTTGTACTAACACCTGACCTAATAAACCTAAACCAATCACACATGCGGTTTCACCTAGTTGCATTTCAGCTTGACGAAAACCTTGCATTGATATCGCACCAATTGTTGCGAATGCTGCATGTTCCATCGCTACATTTTCAGGTACCGGAACCACTAAATTTTTTGGCACAAAATTAATTTCGGCATGATTTGCATAACCTGCACCTGCACAAGCTACACGTTGTCCCACTTGTAACTCTTCAGCTCCTGGTAAAACATCTGTCACCACACCCGAGAGGGAATACCCTAATGGTGTAAGTGAATCTAATTTGTTCATAACTTTTTCATAGGTAGACTTAAGTCCTTGCTGTTGCACAGATTGCATAACTTTTTTAACTTGATCGGGTCTTGCCTTAGCTTTACCTAAATAGGACAACTTACCCTCTCTGGCTTTCATGCCTTCTGTTCCAGCAGAAATGACGCTGTAGTGAGTCTGAACTAACACCCCCCCAGATTTTGCAGCAGGCACATCCACTTCTTCTAATTTAATGGCACCGGTTTTGTAATTTTGACTAATCTGTTTCATATGAAAATCTTAAGCTCTTACCCACAAGCAGAATTACATTTTATTGTGGAGAATATATTAACGTAAGTTGCATTTGTCAGGGACATCGGTATGTATTCAATACATGAACTATATAGAATTATCCTAATATATATCCGGTAAATAAACTGATAGGGAATTCGCATTTTCATTGGATGCGCAAAGCCTCTAACTATTGCTATTGGTATCAGCCGAAAGGCTCAAGCACATCACTGAATATAAGAGCTAAGAGAAAGCCTTATATGCTGCTGAAATTCATACGATACCAAAGCTCAGTGGTTAACATATTTAAAATAACCAGGGAGTTATCTTCAAGTCCTTTATGATTTCGATCAATTATATTTGCTACCGCTTTAGGGTCATAAAGTTCTTTTGTCTGCATATTAGACTCTGATAGTGTTTCTGCAATCATTGGTGCAAGCGCGCCACGCAGCCAACTTCTTAGAGGAGTTCCGAACGATGCTTTTGGCCGATAAATGATATCGTTTGGCAAATATTTTTCAGCAACTTTTTTCAATAAAAACTTTTGCGTTCTGTTAGAAATACGAAACTTTGGCGCAAGAGAAAACATATATTCAATTATTCTATGATCCGTTAGCGGAGGACGACTCTCTATACTTGCCCACATTGTCGCTTTATCAGTGTAGGTGAGATTATGTTCTGGTAAAAAAAGCTTAGTGTCGTTAACACACATTTTTGTTAAAAGGCTAGCTGTATACTCATTAAAGTACTCTTCATGCTTTTTATAATATAAAGACTCTTTATAATGAACGCGTTTCATTAAATTTTTAAATTGATCTTGTGATAATGCTAAATCAGACGCAAGATATCGCTCTAACCCAGGTAATGATGCAAAAGAAAAGAATCTTTTTGCCCAACGAAGTGTTTTAAGGCCACGTGTTGAAGTTGCAACTGGTAATGAAGCAACAGTGTTTTCAATTATTTTTCGAAAAACTGCCGGCACTACTTTCTGATAATGCTCAGCACCAAGGCAAGCTAAATGCTTGCGATAACCACCAAATACTTCGTCGGCTCCCATGCCGTTTAGCAAAACCACTATTCCCTCATCTCGTGCAGCTTTTGACATTAAATATGTATTTATAGCAGCAGAATCGGATAAAGGCTCATCCATATGCCAAACCATCTTTGTTAAAAGACTTTCTATATCTGGCTGAACTTCAAATTCGTGATATTTAAATCCCAGGTGTTGTGCAACTTTTTTAGCGTAGAAACTATCGTCAGGCATTTTTTCATGCTTTTGGTCAGCTTCTGAAAAACGAATAGTAAACGCGTGAAGATCTTGCTCTGAATGCTGTCTCATCAATGCACAAATCAAAGAAGAGTCTAAACCACCACTAAGAAACGCACCAACTGGAACATCCGCAACCATTTGTAAACGCGCTGCATCCTTAATTAATTCATCAATCTCAACAATAACTTCTTCAAGTGATTTGTTATCGTTTTCTTGAACATCAAAATTCCAATACTGGTTTATTGTTAACTTATTATTTTCATAAATGATGTAACTTGCAGGAGGCAATTTGTAAACATCCTTGAATCCAGTCTTGGGATGAACCTGATAACGTGCAGGTGTTGCAAGAGCCTCATAGTCAGGTGTCTTTTCAACTAATGGGCATTCAAAAACTGCTTTTATTTCCGAAGCAAAAACAAATAACCCATCTTTTGAATAATAATAAAAAGGTTTTATTCCGACACGATCTCTAGCCGCAAAAATTTTATTAAATCGAGTATCATAAATTGCAAAAGCAAACATCCCATTTAGTTTATCGAGACATTTTTCACCCCATTCTTCGTAAGCGCTTAAAAGAACTTCCGTGTCACTTTGTGTACGAAACTCATAACCTTTTGTTCTTAACTCATTGCGGATATCTTTATAGTTATAAATTTCACCGTTAAAGGTTATCCAAATATTTTTATGCTGATTAGTCATAGGCTGATGACCACCTGGACTTAGATCTATTATGCTCAGTCGCCTATGACCCAAAGACACACCTTTGTCCTTAAATGTCATACTCCCATAATCATCAGGACCCCTATGTGACTGAATCTTTACCATTTCATCAATCCAGCCTGGATCTTGCACACCAACTATTCCAGCTATGCCACACATTAACTTAATATTCTATGGATTAATTTCTATGAATGATGTTCGCCTAAATTCAATAAAAGCTCGTTATGAATCTTGTGCGATTTATTCTATTTAAGCGTCTTCTGATACACCAATATATAGCATGAAGAAATTTCTATTACTATGAGTATTCAATATAGCGTGAAAGGGGTCACGGGATTTTCTATAAAGATTCAGGTTATAACTAAATCAGTAGACCTTACAGATACTACTAGACGGAGTTCACCAATTTAATGGCACAATAGTGTTATATATAGTCAGATTATATTAGTGGCTCAATACCACTAAACCCATGTTGAAAGACAAATGCCAAAGACAGGTAAATCTAGTTTCAACCCGATTATGTCGACTCTAGATTTAGATGTCATATACTAATGTGACGACCTCAAACAAAAAACGAATAAATAGCTTTACCTGATAATTATAACTTAACTCATGGATACGAATTATCTAGTCAGCGTGTGCCTATGCACTTATAAACGACCTGGTGGATTAAGTGCATTATTAGGCGCACTTTTACACCAAAAAGACATGCTGGGACCTTTAGAAATAATCGTTGTGGATAATGATGCTACAGGCTCTGCAAGAGAAATTGTCGAAGAATTTAAGCATCAATCGAATGATATCCCCATTCATTATCATATTGAGCCTCAGCAAAATATAGCGCTAGCAAGAAATCGCTCTGTGCAAGAAGCGACAGGTGAATGGTTGGCGTTTATCGATGATGATGAAATACCTATACCTGAGTGGCTGAGTGAACTCGTGGCAACAGCTCTGCACTATAATGCAGATGGTGTTTTTGGCCCCGTAAGAGCTGCATTACCGGAAGGCTCTCCACTATGGATGTATAAGGGAAAGTTTTTTGAAAAAAAATCTGCACAAAAAACTGGAGATGCAATCCCACCTAGTGGCACCAGAACGAGCAACACACTGATCAAAGCATCATTAATGAAAAGTCGCAAAACCTTATTTGATCCAAAATTGGGTTTAACGGGTGGCTCTGACTCGCATCTACTTGCAGACATGCTTGTGAAAGGGGCTAAATTTGTTTGGTGCAATGATGCAACAGTTACTGAAGTGATCCCTGCTTCCAGAGCCAATTTTTCGTGGCTAATGAAGCGTTGGTACCGAAATGGACAAATCCATGTTGACCAAACCATTGAAGCAAAGGGGAAACGAGCTTATTTTAAGTTAATCCTTTGGGGCCTTGGTGGAGTGGGTTCCGCTTTGTTAGTGGCTCCACTTATGCTGCCATTTGGTCTTCATCGGTCCGTGATGTGGCTAAGAAAGGGAGCGCTAGGCTTAAGTTATCTAATGGCATCTTTTACTAGTTTTCGTTATGAACCGTACCGCAGTAGAAGCTGATAGTTATTTTGAGCCAATACTAATTCTCCGATGGGTATTTGCTTTCTTAATGGTACTACCTGTCATTCCATTGCTGGATATGCCTGGCCAAAAAATATTCATGACAGCCACGCTGTTGTTGTTATCTACAATTGTAATACTTCGAAACATTCAGTCGGTTAGCTTCACTATAAGCACAATTGACCCATGGATTTGGGCGCTATTTGCCTACACAACACTCTCAATAGCTTGGGCTCCAGAAACATTTATTTCTGTAAGACGCGTGACAGAAGAATTAACGCTATTTTTAGTGTGTATTGCGCTACTTACGCGTGGATATATTTCTAGTTTGCTCACTACTAAGATTCGTATCATCGCAACTGTAGCCCTGTTCTTATCAATAGCAACCAGTTTATTGTGGCCTGAACAAGGTGTAATTATTGATTACGATGGTGGCAATAAGTGGACCGGGATTTTAAATAGTAAAAATCAACTTGGACGCTTATGTTTATTATGCGTTGCAATCTATGCTTTTATGGCCTATGAAAAAGGCTCACCTAAATTCCTATGGCGTCTGACAATTATCACACTTTCTGTCATTACTTTATTTTTTACAGACAACGCGACGTCAATGGTAGTTTTATTTTTCATTCTTATATTATTTTTATTTGCTTACAGTTCTAAAAAAGGTTGGTCTTACATATGGTATTTCGCTTTTGGCACTGGTCTCATTGCACTTGGATTTTTTATAAGCATAAAATTTGGATATCCAACAAAGGCCGAGATGATACAAATGTTCATGGACCTTATTGGTAGAGATGGCTTAACCGGTAGAGAGCATTTATGGATCGAAACCTGGGCTAGAATCATGGAACGTCCATGGCATGGTAATGGCTTTGGGGGCGCATGGCTGGGTTCTTATGAAGAGGCTAAAACAGACTTTGCATATGTGGGCCCAACCAGTTGGGTGGCAACTCAAGCGCACAATGCTTATTTAGACATTTTATTAAAAACTGGTTTCATTGGTTTGGGTATTTGGACCATGATAATCATATCTCACGTATTTAGACTGATTAGAATACGTCGTATTCAACCAGACACCGCAAACTTACATTTTGCATTACTCATAATTGTTTTAGCCTGCAGTATATTTTCTACTTTATTCTACCGTGGGTTATCTGGCCCATGGAATATCATACTTTGGGTCTCTATTACTGAGACTTGCTATCTATCATCCATCTATCGTCATCAACAATCTAAGTTAACTTCACAGACAGCTGCAGGAACATAGACCAGAATGTCAAGCCTAAGCCCTGATGCTTCAAAAAAAACCGAAATATTTGCGAATCTTAAACAACGTTTTTTGCAAGCAGTCGGTGGTTCGATATTACTCAAGATCTTTGCTGCTCTTGCAAAACTAGCTGCGACAATTGCCTTAACAAAAACATTAGGAGCAGAAGGTTTTGGGATATTTGCATATGCCCTATCTTTAATTGCTATAACCGCTATACCTTTTAGACAAGGATTACCTAATTTAGTAACTCGAAATTTTGCGGTTTACCTTAGCCGTGAGAAATGGAGTGCAATGAGAGGACTGTTATTACGCGGAAACCAGCTAGTTCTAGGTCTTTCTTTTTTGATCATATTCATTTCCACAGTCATTGCGCTTTTTATAGATACCAGCCAAATTTCTCGTTATACCTTCTTAGTCGCTTTAGCAATTATTCCATGGATAGCGCTTAGTGGAATTCGACGCGGTGCATTGGTTGGTCTGCATCGTCCTGTGTTAGCACAAATACCAGAACAACTCATTCAACCAGCACTTTTTATAACACTAATAGGCATATTTTTATTATTAAAAGGTCCGTCGGAATTTACGCCCTTAGTTGCAATGACTCTTCATGTGATGACTGTATTTATCGAATTTCTTGTGGGCTATATTCTGCTAGTTCGATACTTACCCAAACAAATAAGACGTTTTAAAGCAACATTTGAAACATCAGGTTGGTTACGTGGGGCTGTTGCATTCACGCTTATTGGTGGGATGGGAACTATAAACGCAGAAATTGGAATAATTATGCTAGGTATTTTCAACAACATTGAAGATGTTGGAGTTTATAAAGGTGTGATCGTACTAGGTGTGTTAGTTACATTTATTTTGCAAGCAATGAATACTGCTTTGTTACCTCTAGTAGCAAAACTTTATACTGAAGGCGACCATGCTCGACTTCAGCAAATGGTAACCCTCGCATGCCGTTTAGTAGTTTTATTCGGATTACCGGTTGCTTTTATTTTGATTTTTTTCGGAGATTATTGTTTACATCTTCTATACGGAGATGAGTTTGTAAGAGGCGCGACAGCACTAGCAATACTGAGCTTAGGGTTATTATTAAACGCAGCAATAGGCCCAGTAGGATTATTATTAAATGCAGCTGGTTTTGAGATGGACACCATAAAGGGAAAATCAATTGGGGTGGTTCTAAATGTTTTATTATGTGCACTCTTTATACCAACATGGGGATTGGAAGGTGCCGCATGGGCATCCACATGCAGCCTACTCACTTGGAACATAATTTTGTTTGTACTTGTAAAACGGCGACTTAATTTGCACCCAACAATCTTTGGAAAAGTAAATTTTAAACAAGCATAAGAAAGTAAATAGTAGCTTTATGCTCTTACCGTATGGCATATCTTAAAAAAAAATAATTTTGATGAAAACAGATAAGAACTTCCGATTCTTGCAAAACAATCAAAACATTACAGTCGTTTTCCAGAATGATTAACAAAACTTGAGAAATCTAGACTTGCATAAAGGATAATCCTGAATTTATCAATTATTAATTTCTAGCTGTAAATGATAAATATACAAATCAGGTAAAAGTCTAAATGGTTACAATCCACCGATAAATGGTACCCAAAAGATATCTATAGATCTGGCTACTATAGGATAAAATAAAATTTAATCGTAAATTCATTTGGCTTTTTCAAAATAACCATTTGATCTAAAGTGAATTTCTACATCCACTATGATTCTTGAATAAATTAAGTGGAAACCAAGACTTAGAAATAGAATCGGAATCAAATGGCTTACATTTTTGGGGGCATATTTTTAATTAATAAAAAATAACAGTGCGCATAAATAATTATTTATCGTATTTCTGAAACACAATATGTTTAGCATTCATACACATAATTAATTATCAAAAGTCTCTCAAATATAACTTAGAACGAACCTGAATTTAATTAATCCAATATAAAAACTGAAACTTTTATCAAATAAATACATCAAATCCGACAGTAAAAAAAATTATTATTTTATGAAATTATTAAAATCAGCTACTCCAAATTTTTGCTTAGTGCTATTGCTACTAACATTTTTAATTTCACAGCATGTTAATTCAGCTGAAAAGAATTCAATTAATGTAGAAAAGGAAATGGAGTTCAAGGCCTATGAGGCTGTTCACTGGCAAACACCGGTCTCAACGTATAACAATAACATTTATTTTGTTTGGGTTGACAATCAAATGCGTACAATGGTCGCAAAAAAAACACCCAATGGAAAAATAACGACAAGTGTAATTCACAAAAATGGTGTGAGAGGTAAGAACCATAATCTGCCATCACTCGGAATTGACAAAGAAGGCTATATTCACATTGCCTATAACATGCACCATTCACTACGCAAGGAAGGTGACAGAGGTTGGCAATATAAGGTTTCTAATAAACCGGGTGACATTAGCTCTTTTACCTATGTAGGTAAATCAAGTAGAACTATCCCAGGTAAATTAATTACCTATCCTTCTTTCACCCGTGACAATAGAGGAAATCTTTACGTTACTTTCCGCCATAGAACTCATCGAAATGAGAAATATGGAGTTGATGGAAGCCAGGGAATTGGTATAGCCAAGTATAATTCAGCCACTAAACGCTGGGCTATGCTTGGCGGAACAAATTATGAACATGGTGTTAAAACTTTCTTTTGGAGTGATAGCTCAATGCGTGAAAATAACAAAAGCACTGGCTATCAAGGTTATAGAGCAAAAATCTTCTTCGATAATTCTAACCGCATGCATATAAGTTGGGATGTATTCATAGCACCGGGAAGAGAGGCTAGCCATATTATGTATGCTTATTCAGATGATGGTGGTAATACATTTAAAAGAGCTAACGGATCAAAGATCAATTCTTTACCTATAACACCTCAAAATGGTGATGTTGTAGAACGTGCATCACGCGGAATCTACAATACCAGGACATATGTAGCGGTTACCAAAAGCGGCAACCCAATTGTTGCTTTTGAAGATCGCTCGAAAGGAAATGGCGTGAGCTACTTTAAAGTCTGGAACGGTAGTAAATGGAGTAACAAAAAATCATTCCCTGCTAATTCACCTTCAATATTGACAGTAAACTCGGATGGTGTGCTTATAGCCGTTGGAAACGGAAAGCTACATAAAAGTTGGGACAATGGAAATAGCTGGAAAAGTTACGCACTGAGTGTAAAGGCTGAATCAACCACATTAGACGATGCTTTTCTCAAACAAACTGATCAAATACGGTTTCAAACCCATATAGGTAATTCGATTAAAATATACACTGCTAGTTTTTCAAATGAGCAAAACTCATCTTTGTCTCCACCCACTAAGTTAAAATTACTCCAGAGTAAAAAATAATTCAATTCGAACTAGCGAACGATATAAAAAGTTATTAAGAATTTAGTACTGCTACGCATCGCTCATGCCATTGCTTAGGATATGTATCGAACTTTTCTTTAAGTTTCGCTAGCTTTGGTTCATGAATTTTTGCAAGCTCATATTCATACTCGGGAGCTATATCTATTTTTTTTCTAGTGTTGACTGCTGCACGAAGAGATTCTGGCAAATATTTAGTTGATTTTTCAACGCCTAAAAAATCGTAGATTCGAAGTAGAAAATTTTCAGGATCTGACTTAATCTCTTCGAGAAACCCAATAAAAATTTGTTCTTTCGCAAAATGAGATGACCAAATTTCCAATGTACGCATGTAATCAGAGCGCAATGCACATTCAGGTTCATTGAACCACTTTATAACCGTCTCAGACGGTATTTCCTCTAGAGGTTTGTTGTATAAATTAGATAGATCTTTCCTTGCATGAGACCATGAACGGTCTATCGGGTCTCGCATGAGAAAAATAATTTTCAACTCTGGGTTAATTTGCTTAATCGAAGCTACAATATCACTTGTTAAAGTAGAATAAGCAGGTGTAATTTCACCAGCAACGAGTTGTTTACCTTGTGAAAATAATTTCGTGTACCAACGATCTGATCTGGGCATAAATAAATATCTTATATCCCATTTAAAATCGGCGTATGACCACTCTCCACGAAGCAATGCGTTTTTTGTTTTCCCAACTCTTGCTTTGAGTTTTTTTCTGTACCTCTCACAGAAAAAAGGGCCGTCACGAAGATCATTAAAATAATGTAGTTCTTTAGTTGGAGGAAGCCAAATTTCTGGGTGTGGTTTGAGGTTTTCATGTAACCAGGTCGACCCAGATCGTTGCGCCCCAATACCTATGAATACCGGGAGGTTCCCTGGTTGATTATTCAAAAAATCTTTACCTGGATAATTTTGTTTATAAGTCACTGAATTTTACCATATTTTTGAAAGGACACTACATGCCTCGGACAATTTCACCCATAAAATTCAGCCTAGCAGTAATCATGAACAAAATCGCTTCCTGGCTACTATGTTATACGACATAGACTACCTCTGGCACTAGGCTATGCGACCTAGTTGTGATGTGGTTCATAATTATTTTTTGTGTGTTAGTTCGCATGGTAAAAATTTCTGTCATAAACACATTGCCGATGATTAGTTCACAGTAAATATATAAAATAACTGGCATTGTAACGAACACATAAAATTATCATTCAGCTTAGTCTCAAATTTCTTATTCGTAGTCGGCTCGAGATTACATATGTCCTTACCAGATTTATCCCTCAATTTCCCACGCTATACTGAATACAACCCATCGGTTCCTATTTATTGCTTAACACCGAATCAGAAAGCAGTAATTCATAGATTTTTTGATTCGAATCCTATTAGCCCATCAGGTCGTTACCTGGCCGTTACAAAATTTCCATGTGAAGAGCGCACTCCTCGTCCAGGCGAGGCTGCTCAGGTTATTGTCATAGACCTAATGACAGGTAGTGAGACAGCAGTAGCTGAGACCTATGGTTGGGACACCCAGTTGGGTGCACAAGTCCAATGGGGTGAATCAGATGATGAATTATTTTTTAATGATATGGACATAGAAAAATGGTCACCATTTGGAGTCCAATTTGACTTTAACACAGGGGAAAAAAATCACCTTCCAGGCACAATTTATCATGTTTCACCAAATGGAAAACAAATCGCAAGCCCTTGCTTATTAAGAACAGGGCGCACACAACTTGGCTATGGTGTATTAGCTCCACCCAACAATGTCCCCGTCAATTATGGTGCACCTGATGATGATGGATTGTTTATCACGGATTTAGAAACTGGGAAATCTCATCTCTTAGCTTCGCTTAGACAAATTGTTGATGCCTGCCCAGCATTACAAGAAGACAAATACCAGAATGGTAACTTTTATGCTTTTCATGCTAAGTGGAATCCACAAGGTGATCGATTAATGTTAGTAGTTCGTTGGGTTCCACCAACACCCGTTTTGCAACGCTTACTTTCAATCCGTAGATTGAAAGCAGCAAGTAAGAAACGCATGCGCAAACATGTGGTCACAATGGCAGCAGATGGATCTGATATACAATTAGCAGTTAAAGCTGAAGACTGGGCACGTGGAGGCCATCATCCAAATTGGTGCCCTGATGGCAGACACGTCATGATGAACCTGAATATATATGGAGATGGTTTAAGATTTGCGAAATTCCGATATGACGGTGGCCAGCCAGAGGGCATGCACGATGCTCGAGGCTCTGGCCATCCATCATTACATCAAAATGGACGTTTTATATTGACAGACACTTACCCGACTGAACCTACTTCTTATGGTGATGGAACAGTGCCCATACGTCTTATAGATATGAATTCTAATACAGAGCATGTTTTAGCGCGCATGATGATGGAGCCAAAATATGCTGGACCAAGTCGAGAAATGAGAGTAGATGCTCATCCTGCCTGGGATTCAACTGGCACAATAGTTGTTTTCAATGGCTATGCAAATGGAACACGACAAGTATTCGCCGCAGACGTAAAGGCATTTACAGCAGCGTGAAAATATATAGTACTCTAGAAAAATATAAGTGAAGTATATTTAGTTCAAGAATAATCTACTTTATATAATAAAGTTCACTCAACCTTAAATACCAGAAAATAAATGTATTCATTTCAAGAATTTCATAAGAAGTTATTGCGCCCTTCTCGTCCTTCCATGTACGAAGCAGAGGCAAACCTTTTAATATTAGGTGCTGCACGATCTGGCACTACTTTACTTGCAACAATGTTAGCCACACATTCCAAAGTTGGTGTATTGTTTGAAGACCTATGGGGTGGAGCGGGTCGCATACTTGCAAGACAATATAAAGGTGTAAAGCTTTGTGTGCCTAATCAAATCGAACTAAATTATTACTGGAGCATAATCGACCTTGTGCTTGCAAGAATACCAAAATTGAGAAACGTGACTCCACTTTTCAAAAAAGCAATGTCTCGTTACTCAATTTCGGACTATGTTTTGAATAGTGAGCTTAAGGTCATTGCGATTATCCGTGATGTCGAAAGTGTTACTCAGTCGATGCAAAAAAGAACCAGCCGTACGGAACAAGAGGCTATAGCCGAATGGTCAAGAGCAATAGAAGTTATGCATACTGTATACGAAGATAACAGTAGCAGAATGATGATTGTAAATTTTAATAGCTTAGTAACAAAACCAGAAGAAACGGCAAAAAAATTATGCACTTTTCTCGACATAGATTTTGAAGAAGCAATGCTGCAAGCATATAAACATACCCCAATTTATAAATCGGATGGGATTGAAGCATCTAAAGCAGTAATAAGTGAAATGAAAATTGTCAATGACGAAAATATTAAAAATCGCTACGAAAAATTACTAAACATAGCAATTTAAATAAGGTTACATTTTTTGTTATTGGGTTAGCTACTTTGTATTTACATATTCAATAGCTTTTACGAACGCACCAACTGCGTCATCTGGATGTAAATCATGCGCTGTCTTAATTGCTTCATGAGACATTTGAGATAACTTTTTTTCATCGTCTAAGATCTGCGCAACTTCAGGAGCCATTTTTTGTGGGTCCGCAGTTTTTAATATTATTCCATTTACATCATGTTCGAGGTAATCAATCTCAGGGCTATGGTGACGCCCTTCACAAGTGATAAACGGTTTCCCTGCACAAAATGACTCAACAATCGCAAGCCCAACATGGCTTGGGATGAACATACAATCAGAACAAGCCAGGTAATCAGCTAGTTCTTGACCGCTCTGATGGCCGCAGAAATGTATAGGTAAATCTCGAGAGTATTCTTTTAGCTCTTCAAGTAAAGCGCCATCACCAATAGCTAGACCAAAATATGAAGATTTCGATATAAGATTTAGTTGCCTTATTAAATCTACAAACAAATTGACTTCTTTTTCAGCTACCATTCTGCCTAGATAAACGATAACTTTTTGATGTTCCTCAGCACCAAATGACTGTTTTAATTTTTTTATCATTTCTCTGCTAACTTCTGCCTGTCTTTCAAACAATTTAGGCGTGTCCAAAGTGTTAGGAGATACAAAAATTTCTTTATCGATCCCAACTTCTTTTAGATAAGCTTTATTAGCCTGCGTATATACAATCAAAGCATCACTATGTTTGAAATAAAACTGTCGTATGCGTTCTGTAACGCTTTGTACTGAGGAGTTTCTAGAAAAATCAGCCTGATGGTTATACCCATGTGTGTAATACAATACCTTGGTTCCAATTAACTTGCTCAGAAAGTGCAGCACGTAATTATTAAGAATCCTGACCCCATCACCTAGGATAATCGTTTTTGGGCGATTAGATAGAAGCCACCAAATAACGGGCATCCACGAAAGATCGATTCCTTTAATTAACCAATATTTATTCTTGACATTAATATTATTCTGGATGGGCAGATCGGTAATATCTCTAGGAGTTGTACCTGTCCTCTCTTGCCCGTGTAAAACAAAAAAATTATCGCTATATTGCTTATCAAGGGCCTCACATATGAATACCTTGTAACTTGGAAGAATTAAAGAAATTAAAGCGATTTTATCTTTTGTTGCCATCTTTTAAGTTTCTAGTTGATAATTAAAACTAAATAAAAATATTTAACTATTTTTATGTAACAAGACACAAAGTAATGTAGAAGGAATGTCTGATAAACACCTAGATAATAAAGTAAACACAATTATATAGAAATGCCATGTAAAAACAGTGGTGAATATCACGTATCGATGATTCTGTAAATCCTGCATTTGCTCTAGATAATAGTTATGGAGATTAATTTGTAAAAATAGAATAAAGGACTCACATCACAGTGCCGTAAAACATACTGGACACCAATATCAAAGATATGTAAGTAAATTCAAACACGCAGCACCTTTTAGCAATGAACAACGTTCAGATATAACAAAACGTTTCTATAAAGAAGAAATTAAGAATTTAGAGGCTCTTGTAGAGCGCCACCTACCACACTAACCAGTTTTAATTTATTAGAACTAGTTAATAGTTGAATCTCACTTAATCGTGGTAAGTTTAAGCATGCTTTTACATTGATGACATGTGGATAAATGAAATCAAATCAAATTATATTAAGCATCTGCATTCCCACTTATAATAGACCAGATCTATTGCAACGTGCTCTTGCATCAGTTAGTGATAATGCGCCTTCAGAAGCTCAGAATGTGGAAATCATAATCTCTGATAATTCAACCAATAATGAGTCAGAAGCGATCGTTGATGAGTTTAAAAAAACTTGGCCTGGAACTGTTCTTTATCGCCACAATCAGCCAGGGCTACCCCGCATAGAAAATCAAAACCAAGCCATCTCCATGGCAAGCGGTGAATGGATACAGGTTCTGCATGACGATGACTTTTTATTACCTGACGGATTACCAAAGATTATTACTGATTTAATTAACACTTCTTCGTCTGATCGAGTTTTGTTATTTGGTGTTCACGTCGTCGACCCTAACAATCAAGTACTCCGTACCCATACATATAAACACAATCAATTTTTTCCACCACCAGTCGCTTTACAAAGGTTACTATCGAATTCATCCATGGTGCGTATGCCTGCAATTTTAATACATCGCGATGCTTATGCTGAAATTGGGTTGTTTGAATCGGGCTATGCGGGTAAAGAAGATTTTCTCATATATATTCGTCTTTTCAGCACATATGGGCTAAGAGTACTACCTTCTGTTACATGCGCTTACTATGTGCACCCTGGTGCAGATAGTTATGCCATCTTCAATGAGGAAGCAATCACGATACTCACTGGTATATTTCAGAAATTTGTTCCACAAGGTTTACTACCTGAACATGTTTTAAGGCGAGCACAAACTCGTTATTTCCATCAGTTTATACTTGCAGGAACTTATCGACGTTTGCGATTGGGTGACAGAATCGGTGCTCGAAAAGTAATCGATCTATTTAAAATGCCTGAAATTCGAAAGCTTGGACTTTCGCCTCGTTGGGCATTGATACGTTTAGTATTCACAGCAGCCTGCCTAGGAGCAAAAGATCGCAAAGCTACTCAATCGTAAATAGTAGTTATTGAGATACATTCAAAACTAGAATTAAAAAATTTAAGCTTTTGGTTAATAATTAAACCAATTTGAGTATTTTATTATTTCTGGTCTAGCAGACTACGAAAAAACTTAATCAATAATTACTAGTTTTACAGATTTCACGGTGCAATAGATTTAAGCAACACCGTTTATCATACAAATTACGCCACTAACACTCCTCGCATAAGCGATTAACTCAATATGTGATACGGTTCACAAAATTATTTTACATGTATAAGTTACTGATTTTACTTGAAATTATTTATATAAGTTACTGATTTTAATCACACTAAGTTTCTTTGAGAACTTAACCATAATGTAATTAAGCGAGAGGTTTTACTGGAGTTGGAAAAAACTAAATGCATTGTATGGGTGCTTATGGCCATATCACTTTCAATTTCCGCTTGTGGTGGTGGAGGTAGTGGTTCTTCATCAGACACTGCGAGTTTGAGCCAGCCATCAACACCAACTGGTGGTTCAAACAATACGTCTAATTCTCCCCAATTTGCCAACACCATCGAAATAAATCCGTTACGAGATTTGGGATTAGGCGTAGGAGATAATGTCTGCTTTAAAATAAAAGCTTATAACAATGTAACCGAATCCAAATTTTCAGGAGCCCTTTGCAGCACGTTAAAAAATGAAACAAGTGTGAATCTTTCATGGAACGATGTGCCAGGAAATGTTGTAGGATACTATGTTTACTATGGCACCAAGAAAAAGGATGTAAATAACTTTCTTGTAGATGTAGTTGAAAGTTAAAACTATAAATTCACTATTATATTTTGAAAGATTAATAATTGGTTAAATAGCAATTACAGCAGCTATACTCAAATTTTCTGTCTTGATTTTAAAAAAATTTCCAAATCAAATTTATTTTATTAAGTCATGCTCTTCAAGTAGTAAGGCTGTCTGATGTAATAACTCAAAACTAATTGATGAAACACGCCCAATATCCAATAACGACTTACTGCCATCCGATTGATTTAAAATCCAAAGCATCGCTAATTGCTTTGTTGCTTTATCCAAATCTCCTCCAATAGCGCTATATAAACCTCTCTTGCCAAGCTGTGGTTCGCATTTAGGTTGCATATTTATATATGTTTTATTCGCTTCGAGCACGGATATTATATTTTTAATCAGCTCAAGAGATTCTTGTAAATATTTAGGCTGAATGAAATCAAGATTATCTGCAGATGTATGATATTCAGGAAACGTGCCGTATTTACTTCTCTCAAGCAAGCCTACATTTAGGTTTATACCAGGAGAACAATATTGCCGTTCGTCATAACCATAGGGAGAAAATTTTTCGATAGAATATTCCCCACCACTATTTTCAAGGACATACTCAATAACCTGGTTGATTTCAGCCTCACTTTGACGGCTGCATTTATAAGTTGGATTGCCAGCATCTCCTAGACAAGAGACGACTAAACCATGTTTGATCCGATCAATCTTATCTTCGTTACTAGCAAGCCATGTAATAGAGCCGATGGTTCCCGGGGCAAAAATAAACCTATAGCTATACCGATGGGAAATGCTTTGCAAATACTTAGCGAAATAAGTCAAGACTGCAATTCCTGATAAGTTGTCATTTGCTAAAGATGGGTGACATATATGTGCAGAAAGAAGAATTTCTTCCTCAGTTTCACCTTTAATTAATAGCTCCCCGTAAGAAAGATTTCCATCACTATGATCCGAGTCTATGAACACTTCGTATATTCCATCCTCTAGTGATTGCATCTGGTGATGGCTTAGACAAAACCCCCAAGTATCATCGTAATATGAAGTTCGATACGGTATCCAATCAGGGTTTTCTGGAATGGTATAAAGATGTGCTTTAAGCTCCTCCAGTGGAAGTTTTTTATTTATGGGTACACTGTAGTTAACTACATGAAGATTTGAATCCTTAAAGTCTATTATCCGCTCGCCTTTTTCATTTTTTATATAGGCATCGCGTATATTCCATTCGCGAGGAACAGTCCAATCAAATACTTTGGTATGACTTGGGACCTCATGAATATCGATCTGGATATGCTCACGAATAATCGCCAAAGTTTCTCTAACGCCGTTACCGGTAATACTCCGGCAAATAGGATACATCCGCTCAGCTTGTGCATACATTTCAGCGCCGATATCCATGATTAGTTAATTGATTAATTTCGTTCGTTTAATGATTTTCTTCTTATTGAAATCGATTCGTTTCATTAATCAATAACTTCTACTGTAGGAATAGGTACGACAAACTTACATCCCCATGAACGCGCATCTGACATTTGGTTAACTATCTCATCTTTTAAATTCCAGGGTAAAATAAGAATATAGTCAGGCTTTGTCTCAAATAATTTATCAGGGTCATAAATTGGTATGCGTGTTCCTGGTAAGTAAGACCCTTTTTTAGCTGGACTTCTATCAACAGTATATTGAATTAAATCTACCTTAACTCCACAATAATTAAGCAATGTATTGCCTTTACATGGTGCCCCATAGCCGGCAACAGTTTTCCCTTGTTCTTTTGCCTCAATTAGAAACTTCAAAAGATTTCGTTTTGTCTCATCAATTTGGGTCTGATAACTTAAATAATAATCAAGCGTAGTAAAACCTTTTTCTGCCTCAGTGTTACGCATTGCATGTACACGCTCAGTTACAGGTTTGCTTTCATCTTGTTGATGTCTTGCAAATATTCGCAATGATCCGCCATGTGTTGGCAGCTCCTCAACATCAAATAATGTCAATCCATGATGCGCAAAGATTTTTTCGACAGTTGTGAATGATAAATAGGAAAAGTGCTCGTGATATATCGTATCAAACTGATTGAGTTCAATTAATCGCATCAAATGAGGAAATTCCATTGTAATTATGCCTTCCTCTTTAAGAATTATTTTCATTCCGCCAACGAAATCATTAATGTCTGGGACATGTGCTAAAACATTATTGCCAAGTAATAAATCCGCCTTGGTTCCATCATTAACTAGATCATTTGCAGTTTGCACTCCAAAAAATTTAACTACTGAAGGTATGCCATTTTTTTCAGCGACTTCAGCAACGTTAGCAGCAGGCTCAATACCTAAAATTGGCACGCCCTTTTTCTTAAAATATTGAAGCAAATAACCATCATTACTTGCGAGCTCGACCACTTGTGAGTTCTCATTAAACCCAAATCGCTCCATCATCATATCTACATAGTTACTCGCGTGTTGTAACCAACTATCTGAATAAGATGAAAAATAAGTGTAATCTTCAGCAAAAATATTCTCGGCAGACTGATGTTCAGGAAGTTGAACTAAAAAACATGAATCACATACATACGTCTCTAGAGGATAGAACGGCTCCATCGCATATAAGTTTTCGGGTTTAATATAATCATTTCCAATCGGTGATGAACCTAAATCGGCAAACACATGTTTAAGCTTTGTCCCACAAAATCTGCACTTTAATTCTGTCATAATGGCTTCCTATATATATTTATTTTTTCAATCATAATTTTTAGTTCACATAGCTTTCATAGGCCGAACGGTAATATCAGTAATTTCTGCATCTCTAGGCGTATGTAATGCAGAAACTAGAATATCGGCCACATGCGCTGGTTGAATCATTGCGTCTGGATTAAACGCTACACCTTCACGTTTACATACATCCTCTTGCATCGGTGTAGCAGTACGGCCAGGATAGACGGTTAGAACTCGTATTCCCTCGGCGTTAACTTCTTGACGCAGACTATCTGTAAGTGCTTTTAGTGCCGATTTTGTCGCACAATATTGGGACAAGTTCTTCTTTGCATTCATCGCTACCGTTGAATTAATAAACGCAATCTGACCATGCTCTCTATCGAAAATTGGTAGCATTTTCTGGGTCAACAAGTAAGGAGCGCGAACATTAATTTTGTATTGATTATCAAAGTCTTGCACAGGAGCATCTGCAATGCTCCCAGTTGAATACAATCCCGCGCTGTGGACCAAAATATGCACTTTTCCATATTCCCGCTTTATGAACTCTATACTTTCATGTATTTCACTATCATTAAATAAGTCAACCTGTACGGCCTTAGATGAAGGAGAATATTCGCTTACTTTATTTTCAATAATTTTCAATTCGTTTATGTTTCTTCCTAACATACAGACCGATGCAAACTGTTTAGCTAAAGCATAACTACAGGCTTTTCCAATACCACTGCTGGCACCGGTTACGACAGCAACCTGATTTTTAAAAGCATTCATTGTAAATCGAACTTCTAATTTGCATGCATCTAATCACACACTACTAAATTACAAATATGATTATTAAAGTGTTACTAAAAATCATTCTTTTCAAAAATTGGCCAAGTTTCATCTTTCTCTGAAATTTCATTTACTTTTTCCGGCCACTTAATATTGAATGCAGGGTCATCATGTCTAAATCCACGCGCTGCATCTGGTTGGTAAAATTCTGACATTTGGTAAAAAACTTCTGTATTCTTTTCAAGCGTTAAAAAACCATGAGCAAACCCTTTAGGTATATAAAGCATGTCACGATTATCCTCATTCAATTCCACACCTAGCCACTTCAAATATGTATCCGATTCTTTTCGTAAATCGATAATCACATCGTAAATTGCGCCCTTAATGCATCTGACAAGTTTTACCTCACCAAATGGCTCTGCCTGATAATGCATCCCTCTAAGAGTTCCTTTATGGATATTGAATGACAAATTGGTTTGAACACATTCATTTACTAAATCGAGATCTGCAAATTCTTTTTTACACCAAGAACGTGCAAAAAATCCGCGATCATCAACAAGTTTTTCCAGCTTTACAATATAAGCGTCTTTGAGCTTGGTTTTTTCAAAAATCATTGCTCATAAACTTAATATGGATTATCTATTAGTCCATTCAAGATTTTCAGACAACAGACCTGTTTCTCTTAGTCTAGATAATACCTTGAGGCGCATGTGTTCAGATTCTCTAAAATTATTATCACTAAATTGAATTTTTTCTAAGCCACTTTTTAGCTCACTAATACTTTGACTCAAGTCAACTTGAGGTTGATGATTGGGCGCAAGTTTTTCATATAAGCTAAAATCTACCCGATAGGATCTTTTGTCCGGTTGCGCATCTGTATTAATCTCAATTTCTACTTCTGGCATTATATTCTTAACTTGTTCAGCCAAGTCTTTTACCTGGTAATTCCACTCTGTGCGCCCCACATTTATTGCCAAGAAATTACCTCCAGCATCAGGCGTTCGATGAACCCCCCAGTCCATAGCTCTTGACATATCCTTAACGTCAATTAAAGGACGCCAGGGAGTACCATCACTTAAGATAGTAATTTTTTTTGTAGCAACAGCAGAAGCTACAAAATCATTTAGTACAAGATCCAAGCGAAGGCGATCGCTCATGCCACACGCTGTGGGAAATCTAAGACTTGTAATCACGAAGTTTTCATCAGCCAGGTCTTTAATGGCTATTTCTGTGTTTATTTTAGATTTTGCATATGCGGTTAGCGGATTAAGCTCTGAGTCTTCGTTCCTCGCATCCCCTTCTGCGTACCCATAAACACTACAGCTCGATGCAAATACAAATGCTTTAACACCGCATGCTTTTGCCTGCTTGGCCATTTCAACACTAGCCTCATAATTTATTGCTGTAGTCACTTCTTCAAAAGCATTACCCATTGGGTCATTAGAAATAGCCGCTAGATGAATAACAGCATCAATATCTTTAAGATAATCTGCTGATTGTTTTCGCACATCAGAAATATATTGAACGTCAACGCGAGACTCCGGTATAACTGGTGCACCAGTGAGGCATTGACCAAAAAAACCTAAATCAAGTCCATGTATTTCTATACCAGGGTGATTTTCTCTTAAGTACGAGGTTAAAACTGGGCCAATGTATCCCATGTTCCCAGTAACAAGAATTCTCTTAATTTTATCCATTTATTTTCCTACTTATTTCACTTACAACATAATTTGAGAATGGTATGGAACAAGTCCAGCCAGGCGATACTGCATTGAGAACATGCATTGATTTATCATCACCCTCTAACACAAAATCCATTTCAAGTTTACGTTTTTTTAGATCAATTAATTGTGCTCTAATTCCTGGTTTTGCCCATTTCTTATAAGCATTAGGATCAATATCGCTAACGAGTTCACTTGCCAATTTAACCATTCTCTTACGTGAATATTTTAACATCTCCGTGATAGCAAGCTTTTTAAAACCAAATTCGGAATGAATCATAAGACCTAAAGAACGCATGGCAATATCGAGTAATTCTTTATACTGAAAACCTTTTAAACCAGTATATTGCTCCCGCCAAAATGCCGGAATCGCCGTAGGTCCAATTTTGAATTTACCATCCACCTGAATTGTGAAATGAATACCTAAAAAAGGATTATCCAAATCAGGAACGGGATAAATATTAGTTCGATATGTCCCAGCTGGTTGGTCTGACTTAAGATATAAACCCTTAAATGGCAAAATTGCATAGTGTTCAGAGAACCCAAATTGTTTAGCAATATGGTCTGCATAAAGGCCTGCACAATTTACGACATATGCTGCACTAAATTCAGAGTCCTTTGTGCGTACATTCCTGTTCGTACCTGACTTATAAGCTTGTCCTTTATGTATCTCGATTCCTTCGCTTTTTGCATCCAATTCAACTGCATTAATTAACTCTATTGGATCTGCCGTTGAGGTCGCAGGAGAAAATATGGCTCGACTGAAGGTTTTTACTTTTGGTTCGATTGACTGTGCATTTTGTTTGTCAATTAGCTCTAACGTAACGCCGTTTTTCTCACCTCTCTTCATAAGCTCATCAAGCATCTTGTCTTCAAACTCATTTTTTGCAACAACCAATTTACCGCATTCATTGAGACGTAATTTTTTTTGTTTACAATATTCTGTCAGTAATTTATTACCATCACGTGTAAATCGAGCTTTCAGAGTATCAGCCGTATAATAAAATCCTGCATGTAATACACCGCTGTTGCGGCCACTTGCATGCATACCTATTGAGGGTTCTTTCTCTATTACGGTGATTTTAGAATCAGGGAATTTAGATTTGAGTTCCCGAGCAATGGACAACCCAATAATGCCACCACCAATGACAAGAAAATCAGTGGTGTACACAGCTTTACCAATTTTTCCATGGTGGGCTTTCACTCTTCCAAAGATCTTCTAAGACGCTTTTATCACGCAGAGTATCCATGGATTGCCAAAAGCCATCATGTTTATATGCTGAGAGTTGAGAATCTTTTGCCAAATTCGTTAATGGCTCTTGTTCCCATACAGTAGTATCGTCAAGCAGATAGTCGAAAACACCAGGTTCCAACACAAAAAATCCGCCGTTAATCCAAGCATTATCGCCCTTTGGTTTTTCGCGAAACCGGTCAATCATTTTATCATCATCAGATAATGTAAATGCACCAAACCTACCCGGGGGTTGCACAGCAGTAAGAGTCGCCAGTCTATTTTGCTCTCTATGAAACTTGATACTCTCTGTAATATTTGAATCCGTTACACCATCGCCATAAGTTAAACAAAATGTTTCATCACCTATGTATTCTTTTACTCTCTTGAGGCGTCCCCCAGTCATCGTATTCGCACCAGTATCAACAACTGTAACAGACCAAGATTCTGCATTGTTATTATGAATAATCTTTTTATTATTTTTTAGATCAAATGTAATATCAGACATATGTAATAAATAATTAGCAAAGTATTCTTTTATTACATGCCCTTTGTAACCACAACAAATAATAAAATCATTTATGCCATGAGCATGATAAACTTTCATAATATGCCAAAGAATAGGCATTCCACCAATTTCCACCATGGGTTTAGGTTTAATGACAGTTTCTTCAGAGATTCTTGTACCTAAACCACCTGCTAATATGACTACTTTCATGCGTTTAATTCTTATCTAAAATCAATAATATTATTTATACAAAACCTTCCATACTAATAAATATAAAAAAGGGGCGATTTTAATTAAAGTTTTGAAATTAACTTACTTTACAAAAATAATGAACATATAAAGACTTAAGCAAAGCTTAAAATATATGATCTTTTTTGCTTTTCTAAATCTCTAATCAAATAATTGGTTGGATGATGCTCAGTAATAATACTCGTAACTTTGCAGGTGCTTTGATTTGTTAAGCACTGCACCAATAAAGTTTGAACCTTCCAACAAATCTAATGATTGCTTAAGTTGATGCGATTTAGTTCCACCTTCCTCAACAACAAGTAAGATTGCATCTAAGTTAGGCGCAAATGCGACAACATCATCACCAGCCAATACAGGGGGCAAATCAAAAATAACTACTCGCGAGGAATAACGCATTTTTAATTCACGCACCAAACGAGACATTTTTTGTGTTGATAAAAGTTCAGATGAGGCTTGCGTTCGTTTAAACCCTGGTATAAAGACAAAATTATCAATTCCTGGGTTAAAAAACATATCTTCGATGCGAGCCCCAGATTTCAAATAATCGCGCAAACCAGCCTTCGGCTCATAACCAAACATATGATGTACACTAGGATTTCTTAAGTCTGCATCCACTACTAAAGCCGTATGATTTTTCTTCATTGCAATACTGATAGCGAGATTTACAGCAGTTAAAGTTTTGCCCG
This sequence comes from Gammaproteobacteria bacterium, assembly GCA_028279275.1. Lineage (GTDB taxonomy): Bacteria > Pseudomonadota > Gammaproteobacteria > UBA4575 > UBA4575 > JABDMD01. The sequence continues at coordinate 141,628 of JANQOB010000020.1, read as the reverse complement.
CATTCTTGCCAGTACTAGTAACACCAAGAGTTTTCCAGTTATTTTGCTTCATTCGTTGTAAAACACGAGTTCGCAAAAAACGATATGAGCCAATAACGCTTTCATCTTGAACTACACTCAAAACACGATTCTTTTTGAGTACAGCTTTATTAGGAATAAACTTTTTTGTATTAATATACTTTACTGAAATAGTATCATTAGTATTCTTCGTGTTGAGCGCACCACGATTTTTACCAGCTTCACGTTGGACTATTTTAATTGCTTTTTCTATTTGACTCATGATCTAGAACTTAATGTTTATTTTATTAATCGATGACCCGCCAACATTCCAAAAATACCTGATTAGACTCAGCATAGTGAACAATTCAAATATAATCAGTGATAGGATCGTGGTTTTAAGCAATATCCCCTAGCCTATCAATGGCATTGCGGTATTCATCATGCTTAGGCTTCCGCTGCTTCAAATAATAGACTAATCGTTTGCAATTCAATTAATTTGGGATCACCGGAATAGTAGCGATCGGTGGAGCACGAAAAACAGATACCAAACCATTAATGTCGTAGATAGTCCGATCAGTAAACTCTCGTATCCCTACCGCTGCGATGCCTGCACCAAAAGCAAATAATACTCCTAATATTACAAGTAATTTACGATTTGGGCGCTCAGGAGAAACAGGAAGAAAAGCAGGTTGCACAATACTTAGACGTTCACCCTTGCTACTTGACTCCAGCTCTACTGCTAAACGAGCTTCCAACTGTTTGTCTTTTATTTCATTGTATTTGTTTCTAGCATTCTCATAATCACGTGTAAGTATTTTATAATCGCGCTCTACTACAGGAGTTTGAAATAATCTTTGTTCATATTGCTCTAATTTTTCATTAAGCTGAGTTAGTCTTGCTCTCTCTGTTGTTAGATTACCTAAAGCAGCATTAATTTGCGTTTTTAATGATACATAGCGTGGATTATCTGGTGCGCTAGCTGAGCTAACAGAGCCTCGCGAAGAACCTAATGATGCAGTTTGCAAACCTTTTTCAACTGCTGCTATTGAACGTTGTAAGTTCATCACCTCTGGATGATTAGCTGAATACTTGCGCTTTGCTTCTGATAATTGCGACTTCAGAGTTGTAAGTTTGTTGATCAATGCAGTTACAGTGCTTGAATCGCCTTCACCCCCTAATGATTCAATTTCTCTACGCAGCTTTATAAGATCAGGATGTTGTGCTGAATATCTTGCAGATAATCGAAGATATTCCGCCGTCAACAAGCTAAGACGCTCGTCTCCCATCAACACTCTATTACCTGTGCTATCGACTACATCTTGATGAGTTTTTGTAATCGCTAATTCAGCTTGTAGAGCAGCGATAGTGTCCTGAAGCTCATTTATTTGTCCTCTCGTAACAACGATATCGCCCTCAGTTTTTTCAAACAACTGAATATTTAAGTCCATATGCTCAGGTAAATTGTCTCTTTGATTCTGTTTGAAATCAGCCAACTTATTTTCTAGAGAAGTGATCTCTTCACTTAATCGCTCACCTTCTAATTCAAGAAATTTTGAGACCTCGGCTGCATGCTCTGAACGCAATCGTCTATTTTCTTCAATATATAGTGACGCTAATTCTTCCGTCACTAACTTAGTTTTATTTGGATCATCCCCTTCAAATGCAATTGAAAATGCAATAGTTCTCGTTCCTGTTCGAAATAGAATTGGATCTGTAGCTTCAATCTCTTGTGTAACAACTTCTATACTTTCGCGCATTCGAGAAGTAATTTTAAACTTATTATCAATGTTTTTACTTTCACTATATAAATTATGTTTTTCAATAATTTTCCATAAATTTTCTCGCGTTAAAAGTCTCTTAGTTAGTCCCTCAATACGCTCATTCATAAACCCTGTGACGGTTGTTCTTACTAACTCAGTAGGTATTTCTTGCTGCTCAATTAAAATAGTTGTCTCAGAGCGATATACAGACGGTAAGAAAAATGCCGGCGAGATAACGATGGGCAACAGAGCAAGAAAAGTTAAAATAAAGGCAACTTTACGACGTCTTATAATAGCCACATAGTGCTCAAACTTCATTGGCTGAAGGTGCTCTTGAATTCCATTTGCAAATTGTGTTTCCATGATACTTAGTCTTTATTTATTAAATTAAAATTGCCGCGGCGGTGACCAACTGATACTAATAAAAGCAGTACTGCTATCTGCGTCTCCTGGTTCATCATCAGGATCTTCTTCTTCATAACTATAACTAGCACTCGCGACCCAGGAAGGTAGGAATCGCCAAGATAAACCAGGTTTTAATGAAAAGTAATCGCGGTTACTTGAACCATCTGATCCATCAGTTGTTTCGGAATCAAAGTAACGTCCATTGAAATTAAAGCTTAGTTTTTCAGTAAATGCATGGCTGACTTTTAGACTAAGTTCGTCTACTTCAACCTGTCTACCAGATGAAGTAGGAGCAACTCTTTTCTCTAGATTAACTCTGTAACTTGTTAAACCAGCACGTTTTGTGGCGCCGATATTGCCCACAAAACCTGAATCACTGCTTTTAATAGCGTTGTCAAAATCAGAGTCATAACCACCAGCAGTTACATCCATACGGAACGTCTCGGAAAAATCATGTACCCATCCGATTCTCGCTTCAGTTGTATCAATATCTTGGTCAGGACCAAAACTATCTGGCTCAAATCGTTCTTCACTTATTCTAAATGTTACTTTGTCTCTTTCCGTAACCTTTCGGGCGATATCTGCAGCAATGGCATGGGATTCGAATTCAACTAAAAGTGCACTCCCGCTGCCACTAAAAGAATGATCTTTATATAAATAATCTATTCCAAAATTTGTCTTCTCACTGAATTGAAAATCCCATCGAGGCTGGACTCTAGCGCGAGACCGTCTAACATTTTCTCGTATTAAATTTTGATCCACATCTAAAGTAGGATCTAAAGATCCAGTATCTCCAAAATCCTCAGGATCAACTTCTATTTGTGAATCTCTGATTTGAGTATCACGAATATACGAGGATCTAAGTGACACTCTATTTTTATCTGACAGCCAGTATCCCGTATTTAAACCAACTGTTTGGTTATTTCTCTCGCTCAAATCATCGTCATCACCACTATAACTGGGAGCATCAATGCGCAATAATCCCAAAAAATCTAAACGCTCTGACTTACCCTTTACAGCCACTTCTCCAGACAAGGTAGTCGTTCCCACATCATCTTCTAGTGCTGAAACGGTATCTAATCGATAGTTTTCACTATATTCATATGAAAGGGTTACCGTCGGATCAAGCAACCAAACAGCAGCGTGAACATTATTAACTAATAAGAAAATCCCAATTATGCTAATAAATGTAACGAACCGATTTTTGAATTTAGATTGCATCTCTGACTTTTCCCAAATCTTATTCATGATATTTACCCATTTATAATTATTAATTAGAAGTATTTTTTATTTAGGGAACCACTATCGTATCACCGCTTTTTAAAACGATATTTTGACTCATGTTTTTCCCTTTCTTAACTTGATCATAGTTAAATTTATGTACAACCTGCTTGCTACCCACTCTTCGAATAACTTGTATTGAGTTCCCCTTAGCAAAAGTGTCTAAACCTCCAGCTAAAGTTATCGCCTGCATTACATCCATGTATCTACCTACAACAAATTTCCCCGGGCTTTTAACTTTTCCATTTACAAAGATGGTATAACCGGAAACCGTCTTAACCGACACTGTAACCACAGCTTCTGGAATATACTTTCGAATTCTGGCAGTAATTTCCTGCTCTACTTCCTGTGGAGTTTTACCATCTACTTGAATATCTCCAGCCAATGGAAATGATATCCCACCATCAGGCCGTACTAGGACTTCTCGTTGTAACTCTTCTTCTTTCCAGACAGAAATTTCAAGTACATCTTCAGGTCCTATTCTATATTCATCAGGATTTGATGATGCTCCCTCAAATTTTTCATCTGCTGCCAGCGCAAAAGAAGAAAATAGCAAGAAAACTAAGATTATTAGATATCTGCTGGTTTTGAATATTAAATTTTTATTAAAAATTTCCGACGTTTCCAGGTCGGAAATTAAAATAAAATTAATGCCTCGTAATCCCACAACTTTCTCCTTCAGGTACTGCAATATAATTTAGCTATTCAAACAATTGACTCTATATACATTTAAATAATTAAAACCAATTGAATAATGAAGTGCTCATTGGACTCAAACTACTTATTTTTCTAATTGTTTGAACCATGCAAAAATTGTTTAGTTCAGGATTGAATGCATTTGATTGTCAAATTTCATCCAACTCCATAACAAATACCTACACCCAATTACGATCAACTGGAGCCTATTCCTCTGCCGATATTTTTATAGCTTAAGTATAGTAGATTTAGAGCGACATTTTGGTTGTGAGATGCTTCACATTGCACCCTATTTTTTTAATGTTTTTAGCTCTATCTAGCTGAAAAATATGAATAATCAACTAGTTTTCGTGAGGTTTATATAATTCACTCTAGGTTGTGAATCAAAGCTGGTATAAAAAACCATGCTCAAACCCTTAATTCTTTGCGGCAAATATTGAATCCCTTTAAAGATACTCGTTCCATAGCCACGCAGCTCCTCTAACACCACTCGAATCACCATGCGTGGGCGGAACCAATTTTGTGTTAACACAATCTGAAAAAATCCACTGAGCCCACAGCTCAGGTACATTCTTATAAATACGTTTGATGTTTGACATACCTCCTCCTAAAACTATGACATCTGGATCGAATATATTAATTAGGTGCGCAAATCCCCGCGCCATTCGATGTTCATACTTCTTTATAACCTCTTCGGCAGTAATATCATTCTCAACAGATAACTCAACGATTTTTTCTGCCGAAATTTTTTTTTGGGTAATACGTTGATAATCACTTTCAAATCCAGGCCCAGACAAAAATGTTTCAATGCAACCTCTTTGCCCACACCAACATGTTGTTAATTCTAGTTCGCCTTCTTCCGGCCAGGGTAATGGGTTATGGCCCCACTCACCTGCAATAGCATTTCGGCCCATTAAAACTTTTTGATCTACGACTAATCCCCCACCTGTCCCTGTACCTATAATAACTCCAAAAACAGTATTAGCATCTTGCGCAGAACCATCCACAGCCTCAGACAAAGCGAAACAATTTGCATCATTAGCTATACGGACTCCTTTTCCAAGAATATTTTCGAGATCTTGTTTAAACGGTTGGCCATTTAAACAAGTAGTATTGGAATTTCTCAGCAATTCCGTTGCAGGAGAAATTGATCCAGGGGTACAGATTCCAACAGTACAATCTTTTGCTAATTTTTTTTCAGCAGTCGAAACTAAATCAGCTATTGAAGAAATAATTTTTTGATAGTTATTGCCAGGTGTATCAATGCGATTTCTTAGACACTCGTTTCCTTGTTCATCTATCGCCAAAATTTCAATTTTTGTGCCACCTAAATCAACCCCTATTTTCATACTTGCATCTCATAGCTGTGATTAATATTACCAATCAACTGTACCCTTGATCACATAATTTACAATAAATATACAAATAAACTTGTCGGCATAAGTTTCATAAAATCTTTATGCTGATGGATAAAAATAAAAAACATGAAATGTATTCGCTGTTTCAATTTTCTTCAAAACTTGAAAATACATTATTTGAAGTTTTTTGGAAGTTCTTATTTATCCCAGATGTTATCGTAAAATCAATATTCTATTTATGTGCAAATCATAAAGAATATTTAGCAAGTCACTTCATCACGTTCTGGCTGGTAAACATACTCGCCATATTTTCTTGTATATATTTTCCTATAATTTATGTGCTCACTTGGAAAAAAGCCAATGCTTATAAAGAAAATCTGAACTCTAGTGTACTTGTCAAAATTTATATAATCCTAAGTGCATCAATTTCCAATTCTGCCTTCATAGTTATAGGTGGGGGTAGCTACTTTTCTTAAATCGATTAATTACATAATTGAGCTTGTTAATTCGTCAGTGTAACTAGATTAATTATTATCTAAAATTTATACATTTATGTGATAGCTATCATTATATTATCTTATTTGTGATAAATATCACTTACTCCTCGTGACGTTAAATACCTTAAAAAGTGTGGATTACAGGCTAATGTATTAGCGATGAGGCCTTAATCTTTAAAAAATAATAAATACGAATTTATGGCCTTAGATAAAAAAAAATTAGACGCACTTAGATTAGAGAATAAAACTCCAGAGCAATCGGGTTCTAAATCAGTCTATGTAACGTTGATTTCATTGCTAATTATGGGACTTCTTGCCTATGGACTGTTTTATTTATGGCAATCGATACAAGCAAAACCAACTATAAATGTATATGAAGTGAAATTGTTAGGAAAAAATCAGTCTTCTGCAATATTAGATGCATCTGGTTATATCGTGACTCGTAAAAATGCAACGCTATCCGCTACGGTCACTGCAAGATTGTTAAAAATTAATGTTGAAGAAGGTGATGTAGTAGAAAAAGGAGATGAAATTGCGGTTCTAGATGGCAGCTTGGTTAAAAAAGAAATCGCACTCTCAGAATCAAGATTAAAAGTAGCTCAATCAAAAATTGACGAAATTCAATCACAATTAATCGAAGCGAAAAATAAATATGCTCGCTACACAAAGTTAAATAATAACGATTATGTAAGTGAAGATTTACTCGATCAATCTAAACAAAAAGTTAATACACTCAAAGCAATGCTTGTTACTGCTCAAAATAACGTGCAGGTGGAGCAAGATAATATAAGCCGTTTACAACGTAACCTTGAAGAATATTCTATAAATGCACCTTTTCCAGGTGTTGTAATTTCTAAAGACGCACAAGTTGGCGAAATTGTCTCTCCGATTTCAAGTGGTGAGTTTACACGTACAGGTATATGCACCATTGTCGATATGGATTCACGAGAAATTGAAGTCAACGTTAATGAAGCCTATATCAACAGAGTCCAAAAAAATCAGACAATAAGTGCCAAACTTGACGCATATCAAGACTGGGAAATTCCAGGCAAAGTTATCAACATTATTCCTACCGCGGATAGACAAAAAGCAACAGTGAAAGTCCGCATTTCAATTGATGAGCTAGATTCAAGAATACTTCCTGACATGGGCGTAAAAGTTAAATTCTTCCCGCAAGAAACTGAAAACGAAGAAAACGAAAGTAATGAAAATTCAATTGTTATACCAAGAAACGCAGTTGTAAGGAGTGAAGAATCAACCTATGTGTGGCGAGTGAATGAAGACTCAGTGACAGAAACAGAAGTAATTATAGGAAAACGCTTCGGCAATCTAATTGAAGTCATGAATGGATTATCCCAAGGAGATCAAATTGCGATTAGTTCTTTAAATGAATTGAAAGAAAACAAAAAAGTAATTATCTCACCAGAAACTATAAATTAAAGGATTATCCATATGAACAGTTCCAGCTATATCAATGCCCAAGATATTCATAAACAATTTAGTAAAGGCTCTGAATCCATTGATGTTTTAAATGATCTGGATTTAGAAATTGTTTCTGGCGATTTCATTGCATTAATGGGTGCATCGGGGTCTGGTAAAAGCACATTGCTGAATCTGATTGCAGGGATAGACACACCAACACATGGGCAAATTGTAATTGATGGAATTGATATTGCTAAATTAAATGATTCACAAAGAACGAAATGGAGAACAAATAATATTGGCTATGTTTTTCAACAGTATCATTTAATTTCCACTTTGAATGCAGAAAAAAACGTTGAGCTCCCATTACTTTTACATAAGCTAAATAAAACAGACCGCAAAAAACGCGTTCTAGCAGCGTTGTCATTAGTAGACCTTGAGGATCGCGCTCATCATAAGCCTTCTGAGTTATCGGGTGGGCAAGAACAAAGAGTTGGCATAGCACGCGCGATTGTTACAGACCCCAATATTTTGTTATGTGATGAACCAACGGGTAATCTTGATCGCAAGTCTGGTGATGAAATATTAGAACTACTACAAGGATTAAACTCTGAACATAACAAGACCATCATAATGGTTACGCATGATCCACATGCAGCCGCTTGCGCAAAAAGAATTTTGTATTTGAATGAAGGAAAAGTTTCCACAAAGGCATTGCAATAATGAAATTTTTACCTCTAATTTTTGCAGATATCTTAACTAAAAAAGTTCGTTTTATATTCATTTTAGCTGCCCTTTCTATCGCATTCTTTTTGTTTGCTTACCTCTCAGCCATCAAACAGGGGTTTATTGGTGGAGTTGATGCCTCTGGTGTCGACCGCATGATAGTTGTTAATAAGGTTTCTACATTTAATACGATGCCTATTTCTTACAAGCACAAAATACTCAATGTTCCTGGTGTTTTAAGAGTAAGCGAAGCGTCATGGTTTGGTGGTTATTATCAAGATCGAAAAAATACCTTTCCTCAGTATGCCGTACATCCCGAAGATTATTTGGCGATGCGTGAAGGAGAATTTGAGATTGATGAAGAACAAGTACAAGCTTGGATTAAAGATCGAGAAGGCGCACTTATTGGCGACACGATTGCAGAACGTTTTGGATGGGAGGTTGGCGATCGTATCACTTTGACCACAACAATTTGGGAAAACAAACAATGGAATAATGATTGGGAATTTAATATATGTGGTATTGCGACAACTAAAAACAAAAATGTAAATATGCAGGGCATGCTTTTCCATCATAAATATTTTGATGAAGCGCGTGCCTGGGGGAATGATCAAGTGGGTTGGTTCACAATACAAAGTAAAGATGCAAAACAACTCGACACAATCAGTAATAGAATTGATGATTTTTTTGAGAACTCTGATAACGAAACCAAAACATCACCCGAGAAATCATTTACAAGAGGATTTATTAATCAAATAGGTGATATCGAAGCAATCTTTTTGTCCATCCTTGGAGTAGTTTTTATTACGCTTCTAGCGGTAACGGGTAGTGCAATGACCCAAGGAATCAAAGAACACATGAGTGATATCGCTGTGATGTCTGTTATTGGGTTTTCACCACGTTTTATTGCAACAATAACCATAATCGAGAGTGTGGTTGTTGCGCTAATCGGAAGCAGTATTGGTATCATGCTTGCCTGGCTGGCATGCAGTATGTTTGGTGATCCCACAAATGGGCTTCTGCCTATATTTCATATGCCTGATCTAGTAGCTTGGAAAGGATTGGGATTGGCTGGCTTATTTGGATTCGTCATAGGTTTAATCCCTGTAATTTTGATTTTACGCATGGACAAAGTTCAAGCCTTGCGTGCAATTAATTAGGGCTAAATATGAATTTACTGAATTGTGTACTGAGTTTAACGAGCATCAATCTTCGCAGTATCGCTAGCCGTAAATCCTCAACGCTTACCGCATTAATAGGTGTGATAGGAACTGTAGTAGTTTTTACAGGATTACTCTCCATAGCATCGGGCTTTTATTCAACCATGCAAAATACAGCATCAGACAATTTAATGATTGTTTTCAGAGGATTCGCAAATAGTGAGATCGAAGGATATTTTTCAACTGAAGAATATTTAAGTATGCAACAAGCTGAAGGAATTAAACGTAACGAGAATGGCCCCATCATGTCTCCAGAGACACTTGTATGGATAAATGCACCCATTAAACCTTTTGGAACAGACGCCAATTTATCCTTACGTGGAGTTAAACAACAGGCTTTTGATGTACGAGGAAACATAAAAATAATCGAAGGAAGAATGTTCAAGACAGGTTTAAACGAAGTGATTATTGGAAAACAGGCCGCTAAACAATTTATAGGTTTAGATGTTGGCAGCACTCATACATGGGGAACAAATGAGTGGACAATAGTAGGCATCATGGAAGCTGATGGAAGTATTACTGAATCTGAAATTTGGGCGGATGCACCCATCATGATGTCCGCATACAATCGAGCTGAATATTGGTCAACTGTACGTATAGTTTTAGACGAATCTTCTAATGCAAGGTCAAACTTAGAAAATTGGCTAAATACAAATCCAAATTTAACAACACGTATTTCATCCGAAAAAGAATATTATTCTGAACAATCAGAATTTTTTACTCGTCTCACCAAAACCATAGGAATTATTGTCGGCATTTTAATGGCTTTAGGTGCAATCGTGTGTGCCTTGGTCACCGCTTATAATGCAATTGTCAGTCGAGTGCGTGAAATTGCTGTTCAACGCGCATTAGGTTTCCATTCAAGCGCCATCATCGGTGCTATTTTGCTAGAGTCGATAATTATTTCCATTATTGGGGGTGCAATAGGTTTACTTATTGCGTACTTTTTATTTAATGGTCAACAAGTCTCCAGTGTTAATCCTCAAAGTTTCAGCCAAGTTGCATTTACTTTTGCAGTAACTCCAAATTTACTTTTGGCGGGGGGGCTAATTTCACTTGTAATAGGAATATTGAGTGCTATATATCCTTGCTACTATGCAACTAGAATTTCTGTTTCGAAGGGCTTGCGTGCGAGCTAAATATCATCGTAATCGACTAGATTCTTTTGCTTGATTTCTAATATCTCAATTTTCTTTTTATAGGCTTCTGACTTATCGGGAAAAATAGCAATTGCCTTATCCAGATATTCTTGTGCTCTTTCAAAATCATTTTCGATAATGCTGTCTTCAGCTATCGAAATTAAATATAAGTAAGCTCGGTTTTTATCCTTGTGCTCGACGTCTACTTCTTCAATGATAGGTTCCACATAATATGGGCTCGTCTTAATCGCAATATAGTTATCTTGAAATACATTAAATAAACCTAATGCAGTAATAAGTGTCAATATTGATACGATCATCAAAGTCATAGCTACGCCAAAAAATATGTAAGCTTTATATGCTTCAATCTGAAAAACTCGTTTTGTTACATCAAACCATCGGTCACTTATTCTTTTATGCTGTATAACTTTAAATGTCTTTACAGAATTTTCGATATTATTTAATTTCGCATTACCCAAATAACAACAAGCAAAAGGAATTGATTCATCTAACTCGCTATAAACATGTTCAGAAATTACGATATCACCTGGATTGGCCATTTTTTCTAGCCTTGCAGCAACATTAACTGTATTTCCATAAGGCTGATTATCATTATCATATATTACTTGGCCAAAATTAATGCCAATACGAAACTTCAACTGATGTTTTTCTAAAATATTAAAATTATGGCGTGTTGTGGCTGCATGTATTTCAACTGCACAATAAACTGCATCTAGTGGATTTGAGAAAGTTGCTAAAATGCTATCGCCATGTGCTCGTGAAACATGGCCTGAATTTTTATCAACGAGTGAGCGTGCTAGTTCTAGTACTGTTTGTAAATTTTGATGTGTTTCTTCTTCATAAAACTCTGTGTGTTTGCTGTATTCAAATATATCAGCAAACAATACTGCTACAGTAAGGTTCTCTGCTTCTTCAATTTGACTGCTATTCATGCTTAATAACGAAAAAGAGTTGATACATTTATTTTACTACCAAAATAAATCATATGTGAATTGATTGTTATTCTAACTCAAACAATACTTTACCTTTCTTAATCCCTATCATTATTAGTTATTACTCTTCTATTTAAGTGTTTATTTTGACCATAGCGTCTCTTCTTCACCGGCATGTTTTGCCAGTACTCTACATGCAACAAACAGGAAATCTGAAAGTCGATTTAAATAAATTTGCAACTGTGGGTTCAGCTCATTCTCTTCATTTAGCATAACAACACTACGTTCAGCCCGGCGACACACTGCACGTGCTAGATGGCAAGTAGCCGATGCGGAACCACCTCCAGGCAAAATAAAATTTATTAAAGGTGGTAATGTGTTATTGAACTCGTCTATTTTATCTTCTAGTTTTTCAACATTATCTTTATTCGTAAATGTTAACTCAGCATTATTCAATTCTGCACCCAAATTAAAAAGTTGATGTTGAATTTCAATAATAATTTCTTGCATGTCATTCGGCATGTCGTAAGTTAAAACCATGCCTAAAACCGAATTGAGCTCATCGACATCACCAATAGCTTGAATTTGTGGGCAATCTTTGCGCACGCGCAAACCGGTCGATAATCCCGTATCCCCTTTGTCTCCAGTCTTGGTATATATTTTTGTTAATCGATTAGACATATTTTTTTATTCTGTAAAGTTAACTCTTAATTCTGCAAATACAGATTGACCGGGAGTATTGAATCCAGATGCGAGCTCATAATCCTTGTCAAGTATATTTTCAAATTTCAGAGAGATTGTAGAATAAGGAAAATGTATACCTGCAGCAAAATTTAACAAACCATAACCTGATAATGTAGCGCCACCAAAATCAACTCTTTCAGATGTAAGCAATCCATTCAGCCGAACAAAGTAATTTTCATTCTTATATGCGAAAGAACTGTGCAATGAACGTTTAGACCTTCTTAGAAGCAGGGAATCATTTGTTTCATTCTTTGGTTCTTTTATCGATCCCTCTAAATTGAAATCCCATAAATCAGACTGATGCTGAAAAGTGATTTCCATCCCTTGAATACGCGCCTCACTAACATTACGATTTTCAAATATGAACATACCTGGATCAATTAGTATTGTTTCAATTAAGTCCTCAATTTTATTCTCATATAAACGTAAAGATAAACCTGTACTATCATTAAAAGTACAATCTAACCCTAGTTCTGTGGATCTTGATTTTTCTTCTCTTAAATCAGGATTACCACCGAAACCAAATCTGGCGTTACTATCAGGGGCTCTAAAGCCTGTAGCATAACTTGCGAATAAACGTAATTGATTAGAGACTTGATAGGCATATTCTGCATTCCATACTAGTTCGTCACCAAAATCATCATGATTTATGTAACGTGTTGACCCAAAAACTCTATGCTTCCCGATATTCATTTTATGATTTATGTACAATGAAAAATCATCTGTATTTTCTTTATATCTAGTTCCAAATGAGAGTGATTGCGTCTCTTCATCTGTCATGGTTGCACCAAAACTTAAATGGGTATTCAAGATTGATAAATCATTTTTCCAGTCATATACAATTCGATCAGTAAAAGCAAAATCCTCATCGCCCAAAAAATTTATTTGGTTTTGACGAATCTCATCTCTCACTTTTGAAATTGAGAAATTAGAATCCCAAAATTCAGTTATAGGCACACTTACAGCCATACTGAATACATCATTTTTACGATCTTGATCCAGATCAACACCAAACCCATCATATTCAGTATTGCCCTCTGCTTGCCAATACCCAAAGGTAAAGCCGATATTCGCAATATTGGTATTCAAATTTATATCAAGTGTATCGTTGTCATGACCATGATCAGTATTTGAGGATGCAACAGTAGGAAAACCATCAGATTGTAACTGTGCAAATGAAACATCTGCATTAAGGAAGTTATTGGAAATTTTAAAATCAAATCCTTGTTGAGTGGTTGAATATCTTCCATTGGAAAAATGAACTTGTGCTTCATTTTTGATTTCATCACTACTCGTAATAATATTGATTACTCCGCCTATTGCTTCCGAACCATATAAGGTAGAGCGTGGGCCTTTAACAATCTCGATTCGCTCTATAAATGAAGTGTTAATCGCCTCAAATGCAGGAGCACCTGTAGTAGAGGAATTCATTTTTACTCCGTTGATTAATACTGAGGTATGATTGCTGTTCGCACCACGAATGAATACTGAAGTTTGCTGCCCCACCCCGCCTGTACGGGCCATTTCAATTCCTGCGTACCAACGTAACAGATCGGCTAGATTCGCAGCAGGCGTTTGTTGGATAGTTTGTTTATCGATAATAATTACAGAAGGAATTACTTCACTAACGTTTTGAGCGAATTTGGTTGGCGTAACAACAATTTCCTCTGCCGCAGATACATAATTAGCAAGAAAAATTATTATATATAGAAGTTTTATTTTCATATGTGCCCCTTAATTAAAATTTAGTGACGGACACACAGTGAAGAACACAAGTAAACTTGTGTGGGAGAACTTCAGCCAGAGTCGCCCGCCGCAACTTTCTGAGTCACATAAGGCCGGTCTCCGGGCTAAAGAGCTGTCTGTAGACTAAGTAATCCACCTTCCCATGTTAAAAAACACAGTGGTTATTGAACTACTTATACTCAATTACCGTTGCGGGGGCAGCATCTGCTTTTCACAGATTTCCCTGTTTCACCCTTGGCCCGAAAACATTAAAAATTTTGGGCGAGGACACCTTAAGTGAGTTTGTAATTTTAGATTATAGCAAAAGAAATAGTTTAGTTTTGCAGTAGTTTGATATCAGCTATAACCTGATCACTATGTGAAGCTGGGTTCACACTACGATAAATCTTAGCTAGCTTGCCTTTGGGATCAATTATAAATGTATGACGTTTAGCAAGTTTCAAGGGGCCTAACTTTGTTAACGATCCATAACTATTTGCTATATCTCCACCAGTATCTGCTAGCAATGGAAACTGTAAACTAAATTTTTCTGCAAAATCTGCATGACTCTTAACAGAGTCTATGCTCACTCCAAACACTTGTACATCTAAACTTTGTAAAGTAGCAATATCATCTCTAAACGCACATGCTTCTTTAGTGCAACCTGGTGTGTCATCTTTAGGATAAAAATAAAGCACTACCCACTTACCCAAATAATCCTTTAGATTATGAGTTTTACCGGTTTGATCTGCTAATTCAAATGAGGGCGCAGGCATCCCGACACTCAAATCAGCCGTAGAAGATGTATTGAAAAGACCCATAAATATTTTTTTACCTGTGCATTACGGAACAAAATTAAATATTTTACCTTTAAAGTTCTAACACAACCGCTGAAACAGACGAGTTTAATTAAATAAATTATTATTGACAAAAAGATTTTTACAGCTGCACATCACAACATTTATTTGTTTCTAAACTGTAATTCCATCAAGCTTTAAATAAATTCAGGACATAAAAAAACCGGGCTTTGAATAAAGCCCGGTTTATGCTCGAGTAAATTCCTATATTCTAGTTATTATGAGGAGTATTCATTAATTCAGTTACTCGCTAGAACCACTGCACCATCCCAAGAGCGATCATATCGACGTCTTCACCTCTTGCGTTACCAGCACCTTTAATACCAAAGTCGTATGTAGCATTATCTTCGTTGTCTACTTCAGAGTAAGTCAAACGAAGTTCTGTACCAGCTGGCATCGTGTAAAAGAGACCAATGTTGTATGCAATTGCATCAGAGTCATCTTCAATACATGCTGTTGCTCCAGCACCACAGTCATACTCATCTGCATCCATATATGAGAATCGAAAATCTAATGGACCAGGGAAATTGTGCTTACCAGAGATCATCCAGTGATCTATTTCAAGATCTTCAAATACAGTCTCAAAGTCACAGTCGGTTTCCCAAGAAAGTTCTTCATACATTGCTGAAATTTGAGTGGAGTGTCCGTTACCCCAGTCCTTAATATAACGACCTGCGATTCGCCAAGCATCGTCATCGGAGTCAGAGCATCTTCCTGTGCCATCGTCTGGTGCACCAGATAATTGTGCACCCGGCTCTACAGCATCAGTACCAGTGCCACCGGTTGCAGCGGGGTCTGAAACAAATGCTGCAGTTCTGTTGTTCGCTTCCGCGGTCCATTCATCATGCTCTTCATAGGCTAATGCAAGCCAAAGGTTGTCATTTCCTATGTCGGTAGTATAGGTAATGCCCGTTGAGATGATTTGTGGATCGAGGTCACCATCTGGTCCCGCGGTTTCATCACGCAATCCTGCGGTAATTGCAAAGCGAGCATTGAATCCATTCCAATTTGGACTCCACCAGTGAATCAAATTTTCTTGACGCCGATTGAAGCTGGTTTCATAGTCGGCGAAATTTGAATAGTCAAAATCACCGCCAAATGTTGTGTCATCGAATGTACCACCATTGAAAAAGTTTCCGGAAAGTCCGTGGGTTCCCATTATTGATGTGTGAGAATCTGCACCTGCGTCATAGAATGGATCTACCCATGCTGCCACCATTTCGTTAAAGGGTAACAACCAGTGAGCGAAGCCGACCTCACCCCATGGACCTGAGAGACTTAGCTTTGAGTTACGGTTACACCAACCACCACCACCTGCAAATTCATTAAAAAATGTAAATTGTTCGCATTGAACATTTGCTTTTACAGCTGTTCCACCAACGGACACACCAGTATCTACAGTTGCTGCAAATCCAATATTTGCCGCATTCGCCTTAATTCGATCAAATTCTCGCGCATCGTTATCAACGAATTCCCATGAATAGTTTTGCCATCCATAGATCGTCCAGTTCGAGTTTGCATTCCCTCCCCCTACACCAGCAATCACTGTAAAAGGAGTAATAATAAATAATGCTCCCAATAAAATTCCAATTTTCTTCATTTTTTCTCTCCGACTTATGTTTAAAGTTAGTTTCCCCAAGCTTTCATAAATCACTTGACACAGAGCTTTCTTTTTCAAGTGATTGTGAAAAGTTTTGCAAACAACTTTTGTCGGAAAGTGTGAACCTTAGGCTAGATCCAAAGTGAAATTTATAATCAAATTTTGAATGAGAGTAATAATCCTCATAACAAGAAATCAATTCACCTTTGAATACATTTGAAACTTTTATATTTAAAGCCCTATTTTCTGTTTCAGTTATTAATTCAGCAAAAGTTGGCTGGATAAATAACAAAGCTAGTGGGCTCATTAATAAGCTTGAAATTATCTTTCTAAATATTTTTTCCACATGCTTTCCAATAAACGCTTAATGCGTTTGTTTATGTTTGCAGTGGAAATATTTAATCGAATTAACGAATGTGCATCAGTGAAAATACATACGAATCAATTGTGATATTTACTACATATTTTTTGTGATACTAGGTTTTGTAAAAATGAGCAAAACCGTATTTAATGAAGTGAATACAATATGATTTGTGTTACATATCGGGAGGTTGATTTGCAATGACTTCTATCAAACTAAATTTGATAAATTGAAATAAACTATTTGTATAAATAAAATTTATATAAACAGCCAAAAAAGCAATCTAAGAAAATACAATTAGCATTTAACAGAAATTTAATCAAATAAAACAAGCACATAGTGCTATGATATATATAATCTAAACAGAACAAAAAGAGAATGATTAGCGTGAACGGGGCTCCACAAGGATCTACTCATCGTGAATTAAAAACGATTCTGTTTGCAGATGTTGCAGAATATGCTCGATTAACGGAAATAAATGAAGACCGTACACATGATAATTTATGTGCGCGTTATTCACTAATTACAAACCTAATTCGTCACCATAATGGTGTGATTCATAGAACCGAAGGCGACAGTCTTCTTGCGACATTTTCGGCGACTTCTAATGCACTTCAATGCGCTGTAGACATTCAATCTATCTCATCTGACCACAATGAATCTCTTTCTAATTGCGAAAAATTTAAACTGAGAATTGGTATTAACTGTGGGGAAGTACTGATTGATAATGGAGAAGCATTTGGTAATTGCGTAAACATTGCTAAACGGCTAGAAGCTTTTGCGAAACCCGGAGAAATTGTCTTTTCCGAAGCTCTATTTAATCATGTACACCGCAAGTTACCCTACAATTATAGTTATAGAGGAAAACATCATTTAAAAAATATTCATAAACCAGTCAAGATTTATAGCGTATCTCTTAACCAAAATTTTTCATTAACAAGAATAAATATTTTTTCTGCCTTTGCTCTCAAACTGAAAGATTCATTTCTTCCTATTTTCACGTATGCAATTTCAATTACTTGTGTGATTTTTATTGCATTCCATATTGCGTTTGATAAAACAAATACGATTAATGCACTCTTAAAAACCATCCCAAACTCTAATGAAAACAATAACAAAACATCGATCGATAAAATTCCGTTAACAAATATAACCAACGATACCCATCACCTTAATATTAAAGAATCGGATTTTGCTGCTATAAACAGGGGGGCATATGATGCTGATAGTCTAAATAAAATTATCAGTTCTCTACAGAACGAACTTAGCACACACCAACATGTACAAAATCAATTAACCCTGAAGTATAAATCACAAATAAAGACCCTTAACACATTAGAAACTCAAAATACTAAGCTTATTGCACAACAAGAAGATATAAGAAAAAGATTTCGTTTGGTAGAAAATGAGCTAAATATTAAGAATGAACAAATAAAGGCTTATACAAATAAGAACAGAACACTAATTGAAGCAAATAAAAATTTACTTACTAAACTTGATAAGGTTATCTCTCAACAAGCTTTGAGCACATATGAAAATTTATACGCTGAGTATAATCCTGTACGACAGCAGATTATTGACATTATCGAATCTAACCCCACGCCGATTGTTGATGATGAAAATCAAATTAATTGCTCAATTTACACAAATAAAGGCGTTAAACCTCAATCATTAGAAAGTATTAGTGGTTCCGTTCGAGAGGAGTTATTTTGCAGGCCCAATAATAATGAAAATGCTCCATTACCACAGAGCAAATTAGCAGAACCTGAAATTTTTAAAAAAGAACTCACTCCTAAGAAAAAAAAGATAGTCATATACGCTTATATACCTACTCTCCCGCATAAAACTATAAATAATAAAAAAATTATTAGCAGTAACATCGTTAACTTATATAAAGAGGCTTTAGCCGATTCGGCTTTGCAATCTTATAAAACGAACTTTGTGCTGCTTAGTCCTCCAATAGAGTCAAACGACTTCAAAAGTTTGGATGTTGAACACTGTAATGTATATGAAGCAGATTATGTTGCCAGCGTGCGTATTGCTAAATCAATAACAAGCTGGACTCAATCAAGTTCGCTTGTTGTTTATAATTGCAAATCTGAAGTAGTAACAAAAAGAGATACTCGACATTTATTATCGGATTCCTGGACGGAAAATGGCGGCTTATATTTAACACCATCAACTTTAGATTCTTTCAACTCACAGGTTCATTCTATGGTTGACCTAGCTTTGAATGATATTACTCACTCAGAATTAGAATTATGAATAGTAAATTAAATGCTCTCCAACAAATTCCCTTTTTTCTAGAATTTTCTAAAGAAGAACTAGAACCTTTGTCAAAAAAATTGCGTATCAAGAATTATGCGAAAAACACAATCATTTTAACTGAGGGAGATGAGTCAACTTCTGTATATTTTATATTAGAGGGTAGTGTTCGTGTTTATATAGAAAATGAACAGGGAAGAGAAGTTACCCTAAATGAAATTAACGAGGGTGAAACGTTTGGTGAACTTGCATTATTTTGTAATACCCCAAGAACGGCTAGCATTCTTGCAAAAAATAAATGCAAAGTCTTATTAATAAATAAGAATGACTTTATAGAATTCTATAGCAACAATCCAAAAGCGGCACAAAAAATTGTCCTTAGCATGGCTACAACCATAAAAAAATTAACTAAGGACTTAGAGAATTTTGCATTAAATAATGTTCATCGTAGAGTTGTTCGCGCATTACTTGACCATTCTATCAATATAGATGGGCGAAGAATTGTCAAAGGATTAACACATAAAGATATTGCCAATCTTGTAGCTTCTTCGCGCGAAACAGTAAGCCGTGTTATACATGACTTAAAAAAAGATGGCTTAATCCAAGTTAAAAATGGAAAAATCAATATCAAAGAAAGTGCAATAACAGATTAATAAAATACCTTATTATATCTTTGCACCAAATGCTTTCACCGCCCCTGCTGTAACGTCTTCTTCTGGATTGAACCAATTTAACTTTTCATGAAGTTTCACAACTTCACCAATAATAATTAAGGTTGGTGGCTCAACATTATGCTTTTTAACAAGCTCAGGAAGAGTGTCAATAGTACCGATAATATTTCTTTGATTTGCGGTCGTTCCTTGCATAACCAATGCTGCAGGAGTATCTGCACTAAGACCATGTTTAATTAGATTGCTACAAATTATTTCTAGCCCATGTAAGCCCATATAAATAACTAATGTCTGATTTGAATGGGCTAACATTTCCCAATTCAAGTCTACTGTACCGTCTTTCAAATGCCCGGTTGCAAAAATTGCAGCTTGTGAAAATTCACGGTGTGTTAATGGGATTCCTGCATATGCTGCACAACCGGTTGCTGCAGTAATGCCAGGAACAATTTGAAATGGAATTTTTTCATCAATAAGTGATGCAATTTCTTCACCACCTCGACCAAAGATGAATGGATCTCCACCTTTCAGGCGTAACACTCGCTTACCATCTTTTGCTAGCCGTACTAGCAATTCATTTATAGTTTCTTGTTGAAGCGTATGTTGGGAACGTTCTTTACCTGCATAAATATGTTCAGCATCTTTTCTGACTAAGTCCATAATTTCTTGAGACACTAAACGATCATAAACCACTACATCCGCCTGTTGCATTAAACGCAAAGCACGGAATGTAAGAAGGTCAGGATCTCCCGGTCCTGCGCCTACTAAATACACTTCACCTTGAGGTAGCTCCTTATTATCAGCTTGATGAATCGCATCTTCTAATAATTTTTGAGCTGCAGTTAGTTGGTTTGCAAACACCAACTCTGCAATTGGGCCTTGTAAAACTTTTTCCCAAAATTTTCTTCTTTTATCAACGGTAGATAATTTTTCTTTTACTTTGACACGGTTATCCTCAATTAGCTTAGCTAAGTTTCCATAAGATGCAGGCGTGCAATTTTCTAATTTAGTACGCAACATTCTCGCTAGCACGGGCGATGCGCCACCGGTAGAAACAGCGATTTGGACAGGTGAACGATCGATTATAGATGGCAAAATAAAGTCACAATTTTTACTATCGTCAGCGGTATTAACTAAAATATTTTTCTCCCTACATAGTTCAGCCACTTCTACGTTAACTTGATGTTTATCTGTTGCGGCAATTACAATTTTAAAGCCTTGCAAGTCATTTTCTTCAAATTCTTTTTGCTGCCACACAAGTTTGCCTTTGAACTTATGTTGAATTTCTGGAGTAATCTCAGGTGCAATTAAGGTTATTTTTGCTTGGGCACGAGAGAGAATGGAAACTTTACGCTCCGCAATAACACCTCCTCCAACGATCAAACAAGGCTTATTTTTTATATCAAGAAATAAGGGTAGGTAATCCATAGATCTATTTTTTATCTAAGCAACTGCATATTTTCTGTGATCGGATTTACAACATGCTCTATCTTTTTTCTCATCACAGAACCTATTGCATCCGTTATGCCAAAAATTGGGTCTACGAGTGTTTCAGAAATCATCGATAAATTGAATAACGCTTTTAGCTTAGATTCTAGCGAATTATCTATTACTAGAATCTTTCGGACTTGTTCATGAGCATGATAGCCGTCATTCGTATAAGCTGTTAACTCATGGATATCACGCCATTTCGAATGGCCCGCATTAAATTTATCAAAATATTGGCCTATCGTGTTTAGTATTATCGCAACAGCCTCTTGGTCATTGGGTTTTTTTAAAACAAGCTCTGCGATTTGCAAAAAAGCCTGACCACTTGGACTTAATACTGAAGATAATAGCTCAGCAATTTTATTGCCTTTCTTAAGCTCCGATTGCAATTTTTCACATACTGACTGCCATTGTTTGTGTGCTGGCATCTCAATAGGCAAATCATTTGGGGTTTGCTGCAAAAAACCTACATAGTAAATATTTTTCCGCTTACCTCTCTTCCAAATTTCTTCTCGCACTTCATTGTTTATTAGACCAGGTTGTAACACTAGGCGAACACTATCAATAATTGATTTTTGTTGTTCTTCAAAAGGTAAAAACTCAATTAAAAATTTCGCTAATTCTTTTCCCATTTCACCATTTACAACACATTTTTTCTCAAGCATACGGCGAGCATTTTCAGCGGTGGCATTGCACCACCACGCACGTCTAGCTAATTCATCGGTTAACCCAGAAGCATGCACTACCGCAGCAACCGCTTCTGGCTCTCCAATTAATAATAATTTTTCTAGGCTATCATCACGTGCTTGTCCCATTCGAGTCCAACGGCGCAAAAAAACAGGGTATCCACCAGGCGAACCCAAAAAGTGCGTAGACAAGAACTGACGTACTAAACGAATATATTTTTCTTCTTTACATGTAGGATTAAGTTGCACGCTCGCATCGCCTTTCTCAGATAATACATGCACACACATTCGAGATTCATCTATGCGCACGGCTTGTAGAGGCTGAGCAACCAAAACATTCAGTCGCAATAGATCTTCACTAGAAAGCTGCATTGCAAATTATTTTTACGAAGTATTGAATGAAACCAGAGCTTTCTTAGTTAAGTTGAACTCTTTGCCCCCACGGAACATTATCTTTGCCTTTAACTAACCAAATGACAGGATAACTTGGTACAACTTTAGGAAAAGAACCCTTGCAATCTGTAAAGTATACAAGCAAATCTGGGTTTTGATCTTGTAAATCCAACCATTCAAATACGGGACAAAAATCCGTTCCACCACCACCTTTTAAAGATTTCGGTAAATTAATTTCTTCCCAGGGTTCAAAAATCCATGGTGCGCCTTCAGCAAGACTCGCGTCACACGGTAGCAATGTAATTCTTGCACGCATACTGCCTTTGATCGCATTCACTTCTGAAAGAAACTCACTCATCTCATTGTCATCCACCGAACCGCTGATATCGATACCGACAGCAATGTCAATTTGTGCACTGCGTAAACTTGGAAAAATGGCTGGATCACCACGTCGCGAAGATGGCCGAGCATAGCTGTAATCATCGCGTGCACTGGCAGTCATATAACGTGCCAATAGCATTCGCCATGGCAGCTTGGGTTGCAACATAAAATCTATCATGCGTTGCATGGCACCCCCCAACTTTCCCGCTTGCATTGCTTGTTGGGCAGCCCCTGCAAGACGTTGTTGCCATTGTATAGAGAGTTCTTCTTGCTCTTGTGGGGTTAATTCTGCAGGTTGAGGTGCTAATTCTTGTTTATTGTTTTCTTCACTATTATCTATTTCAATAGATGAACTAGATGATGATGACTCAGATTGTTGAGCAGAACCATTGGAAGAATTTTGTGCATCCCCATTTTGATTAGGTTCTTCATCTTGATTTAGCTCATCTTGTTTATCTAATTCAGAATCCTCGTTATCCAAATCTCCGATGTAGTGATATATCTCCTCCGCGGTCATACCTTCATACCCATCATCAACCAGCGTCTCGGGCGGTGCTTTTAAACCATCATTAATAAGTAGTGGGTTTACTGCGTAGTCGCAGGCTAAATCCCATCGATGTTTAATGCGATGTTGTCTGCGCGCGAAGTGTGAAAGTGCACAGTGCAATGCTTGTTTAGCTAATACAAATTGAGTTTGTTGTATATCAAGAGCGTCAATGTAGTCCTGACTGTAATACAACTTTTTAGCATCCGTTGTTGCACCTTTACACCATGTTGGATCAGCAGCAACTAATGGCAGGCGCAAGACTAATGCGCCTAAAAAAGGTTTATCCAGAATTAATCGCGTTCGTGCCGCGGCAAGTTTATTTTGAATATCAGAATTAGACATTTAGAGCACAACATATAAAACCAAAGTGGCTCTGATTTATTTTAATCAGGCATGATCGAAAATCATGATATCGGCAATCTTATCTGCCCAAATAGCAAACTCGGGTAAACCAAAT
This sequence comes from Gammaproteobacteria bacterium, assembly GCA_028279275.1. Lineage (GTDB taxonomy): Bacteria > Pseudomonadota > Gammaproteobacteria > UBA4575 > UBA4575 > JABDMD01. The sequence goes on along the minus strand of JANQOB010000020.1, from coordinate 117,999 downwards.
AAATCTTCACCTATCGCTCGGTGCATATCAGAAACCATCATCACACCCATTTCACGTTGTGGAAATTGATTTGCATATTTTAGGATATTACCTTGCACCGCGGACGGGTCATCAGATTTTTTTGCCCTGATTGCATGTCCCACTAATGCCGAAGCAACAGCATACTGCAAATCAATTTCTTGTGGCGCAGCAATATCTTCACCTCGCACAATAGCTTCGAGATCTGGCATTTGATCAAGATTAGAAATAAATGCATTTAATTCAACACCTGCAGCAGGGCCTACACAAGCTTGTAAAGCACCGGTTAATAAATCAGGGCGCTCAGAAAATTTTTGCAGTGCGCGGTGTGCAAATTCCCAAGAACGTGGTGAAGGAAATGCAACTGGATTATGCGCGGGATCAAAATCAAATAGTAAGTCGGGTCGAAAACGCAAAAACGCAATAATTCGTTCGTCAATATTATTTGTATATGCCCACGCAACCCAATCATCTAAATTTAAATCCACTTCAAAATGTGAAAATCGATTCGCAAGGGGTGCAGGCATTGTGTAAGTAACCCCGCGATCCCCTTGTCGATTACCTGCAGCAAATATTGCCCAACCTTGGGGAACAAGATATTGACCGAGCCGGCGATCAAGAATAAGTTGATATGCAGCGGCAGAAACACTTGGTGCGGCTGAAGTGATTTCATCTAAAAATAGAATTCCATTTTTGCCGTGACGCTCCTCATTTGGCAACATAGCGGGAATAGCCCATTCCACAGAACCATTTTCTCTAAAAGGAATGCCTCTTAGATCACTCGGTTCCATTTGCGACAACCGAATATCAATCACTTCAACATTGTTTTTTTCTGCTACCTGAGAAACCATTTGCGATTTTCCTACACCCGGAGGCCCCCATAACATCACGGGGGTGTGGTGACCTGAAGCAGCACCTTGAAATTCTTTTTCTAAAACTGTTAGCAAATGTGCAGGACGCATAACTAATATTTCTTCTTTGAATTCTCTTCTTTTATGTCTCTTCTTTTAAGTTTCTTCTGGTGAAAACCCGGCTTTTGAATACCATTCTTTTGCTTTTTCAGGATCTTTTTGTATTCCAGCAATTCCCTGCTGATACATCATAGCAAGAGTAGTTTGTGAACCTTGTAAACCTTGTTCAGCAGCTGCGGTAAACCACTTCACAGCGAGCTCGCCATTTTGCTCAGCGCAATCTCCTTCCATGTACATAAATCCTAAGCCATGTTGTGCAAGTTCATGTCCCTGTTCTGCAGCTTTTTGCATCCAGTTAAATGCAGCTTGTTGATTAACCGCGACTCCGAGACCATTTTGATACATGATGGCACATCGATGCATAGCATCCGTATTTCCTTTCTCTGCAATCGGAGAAAGAATTTGCATTGCGCGGGAAAAATGTTTGGCCTCAAAAGCCATCATGCCACTATTAAAATCCATTTCATCTTGTGCAGACATAGGGACTCCATATTTCAGTCATTAAATGTATTTCAGCAACAATGATGATACGCGAAAGCTTAATTAAGTAGGAATAACCCTTTATATATTCAGTACAAGTGAGGGTTTACAGGAAATATATAAAATATTGTTCTCTCAATAGGGATATATAGAGGGAAATACCACCTTTTGTATCCTGCCAGATCTCATCTAAAGTGGCATTATTCGACTCATGTCAGCAGCAGCACAAGAAATTAACCCTGATCCCAAACTTGCCATGCGTTCTTATATACAACGTGTAGCAACAGGTCCAGAGTACAGCAAGGACATCTCGTTTGAAGAAGCACGAGATGCCATGAGCCATATCTTGGATGGTTCAGCCGATCCTGTACAAGCAGGAATCTTTTTAATTGCCTTGCGAATGAAGCGCGAAACTTTGGATGAAAATGGAGGCTCCTTACAAGCAATTATTGATAAATCTAATATCGTAACGGCAGATGTTGATCATGTAATTGATGTGGCTGACCCTTATGATGGCTATACACGCGGCCTACCTGTTTCTCCATTTATACCTACTGTACTTGCTGCCTGCGGTCTACCTTCAGTATCACATGGTGCTGAAGCTGTTGGGCCAAAGTATGGAGCAACCCATAGAAAAGTATTGCGCGCTGCCGGAGTTAATGTCGACTTTGATACGCAGCAAGCATTAAAACAAATTAACAACCCTGAAGTGGCATGGGCATATGTAGATCAAAAAACAATTTGCCCTGCATTGCATAATTTAATTCCTTTGCGTACTCAAATTGTTAAGCGCCCTGTAATTACTACCGTTGAAGTTTTAATTGGACCAGTACGAGGGAAAAAATCGACAACTTTAATGACAGGGTATGTTCACAAACCTTATCCACCTGTCTATGAACACTTGGCAAAACTTTCTGGATTTGATTCTGCTGTGTTGGTACGCGGGGTTGAAGGCGGTGTAATTCCCTCATTAAAACAAGAATCAAAATATTTTGAATATATTAATAAAAAAGAACTTATAGAAGTTGAAATCCATCCTGATCAAGTAAATATACAACAAGATGTGCGGGCAGTACCCTTACCTGATTTGAATGCTGCTAAAGTTCAAGGTGATGAGACCGCCGCAAAAATTGATACCGATCATCTTGCAGCTGAAGCGGCAAAAGTAGGTGTTGCAGCATTACATGGTGAACAAGGGCCTGCACGTGATAGTTTAATTTATTCATCTGCAATTATGCTCACACATATAGGCATCGAAAAAGATTTACAAGCATCTGCGAAAATAGTGAGAGATGTTCTAGACTCAGGTAAAGCACTTAATCATTTTCAAAAAAACCAATTATCTTAAACTTAGAGTTCAATAATAAGGAGACAATCATGGACCAAACTTATCGAGATGCAGTGACTAAAATGGAAGCCGCAAACGTTGACCCAGAGTATATTCTAGGCTGGCAAGGAGGCTACCTAGGTCACCCTGAGCGAGAAGAACAACGTGTTACGGATGCCTACACTGCTGGCTATGAAGACGGCCAAGAAAAAAACGATAGTAATTTCGATAATTGGAAAAAGTAAAATTAGAGAATGCAGTACTATATTTTCCCAAATAATAAATATAACGTTTAGAGAGAAATTATGCTCTGATGGCATACTTGGCAGGCTTGCTTAATTCATGAATTCTCTCAGGCTCTGCTAGTTTGTATTTGGTTGAGTTATCAATAGATGCATCTGTAGCATATGTTGCTACAACAACTTTTCGTGCTGACGATATCGCTCTACCACCCCGGTGTATTCCACGTGCATCAAAAAAAATCAAGGTACCAGAATTTCCAATACATTTATAAAAATGACGAGAACTTACTTTATCTCTTATATCTTCCTCTAGTACATATGAACAATTTGGTGGATTATCTGAATATAGCCTTTCACGATCACCACCAGGTTGTGTTCCACATACGTACTCTAAAGGCCCATTAGATTGGTCTACATCACTTAAGTAAAGAATAAGCTTAAACAATCGTCTATCTTCATGATCTCGATGCCATAGCTCAGAATCAAGCATAGGCTCGTCATCATAGCGCGGAATATTGTGCCAAATATCGCAATAGACTAATCGGCTACATAACCCTAAATAGCCATTCACTGTATCGATAATTTTTTCATTTAGCAGTAGATTTACTAATGATGTAGGTATATTTACTTGTTGTTTAAAACCAAATGCTCTAATAACATACCATTTACCTGCGTAATAACTGCACCTTTTTTTTATTTGTTTTTGAATTCTATTTGATAAAAACAAATTATTTACATCTTTATTGAGTTCTTCAAAGTCAAAGTTATCTATGATGAAATTATTAATTGATGTTTGATGTACGCCTTTATCACGTAAATCATTTATTACACTATGTTGTGATAGTGAAAGCTTGGGAGGATTTTGTAACCACAGCGTTTGAGCATGTTTATTAATTTTTTGCCAGTTTTTCGTGCTGAATTTTGCTTGATAGTACCGATCAATTAATATCGATAGTGGCCAAATTTTCATCAGGATAACACGAACCTGTCGACGCAAGAAAACATCTCTATATTTTGCGATTTTCATTCTAATTTGGAGATTATTATTCATAATTATTCACACGGCTCCAAAATTTTTAATCAACAAGCGAATCATGAGTTAATGTATATAGTTAACGTCTTAACTTGTGATGATATGAAATCTAGTTTTTATATAGATGCTCGAGTTTATTTTTATTAATTTATTATTCAGAAGTATATTTCCATTCAGGAAATAAATATTTCTAAGTGCTCATATTTGTTAATTTTATATAAACAAACTGTGACGAACTTAAAGTTTTCAATAAAATGAGATAGGTGTTTTATTAGATAATTTTGAAAAAGTACAATCTATCAGGAAGTTAAGTTTAAACAAGTTAATCAGAATTAATACAGATCAACTAGTAGATTCATTACAAAAATACAGGTTGTATTCACAGCATCAAGGATAGAAAAACATTATATAAAAAATGCCAGTGATTTTGATAACTGAAAAAATAACTAACTTAGAACTTTTACTGCTAAAAAAGCAAAAAAGAATCCCACCGCGTAAATTAAAAGAGAGAGCATAAACAAATGGGTGTTTATGCTTCTCATCTTCACACAAGATGCTGCTAATTCCGGATCTACCGGGCAAGGTGCGTTCCTCATTTTCCACTGTATGAATCCAGTTATTAGCAATAAAACACCCGCAATAGCAAAGACCGGTACTTTATAGGTAGACAACCATATTAGCTGCGGTACTGTAGAAACTAAACCAGCTAATGTAGCCCCTGCACCTATCGAGACTAGTAAAGCAGGTAAGGCACAGCAAACCAATGTGCCTGCACTCGTGAACAAGCTTAAAAAAGGTAATACGTGACCTTGACTTGTAGTTGGTTTCATTCACCTACTCCTGAAGAGGATCTTATGATCTCTTTAACGTTGTACCCTGAATCCGTTACTAGTTCTGTAATTTCAGTGTCATCTAATTGTTGACCTTCTTTTAATGCAATCAGAATTTGATGTTTATCTAAACTGACATCAATTCCTGAAACTTCGTCTTTGCGCATAAATACCTTTTCTATCGCGTTAGCACAAAAATCACAAACTAAGCCAAATGCTTTAACTGTAACAACTTCTCCATTAGGGTCCACTTCGCCTACTTTGACTTCAGGCATATCGCCGGCCATAACATCAAAACTTGTTACAAACATAATCAGTAAAATAAAAATTAATTTCTTCATAATAAATCTCCTAACTTAAAAGCGATGCACAAAGTTAATCAATGCATCGCCTTGGTCACTTATTCCGGCTTCATAAAGATTTGCACCTTTAAAAAGACGCACTAATGGGGTAGCAACTAGCTTGTCATCGGACTCTGGTGCATGCATGATTTCCATCATCAACCAAGTGTGCCAATTGCCATACTCTGCAACGTAGGGTGCAAAACCAAACTTAACTTTTTGCCTAAAGTTATCGGCAATATTTCCAGCGTCAGTAATCCTATTTTCATAAGCGACAAATACTTTCCTTGTTTCCCAATCTGCAGCTATACCTGTATATACGGCTAATTCCGTACGGTTATCGAAATCACCTTCATCTGAATACACAAAGCCGACACCCGACTTCACATAAAAATTGCCTTGTGAAGCTTCTGCATTCCAACGCTTAATTAAATTATTAACGTGAAATGCATGGATTTGATAATCCTGGGCACGCCAATATTCAGCATGATAGCCAATGGAATAAAATGCAGTCGGCGAATAATGTGTAAATACAGAATACCGATCCCCATCATTGAACGTAGAAAAAGTCCATCCGCCTGGATAGGAAACAGGTCTTGCATCTACTTGAATTGTTGCCGATATAACCAACAACAAAAAAATTCTAAATATCATGAACGTAACTCCTTACGTTTTAAAAAAAACATACGTGTAAAACCGCAAACGGTTTCAGTAGGAGTTAGCTATTTGGCGGAGGAGTAGGAATTTTTATATGGTTAGAAGCAATAGCAAACGAAATTGATTGCGTATAACTATTTATGTTTGTTTGCTCAAAATTATTGAATAGGGAGTTAAAAGTAGCAGTAGTTCCAAGACATAAATCACATCCACCATCGCAACACGAATCATCTGTTTCTTCTTGGGACGGGAATTCATCTCCCATTGAATGACATGGGGTTTGTTCATCTGACATGCTAGAGTTTGAATTTTCTTGTATATCCATATGGACACAGTAATGCATACTGGCCTGTAGCGAGCCAACAGAGAACATCAAAATTAGTAGGTATGTAATTAAAGTTCTCATACAAGAAATTCTGTTGATGATGGCACTTAATCTACTCTTGAGACTTAGTAAAATCTACTTAGTTCATCTTCAATTTCAGACATATAATCGTTCTATTTCTGAGACTGCAGAGTGATGTTTTACCCAATAAATCCTTTAAATTTCATTAAAGTATGAAGATCTCAAGCCGATAATCAATCAAGCAATTATGGGTAAATTGTCTTATACATATATAAGCAGATATGAAAAACCTAAAGAATTATTACCAAATCCTTCACGTTCAACCCGATGCACCACAGGAGGTGATTCGTTCGAGTTATCGTGCCATGATGCAAAAACTTAAAATGCATCCTGACTTAGGTGGCTGCCATGAAAATGCGGCGATTGTAAATGAAGCTTACAACGTGCTAATGAATCCCGCTAAACGCGCAGAATATGATGCGTCATTAAACACTAAGGCAAAAAGAACTTCTAAAACAAAAAATCAAACGAAAAAAAACAAACATTTCAAACATATAGATGTAACACAACAATGCCCTTTTTGTAGCACACTACACAATATGGGAAACAATATTGGCCCAGACGATGTTTGCCCAAAATGTGAAAGCCCACTATTCCCAGCAACCAAACAAACTATAGAAATTTGTGGTAAACGCACTATCGAACGTATTAATAAAGAATGGCCTGTAAAATTTTATACCACATGGCCTCATGCTGAAGCTAATACTGGCATAACTAAGAACGTATCATTAAACGGGATGCAACTAATCTCAGAAGTTGAATTAGAAATCAATCAAGTTTTAAAAATAACAAGCAATGAACTTTTTGCAGTAGCGAAAGTAGTTAACTATCAACAAATCGATCAGGAATGGCGTTACGGGCTTGAATATATAACCCTGCGTTTTCACCGCGCGCACGGCACTTTTGTTTCATTAGAAATTTAAACTATTCACATCGCCCGTTATGGCTGGCGGAAGTACCTAAATTGCATCATTACATGAATGTAACTTATTAGGGCAACGAAGAAACTGTTACAGACTGAAATTTCTACTGGATATTTTAGATATGTTTAAATGATAGATGACACTATGACTTAATGTTCTTCATCTATTTGATTAATATTAAGTGGCTCATTTAATACGCGATTCGCTAAAACTGCGCACAATTCTTGTCCGCGTTCATTTAGATACAAATGTTTAGTTTTGCTATCAAACTCATCTTCTATTTCATGGATCAAGTCAAAGCCAGGCAGACGTTGCTTACTTTGCCGATCACGATCGAAAGAATATTGTGTAAGATCCCCCACATAGCGCTTGGTTGTCGTCAATGATTGTGGGGTCAATGCTTTATTAATTTCTTTGCGCGTGATGCCTTCATTCAAGCTAATCAAGAAAAGTATATCTAAATGATGTGCATTGAATGTTTTGCTTACAAATTCTTGAGCCGCATGCACACACCCACGCAATTTCTCGATCGCAATTAATTGTTCCTTTGTCAACACAGTATTTTGCTGCATCAATAATTTGCACACATGTGCTATTGATTGAGTCCCCCGAAGCTTAATCCGTATTCAGCATGTTTAAAATTAAAAACGAGTTACAGATTTACAATTGAGTATGTGTCTGGACTTAAGACCAGAGTCAATAAGTATTGTAATGTACAGAATCAATCGCAAGAAATAATGGAAGCTTTAGCACTTTTTATAGTAATTAACTTAATTCAAAAGTATTTACACTACCTATCAAACGCACTCCAATATTTATAGGTTTACATTATTCAGTCCATAGATAAAACAAATTCAAACTTCGTAAAATAAATTGTGATGATACTGCGATGTAATGTAAGAAAAATGTCTTTAAGATAAAGTTTATCGAAATAGACTTTGAAAAAAGTAAACATGCACTTTGAAGAAACAATTGCACTTTAGTGATACATATATATTTTGTTAATTAAAAAATTACTTACACTTTTTTAAGCCCGAATTTGGTCCTAATGGTTCTTTCAATTTTATTAATTTTAAAATATTTATTCTTTTAATAAGTTGACTCTGAAGTGGGGTTTAGACTTACAGTTCAGAAAAATTTTATGGAGGACACATGGAATTTAAAATCGGCAAACTAGCCGAGAAAACTGGAGTAAATGTAGACACCCTACGTTATTACGAGCGACAAGGCTTGTTTAAGCCTCATGAACGCAAACAGAATGGTTATCGCATCTATACAGATGAATCCATCAAACAAATAATGTTTATCAAAAAGGCACAAAGTCTTGGATTTTCACTCTCAGAAATAAAACAGCTACTCCAGTTTAATTACCAACCAGGGGCCTGTAATGAGATAAAAGAGATACTAAAAAATAAATCCGGACAATATGGTAAATATCTAGCTGAAATTGCACATGTCAAGCGCACACTCGATGTGATGGAAGCGCGTTGCACACCTGAGCAAGAAAATCGCCAATTTCTCGATTATTTATTTGCAGATAAAAACGTGGATGCATCAGAGCTTGTTGTTTGTAGGCACACGTATTTGTTTGAGACAGGTGACTGGAAATTAACGGGTACAGTCGCACAAGAGAATGCAGATTCTGTGGAAATTGAAGGTATTGTGAGTGTGCAACACAATGACGGAATGTGGAACGTAAGTCGTGAGTTCACCATTGCAGATGGATCCAATGCAGATATCAATTTTTTTATTCCTGCTATACCATTGGAAAGAGATGTTACAAAGTTTGTTGCTGATTGCTCCACCTTTGGTGAAGTGATTGGATCAATTTTATTTGCAGGCGATAATATCTTTAAAAATTATGAAATGACAGAACATGGCTTCAAAGCACACGAGCATATGAAAAAACTCAGTTCCGAAATGTATGAATCTTCAGGTGTTGTATCCAATGGCGAGAAAGCGATACTTAAATGGGACTACAAATTAAAAAAATTAAACGAGCACTTTATGACAACACATTGATAGAGATAAAGATACTAATACATTACTTAGGTTTGGGGACACTACTTAGGTTTGGGAGAAATTTTTAGGTTGGGAACAGCTATTTAAAACTGCGAACGAAATTATTTAACATTGCTATCTACTTGTACAAATAGCAAAAGTTCGTAACAAATTAACAACTTAATCCTGCAAGATATTTGCCTTGTTTAGGCTCGACTATAACTGATAAATAGTGTAAACGTTACGGTTTCGCTGTAGCGTATCTTTTTAGAAGACTGTACCTCATTTACAGTTCCTTCCAACTATATTGGTAGTACAATCTAGTAAATTCATATCATCTAAATAACTACGAAACTCATCTTCAGACATGTTAATTGTATTTAAGTCAATATTTATTCCTGATTTGTTGAATAAATTTTTTTTCGCTTTCCATATCTTAGTATTTACTCCGTCAGTAGGGGTTTCATAAATCGTGTCATCATCATTAATTTGATACATAACGGTGGTATCTTGATTATCAAATTGACGAAATTTAATGAGTCTCTCTGAAAGAACCGAAATTACTTCTTTAGGGAAAATGAAAGTGTCCTTTTGTTTTTCCATAATGCGTGTCCTTGCATAGAGTTACTGAAAATATACGATTAATTAACGAAAGATTTACGTAATTGAGCCAATGCAGTTTTATGTGTTTGACATACCCTAGATTCACTAACGCCAAGGATATTACCAATTGTTTTCATCTTAAGCTCATCATCATAATACATTGAGAGCACCAGCTTTTGTCGCTCAGGTAACTTATCAATTTCCTTAGCAAGCCTTTGTCTTAGATCATCTAAATTACATTTATCAGCTGGGCTTAAGTAGATACTTGAAGTGAAATTTAATTGTAACAAGTCATCGTCTTGGTTGGTTTCATGAAAGTTTTGATTTTCTTTGAAATTCAACATGCGAGAAATTTGATAATCAGCAATAAATTTATAGTACTTTTCGATGGGAATATTCATTTCATTTGCAACTTGTAAGTCAGTAGCTTTTATTCCCTTAGTTCGTTCAATATTTTCTCTAGTATCAATTATGTTTTGATACATTTTGCTATAACTAGGAGGTGTCCAATCTCCATTACGAAGTTCTTTTTGCATCTCTTCACATATGCGCGCATAAACAAATGATCTAAAGCTTTCCTGTTTATTTTTATCAATTAAACTTAGTGCATCTAATAACCCAACCATGCCGGACTGCTCTAGATCATTGTAGTCAGTATTGTTAATAAACTTATTTTTATAATAGTTAGCTAGGTTTTTAACTAACAACATATAGTCTGGATGTATATATGTATTTTGCATAAATTTATTTAAACATAAATAAATAATTGCTTAAATAAAGTTATTGCTTAACGGAAAAGTTTAAGTATTCAATTGCATGAAGGTCCGTAAATGATCTAAGTCCATATTATTTTAAGTTTAAAAAACAATGGAGTCTGGTTCAAAGTTAAGAGTTAAATTGGTTTTATAAACATACATAACTTGATGCATAAGCAAAATATTTTGTTACTGACTTTATGCAAAATGAAAATACATAAACATTGGAGTATAGATTGAGGTTAAGAGTTAGAACGAATTTATAGGTACTAGGCTTCATATATAAGTAGAAATTTTTGTTAATGGCTTTAATCAAATGAAAAACCGATATGGGCAATCAATTTAATGTTTAATGATCAGGCAACACTTTTACATCCATCTGGTTTGAATACTCGTTCTGTTGATGCGGGAAACTCGATAAGTTTATTCGCTGGCCTTCGCGGTCTTCTTACTAATTCACCATTACAATTCGGGCATTTCCCCTTAAGGACAGTGTCCGCACATGAAGAGCAAAAGGTACACTCGAAGGAGCACATTCGTGCTTCTGTTGATTCTGGAGGAAGATCTTTATCACAACATTCACAATTTGGTTTTAATAAAAGCATCTTTTTCTCCTTTGTTAATTTATTCCTCTCCCCAAACCCCGCTTTCAGGAATAGGTGGTGGTGCAAATTCAGCCTCGCTTAAAGATGGGCTTTGCCCTTTAAACACTCGTTTCAGTCCTAATAATATTTTTGGAATTTCAGAATCAATTACGTAATCAGGAATCCACTTATTATCTTTTTCCCCCATCACATCTTGGACATGATTACCAGCTAATCTACGCATGGAAAACCCTGGCCCGTCTTCATGACTATATGAATATTCAGAATACTCACTCATTCTTTCATTGAGCAAATTTATAAAGTCAGAGCGATATTCACCTTCACGAACATCTCTACGATTGCTTTGCATAGTATCTGCTAAGTGTTGACCAAGAGAGTTAATAAAAATCTCGCGCTCTGTTGCGGTCATATCATCAAATACCATTCGGTCCGCAATATGCGCTCCAAAAGCAACAAACTCTGCAATAACATCTAACCTTTGAAAACGAGAAACAGTCTCAAAGCCCTCGTTTTCAAGAAATAAACAGGATTCACCTGCAAGCACCCACAGATTAAAGCCAATAACACCTGCAATTTCTTCAGGTGTGCGTTTTCGCCCTTCTTGGTTCCATTTAGTCTTTAACCTTGCCATTTAACCTGCAATTTATAATGTTAATAAAGGTGGTATTAAGATCCTAACATAGAGTCCTTATAATAGGTCTATGCTAAAAGACACTCATCCACTTTGCGAAACGGTTCAGAAGAACTGTGATATCTCAGATGCGCATCACGCGGCAAATTACACTCTATGTGTATATCTACTTAAGATGCGCGAATATTATCGTTGGGAGAATGGTTATTCATATAATGATGTCTTACCAAAAGAAGATGTTGGAAATTGGGTACAAGAGCGTGAAACATTATGGGAAGAAATTGAAGATCATTCATACATACCTTTAAAAATAGACGGCAAAGAATATGATCCTTTCGATACCGAAAATATTAATAAAGTATTAGCGCCCAAAGGTTATGTCTACAGTGGTGGAATAGGTGTTCGATCCGCACCTCACTTTTTTTTAGCCAAGCTAGAAGAAAAAGAAGTGTATAACGATTTCACAATGTATGTATCTGCAGATGAATGCGCGCGAGACTTAACAGCTCCTCCAGCAATGACACAAGGTAAAAACGTTTTTATTCGGCGTGAAGCATTACGCAGATATCTTTGGGAAAAATTTACTGAATGGCAGTGGAATAAATATGAAAACGCAATGTCACGTGCTTTATCGTATTACGATTTTGAAAACAACGTCGATCAAGCGCTCGATCATATGACAGATAATGAACTTGAAGCAGTAGCACTACATGAAATTGGAGAATTAATTGCTACTAAAGAACTCGGCGAAGATTGGCGTGAAATGATTGTAAACTTACCTCGTTCACGTGCTGAATTTATGGCAAGAGCTGTTAAAGACTTACTGGCTGATTGTTTATCCACCCTTCCAGGTTTAATTGAAAATTATAATCCGGCTTCACTACATTTTTATTCAGCAAATTTAGCGGCCATGCGTAAAGAGCTATTCCCAAGTTTTCAATCCGCCTATCAAAATTGGATAGAAACAGAAGATATTAAACCCATGAAAGTACTTGTTGCTAAAGGTGTACAACACTGGAGCAACTTAGCAAAAAAAATGTTGCAGCAGTACAAAGAAGATAAAAATTTGGATTTTGAAAAATTAGAACATCTTGTACAAAACAACAAATTATAATGTATGTCCGTTAAATCTTTGCAGACCATAGAAGAGGTCAAGCCCAATTCATTTGTCTTTGAAAAACGAAACGCCCTTACAAATGAATTCTGCCAAAACATAATCGAACGTTTCGAAAAAGATAAAAAAGGACAATATAAAGGACGTATTGGACAACTCGCCGACGAGGATGAAAGCATTAAAAAATCAACTGATCTTCTTGTAAGTGGAAAAGAGCACTGGAAAGATGTAGATAAAGCACTATTTCAATCTTTAGGCAAAGCCATTTTAGAGTTTCGTGAATCCTATCCTTTTTTTAAAGGCCCGTTTAAAGACATGGGTTATGGCGTACAAAGAACGAAACCTGGTGAACATTATCATTGGCATATTGACGGAGGCAGTCATGATTTTAGCCATCGACAACTAGTCGCCATTTGGTATTTAAATGACGTAGAAGGCCCGGGCGGTGAAACAGAATTTTTGTTTCAAGATATCAAAATCAAGCCTGAACTTGGAAAATTAATTTTATTTCCACCGTTTTGGACACATGAACACCGAGGAGTCACGCTCAAGAATGGAATAAAGTATATCGCTACGACTTGGGTAGTTTTTGCTTAAATATTTTCATGACAATAACTTATCGATCTCCTAGAACAAAAGAAGAATTCGAAAACTATTACAAATTTCGTTGGAATCAACTACGCAAACCTCTAGGACTTGAACGTGGCAGCGAACAAGATGAATTAGAAAAATATGCATTTCATATTGCAGCTTTTGACAAGAATGATTTAATTGGCGTAGGTCGCATACAGCTCGAACAAAATTCCTTAGCACGTATACGCTATATGGCAGTAGAGTCTCGATTTCGAAATCGTGGAATTGGCAGTAAACTCCTTAAAAAATTAGAAATTCACGCTTTATCAAATAACATAAATTTATGTTGGTTGCTTGCTCGAGAAGAAGCTGTGCCTTTTTATGAGAAGAATAATTATGAAATAAGTGGAACTGCGCACAGTGAACTACAAATCCCTCACCTGCGCATGCAAAAACTTATTGTTACATGATCAATTCAGTGAGCAACATATCCCCGCTTGTATCGATATCTACCGCTTTTATGCCAGGGACTTTATTTAAGATATAAGCAGCCATCAATCCAACAGTAGCAGTTTTCTCTTGTTGTATTGCAGTGAGCATTTTATCTGCAACAATTTGGCAACGTTGCGTGTCGTTGGGTGCATCAACCCAGGTACGGCTCATCTGCCAACCTTGATCCATATCTATGTCCATTTTTGAAAAGATTTCCTTTGCACTTGAAATCATTTCATTATCAATTTCCAGCGGATAAGTTTTCTCATCAATGGTAACTTTGAGTATCATCGCAATCTATTTCTCTGTAATCTGTAAAAGTATAACCTGTAACAAAAGTAGTACCTAGTATCGATAACCATGTTGGTTCATATTAAACATATTCTTGGCAGTGATGAACTACAAAAAGTTCAAGAACTACTGAACAATGCAACATTCAGAGATGGAAAACTTTCTGCTGGACTGGCAGCACAGTCAGTTAAAAATAATCAAGAAGTTGCAGATGAAAAAGTTATTTCATCTTTAAATAACATTGTGATGAATAATGTTGTTAGACACACTGAATATCAGCGAGCAGCCTTACCTCATCGTATTGCCGCACCGTTTTATGCCTGCTATGAAAAAGGCATGGAATATGGTGAACATATTGATGATCCGGTAATGGGGCAACAAAATCGCTATCGCTCTGATCTCGCCATGACAATTTTTCTCAATTCGCCAACCGACTACGAAGGGGGTGAACTTATTATTCAAACACCTTATGGCGCACAAAGTATAAAATCTGATGCTGGTGATGCTGTTTTGTATCCCGCTACAACCAGACATCAAGTTACAAAGGTAACTCAGGGTAAACGTATAGTTGCCGTAACTTGGATTCAAAGCTTGATTCGCAGTAATGAACAACGTGAATTACTCTATCAACTTAATAAAACACGTGAAAAAATGCTTCGTGATGCACCTGAATCAGAAGATACAAAACGAGTAGATAATACTTATGTAAATTTAGTGCGCATGTGGAGCGAAGTTTAAAGTAGATGCAATAAAAAAGGCCGCAATTGAAAAAACAAGACTGCGGCCTTTGTAAATTTTTTAACTATTCAGTTCTTAACGATGCGAGCCTTTATCTTCGTGGGCTTCATCAACCACTTCCATCGCTAGTTTCATATATTCTTCACGAAAACCATCAAGATCAGAACCAGGCTCAGGTGCAAAATAGCCTTCAGCAGTTACTTCGCCTTTTTGCTCAAGTTCAATAAACTTTTTTTGCATCTCAAGCATTTTTTCAATTTTTTCTTGCTTAGAACTCATATTGAATCCTCTAAATATCAGGTAAGTAATAATTTAATGATTTAGCCTAGACAGTCTGTATACCCTTTTGGATGCAGCATTGTGCACAAACAGACTAATAACCGCCTTTGCGACGGCTCTCTGGCAATCCACCTATACGCCCAGCCTGTTTGCTTGGGTCACCAGGAAATAGATCATATAGAACTTTGGCATCGATTTTTTTCTCGCCCCAGGCTTTGGCCATAGCCTTAGTCATATTGCGGGTATTGGGCTGATTGCCTGCATTGTTTATAAATTCATCTCGCAAATAGTTAATTACATCCCAATGTTTTTCGGTTAGCTCAAGGCCCTCATCTACAGCAATTTCTTGCGCAAGATCTTTACTCCAATCTTCAATGTTTACTAAAAATCCAGAAGGTGTGGTTTCAATATCGCTTAAACTCATGCTCGACTCCTAACTTATAAATAAAGCACTGCTAACAAAATTAATATAGATCGAAATTTACTTCACCTACCAAAATGGGAGGTTTTTTGCCGATCATTTATTATCTTGCTTTAATTTTCTTGTGCTTGCCCGACAGCATCAATTCCCTTATGTGGGAGAAATAAACCACATCCTAGCAAACGCCCATCACCTAGTCCGTGTTGCTGGAGGAAAATAGATTCTTCTATTTCTAAGCCATCAATCATTAAGCTGCGCGTCTGCAGCTCACCATCTGGTGTTGTTAAAACATGGGCTCGCCCACTCATCATTTTTTTAACTTTTATGCCTTGCTCGTTTAATAATTCCGCAGCCTGATTCAGAAAAACCTCTTCATCATCAACTTGATCAGTAGCCAAATAGCGAGAGAAAATAGTAGTCAATGTCGAAAGACTTTTTTGGTGGGGTGCGCTTAAAACTAATTCATTGCCCGAAACATTTAATAATTGACCTTCAAGTTGCTTTGCATCATCAACTCGATAATTGGGTAGCCTCAACATAAAACGAGTGCGTCTGGATAAGCTTAAAATTGCATCAGGTTCTTCAGGACGAATCCACCCATTTCCAGATTCAGCTCCATGAATCAAATGAATTCCTGCTTGTGGTTCGTCCACCATCCAAGGTAATTTTTGTTGAATGGCTTGTGACAATTCATAAGCATGATCAAGCGGTAACTGCTTGCATTGTACTTTAAAAGATAAATCAACAATGTCATCTGGTACAACAAATTGTTGTTTTTGCTCATCTTGATCTTGCCAAAACATAATCTAATTAGTCACCAACTTTATTAGCACTAGTAAATATAGACTCTAAGATATCTTCCCAATTATCAGGTGTATCTTGAAAAGGAGGCCGCACATCCATACGAAAAAACATTTCACCTTGTTGTGCAGCTTCAAGTAGAGTTTCTTTTAACTCTTCAAATGACTTCAGCTCATGGTGTTGCATAAGCAACTCACTTAACCATAGCATTATTAGTCTCCAATTCTGCTGAAGTTAAACTATTCGTTATACGATTATAAAACCGCCCTCTATATAACATACGTTTTGTGTATTTCTCATCACCGTCTTCAAACGCAGTACGGTTATGTAGTGCATTATTACAAATTACACCTTCTCCGGGTCGTAAGCGATACGTAAAAATATAGGCATTATCTGTTAATATCTCTTGCAAACAAGACAGTGCACTCTGCACAGTTTTATCTTTTTTCCATTCAATGTTGTGTTTACGGGAAGTGTATCGCATACATAAGTCAACGCCATTTTCAAAATAAAATACGGGTCCGGTTTGTGCGGTACGAATATTATTTTTGTCAATTTCATTTGCCGGAATAGTCATGACATTCTCATCCATAAGCGCTGTGATGTATTCAGGGTTTTCATCTCTCAAAAAAATATAGGCAATTTCTGGATCTAAATAATTATTCTCACCACCATTTTTAGCTGCATGAATACAATGCATTAAAAATGCATGAATACGCTGTGATGACGGATTGTAATAACCATCGGTATGCCAATTTAATGCTTTGTTTGTGTAGGGAATGTAATGTGAGCTTGAATTATTTGCGTTTTGAATAACCGAAATCTTATCTTCATCCGCACATAAATTTGCATCGAGTTGCTTTAATCCCAATTGATCCGCAATCGACAAAACAATCTGTTTGTCAATTTGTGTATTGGCGGGTAGACGATAAAAGACAATATTCGTTTTTACGCAGCTTGACTGAAGTGCACGAATCTCTTTATCCATTAGTTTTATAGGGTTATTTAGCTCGATTATTAACTCATTAACCGATAAAGGGTAGCGGTTTAATTTTTCCTCGCGCCAAGCTTGATAAGCATGCTTTTCTTCTATGGGATAGGACTGCATTGCTTAGGAGCTATATGAGTAAAATAGCGTAAATATCTGGTTCTGTTATTAGTTACGAACATAGATCTAGACTACTCGTAAACCCATGTAATTTACTTATCTCATGACTGTAATAAATCGTATCTCTATTGGGATAAGTTGTATTTAAGGCGGCACCCAATGGTAGGGATTTTGCCTTTTTAGCCCTACTTCTACACTTCTAACATTATGTTTTTAGGACTTTTCTATCAGGTTCTTAAACGTAACGGAATATGTTTTCTGTCGACCTAGATTTGCTTAGCAAATTTCAAAATTAACGATTTTTTGACAACATTTTTTAGGAGATTCCACTATGGCTGATAAGCATCATCCTACCCCCATGCTTGATGAGCTAGAGAAAGGCCCATGGCCAAGCTTTATTTCTGGTATCAAACGTCTTCGTGATAAACATGATGATGAACGGATTCAAGGTGTAGCAAATTCATTACTTGGTCAGCTTGAACACTCTTACGAAACGCGTAAAGGATATTGGAAAGGTGGAACCGTTTCTGTATTTGGATACGGTAGTGGAATCATTCCCCGTTTTTCAGAAGTAGGAGCTGCATTTCCTGAATCGAAAGAATTTCATACATTGCGCGTGCAACCTCCTGCAGGTAATTACTACTCCACAGATATGCTTCGCCAGCTAGGTGATAGCTGGGAAAAACACGGCTCTGGATTAGTTACATTCCACGGCCAAACCGGAAACATTATGTTTATCGGCGCAACTACAGAAAACACACAACACTTTTTTGATGAAATTAATGATTACGGATGGGATCTTGGGGGTGCAGGACCATGCGTACGTACTGGAATGTCATGTGTAGGCGCTGCACGTTGTGAAATGTCAAATGCGGATGAAATGAGAATACACCGCACACTTTTAAATAATTTTACTGACGATGTTCACCGCCCCGCTCTCCCTTACAAATTCAAATTTAAAGTTTCTGGTTGTCCTAATGATTGTATGAATTCAATTGAACGTGCTGACTTTGCCATTATCGGTACTTGGCGCGACGACATGAAAGTAGATCAAGAGGAAGTGAAGAAGTTTGTTAAGCGTAAAGGTCGTCAATATGTGATTGATAACGTCATTACACGTTGCCCAACTAAAGCCTTGGCACTTAAAGATGACGATACATTAGATGTTAACAACAAAGATTGTGTGCGTTGTATGCACTGCTTGAATGTCATGGTGAAAGCACTTTCCCCGGGTGACGACAAAGGTGTTTCCATTCTAATGGGCGGGAAGCGTACGCTTAAGATTGGTGACTTGATGGGAACGGTTGTGGTGCCGTTTATGAAGCTTGAAACCGAAGAAGACTACGAAAAAATTGTAGAACTTGCTGAAGAAACCATCGACTTCTGGGCAGAAAATGGGCTCGAACATGAACGCTGTGGTGAAATGATCGAACGCATTGGATTAGTCAACTTCCTAGAAGGTGTTGATGTTGATGTGGATCCAAATATGGTTAACGAACCTAGACAAAGTTCATACGTTCGTATGGATGGCTGGGATGAGGAAGCAGAGCAATGGTTCCAGAAAAAAGCGGAACAAGCAGCTGCCGGTTAATCAACAAAACTAAAAACTAATTATTAATCGTAATTTAATAAGCATTAAGCTTAGGAGAATATAAATGGCGCAAGAGCATCGTCCACCAATTGAATCAGGATGCCCAGACGGATTCCAATACATGCATCCATTGATGCGAAAAAATTATGGCATGTGGGATTACCACGAACACCCACGTCCAGGTGTATTACTTCATGTTGCAGATAACGGCGACAAAATCTGGACAGTTCGCGCAGGTACACAACGTATTCTTGATGTATTCACACTACGCACCTTGTGTGACATTGGTGATGAGTTTGCAGATGGTTACGTGCGCTTCACTATTCGCAGCAACATCGAATACATGGTGGCGGATGAAGCAAAAGTACAACCTCTAATTGATAAATTAGAGTCAGAAGGTTTTGTGGTAGGTGGAACCAAAAACTCTGTCGCTATGATTTCCCACACACAAGGTTGGTTACACTGCGATATTCCAGGAACGGATGCATCGGGTGTTGTAAAAGCCATGATGGATGAGCTCATTGATGAGTTTAAAGAAAATAACATGCCTAATCGCGTGCACATCACAACTTCTTGTTGTCAAATTAACTGTGGCGGTCAAGGCGACATAGCAATTAACGTGCAACATACCAAGCCACCTAAAATCAATCATGATTTAGTGTCAAATGTATGTGAGCGACCATCAGTTGTTGCGCGCTGCCCGGTTGCAGCGATTCGACCTGCGCAAGTAAATGGCAAGCCCTCTCTGGAAGTGGACGAGAAAAAATGTATTTGTTGCGGTGCGTGTTACCCTCCTTGTCCTCCTATGCAAATTAATGATGCCGAGCATACCAAACTAGCTATTTGGGTAGGTGGAAACCATTCAAATGCACGCGGTAAACCAACTTTTCAAAAACTAGTTGCAGCAGGAATTCCTAATAATCCGCCACGATGGCCAGAAGCCACTGCAATCGTTAAACGTATTCTGCGTTCGTATCGCGATGATGCTAAAGATTGGGAACGCATTAATGATTGGGTTGAGCGAATCGGTTGGCCACGCTTCTTTGAAATCACTGGCTTACCATTTACAAAATTTCATATTGATAACTGGCGTGGTGCGCGACGTAGCTTAAATGCTTCGACCCACATTCGTTTCTAACCTTCTTTAGGAGTCAATGTGAAATTTGGAATCGTAATTAACGAGGGACCGTATACGCATCAAGCCTCTGATTCGGCACTACAGTTTACAAAATCTGCACTCGCCAAAGGTCATGAAATCTTTCGTGTATTTTTCTATCACGATGGCGTGAACAACGGTACAAGTCTCGGCGTTCCTCCTCAGGATGATCGTAATTTGCCTAATCAGTGGTCTGAACTTGCTGAAAAACATAATTTAGATTTAGTTGTTTGTGTCGCTGCTGCACAACGTCGTGGCATGTTAGACGAAGATGAAATGAAACGTCATGGCAAAGAGGCAAATAACTTAGTTAAAGGTTTTCGTATATCTGGGCTTGGCCAATTAATTGAAGCGGGTATTCAAGCGGATCGCCTAGTTACTTTTGGAGATTAAGTCATGGAAGATGAAGGCGTTGTAAAAAAGTTTTGTTACATGAATCGTAAGGCTCCTTACGGAACCATATATGCACTTGAGTCATTAGAAGTAGTTTTGATCGCGGCAGCTTTTGACCAAGATATAAGTTTGGTGTTTGCAGATGATGGTGTATACCAGCTCACAAACAACCAGGATACTGATGGAATCGGAATGAAGAACTTTTCTAAAACTTATACCGCACTGGGTGATTACGACATTAAAAAGATTTACGTTGAAAAAGAATCTTTGGAAGAACGTGGCTTAACAGCTGATGATCTTCAAGCATTGAAATATGAAGATGAAGACGATGATTGGGCTGAAAAAGATTCATTGTTTGTGGTGGGTCGAGAAGAACTCTCAAAGATAATTGATGAACAAGATGTGGTCTTGAGCTTTTAACTGAAAATATTTTGGATGTTTGAATACTTACAAGTTCATTTAAGTTTTTAAAAGGATATTAATACATGTCAACTCTACACCTTGTTAATAAATCTCCATTCGAACGTAATAGTCTAGACGCTTGTTTACGTCTTGCCGCAAAAGGAAGTGCAGTATTGCTTTTTGAAGATGGAGTAATAGGTGCGATGCAAAACACAAAACACTCTGACGCGATAAACACTGCAATGAGCGATCACAAGTTTTATGTCTTAGGCCCCGATATCAAAGCCCGAGGTCTTAACGATGACAATGTAATTGATGGCATAAATGTTATCGATTATGACGGCTTTGTAGATTTAACGACCGAACATAAAACTGTTCAGTCTTGGCTTTAATTATAATCACTATAGGTAAATAGGAGAGTCTTATGCCTTTAGAAGTAAATGGTCAGTCTTATGAAACTGATGAAGAAGGTTACTTAGCAAACCTTAATGATTGGCAGCCTGAACTGGCTGAAGCAATGGCTACCGCAGATGGTGCAGAATTAAGTGATAACCATTGGGAAGTAATTAACTTTCTACGTGAGTATTACGAAGAGTATCAAATTGCCCCAGCCGTTCGCGTGCTAACAAAAGCAATAGGTAAAAAACTTGGTAAAGATAAAGGTAACAGTAAATACTTGTATGAATTGTTCCCTTATGGTCCTGCAAAGCAAGCATGTAAATATGCGGGACTACCAAAGCCCACGGGTTGCGTTTAAGACGTAAGAAGAATTTTTGCTAAGGTGTGATTCTTACTCGCCTTAGCATCATCTTCCAAAGTTAATTTAACCGATTCGTCGCAGTCATGTTTACCCAAAACATGTGTGACTTAGGATCTGCAATAGATGTCAGCATTAACCGTAACATTCGCGATATTGTTTTATATAGCTACCGCTATATTAGTAATATTTGTTGCGCGTAAAATTTGGATTTATAAAAAGACTCCCGCACCTCTCAAAATTCCAACTACACCTGCACCTACTACACGTACTGGGGTGGCTTTCAGAATGGTGAAAGAACTCACCATCTTTGAAAGTTTATTTAAATCCAATAAATGGACATGGTTATTTGGTTGGCTATTTCATTTTGGTCTGCTTTTAGTTTTATTGAGACATTTGCGTTACTTTACTGATCCAGTTTGGGGCTGGGTGGCATTCATACAACCCTTTGGCAAATATGCATCTTTCATGATGATTATCGGTTTAGCCGGATTGTGGGCGCGGCGAATATTTGTGGATCGTGTGCGTTATATCTCCGCGCCTTCTGATCATTTGATGTTGTTATTACTCATTGCAATTGGCGTGACTGGCGTATTAATGACATTCGTTACGCACACCGACATTGTTGCATTGAAATCATTTTTAATTGGATTAATGACATTCGCTTGGGCCTCGAATGCTGGTTTAACACCCATGCCTAACGATTACGTATTAATTATACATTTAGCTCTTGTGATCATGCTGATGATCATATTCCCGTTCAGTAAACTTTTGCATGCTCCAGGTGTATTTTTTAGTCCCACACGTAACCAAGTAGATAATCCTCGTGAACAACGACACATTGCCGAATGGGCAACAAAGCTTGAAACCAACAAAGCGAAAGCGAGTTAATTATGGCTGCTGCAGAATTCGATACTCCTGTACTTAATGAATACCCTGTGATCCCGCGTCTTGAAAAAGATGTGATGAAACACAGCCAACCTTTTGTTGCAAAAGCAGAGTTTCAAGAAAAATTAGGGTTTCCAGGTGAATTAGTAGATGACTGGCAACAAGTTGCAATTGATAAAATGGGCGAGCTCAAAGATAAATATCGTTCATTACAAGTCTTTTTAGATTCCTGTGTGAAATGTGGCGCTTGCACTGACAAGTGTCACTACTATCTTGGTACAACGGATCCTAAAAACATGCCTGTGGCTCGCCAAGATTTGTTTAGAAAAGTATATCGGCGTTATTATACCTTATCAGGAAAGTTGTTTCCTAAACTCGTTGGTGCGGAAGACTTAACTAAAGAAGTCTTGGATGATTGGTATAGCTATTTTCATCAATGTTCTCAATGCCGTCGTTGCTCAGTGTATTGTCCTTATGGCATTGATACGGCAGAAATTTCCATGGCAGCACGTGAAGTCATGGATGCAGTTGGTAAAGGACAAAAATACTGTAATGAAATCATTGGCAAAGCCCAAACCATCGGCAACAACTTAGGATTACCCGAGCCGGCCCTTGTAGATACTCTCGAAGGATTAGAAGAAGACGTTGAAGAAGACACAGGGGTTAAAGTTCGCTTCCCAGTTGACGAAAAAGGCGCAGAAGTATTACTTATTACACCGTCTGCGGACTTTTTTGCAGAACCACATATTGATGGCTTAATTGGTTATGCAAAAGTATTTCATCAAGCGGGTATTTCCTGGACTTTAAGCTCCTATGCAAGTGAAGCTGCAAACTTTGGTATGTTTATCGGCAGTTACGAAAACATGCAAAAACTTGCATTACGTATACGACAAGCTGCGATTGATCTTGGTGTAAAAAGAATTGTATTTGGTGAGTGCGGTCATGCTTGGCGTGTAGCCTATTCATTCTTAAATACATTGGCTGGACCATTTGATTTTCTCGACGCCAACTACCCTGTACCGCAACACATGTGTGAAGTCACATATCAGTTAATACAAGAAGGAAAACTGAACTTAGACCCATCTGAAAATGATGACATGGTCGTTACTTATCATGATTCCTGCAACGTTGCGCGTGCATCACGTATGGGCGATATGCCTGGCGGCCAGTTCGAAATTCCAAGAGCAATTATAAAAGCGGTATGCAATAACTATGTGGATATGCCGAGTTATGCCATTAAAGAAGGCACTTATTGCTGCGGCGGTGGGGGCGGTTTATTGACAGATGATTTAATTGAATTACGCGTGAAGGGTGCACAACCGCGAATGGAAGCGCTGAAAAATGTAGTAGATGATTACGGTGTCACGCACATGGCCGCTATATGTGCGATATGTAAAAGTCAGTTTTCAAAAGTTTTCCCATACTATGATTTTCGCATGGACCAAATTGTGAGTTTGCATCAATTGGTCAGCAACGCGATTGTGTTAGAGCCCGAAAATGTGTCTGAAGGCGATGAAGAAGATGCAACAGATAATGAAGATCAAGCTGAAGCTGCATAAATTTTTAACTCAAATATTAAACTTAACAATAGGATTTTGTTATGGCAACTAGTAAAGAAGAAATGACCCACAAACTAACATTCAGAATGTTTGAAGACGGTGATCACACCTGGGGTAATTTTGGCGATCAGATTTTTAAAGAAGATACTTCTCATAAATGTCCTACTTATGTGCACCGTACACCTCCTTGCCAGGGGAGCTGTCCTTCTGGAGAAGATATTCGAGGCTGGTTGCAAATTGTCCGCGGTATTGAGAAACCTCAAGTAGAAGGGATGAGTATGCAAGAGTATGCATTCTTGCGCTCAACCGATGCTAATCCATTTCCGTCAATGATGGGTCGTGTATGCCCCGCGCCTTGCCAGGATGGTTGTAACCGCAACCACGTAGAAGATTACGTAGGAATTAATGCAGTAGAACAATACATAGGAGACACAGCTTACGAGCAAGGTTTCAAATTTGAGGCTCCAGAGCAATTATCTGGTAAAACCGTAGCCATCATCGGTGGTGGACCTGCAGGAATGGCAGCAGCATACCAATTACGTCGTATGGGTCATGCCAGTGTTATTTTTGATGATCATGAAGAACTGGGTGGCATGTTCCGTTATGGCATACCTGGCTATCGAACTCCGCGCGAATTTTTGAATCATGAAATACAACGCATTATCGATATGGGAAATATCGAAACACGTATGAATACACGTGTTGGTAAAGATGTATCGGTGGAAGATATTGAAAAAGAGTTTGATGCAGTTCTGTGGGCACTGGGTTGTCAATCAGGTCGTGGCTTACCGGTTGAAGGAGGCGATGCACCAAACTGTGTTTCAGGAGTGAAATTTTTAGAAGCTTTTAATACAGGTCGTTTACAAGTAACCGCTGACCGTGTTGTATGTGTAGGCGGTGGTGATACTTCAATCGACGTAGTATCCGTTGCACGTCGTCTTGGAAGAATTGAGAAACTTAATAAAGAAGAAGCTCCTGAACATGTAATTGGAGGTTATGTCGCGCATGATGCGGCCTATGCTGCAGCTCGGGAAGGTGCGGATGTGACACTTACTTCATTGTTCCCTAAAGCTGAAATGACTGCAGCAGAACACGAAGTTCACGATGCTCAACGTGAAGGGGTAACCATTAAAGATGGAGTCATGCCGGTCAAAGTTGTTCTTGGTAACGATGGGCGTGCGACGGCTTTACGTATGGCGGAATGCAAAATGGAAGACAACCGACCCGTGCCGGTTGAGGGCACTGAATTCGATATTGAATGCGATCTCATTGTATCTGCGATTGGTCAAGGAGGAGATCTAGAAGGACTAGAAGAATTTGATAACGGTCGTGGCTTAATTGATGCAGATAAATTCTATGCAATACCAAATCGCGAAGGTCATTTTGTTGCTGGCGACATCATTCGCCCTCACTTATTAACGACTGCTATCGGGCAAGCATCCATTGCTGCTGAAAGTATCGACTACTATTTTAGTAATACTGAGATTAAAAAACGTCCTAAAGTGGATGTACACCATTTTGATCTATTAGAGAAATTACAAGAATCGGGACTCGAGCCTGAAGACTATCAGTCAGGTGAGCATTGGGGTACAGATGAATCTAAATTCTCAGTACATAATTATGAAGATCGCTCGGAACAAGAAATCATTTCTTATGATGAATTGTTCTTAGGACACTTCCCTTTCACACCACGTAATTTACGTGAAGAACATGGCCCAGATGCAGAACAAGTATTAGGTCATTTTGAAGAACGCATGAAAAACTTCACTGAAGAGCAAGCTGTCGAAGAAGCAGGACGTTGCATGAGTTGTGGGATGTGTTTTGAATGTGATAACTGTGTAGTGTATTGCCCACAAGATGCTGTTTTCAGAGTAAAGAAAGATGAGTCAACTACAGGACGTTATGTAGACACCGACTACAACAAATGCATTGGTTGTCATATCTGTGCAGACGTGTGTCCAACGGGCTACATCGATATGGCCTTAGGCCACTAAGACATTTAAGACATGCTATTTTGTCCTCATCCTTTGTTAAAAATGCGCTCAATCGGTCATTTGCGTTTTGTAAACTCCTTGATTGCGCGAATTTTTTACCTGGTATGAAAACTAAATTTCTATACGTGCAAAACTCTTAGTGCATTAATAATAAAACAGTATTGAGAAAATGCGGAAAATTATAAAAAAATACCTTGTTTATGTATTATTAGTGATCACACTTATATTTTGTGCGATTGGTATTACTATTGCCTATGCACATAATGACCATCCAGAGATACCACCACCAAAAGAAAACTATAATGATGAAACATTATGCGTTGAGCCGGTGGAGGTTATGCGCAAAGAGCACTTTACATTTGTATTAGATCATCGAGATAAAACCGTAATCGATGGTATTCGCACAAAAAAACATAGCTTGATTGAGTGTATTGAATGTCATATCACCGCCAATGCAAAAGGTGAATATGCCCGCTATTCTGAGGAAACGCATTTTTGTGCGAGCTGTCATCAATTCGCAGCCGTAAATATTGATTGTTTTCAGTGCCATGCAGATCGCCCTGAAGAAGCGATACGTAAAGCAATCAATCCTAACCAGACTGTGGATCAATCAAGTGAACAAAAAATACAACATTATTTGCAATTCAGTAATGCAGAGCATTAATAACGTAAAACTTTACTCATGCGCTACAAATTAGAAATTGACACGAATATTGATCACGTACTTAACGACTCATCAGATGATGTCGTCTATGAAGTTGATCTTGAGAGACGCAATTTTTTGCGCAATGCTGCATTAGTTGGTGGATTAACCATCGCCCCTGGTGTGATGTTATATCAAACTGCACATGCCAAACCTGATGATGAACCCGTGACGGACAAACACCGTTGGGGTATGTTGATTGATACAAATGTCTGCCAAGAAGATTGCGATGCATGTGTTACTGCATGCAATGAAGAGCATGGCTTATGGGATTTAGGCCGACCCAAAACCGATGCGCAATGGATTCGTAAATTAAATATAAAAGATAAACTAACCGGACATGTGACATCGTTACCAATGATGTGCCAACACTGTGAGCACCCACCGTGTGTAGATGTTTGTCCTACGAGGGCTTCATTTAAACGTGCAGACGGTATCGTATTGGTTAATCCACATACATGTATTGGCTGTCGTTACTGCATGATGGCTTGTCCTTATAAAGCTCGTTCATTTATTCACGAACCCCTTGTTGACCAACTTCCACATGCTCCACGTGGTAAGGGTTGCGTGGAGAGTTGTACTTTGTGTGTGCATAAAGTGGATCGTGGTGACAACAATACTGCTTGCGCTGAGGCTTGCGCAAAAGACGGACATCAAGCTCTTTTGTTTGGAGATTTAAATGATCCCAACAGTGAGATTTCAAAACAGTTAGAAAAACATGGTGGTGTGCAGATTCGTGCAGACTTGAATCTAAACACTGGTGTGAGATATAGCGGTTTATAAAAAATATTATGGAAACCACACGTTTTAGTTCTATCGAAGCAAAATCGATTCAATATTGGATTTTGTTAAGTGCTCTTGGCCTTGCCGCATTGATTGGTTATCTATCCGCACATCATATGGATGTTGAAGGCCACCATATTACTGGCATGAGTAATCAAATAATCTGGGGCTTCCCACATGTCATCGCGATCTTTTTAATCGTCGCTGCTTCTGGTGCTCTAAATGTCGCTTCTATTTCGTCTGTATTTGGAAAATATGACTACAAACCATTAGCCAGACTTTCAGCGCTATTAGCCATTGCTTTATTAGTTGGCGGATTGGTTATTCTTGTTTTGGATTTAGGTCGACCTGATCGCTTGATCGTTGCCATGACGATATATAACTTCAAATCGATATTTGCGTGGAATATTTTCTTATATACCGGATTCATCATCATTACGGGTATTTATTTGTGGATGATGATGGAACGCAAAATGAATAAATTTACCAAACCTGCAGGTTTCTTAGCATTTATTTGGCGATTAATACTTACCACAGGTACGGGTTCAATCTTTGGTTTTTTAGTTGCCCGTCAAGCCTATGATGCCGCCATCATGGCACCCATGTTTATCATCATGTCATTTGCATTTGGATTAGCCGTTTTCATTTTAGTACTACAAGCAAGCTATGCATGGACACATCGCAGTTTAGGTGATGCCATGCTGGATAAACTTAGAAAATTACTCGGTATATTTGTATCAGCCATTTTGTACTTTGTAATCGCAAAACATTTAACAAACTTATATGCAACAGAGCACCATGGCATAGAAGCATTTATTTTGTTAAACGGTGGGATCTATACATTCTTGTTTTGGGGCGTACAGATTGTCGTAGGTAGTTTAATCCCTCTCGCATTAGTATTTATTAAGCCTATGAGTCAATGCCGAAACTGCTTAAGTATTGCTTCGGTATTAGTCATTATCGGTGGATTAGCTCAGTTGTACGTAATAATTGTCGGTGGACAAGCCTATCCTCTAGATATGTTTCCAGGTTATGAAGTCAGCAGTAGCTTTTTTGATGGGGTTGTAGCGGAATACTCACCTAGCATATGGGAAATACTGCTTGGCATAGGTGGCATTTCTATAGCGCTGTTAATTGTCACAGTAAGCGTTGCTGTTCTTGACTTCTTACCTGAAAGCCTTTCCGATAAAGCCTTGAAGCTAGACACGGCAAAGGCTTCATAAATTAACTTTTTACAGCACTAAGGTGCTTATTTAATACATCGTGGCTCATTTACTCCTTTCAGCCGCACAAAAATCTTCTGGCAAAACCGTTCTTACAGTAGGGATCTGTAGCGCGCTGCGTAATAAAGGCTATACCGTACAAAGTTTTAAAAAGGGCCCAGATTATATTGACCCTATGTGGTTAGCAAAAGCCACACAGAATGATTGCTATAACTTAGATTTCTGGACACAAAGTAAAAAAGAAATCCTAACCACTCTTCACGTACATAGCCAAAAAGCCGACATCTCTATCATCGAAGGCAACAAAGGTTTACATGATGGACTTGCTGCAGATGGTAGCAATAGCAATGCCGCATTAGCAAAGCTTACGGGGGCCCCGGTTATTCTTATATTAAACACAAGTGGCACAATTCGCGGAATCGCGCCTCTATTGTTGGGTTATCAACAATTTGACCCAGAAGTGAACATTGCAGGTGTTATTTTAAATTTTGTGGGTGGTAGTCGACATGCAGCCAAATTACAAACCGTTATCGAACGTTATACAACTATCCCAGTATTAGGCGTAGTACACCGCAACAAAAAGCTTGAATTAGTTGAACGCTATCTAGGGCTTATGCCAAGCAATGAAGATCAGTTTGCGAATAAAAAAATAAAACAAATAGCAGAAATTATTTCAGATCAAGTCGATATAAATAAAATTATTGAAATTTCTAAAACAGCAAAAGCCATACCGCATTATAAAAAAGACATAACTAACACCAAGTACGATTTAAATATTGCCTATGCAAATGACGAAGCGTTTGGCTTTTATTATGCAGATGACTTAGCTATATTTCGTGAACTTGGAGTACAACTTATTCCCTTTGATACATTACACGATACAACTCTACCTGATGCAGATGCATTATTTATTGGTGGCGGTTTCCCGGAAAAACGTATGCAGGAACTTGCCAATAACTCTCACATGAGAAAAACAATCAAAACAGCCATTGAAAATGGTATGCCATGTTATGCAGAGTGTGGCGGCTTAATGTATTTGTGCAATGCCATTGAATATGAAAACCAGCGGGCAGAAATGGTCGGCATCATCAACGCTGATTGCCAAATGCAAGAGAAGCCCATTGGGCGTGGTTATACTTTATTACAAAAAACTTCACATCATCCCTGGGGAAGGGTAGAAACTAGTGAATTGCCAGGACATGAATTTCATTACTCCAAATTAAACAATTCTTTTGCTCATCAGCAATACGCCTATCAAGTTAATCGTGGTTACGGCATAAATGGCCAAAATGATGGAATAGTGTATAAAAACCTATTGGCTTGTTATGCACATCAACGAAATACGCTACAAAATCAATGGATTTCAAGCTTTCTAGAATTTGTAAAAACACATAAGTAGATGTACTACAATTAGAGGCTCAAAAATAATTATAAATGTAAGACTCTATGACAATTGAAGTAACTGAAGCGGCTGCCGAACAAATCAAGAAAGCGGCTCTTGAATCTAAACTTGAAAACACTCCACTTCGCATTGCAGCCACTCGCCAAGAGGATAATTCTCTCCACTATGGACTCGGGTTTGATGATATTGGAAGTGGTAACGAAAAAGATCATGCTTTCCAATCGAATGGGGTAGAGATTGTTGTGGCAGATTCAAGCTATGAATTATTAAATGGCACTACCCTCGATTACATAGAATTAGAGCCCAAACAATTTCATTTTGTATTTTTAAACCCTAACGATCCCAATTACGTACCTCCAACAGAAACATAACTTAGAAAGTGAGGAATATGTATGAACACTAAAAAATTCATCATTGCATGTGTCGCCGTCATTATATTCGTTATGGCTTTTGATTATATATTTCATGGCATGCTAATGGCGGATGCATACAAAAACACTGCAAGCTTATGGCGACCTGAAGCGGATATGCAAAACCATGGTATTTGGATCATGCTTGGTCAAATTATTATTTCAATCGGTTTTGTAGCCTTATTTACAAAAGCATTTAAAAGGGGCGGAATAATTGAAGGTGCAGTATATGGCTTACTACTGGCTATTATTTTTGCTGGCCATAACCTAATTGGCTATGCCGTATCTCCTTATCCTATAAATATAGTCATTAACTGGATAGCGGCAATTACTATTCAGTTAATTTTAGCTGGTGTTATTGTTGCTTTGATTTATCAAAATAAATCAAGCTGAATACTTCTGCTCATCCAAATGAAAAAATTTCTAAGCTTCCTACTGTTCCTGATTATCATTTTAGGTGTAATAGGATATTTTTTACCTACAAAATTTGTAATTAGTAAAACTACAACTATCTCTTCTACACCTGAACATATCCACAAATATGTTGGAGACTTAAATACCTGGCAAGAATGGACCGTGTGGAAAGGCGATGATCCTGATATGGAAATCACTGTTAGCGAAAAAACTAAAGGCATTGGTGCAAATCAAAGCTGGAAAGACAAACATGGAGGCGGGTCGCTTACATTTACATCTTGGTCGCCTGAAAAAGGTATTGAGTATGATTTGTTTTTTCAGGGTGGAAAATACAAAAGCAAAAGTGCAATTCAATATGTTAGCTCCTCGACAACACGAACACGTGTGAAATGGACACTTGAAGGCAATATGGATGCACCTATTATTGGCGGTTATTTTGCTTTATTTATGCAGTATTCAATTGGCGAAATGTTCAAAGAAAACCTAAACCAGCTTAAAATTACCGTAGAACAAGACAAGTAAGCTGGCCTATATATTCAGCCCCACTCATTAGATATCCAGACCGTTAGATCAATCTAGCTTACTAACGGTCTGCTACTGTATTCGTGTTAGTAGATGATGCCGTTACACTTCTATACAGGAGTAGTAATAAGTGAGATGAGTATGCAAGTACATCAGATCAATCAGCTAATCAAATCTATCTTTTTTTCAGCTTTACTTCTGCTATCCGCATGCGCGACACAATATGAAGCGGATGCAGATGCGGATCAATTAGTTGCGGCCATGCAAGGCCTTCCTGAAGTAAAGCCTTACTTGGCAAAAGTTTATTTTTATCCTGAGGTACGTAGTCCATCGGGGAGGACAGAAGTCGACAATGCAGACCAACGTAACTTAAAAACAATCGTCATTCCTGAAGATGAAATGCTTAATCTAGCAGGCCATGCAAGTATTTTCCGTTGGTTCCAAGATGACGGTAAACATACAGATTTACCATTACTAAACATTCATGCTCGTATTTATAAGTTAGACCACTCTATTCGTGTTGTTAAAGGCCGTATGCAGCCTATGGCAAAAACCAAGATCGAAGTGTTTTTAACTGACAATGATAAAAACCGTATCTATGAAAGTGTGTTTACTGCAGTTGGCGAGGGTAAAGAAGGTGAAATTTTGCGAACTAAACGCGAAACGCAAGATAGTTATGGACAAGCAATATACCAAGCTATGGTACTTGCTTTTGAGTCTGCATTTGCAGATATATCTAATGATTTAAATTTGCGCCCCATCGATTTCGATATCGATGAAATTGAATTAGAGGAGGAAATCGTTGCTCAGCAAAAAGATGGCTCTTGAGCAGACTGTAGATTGAATCCCATAAAACTAGATTGATGCTGTGATCAGGAATTAGCCTAAGCTATAGCGGCGGCTTTCAGAACTTCTTCGTCTGTCTCCCCCTAAGCGGCGATTTTTTTCGCCACTGAAATGTATTCCACTGGAACTAAATGCATCGCGGCGATCATCTTGACGTCGATCATCATAATGTTTGAATTTGCATTTACATGGTTGATTACACCCTGCAACCGGTAGCATTGGGGCTTCAGCAGATAAATAACGCTTGCCATAAAGCTGCAAAACTTCTTCGCAAGCGTTATATGACATTTTTATCTCAACACAGTGATAGGGACTGATTGAAGATTTCGTTACAGATTTTAATTGTGTGCGCTTTAATGTTTCACTTTTTTTCGCACGCGATGACCAAATAGCCATAATCCAACTCCAACTCTCTAAAATTATTATTACTTCGTCATTTGAATTACTCAAATGATAAATAATTGTAAATCAAAGTATCTGACTTTTCGACAACAAATTACTTATGCCGAGAATCAGTTTAATTAGCTATTATTAAAATTTGATGTAAACCACTGTCTCTTAACAATAGTTTAGTAGTTGGGTTTAAATTTTTTGATTAAGAAACGAAGCTAGGATTCTGACTTATTGCAGAATAATTTCCCTTCAATGTATGGGTATTTATTTTCGGAAAAATCTTTACCGCGAAACTCTTCTTTATCGTATTCATAATCGAATTCGCGTGACTTGCACAACTTCTCTGCTTTAGCTAGCCATTTTTCACTCGCAATTTCCAAGGTCATAGCAAACTCTCCACTATAAGCCAAGTAATGTTTGCCCGGACTAAGCTCTGTGTGGCTATACTTTGCCTGCACTTCCTCATTTGATTTTGGCAAAGATAAACAAGCATTACACACGCTTATAATCAGCAAGCTGAATATAAGTAAGCGGGAGCGTTTTAAATTCAAGATGGAAAGAATCAAATTAAAAAAGAAAGATACTAGAAAGGATTGATTATCTGTGACTTAGGCGCGAATGAATACCGCGCCCAGTACAGATTCGGGCCGGTGGCTAAAATTTACCGATAATAGCAACGCCTATGATGATGCATGGGATTACCATTGCTGCCACTACTAGCATCGTTTTTACAAACTCATCCATTTTCATTACTCCTATGAAACATTTTTTCTATGGTTTTATCTGGCTTTTACGATATTCAGCCGTGAGGCAATTCCAGCCATCAGATATTATAGCACTGACCCTTTGCTTGCTAAAGCCATGCTGGGACACCAAAAAGACTATAATTTGTTGTTTTATCTCGATTTTATGCTCTCTCATGAGAAGAAAACCCGAGTTAAAATGAAGACTTTGAGTCGCCGCCTATTTTGTCTATATATTGATGCACCATGAGCCTGCACATATACGCTGAAAAAAGAAAGCCCAAATACAGAAGAAAGCCTTCCAGAAGGAAAAATATTTTCTTTACACCATTCTACGCCCTGAAGCGTTTATTGAAGTGGATAAGAAATATTATCTTCATTTTTGTTGGCCTTACTTTGCTGTTAACACTGTCTATGCGATGGATTAACCCACCGTATACAAGCTTTATGTTCGTACAAAGGATCTCAACTGATTTTGTGCCTTATAAAATAAACTGGGTATCACTTGACAATATTTCACCGCATTTGCAAATTGCAGCAGTCGCTGCTGAAGATCAAAAGTTTCCAACTCATTACGGATTTGACCTTAAAGCTATCCAAATGGCATTGGAAAAAAATAAAACAGGTAAAACATTACGTGGTGCAAGCACGATCACGCAACAAGTGGCAAAAAATGTTTTCCTTTGGCCAAAGAAAAGTTTAATAAGAAAAGGTTTAGAAGCTTATTTTGCATTATTGATTGAAACCTTATGGCCTAAATCGCGTATTTTAGAGGTGTATTTAAATGTTGCAGAATTTGGTCCTAATATTTTTGGTGCACAAAATGCCGCATATATACATTTTAAAAAGTCTGCCTTACAACTCACACAATACGAAGCAACTACTTTAGCAGCCGTACTTCCCAATCCACACAAAATGCATGCTTCACAACCATCTGAATATGTCCAGCAACGTGCATTACATATAGAGGAACAAATCAATTCATTAGGGGGTAGTACCTATCTTAAGAGCATTTGGGAATAAGGTAGCAGTTCCTGCTCAATATAATGCGTATAATTAAAGCATTCGTTAGAACATAACTATTTCATGCAACAAGATCTACAAACTTTAACCCAGCAAACAGTAGACGATTTCCTTTCATCTCTACGTTCATGGACACAAAAAATTCGTGCAGGAGAACTCTCTGCACGAATACCTGAAGCAGAAAATAGTGAAATATCCGAGCTTTGCCAAGATATTAATTTTGTAGCCGAAATGTTGAATTCACTATCTCGGGGGGCTGAGTTACAACTACAAAGGCATACGGAGCATATCGCTCAAAAAAACAAATCACTAGAGACTCTCTATGATGTGGTAACGAGCATTAACATGACGCGGGATATTCATACACTGCTCACACATTTCTTGCATACAATGACAGAACTTGCAAATGCACATGCCGCTACCGTGTATTTAAAGTCTGAAAAAAATACCTGCTTACTTATTTCTGAAATTGGCTTAAACAACGAATTTAGTAATCAACATCCTCAATTACCAGAAGAAATTTCAGATCAACAACAGACAATTCCTGTTAGCATAATCCCCTGCCCTCAAGAAATTTTAGATAAATATTTCGATGGAAAAAAACTATCGATACTGGTTGTACCCTTACAGTACAGAGGCGATATATTAGGGGTTTATAATTTATATATTGATGAAAATCGATTCTCTAGTAAAAGCGAATACGAAGAATTATTTACAAGCATCGGTAGACATCTTGGAATTGCTGTAGAAAAGGCACGTTTAGATAATGAAGCCAATGCTTTAAATATCGTGCGTGAACGCACGAGTTTTGCAAATGAGCTACATGATTCATTGGCACAAACGCTTGCTAGCGTGAAATATCAAGTTCGCGTATTGGATGAGACTATCCATCAAGGAGACGAAGCAGCCACCTGGCAAGAGCTCGAACGTATAGAAACTACCATTGACGAGGCACACTCTGAATTACGTGCCTTAATTGCCCATTTCCGTGTTCCCATAAGTGAACATAGTTTAATTGCTTCTGTTGAACAAGTTGTGGAGCGATTTAAACAAGACTCTGACGGCATCCAGATCTATCTGCAAAAAGAGTGGCCCGATGTAGCCTTACCCGCACAAATCGAGTTACAAGTTTTACGCATTATCCAAGAGGCTTTAACCAATGCACGCAAACATAGCGAGGCAAATGCAGTTCGTGTCTGGATGCGAGGTGATGAGGATGGTCATTTCATCGTATTAATCGAGGATGACGGCATAGGAATATCCGAGCTTCAAAAACAAAATTCTGCA
Source organism: Gammaproteobacteria bacterium (assembly GCA_028279275.1). GTDB lineage: Bacteria > Pseudomonadota > Gammaproteobacteria > UBA4575 > UBA4575 > JABDMD01. The sequence goes on along the minus strand of JANQOB010000020.1, from coordinate 81,870 downwards.
GGTGAACATGTGGGCCTAAGCGTCATGCAAGACCGCGCCAATAGAATTGGTGGTACACTTAGCATCGATGGGGATACTGGGGAAGGCGTTCAAGTACGCCTAGAATTTGATTATTTATCCGATGACCTGCAAGATATAAATCTACAAAATATCAATAAAAACGAAAATATAAGCTAAAAGAATATGACTGTGGAAATACCGCTACGCATCGTCGTGATCGACGATCACACTCTTTTTCGTGAAGGATTACAGACCCTTCTGGGGCGCCATGGAATCGAAGTAGTGGCCTCAGTAGGGGATGGACGTGAAGGCATTCGACAGGCTCAAGAGCTTAAACCTGATATTGTCCTGCTGGATATGCGTATGCCGAATATGAGCGGTTTAGACGTGCTCAAACAATTTCAGCAAGTAAAGTTTGAATCTCCCATTGTTATGCTTACTACCAGTGGTGACGAGAGAGATTTGGTTGAAGCTTTACGCAACGGAGCAAAGGGATATCTGCTAAAAGATATGGAGCCTGATGATGTAGTCGCTGCGCTACGTGAAATTATTCAAGGTGAAACGGTAGTGGCACCCAATCTTACGCAAATACTTGCTAAAGTCGTAAAAGGTGAAGACCCACTAGAACCTGAGCCAAGTCCACTTGATAATCTCACACCTCGAGAGCGTGAAATTCTAAGCTTATTGGCTGAAGGTCAAAGCAATAAAGTAATTGCTCGAAATTTGGGAATATCAGATGGTACAGTGAAGTTGCACGTTAAAGCGATATTAAGAAAACTGAATATACACTCACGTGTTGAAGCTGCTGTAATTGCAGTTGAACAAGGCTTAAGAGCGAATAAAACTTTTCCTAGCAATTAAAGCTCTAGGTTAACAACAACTTGTTGGCCTAAGTTGTAAATTCATAATAATGAAAAGCTTTCAAGATCTTGTTGATGAGTATGCCAAGCATATAAATGAAATTATGCCTTGGGATTTAGAGCAAAAGCTCAATCAAGAAATACCACCTTTACTATTAGATATTCGCGAACCCTCTGAGTTTGCAGCGATGCATATTCGTGGTTCTAAGAATATCCCTCGTGGAATATTAGAAATTGCCTGTGATCCTGACAATGCATCAGATGCACCCGAATTAGTGAATGCACGCTATCAAGAAGTTGTTGTAGTGTGCGGCTCAGGAAAACGCAGTGCGATGGCTACATACACAATGAAAGAAATGGGATACGAACATGCTATTTCACTTAAAACTGGTTTAAAAGGTTGGAATGACTTTGACCTACCCCTTCTCAATAAAGACGGTAACATAGTTGACCCGGATCAAGTAATAAATTTTTTAAGCTTCAACACAATCCCTCAACAATTCACAAAATAAAAAATGCGTCCATGGCAACGAAATAGAATTGCACTAGTGCTGGTGATATTTCTATCTGTCATCATCATTAACCTTCCTATGCTCAGCTTAAACCAAGCATTGTCGCTAATCGCACTCTTAATTGCGTTATTTGCAGGATACGTGTTATTTTGGAATTCTTATAAAAGAAAATAATTTAAAGCCAAGGTTCACATTTTTTAATCAGTTCCGCTTGATTAGCGGCATTTAATCTACTCCGTGCATTGCGAAGTTGATTTTCAATGGTTCGCACAGATTTATTTAATTCTTCAGCAATCTTTTTATAACTTAATCCCTCTGCAGCTAAGCGAATTGCATTTAATTCTGACTCACTCGGTTTTTTAAACATTTGATGCATAGTAGGGTTATGCCAATAGTTACTAATCCCTGCAAGAGGTGCAAAAAACTTTGTGCAAAATTGATGCATGAAATCTACCTCAGTGTCATCCCATTCGTGTTCTTTTAAAGTATGATCCACGCATGAAATGCCGATGGGTTCTTTATCCCAGATTAAGCGTTGCAACATCATTGATTTACTATTAATTGCCTCCAGTACATCTCGCACTTCAATTAACTTCGGATTTGTCGCAACAAACTCATATTTAACCGGTGTACGACTTCGCCATACACGTTGCATAACCTCATGTTGATTAGAAATTACGAAATTAGCTACTGAAGGAGGTTTTGAGTCTTCATTACAGTATTCTGCTAAAGGCGTGTATTCTCGATCCGTGGGTACTGCAAATCCTGCATCTGCTCTGCACGTTTTTAAATGACCTCCCAGATAGCTAAGTGCTATGCGAACAGTTTCAGTTGGGCTTTCAATTGCCAAAATCATATGCGCAGCACAGTCCAACATACTATCTGTAATTGTTTGGTAATTACCATCTATAAAGTGCTGTTTTAATGCTTTAGTAGAGGGTGGTTCTTGTTTGAAATTCATAGTTCTTATCTACGTTAGTTCTGTGCAAATTCCAAGCACTTAAGTAATTTCATAGGGGTTTATTGTCATGTATTCCTCAACGTATTCCGCTTAATATGTATTTATAACTAATAACCGAGAACACTCATGAAGAAAATAAAACCTACTTATTTCTATTTACTTGTTATTTTAGTTTTACTTTTAGGATCATATTCAATCCATGCACATAAAGCTCTTATGGAACATCATGCAGGTGCACAGTCTCAAGAAATTGCTTCACTGAATATCGAAGGTGTTAATGCTTATCTTCAAGATGTTGTTGTATCGAATGATCCTAATGCACCTATCTCATGCGGCTTTTTTAGAATGGATAAGGGTAATCCGCTTGAATACGTATACAGCTACGATGAAGCCAAAATAATACTCGAAGGTGAAATGACTATTTCTGAAGTGGGTGGCGATACGATAGAAGTAAAAGCAGGAGATGTTCTGTACTTTGAAGAAGGCGCAAAGATAACGTTCTCAAGTAAATCAAGTGGTCTTGGCTTTTACTGCGGTCAACGAGCTGCAGGAGAATTGTAATAAATATATAAAATACTCGTGAAGTATTTAGGAGGTAAATGATATGCAAAAAATCTATTTACTTTGTATAGCGTGTATAGCAATTTTGATTTACGCACCTAGCATAATTGCAGATGATAAAAATGAATTGCCAGTTGAAGGAAGTCTCACTGATTTAACCGGTGATGATCCCTACTACTACACACAAGACCAGATCATCGAAGATGATAATGCGCAAAAAAATGTCGTTGGTTTAGGTCGTGTTAAAACCACTCATTCAAAAATTCCACACCTTCCAGTTTATTCAGGTTACATGAATACTAACTACACCTATCGGTTTGTAAATATTGTGGAACAAACTTTTACTATGGTGGGCGAGGGAAAACATGGTTTATGGCGTGTACAAGACAACGGTACGATACGCGAATATCGCAAGAAAGGAACAAAAGGCTTACCCAAAAATGCGGATCTTTTTGCAGAAGAAAATCTTGCAACGATTGCAAATCAATACAGTAGTTACATTCCTGAAGAAAGTTGGGACGGTTATAAACATCCACACCAACAAGTTGCGGAAGATGGAAGTTTAAACTTTGTCGACTTACCGCTTAACCACCCAAAATATAAAGGCAAATATGCGGATCATGTGCCAATAGATCTGCCTCACTTTTATTGCACGATGTCTGCAAACCGTTATCCGTACGCAAAAAAAGCTATTGATTATGCATTCAATCAGGATGGTGCAGGTGAAGTAGGCCCATTAGGCAAACGTGCCGGTTTAGATGTTAACGAGCTATATACAAAAGTATTGCGAGTTGATTTATTTCCTGATGCACGTGCCTGGATTAATGTAGGCGGCGAAGATGAATCAAGCGTGGATTGGCAAGCTGTAGATATAAGCAAAACTAATGCTGAATTTTATTTAATCGAGAGGCCATTTTTTAATGAGCCCTATCTTTTTATTACTGCAGTATTTGATAATGATGACAATCAGGATTTTCAATACGTACGTCCTGATGGCGCCTATTTTGATTCGTTAAAAGGTAAAAAAATAAAAACTGAAGTGACTCATGAACCAAGGTTTCATTTAGAAAATGGCCAAATGGCAGCTGCTAAAGGCTTACCCATTTACGGCGTACATCATCCTAATCGTGCAGCATTTGGTGGCGGGGGTGCTTGTCCGTTAAAAGGTGGAGACTGGAGTAATTATCCTAAAACTACCGGTGCTGCGGGTTGGCCCACTAACTATGAAGAAATTACTCCCCTATGTGATGGGGTGTTAGTTGATATCAAGTTCTTTGCGAACCTGGATGGAAAAAGTTGGAATGATCCAAACAAATATTTAGCCAATGCAGGACATGGTGAGGAAGAAGTTGTTTACACGGTTGAGCCTGGTGAATATGGAGTGTTCACTGATCCTTACAATGTTGAGCGCGGAGTAAAAAATCCGGATGCAGAAAATCTAACAGGAGAAGTGAAACTAAAATATCCAACAGTTGAGCCACCCGTTACACCAACACATTGAGCTCAATCTCCATATAATTACTCAACCCAATAACCCCTATTCCTTACTGGGATAGGGGTTATTTTTATCTACTGTATACCTTACGTGTTATTCAATTATAAATGATAATCATTATTGTTTAGATGATGGTCAATCGCCTTCTAACCCTCCTCATACTCTGCACAGTGTTTTCATCCATTCAGGCGGAAGACTTGGATCCACCTGAAATTATGCTGGGCGAACGATTATTTTTAGAAACTCGTTTTTCACAATTTTTCGCGGTTAATCTAAAAGATAAGGGTGATGTTAACTCTCCTTTAATTGAAGGTGACCCAGCGCTAAATAAAACAGCACGCTTCTTTGGTTTACCTCCTTATCAAATACCCTTCGCCGATGGCCCTTATGCAGGGCAGAGCTTCAATTGTCGATCCTGTCATCTTGTAGACGAGCACCTGGAACAAAGCGAACTGGGTATGCGTTCTTATGCTGACTTTGCTTCCCGCAGTCCATTACCTGCTCGAAACGATGGCATGCTCACCACGGTCAGAAATAGCCCAGCCCTCGTGGATGCATCATTACCGAGAAGAAATTTCATGTTGCACTTTGATGGTGAGTTTTCATCTCTAGATCATTTGGTACGCGGTACATTGACAGGTCGTAATATGGGTTGGTTGCCGGGTGAGAAATCTGATGCCATTGAACATATTTGTAAAGTAATACGTGAAGATAATGGTCAAAGCGAGCTCGCCGAAGAGTTTGGCGGGTACTCCTATACAGAAGTATTCTCGGGTAAAACCACTGATGGGAAATCTGTAAGCAGTGACTTTCTTATCCCAACAGAATTACAAATTGAACCGCAAAAAGAAAGTTGTGAAAAAGTATTTTCTAGCGCTGCAAATTTGATAGCAATCTATACCGAAGATCTTGTATTCGCACAAGACGAGGAAATTATTTCACCCTATGATTTATTTCTGAAACTAAACAATCTACCCACTGAGCCTGAGGAAGATGAGTCTCATAAATCATATAGTATGAAACTAATAGCGCGCATCAATGAGCTAGATAAAGAAAAACGATTAACCTTTGTTAGCAAAAACCCTAATACTGAAGACGGTAAATTTCAGTTTCATGACGAACAACCGTTTGAATTTGGCGAAAAACAACTTGCGGGCATGCGCATATTCTTCTCTAAACCGGAAAAAGATAAAAACTCAGGTGGTAATTGTGTAGCATGTCACGCAGCACCTCATTTTACTGATTTTGATTTACATAATACTGGAATCACGCAAGTTGAATATGAAGCTATACACGGACAAAACGCATTCAACGAATTGAAAATCCCTAACGTCAAGCAACGCGATAAGCAAGCTGATCTTTATCTGCCTGCAACGCAAAAAAATCCTCATCGAAAAGGGATCTTTCGTAGTATTCCTTCACAAAAGAATGCTATGGCAACAGACCTTGGCGCATGGAATATATTATTTAATTCTGATTTCCCTCTTCCACAAGAAAGCATATATACCGCAATTTGTATTTCTGAAGGATATGAAATTTGTACCTCAAGAGATGACACGCTTAAAAGAAGTATTGCGACGTTTAAAACTCCAAGTGTGCGAAATCTTGGGCACTCGGCACCCTACATGCATAACGGTCAAATCAGTGATCTGCATGCCGTAGTCAGTTTTTATTTAGCTGTATCTGTCAACACACGCCAAGGCTTGATTAGAAACCCAGACGAGGATATTGCGAATATCCACATCAAACCAAAAGACATCCAGCCATTGGTTGATTTTCTTATCTCGCTCTACGAAGACTATAACTAACGAGACCTAAGCAAAAGATTCATTCTCACAAGATGCACAACATATGTCACTGCTAACAATACTGACAACTGCTCCTGCGTTGTCAGCATACAGTACATCCCTGTACATAAAAAAAGCCCCACTGGATAAACAGCTGGGGCTCCATACGTAGTAGGGGTTTTGGAGGAGTTATCTACGTATTAAATTGCATATTTAAAAATAGTTAAAAAACAGCTATTAGCAAACCAAACACTCCTGTCATTGCAATCGCAAAAAGCAAGAAGTCTGGTACCAATATATTGTAAGCAAAGTCATTTTCTGCTTCATGTGTCATGGTTAAGTTCCTCTAGTTTAAAGTTATGGGTTAATTTTTTAGTACAGTCCTAGTTACTATCTTGCGTTCCAAGCACTTAATTAGATGGGACCAACCACATTAAGTTCAAGTTATCGATATGAATCTTTTCTATACAAGATTACCGATATCTTTATATGCTGTAACAAGCAACCAGAATTTAATTTCTATTTAGCAAATGCCGTGCCAAGTTTTCATCACTTAGTTTTCAGACACTTACCAATCAACCGATTTTGTGCTTAGTGTATATTGCACATTCTGTGTGCATCCGTGTTGCATTTTCTAACATCCTGAGAGTTTGAAATACTTCTGCATCTAAACAACGGTGGCAGACTATACTTAGAAAATGAATACAATATTACAGATCGTTGATAGCTTCATGACAGAAGGTGAATGTAATGGAATAAATGACAAGTGGTGCATCACATCGCACAAAACTCTAAAACAAATTAAAGTTTACGAGTAATGTTTGTGATCCTTACGGCGTGTTCCAGCTCTCTGTACTATTACTCCTCTAACTGCATCCCTGCTCGAAAGTAATATATCTTCATAACCCTCATTGAGTGCGTGTAAATAACAACGCTCATCTTTCTCAATAAATTGTCGAAAAATATATTCGTCGTTAACCATCGCTAAAACATAACTTCCACTTTCAACTGCGGCTGCAGAATCAATTATGATAATACTACCGTCTTTGAATTCAGGTTCCATGCTGTCTCCCATCACGCGCAATGCAAACGGTTCTGAATTCGCGCAACCGCCATGATCGGCTAAATCTGCATGCAGTACCTGCTCATTGATTGGTGTTTTAGAATCGGCCATTTATATATTGTACGTTTTCAGTTTAGCTTCGACTATATAACCTTTTCGGCAGCTTTCTCTGCTGCACGCTCCTCTTGCTGCAAGGCCCACATATTCGCATAGATTCCCTGTTGCTGAAGCAATTCATAATGATTGCCTGACTCAACTACACGGCCTTGATCAAATACGTAAATAGAATCTGCATCTACAATTGTAGAAAGTCTGTGTGCAATAACCAGGGTCGTAACACCTTTAGTTACTTCTTTCATAGCATTTAAAATCATGCTTTCCGATTGCGAGTCGAGACTGGAGGTCGCTTCATCGAAAATTAAAATGCGAGGTCCTTTAAGTACCGCACGGGCAATGGCAATGCGTTGCTTCTCTCCGCCAGAAAGCTTTAAACCCCGCTCACCTACTATAGTCTCATACTGCTGCGGAAGTTGTTCTATGAAGTCATGAATATTTGCCAACCTGGCAGCATGTTCGATTTCTTCTTGGCTAGCGCCTGGCTTGGCATACTGAATATTGAAGAAAATACTCTCGTTGAATAGCACTGTGTCTTGTGGAACTACAGCTATATTTTCATGCAAACTTTGCTGAGTGCATTCTCGCACATCCTGGCCGTCGATACGCACTGCACCTGATGTAACATCATAAAATCGAAACAATAGTCTCGCGATCGTTGACTTTCCTGCGCCTGATGGCCCTACTACTGCAACCTTATGGCCAGAAGGAATCCTTAAGGAAACATTACGTAATATTTCACGCTCTTGGTTATATGCAAACGAAACATCATCAAACTCAATGTTTGCAGCACTGATTTTTAATGAAGCGGCGTTATCTGCATCTTTAATTTCAGTATCTTTTTCTAACAATTTAACTAACATATCCATGTCTGCTAATGAGTAAGTAATTTGTCGATACACAATTCCCAGAGTATTCAATGGTACAAACAACTGCAGCATTAACGCATTGACTAAGACAAGATCACCTAATGTCATCGTACCTGTTGTGACACCTTGCGCGGCAAAGATCATAATAATCGTAACTCCAATAGCAATAATTATTGCCTGCCCAAAGTTCAACATAGACATAGTAGTAATACTTTTTACTGCGGCATTTTCCCATTGCGATAGTGTTGCGCCATAACGTGACAATTCATATTGCTCATTATTAAAATATTTCACGGTTTCATAATTTAATAAGCTGTCTACAGCTATCGAGTTAGCTTGTGAATCCAAACGATTCATTTCATGGCGATATTTCATGCGCCAATTAGTCACTAATAATGTGAACAAGATATAGCCGACAACTGTGATAAGAGTGACGAGAGAAAATTTAATTGCGTAGGCGCCTAACAAGATCACAGCAACTAAACCTAACTCGACAAAAGTGGGCAAAATAATAAACACCATATAATTGATAATAGAAGATAAGCTTTGTGTACCGCGTTCCAAGTCCCGCGTGATAGAGCCCGTTTGACGTTCTAAATGAAACCGCAAAGGCAAATTGTGTAAATGATCTAATACACGAGTGGAAAGTTTTTGTATGGCCCGATAGCGAACGCGCGCAAATAATACATCGCGCAACTCATTAAATAATGCTGTAGTTAAACGTAACGCACCATAAGCCAGTAGTAAACCTAGTGGCAAAATCAATAAGCTAGCTTCAATATCTAGTGAATCTACGATGCGTTTCAATATCAGTGGCACCGCAACCGTTGCCACCTTTGCAATTATCAGACAGGTTAATGCGATAAGCACACGCCAGCGATAGTCCCAGACATAGGGAAACATCTGCAGCAAGTTTTTAAAATCGGTCCGCTGCTTATGCGGTGCTTCAGTACGGGCGCGGAATTGCATATGTTTACTTTACTTAATATCTGTTCTTATGAATTTAGATGTAAATTGCAAGTAATTACATTGGTCAATTTATTTAAAGCAATATGAATCAAAAAAATTCTTAAATTAAGAAATTTCATGTAACCAAATTTGTTTATATGAAAAAAATAAGCGGTCGTTTTGAGGCTAATTTTTTTGAAATAGACTAAATCTTATAAAAAAATTTATAAAACTTTTCTATTCAATCGATTGAAAGATTTTAAGCTAGAAACCTCAAAAAAAGCTTGCAATTTCCCAACCCCACAAACGTTTGGGATATTTTTAACCTTTTTGTAACATTAAACCGTTTATCCACAGGATTTCCCGCAATATACACACAAGATATTGTGCTTGACGGATTTCACACCCCAATTTATAGTTATTCCTGTTCACAGCAGTCCACTTCAGTAGTGCCTGAAGCTAAAAAAAACACCTCGAAGGACGCGTGAAAAGGGATTTAAAAAACAACAACTTACAATACTAAGCTGAGAGAACAGATGCAGCCAGAACTTACTACTATTGCCAACGAAAAAGCCCCTAACCCTACACATGAAAATAATGCTCCTACAAAGCTTGAAATAGCGGCCACAGCACCGGGGCAATACCGTGTAATACGCCGTAATGGCAAAGTCACAAGCTTTGACCGTGACAAAATCAAGGTAGCCGTAACCAAAGCCTTTCTAGCCGTAGAAGGCGGCCATGCTGCTGCTTCCACGCGCATTCATGAGATGGTGAATGAAATTACCGATAAAGTTTTTTATGCACTATCACGCAGTCGTCCGCAAGGTGGTACTTTTCATATAGAAGACATCCAAGACCAGGTAGAACTGGAACTAATGCGCAGCGAACACCACAAAATTGCTCGCGCATATGTTTTATACAGGGAAGAACGTCATAAAGAACGCGAACAACTTGAACTTGCTGCTGAAGCTTCTCAGCAAGGCAGTAATGCATCCACGCTAAACGTAAAAAACGAAGCCGGTGATTTAAAGCCTCTCGACGTAGAACGGCTGGCACGCATGGTGGAAGAAGCGTGTGTCGACACCGCAGATGTAAAAGCAAAACCCATTATTAACGAAACACTGCGTAATTTATACGACGGCATTCCGGAAAATGAAGTTGGCACTGCCGTAACCATGAGTGCGCGCACCTTAATTGAACAAGAACCCAATTACACGTATGTAACAGCACGTCTATTACTCGACACGCTGCGACGTCAAGCACTCACTTTTGTCTACGGCGTACCATCAGAAGCAACGTTCAAGGAAATGGCGTATCAGTATGCAGACTACTTTGAAAAATATGTTCATAAAGCCATTCAGTTAGAGCTACTCGATCCTAAGCTTGCCAGTGAATATGACTTAAAAAAATTAGGTAAAGCACTAGAACCAAAACGTGATCATCAATTTACCTATCTTGGCATGCAAACTTTGTATGACCGTTATTTTATTCAAAGTGAAGGCACGCGTTTTGAACTTCCACAAGCATTTTTTATGCGCGTTGCTATGGGCTTAGCCATAAATGAAGTAGAACGCGAAGCACGTGCGATTGAGTTTTATCGCTTGTTGTCCTCATTTGATTTCATGAGTTCCACACCAACCTTGTTTAACTCCGGCACATTACGCCCACAATTATCATCTTGTTATCTAACTACAGTACCTGATGATTTGTTTGGCATATTTGAAGCCATTCAGGACGACGCCATGTTATCCAAGTTTGCGGGTGGCCTAGGTAATGACTGGTCATCCGTGCGTTCCATGGGTGCACATATCAAAGGCACTAATGGTAAGTCACAAGGGGTTGTGCCGTTTCTAAAAGTTGCAAACGACACTGCTGTTGCAGTGAATCAAGGCGGTAAACGTAAAGGTGCAATGTGTGCCTATTTAGAAACTTGGCACCTAGATATAGAAGAGTTTTTAGAGCTTCGTAAAAACACCGGTGACGATCGCCGTCGCACCCATGATATGAACACCGCGAATTGGGTACCTGATTTATTCATGAAGCGCGTTACTGAAGAAAAAGAATGGACCTTATTCTCACCACACGAAACACCAGACCTACATGAATTGAGTGGTAAAGAATTTGAAGCACGTTATGCGTCTTATGAACAAATGGCGGCTAATGGTGAAATTAAGAACTTTAAAAAAATTAAAGCGGTAGATCTCTGGCGCAAGATGCTCGGCATGTTGTACGAAACCGGCCATCCTTGGATCACATTTAAAGACCCATGTAACTTGCGCTCACCACAACAACATGCAGGTGTTGTGCACTCCTCTAACTTATGTACAGAGATCACTCTCAACACTACTAAAGATGAAATAGCAGTATGTAACTTGGGCTCTGTTAATCTAGCAGCACACCTTGATGAAAATGGTTTGAATCTTCAAAAACTCAAGCAAACCATATCTACTGCTATGCGTATGTTAGACAACGTAATTGAATACAACTATTACAGTGTAGACAAAGCAAAACGCTCTAATTTGCGTCATCGTCCTGTTGGTTTAGGCATTATGGGTTTCCAAGATGCGCTGTATAAACAAAATATTACTTATAGTAGTCAAGAGGCCGTGGAGTTTGCAGACCGTTCGATGGAAGCGGTAAGTTATTTTGCTATACAAGCTTCAACTGATTTAGCTGAAGAACGTGGCACTTATGCAACTTATAAAGGTTCATTGTGGGATCAAGGTATCTTACCTATTGATTCAATCGAACTTTTAGAAAAAGGCCGCGGCAATTATCTAAAACAAGATATCAGCACCACAATGGACTGGGATAGCCTGCGCCAACGCGTACAGCAGGTGGGCATGCGCAACTCCAACACTATGGCTATAGCACCTACTGCAACCATTTCCAACATTTGTGGCGTTACGCAGAGTATTGAACCTACTTATCAAAACTTATTCGTTAAATCGAATTTATCCGGTGAATTCACTGTTAGCAATCCACATCTAATTGCAGATCTGAAGAAGCGCAATCTTTGGGACGAAGTCATGGCCAATGACCTCAAATATTATGACGGCAGCGTGCAGTCCATTGATCGCATCCCGGATGAATTAAAAAGTTTATACGCCACTGCGTTTGAAGTAGATCCACGTTGGTTAGTTGAAGCCGCTTCACGCCGACAAAAATGGATTGATCAAGCTCAGTCGCTCAATTTATACATGTCAGAACCTTCAGGACAAAAGCTAGATAATTTATACAAACTTGCTTGGGTGCGTGGCTTAAAAACAACGTACTACTTACGTTCCATGGGTGCTACACATGTAGAAAAAAGTACTGTTCAAGGTCGGGAAAACAAACTCAATGCGGTAAGCAGTAACTCAGTAGATGAGCAAGAGGCACCAAAAGTTTGTTCGATTTTGGATCCAGAATGTGAAGCCTGCCAATAGCAGGCGCTAAAAAGAGGAGAAAGGAAATATGCAAAGCTGGGAAGACCCAATTGCGGATGCACGCGTCATGACAAGTGCCGCTGCACCCGCTGTTTTTACAGAACCAGAAACATCTAAAAGCGCACCACAACCAACACACGCTGACATCAAACCTTCCTTTGATGACGTGGTATCAAGACCAAGTGATGCATCTGTTATTGAAGCCACTAAAGCACTTAACAAATTAAAAGCTGAAGTTGAAGCTGAACAACGGCAAACTAAAGAGAAGCGTGAAACTAGAAAAAGTGGGGGCGTCACCGGTTTAGAAAGTATCGAAATGGGTGCTAGCCGCATTCAAGTGGATGATAAAAAAATCATCAATTGCCGTGCAGACTTAAACCAACTGGTGCCTTTCAAATATGAATGGGCCTGGCAAAAATATCTAGACGGTTGTGCCAATCATTGGATGCCACAAGAAATCAACATGACCGCAGATATCGCGCTTTGGAAAAACCCGGAAGGTTTAACCGAAGACGAACGCACCATCATTAAACGCAACCTTGGATTTTTCTCAACTGCAGACTCGTTGGTAGCAAATAATTTGGTATTGGCCGTATATCGTCATATCACTAATCCAGAATGCAGACAGTATTTATTACGTCAAGCATTTGAAGAGGCGGTACACACTCATGCTTACCAATATTGCATTGAGTCTTTAGGTTTAGATGAAGGTGAAGTCTTTAATATGTATCGCGAGCTCCCTGCTGTAGCACGCAAAGCGGAATGGGCATTACCTTACACCAACAGTTTAGGGGATCCAGAATTCCACACTGGCACAATAGAAGATGACCAACGTTTACTACGCGACCTCATTGCATTTTATGTGGTGTTTGAAGGTATCTTCTTCTATGTGGGCTTTGTGCAGATTCTTTCCATGGGTCGTCGCAATAAAATGACCGGCGTTGCAGAACAGTTCCAGTACATATTACGTGACGAATCCATGCATATGAACTTTGGTATTGATGTCATCAACCAAATCAAACTGGAAAACCCACATTTATGGACCGAAGCATTTCAACAAGAAATGGTTGAGCTCATTAAGAGTGGTGTTGAACTTGAAACACAATATGCCTATGACACCATGCCTCGCGGTATTTTGGGCTTAAACGCACCAATGTTCGAACAATACCTCAAGTTCATTGCCAACCGACGCTTCTCACAAATCGGTTTACCGCAACAATATGAAGGTGTGAATAATCCATTCCCTTGGATGTCTGAGATTCTAGACCTCAAGAAAGAAAAGAATTTCTTTGAAACACGTGTTACTGAATATCAAACAGGCGGTGCACTTACTTGGTAAATTTTCTGAGGTAAGCACGTTAGAAACCGGCGTTATGGGGCCACCACTTATGGTGGTTATATTAAGGGAGCAACCTCTGCTCCCTTTTTTTTGCTTTATAAATGGGCGAGATACGACCGCCATGGATGGCGGAAGTACAGAAAATGCAAGACTACATGGATGTAGGAGGTAGAACGAAGCAGGACGCCCGAGTCGAGGAGCAGTTGCCAGTATTCTTAAATTCAATACTTAATTAAATAAAAATAGATATAACGCAGGACGGAGTTTTCGGCATGTAAAAGCTTTACACCATCCTATAAGACCAGCACATTTCCCAAAATCTTACATGCAAAAAATCGATTGGCGCGATGAATTTTTTGCATAGAAATCAACGTTTTCTGCTGCAATATATTTCCCTTACCCCATGTCTATTAGTGCGTAACTGATTACTAATATAACTTTTTAACAAAAGGAAATAGACATGAAAACAAAAGCAACTTTATTCGCTGCTCTTTTAGCCGCAACTGGGACAAGCTGGGCATCTGGCTTGAGTATTGACTCAGTGGATGTAAGCAACATCCAGCCTACAGAAGTAGAAATAACTGAGATCAAAGTACAAGGACCTACTGACGCTTTCAACGTTAAAGTTGAAAACAATGAAAAAGTGGATACCAGTTCACTTCAACAATCATATGGCTCAGATGTAAAAGCTTCATATGACTCACTTCAAGACGTTTTATAACTTGCCAAATGGCAAACTATAAACAAATAAGGGATTGCAGTTCGAACAAGGATGTTCTTTTTAGACCTGATTCAATATGAAAATTGTATATAGACTGTTTGCTGTAATAGTGCTAATGCTATTCATCATAGCAGTACTCATATTACTCGGTCTAAAACAAACCATACAGACAATAAATCCAAAAAATCTAATTATGGAGTAAGAACATGAGCCCTATTGATAAACAAGTAACATTAAACAAACATTTAAATTTAGTCGCAGAGTTATATCTTCGCGAAATGATTCGTAAACAATATCCAGAGTGGGTCGATTATAACGGTGAATGTGACAAATGTGATGATTACTACAACTCATTATTAGACGCTGTGGAAATCATATGAATTCCGACAAACAATAATTATAAGGCTCATTCTAATGCAAAAGGATAATAACTTCGGAGTAATAGTGGTCATGGCGTTCACTTTCGCGCTGTTGATATATGCCAACCTTGGATGGGCAAGCACGGATATACATGATCCTTTTAACAAGGTACTAAGTACAAGCGTAAAAAATGGCAAAGTGGACTATAAGGCCATTAAAGATAATCCAAATTTTTCTGTATATATAGATACACTCAAAATGAAACCCAATTTTGATAACAAAAATCAAGAACTTGCTTATTGGATTAATGCGTACAATGCCTTGGTTATAAAAGGCATTTTAGATGGTGGTTCACCTAGTACCTTCTTTAGCAGACAAAGCTTTTTCAAAGGCGATGAATATGAACTTGCAGGTATGCAGATTAATCTGAATGATTTAGAACGCAAGGTAATCATACCGATTGGTGAACCTCGTATTCATTTTGCAATCAATTGCGCATCTACCTCATGCCCAAAACTGCAATCAAATGTTTTTGAAGCAGAAATTTTAGATCAACAGCTTACAGAAGCTACGAATACGTTTATTAATGACACCATGAGAAACTATTTTGATCCCGCAACAAAAACCGCACACATTTCCAAAATATTCGACTGGTTTGAGGAAGATTTCGTAAAACATTCAGGCTCAGTACAAAAGTACCTTGCGCAGTATGTAAACGATGAGACGGTTGCCAATGACTTACGTGCAGAAAATTATAAAATCAAATATCTAAAATATGATTGGAGTTTAAACGGAGCTAAACCCTGAGCTCTCAAACAAATAAAATCCGCTAAACAATGCTGCGACTGACTTTCTTCTTAATACTCCTCTTCGTTAGTTGCAGTCATTGTATATCTGCAAAAGAAAGAGAAATACATGAATATGCGCTGGATTTATTTGGTGCCACACACATGCGCATTGCCGCACGAGAATGGATGCTAGAAAGAGGTCAAACGGACGTAGTTCCTCCCCTTATTCGCAGCTTACGATATTTCCCAGAAGATTCTTCACAGACATTACTTGTCTTAAAAGAACTCACCGGTGAAGATTTCGGTAAAAACTGGTTTGAATGGATTGTATGGTGGCAAGACAACCCAACTGAACCATTCACAAATAATGAAATTTATTTAGAAAAAGTATTCAAGCGAATAGATAAAAACTTTGATATTTTTTTCTATCCCGATATTGAACGACAAATTCGTCTTGAAGAAATTTTATGGGGCGGCGTACGTAAAGATGGTATTCCTGCGCTTACCAACCCCAAATTAATCCTGGCAAATGAAGCGGATTACATCACAGACAAAGAACTGGTCTTTGGAATCTCTATAAACGGTGATACTCGGGCTTATCCTTACCGTTTTATGGACTGGCACGAAATGTTAAATGATGAAATCGGTGGAGTAGCCGTATCATTAGCCTACTGCACCCTATGTGGTTCGGGCATTTTGTATAAAACCCAAATTGGTTCTAACAAAGAACCCATTATTTTTGGCTCTTCAGGGTTTTTATATCGCTCAAACAAACTAA
This sequence comes from Gammaproteobacteria bacterium, assembly GCA_028279275.1. Lineage (GTDB taxonomy): Bacteria > Pseudomonadota > Gammaproteobacteria > UBA4575 > UBA4575 > JABDMD01. Next base: position 65,286 of record JANQOB010000020.1, on the reverse strand, counting down.
TGTACGACCAAGAAACCCATTCGTTGTGGAATCAATTTAACGGTCAACCTGTTGTCGGAAAACTTACCAATAGTGGAATAAAACTTGAAGTTCTGCCACTCGTGACCACTACCTGGGGAGAATGGCTCAAACAACATCCAGACACTAAAGTATTGGCAGAAGATACAGGCTTCCATCGTGACTACACGCCAGGCGCGGCTTACGGTGCCTATTTCTTCAGTGAAGAGCTTATGTTCCCCGCCAGCGTGCAAGATAAAACTCTAAATAAAAAAGAAAAAGTGTTTGGTCTACGCATCAGTGGCGCCAATAAAGCCTGGCCACTTTCATCCTTTAAAAAGCAAACCGTAATAAATGATCAAATTGGCATCATCCCTATCGTATTAATTGGCAATGAAAAATCTGAAACTGTACGCGCCTATCGCTCTGATGGCATTCAATTCAAGCTTTCAGAAAGTGGTGAATTAACAGCGGACAATCAAGTCTGGACACTAACTGAAAACGAACTTATTGGCCCCAACAATAAAAAACTCTCCCGTCTCCCCGGGCATATTTCTTATTGGTTTGCATGGACGGGTTATTTCCCGGAAACCTTGGCAAAGTAACTTTTTTAATTGCATAAAAAACAACCATAAAATACGATTGAATGCACATACAATTAAGCATTCGATTAAAATATATCAAGGTTGAATTATGCGTTTTGATTTTTCATCACAAACTGTAATCGTTACGGGTGCAGCAGGAGCTTTAGGCTCTACAACAGCTGAGTTATTTTTTCGTGCAGGGGCTAACATTGCGCTAGTAGACATCGACTTTTCCAAACTGTCCCATCCACGTTGGAAGAATGCCAAAAATGTTGGGATGTTTAAAACCGATTTAACGGATGTTAATTCCGTGAGTGATTCGGTTGCAAATATCGTAGATCGTTTTAATCAAATTGATTGTCTTGCTAATGTAGCAGGCGGTTTCAAAATGGGCCCTATGGTGCATGAAACTTCTGTAGCGGATTGGGAATTCATGCTAAATCTAAATGCAAAAAGTGTGTTTCTTATGTGCCGTGCAGTCATCCCACACATGTTAGAAAAACAAAAGGGCAAAATTGTAAATGTCGCCGCACGTGCTGCAATCGAAGGAAAAGCTAAAATGGCGCCTTATTGCGTAAGCAAAGCAGCAGTTATCACACTCACTCAAAGCTTAGCAACAGAACATAAATTGAATAACATCAATGTGAACTGCATTCTACCTGGCACAGTCGACACTCAACAAAACAGAAATGATATGCCCGATGCAAACTTTAGTAACTGGGTACCCACCACCGATTTAGCCAATCAAATTTTGCATCTGTGTTCTGAACAAGCAAAGGGTGTTACCGGAGCAGCTGTGCCTGTTTATGGTAAAAGCTAATTAAGCTACATCTAATCTCAGAATTCGCTTTAGTCATATAAGGTGTACTGAATTTACAGTGTAATTGGGTAAATTAGTGGAAATAACCACATAGCAATTATTTTATTGATTTAGGTCAGGTAACACTCTTAGGAAAGTAGAATTTATCTGCTAGCATATTTGAATATGGGTCAGGAAATTGAAAAAACCTTTTTTACTAAAGACGAATACAAGATATTTCGACAGGTATTAGAACAAGAAACGGCTCTACTATCATCATGGTTTGAAGATAACGCATTATCAAATGATGGCTTAATGGGTGGTTTTGAAATTGAAAGCTGGTTATTAAATGAATCTCTACAACCTGCACCTTTAAATAAAGAATTTCTGGATCGATTTGACTCAGAACTTGTTACCCCAGAGCTTGCAAAATTTAATCTTGAGTTTAATAACACTCCAAGAAAGTTATCCGGTACAGTGTTATCGGATTTTCATGAAGAATTACTGGCTACATGGAGACATGCTGAAAAAGTAGCCGATAGCCTGAGCCTCTCATCCTCATTATTACTCATTGGCACATTACCTACATTAAATCTTTCTGATTTAAATGAACATTCAATGTCTGACATGAACCGTTATAGAGCGTTGAACAGTGAGATTATGGATCGACGCAGAAAGAAGCCATTGCATTTACACATTCAAGGAAATGAAGTACTCGATGTATACAGCCATGATGTAATGATAGAAGCTTCAACTACTTCTTTTCAAATTCATACAAAAGTACCCGTACAAGACGCACATCATTATTACAATGCATCTTCTATTATTTCTGCACCTTTAGTAGCCATCACGGCTAATTCCCCTTTCGCCTTTGGCAAAAATGTATGGAGTGAAACAAGAATTCCATTGTTTGAACAATCTATTGACACAGACAACCCAAATGCGCCTTTTAAAAGAGTGAGTTTTGGCAGCGGATTCGTGCAAGATTCCATTTTGGAATGCTTTCATGAAAACTTGAAAGACTTTCATATTCTGCTTCCAATAATTGATGACAACAATGCAAAGCTTAGTCATTTACGTTTACATAATGGAACCATATGGAGATGGAACAGGCCTTTAATTGGATTTAGTGAAAGTGGTGAAGCCCATATACGCGTTGAACATCGTGTAATTGCAGCAGGCCCTACTTTTATCGATATGATGGCGAATGCCGCTTTTTTTTACGGTTTACAACAATTTTGGGCACAGCGTTTAAAACAAGGTCAAGCGTTACCAACATTTGAAGAAACAAAAAATAATTTTTATCTCGCCGCAACTAATGATTTAAAAAGTACTGTCCAATGGTTTGGAAAACCAAGAAAGTTGAAAGCCTTATTTCTGGATGAATTATTGACTCAAGCCGAACATGGTTTAAATGACTTAAAAATTTGTTCACAAGATATAAGGAAATATTTAAATGTGATCGAATCACGCGTGACGAATGAACAAACAGGTGCAAGTTGGCAAAGAAAATACGTTTCTAAGCATAGTAGTGATATGACTGAACTCACTCATGCTTATTTAGAGTTACAACGTACAGAGCAACCTGTTCATACTTGGGAAATTAAACGCAATAAAATGAATAAGAATATACCCGCTAAGTCATTAGAACTTAAGCAACTGGAAAGCTTTCCGAAAGAATTGCTTGATGTAAGTGCAGAAGATCTTTATAAGATTTTTCCAGAACCTACCTTGCTACATCTACAAGGAATGAGGCCGGAAATAGTTTTTATTAGTGTGTTGTTACATGGGAATGAAAGTACCGGTTTTTATGTGGTTCAAGAGTTACTTCGTAAATATGAAAATACCAGATTACCAAGATCTGTATCTATATTTTTCGGAAATACACAGGCTGCCCGCCATGGATTGCGTTTCTTGGATACCCAGCATGATTACAATCGTGTTTGGCCAATTACAAACTACCCAAATTCCCAAGAAGCGGCTGTAATGCAACAAATAGTTAATGAAATGAAAAGCAAAAATGTATTTGCAAGCATCGATATACACAACAATACTGGTTTGAATCCTCATTATGCGTGTATTAACAAACTAGACAATGAGTTCTTGCATTTAGCTGCTTTGTTTGGACCAACCGTGGTCTATTTTTTATCTCCCAAGGGAGTACAGTCGATGGCATTTGCCGACCTTTGCCCATCTGTGACATTAGAATGCGGTAAATCGTATACAGAAGGTGGAACACAGCACGCACTGAACTTTGTCGATGCTGTTTTACACATTAATACTATCCCTGAACATCGCATTGCCCCTCAGGATATTCATTTATTCCACACACTCGCACGTGTGAAAGTTCCTGAAGAATTTTCCTTTAGCTTCACAGATGATGGTTCAGATATATTATTTACTAACGAATTAGATAAAATGAATTTTACGGAGATGCCCGCTAATACAAGCTTTGCAAAAATCAAGAATAGCTCGTCAGCTCGATTACTTGCATTTAATGATGATGATGATGAAATTGGAGAAGAAATTTTTCATATCTATGAAAACAAAATTAGACTCAACCATTCGATGATGCCTGCCATGCTGACCTTGGATGAAATGGTTATTAGACAAGACTGTCTTTGCTATCTAATGGAACGTATGTCTCTACCCCTCTAAATACTTAGCATATGCCCTGAAACCAGATTTATACCTAAATAAATTGGGAAAATTAATTAACTCAGAATGCTTAAATTATAAATGGAGTCTAATACGACTGTTTATAAAGGATTTAAATCTTGCAACATGGTTGGAATCAATTCCGCAACCGTTGGATGCACATGCACTGCATTTTTTATGACATGGTAGGGCTTTTTGGCATACATGACATCGATAAATAAATGAATTATTTCATCACCACCAATTCCTAAAATATTTGCCCCTAATATTTCATCGGTTTCTGCATCGACGAGTACTTTCATAAACCCTTGGGTTTCACTCCGTTCTTTGGCTCGTCCAATACGTGACATCATCATTTTTCCTATCAAGGCTTTTTTTCCAGACTCACGTACTTGCTGCTCTGTCAGACCTACGCGACCTAGAGGTGGATCAATAAATAATCCGTAACACATTAGTCGGTCACTTACACGGCGCGTTTTGGTACCAAAAAGATTATCGGCAACAATTTCATAATCATTATAAGAGGTATGCGTAAAGGCACCTTTGCCATTGCACTCTCCGATCGCCCAAATACCTGGCACATTTGTTTTTAGTTCGTTATCTACTTCTATAATGCCAAAGTCGTTAGTTTTCACACCTGCTTTATCCAAGCCTAAATCATGTGTGTTGGCCTGCCGCCCCACCGCCAACAGCACATGTGAGCCAAGTGTATCTTGTCTTTCATTATTGCAACTGTCGGTTACGGCAATTTGTGAATCTTTTTTCGCAAAACTAATACATTCCGCACTAAGGCGAATGTTCACACCCTCGTTTGCTAAAATTTCATAAACCGTTTCAGATACATCTTGATCCTCTCTAGGAATCAACCGTTCTGACATCTCGATTACCGTAACTTCACTGCCAAAACGACGGTACATTTGCGCAAACTCTAAACCGATATAACTTCCACCAACAATGACGAGGTGCTCGGGCAAAAAGTCTACATCCATGATGTTGGAGTTAGTAAAGAATTCAATTTCATCTAAACCTGGCATTTCAGGTACGCGTGCGCGTGCGCCTACATTGATAAAAATTTTATCCGCTTGTAACTGTTCGCCATTTACACTTACGATGTTTTCACTTTCAAACTGTCCATGTCCCTCATAAACATCTAAACCCTCCATATTTTTCATCCAACCTGTTACACCTTGGTTGGATTGTTGTACGACTGCATCTTTTCGGGCTTTGACTTTTTTCATATCCATTTTGATGTCACCCGAAATATCCACACCAAATTCCCCGCCACGCCGTGTCATATGTGCGGCGCGTGCGCTAGCGACTAATGTTTTGGTAGGGATACAACCTGTGTTGACACAGGTACCACCAAATAAATGGCGTTCAATGATGGCCGTTTTGAGATTTTCAGATACACATTTTGCAGCCAGCGAAGGACCCGCCTGACCTGCACCAATAATGATCGCATCGAAGTTATTCATTTACTTCCTAATATTTTATTCCTATTTCAAATAGAACTCCAAATATGTGAACTTTAGGCTACGCAAGTCATCACACTATGCGTACACTACGCCTCGATTCTATACCAGTCATATATTTAATTAATACTTAACTCAATCGGAACATTATTTAAATGAAAAACTCATTTCTTTGTCTTATGGCATTTAATTTATATTTTATATTTCTATCTTCCACTTATGCAGATGAAGTGATTCTTCATAATGGCGATAAAATTAGTGGGAAAGTGATCAGTAAGGCGGATGACGAGCTCGTTTTTAAAACAAGTTACGCAGGAACTATAAAAATACTATGGACTAAGGTTAAAGAGCTTTCGATTGACGAACCTGCACATGTCATTCTGATTGACGGTACCGATATTGGTAATACTACTTTAACTACCAGCACGACTACCTCACCTGAAATACAACAAATTTCCGATATCAATCCAACCGTTAAACCTGATTTTATAAATAAAGGACAAGTCAATTTCGGGCTGGAAATTGATCGTGGTAATTCAGATGTGGATGACTATCATCTTGATAGTGAAACAGAGTTTAGATGGATAAATGATAGATTGGTATTTGAGCTGAGCGGAGACTTAGAAGACAGTGATGGTAGAACTACGAAACAAGATGCTGAATTTCTAACAGACTATGATCATTTTTTAAATGAAAAGCTATTCACGTCTGCAAGTTTATTGCTTGAGCATGAAAAATTTGCCGATCTTAACTTACGAACCACGTTAACAGGTGGCTTGGGATACCAAATTTTTGAAAATAAGCATATGAATTTGTTTATTGAGGGCGGACCTGGTTATGTTTGGGAAGATTTTGATGAAAGCCAAGACACGGATTTTCCTATTGCATTTTGGGCTTTGCAATTTGATAAAATTTTATTTGATGATTGGATGCTTCAGGCGTTTCATGATCACCGTTATAGCCAAAGTTTTGAAGAAACTTCCGATTTTATTTTTACTTCTAGTACAGGCTTACGAATTCCGCTTGCAAAAAACTTACAAGCAACAATTCAATATAATTTTGATTGGGACAATACACCTTCAGATAATGCAGACGAGGATGATCACGAAACACTGATCACTGCTGGATATACATGGTGAATTAATTATTGAAATATTAGAAATTATATACACATGCTATAGATTTTTTAGCTCATTATCTTTTCATATATTTACGCATTCCTGAATAACTTACTCTCGAATAACAGAACTTTTATTCTGAATATGAACTCATAATTTATCTACAATAAAAAGTCACAGGTATGTGACTTTTTGATAAGTTTCATATAAGGGGCTAGATTTTTATTAGCCCCTTAATTTTCATTATTTATCATTGCATACCAAATTTTTTGGCTAACCAATGATCCACGCTGAGTTTTCCTGGGCCTGTTGTTATGAGCCAAACAAATAGAATGATATACATTACCTGCGGAAGATAGAGAAACCAACTCATCCAATCTAGTGGGCCTATGCCTTTTGGAATGACATGTTCAATTTCAACCGTTGCAATCGCCACAACCATAGCAATGCTTAGTGCAACACAAACTACTGAAGACAAAAAACCTACCATAAGCATTAAACCACCGTAGAATTCTACGATTGCTAAAAACAGTGCGGTGAATTCCGGAAAAGGCATACCGATATCGGCCATAAGAGAAATTAAATCCGCATGTTTTTCAGGCACAAATAGTTTGTTGTAACCTGATACAGCAAAAAATAAACCCAGTGAAAACCTTGCCACTAAAATGGGTAACCACTCCCAACTACGCTCCCCTGTTAAAGTAATTTTCAATAATTGTGAAAACATAGCATCCTCCTAAATAATTATTATTTACTTATCTGCCCCTACCGATTAAACACCCTTAAACCCTGTTCTACATTCTGCCTCTAAGCCGGGTACGGCATCGTTTTCTGCCATGGTTGTTTCATGTAACTTCTCTTCGCGTAATTTTTGTATAGTTGCAAATAAACAGATTGCAATACCTAACAGCAACACTCCACCACCAATGTAATGAGCATGTGTAGGTTGCTCACCCAATATTAAAAATGCAGCCAACACACCAGCAACAGGAGCAAAAGAAGTCGCGAGTGAAACATCAGTGGATGTTGATTTACGAACTCCTGAATCCCAGGCAAGCTGGCCGGTTACAATGATTAGACCGCCATACACCAACATCCATTTCCAAAGAAATGGAGAACCAATGTCAATAAAGTGCTCAAAGCCATATAAATAAGCCGCGATAATAAAAAAGGCAACGGTACCCACCGCACTTCTAAAAACACTAAAAATCCCAATAGGTATGTCCTTGAGATACATCTTTGCAAGCACAGTGGATACTGCATAAGTCACCGCTGCAAACGCTGCGGATATTTCACCTTTACCCACTAATAATTCTTCAGATTGTGGTTGCAAGAAGGCAATTAAAGCCACACCTACTAAAGATAAAATGGAACCAATAAATGACCATTTACTTATACTATCTTTAAACACGAGCCAAGCTAAAAAAAGTAGTAATGGAGGTTCTATCTGACTCACTAACACAACGTTAGTGACCATCGTCGATTCAATCGCTACAAAAAATAACCAAGGCGCAAGACAATTTGCGAGTAAAGCTAAGATAAATAAGAACAACCACTCTATATTTGTAATCTTGCTTAATTTTGCACGTGTCCATTGCTTTCGATGCACAATAAACAGCACAATGACTGCACAAGCATTGCCCGCAAACAATAAATTACAAAAGGAAATTACATTGCGCCCGTCAACGGTATGTTGACTACCAAGATCGGCAATGATATGTACGATTGAGCTTGCCGCTCCAAAAATAATGATGGAGTACCACAGCAAGGCGGGGCCTGGTATGCGTTTTATCATGACTTTAATATGCTGCAAAACATGAGCATATTCTGACTCTTTTGTTATTCTTATTTGAGTAGACCAAGTTAAAGAATGATCTATTTCATGTCAATTTAAAACCTTATTTATCCCATTAAACCTGTGTTACCAAGTAATTAAAAGCGCTTAAGGCCGCTTTAGCGCCCTCCCCGGCGGCAACGATTATTTGGTTTTCTCTGTTATCTGTTACATCACCCGCAGCAAAAATACCCCTTACTCCTGTATCGCCATTTTGATCAACTTTGATCTGACCGCGCTCTGTAGTTTCGACCAAATCTAAAATGAAATCAGAATTTGGGTATAAACCAATTTCAATAAATACTCCATCTAGCTCTAGCGTTTTTTCTTCTCCTGTTTGCTTATCTTTTATTAAAAGACCAGTAACACTCTCTTCACCCAGAATCTTTATTGGTTGGTGAAACTTATGAGCTGTTACATTTTTTGCACTTCGCACTTTGTCTTGCAAAATTTCATCCCCTGACCAATCTGAAGTTGAAACCAGCTGCACACTCTTAGCAATACCATTCATTTCAACGGCAGCTTCTAAGGCTGAGTTTCCGCCGCCAATTACCGCTATATTTAAATCTTTAAATAAAGGTCCATCACATGTTGAGCAATAAACAACTCCTTTGCCTGTAAGTTCCTTTTCACCAGGTATGTTAAGTTTTCTTTTAAATGCGCCTGTTGCCACAATAACTACTTTTGCACAAATTTCTTGGCCAGACTCTGTATAAATTTGCTTACATTTATTTTCTATTTCGATATTGCTAATTTTTTCGCCCAACATCGTTTCGATTTCATATTCTTTTACATGCGCCGCGAACATATCGACTAAATCAGGGCCGGTGATCATTTGGAAACCAGGATAATTCCCGATTTCATAGGTAGTACCTACCTGACCACCACTATCATAAGCAATCATAATGGTTTTTAAATTTTTACGTGCAGAATAAATTGCAGCAGTCATGCCTGCTGGCCCCGCGCCTAAGACAGCAACATCATATACCTCATGTAGTGCTTGTTGCGATGCGAGACCAAGTTTTTGATCCAATAAGCCTGTTGCATTTAACTGTGCTAGATCATCGTAACCACCAACAGATTCCTCATCTATGAAAATTTGTGGAACCGTTCGCCGTTGAGAACGTTGGATCATTTCTTCTTCACGTTCAGCATCATTGGTCACATCAATTTCTTGATAATTGATTTCTTTTGATTTGAGTAAAGATTTTGCTTTGGCGCAATAGGGACACCATTCTTTTGAATAGACTTCTACTTTTTTCATACTATGACTCCTACTGATATCAATAAGCGTTGTTAAAGCTCATTTATTTTTGTTTCAATATTTATTCAATAACTCTCATATCTCTCCACGGCCCCATTTTGAATCTCCAGAAAAATACACTGCAATAGATCATGACATTAATCGTAATAATCCACCAAAGTACTAATACCTCAGCCTCAAAGAACTTGATATAAATGTAGCAAGGTACTACAAACAGTAATATTGAAATTATAAAGCTCATTTTCATAATAAAACGAGTATCTCCAGCTCCTTCTAAAGCACCGATAAAGACTAAGAAAATTGCATCAAAGAGGCAGAAAACCGCAACGAACCGCAATAGCACTACAATTAGATCGATACTATTTTCAATATTTTCAAGTCCTCCATTTAATGTAAAAGGATAGATAAACATCCCGGGAATCGTGATATACAAAACAGCCAGAATACTAAAAAATGCAAATGTTATATGGATAGCAGACCATACTGCTTTTTCGGCAAGATCGGGTTTATTTTCGCCCAACCTTTGACCCACAAGAACTGCTGTACCTATCATCATGCCAACCATGGGTAAGAAAGCTAATGCTTCAATATTGAATGCAATATTTGTAGCAACCTGTTCACGAGTACCCACTGTTCCAACAAACATTAGAAATGCAGTAAACGCTGTCATATCTATAAATAACCTCAATCCATTTGGAAAGCCGAAATACACTAATCTATTAAACAAAGGAATATTCAACCTCCAAGAAGAGACAAGCTCAAAACGATTGCGATATTTATTTTGAAAAATCAGCAATAAATACACAGCTGAACCTGCTATCACAGCAATGTTGCTCGCAATAGCCGCACCTCTAATACCCATGGCCGGAAAACCAAGCTTTCCAAAAATGAGAATATAATCTAAAACTATGTTTATGGCGGCGATAAGAAAACTGACCCACATTACGATCATTGTTTTCCCTAAACCAGAAAAAAAACTAGACAAGGCATTGTTCAGAACCATGAACATGGCTGAATACATTAGTATTTTAAAATATAAAGTCTCTTGAGCTTGCACTTCTGGAGTATGGCCAATTAAAGCGAAGAAACTTTCTGCTAAAAAATAGGCTGGAATAATCACAAAAAAAGATAGCAGGCTAAAATAAATACCTTGCCAAACTATTGCACCTATTCTGTTTTCTTCATCAGCGCCAAAGTATTGTGCAACAAATGTATTCACATAAGCAGCCGTGCCTATAAATAAACTTAACATGGCAAAACTTGTCATCCCCGCTGGCATCGCAGCGGCAATAGAATCTTCTGAGTACCATGACAAAAACATTCGATCAAAAAATAATAAAACACTCCACGCGCCTGTACTGAGGATGAGTGGAATAGCAATAGTTAAAACTTCACGATAACCGCTTTCATCTGACCAGCGCTTTTTAATGGAATTCAGCATGTGCTGATCTTACAGAGTTTTAATTTAATTTATTATGCTCACTCATGAAAAAGCCCCGCATTGCGAGGCCTTTTCATTTCATTGACGTGAAAGTTGTTTTCAAGACTTAATTAGTAACGACAATTCCGACTGTGATAGCGATGGTGATGACTGTAGTAGTGATGTTTATGGCGTAAGCGCTTTTTATAATAATACTTTTTATGTTTGTGATAATACTTATGATGATGACCATTATAGCTATGTCCACGATAATGATCGTTATATCCTATTAAAATTCTCCAAGGTAATCTTTATAGCCAATATTTCCATACACTGATCCTTGTGCATGTGTTGTTGATGCTGCAAAGATAAGCATCCCGGTAATTGACAGTAATAGCTGCTTTTTCAAATTCATCTTTCTCCTCTATCAAATTATGGTTATCGATATTAATTACAACGTAGAGAATAGCCCTGACGTTGACAGTGTTTAATATTTTCTGTGGATAAATTTTATGAATGCTAAATATCTGATTTTTATACACAAAAACTGACTTTCGTATACCCATTCAATTTTTCTTAATAATCTTATGTATGACCAAGACTGGAATACCATGATTTGACTATCAGTATATTGTTTGGATTTTGATCTTTTTTACACACCGCAAGATTCATTGTGATTGATTAAAAATTGATACTAGATGTATTACAATTCATATGTTTATTTGAAAAACTAGTGCGCAATTCAATTCTCATTAATGAATGTTTAAGGGAAGAACTATTTCATGGCTACTTTTGATACCCCATCTAAAGATAAACAAGCTGAAGAGACTCTTGATCTAGAAATGGATTTAGAAATTCCTGTTCTGAGTGCGAATGAAAGTAAAGGCAACGAGTTGGAGTCATTACGCACTGCTTATGAAGCGGCTACTCAAATTCGTGATGAACTGGCAGAAAAATTAAAAATTGCTGTTGAATACTCAAATGAACAAGCCAAAGTAATAGAAGAATTTAAAATTATTCCTGATGAGCTAAATGAATTAAAAGTATTACTTGGCAAGGCTACAGAAAAAAATAATTTGCTCAGTATTAATCTCCAAGAACGTGATCAAGAAGTTCTCAATCTTAATGAAGAAATAAATTCTCTAAAAGAAATTATTGTTGACTTACAACCACTTAAAAATCAGTTAGATCATGCTGACGAAGACAATCGAGTCTTAACTAAGAAGTTAAAAACGAGCAATACTGAAATCGTAAGGTTGAATGAAAAGCTTGAATCTCTACGCTCTAAGGTGATCGATGCTAAAGAATTAAGAGAACAGCTGAAACAATCTGATGCAGATAACCAAATTCTAAGCAGAGAGCTTGAAGATCAACGTATTCATTTAACTACTCGCATCGAGGAACTTGATACCCAAATTGCATCTTTCAGCGATATGCAAAAAGATTTTAGTGCTCGCGGCAATCAAATAAATGCCTTACAAGAAGAATTAGACGATATGGATAACAAGATCTATCAACTTCAAGGTGAAATAGAACAACGCGTGCATAAAGAATCCGAGTTGCATAAACAGATCGATAAAGATAAACAGACTATTGAAGAACTTGTTAGAAAGCTGGAGTCGCAAAAAACTCAGATCGCAAAAGTAAACATGCTTGCGGAGAATCTTAATAAACGCACAGAAGAAAACGCCGCTTTAAACAAGACACTTGAAACTGAACGCGAACGAATTCGCTTACTTGAAATTGAAACCAATGAAGCGCGCACAGTTATGAGTACCCTTCAAACTAAAGTTGAAACTGCAAATCAGCAAATACCTGAACTTGAAAAAAATATTCAATCGCGTGATGAAAGAATTTCTATATTAACTGATGAAATTACAATGCGGCATAAGCGTATAGAAGCATTGGAAACAGCCATAAGACTTCGTGATAGCAAAATTACTTCACTTGAAAATGTACTGGGCCAAGCCAAGCAGCAGGTCTCACCTTTACGTGATGAGCTAAGTGCACAAGAAACACGTATCCGTGAACTTGAAGAATTATTTCAAGAAGCCAAAAAAATCGTCCCGATCGCTGGCAAAGAAGATAGTCAATAAATACATCCTAGAATCTTGATATTTTTTAACTAAGTATCAACCATGCTTAGGCTACTTTTACTCGAATCTTAAACTTTTTCATGAGCCTCCACATTTGCAACAAAGATTTGTTAGTTATTTTTCAATATAAGCTTTTTTTGACTATCTAATTCTGTAAGCATTTTTTTGCTCTCAAGCAATCCAGCATTATCTTTCCCTAATTTAATTTCTAATGATTGCTTAAGAGATCGTGCCAATGCATTTGCACATAATCTTTGATAGTAAGATAAGTGCTGCAGGTAAAAAGGAAGATTTTCCAATAAAAAATTTTCATTATTCAGTGAATCTACAAAAGCACTTTCTAATTCGTAGATAGTCTTTACTAATAGGGGATCTTGCTGCCAATCGTCCACAAGTTCAATGCTCCAACTCATGTCTGGATTAAGATTGCATGTGGCAAAATAAGTGCCAGGACTATGAGATTTCCAAGCTTCAGGTTCAATCAAACTTAGCTTCCACTCGGCATTTTTAAAATACAAGTAGTAGTCTTTAGCCACTATAGGTTTAAAACCATATTTAGCACTCAATATCAAACTAGAGGTAAAATAATCTGCTAACCATTGATGGGCAGATTTAGCTTTAACATGAATAGGTTCGTAAGAACGCAAGTCGTCTACGACATTTACTAAGCCCTTACCCTGAGGATTTGCTATTTTTTGAATTTGAGTCATCATCTTTTATATATTACGCAATATTTATTATTTAACTATATTCTCTGTTCACTTAATAAGACCTTTAAGCAATTTTCAATTATCTTTGCACTGTACCCATCACGGCCAAACAATGAGTTACACATATTGGCAGCATAAATTTCATATGAGGATTTTTTCTTGAATAAATCCAGAGCTTCACCCTTACCTTTAGCAATATCTTTGACTACCAAAGGACTTAACATGCCAGCCGATTCAAAAACGGGGCATTGAACCACATTGTGAATTGCTGTTAGCAGTTTAGGACCAATGAATTGAGGCGGCATACTGCTCTCATTGTGAATAACTAAACGTTCAGCTACTTCTGCATAAAAATCTAAAAAAGTATTTTCCTTGTGAAATAGCATAAATGCATTATGTACTTTTATATTCGCGACTAACTTATTAGACTTTTTACTATCTTTTTGTATCCAAACCTCACGTCCTAACGCATACGATTCATTGGGTAAAATAAAATGGTCAGGTGCAAATATTATAAAATCTGCATCACACCAAATAACTATTTCATATCCTTTTTTTAAGAATTCTTGCAGAACTTTCAAGCGCGCTAAATCTGTTGCAATAATAGGCTTAGATTTTGTCTTTTCAACAAATTCTACCGAAACATAATCAAATAATTTATCATCTATAAATTTATAATGAAATTGGTTCAAATCTGCCCATGCTTTCACGCTACTTATGCATGTTTGCAGCCAATTTTCTGTTATAGGCAATCGATGAGATTGAATAACTATAGTTTCAGACATCTATAAAGTGGTTTATAGCTCTATTATTACTTTCAAACCTGGGCTGTTTTCCTCTAAGCGAATTGAAGCTTTATGAAGATGTAAAACTGCATTTACTAAGCTAAGCCCAAGACCAGAGCCTTCTATATGTTGCTGCGTTTGATCACGAAAAAAGCGGTCAAATACTTTATTTATTGAATCCTTGGGAATACCAGGACCATTGTCCTCAATCACAATTTTTTGCACATTTTTATTTTCCTCTAAATTAATACTAATCGTGCCTTGTGTTTGGGTAAACTTAATCGCATTATCGATTAAATTCGTAATAACCTGGAAAATTAAGTCGCGATTGCCAACGTATTGCATAGCTTTTGTATTGACGATCATTTTCTGATTTTTTTCTTCTGCTAGAGGCTGATAAAGATCAACTGCATCTTGGACAACCTTATCTAGATCAAATGATTCAAATTTAAGACCTTGTCGTCCAGATTCTAAACTGGATAAACTCAATAAAGAATTAAATGTTTTTAATAAATTATCAACATCTTTAACAAGTTCGGTTTTTTCCTCATCACTCTGAATTAAATCTGCCTGTAAAGAGGCATGCTCTAATTTATTTCGCAATCTGGCAAGTGGAGTACGTAAATCATGTGCTACGGTGTCAGTAATGTGCTGTACACCTTCCATCAATATTTCAATTTTTTGTAACATTTCATTTAAAACATCACCCAAAAAACTTAGATCATCCCAACGTGAATCAATTTCAATGCGTTTGGTTAAATCACCGGTAGAAATAATTTCTTGCGCGGTATCGGCAATGCGGTTAATTCTTGTTACCACAAACACACTAATCAAATAGCCAATTACACCCATCGCGATTAAAGATAGAATACTTACAGCGCTTAAAATAATTACGAGATGACTTACTGATTGATAATCAGATTGTTGAACAAATAAATATATAGAAATACTTAGTGTTGTAATGGCAATTGCCAATAAAAACGCAAACAGTGTTGCAACCTTGAAGCTCGAGCTTTTTTTATAATCGCGTGATTTATTTTCATTAATCATCGTCAATAATGTAGCCTGCACCGCGCATGGTTTTGATAATTTGATTTCCGGTATCTTTGCCAATTTTTTGCCGCAAACGACTAATGTGCACATCTATCACGTTTGTCTGAGGGTCAAAATGATAATCCCAAACATATTCGAGCAACATGGTGCGAGTAACAACTTGCCCTTTGTGTCTAAGTAAGTATTCAAGTAAACGAAACTCTGTTGCTTGCAGAGCAATCTCCTCGCTACCGCGTTTTACTTTTCGAGTGAGCAAATCAAGCTCAATATCATGGGCTTTTAGACTAGTTTCAGTATCTGCTGATTTTTTGTCGCGTCGGTTCAGTGCCTCAATTCTTGCGAGCAGCTCAGAAAAAGCAAAAGGCTTTACTAGATAGTCGTCTCCTCCCGCCCTTAATCCTTTAACACGATCATCCACTTCACCTAATGCGCTAAAAATTAGAATAGGTGTTAAATTTCCTGCACCACGCAACATTTTTATAATAGTGAGACCGTCTACATTTGGGAGCATACGATCCACCAGGATTACGTCATATTGCTCGGTGCTACTTAGCAATACACCATCATTACCATCCGTAGCCGTATCTACAATATGGCCAACTTCTTTCAGGCCCTTGCTTACGTAGTCAAGTAGTTCTTGGTCATCTTCTATACAAAGGATTCTCATAATGAAGCCCATAATACTGGCTAGATAACTTTTGCCAAACACTCATAGATTACAAATATTTAATAATTTCTTAAGGTCTAGTTTATGTGGGTAGTTACATACTGATCAGATATTCATACGACTAATACAATTATGCGCCGTAAATTATTTCTATATTCACTACTCATAGTGTGGATGTTTTATATACCATCAGCCTGGGCAACGAGTGAGAGGATTCTCAGCCCTCTGCCTGAAAATGTAATGCAAAAGTGGCAAAACTTTGAACTAGTCGGACAAACTAGATTACATCGCTTTGGATTTCATATATATGACTCAACGTACTGGATAAGTGATTATTCATCAAACAGTAAAGATTCAAATGATTTGTTAATCAACAATACACGTGCACTAAGTATTACGTATGCGCGAAAAATCTATGCACAAAAATTATTGTCTAGTACAAAAAAAGAATGGCTAAGATTAGGATTTGATGAGCAATACCCCTTGGATGCATGGTTAGTGATACTTGAAAATATATGGCCTGATGTGAATAAAGGTGATCAATTAGTTTTTGTGACAACACCAGATGGTAAAAGTACTTTTTATAATCAAGACCGAATCTTAGGAACTATTGATGATCCAAATTTTGGTTCTGCATTTTTAGCAATCTGGTTAGATAAGAATTCACGTTTTAAAAAAAATCGTAAGGAGCTGCTAGGTGAAAATGCCTAAAACCGCAAAGTCAAAGCTGACTATACTTTTCATATATACGTTGTTTTTATCATTGCTTACTGGTTGTGGAACCACTCCGAGTGACTATAAAAACACTACGCCTGAGTTTGACTTAAAAACATTTTTCAATGGGGATCTGAAAGGTTGGGGCTTAATCAAGAATTATCAAGGAAAAGTCACCCAGCGTTTTGCTGTAGACATGAATGGTACCTGGAGCGGTGATAAAGGTGTGCTTTATGAGTTATTCACTTATGCAGATGGCAGGACACAAGAAAGAACTTGGTATTTAAGCAAATTAGAAAATAACATTAACACTGGCACTGCTAGCGATGTTGTAGGCAAAGCAACAGGCACCCAAGAGGGTTTCGCTTTCAACTGGAATTATGACTTGTTATTTGAGTCCGAAGGAAAACAAATTCAAGTGCATTTACAAGACTGGATATATCAGATAGACGAAAATGCAGTGATCAGTCAAGCGGCGGTCAAAAAATTTGGCTTAAATGTTGGTGAAGTAATTGTATTTATCTTAAAAGAAGAAGGCAGCTCATGAAGGTTTCCCAAATCAAAAAATTCGTCTCTGATATCAATTCAATTGAGCGCTCAAATGCTCAACATGTTTTGTCTGAAATTTATACTGAAGATATTGTTTTTACTGACCCTATCAAAACAATTAACGGATTAGAAAATTTAACAAAGTATTTTGAAGGTCTATATACAAGTCTCACTTCTTGTAATTTTACCTTAAAAAGCCATACACCCAACAGTCACGAACATTCCATAGAGTGGTTAATGCGTTTTCAGCATAAAAAAATTGCTAGCAATAAGATGATAGAAATCGATGGAGCATCGTTTATTGAATTTAAAGACAATAAAGTATGTAGTCATCGAGATTATTATGATCTTGGCGCACTAGTATACGAACATATTCCTGTGCTAGGTTCTATAATAAAAAAGGTACGTAATGCTATCTAGCAAAGTACTCAATCATTTTGAAAATAAAGTGATTTGGATAACTGGCGCCTCGTCCGGTATCGGGCGTGCATTAGTGATTGCGCTTTCAAATATTCAATGTCGTCTATTCATCACTTCTCGCTCATCAGAAAAGCTACAAGAGACATTTGAACAGTGTGAAAACAAAAACAATATTGAAATTGTTGCTGGTGATCTCACATCAAAAGACACTAATCAGGAGATTATTGAAACGATAAACAAAAAAGCAAATCGTTTAGATATCGCAATACTTAACGCCGGAAATTGTGAATACGTAGATATAGATAATTTTGATAGTGAATTGTTTTATAGACAAATGAATACAAACTTTATGAGCATGGTTTATGGTATCGAAGCAGGTTTGCCCTTACTAAAGAAATCAGATTCTGCACAACTCGTAGGAATGAGCAGCACTGCAGCGTATCTCGGATTACCACGATCAGAAGCATATGGTGCTACTAAAGCAGCTATACGCAATATGTTTGCAGCATTACGCATAAGCTTACAACCTCAAAATATTCAAGCATCGGTGATTTGTCCGGGTTTCGTAGAAACTGAGCTTACTGCTAAGAATGACTTCGACATGCCTGCACTAATCTCAGCGGCGCGCTCGGCAGAATATATTTTGAGTGGAATAGCCGCTAATAAACAAGAAATCCATTTTCCAAAACGTTTTAGTTTAACACTGAAATTTATTGCATCTTTACCTAACCCAATTCTTAGCAAGTTACTTGCTAAAACAATTTTACGAAAATAGAAATAACTCATATGAAGATTGCAATTATAGGTTCGGGTATATCTGGCTTAACTGCTGCACACCTACTCCACAATCAACATGACATCACTATATATGAATCAGGGAGTTATATAGGCGGGCATGTAAATACCATCGAACTTTATGCTGAGAACCATCCTGTTGCGGTTGATACAGGCTTCATTGTTTTTAATGATTGGACTTATCCAAATTTTGAAAAGCTAATTGAGAACCTAGATGTAAAAATTCAAGATTCCGAAATGAGTTTCTCGGTTAAATGTGAAAAAACTGGCTTCGAATGGTCCGGGAGTGGATTGAAAAGTTTAATTTTCAACCGTGATAACTGGAAAAAACACGAACCTTACCAAATATTTTACGATGTAGTACGTTTTAAAGATCTTGCACTGGAGTTTTTAAACCAAGGCCAAGGTCAACTTACGCTTGGTGAATTTTTAGCTACCCACAAATTCAGTTCGGCTTTTATTAAATATTATATCTTGCCAATGGGCGCTGCGATATGGTCTTGTGATACTGAAAAGATCAATAAATATCCAGCAAAAAGTTTTTTAGCTTTCTTTAAAAATCATGGTTTACTAAACTTGAAACAACGCCCGCAGTGGAAAACAATTGTAGGTGGCTCAAAACAATATGTAAAACAACTTATAAAACCTTTTGCAAACAAGATACATATAAATACACCTGTTGAAAACATAAAACGTGTTGCAAGAAGAGTAGAAGTATTTGCCAAAGGCAGAGCACCTGAATATTTTGATCATATTTTTTTGGCCTGTCATAGTGATCAAGCACTAAAATTATTTGATCAAGCGAGCCCTATAGAAAAAAATGTCTTAAGTAATATAAAGTATCAAGAAAATATTGCGGTACTCCATACAGACAATAATGCTATGCCAAGACGAAAAAGTGCCTGGTCATCCTGGAATTACTCTGTACCCAAAAAGAAAAATGAATTTGTAAATGTAACCTATTATATGAACCGTCTACAAAATTTGAGCTGTGATCAAGACTATTTTGTAACTTTAAATCCTAACCAAGGAATTGATGATTCAAAAATACTAAAAACAATCCAATATATGCACCCGATATTTGACCATCCCGCTATTCATGCGCAGAGACAATTAACGGATATAAATGGTCAACAAAACACATGGTTTTGTGGAGCCTACTGGCGAAATGGTTTTCATGAAGATGGGGTATGGAGTGCTATGCATTCTGTGAATCAATTTAATCAACACTTGAACGATGAAGAGCTGTATTTACAAAGGGCAAGTTAGCCATCAGCGCTATTCCCCTCGCGCTCACGGGTTCACATATTCATTATTTATGATGTATGTGGACTTAGATGAGCTGCCCACCCTTTTTGACAAATTCTTATTGTGGTCTGTCAATAAGCCTAATTTAGCTTCTTTTTATCGCAAAGATCATCATGGTAAAAACGCAAACTTGGCGGACTCGATACGTGAGCTTATATATCAAAAAACGGGTGATAGTGTATCTGGTCCAATTCGATTATTGACTCATTTTCGTTATTTCGGATACGTATTTAATCCGCTTAGTGTTTATTTCTGTTATGACAAGTCAGGTGAAGAACTTACTCATGTAGTTGCCGAAGTTATGAACACCCCATGGAAAGAACAACATTGCTATGTGATTTCTAATCAACAAAATAACGAGACAATAACCTCTACTCACCAAAAAGAATTCCACGTCTCTCCTTTTCTTAATATGGATATGCAATATCGATGGAAAATACAAAAACCTGACGAGCATATGAAAATACATATCGAAAATTGGGAAAAGGATGAGAAAGTCTTTGATGCTTCTATATTTTTAGATCAAGTTAATTTAAACGCCAAGAACTTAAGGAGTGTTTTATTTAATTTCCCCTTAATGACATTAAAAGTTACAGCAATGATCCATTTTGAAGCTCTAAAACTATGGATGAAAGGAATTCAATACGTACCCCACCCCAAACACCAGTAGGATTTACTTATGTCGATAATTCCAAAACATAAAACTAATAACAACACCATTCAACATGAAATAAGTTGGCTAAGTCAATTTGCGAAAAGTATTTTATTTAAAAAACTTGATCTTATTGAACACGGGTATCTACAAATTTATGTAGACGAAATGGTTTATGATTTTGGTGATAAAACCATGCAAAGTGAATTGCATGCCGTTATTCGCGTTCATAATATTCAAGCCTTTAACGAAATCTTATTTGGTGGAGAACCGGCTGCTGGCAATACTTATGTAAAAGGCTGGTGGACTTCAGATAATATTCTCAATGTAATGCGGGTATTTACCCTGAATCGCGATGTATTATTTTCATTTAAATCAGGCTATGCGTCGGTTGCTAAACCATTTCACGCAATTGGACATGCCATTAATAAAAACAGTACTAGGGGGTCTAAACGCAATATTCTTGCTCATTATGATATCGGCAATGATCTTTATAAGCTTTTCCTAGACGAAAAAATGATGTATTCATCAGCCTGCTTCACAGAGGTTAATAACACACTTGAAGATGCTGCAGAGAACAAACTTAAAATAATTTGCGAAAAATTAAAGTTAAAGCCTCAAGATCACTTACTTGAAATTGGCTGCGGTTGGGGAGGTTTTGCAATCTATGCTGCACAAAATTATGGCTGCAAAGTAACTACTACAACCATTTCAGACCAACAATATGATTATGCAGTAGAAAAAATTGATCAGGCTAATTTAAGTTCACAGATTACTATATTGAAACAAGACTATCGTGCACTACGAGGTCAATATGACAAATTAGTTTCTATTGAAATGATTGAATCTGTTGGACAGCAATATTTAGATAATTATTTTGCGATATGCAGCAAGCTATTAAAACCAGATGGTGCTTTCTTAGTTCAAGCGATTACCATTTCGGACTATCTTCATGACCGATACCAAAATTCACTGGATTTCATTCGTAAATATGTATTTCCAGGTGGTAGCTTAACGAGCATGTCGTCTATGCTTAACTGTATTGCAAAAAATAGTGATTTAACTTTATTTCATTCTGAAAGCTATGCCGCTAGTTATGGCAAAACCCTAGAAATTTGGTATCAACGATTTATTAATAATAAAGAAAAAGTTTTAGAACTCGGCTACGGCCATGCCTTTATCCGCTTATGGGAATATTATCTTAAATATTGCCAAGCGGGCTTTGAGGAACGAGTCATTGATGTTCAACAGCTGGTATTAAAAAAACCTGCAAATCGATTTCAATGATTAGTAAACACCTAGCTTTTTTGATTTTTAATTTTACTGGTTTGCAAGTTACGTGGGCTGCTTGTGCATATGGTGCAACACATGCATTACCACTACTGGGTGTTTATGTTGGTTTAGCATACATCGTCGCTCACTTCATATTTAGCAAGTTGCGAATACGTGACTTGAAAATAATGCTCATTGTTGGATTATTAGGCATTGCTATTGACAGCATATTCACCCAATTTAATCTCTTATCTTTCCCAGAATTTACAAATCAACATTTACCTATACCTGCTTGGTTAATAGTATTGTGGTTTGTTTTTGCTCTCATGGTGCCTTATAGCCTGTACTGGTTACGTAAAAACTTGAAGATCGCCTCCATAGCAGGTGCACTAGGAGGTAGTTTGAGTTATCTCCTTGGACATATATTAGGCGCACTACATTTTGCTGAGCCTATATGGATAACATTTATGTTTTATTTCATCGAGTGGGGTTTATTTTTCCCATTAGCATTACTGATAACGAAATATTTCACCAACACTCAGCTTGATGCTAAAACAACCGACTCAGCCTTCTAGTAGGTTGGCGTTCACAATATTCTCTGCAAAGCCTTGATAGGCACCCTCAAACTGCTTAGCCATAGTATCTGGAAACGCATGAAATTCACCTTTTTCTAGAGCAGCTAGAATACTATCGGCTACCAGGCTCGGAGGCTCAGCAATTTCTCCAATTCCAGCGTCTGTTGCCATATCGGTTGCAATCGGACCAGGATGCACACTTACTACCGTTGTACCTTGTTCTTTTAATAAATCACGCAGTGCTTGTGTGATGGAATAGGCTGCCGCCTTTGAAGCAGAGTAAGTTGCAAAAGGTGCAAAACTCTTCATTGATGCGACTGAGTTTAATTGGATTAATGCGCCCCCACCATTCGCTTTTAAGATGGGTGCAAATGCTTGTGCCATTCGAATTAAGCCATTCACATTCATATCCATTTCATAACTCATCGTATCCAAGGCTCCAGCATCCAAAGGTGTAGACGTTTTTAGGACTCCAGCATTATTGACCACTATCTCTACATCGGTCGCTTTAGCCGCAGCTTGCTCAATCGTATCTGGATTTTCTAAATCTATTTGTATCACTTCTATTTTATTTCCATATTGTTCCTGCAAAGGTTTAGCAGACTCTAAATTTCTTACTGCGGCATAAACTTTTTTAGCTTCGCCTTTGTCTAAGAATACTTCGACTATCGCTTTACCAATGCCGCGGTTGGCACCTGTAACAAGTGCTGTCTTGCCTTTAATATCGTATGAATTCGTCATGGTTGGCCCTCATTTTAATCTAGGTGTATGGTTAACTTTTATATGACAGGTATTTGTTATTATTTTATTACAAGTTAATTTGACAATTAATAAATATCGCATACCGATAACACAATTCTAATAGAGAAACCTTATGAATGTTCATGAAAAAATTAATTACGTGGAGATTCCAGCAAAAGACATTCAAGCAACAAAAAAATTTTTCAGTAAAGCTTTTAACTGGTCATTTACTGATTATGGTCCTGACTATACTGCATTCGAAAACGAGGGATTGAATGGTGGTTTTTTCACATCTGAGCATAATTGTTCAACACAAAATGGTAGTGCTTTGATTGTTTTTTACAGTAGTACTTTAAAACAGACTCAGGAAAAAGTCATACAGGCGGGTGGTAAAATTATTGAGGATATTTTCTCTTTCCCTGGCGGCAAACGTTTCCATTTTGCTGACCCAAACGAAAACGAATATGCCGTATGGTCAGATCAATAATCAGGCATTCTATCGTTCAAACATGACAATTTAGGCATAGACGTTATATCTGCCTTCAAATCAATCACTAAACTAGGTGTTCAGCTTTTCAAGCTTAGGGCTATGGGTAGATCATGCTAATACTCTTACAATCTCTTATTTTTCTGATTGGTCTTTTGTTTACAGGCTTTCTTTTAGTTGAAGGTTGGTTGAGTCAAGCAGTTTGGGTGAAAAATTACGACAAAGGTTTACTCGCCAGTGTAATAGAGATGGATAACTGGGTTGTAAAAAAATACCGCAACTCAGAAGAGACCGAATATTGGCTATTCATGGGAATTTATGGCGCTGTTTTCTTGTTTTTTCTACTCCTCATAATTTTTTAAATTGTTGTAATAGATAAATAAAAAAGCCTCGGTATACCGAGGCTTTTTAGTGGGTGCTACCTGATTATTTTTAGTATAAAAGGCAGCTTGGGGTGAAATTTATAAACTAAGTACCAATAGTTCCAAAATTTTTACGCGTGATAACTATTGTTGAGTCTCGAGGGACTGTCACACCATCAACTGGCGCAGGAAAGTTAGTAAGAGATGGATCACCATTTCCAGGATGCTGAGTATTGATGAACATAGTTTTACGATTAGGCGTTACCGCAATGCCGGTAATCTCATCACCGGCAACACCAGTAAATAAGCGACGTAAGTCACCCGTTCGCGTATCAGATACTAACATTTGGTTGTTGAGTACAACTTCTTCTCCACCATCTGTTTGACCACCATCAGTTTGGATAAACAGGCGGCCATCCGGATCAGCCCATATTCCGTCCGGGTCACTAAAGGTGTCTTCAGTGCCGTGAGTAGATTGTGAAATTAGATAGATGTCCCAATCGAAATGCAGACCTGTAAATCTCTCAGTGTCCTTCCAGCGAATAATATGCCCATCTGCATTCGGAGCTAAAGGATTTGCTGCATTCGCTACTTCACGACGGCTATTATTGGTTAACGTACAGTAAACAAGTCCATCTGGCCCTACCGTAGTCCATTCTGGCCGATCCATTGGGGTCGCACCTAATATATCTGCAGCGATACGTGCATACGTTAATACTTCATCTTGACTACTGAAACGTTGTGCAATATCAGGGTTATCAATAGTGAGTTCTAACCAATCACCGGTTCCGTCGTCATTAAAGCGTGCTACATAAAGCTTGCCGTAATCTAAAGGACTTTTACCTGCATGAAGCATCTCACGCCAGTTACCTTCAGATACAAATTTATAGATGTAATCAAATCGTTGATCATCACCCATGTAACCTACAACACGTCCGTCTAATCCTATCGTTAGTGCGATACCTTCATGTTTTACTCTACCTAGAGCAGTGCGCTTTACAGGTTTTGAGGTTCCATCCATTGGATCAATTTCAACTACCCAACCAAAACGATTTTCTTCGTTCTGATAATCAGGATCAGACAAATCAAAACGTTTATCAAAAATATGCCAACCATAACCAAAGCCAGCTTCACTGAAGCCATAACGCTCTTGTTCCGGTGTAGCAGTCCACTCACCATTAGCACCAAAATAACCATTGAAGTTTTCTTCGCAGGTTAAATATGTTCCCCAAGGGGTGTAACCATTCGCACAATTATTGACTGTTCCTAATGGTATGTTTCCGTTTGGAGTTTTTAGCAGATCAGAACCTGCAGCGGGGCCACTAAATTCTACAGGTGTGTTGACGTGGACACGTCGCGCAATATCACTTTCTATTTGACTCCATTTGCCGCTCGGACCCCCACCAGATTTTCTAATTTCAACAACAGAAACTCCGTGTGCATGTTGTGAGACGCGAACATCTTCTAAGCTTTCAGGTGCTTCTTTGCCTAGCACATGTGTATTGCGTCCAAATTCGTGATTAATGCAAAGCACGCCATGCCAATTACCATGTGTGTAAGCAGGGTTCTCCATATTTTTGGGCCAACTTTGATAATCATTCCAATCCCAAACATCCCAACCGCATCGATTACTTTCTCTGTCTTTAATCGGGAAGTACCACATACCATCATGACCGATACCAATCTGTTTGGCTTGATCCGCTGAATTGGGTGGGTAGTTAAAAGCAGGTCCATCTGGCTCTAGTGGTTCTCCCCAAGGAATTAAAACATCCCATTGGTAGTCCGACGAGATACTTGGCCATGGTCCTGAGCCTTCAGCAATTGGTACGGGATTAAATCCAACCTTGCTTGCATAAGTTACAGGTGAAGCTGCTGCAAAGAAAGTGGTTGCCGCACCAGCTAATCCACCTTTTAATATATCTCTCCTTGAAAGACGAGCTTCTAAAACTTTGTAAAATGGGACATTGCCAGTTTGGTTACAAATGGCATTGTCGCTAAGATCTTGTTTGTATTCTTGAGACATGCAGTTCTCTCCCTACAGATTTTAATTACTTAGATAGGATGTTCACTGTATGCCGTGCTTGTTTAAAAATATTTACCACAAAATGAATTTTTCTTTAACAAACTGTGATGCTTTTATGACACCAAAAATGAAAATATGTCTCGTAAAATATATTTAATTACATGCAAGTAAATGATTACTTTATGTCTTAAACCATCAATTCTGTTTACGCCATTCCCATGGTTTAACTCTTTCATGTTCAGATAATAACCAAACCCCACGTTTATGTTTTTGTGCTTCTGCTTCAAATTCATACAATTTTTTAGAAACAGCATAACGTGTATATACATATGCATGACCCTGTTGCACAAGCTTGGCATTGATCCAGGTTTCTTTAACATAGGCATGTCCAACAATACGCCCATATTGATCCCGATCAAATTCTTCAATTACAACAAATTTGCCAGCGACAAATCTTTCTAATGCAAGTTTGGATTTTTCCCACATTACCTGACCATACTCGGGCGCGTCAATTTCTGCTAATCGAATACGAATTACTTTACCTTGATGAAGAATATTGAATGAGTCACCGTCTAAAACCTTAACAACTTTACCTTCATATACATTAGAAAAAGTAAAGTCGTCACAAGAGACTAGACTGAATAAATAAAGTATTAGTAAAACAAATGTTATTTGTTTCACTTGAATATTGCCTCAACTTTACTTATTTATTTTGATGCAATAATTTACCAACAAAGAACGAACCACAACCAACAATAAGAATAGTTAAAGAGATAAATAACAACTTGGTATATTTATGCATTTCACCCAATAACTGAGTATGGCCCGAAGATTCTAGAAAATAAAGACTTGCACCAGCCATCGCAATGATGAATGCAAGCAAATAACTCCAGTTAGGAATATTTTTTTGATTTGCAAAAATAGAAAAAAATACCACCGGAGCTAAAAATAGTGATGCAGTTCCGCTTACTGCAACCGCACTAAACAAATCTTGGCTCCCAAAAAACACACATAATAAACCAAGCAACATGAAAGCTAACATGATTAGGCGCCCATTGTTTACTTTTGCGTTGACTAATTTCATGTCTACAACGACTAATTTTGAAGAACTCGATAAAGTGCTGTCTAATGTGGACATAGCAGAAATCACTAATGTCGTGCTGAATAACAACATTGGCCACTCTCCCAACATACGTAACAATACCGAATTCATCGTATCACCTTCACTTGCATGTGCCCCAGCCCATACACCGATACAACCGAAAGTGATTATACACACTATACTAATCCAAGCGGCATGATAGAAACTTTTACGTGTAGTTTCTCGATCTGCCAAAAAGCCACGGTCCATCATTACAGGATCATGTAGGGGATAACTCCAAATTTGAAGCAATGCTACTAACATTAATATGGGTCCAGGCTGGTCAAACTGAAATTCTTTGAACAGTAAATCTGCTAAGGCAAATTGCCCACCACCTAACACACTCGCAACTAACAGTAACAATACAAATACAAATATGCTCATTTGCATGACATCCGTTTTCAATGAAGCATGCAACCCACCCATCATAGAATACAATAGAGTTGCCGCTGAAAAAACGATGATGGATAACACATAAGCATTTGACCCCGCCATTCCAAACAATAGACCTATTACTAACAAGTTAGCGAATACTTCGCTTATTAAACGGATGACGATAACGATGTTGTAGCAAGTCATCCCCATGCTGCCAAAACGTGCAAATAGAAACTCTTGAACGCTATTAAACCCTTGTTCAAAACGCAGCTGGTCGATAATTTTCCCGCCGGTTAAGAAAGATAAATAGTAACCTGCATAAGCCAACGTGCCCCAGAGCCCATAAAAATATCCCAAAATAGCGGCATTCATTAAAGAACGCGCAAATATCCAGGTCGTAACTTGTGAAAACGTTAGGGTAAATAAACTTGGAGCTTGACCCTCAGGCGAAGCACCTGAAAAAAAGGCATTTATGGTCTTTGCAGTTGGCGCCAATACGATCGAGAGCATGGCTATCACACCTGCAACAGTGATTAGGGCATATTCCATTAAGTTGCTTATAAAGATTGATTAAATAAGAGTTGTGCTCATTTAAGACACGAAATACATGAATCTCATTACATTCTAAATTGACTAATTCTTCACCGTTCTAAATTCTAGCTTATGTGATAGATAAATTTGTAGATTTTCAAGACTGTATCAATGTTTAAATTATGTGCAAATGCATAATAATAAAACTAAATTTATCATTTCCCCATTGTGATTCGATTAATAATTTTAACTTACAGATTTTTTTTAATCTTTTACTTTAAGTTTAATTTAATCAATTTGCTCAGAACTAAATTCTTAAAATTTTTAAAATTCTTACCAATAATTTTTATTTATTGAGCACTCATAGTTGCGTCAAAAAATAGTACATTAACAATTGTTAATGTACTATTATTATCACTTGGTTTGACGTCGAAAGTTGTCATAAAAGTTCATATCTGGTTGGTCAAAAAATAGTAAACCAAAATTAGAACAACAAATCGCGATATCTAAAAATTTAGCTGGAGTGCTTAGTTAAAATGTCTTATTTAATTCCCAATATTATTTTTTCTCTAACCGCTACATTCTTATTGGGTTTGTTAATTGGTTGGGTCATTTGGGGCCGCTTAAAAAGTAACTTAGTAAAAATAGAAAACGATTGGCAGCATCAATATAAAAATTTAGATGCTAAATATCAGTCCGCAACTACGAAGTTAGCGGAAATGGATAAAGAACTAAATAACAGAGCAGCTCATATTGATGCCTTGAATATAGAGAAGAATAAGTTATCAGAGCAGGTAAATACTTCTGAGACTTTAGCACTGGCAACAAATACTGAAATTGAACAACTGAAAAATCTACTGGGACAAACAACTGCTCGTCTTCATGTCACTTCAGATGAACTTAAAACACATAAACATAAGTTAGGTTCACTCCGTGAAAATTCTAGTGATGTGGACAGTTTAAAAGCTCTTTTAGGTAAAGCTACAAAAAAGTATAACGAAAATAATTTAGAGCTAAAAAATAAACAAGAGGAAGTTACTACCCTGCATAATAAATTTGACGAAACTAGAAAGCAGAATGAAGCATTAAACGAACAAATAAAGGCGTTGCGTGCCAAACTAAACAATCGCGAAAAAGAATTTGAAATTCAAATTGTAGACTTTACTCACTTAAAAAATGAATTAAGTGAAAAAAATGAAGCTTTATCTAATCTTCAAATTGAGCTAGATGCTCAAAAAGATAATGTTACGATTAGTACAGAATTACAACAACGTGATGAAATAATTACTGCTCTTCAGCAAGATATTTCTGAGCTTAGCGGGCTACAGAAAAGCTTTGAGTCTAGAGAGAGTGAAATATTGGAATTACAGAAAGCGCTAGAACACGAACGTAGTCGAATTCCAAATTTAGAGAATAGTATCAAAAAGCGAGATGCCAGCATTTTAGCGTTAAATACCGAAATCACTAAACTTTCGAATGAAATTCCTCAGCTGCGAGATAACCTGGAAAAAAGTGAAAATCTAATCATTCAACAAAAACAAGAATTAAAGACTTTAGAGCAAAAAATTCCTGCTTTAAAAAATACAATATCTGCACGTAATGCGCATATTCATGAATTAGAAAAATTCATTAAAGACGCACAAAAAGCCATACTAAAGCCTGCAAATAAGACTGTTGCATCAAATGGCAATGGTAACGGCATTGCAAATGGAAATGGTCATATAAATGAATCAAATCGTGGCAATATCTTTCACATAAATGGTAATGGCAAAAACATATCAAAAGTCAATGGAAATACGCAGACTACTTTAGTGAAAAGCACTACTGTATCGAACAACAAAGCTAGTAATGGCAGCCCAACTAAACAAAAAATCAAATCTTATGGATTAAAAAAGGCCTCTCGCAAACCTGATGATTTAAAACTTATCTCAGGAATCGGGATAGCGCTTGAAAAAACTTTGCATAAATGTGGCATTTTTTATTTCGAGCAAATTGCTGGATTCTCACGCAAAGATGTGACTACTGTAGATGATATGCTTAATTTTAAGGGGCGTATCGATCGGGATGAATGGATTAAACAAGCAAAAATATTAATGCGTGGCGGAACTTACACGCGGAAAAAAACTACACATAAACCAAGTAAAAGACGCATTAAACCAATGGGTATGAAACGCCCTTCTGGTGTACTAGATGATTTACAACTTATAAATGGTGTGGGACCAAAACTTGAACGTAAACTACATCGTCTCGGTGTTTATCATTTTGAGCAAATAGCAGAATTTACAGCCAAAGATATTGAAGTATTAGACAGTAAGCTAAAAACTTATAAAGGTCGTGTAAAGCGTGACAAGTGGACCACGCAAGCACGTAAACTACATAAAGAATTTCACTCTAATCAATAATTAACTATTAACAACTCGCTCTTCCTCTATTTGAGTTGCTAAGTATTCTTCATAATTGCCACGAAATAAGTGCATCTGCTGGTCTTTAATTTCAACTATACAATTGGCTAGCGAAGAGACAAATTCTCGATCATGGCTTACAAAAATTAAAGTGCCCTCAAAATATTCAAGCGCTAAATTTAATGACTCTATACTTTCCATGTCTAGATGATTAGTCGGTTCATCCATTAACAAAACATTTGCCTCTGACAATATCAATTTACCAAACAACAAACGATTTTTTTCTCCGCCTGAGCATACTTTTACTTGCTTTTTAAAATCCTCAGATGAAAACAGCAAACGGCCTAATGTCGCACGCACAGCCTCATCATCATGAGTAGGTTTACGCCATTGTGTCATCCAATCAAATAAACTTAGATCGCAATTAAATTCTGTGCTTGTATCTTGCGGACAGTACCCCAAGCTTGCATTTTCAGACCATTTAATTTTCCCATGATCAGGCTTTAACTCGTTCATTAAGCAACGCAAAAATGTGCTTTTTCCTACTCCATTTTCTCCGATTACAGCCAGTCGTGTCCCGGCTTCAATAATCATTTCACCGTCACTAAATAGCAATTCACCGTCAAATCCATGCCCTAATCCTTCAATGCTTAACGCCTGCCGATGAATTTTCTTTTCTTGGTTGAAACGAATAAAAGGACTACGACGACTGGAGGGTTTTATATCATCTAATTTTATTTTTTGAATTTGCTTCATACGCGATGTTGCTTGCCGCGCCTTAGATGCATTCGCTGAAAAGCGACTTACAAACTGCTGTAGATCTGCAATTTGCGCTTTCTTTTTAGCATTTTCTGACTGTATACGTTCTCTTGCCTGGGTGGAAGCAAGCATGAAATCATCATAGTTACCTGGATAAACACGCAGTTCACCATAATCCATATCTGCCATATGTGTGCAGACTGCATTTAAAAAATGCCTATCATGAGACACAATAATCATCGTGCTTTTACGTTCATTTAAAACATTTTCCAGCCAACGGATAGTGTTAATATCCAAATTATTGGTTGGCTCATCGAGCAGTAATATATCCGGATCAGAAAATAAGGCTTGTACCAGCAATACGCGTAGCTTCCAGCCAGGAGCTACCTCGCTCATTGGACCATTATGCAATTCTTCTGCTATGCCTACGCTCAATAGAAGTTCGCCCGCACGACTTTCCGCGCTATATCCATCAAGTTCAGCAAACTGAACCTCAAGTTCCGCTACTTTCATACCATCTTCCTCGGACATTTCAGGTAAGGCATATATACGTTCACGCTCTTGTTTAATTTCCCATAATTGAGCATGTCCCATAATTACTGTATCGATGACGCTACACTCTTCAAATGCAAACTGGTCTTGATTTAATTTACCTACACGTTCATTAAGTGAAATAGAAACATTTCCAGAACTAGGCACTTGACTGCCGTCCAAAATTTTCATGAAAGTAGATTTGCCACAACCATTAGCTCCAATCAATCCATAACGATTGCCGTCTCCAAATTTGACGGAGATATTTTCGAACAATGGCTTGGCGCCAAATTGCATGGTTATGTTTGCGGTTGAAATCAAAGTGCTATTCCTGAACTATTGTAGATATATATTTTCAAAAGATGCGTACTATAGGGATTTCCTAGCATGTCGTCGAGCAAAACAGCATATTTCTCAGTTTCTATATTTGCTTTATGCATCCTTTGTTCTTGTGCAACCCAAACTAAAGAGACCAATAAATTTACAAAGAAAAATATTTGCACCTCGCTTGTGTGCAGAAACTTAACCTGGACAGATGAATTCAAGCATTGTGGTACATTTATCCATGAATGTGGGGTATACACCGCTAGTTCCATAAAAAACCAATACTCATTACAAGGCTTTGCATTTCAGTATGATCCAGAAAATTCTGGAAGTTCGACCTATCAAGCAGATCGGGATGCATTTTTAAATCGTGATGGGGATGGTGTTTCTCATCAGCTGATACCTCCACCCCAAGGAACGAGTGCTGATGAGTTTGTTGAACTCATACGTAAAAACGCTAAGAGCTATAAAGCCATTGCCTATTGGCCCTATGGCCCTAACTCGAATAGCGCAGCAGATTATCCTCTCTACAAAAGTGGCGCTAAAACTCAAAAGCCCAAAGGTGCACTTGGATTACATCACTATCACAATGATTCCGAGCTCGATGAAATCAAAAACAATGCGATTAAATTATTCTATGAATATGCCAGCAGCAAAGCGAAAAATCTTATCGAACAAATTAAATCTCAAACCATTAATCATGGTAACTTTAAAACCCTAGCAATCGGTCATAGTAAATCAGATGTTATACACCGCTTAAGGGAACTACAGGCCTTTTATATTTCTACTCAAGAGAATATCAGCGAGGAAATAATCGATTTAAGAAAAAATGAGCCGAGTGACAGGGACCGTTTACTTGAATCTAACACTTGGAATGTCACTTTCGACGAAGGTGGTAAGGTATTCTGGTCTTTTCAACTACAATTTGAAAATAATAGTTTAAATAGCATAGATGTAAAATCTTCAAGTCTAGAATTACCCTAACCTGTAATCCATGCTCAGCATCTCTTCTACACAGCCTACATCACATGATGCCACGAGATTAAAAAGAGCATTTTTAATTGTGTTTTGTTTCACTGCAGTTTTATGGTTAATAAAACTAGTCACATTTGTTTTTAATTTGGAAATAATTTATTTAGGCGTCCGCCCACAACATATTCCTGGTTTAATTGGCATATTCACGGCACCTTTAATTCATAGCTCATTTGAACACCTAATTTCAAACACTCCAGCTTTGCTAATTCTTGGTACAGCACTTATTTATGGCTATCCACGATCTTGTTGGATAGTGCTAGCGATTATTTGGCTATTGACCGAGATTGGTGTGTGGTTTACTGCACGCCCGTTTTTTCATTTTGGTGCAAGTGGCCTTACCTATGGAATCATGGCATATATATTTGTAATCGGAATATTGAGGCGTGATCGCCTCGCCATCGCTCTTTCTCTTATCGTATTTTTCTTATATGGCACAATGATTTGGGGGATTTTCCCTCACCAACCGGGTGTGTCTTATGAAACACACATATGGGCAGCAGGTTTAGGTATTATTTGTGCATTTATGTTTCGCAATTATGATCCTGCGCCCGTGATTAAGCGCTATAGTTGGGAAGATGAAGATAATGATGACAATGGAAATGAGTATGGCGATGAAATCCATGTTAGGGATGATTGATATAGAAGACACATGGATAAAATCACCCCACCGGCTTTAAAGTTTCACAGCAATGACATCACAAAGATTTATTAAATTACAAAAACAGCTTAGGCGACAGACTGGTAAAGCTATCACTGACTATCACATGATAGATGATGGCGATCGAATCATGGTGTGTCTATCGGGAGGAAAAGACTCCTATACATTATTGGACATGTTGATGCGGTTACAAACAGTTGCGCCCATCCAGTTTGAATTGTTTGCAGTGAATCTAGACCAGAAACAACCTGGCTTTCCAGAACACATACTTCCTAATTACCTTGATTCATTAAATATAGAATATCGCATCGTTGAAAAAGACACCTTTAGCATCGTAAAAGAAAAAATTGAACCAGGCAAAACGACATGTTCTTTATGCTCGCGCTTGAGAAGAGGAATTTTATATAACACCGCGCAAGAATTGGGTGCAACTAAAATAGCGCTTGGTCATCACATGGATGATTTGGTCGAAACAATGTTTATGAATATGTTTCATGGTTCACGTCTTAAGACCATGCCACCTAAATTAATTAGTGATGATAAACGCAATATTGTTATACGACCACTCGTGTATTGTCGCGAGAAAGATATAGCAAGATATGCTGAACGAAGAGAATTCCCAATTATTCCTTGTAATTTATGTGGCTCACAACCAAACCTAGAACGTCAGCGTATAAAAAACATGTTAGGCGAGTGGGATAAGGAATCACCCGACCGTGTCGCAAATATTTTTCGTTCTATGCAAAATATTACAAGCAGTCATTTATTGGATGCGCGTTTATTTAATTTCAATAGTATGATCGAAGCTTCTCCACAACAACTACAAGAAAATAGTTATTAATAGATTCGTCACTAATTGACATTGATTAAACTTTTACGACAGCACACATTCAGAAGTCACTTATTAGTAATTTCTCAATTATGCGGGGTATTACTTTGTTGCTATCCAGTAGCATGGCAAAACCTTGGAAATAAATACTGGTTACTTTTGTGCTTGATTGGAGCTGCGCTAGGCATCACCACTCTTTGTTATAACAAAATCGGAAACTTCAGCATTTATCCTGAGGTGAAAACAAATGCTCATCTAATTACAACCGGGCCTTATCATTACGTGCGTCACCCTATGTATACTTCTCTAATCATTATGATGGTTGGTATAGCATTTTATAATCAGCATTGGCTTAATTTTTTAGGTATTGGAATAGTGCTTTTTGCAGTTATTAGTAAAGCTAATATGGAAGAGAAATTACTGCTTATTAAGTTTCCGGAATACTCTTCTTACCAGAAGCAAGCTGATCGCTTTATACCCTATATTTATTAGTCTACTTGTTCGCTGTTAAATTCACGTGGCATAATCATTTTTCACAACTTGTCGGAGGAAATTCAATGCTAAATATAATAATAATCCTAGCATTGCTCGCTACCGTTGCTACTTTAGGGCTCGGCTTATTATCAATGGGAATAGGCGGTGCACTGGATAATTCTTATAGTGAACGTTTCATGTGGCTGCGCATTGTTCTTCAAGCTGCGGCTGTCGTTTTGATTATTTCTGTATTAGTGCTCACCAATACATAAAATCACTGCAAGTTAACCTAAATCACCTGTGCCGTTTGGGTAGCAGTTAAACAGGCGTTTAATGCCGGATTGTGTTCGTATCATTGTGGAAATGATTTCTGTATCTAAACAATACATTTATCAGGGTTATTAGAAGAATTCTGGGGACTCTTCTATAATTCGCGGCCGTTTGTAAAATACATCGCAGGCTAATCAATTGAAATATATAGCCTGTAGCTCAGAATTTACGCGAAAATGCGTTTGAAAATCACTCTTTTGTAGTACATAGATTTACACTCAAAAGAACTAATATATATAAGAATAAAACCAAGCTAATTTTAGAGTCGAGATGAGTATCACTAAACCACCTCAACAAGGACTATATGACCCAGCCTATGAGCACGATGCCTGTGGTGTTGGTTTCGTTGTGGATATAAAGGGCCGCAAATCTCATAAAATTGTCCAAAATGCTGTCACCGTACTTAAAAATCTCATTCACCGTGGTGCTTGTGGATGCGAAGAAAATACCGGTGATGGCGTTGGAATACTCACTCAACTACCACATAAATTCTTCATTCGTGTTTGTAAAGAAAATGGCATTAACCTACCTGAATATGGTCACTACGGTGCGGGCATGGTGTTTTTACCAAATGATGCTTCGCAACAACAACATTGTATTGATGAATTTAACAAAATTGTAAACGAAGAAGGTCAGGATGTTTTAGGTTGGCGTGATGTACCTATTGATTCATCTTCATTAGGCTCTATGGCAAAGGCAGGCGAACCAAGTTTTAAACAAATTTTCATTGGTCGCGGTACAGATTGTAAAGATGAACTCGCTTTTGAGCGCAAACTTTATGTAATTCGCAAGCGTATCGAACATACTATCGCAGGAAATTTGAATCTATCCGAACGTGAACATTTTTATATTCCTTCACTTTCTTATCGCACGTGTTTGTACAAAGGTATGCTTACTGGTTCCCAGTTTGAACCGATGTTTCCGGATATATCAGAACCCGATTTCGAATCTGCACTTGCATTAGTTCATCAACGTTTTTCAACGAACACATTTCCTGCGTGGGAGCTGGCACAACCATTTCGATATGTCGCACATAATGGTGAAATTAATACTGTGCGTGGCAATACAAATTGGATGCATGCACGTGAATCATTATGCACTTCTGAACTATTTGGCGATGATTTAGAAAAACTCTTCCCTATTGTTATTGAAGGCGGCAGTGATTCGGCTACATTCGATAACGTAATGGAGTTTTTACACATGAGTGGTCGCCCACTCGCACATGCGGTGTTAATGATGATTCCAGAAGCCTGGAGTGGACATGAAACCATGGATGCAGCTCGTAAAGCTTTTTATGAATACCATGCTTGCTTAATGGAACCATGGGATGGACCCGCCTCAATTGCCTTTACGGATGGAGAAGTTATTGGTGCAGTATTGGATCGCAATGGTTTACGACCTTCTCGCTATTATGTAACAAAAGATGACATGGTAGTGATGGCGTCTGAGGTAGGTGTATTAGAAATTCCGCCCGAGAATATTTTAGTCAAAGAACGTTTGCATCCTGGCCGTATCTTCATGGTAGATTCTAAACAAGGACGCATCATCGACGATGAAGAAATCAAAAAAGAATTTGTGGAAGAACATCCTTACGCAGAATGGCTAAAAAATAATTTAGTCCACATAGAAAATTTACCAAACGCGAAACAAATTCACGGTTCAGACAAGGACACATTATTACAGCGTCAGCAAGCATTTGGTTACACACATGAAGACTTACGTGTACTCATGGCGCCAATGGCTGCTAATGGTATAGAACCAACTGGATCAATGGGAACCGATGCTGCCCTTGCAGTTTTATCTAATCGATCACGTTTGTTGTATGACTACTTTAAACAACTATTTGCACAAGTAACGAATCCACCGTTAGACGGTATTCGTGAGGAACTCGTTACTCAAGTAGCGACTACCGTTGGCCCAGAAAAAGATTTGCTCAACCCAACACCCGAAAGTTGCAGACAAATTAAAATTCCATCACCCGTGCTCACCAATGATGAGTTAGCGCGTATACGTGATGTAAATTTACCTGGTTTAAAAACCAAAACCATCCCGATTTTATATGCGGTTGCAGATGGTGGAGCAGGTCTAGATCAAGCTTTGAAAAAAGTATGCGCTGAAGTAGATACGGCACTCGAAGAAGGCTACACCAATATCATACTCACGGATCGCGGAATCACATCTGAATCGGCTGCTATGCCGGCACTACTTGCAGTTGCAGGTGTTCATCATCACATGATACGCAGCGGTTCACGTACTAAAGCGGGCTTAGTTCTTGAATCTGGAGAACCTCGTGAAGTGCATCATTTTGCGGTGTTAATTGGTTATGGTGTGAATGCGATAAATCCATATCTCGCATTTGAATCTTTAGGCGACATGATAGGTAAAGGACACCTGCCTGAGATGCAATATGAATTAGCAGTGAAAAACTTTATTAAAGCGGTCAACAAAGGTTTGATAAAAACGATGTCCAAGATGGGCATATCAACTGTGCAATCATATCGTGGAGCACAAATTTTTGAAGCAATTGGCTTGAATAAAGAATTTGTCGATCAGTATTTCACATGGACTGCATCACGCATAGGCGGCATTGGCATAGAAGAAGTTGCGCGTGAAATGAGTATCCGACATCACAATGCATTTCCTGATCGCCCAGCCAAGCGGCCTGATTTAGACTGGGGCGGCGAATATCAGTGGCGTCGTGATGGTGAGTATCACTTATTTAATCCTGAAACTGTTTTCAAATTGCAGCATTCAACACGTTCGGGCCAGTTTAGTATTTTTAAAGAATATACTGACAAAGTAGATAACCAAAATGAAAATTTAGCGACCTTGCGAGGACTCTTTAAATTCAAAAATGTCTCACAATCTATTCCATTAGAAGAAGTTGAGCCAATTGAAAACATCATGAAGCGTTTTTCAACAGGGGCTATGTCATACGGCTCAATTAGTAAACAAGCTCATGAAACTTTAGCCATTGCCATGAACCGCATTGGTGGTAAATCCAATACTGGTGAAGGTGGAGAAGACCCTGATCGTTATACACCAGATGAAAATGGCGACCTGCGTAGAAGCGCAATTAAACAAGTTGCATCAGGTCGATTTGGTGTCACGAGTGAATATTTAGTCAATGCAGATGACATTCAAATCAAAATGGCGCAAGGTGCAAAACCAGGTGAAGGCGGGCAACTTCCTGGTACAAAAGTATATCCATGGATTGCAAAAGTACGCGGTTCTACACCTGGTGTAGGTTTAATTTCACCACCGCCGCATCACGACATTTACTCCATTGAAGATTTAGCACAACTTATTCATGATTTAAAAAATTCCAATCCGTCTGCACGTATTCACGTAAAACTG
This sequence comes from Gammaproteobacteria bacterium, assembly GCA_028279275.1. GTDB lineage: Bacteria > Pseudomonadota > Gammaproteobacteria > UBA4575 > UBA4575 > JABDMD01. The sequence goes on along the minus strand of JANQOB010000020.1, from coordinate 26,185 downwards.
GTTGCCGAAGTAGGTGTAGGTACCGTCGCTGCAGGTGTTGCAAAAGCGCATTCGGATGTAGTTTTAATTTCTGGCTATGACGGTGGTACCGGCGCTTCACCAATGAGCTCATTAAAACATGCGGGCTTACCTTGGGAATTGGGATTGGCAGAAACTCAACAAGTGTTGATGGCAAACGGTTTGCGTGATCGCATCGTTGTGCAAACCGATGGGCAATTAAAAACCGGTCGTGATGTCGTGGTAGCCGCATTATTAGGTGCAGAAGAATTTGGCTTCTCTACCGCACCTTTAGTAGTAATGGGCTGCATCATGATGCGCGTATGCCATTTAAATACATGCCCTGTAGGAGTAGCGACACAAAATCCTGAATTGACTAAAAAATTTACTGGTCAACCTGAATTTGTTGAGAATTTCTTCAAATTTGTAGCCGAAGAAGTGCGCCAATACATGGCGCAATTAGGATTTAGAACCATTGACGAAATGATTGGCCAAGTCGAACACTTGGATGTGACGCAAGCCATCGATCATTGGAAAGCACGTGGTTTGGATTTTAGTAATATCTTGTACAAACCTGAAAATCCGATGAATACGGAATGGCATTGCACTACTGAACAAGATCATGGCTTAGACAAATCATTGGATGTCACAACCTTAGTACCATTGTGCAAAGACGCCTTAGAAAACCAAAAACCTGTAGATATCATTCTACCGATACAAAATACCAATCGAACAGTTGGCACCATCCTTGGACATCATATTACTAAACGCTATGGTGCAAAAGGCTTACCAGAAGACACTATTAATGTGCACTTCAATGGTTCTGCAGGAATGAGTTTCGGTGCATTTGTTCCTAAAGGGGTAACACTTACTTTAGAAGGCGATGCGAACGATTATTTAGGCAAAGGATTATCAGGCGGTAAAATTATTGTTTATCCCCCTCGTAGTTCTACTTTTGTGGCAGAAAAAAATATTATTGTGGGTAATGTGTTGTTATATGGCGCAACTTCAGGTGAAGCCTATATCCGTGGCATTGCAGGTGAGCGCTTCTGTGTGCGTAATAGTGGTGTCAGTACCGTAGTAGAAGGTGTGGGTGATCATGGTTGCGAATACATGACCGGAGGTCGCGTTGTAGTGATTGGACCTACGGGAAGAAACTTTGCAGCAGGCATGTCAGGCGGTATTGCATATGTATTGGCTGATAAAGAAAAATTCCAAATACTATGTAACCAAGATATGGTTGATCTCGACGAAATGGATGCTGAAGATATAGCAGAAGTTAAAACATTGCTCACTAAACACGTTGACTATACGAAAAGTACAGTCGCGAAAAATATTTTAGATCATTGGACAGATTATCAATCAAGATTTGTCAAGATCATGCCTAAAGATTACAAACGTGTTCTCGCGGCAATTAAAAAGGCTGAAGCAGAAGGCACCTCAGTAGATGAAGCGGTCATGGAAGCAGCGCATGGATGATTACAATAAGCTCCAAATCAAGTTGGTGACAGACCATGGCTAAAATTACTGGCTTTATGGAATATGGCCGGGTAAAACAACCCTACCGCCCGGTTGAAGAACGTATCAAGGATTGGAACCAGGTCATGGCTCCATGGCAAGTGGATCCACTTAAAGATCAAGCGGCTCGCTGCATGGACTGCGGTATTCCTTTCTGTCATCAGGGTTGTCCTCTTGGTAATTTAATTCCTGATTGGAACGATCTTGTGTATCGCGATCAATGGCAAGATGCGATCAAACGTTTACATGCAACCAATAATTTTCCTGAATTTACGGGCACCTTGTGTCCTGCTCCATGCGAAGGCTCATGTGTATTAGGCATTAATGACGATCCTGTAACCATTAAAGGAATTGAACTCACCATCATTGATAAAGCATTCGAAAATGGTTGGGTAACACCTCAAATTGCAGAAAAGACAACCGGTAAAAAAATTGCCATTGTAGGTTCGGGCCCTGCAGGTTTAGCAGCTGCACAACAACTTGCACGTGCGGGGCACGATGTTACTGTTTTTGAACGTGCGGATCGTATAGGTGGTTTGTTACGTTATGGCATCCCAGAATTTAAAATGGAAAAGCGCGTAATTGATCGCCGTATGGAACAAATGATTTCTGAAGGAGTTAAGTTTAAAACTAATACACATATTGGTGAAAATGTGTCTGTTGATGAATTAAGAAATGATTTTGATGCGCTTATACTTACTGGGGGATCCTGTGCTGCACGTGACTTACCTGTTGAAGGTCGAGAATTAGCTGGCATTCATCAAGCGATGGAATATTTACCCATGCAAAATAAGCTATGCGAAGGAGACGCGAAGCCCGAAAACTTTATCAGCGCAGAGGGCAAACATGTCGTCATTATTGGTGGTGGCGATACAGGTGCTGATTGTTTAGGCACGGCTAATCGCCAAGGTGCGCTTTCCGTTTATCAACTAGAAATCATGCCCAAGCCACCCGAAGTCCGTACAGAAAATAATCCTTGGCCTGAATGGCCACGCATTTTTCGTACTGCCTCAGCTCACGAAGAAGGTGTAGAGCGACTATATTCTATTTCAACTAAACGTTTTGTTGGTGATGAGCAGGGTAATGTAAAAGGCCTGGAACTCGTTAGGGTAAAAATGGTTAATGCAGATGGCCGTACTAACGTTAATGGAGGGCGTATTACATTAGAAGAAGTGTCTGGTAGTAATGAAACTTTGCCCTGTGATTTAGCATTATTAGCTATGGGCTTTTCAGGTCCCGAAAAACCTGGCATGTTAGAACAGTTAGGAGTTGACTTAGACGAGCGTGGCAACGTGAAATGTGATCAAAACTGGATGACCAGCGTTGATGGTGTATTCACAGCAGGTGATATGCAACGCGGGCAGAGTTTAATTGTTTGGGCTATCGCTGAAGGGCGCTCTGCTGCCCGTGCAGTAGACACATATTTAATGGGAGAAAGCCAATTACCTGCTCCTGTATTACCTAGCGATCGCGGTCAATAAATTAACATCTACACTTAGGCTGGCTCAATTTAAAAATGAGTTACTTATTTCCTAAACAGCCAGAGAATCACCGAGATTAGTAAACTAATCAAAATCATAGTGGTGATAGGGAAATAAAAATGAAATCCCTCTCTTTTAATCACAATATCGCCCGGTAACTTACCCAATGGCAGCTTCGAAATGACTGGCCATAGCAAACCGATTAAGACAATTAGGATGCCAATATATATTATGGTTTTATTCATTCTGAATTCAGTACTTAAAGAACTAAAACTGCATCACCAAGCGCTTAATTTATAGTTTGTAGCGTTATTTGATAGAAAAGCATTACCCGTTCGTCTGCTTTTTTCAACCGTTTATTTTTCCTTGTCTTTACCTTATCCTATATTTGGTCGAACCTAAGCACGCTCAACTAGAGGAGAGAGCATGGCTCACTTTCAAGAACGCAGATCTGGCAGCGATCGTCGGCAGTTTAAAGGTGAAGATCGCAGAAAAAATTCAGATCGTAGAGGTAACAGCAACCCCGATATAGAGTTTATCGAACGCGCCAGATTTAAAGCCTGGTTAGCGATGACAGATAAAAACATCGATGACTAACTGAATAAATCAAACTTAAATCATTTTTTAAGACTGCCTGGCCTGCAGCCCCTGTGCTTAGTTAATCCATTTATCGGGTGCTATAATCTTAGCTTGTTTTTATGTTGCATGATCTAAATCATGAACCAAACAGCTAAAAAAATACTCCCCTGGAGCATAGTCCTCATCGCATTCACGTTGGGTTTATTTCTAAATTCACAACGCCAACATTCAGTAGAAGTCGCGAAGCCTTCTACGTCTGAAAAGGCAATAAATGAAACACAAGATCTTCAACAACAAGCACTTAAACAAAAACTAGTTGCAGATTTTGAAAATGCCTTTTTAAAGCAATATACCCCCATAATAGGTTGTGAAGAAATACATAGTAAGAATCAGCCTGCAAAATGCATTCGGCATTTAGAACAGGCTAAAAATGAATTTAAAGAACAGTTTATTAAAACTCGTGGTTTACCAAAGGATGCTTTTGAAGAGCTTAAATTAAGTCAAGTTGAGTAATATAATAACAAGAGTATCTTTATTTTTTAGCCGCCATCTTTTTGCCGATAAGTATCATTCGAACTACACGTTCAGCAGCATTGGCAAGATCCTGTTTAGAATTTTTAATTGCTTCTTCTAAACTCATATCTTTTGCAGCGGCACTTTCAATTCCGTCAATACCATGTGCGAAAACTTGTCGCGCGTCATCTGATAATGCGCCCCCAATAGCAATAACGGGAACTTTACATTTTTTCGCGGCTTTAGCGACACCTGAAGGTGTTTTTCCAAAAGCAGTTTGAAAATCTACACGCCCTTCACCGGTTAACACCAGATCTGCGCCTTTAATATATTTTGCAAGATTTGTTGCATCTAAAACTATGTCAATTCCGCTTTCAAGTTTTGCATTGGTAAAGGCTAACAATCCTGCCCCTAATCCTCCTGCAGCTCCCGAACCAGGTTTACGTGCTACATCTTTTTTCAGATCACGCTTCATTAATTTACCAAAATGATTCAAATTCTGATCTAACTGCTCAACCATTTTGGGTGTCGCGCCTTTTTGAGGACCAAACACATGAGATGCGCCTTTCTTACCACATAGAGGATTTTCCACATCACAAGCAACTACGATATTTGTTTTAGCCACTCGCGGATCGATAGCTTGTGTATCTATCTTGGCAATTTTTGCCAGCATGCCTCCACATCCAAGTTCTTTGATTTCTCGTCCACTCGCATTTAAAAATTTAACTCCTAATGCTTGCGCCATGCCGCTCCCACCATCATTAGTAGCTGAACCTCCTATGCCAATAATAATTTTGTTCGCACCTTTATTAATGGCATCTAGTATCAATTGACCCGTGCCATAGGTTGTAGTCTTGAGAGGATTTTTTTCGCGTCCGGTCACTAATGGCAGTCCGGATGCTTCTGCCATCTCTATTACAGCTGTTTTTTGCTTCGCAAGCCAACCATAATGAGCTGTCACCAATTTTCCTGCAGGTCCTTTAACACGTTTTTTTATCAACTTACCATTAGCAGCGTCTACTAATGATTGCACCGTTCCCTCACCACCATCTGCCATTGGCACTTTAATGCATTTCGCTTTTGGTAAGACTCGCTTGATACCTTTCTCTAAGCAAGTCGCAACCTCTAATGAAGTAAGATTTCCTTTAAAGGAATCAGGTGCAATAACTATTTTTTTCATGATGGCTTATGGTTGTAATTTTTATTATTATATAAGAGTTGGCTTTTAAGATTATATCATCAAGAAGTCATACTCCTAAACATAATCATCTAGTCATCAGAGATTAAGCTAGCATTTTCATGCAATAAAAAAGAGAAGTTTTTTTCATTTGCATATTGTTTAACCAAGTGATCAATCCTGGAAACCTCATGTGCTTGAGTGTAATGCAACTGTGTATCCATTCGATCAAACTCATAGAGTAATTCACCTGCTTTTGCGGGGAAAATAGTCTCTATGCGCAAACCAATTTTCTTTTCATAATGTCGATCAATATGCTTTACCAATGTAGTCGTACAATTATCACGCAAGGTACGATAGAACCTAGGTTTTAACTGCAAATCATTAGCAGACTGTGCCAGATCCTTAAATAAAGTAACCATAAATTCAGTTTCCGCTTTAATAGGATAAAGATGTATTTTTGCTCCTCTATGCATAGCTCTTAACGTTAATAAATCTTGCTCACTTCCAAAAACATATATTAGTTCAAGCTGGCGTAATGCGCCTGCTATCAAGCTATAGTCTTCTCCTTTCTCTTTACGTGTTTCAACTGAAACTATCAAAGTCCCTTCATCTTTAAAGTCAAACCCGAGCATAGTATGTGCCATATATTGAGAATCATGGAATGGCACTACATATAGATAAAGCCGTTGTAGTTTATTTAAGTCAAATGTTCTATTCACCCAGTTTAAGTTACTGTCATCAATACCCTGCCACGTGAAATCACGAAAGTTTTCGATTGTTACTTGGTTATTTTCGACTTGAATGCTTGGCAATTTAGAAACCTCATCCAACCAAACGCGATCATTGCTTGCCTGAATAGTTGATAAATAAATTAACATAAAAACAAGCATTAAAAGAGGAACAGTTTTAATAAAGGCACGAGACCTATATCTTGCCCATACCATCAAACCCGCAATAAAAATAAATAAGCTAAGCTTTTCAGATATATCAAAAAAATATCGCAGCATAACGATATTTATCCCCCAAACTAAAATCAATGCCGCATGCTTTATCATGTAATGAAAATAATCATTGGTCTCGAATCTTACACCGTTAATTTATGTGATTCGATTATTATTCATATTAGTGCAATACTATTCATATAGTATTGCTTCACTAACAACTGGAATCATCATCATGATCAGCTTAAATTCGAATGCAGATCGAATCTATCATATCACGCCATATATTATTCAAGGCATATGTATCATTGCTTGCTTATTAGTAGGCTCTATCGTGATTTGGTTATAGTCAACTAATACACTTTCTTTAAATCGTCGAATTAAGTAGCTTGTGGCGTTTAGTCAATCATAGGCTTGGCTAATTTTATTGTTTCATATACAGGCTAATAGTTTTAACTTCACTCCATCTAAAAGCCAGAATAGCCGGTTTTAAATGCTAGATTGAAGATAGAAAAAATTTGCAATAGTACCTGTTATTATTGAAATAATTATTACTTTGATTACAAAGTGATGTAATACTTTGTGATCTTAATGGCATACTAAACTTATCCTCAAATTTTGGTGCACACATACTGCTAACGCTTAATTGATCAGTACCAGTCGTTGTAATGATCTTAGAAGTTTCATATAGAGCATAGGAGAAATTCATGTTACTTACTAATTTAGAGCAAGTTCCTGGCAGGAAAATTATTCAACATTTTGGCCTCGTTCAAGGCAATACTATCCGAGCAAAACATGTTGGAAAAGACTTTCTTGCAGGTTTGAAAAACATTTTTGGTGGGGAGCTTAGTGCCTATACTGAGCTACTTGCGGAATCCAGAAAAGAAGCCACAGATAGGATGGTGCAGCAAGCCCAATCCATGGGTGCGAACGCTATTGTTAATGTACGTTACAGTACCTCTTCTGTCGCTCAAGGTGCAGCAGAGCTATATGCGTACGGTACTGCTGTAAAAATAGATTTATAAATAGAATAGTAAAGGAAATTTTAGAATGGAAATTATTGTTCTTGTTGTTCTATTAATGCTGGGTTACTTTTTTGGACAATATGCAGAAAAAAAACACTTTAAGTCAATAATCGAAAGAGAAAAATTACTACTAAAACTACCGGTAGTTACCATGAGAACTCCACCTGCTATTCACCAACATGAATTGAAAGCAGAGTTAGTAACGGGGAATACAGTTATTTCTATCGATTTTTTCAAGAAATTTGTTGCCTCATTAAAAATGTTATTTGGCGGAAAAGTTACACAATATGAATCTTTACTTGATCGTGCACGAAGAGAAGCTTTGTTGCGCATGAAGGAGCAAGCAAAATTGAATAATGCATTTGTTGTGATGAATACACGAGTTGAAACTGCTTCAATCAGCAAAAATAGTAACCAGCGCAATAGTGTGGGTGCCGTTGAAGTGCTCGCCTATGGAACTGCCATTTCGATTGGCAATAAACTTGAAAATACTAAGTGAGATATACACCAACACAACCACCTGAAGGCATCAATGTCACAGATGAGCATCCGTTAAAATCATTTTTCATACTTACCGCTGGCACAATCGGTGTAATTATCGTAGTTGTCATCATCTTAGGTTTAGCAGCTGATCACTTAGTCAAATATATACCCATTGATTATGAACAAGAATTATTTAGTAAAGATGGACTCTATATCATGCCTTTCACTGTGGACGAAAGTGACCAAGGCATAAAAAGCCTGCAGTATCTACAAACTTTGGTAGATGATTTACATACCAGTGCAGGTAAAGATTTTGTTGAACATAAGTTTCAGCTCGCGATAGCTAACGAAGCACAAGCTAATGCATTCGCAATGCCTGGCGGTCACATCGTTATTACAAAAGGCTTGCTTGCGTCTGTAGAATCTGAAAATGGACTGAGCATGATACTTGCTCATGAAATGGCACATCATTATAAACGCGACCCTTTACGGAGCATGGGAAGAAGTATAGTAGTATCGATTTTTTTATTAGCGATCTTTGGCGCTGATGGATCCAATATTTTACAAAGCTTCTTAGGTAATACAGCGGCCATAACTAATCTATCTTTTAGTCGCCAACAAGAATCTGACGCAGATAAATTTGCAAGTGAACTTTTAGTAAAGTTTTATGGGCACGCATCAGGAGCAACCGAATTTTTCCAGTACATAAAAAATACCGAAACAGAATTGACAGAAATTCCGAATTTCTTGAGCACACATCCTTCAACGGAAGGACGCATAAATTTTTTACTAAAACACGAACAACAAAACCCAGGTGAAAAAAAACCTCTACCAGTATTTCTACGTGAATATGCCCATACGAAGAGTGCCGATAAATAAATTGCTTAAAATATAACTCAGTAACAAGTCACCATATATCGGGAAATACAATCCTCTTAATCAGCGATAAACAGAAGTGTAGATACTTTATCCTACACTAAAATATGATTTTTAGAGCAAGTGTAGTTTACATTTAACCCTATCCAGGAAGGGTTTTGTTACCTTCTACACATTGGTTGGCTTAAATGAATAAATTATATGTTTACAAATATGTTTGCATGATTGTTTTTGCCGTCATGTGTGCTGGCTGTAGCTATTTTCAGCATTACCAAAAGCAAACACAATATACTCAAATACAAAATAATATTTCTTTATCTAAGCTAAACAAAGTCAATGCATACGCCAGTCAAGCCCCATATCATAAAACTTACGAGTTTGAATTTAATAACCATCCAAATACTTCATACGCATTAATTTTCTTTTTTAGCAATACCCGCTTTTCTCAAAGCATGATTAAACACCGCTATCAAAGTGAGTTGCGCCGGGATGCAGTTCGTATTGATGATAGTAAAAAAATTCTAAGTACTCTCGAAAAAAATCTTCCCGATGCGAATAATGTCCAATGGCAGCTCGTTACCAATCACATCACGCAGGATGAGGCGCGCGACAGCTACCATATCCTGCAAGAATATATACGTCTTAAAATTCGAGATCTCTAGACTAGTGTTTGTACGCTAGCTGGATGTATTCTATGGAACTCATTCACTAAATGCGGTTCAAATATAAATGTCTGCTCGCTTCTACATGCTAATAACCATGTTTTTCATAGCGGTATTTAGCCTAAATGCAGTCATCGAAAAATCGCTATGCATATGAGGATTGTATATTGGAGCATCTCGACAATGCCAAGCTTGATGCTGCCAGTCGCTTTATAGCAGAGGCCTGTGAAGAGAATTACGGCAGCGGTCCCTCAAAAGTTATTATGAGTGATGAGCGTAGATATAACGAATGTTTACTTGAGCATATGGTCGGAGTTGAAAGTGTAGATGCGGTAATTCGAATACGTAGAGCCTGCGAAAAGAAGTATCGCTAATACAAATTAATAGATAGACGGTAGAATTTAAAACATAAATTTAAAACATTTTATATTGCAATACAGATTTAAAAGAGTATAGTTCGCCGCCGATGAAAAAATTTATGCAACAACTAGTCTCAAATAACGCCATGTATACATGTCGTTCTGTTGTGCCGTTTAAGTGTACGTCACTGCATCGCCTTGCAATAGACACACAACAAATGGGCACTAAACAAATGAAAATACAAAATATTTTCATGGCTTAAGTACCTTCCAAATTTATAGGAAGGTGCAGCTCACCTTCCGGAAATACCAAGAAACCCCGGTAGCGTGAGCACCGGGGTTTTTTTTGACTTGTTTTTTGTGATTTTAACTGACCCAACTAGAGGATTTATTTAACGTTTTAAAAGGAGATACAAAATGAAGCTTGATCAAATTCTTGAAAACAACGAGAGCGTGCGCTTCATGTTTTTCCTATCAGGAAAACTATGGTACCGCACAGAAAGTGGCTTTAAGTTTCCTGTACCTATTAAAGGTTCAGGTCAGTCGGTTTTTCTGAATGAAGACCGGGTTAACCGCTTTTATCCTTATATTAAGGCTCATGCCCAAAAACTGGATGAGAAATTGGAAAAAAGTGAAGCTGCTTAACTTTCATTTATAGGAAGGTGGAATATGAACACAAATGACATAAGCATTAGCAACAAGGCTAAATTTTTACGTTATCAAAATGGAATAGCGTACTATGCTGTGACTGTTCCTTATAGTGAAATGATGTATAGCTTTCCAGTTCCTCTTAACACTATGCGTGACGAGGTGCTAGTAGCGGAAAAAAATTCTCTGTATTTTATGGATTATATTCGCCAGGCAATACAGGACGGTACGCTCCTGAAAGAAGCTGCTTGAACTTTAATTATTAGATACTAATTAGGAGAATTGCAATGCCTGACAAGACTAAACTGCCGGTTAAATTTACTCGGCATAGAAATCTTTTGCATAATCATCCACTGCTTAGCAAAGGTGGTGTACATCGTAAAAGTAACAAGTCTAAACGTCGTTTAGAAAAAGTAAAAATGAAAAAAGAGTGGCTTCCCCAAACTATATTTTCAATAGTATATTTTGGGGAGGTCACTCTTTGTTCTTATCAATATAAATATATTTCGTAAATCTTCTCCAGAGATGAAATAAGGTATTTAATACCTTCATTATTTAATTATTGAAAACAAATAACAGATACGCTAGCCTGTTTTTTCCTAAATTGATCAACTACAAAGATATTTTCAATGAAAATTTCTAAGCCTCATTGCTATACAATACTTGTAAAAATGTAATGGAGAATTTGGATGAATAGACCTTTGATTTTTTTATTTGGTTTATCTTTATTCGCCCTGCTCGGATATTTTTGTATCTATACGCAAGTATTTGTCATTCAAAACGATATTGATACACGTACTCATACAGCATTTGTTGAACAAAATCTGAATGATATAAATATTACAACAGATGGTCGTGATATTTTCTTACAAGGTGAAGTTGACAGCATAGAGATAAAAACACGTGCAAATGAAATTGCACAACAAGTTGATGGAGTACGCATTGTTAATAACGAATTAATTATTGCTGTACCGGAAGTCAAAAATGAAAACCCAACTCCTCAAACAGAGTCATCTACTGTTGAGGATAAGAAGAAGTAAAGAAATAGAAATTAAAACAGAGAGATTTTTTCAATGAGCTATTTAATTTTACAAATGTGGCTATGTTTGCTAGGTGCGGCGTTAATAGGAGCTGTTATCGGTTATTGGCTTGCAAAATTCTCTAGCCAAACAAAACCCGTTGAGTTGAAGGCAGACAGACGAGAGAAGCTTGATGAAGATGATCACTCACAACAAATTGTAGATACAACCGAGCCACTTACTACGCTTACCACTGTTGATACTTCATCGAAAGCAGATCTAAGCAGTTATGATGTGGAGGAGGTAGAAGGAATCGGTGAGAATTTTGGTTCAAAACTACGTGATAAAGGTATTTCGACTACACAAGATTTACTTGAAAAATGTAGCAATATGGATGGCCGTATAGAGGTTGCAAATCATATTGGTATAGAGGATTTCGTTATACTTAAATGGGCCAGTATGTCGGATTTGATGCGTGTAAAAGGCATTGATGGTCAATTTGCCGCATTGATGGAATATGCAGGAATTTATTCAACACAAGATTTAGCTCAACAAGAGGCAAACGCATTACATAATAAATTAGCCAACTCAAATGCTGAGCAAAATCGGGTAGAAGAAATACCCGATACAAATTCACTTGAATCAATGATTAATGATGCTAAATCATTGCCTGTTAAAATGTTAGATTCTTAGAGCAAGCATCTTAACCCTATAGTTCTCCCCAGCTTTTGCGTCTTCGCCAGGGAATTTTGGTGATAACCAAACCCAACACTAAACTCCCAATCGCAATCAGAGCGCCTGTTACAAGCCATTGCCTGTCTTTGTGAATAGACTTAAATGCTCGATTTTCTTGTTTAATTATCTCAGTCCTGTCGCGTTCTTTTTGAAGCAAGTCTTTCAATTGCTGATTTTCTTTTTCTATCTCTAGTGGTCGCTTAGAAATATTTTTAACCTGTTTCAGCTCTGTTGAAAGTTTTAAAGTGCGTTCTTGCAATTGAGTATCAAATTCCGCTCTTAGCTGGTCATACTCTTTTTTCAAAGATTCATATTTCTGACGACCCGCTGGCTCATCAAGCAGATAGCTTTCCAACATCCAACCAATCTTCTCATTCCTAGTGGCTATCATTACATAACCTTCATCACGGTTAGCTTTTAAAACTTTAACAGGAGTACCGCTCTTTAACTCTGCAACCACATCACTATTCAAACTCATATTACGATGGACAGTGATTTCAAATTCATCGGTGACATAACGGATATCGTCTTCTGCGAAGATACTTGCACTCAAAATTAAAAATATTATTAAAAAGAGTACTGAAAATTTACTTGTAATCATTTCACAGAATACTTGCCTGATTTAACTACCCTTCAGACTTTCCAACTGAATTTTTGTTGGATATGGGTACTCGAGTAACCTGGTATCCGTCTTTCTCCATTAGCGCCAATACACCTTGGTCGCCATATAGATGTAGCGCACCGATAGCAATAAAGGTATTTTTTTCGCGCATTGGCTTGCGCATATAATGTTCCATGACTACATTTCGATCTTTGACTACATGTTTTAAATACGTCTCACGATACTTTTCAAATTCAGGCTTATTTGGAATAAAACTAGTGCTAATCTGATACATCTTTAAAAGATCTTCTTCTAAATAAGCTTCAAGCATCATATTGATGGTTTCACGCATCTGTGCATAACTGTTTAACGTGAATTCAAGTAACTTAATTTGAACATCTTGTGGCATCGCATAAAAAGTCACTAGAAATTCTTCTATGCTTTCTACTTGATATAGATCTTTTCTTTGTGCAGCTGCACGGTCTAATAACTCATAATCAAGAATTAAATCCTCTGTATTTTCCGCTTTAACGGCAAAACTGCGCATCGCGGCCCATGGTTTAAGATGTAATATAGTTTGCTTATCTAAACCAAGATCTAAAAGAATTTCTTCTACTCTAACATAGAGATCTTTGCCAATAAGCTCTTCTAATGTTTGACCCTTTGGCAAAGTCATATCGCCTTTAATCATTTGCCCGCCGTGGTATGGGTTCCAGTAATGGTCACTTGGAAACGACTCCATCGCAAAGCTAGTCATTTCATCAAATCTATCAATAATGTTCTTTCGAACTTCATTAACCCGCTTATCGTTCATATGAATTGTGCCAAAGATATATCCGATAAATTCTTTATCTTTTTCGATTTTCCACAATACACCTTCGGTGAAACGACCTGATTCTTTAACCGGTTTTTGAAGTTCCTTTTGCATCTTGAGTAATTCTTCATCCGTAAGCTCGCCTATCTCTTCCACAACAGGCTTATGCACTTTCTGTGATGACGCACTACTCATTTGTGCTCCAATTAAAATAGCAAGGACAAAAGCTAATACTGATAAAATTATGATTTTCCATGTATTGATTAAATGCATAGTTTATAACTCCATCTATCTAGTACATATGACTACAATTATTAGACCGTAGTATTGTTAATATAATTCCAATTCATTAAGCACATAAAAAAAGCTGCTATCAGGTTACCAATAGCAGCTTAACGAAACATCAAAACAAACTGATTATGCAATTCACGTAGTTGCCGCGTAAATTTTAGCTAAGAAATTCTCCTAAGGGTTTTTGGTATTTTATCGTAATCAGCTGAAATAGCATCATGCGGACATGCTTCTACGCATGCATAACAACGAATGCATTCATTGTCATCAATGAATAGAGAGTTATAGTATAAACCTGAAGTCTTAGCAGGAGTGACTCGCTCAAAACTAGAAACTTCACCTCCCCCATTAGTTTTAAAGTTGGTCGCTTCTACCAAACAATTTGGCACAGGTTTAACCATTAAGCACTCATCACACAGTACGCACTTAGTGTTATCAATTACTGGTGCTGGTGAACGTATGTCTTCAAATTTATCAAAGTAAATATCTGAATCATCCAGCCCTGCATTTTGTAAAGTTTCAACACCCAGGTCAATCATGGGCGGCGGGCCACAAAAGTACGCCTTGATGTCATTTACTGAAACAACACCTTTGCTTAAGTATTCATCTTTAAAATGTTCTGTTACAAACCCGCGCGGTCCATCCCAATCACTATCCTCTGCTTCCTCTGACAACACCGGAATATATTTAAAACTAAAATATTTATTCCAATTGCGTTCGATTTCTTGCATCTCTTCTTGTAGATACAAGTCCGCCTGTGTTCTTGCACCATAAAAAAAGTAACAGTCGCGTTCGACTTGTTTATTACATGCATGCTCAACAATAGCGTTAATAGCGCTCATGCCACTACCACCGGCAATACACACCATTGTTTTATTACTATCATCAAGTGCGAACTTCCCAAGCGGCCCAGAGATAACTACATGCTCACCCTCACGATTTCCTCCAGCAATCCAGCTTGAAAGTTTTCCGCCATGCACTAAGCGGATAAAAAAAGTATGTTCATCCGGGTTTTCGTTTTCAGGTGCTTTGGCAAATGAATAAGAACGTGGTTTTCTGCAACCAGGAACTTTAATAGTCGCGTATTGACCTGCTGTAGCAACCATTTGAGGTGCATCATCACTGCATTGGATTACAATTTTGTATGTGTCATAAGTTAAATTTTCAACACTTTTAATTACACCACTATTTACACTTACACGTTTTGTTTGAATGTCACGGTCGGGTTCAGGTAATTTCCTTATATAGAAATCAAACGGGTCGTGAAAGTTTTTTTGTGCTACCGCCATTTTGTTTTACTCCTCTTTAGATCCTTTTCATTTTTAGCAACGGATTTTGATACACATAGTGATACGTTAGCTAAATACTCCTGGGTGTTGCTTTTCTGCAAACGCGATAATTTCATCATCACTTGCTTCTACACCTTGATTACGTGGGTCTTCGCGCCACTTTTGAATATAGCCTTTTTTACCTCCCCACTCTTTTAACAATGCTTGCTTGCGCATATCTTCACTGGCTTTCTCAACTTCAGCTAAGCAAGAATAAAAAGTTGGGCTTGTTCCAAAATCAGTTAGCATTTCTGTGTTCAGAGCATTAACGTTAACACCACCGGGCGTGTTACTTCCTTTGAATTGCTTCTGAGTAGAACATATTCCATCTACATGACCTTCAATAATTACAAGATAGGCATAAGTCTCACCGCGATCATTATAGATGCGACATAAGTCACCATCTTCTAAGCCGCGTTTTTTAGCTTCATTTGGATTAAGTTCGACCGTGGGTCTAGACATCATCGCTTGCAAGCGTGGGACAGACTGGAATGAATCACCAATAAAGTAATGCGATGCACTACTCAATACCTGCAATGGATATTTTTTACGCTTAGGATCTTCTTGACCTTCAATTTCAGGCACATAAGTAGGTAATGGATCCACACCTTCTTCTTTAAGCGCTTCACACCAGATGTCAATTTTACCTGAAGGTGTTGGCCAGCCATTTTTCATCCAATCACGACTATCGGTTGCAGTATTGGCACGCACAAACCCAACATTGTCAAAATCTTCGTATTTGATACCTTCCATTAGCAAGTTTGACTCACCCTTGTCACACAAGATATCACGTATGATTTCTTCATCCGTTTGAGTAAACGCATTATCTCCTTCTTCAACATAGCCCATTTTTTTAGCTAGCATTCGGAATAACTCGGAGTTACGTACACTCTCACCGAGCGGCTCGATTACGGGTTTATTCATAGTGAAATACCAATTTCCGTAGGTAGCCACCATATCCATACGTTCTAGTTGTGTATCAGCAGGAATAACAATGTCTGCGTAGTTGCAGGTGTCGGTCCAGAAAGTTTCATGTACGGCAACAAATAAATCATCACGCATAAAACCATTGCGCACTGCATTGGTGTTTGGTGCACAGTTTGCAGGATCTGAGTTGTAAACAAAGATACTTTTAATTGGTGGATCCATTTGTTCGCCATCTGGACCAATGTTTTCCGATAAAGCACGTCCAATCTGCACCATATTAACGGCACGTCCACGAGTGCCTAGATCAGGGCGATGCAATGCATCACTCATGCAACGGAACCACATCTCATTCAAGGTGCCAAAACTTGCACCACCACATTTTTCGCGCAATGCACCTGTTATGCATGGAAGAATCAAAACGGCTCGACACATTTGCCCAGCATTTTGGTGACGATTTAATCCATAGTTTGCACGAATACATGATTTCTTCGTTGATGCATATTCCAATGCTAGTTTTTCAATGTCTGCCGCAGGAACACCCGTTATTTTTTCAACTTTATCTAATGGATAGTCAGGAAGTTTAGTTTCAATTAATGCTTCCCAACCATTGGTTTGTTCTTTAAGAAACTCTAAATCATGTTTACCTGCATCAACGATGACTTTCATCATACCCAGTGCTAACGCAGCGTCAGTACCGGGCTTAGGTTGTATGTGCCAATCCGCCATCATGGTGGTACGTGTGACTCGAGGATCTATCACGATCAACTTCATACCACGCTCTCTGGCTTCACGAATAAATGGAATTGCATGAACTCCAGTACTTACTAAATTAGCTCCCCACAGAATCATTAAATCTGCTTCTTGTGCAGCTTCATGCACAGACATATTGGGATGAGCCAAACCATAGGTATGCAAGTCAGCCCACATGGCAGCATAAATACAAATTGATTGAACTAAACCTGCGGCTTGCATCTTATTCCAGAAACGATAGTCCATGGTCCAATAACCCACCATGCCCATTGTTCCTGAATAAGAATAAGGCTGTACGGCTTCAGGCCCGTATTTTTCGATCGTCTCTTTAAAGTTATCAGTGATAGCATCCAGAGCTTCGTCCCATGTGATGCGCTCAAACTTTGCACCAGGACCTTTGGGGCCCACGCGCTTGTGTGGATATAAAACTCGATTGTCGTTATAGACTAAATCAAGATAGTGATTCACTTTATTACATAAATAACCACGAGTGATGGGATGCGTCGGATCACCTTGTACACGGACGGCTTTCCCTGTGGAATCATCGCGAGTTACCAGCATGGAACATGAATCTGGACAATCATGAGGGCAGGTAACATGGTGAATGGAATGGCCTTCCGGCGCTTTAATTTTATCGGTCTGCATTTTGAATCTCCTCCACTACTCTAGATTCGCTAAGGTTTTGCTGGCGATGAACGAGCAGGTTGATCATGTGACATATATATATAATGAGTCACTTCCTTTAAGTTAAACATTACTACAAGGCCTCATTGTCTACAATATATAAGGCATACCTACGTTGCTAGTAGCTTAATGGACTATACCTGCATAATATGTAAGGTATTTAAGTGTAAAAAAGAACATTCAAGGATAAGCCTCTATAGGAGAGTAAGTTGTTCTTCGTCAACACCTTCCTTTGTGGTTAATTTAGACACTGCTACTCCTAATAGGCGCACATGTCTGCCTCTAACCTCGGCCTTATTGAGTAACTCTTCTAGTTGACCCGAAATATCTTC
This sequence comes from Gammaproteobacteria bacterium, assembly GCA_028279275.1. GTDB lineage: Bacteria > Pseudomonadota > Gammaproteobacteria > UBA4575 > UBA4575 > JABDMD01. Next base: position 8,442 of record JANQOB010000020.1, on the reverse strand, counting down.
AAGTCTGCTGATATTACCCGCTAATGTCGCGGCTCGGGTAACTTGAACAAAATTATCGAACTTAACTTTTACGGTAATGGTTCGACCACATATATTTTTTGTATGCATATCCTGCCATACCTCAGTTGCCAGCTCTTGTAGCTTAGCTAACATTTCTTTCTCATCTTTTATATCTTCACTAAATGTTTGTTCTGAACCAATCGACTTTCGTTGTCGATGACTCATTACTTCACGTCGGTCAACTCCTCGGGCCGCGTAATAATAATATTCGCTCACTTTGCCAAAAATCGCTTTCAACTCATCAATACTCCATGCAAGCAAATCTTCGCCAGTGTAAATTCCTAAATCTTGCATTTTGGTTTCTGTTGCAGGCCCAATACCATGAAACTTTCCAATCGGTAATTGTTTTACAAACTCAGGGCCCTGTTTCTCTGTGATCAATGTCAGTCCATTGGGTTTATCCATATCCGATGCAATTTTGGCAATAAATTTGTTATACGAAACACCTGCTGATGCCGTGAGTCCTGTTGTTTGGAATATTTCATTTTTAATTGCCTTAGCCACCAATGTAGGTGACCCAAAACTACGCTTACAGTGCGTAACATCTAAATACGCTTCATCTAAAGAAAGTGGTTCAACTAAATCAGTGTAGCTAAACATGATGTCGCGAATTTGTTGCGATATTTGTCGGTATACTTCAAATCTTGGTCGTACAAAAATTGCTTTCGGACATAAACGCTGCGCACGCGCGCACGCCATAGCAGAATGGATACCAAACTTACGTGCTTCGTAACTACAAGTTGCCACAACACCACGTTTTTCAGGATCACCACCGACAACCACAGGTTTGTTACGGTATTGTGGAAAATCTCTTTGCTCCACCGCCGCATAAAATGCGTCCATATCAATATGAATGATGTCTTGCATAGTTAGCTTATGTTTAAAAAAACTGTGCTCGATGCTTTCTCCGAGAAAATTTCAATTCTAGCTATAACCGGCAATGAATATGTTTTAAAATTCAACCAAACTATTTTACTTATAAGAAACAACTAGATTTACCATCAATCTAGTCATTACCATAACGAGGTTAGCACCATGGCCGCACTATCTGAAAAAATTATTTGGCCCATTGTTGGCATATTTATTTTTGGTGTTATTGCAGGATTTTATATTGATGACCGTAGAAGGCTTGCTGCAGAAAATTCTGCTGAAGCCTCTAACCAACAAGCGAGTACCCAGCAAGAACCTACTACTACCAAGCCTGCTAAAGCAACAAGTAGTAGCACTACAAAACAAACGGCATCTAAGCCAAGCTCTTCTTCAAACTCACAAGAATATGAAGCAACTTCTATGAGTATAAATGAATACCTTGCACAATCAGCTCATGAACGCAGTCAACAACTGATAGCAAACGTAACACTACACCAAGGTTTTTCTGGAAGCATTGAAGAGTATTTAACTGGCAAAAAACCCACACTAATAAACTCAAATAAAAAGCCATCAACTCCTAGCGCAAGCTCGATGAGTATGGAAGAGTACCTAGCTAAAACCAACAACCAATCACACGGCAGCTCAACGAGTGGGGGAGCCTATCAAGGTGGAATAGATGAATACCTATCGAAATACGGTGATGGCGCTCAAACTCCAATGAAAAAAAATAGTTCTGACCCTTTTAATAAAAAAGATCATATGGGCTTTCATGGTTCATATGAAGAATACGCAAAGAAATATAATTAATTAAAAATACTTATTCAAAAAAAACGCCGCAGTTGCGGCGTTTTTTTTAACTAAAAGTAAAGTTTAATTTAAGGATTGTTCGTCCAGAAACGATCCTCCAGCTTGTTCAAGCTATAGATATTCTTAAAGTTTGGCAGGAAAATTCCATTTACTTGTCCGGCACCACCATAATGCAGAGATAACTTAGGAAGAATCCCAAAGTTAAGAATATTAACGTAGGCTTCATCACCATTTGTAATATCTCCATCCAAGTTTCTTGTAATTTTCCCCTCAAGATCAACGGCGAACAAGCGTGATCCATTTGGTACATCTTCGCAAAGCACAACGGGTGGAATATAGGTTGTGAAAAATACTTCACCACGTAACACTAAAGCTTCATTAAATATTTTTTCACCCGTACCTAAATTGATTTTCCATCCGCTTTTAGATGAGTCCGTATACCCTGTAGTAAAATCAGTGATATTCTGTAAATCACTCTCGGTTATTGGACTCGGCACGGTAGTAGGTACGCCACTGATATTCGGATCGTATATCGTGTAGAAGCGATTCTGTACGGTTGAGTCCAATGGGTGTGAGCGATGCCCAGAACCAATTGTGACCGCTAGTTTTCCGTTTTCTGTACGCGCAGCAACCGGTCTGGAAAAGAAGCGCCGGGTATTGGCCGCATCATTACCTTGCAAGTCTGCAAGCATATATCCGGAGTAGTCATTCGCTAAACCCGCAGTTCCCGTTTTTAGGTCTCCTTGAAAGTCAATACGCCAAACATGACCACCCAAATCTCCAAAATATAAGCGGTCTGTAATGCTGTCATTATCCAAATCGATAGCCGAAACATCTCCGGCAATACCATTTGTAAGTGAGAGATTTAATGTATGTGTATCGGGACTGCCACTAGGTCCCGCTGACCAAAGTTTCTGTCCTGTAACAGCATCCACAACATAGATTGCTCTACCCTGAGTATCTGGTGTAGGTACTGTTGCCGTATCTTGAATGGTATCGTAACCACCACCGAGCACTAATACGAGTCTTTCAGCTCCGTCATACATAACTTTTGTAACGATCGGAGATGACCAAGTCTGTGCAAGTTCTTGAAAATCACCGCTGCCGCCCTCAATGGTCCACATTAATGTGGGAGCGTTAGGATTACTTACATTCATAGCATAGTAATTCATACCACCGCGACGCATACCAAAATACAGGTATTTGTCACCGGCCACATTGGTAGGACCACCTACTTGGTATAGCACTAGTGGACCATCTAATCCATATACTTTTGAACCGCCTACTGCATTGTTTTGTAATGTTACTAAGTTATCCAGCAGATCGCTTGGCATATAGGCAAACAATTCGTTGCCGCCGTCGCTTGAAGTATTACCGGTAACGTTGATCGCATGTAAAAACCCTTCGTTTGTCATGAAGTACGCAACACGTTCAATAGCAGGTGAACCCGTTAGCATCGAATCTGTATCGTTACCGTCATAGCTTGCAACTATAGGGGCTGTATGCAATGCGTCACCAATGAAGTTGCGTTGCTCGGTGATATCGAGATCTCCGTCCTCATCATACACATCAAAGCCGCGTGTCCAAGAGATCAGCTTTTGTATATCCGCTGCAGGCGTAGAACCTGGTAAACCAAATATTGCGGGGTTACCAGTTAAAGACGTGTTTGCTGTGTCCAATGACTGTAATGTTCGCGATGTTCCCGGACCATCGTCCGTGAAAGCATTTCTTGTCGTTGCATTCAGACGACTCGCCACACCGCCAAGCGCTACACTTTCTCCATCTTGCGCTGTAGACCAGTAACTTGTAGATGCATCGTTAAAGACAACATTACCGTTGGCATCGGTTACAAGAGCAGAATTACCATTCAATCCTTTTAATTCTCCTGAAGCATCGAAAGTATAACCTTTTAAGTTTCCTTGCCAACGTGGAAAGTTAGGCTCTGCATTAAATAGAGGTACATATATTTCGTCCCTACTGGATGAAAGCGATGTTAAATCAAATGTCGTACCAACTCTCGCCATTGCCCTTGGTCGATTTTCAATAATATCGTCTACAATTTGTTTAAAGCTGGTCACAAGCTGACTACTATTTCCTGCATCATAAAATCCATTTTGGTCAGCCGTTGCAAGACTCTCCATATATTCTTTTGTCTCAGTATCGTTAGCTAAAGCAAATCCGATAGTATAAGTTGTAACAGTCTGGGTACCAGCAATAGAACTTTGATCAAAGTTTTTCAAATAATAGGTAAGATCCTCTGCGCATTCTCCATCTTCTACATCATCATCATCTGAGAAAATATCCGAGATGTCATTACAATCGCTTTTATCTGGATCGTACAGTTCTTTAATGTAATCTTTTACATCGTCGTCATGTCTCCTCGGTATACCGTCAGATAGAAGTACAATGTAATTTTCCGTACACACGCCTATGGGTGAGTTGTATCTTGGCGTTCCCGTAAAACCCGAACCGTTCCAAGTGCCGCCAGAATAAGTGCGCGGCCCAGCAGCTTCTACATGTGCTCCCGTATATTCAGAATTTGCATCATTCCAGGTTCCAGGGTTTTGTGCTCCATAATCAACGTTTTCACCTCTATAGTAGAGAGCCGCTTCATACAAGGACTGAGTTATTGGTGTACTATCATCAGGAGCGGGAAGATTAGTGATGAATCGTCGCAACAAACTTGAGTAGGATTCATTAGGATCTGAAACAGATGGCTCTACAGATTTAGCAGACCCGTTAATATCAGCCACTGGAAAATCAACGCCTCGACCATTATCACCGGCAAAATTCATAAACCCAACATTTAAGTTGGAATAACTTTCAGACAAAATTCCATCTAAAGCAGTAGTGACTAAACTCCATTTCGATGGAAGTCCCGTAGAACTCGGATCATCTCCGTTAATATCATCATCCATACTTCCAGAAGAATCGATGATAAAAAGAACGTTTGGAACTTTTTGCGTACTGTTATAAATCTCTATATCTTCTGCAAATGTTTGTGTGCTACTTACAATAAATGTTGTCAGACTTACAAACAGAACAACATGTAACTTTCTTACTAACATACTCATTATCTAGCTCTCTTTAAAAAAATAACCTTAAAATCCTTTTTTTGATCTATGGCACCTGATCACATTTTGTTGTATCAAATGCTAATCCTGCACTAAGCATGGCACGTGCTCCTCTACGCATATGTTGCTCTTGAGTTCCGAGTGAACTTACTCGTCCTTCACCTCTTACATCAAAAACCTGATCAATATCACAGCCTCCTGCGAGACCATTGCAAAATCCTGAGCCTATAGGTAATTCTTCTCCACAAAATTGAATGCTTGCGTCTGCTTGTACTCCCAGAGGAGTACCGCTTTGAATATCTACGTTATAATTTGTAGGCGCTGGATCAACAAACCAATTCACTGCTGTAACAGAAGGCGAGACGGAGGCGATATCAAAATTATCACGAATGGCTGATTCCGCTGCTTGAAAACTTAAGGTTTGAAATTGGTGGTTTGAGGTCATTCTTTCATTCATCGCTGTATCACTCATCGCCGTTACGCCTACGACCGTAATAACAAGCAACATCAACAAACCAACAACTAATACAACACCATTTTGATTACTAATTGAATTCATCATAATTGCCACCTAAATAATTGTTTTATTGCGATTACGCAAAGGAATGGTTGTTGTAAAAACACGTCGTGGAGTACGGTCTGCAGCTGGAGTTACTGGTTGACCTAGTAAGCTATAAGTAATCGACTGCGCTTGATCTAATGTATTGGGCTCCCCTTCAACAAGTACTGCAACACGCATAGAAACAACGTTGTTCCAATCCGGGCCAGCGCCACCAATTGTTCCTGCTTGCACGACAGCAGAATTTGCATAGGTGTTTGCAATTCCATCCGCATCGGTGTCTACACCGTATTCAGCCTGTAGATTTACAATGCCATCCACTAGGGGTTGTGCAGGTTGGTCTACGCCACCAACAAGCCCATTACCATTGCATGTCAATTCGATTACTCCATCTGCGTCTAAATCACCAAGTTGAAAAGTATTTTGTGTAAGCCGTAGAGGTAATGCACCAGCAGGTACATCATTTAAACAATCTACTGCAGATCTAAATTGCACAGTAATCGTGTCACTTCCATTTGTGCCCGTATTGTTGCCCGGCACTACAGGAAACGGATCAACATTTGACTGGCGTGGAAAACCTGCCTGCAATATATGTTCACGTAAAAAGAATATTGCAAAGCGTCCATTTTCTTGTAGCAAACTATATTGATCCAAAAATCGATATGTTTGTTTATTACTGACGTAGATGCTTGTCGTGATTAACATTACGACTAGTGACAATACTAATGCGATCATCAATTCAACAATTGAGAGACCAAATTGTTTATGTAAATTTACATTAGTCATATTCATAAGAATCTCGCATTAACTTGAACTTGCAATGTAGCTCCAGCATTGCCTTTTTGATCCGGATCTTGCCAACTAACGGTTACCGTACGTGTGTTATCCCCTTCGCATGCCGGTGCTACACCTACGCTAGAATCTGTACATGTTATTGCCAGTGTTCCATTAGGTAATAAATTTGCTGCACCACCAACAAGTGCACCGGTGCCTGCTAAGAACTGTCCGCACTTTGCTCTAAATACATCGAGTTGTGCTAATTGTGTGACAGTACAAACTTCTGTACCAGAACATGCTGGTGCTGGATTGGATACATGCGCAGGATCATTCGTAACGTTAGTACAATTAATTGCAGCATTGTTATCTGCATCATCGTAATCACCATTAGCGACGGCATCTGGATTAGCATGCATACGTTCAATTAATTCGTTGGCTAACATTGTTGCTTGGCTACGTGCATAAGAGTCATGACTGTAACGCATGCCAAAAGCTTGCATACCTGCAATGCCCAACAAGCCAATCGATAACACAACTACTGTTACTAATATCTCAATCAAAGATAACCCAGACATAAACTTCTTATGTTTTGGCTTGGTAAAAGTTTTTACACTGTTATTCATAAAATTTTAGCCTTATAAACTTACGGACAAGCTGTTACACCTCTATCTGTCTGAACTCGCCCAGTAGTTGAAATTGTTATTTGCCGACCTTGATTAACATCGGGATTGTTTCCATCACATATCCTGTACGTGGCAGTATTAGTTGTACTTTGCAAACCACTCGGTTGATAATTTATAAAATCCGTGAAGGGGGCAGCTGTGGCACGAAGTGTGTTGCTGCCACTCAGCCCCGCGTTCGCTAACAAAATTCGTTCCCCATCAATATCCCCATTTCCATTGGTATCTACAAAAACCAACCAACCTGTTTCCCAATTTCCTGCGCCTGCACATGAAGTGCCATTCGTTGAACGACATACAGAAACTGGAGTGCGTAACTTGAGAGCTTCAGAGCGTGCTAATTGCAAAGACGATACAAGGCGATTAGCTTGCGTTGCTAAGCGATTATCACTTACCAAATTTTGAAAACTAGGCACACCCACAGTTACAAAAATTGCCACAACTATAGTGACAATCATTAACTCAATTAGGGTGAACCCAACCTGTTGTGCTGGTTTGGTCACCACTCTCTCCATAAAAGTCCAACTCTCAGTGCGATAAATGTACAGAAATCGCACTCTCAATAATGAGATATAGCTATAAATTCACAGTAAAAAACCGTCGGTTTTGCGTAAGTGGAGGGGATTAGTGGACTAGTGGAGAAAAAATTGCGACTTAGCTCACATTTAAGCAATTTTTCCTTAATTAACAGGTAATTGCGCTCGGAGCTCGTCTCGGTTAAACCACCAGTTATCTGCTGTAATGGTGTCGATTATTTTGGCTAATCGAGTGAACAATTGGTCCGTATCATTGAGTTCTAAAATTTCAATCCATATTTTGATTGATTCTTCATCCTCAATATTGCGATGTCGTTTGGCAACCTTAGCTATAACTTGAGTGGTGAGAAACATTAAGTTTTCACGATCTTTTTCACCACGCATATCAGCAATGTATTGCGCTGCCATCGCCGCAACAGCAGCACCATCAGAATTGTCAGGAGTTTCTTCGACAATGTTATGCAACATCTCAATAGATAACGTTGGGTTTATTGGATACGTTACTGCTAACCAACATCCTTGTCCCAATGCAGCGATGGATAAATCATGGTTAGCTTGATATAGCACTCGACACGATCGCACAGCATATTCAAACTCTTGTTCAACAATAAATAATTCAACAAGTGGTCGTGCACTTTCCCACGCCTCGTTTAAACGATCTAAACCGATAAACACTTCAGCTATTTCAAGTTCGAGCTTGGCACGTTCAAGATTACTTGCTTGATTGGGCAAATCACGTAGTTGTTGTTGAAATTTAATAAGCTCATTTTCAAACCACGCTCGTTCATCTCCAGACAGAAACGAACTTACTGAGTCAGATAAGGTTTCTTGCTTAGTTATATTTTTTTGAGGGTCAAACTTTTCAACCATTGAGAGAGCTTAATATAGTTTTGTTAGTTATTAAAAAATTAAATGCAAAAAAAACCCCCGTCTCACAAGGAGCCAGGGGTTTTTAAATTAGATGAATGAGTACTATTTTTTTAAACGTACCCGGCCTGTTTATTCATCTGATGAGCGATCTTCAGTTCGCCCTCGGAGGCCATCTCGTCATCCCACTTCGCCAGTTGTTGTTTCATGTA
>JANQOB010000013.1 GCA_028279275.1 Gammaproteobacteria bacterium | reverse complement strand
GTCGCCTGCATCCGGATCACTCGCTAGAATCTGCAAACTCACACTGTCATTTTCCGTATTGCTTTGATTACCAGGATCCGTAATCATCGGTGGATTATTTAACGGAACGACATTCCAGATAAAGTTTGCATTCACACTCTCCTTTCCATCAGAAACTGTAACAATGGAATTAAGATTTTGACCAGTAGTTAATACTCCAGTTATAAGTCCAGTCGCTGAATTGATTGTAAGACCGACTGGCAAATTACTTGCAGTGTAAGTGAGACTATCTCCATCACTATCTGCTGCTGAAATAACAAGTGCAACACTTTCACCGACAAGATTATTCTGTGTTCCTGGATTTACAATGGTAGGTATACTGTTTCCAGGTAATGTATTTACAAAATTGACAGTATTAAGTCCTGCCAAAGTAAATTGTCCACTACTTATTGGTGGACCCCAATTAGTACCATCAGCACTAACGTAAATTACATAATCCTGGATTGTTCCATTAGGCGAGCCTGATCTCGGCAAGTATGTAAGTCCTGACACATCATTTATTCCACCCATATCAATAATAAAGTGATGTGGATGTGCAGGATCATTTTCATCACCCGGTTGTATTGACCATTCTGTATGCCATATTGTATTTACATCATCATCAATAGCGTTAGATGCAGTTCGATCACCCACCGCAGTTTCTTCACTACTTGCACTCACAGACCATGCTGAACGGATTAAAGGCAATGTATCCGCACCTAATAAATTAATTTCTGCTGCGGAAGCCCATGGATTACCATTGACTTCAGATAATGCAGTTAAACGCAAATATCGTGTTGACTGCATTCCTGGGAAAGTAGAAATTGATAACGCAGAATTCGGAATTATTTGTTTAGCTAAACCAGGACCAGCATAACTAACTGTTAGGTTGGCACCGCCGGTTTTCTCAAAAAAAGTTATTCGGATATCATGACTACCTGAAGCTAAAGTGACTGTGCCGGATTGTTCTTGAGTACCATGAAGACCATCATTATCTACAATTAATTGATCATTAATAAATAGCTGACTGCCATCATCTGAACTCGTATAAAAAGTGTAAGTGCCAGAGGATGTGATTTGCAGTTTCGCGGTAAAACGAAATCCAAAAAAATTGGCTTGTGTAGCTGGAGAAATACTGAAATTAGGAATAACACCGGATGTTATAGATTGTAATTGATCGAAATCCGGTAAAATATTCCAATCTCCTTGATAATATTCATAGAGAACCCCTGGTTGATCTTGTGAATTCAAAATAATCCATGAAAAACTGGTCGTATCAGACCCAGCTGAACTATCTGTTACCGTGATGGATGTGTTGTATTGACCAACTTGATTTGGAGCACCAGTAATTACTCCACTGAGCGGATTTAAACTAAGTCCAGGTGGCAAATTGGTTGCTGAAAAGGTTAGCTCTTCACCATCAGGGTCTCCAGTCACCATTGTTAAATTAACTGATTCCTGTAAACGATTAGATAGGTCCCCCATTTTTTTAATTGTAGGCGGGCCAATTTCTAATCCTTGTGTAGAAACGCGGACAACTTTTGCTACAGAAGGTGTTCCTTGCGAATTAAGCGCAAACATCATCCAATTTCCAGGAGTTAATATATTAGAATTTGAATGTAAGGATAATTGATAAGTCCCGGGCGATGTTTCAATCATCGAAACGGGTAAATAACGCAGGTCTGTATTTACACCATGCGTGGTGGATGACATTTTTACTAAAGAAATTTCTTGCAGTCCGGGAGATGCAACAACATTTATAGTTTGCCCCGCCTCAACAACTCCAGGCACCTGAAGAATCACAGGTCGAGTTGCAGGAGTTCCATCAGAATTAAATAAATATGGAGGTGAATAAATTTGATGGTCTTGATGGTTAGCGCTGCATCCACCACATAATCCACCTCCAGCAGAAAAGACTCTTCCATCAAGCATTAATAATGCAACAGAATGATAGTTTCTTGGGATACTCATGGACGCACCAACACGCCATAACTGTGTATCTGGATTCCAAATCTCTACTGGTAATATCGTACCATCGTCATTAAATTTTATTCCGGAGGTATTACCACCAATTACAAGTACTTCTCCATTTGGTAAAGTAATTCCATTTTGAAATTTCCGTGCAAAATTCATAGAAGCTATGGGCGTGATTTGTGGACTTGGTCCGTTCAAGTCAATCACCATTGCTTTGTTAGAACTTGTTACGTCATTTGCACCCACCCAACCTCCAGCGGTTAATAATTTACCTTCGTCATACATCACAGTCGTACCATGTTTGGGATACCAATCTGTATGTGTATTTGTCTGTGAGATAGATCCGTTACCGGAAGTATCGATCATGTGCATATCAGGAGTAGGACCTGAATGAAAAATTCTTCCATCTGGAGCCAGATGTAACAATGGCCACCAATTTCTTTCACCGTGACCATAATCCAATATCGGCTCATCAAAATTTAAATTACCTAATAAATTCCAACTCGATGTACCATCCCATAGTTCAGCAGTATTTCCGCCACCAGAGCCAATCACAGTAATAATCGTTCCATCCGGTAGTGCAACCGATGTCGGATACCAACGACCTCGATTCATATCTGGTAGTGTTTCCCATTGATTTGTTTCGTTATTGAAAACACTAGTAAACGGTGTATTACCTTGATTACGACCTCCGCTTACAAAAACACGTCCGTCTTCCAGCATGACATGATGGGAACAAAACATGTCGTGGCTTGGATGCTCAATTTCTATAAACGAATTACTTTGAGGGTCCCAAATTGCTGTGTAGGTTGATTCATTATCAATAGATGATGGAAATGCATCACGCTCATTTGATGCCCAGGCAATTATTCGTCCATCGGGTAAATTCGCAGCAGAAACTGGAATCATAGGCCAACCTGTAACTGGACCCCATGCTCCTCCATCTTGAGGATCTTCTGGGCCCGCAATTGCTTGCGATTTGAAAATAAAAACTAAGACTAATATCAGGAAAATATTTAGAACAGCGCGACGTTTCATAAACGTATAGATAATACTTCCCCAAGAATTCATGATGTAGTTCCCACAATACAATTATTATTTTACGGTAATATTTAAATACCACCGCCAACGTAAATTAACTTAACAAAAGTTTAAATATAGAACCACACACAAATAGTATGGACGTTAACTACATCACATCATTCTTTATACGGTTAAAAAGTCTTACAAAAAATATATTTACATTTACTATATTTATATTTTTCAATTTATTTAATCCAAGTTTTGCTTATCAAGAAACGGTTATTTCAAATCGTGGTGCATATTCACTTACTTTTTCTACAAAAGAAAATGTAATTCCTTTACGAAATATGCATTCATGGAATGTCACATTTAAAACTAAGGACGGCAAAGAGTTTATTCCAGGAAATTTATCCATAAGCGGCGGCATGCCTTCGCATGGCCATGGCTTACCAAGTGAACCAAATTTCACACGCGTATTAAAAGATAAATCACTACTCTTAGAAGGTGTTTTATTTAACATGACTGGGGAGTGGGAACTCCGAGTAACACTCACGGGCCCTAGTGGCCTAGATATAGCGACACTCGAATTTACTATTGATGATGCAGATAGTGGCCAAAACAACAATTATGAGCTTGATCGTACACTTCTCTCGTCAATGCATATCAGTCGTATCGAAAATGTGAATGACCCTACAAACAAATATCTTGATAACAATTATGCAATTAAATTAGGAGAAAGACTGTTTTTTGATCCAAACTTAAGTAAATCTAATTCAATAAGTTGCTCGACTTGTCATCATCCTAATTTAAGTTTCAGTGATAGTCGAAAAAAGTCATTTGGCACCGCAGAAACAAAACGGCATTCACCTACTCTGCTTGGCGTTTCACACTCAAAATGGTTTTATTGGGATGGACGCAGAGATTCACTTTGGGCTCAAACATTAACACCAATTGAAACAAATGGTGAAATGAGCAATAACAGAGCTTCTGTAATTAACTATGTTTTATCAAATGAGGAATATAAAAAATATCTTTTCAAAATTGATAACAAACTAAGCGAACAAAAATATAACATTCCTAATAACGCTTCACCATATGGCAATCAAACCGAAAAAGAAAATTGGGAAAAATTAAATACAGAGGATAGAAATACTATCAATTTTTTATTTTCCATAATCGGAAAATCTATTGCAGCATATATATCTACTCTTCAACATACACCATCTGAATTTGATAAAATGATTGAAAAATTAGATGAGAATAAAGATCTAAAATTAAATCAGAGTCAACTAAATGGTTTAAAGCTATTCCTGGACGTTAATAAAACACATTGCTTACGCTGCCATAATGGACCATTACTCACTAACCATGGGTTTCATAATATCGGCACCGGACCAGACTCAAATAATAATTTTGATTATGGACGACTATTTGGAATTCAAGCTGTTGCATATGATGTTTTTAATTGCCGCGGTCAATTTAGTGATGCACCGGATAAATGCGAGCACTATGTGTTTGCTAAAAAAACCAATATGCCGTCGACAGCAGCTGGGGCATTTAAAGTCCCCTCTCTACGAAATATATTGGCAACGGCACCATATATGCATGATGGAAGATTTGAGACCTTAAAAGAGATTGTTCAATTTTATAATGACCCACCAGATCCTAATATTACTCCACATGAACTACCCCCACTAAACCTAACAAATACAGAAGTGGATCATTTGGTTGAGTTTCTAAAGATTTTATAAGAAACAGATACTTACTTTCAAAATGAAGGCGTTAACACCTCTACCTTTCCTCTAAAATTAACCTATACACTTTCTTTGGAGATTAGTGTGATAACATCGCCCGTTAAAAAGCCATATTCAAAAATACTGTAGAAATCAACGCGCTGCTAGCTATCCTTGTACAGGATATCTAATCTGTCTGGCTTGCTCTTCTGTTTGTTTATATTGAGCTTTTTTGTTACTTATAAGAACCTTAAATGATTAAATTTATAGGGAAATTTAAAAATGACGAATGAATTAATCTCACCACTTTCTGGACTAAGACGCCTTATCGAAACAAATCAGGTGGAAGCCTCTGATGTCGATTTTATTAACGATAAGCCCTATGTCTGGTCACCCCACAATAAAATTATCAATGTGACACCGGGTCCTGCCTTTGGATCTGAATTGGTGACTCAATTTACTTCTACCCAAACAAGAGGTATGCGTGGCCCAGGCGTGGCAAAGCTTTTTGCTGCAGTTCGAGAGGACTATGGAAAAATGGTCGGATTGCAAGAAGGTGGTAAGTCGATCTTTTTTACCGGCTCAGGTACATCGGCTACTGAAGCAGCTGCTGGTTCATGTCGTACACCTGATGAAATAGATTCTGATAAGCCAGTGATCCTTACCATGGAAATTGGTTGGTTCAGTCAGGCAATGGGAAATTGTGTAGACAATATAGGTAGAAAAGCCATCCGCTTACAATGTGATCTTGGTGATGACTTGCCTTTAGCAAAGGCTAGAGAAATCTTAGAAGAAGACACGGAGCATAACATTAAGATGGTGATGGCTCCGCAGAATGAAACCGCCGCTGGTGTAACCACCGACCCTAAAAAGATCCGTAACTTACTGGACGAACTAAACCACCCTGCACTTGTTGTAATCGACGGTATTTCATCAATTGGTTGCATGCCTGCAAATATGGAAGAAATGGGCATGGACATGTTAATTGGCTGCAGTCAAAAAGGTTTGATGGGTACACCCAGTATAGGAATGATTACATTAAGTCCTAAAGCGGTGCAAAGAATTAAAGAATCTGAACAAAAATTAAAAGAAGCAGGGATGGCTCTAGGACAACACTATTTAAATCTTGGCAAAATAATTGAAGCGATGGATACCCACGGCTTACATATTGAAACGCCAAGTAATTACTCTCAATTTGCAGTGGCATTAGATTCAATTGCCATTGAAGGCATTGATCGTGTTTGCGAACGCCATAAAGAATGTTCTGAAGTGTATCGTGCCGCAGTACTTGCTGCAGGATTTGAGTTAGTTGCAAAAGATCCTAGTACAGCATCAAATGCAGTGACAGCTATTAAAGCACCAGAAGGTTATGGTGAAAAAGAAATCATGCATGTACTTATGATTATGTTTTATAAACATGCAGTAGAAGCCGCTGCGATTCCGGGTTATCCGGATATGGGCTGGCGACTATGTGCAACAGGCGGTATTCATCCGCAACACGCGTTGATGGCATCTATCGCATTCTTAAAATCAGCAGAAGAAGCCGGAGTGAAAATTGATGCAGATAAAGGAATAGCCGCTGCATCTACAAAGTATGCAGAGGTTGTTAAGTATCATCGTCCTCTTCCTGGAATTGATGTTTACGGTAGATAATTTAGTCACGTGATTAAAGATGAAAGCCGAGGGCATATGCCTTCGGCTTTTTTTATTCACTTTAGTTTATTTTACCATATCCCCCACCCCCGGGTGTTTCAATAACAAAAACATCACCCTGCTTTAACTCTATCTGATCTTTTCCTGATAATTTTGTAACTGTTCCATCCGCGTGTTCAACTCTATTTTCACCGACTTGAGCTTTGCCTCCTCCTGCAAGACCATAGGGCGGCACTTTTCGATGACTTGAAATAATGTTAGCCGTTATGTTTTCTAAAAATTGTATTTTACGAATCACACCATCGCCACCACGATATTTTCCTTCACCACCGGAACCTGATTTAATTTCAAATGAATTTAGTAAGACAGGAAATCGCCATTCCAATACTTCGGGGTCTGTCAATTTTGAATTAGTCATATGACTATGAACAGCATCAGTGCCATCAGAATATTTAGTTGCACCTGTTCCTCCGCACAACGTTTCATAGTATTGATATTTTTCATTACCCCATACAAAGTTATTCATCGTGCCTTGTGATGCTGCTATAACACCCAGCGCCCCAAATAATGCGTCGACAATATATTGGGATGTTTCCACATTACCTGCAAATACAGCAGCAGGATATTCTGGATTGATCATAGAGCGTTTTGGAATAATAATTTCAAAAGGCTTTAAACAACCATCATTCAATGGAATGTTATCGCCCACAAGACATCTAAACACATACAGCACTGCAGCTTTTACAACAGCAGTGGGTGCATTGAAATTTCCAGAGTGTTGTGGACTTGTTCCAGTAAAATCAATTATTGCCTTGCGATCCTTTTGATCTACCTTAATGTTCACGACAATTTGATTGTCGTCATCTGTTTTATATTTGAAAGAACTATCTTTAAGTACGCTTAGTGCTTTGCGTACGGATTCTTCAGCATTGTTTTGTACGTGCTGCATATAAGCATGTACGGTTTTTACGCCGTAATAGTCAACGGTTTTGTTGAGTTCTTCTGAGCCTTTTTCACATGCAGCAAGTTGCGCTTTAATATCCGCTATATTCATTGCTGGATTGCGTGCCGGCCAACGGCTGTTTGTTAAAAGTGTTTTGATTTTTTGTTCATTAAACTGACCATTCTCAACGATTTTAAATGCGTCAATAACAACGCCTTCTTCTTCAATACTTACAGAATTCGCAGGTGCAGAACCCGGTGTAGTGCCGCCGATATCAGTATGATGTCCACGAGAAGCCACATAAAATAATAATTCTTCTTTGCCAGAAAACACGGGTTTAATCACCGTGATATCTGGAAGGTGCGTTCCACCGTTGTAAGGTGTATTTAATATGAACGAATCACCTGGTGAAATGTTACTACTAAATTCACGAATGACAGTTTTAATACTTTCACTCATAGAGCCAAGGTGCACAGGTACGTGTGGCGCATTCGCAACAAGGTTGCCTAAGTGATCAAATATAGCGCAAGAAAAATCCAACCTTTCTTTAATATTGACGGATACTGCAGTGTTTTCTAATACGCTTCCCATTTGTTCAGCAACAGACATAAACAAATTATTAAAAATTTCTAGCATTATCGGGTCTACATCTGTACCAATTGCTTTAGTTTTTTTTCTTTCTTTGTAACGTTCAATTAACAAATTATTATCGGTAGTAAACTTACTTCGCCAACCAGGCTCTATGACTATGGTATTGGTTGAATCATAAATAACTGCTGGACCATTAATTATTTCATCCAAGCCAAGTGAATTTCGATGATAAAAAGGCGTGGATTGCCACTGGTCTTCGATGTAGCAAGTATTAATAGCAACTGAATGATTTTGCTGTGTTTCAGAATTTTGCTTTTCAGTTTTAGACGGATAATAAGTTTGCGAAATGACTTCTACCTGAATGGCTTCAACAACAATATCTTGCTCTGGAGAAATAAAACCAAACTGTTTTTGATGAATTTGTTCAAATTGTGAAATAACTTCATCTAATTTTGCATCTGCAACAGTCAATACCGTATCAGACCCTACATAACGTAGACGAAGATAATGTTTGGATGTTTTATTAAAAAGTTCGTTTGACTGTTTCTCAAGTTCTTCTGTGCCTTCTTGCTGTAACTGTTCGAACGACTTTTTTAGTTTTTCTAATAGAGGCTCGTTTAATGTTTGCCCTATTGATTGTTGTCGCTCAACGATCATGTCTGCGAGACCAATACCATAAGCTGAGAGCACACTAGCATAAGGATGAATGATTATTTGTTTCATGCCCAACGCATCAGCAACTGAGCAGGCATGTTGTGCGCCAGCACCACCGAAACAGCATAATGTGTATTCGGAAACATCATAACCACGCATTACTGAAATTTTCTTGATGGCATTAGCCATGTTTTCTACTGCAATCTTCAGATATCCTGCTGCAACTGCTTCGGGTGATCGCTTGTTGCCTGTTTCTTTCTCGATTTGACTACTAAGTTTTTGAAACTTTGATAAAACAATTTCATGGTCTAATGCCTCATTGGCATCATCGCCAAATACATTTGGGAATAAAGCGGGTTCTAATTTACCTAGCATCACGTTGCAATCGGTAATGGTAAGTGGGCCGTTATTCCGGTAACACGCAGGTCCCGGGTAGGCGCCTGCGGATTCAGGCCCAACTTGGTAACGTTCGTTATCAAATTTAAGAATTGAACCTCCGCCCGCAGCTATCGTGTTAATTAACATCATGGGAGCTTGTAATCGGACACCTGCAACTTGAGTATCAAATGTTTTATCAAACTCACCGTTATAATGGCTCACATCTGTAGAGGTTCCCCCCATATCAAAACCAATGATTTTTGTAATACCTGCCAGCTCACACACTTTAGCCATACCCACCACACCTCCTGTGGGTCCTGACAAGATAGCATCTTTCCCACGAAATAATTTAGCGTCCGTCAATCCACCATTTGATTTCATAAACATCAAATTATTTATTTGTTCACTATGTTCTTGAAGCTGTAAAGTAATTTGATTTACATACCTTCTTAAAACTGGTGAGAGATATGCATCTATAACCGTGGTATCTCCACGCGAAACAAGCTTGATTAACGGACTGACTTCATGACTCATAGAAATTTGCGTAAAGCCTATTTCTTTAGCCATGGCTGCAAGTTGTTTTTCATGTGTGTGATACCGATAACCGTGCATAAGCACAATGGCGATCGAACGTAATCCTTTGTTATAGTGTTTGATTAAACCTTCACGTGTAGTTTCTTCATTTAGAGATATTAGAATGTTACCGCGGGCCTCAATTCGTTCTTCAATTTCTAATACATCACAGTAAAGCAATTCGGGAAGAGTAATATTTAGAGCAAAAAGATCAGGTCGTGTTTGATAACCAATACGTAGTTGATCTTTAAATCCTTTGGTTATTGCGAGTAAAGTGTCTTCACCCTTGCGCTCGAGCAATGCATTCGTAGCCAATGTCGTTCCCATTTTTACAACGGAAATCTGATCTCGTGGCAACTCATCACTGCTACTGATGCCCAGCATTTCTTTCATGCCATAAATGGTGGCGTCTTGATATTGTTGTGGATTTTCAGAAAGAAGCTTATGTGTCAGTATTTGACCATTTGGTTGACGCGCAACGATGTCCGTGAAGGTGCCACCGCGATCAATCCAAAACTGCCACTTTTGCTCACTGCTTTTAATTTGCATAGCAAAAGTGTACTACGAAATGAATTCTCGAACTCTTAGATACAACCCAGCCTTATATCTGGCCACATAGTTTTATCATGCAAACAGATAAGAAGATGTAATTAGTGGTTTAAATTATTCTATTCCTTTCTCTTTCACTTCTTTTTTTACTAGTGAAATATTCTCATCTATTTGTGACTTAACATACTCAGCTATCATCGCATCATATTTTTCAGCAGATTTCCTCGCAGCTTGTTCTGAAATCTTTCGAGAAAATTCGATAGTTTTTTTACCTGTAGGTGAGCTATAAAATTTTAAAAGTTCTTTAATCTCATCATGAGAGTATGTCTCTTTATATAGAGGTATATAAATCTCTTTTTCAACTTGAATATACGGCATATTTTCCGCTACAAAATTTTGATAATTTTTAGCCATTTCGGAAAATCTTGTTTTGAGCATCTCTCCTACCTGTAGTCTTTGTTCTTCAGACATAGAAGTACTATCGATATTTTGGTCTGCAGCCTGAAAAAAACCAGCCTGCATTTGATTTAAAATAACATTATTCAAACCAGCATAATTATTTTTAACACCTGTTAACTCTAATAGAGTTCTCAAATCATCCTCATACGCATCTGCAAAACTTGGTGAACTAACTAAAAATAAAAATACTATGAAAATATTTCTCATGAAAATTCCTAAATTTATGTATTTAGTCTAACGCTACCGCTCTTCATAATGATCAGTTATGATTTGCCTAACGGCATGGGTAGCCTCGTTTAGATTTAGATTATATTGTTTGGCAACAAGTTCGCCAATTTGTTCAATACTCTTGACGCCATCAATTGCCGTTAATACTTGTGCTTGTAGCAAATGTTTAGAGGCATCAAGCTCTTGTTCATAATGTTTAGGTATTGGAACCGAAGTATTACGAACCCAATCAGGTAAATATTCATATTTTGCAGGAACTACAACATCTTTAATTTTTCTTGCATGGAAGCTAAATACTTTTTCAGTTCTCCCATGTGCACTTAATGGTGAGCGCATGTATTGAATCGTACTTCGTTCGCTCCTAATTAGCTCAAATCCATTTTTCTCAATTAATTCGGTAATTTCTTCTTCACTATAGTGCCAGGATTGTTTCTTGTGAAAAAAGGCTAGAGAACCCGTATTTAACCAAGAACCTCCTTTTCTTAGGCATTGGTTAATGCGTGGAAGATATTCTCTTAAATTTTGGGGAATAATATCCAATAACCAAGGCGTTACAATCGTATCAAAGCTATCAGCTTTAAAAGGCAGATTCATACCATCCGCAAATAAATAGTGAATATTATCTTGATTAGCTACAGGCGCTTTACATTTTTGCTCTATAAAAAACGAATCTTTATCTAATGGCGCAATTGGAAATTCATTTAAAGTAAAACTTTCACCTTGAATAGCGCGACATGCAGAAAATAGTAATAATGGATTAATATCTAATAGCAATGAGTAGTTTGCTTCATATTTTTGGTGCAAATCATATGAAAGCCTCCCAGCACCTGCACCTATTGTTAATACATTTCCAATTAAACTTTGTTCGTCTAAAACACTTTCAATTGCTGCAAGCATTTGCTCATTTTCTCCATTGTCCCATGCCCAATCACGAAAGATATTATTGTAATAACTATCCAGCCCTTGAACTTTTGGTGTTTTAGATTGGTAATTTGCAATTACATTTGTTAATGACTGATCAGACTCATTGCGTAATTTTAAAGGCTTGATGATTTGAAGCACCTGTTCAATTTGTTGTTTCTTTGCATTGAGTAATTTAGAAATCCGTTTTTGCCCGGTTTTGCTAATTCTTTTATCTTTAAGTGCATCTTTATAGGCTTGTTGATCAAGTTGGTTCAAATGTATAAATCCATTGAGACGGGCTTGCCACTCGTATCTTGCTACATCAGGATATTCAAATAACCATGGAATGGATGCTTGGGCGCATTGAAGTAAAGGGTATTCAGTTTCACATAAATCACATTGCAGGGATTCCGGACCTGCACGTAACGGCGAGTTCTTGTTTGCGCACCGCGGACATATAAGACTATCGAGGAGTGTAAAAGTTGACGCTTCAGCTGAAGTAGCCGTTTGGGGTGCTTCTGACGTGGACAATGTGTAATGATGAGGTATGTGGTTGATATGAGTATTGTCCTAACTCATTGATAAATTGTCACGAATCTTGTCGCGTAAAACCCACCGAACATAAAAAAACGGAGCAATCGAGAATGATTACTCCGTTTCTAGATAATTAGCTTATCTTGTTGATTAAGCAGTAATTTGATTGAATGCAATATGCTCCACACCAGGGTTAGCACCCAATGTTGGGTTACCTAATGCAGCGGCAAAGCTACCTGCATCACCATGCAGTGCTAGGTAATTTAGAACTACAAGCTCTGCTAGTGAAACTACACTATTTGCATATGGGCTAGACCCCGTTTCGATAGTGCCATCTGATTTATAGAAACCAAGCTGCTGTGATGCTGCTCCATTACGCATAATGTTCGCAGAAGCAACAAGTGGGCTATAAACAAATATTGCACTGGCTGATCTTTGAGAATTATCTGAACGCCAACGGAATTTAGTTGTACCGTTTCCATCGTCTTCTGGATTATTTCTGTCAGCCACCACTGCTCCATCACTGAATAGATAAATCATTAAAGGCTGGTTTCTCAATCTTGCATACTCCATGGATGCACCGATGATTTGACCAATCTTAAAGTCTTTACCATCCGTCTCAGGACGTGGATCTTGGTGATAGTCTCTACCACCAAATTCCATTGTACCTAGTCCACCAAAACCATTTACAACTACTTTCATTGTTGCAGCAGCTTTGCGGAAATCACCATCGTTACTAATTTCACCATTAGGGAAAATGCTCAGTAAGTCCGCATCTGCTTCTGGATCTAAATCTGAAGGTAATATTGGTGAGTTGAATGTAGCAAGACTTTGATCATAACCACACTGAATGAGTTCTTCAGTTGCTGTCTCTTCGTTAATTAAACCAAGCTTCAACTGGGTAAGAACTTGTGTAGCTTGTGCAACACTTGCACTAGGGAAACC
>JANQOB010000010.1 GCA_028279275.1 Gammaproteobacteria bacterium | reverse complement strand
TTAAAAGTTTTTCTACGATGTCGTCCACATCGTTTTCAGCAACTTCTACGTCTGCAACTTCAATTTCTAAATTACTTTCATCTGCCAATGTAATTTCGGGATATACCTCAAATGTTGCGACATATTTTAAATCTTTGTCTGTCTCTAAATTTACCGGTTCTATACTCGGCGATCCTGCAGGCCGAAGTTTTTCTTGAACGATAGCTTGTTGATAACTTGATTGCATAGTATCTGCAATAACTTCTTGAGAGACTTGTTTGCCATATCTTTGACGCACAACGCGCATGGGTACTTTACCAGGCCGAAAACCAGAGATTTTTACTTGGCGGCTTAAGTTTTTTAATTTTTCTTCAATAGCAGTGCTTACATTTTCAACAGGCACTTCTACTGTCATTTTACGTTCTAAACCACTTGTGGTTTCTAAAGATACTTGCATGGGATTTATATATTTTGAGATATTTTCAATAAATTTAGTGTTATTGTTACTCCGTCAAGACCACAATGAACACTTTTTGAGATCACAGTGGCTCATCTCTTAACCTAAA
The DNA here is from genome assembly GCA_028279275.1 of Gammaproteobacteria bacterium. Lineage (GTDB taxonomy): Bacteria > Pseudomonadota > Gammaproteobacteria > UBA4575 > UBA4575 > JABDMD01. Next base: position 118,990 of record JANQOB010000010.1, on the reverse strand, counting down.
AACCTTAGATATTTCATTTTACGTGCCGAACTATGGTGCGAAAGGTGAGACTCGAACTCACACGGGTTGCCCCACTGGTACCTAAAACCAGCGCGTCTACCAATTCCGCCACTTTCGCAATACTCAACAGCATATGGCGATTCTAATTCACCATATGAGCTTGTGACTTTAGTATGAATCAACCAGAATTATAACTGAAATAACATCCTAAAAAATCTTACCCCATCTATATATCTAATCAGAGTTTCTCCATGCCTACACTGTTCATTTTTGTAATTTATTTTGCTTTAGCCCTCTTGCTAGGAGCAGCTGTCGCATACCCTCTACATCAATTTTTAGCCAATTGGACCGAATTGGAATTTGATCGCGTGGTGAGTCGAAGTGTCCTGCTTATGGCGATAATTTTGTTTATTGGATTATTAAAATTGCTTAAATTCAGTTCGTGGCAAGAACTCGGATTAAGTACCAACAAAAAGCAGTTCTTCAGAGATTTTATAAAAGGCATCGGTTATGGCATTTTGATTATGTTACCGGTAGTCGCAGGGCTTTTGATTACTCAAAATCGTGTATTAGATAAAGATTGGGAAATATCTTTTCTTAATTTGGCTGCTTTAATTCTAACAGGGCTTAGCTCAGGAATAGTTATCGCCTTACTCGAAGAAACATTATTCCGTGGTGCTCTATTGACCGCAGTTAAGAAACAAAGCACGGTACCATTTGCCATTGTAACGACAAGCTTTATCTATGCATTGGTACACTTTTTACAACCAACAATTGAATTGAATCCAAATTCACTGAGCTGGGGCAGTGGATTTATATTGTTGAAAGATGCATTGCTCGCACTAACACAAGTAAGCATTATATTTGATTCTTTCATTGCACTTTTTTTAGCAGGTGTACTGCTTGCATTCGTCAGAATACATAGTAATCGAATAGCGCTTTGTATGGGCATACACGCTGGATGGGTAGTTGTAATTAAAGTATTTAAACGTATGACAGATACGAATGTACAATCTGACTTTGCTTTTTTGACGGGTAGTTACGACAAAGTGATTGGATATCTAGCTGCAGTTTGTTTAGCTATTTTTATAATGATTTATTTAAACTACCAGAATAAAGCTAGCGATTAATTTTTGGCGCGTTTCCAACCCACAAGATATTGGTCTAACAACCAAACTCTCTCATCGTTAACAATATACTTAATGCTTCGAGCATACTTTTCTTCCCATAATTTATTTTCGAAATTCTGTTCAGCAACCTTAATCGTTTTTTGTTCTTCATTTACAGAGACAACTACTGCAACATGGCCCGTACCAAGATATTCCTCACTATAAATTAATAAATCCCCTAGCTTGGGGGGCTTTTCTGCACCATTTGTTATGGATTCAAAAGAAAAGGTTTTTTTATTGATTGGATTTATAACTTGCTCTAGCGCCCAAATATCGGCTGCAATATCAACATCTCCAAAAACAACTTGTTTTTGTTGTAGTAACCAGCGTCTTGCGTACTCAACGCATTGCCACTTAATTCCTGTATATATTTCTTGATGATGATTGGGCTCAAACACTACGCAATCAGCATTACAATTTGAATAAGCAGGAATGCCAGCAGGAGAAATTCCTATCACGACACCATAATCAGACTTGCAATCAGCAAGACACTGAGGGGGAATATTTTGCGAATCATTTGCATAGGTTTGGCCTAGCAGCATGATCAAGAGAAACATCGAGAGGTATGGCTTCATCATCGATTGAAATATTCGAAAATTATTAACAAGTATAGCGCTAATCGAACAAATATCGACCAATCCAAGATTCCTGTCAGTAACGGCATTCAAGTTCTTGCAAATTTGAGAAAAATTTCCAAATTTTTGTTATAAATTGCATCCTGTTGTTATCCCCTATTAAGTATACGGAGTAAGTGTGGGACTCAAAGTAAATTGTACTGATTTGGCAGCTATCTTCGGTGTTAGCCAAACAAAAATTGATGCCTGGGCAGATCAAGGTCTTCCCTACTCTATTAAACCTAAAAAAAATTCTTCTCAGCCTACCACCTCAAAAGATTACATTTTTGACACTACTGAAGTTATTGAGTGGTGTATTAAAAATAAGATTTCACTTTAATAAACACCTGATTAAAGAACTTGTGTCACCACGTGACAATTCAATTTGCGTGGAATACTTCCACGCCCAGGAGTCGCTACGCGACCTATTTATTTACGAGTAATGGCTAAATCTGAATCGCTTCGCGATAACTTAATTTGCGTGGAGTACCCCCACGCAAGTGTGGGGTGAGCGATGGGGATCGAACCCACGACCACAGGAATCACAATCCTGCGCTCTACCAACTGAGCTACGCTCACCATAACGGGGAATGAATATTAACGCATTTGATCAAGTAATGGCCACGCTACCTATGGAGGTACGTCTGAAAGTCGTTGTTGTTAAAATAATCTAAGCCACTAAGCGATTAAATAGTTTGCGACATGATATTTCAAATTTGTGGCGCGCCCGGCAGGACTCGAACCTGCAACCCCCGGCTTAGAAGGCCGGTGCTCTATCCAGTTGAGCTACGGGCGCATAATGCGCGCAATTGTAGCATCAGGACTGAAAATCCGTGAATTCTGAGCTGATTCACTTACTGTATGGCAACCAGAAGTTAACAATTAAATTTCTTAGTAAATAGATTTATTTCGCAAAATACGAATATGCTGAACTCGAGTAATTAGTCGAGGAGGTAACAAAAGCGCGTAGAGTTTAAAATAGGTCAAGGTTGGACCATTTAATTTTAACGATGGTAACTTGTAATCGTAAAACTTAGATTCATTATCACGCATGTAGCTAAGCGAGATACCCAGCGCAAGTAACAATGCAATGATGGGTAACACTAAGACAGAAAGCAGAACGAGACCACAAATGATGATTAACTTGGCAAGACTCAATATCGTATAGATAATCCATTTCATTATTCGTCTTCCTTGAACATCCATGTTGTGAACTTCCATGTTATTGTGACTTTGAAAATAGTAAAAAGTTTTGACTGAATTCAAATTACTAAGATAGACAGCTACCATATGTCTGCTTTCTCTTCGAATCAGTACTGAAACTGGTAATTTATATTGCTTATTAGTAAATTTGATATCTGAGCATACGTGTAGAAAAGCTATTCAAATATGCAAAAAATCATAGTTTCTTTAATTAAACTTTCATCTTTTTTACCACTTTGGTTGTTACACGCAATTTCTTGGGTGTGCTACGTATTACTTTTTCACGTTTTTAAAGTACGAAAAACTCTTACCCTAAACAACATTAAAGCGTCTTTCCCTGAATATACCGAATCAGAATGTCTTGAATTAGCTAAAAATCATTTCAAAAGTACATGCATGGTGCTTGCTGAAACAATAAAAGCACTCAGATTCAGCAAAGAAGAAATAAAAAAACGCGTTGAGTTTAAAAATTTACATTTATTGGAAGATTATTTAGAACAGGGACAATCCGTTATTGTTGTCACGGCACATTACTGCAATTTTGAATGGGCACTTTTGGCTTGTGCGCAATATTTAAATTTTCCAGTAGATACTGTATACCGCAAACAACGCACAGAAAGCTTAGAAGAATTTTTTTATCATTTAAGAACTCGTTTTGATGTCACGCCATTACCAATGGAAACATTTGTTGCAGATTCTTTAAAACGCGCCAAAATTACACGCATGCTTGCTATGGCAGCAGACCAATCTCCTAAAAAAAATGATACGCCTTATTGGCAACATTTTTTAAATCGCGATACGGCATTTCATACAGGCACAGAAAAAATTGCGCGAGCATTTAAGTACCCTATAATTTTTATGTCTCTGGCACGAACGCGAAAAGGATATTATCAAGCAACTTTTAAATTCCTTGCAGAACCACCCTTTTCTGAAGATCCTAACCAAATTATGCGCGCCTATATCACTGAATTAGAAGCCCAAATAAACAATAACCCAAAAGATTGGTTATGGGCATACCGTAGATGGAAACTACAAAAACCGGTTGAGCAAAACTAAAGTTTTCAAATAACAATACATACATTTTCTTGCGTAAAACAATACTAAAACTCATCGCAGCCTTGCCGTTGCCAGCATTGTATGGATTATCACGGCCGGTTTATTTTTTACTTTTTTATATTGTTAGGTTTAGACGTGATATTGCAGAAAAGAATATTCTCAATTCATTTCCTGGCCTAAACAGCAAAGAACAAAGAAAATTATTGAAAAGAAATTATCGTAATTTTTCTGAAATATTAATGGAAATACTTAAAACCATTAACCTAAAACCAAATGAAATTTCTCAATTTGTTACTTTTAGCAATAGCGAAATAATTGAAAACACACTAAATAATAACCAAACAATAGTTTTAGCGTTAGCTCATCAATGTAACCAGGAATGGGCGATCCTAGCCGCAAGTCAGTTTTTTAAACACCCCATCGACGGCATATATAAACCACTGCATCAAAAATGGATTAATGAATTAGCCCTCGAATCACGTTCACAGTATGGAATCACACTGACTCCTGCTAAAACCTGCATAACAGATTTAATAAAACGTTCCAAACAAACGCGAATCATTGCTATCGCACCTGACCAAGCACCTCGTCGTCGTGATGATGCTTACTGGACGACTTTTTTAAATCAAGACACACCTTTTTATTTAGGTTTGGAAAAAATAGCTGCTTTATTTAAGTATCCTGTATTTTTCATGGACTTAGAACGAATCAACCGAGGTAAGTATCATGCAAGTTTCAAGCTGCTTGCTGAACCACCTTATCAAAAAGACACCTCAACGATAACGCAATCATATGTGGACGCAGTAGAGCAACAAATTTTAAAAGATCCGGAAGACTGGCTATGGATTCATAAAAGATGGAAAAAGAAAAAATCTCTCTATAGCTAGCTACTCACAGCGAATGATTCCTTGCTCTTTATGAAAGCTGCTAGGTCAGTAATCGTCGGATGATCCACTAAGTCAGTGATTTCTATTTGCCCCGGGTAGAGCTCGTCTAAACCGGAGTGTATTTCTACCAAAGAAAGCGAACTGGCGCCCAATTCCAATAAACTGTCATTAACGCTAAAAGTTTTATCAGGTAAAGCTTCTAAACAAATTTTTTGAATTGCATTAACAATTTCATCTTGATTGTCTTCTTCAATAGTATCAGCAATGGGCTGGTGAGAAAGCTCTTGCAGTATGTCTTTATAGTCCCCGTCTAAATAAGCATCTGCTAAAGCCGAACGTTGTATTTTCCCGCTTGTTGTTTTAGGAATTTTTCTTATTGGGATAACATGATGAACTTCTATTCCAAATTGTTCATTTACGTTAGTTCTAATCTTTGTAGCAATCGTTTTAAATTCATCTACTGTACCTTTATGTAAAACAAAGATAAGCACTTGCTCTAAATCATTTATATTAGAAGTCACACCAGTAACTACAGCCTTACCTAACTCAAGTGCTTGCTCTAAACCTTCAATGTTCTGCAAGGAATTTTCAATATCATGCGGATAGAAATTTTGACCGTTCACGAACAGAATTTCTTTATATCTTCCTGTAATAAATAATCCTTTATTAGAAACAAAACCAAGATCCCCTGTATTTACCCAGCCGCCATCGAAAAAAATCGTGCCATCATCACCTATAATCTCCTCCGTAACGTTTTTACCTCCAATATGTATATGTCCAACCGTGTTATCTGGGAGCTCTTTACCCGATTCATCACTTATTCTGACATTACAATGAGGAATAATTTGCCCTACACCCACTAACGTAGAAGCCGCTTCAGTTTCCGATGCTAATGTCGGACTTGAAAGAATAGCGATTGACTCACGTATTACGTTAAGTACTTCTAAATCAGCACCCACCTCAGGAAAGCTAACAGCCAAGCTTGCTTCCGCTAGGCCGTAAACAGGAAACATACTGTTTTTTGGTAAACCATATTGTGCCAATTCGTTAGTAAATTGCTCACATAAGTTAACGGATATGGGTTCAGCGCCATTGAAAATTAAGCGCATATGAGAAAGATCAATGTCTTCCAATCCTTTTCGATGATATGCATTTAAAAAATGCTTATAGCCAAAGTTAGGTGAACATAATACGTTAGCTTTTTTATCACTTGCTGCAGTCATCCAATACAAAGGCCTGCGCACGAACAAGTCTGTTCGCATAATGTAGTGACTGTAATTACACACGACTGGATTTAAATGAAATCCAATCAATCCCATGTCATGAGTAAGTGGCATCCAACTCAAACTAATATCGTTTGTTGTAAATTGTGCAGCCTGTTGAATTCCATCAATATTGGCTAACAGATTACGATGTTTAAGTACCACTCCTTTGGGACTGCCCGTGGAGCCAGAAGAAAATTGAATGAAAGAAATATCTTCAGGTTGGACATTGGCAATTTGTCCAGGATGAGAAACATCAACAACATCATCCGTGAGAATTGCATTTGCTGACAATGACTGCCATAACGTATTTTCGGATTGATCAGTAGCACTTGTTTGTAACTTATGCAGCGTTTTGCGGTCCGTATACAAATAAGCTTTATTTAATTCTTTAGAAGTTAACTGTTTGTAAACATTAAATACTTTTTGACGATGTTGATCGCTGATGCCTATAGCCAACGGCACAGGAATGATACCACCCAACTGGCAGGCCCAAAACACATCAACCATTTGTTCATTATCATTTAGATTTAAGATCAGATAGTCGCCTTGGCTAACACCTTTCTCCTGCAATATATTAAGTAAACCTAATGCACGCTCATAAAGCTCATTAAACGTAATAACTTTTTCTTGATCTTGACCATTGATAAAGCCCACAAATCGATCATCACTTCGATTGTGCTCGAGCGCAGCGACTAAAGTTTGAAATTGAATCATTAAATATTTATTTGAATTGCCAAGAATTAATGGCGGGGCTGTGCTTGCATGTAGAAATCTTGTTGCGTTCGCAGATTAATCAAAGGCTCTAATATTATTGGCTTGTCTTTAATATATTTCATATCCAAGTGTTTGCAAACATAAGCGAAATGAACTTGCATTTCAATCAATGCAAATATTTCGCCTGGACATCTTCTTTGTCCCATAGAAAATGGAAAATAGGTATAACGATTGATCTGCTTGGCATGGCTTTCAGAAAAGCGCTGTGGATCAAATTGCTCGGGCGACTGCCAAAATTCCTCATGTCGGTGTACATAATAGGGAGAAATAAAAATATTTGTACCTGCGTCTAATTGATAACCCCCAAGCTCAACTCTATCAATCGCCTCTCGACTTAGTAACCAACCGGGTGGATACATTCGTAATGCCTCGTCAATTACTTGTCGAATGTAAGGCAGGTTTTGCAAGGCTTCAAAACTGGGTGGGTTTGAGTCTAGACGATTAATTTCATCCCTAACACTCGCAAGAACCTGATCATTTTCAGATAGAAAATACCAAATCCAATTAACCGTAGCCGCTGTCGTTTCGTGTGCCGCAACGATTAACGTCATGACTTCATCTAACACTTCTTTTTCAGTCATTCGCTCTTGAGTGATTTTATCCTCCGTTAACATCAACATAGACAGCAAATCATCAGGATAACGTTCATGTTGGATACGATCTTGCATACAACGCTTGACATACTTGCCTAAACTATGAAATTTAACGACTAAATCTAAATCACGTTCGGTATGTTCGGCTAAGACGAAAAAAGGATTTACTCCTTTATAGGACATTTCATCGTAATCTTCACTAAATAGTGCGCGTAGAATAATTTCTAAAGCAAGGTAACAAGTATCTTTAGTTACATTGATACTCTCTCCCTGTTCTGATTTAGCTTTCCAGTTTTCAACCAAACGAATATTGCATTCACACATAGTAGTGTGAACTTTCTGCAATACATTTTTATGGAACATCGGCTGAATCATGCGTTTTTGACGTTGCCAAAACTCCCCATCACTCACAATAAGCCCATTGCCAAGCAAAATTTTCACACGATCAAATCCTGTGCCTTTTTGCATACTTTTATGTTCGGTTACAAATATTTCTTTAATGTAATCAGGATGATTAATGATTATTTGTGGGGGTTTACCATCCGGGCTTGGCAAACTAACAATATCTCCATACTCGCTCAGTAGATTCCCAATCAATTCAAAGGATTGTTCATCAGCATTTAGGCTGAATGCTTGTTTGGGGCCAGGCGGTAATGAGCTCTTTGACATAGTTCTATCTTAGTAGAACATCGTCGTGTTGTTTATATGACAAAGAAAATAAGTTGTACCGAGTCGCCAGGTGATTACTAGCAGCGTGAAATGCCCGTCAGGGCTACTTTGGGTAGTTAGATTTGAATTCCGGCCCTAAATAGCGGCTTTATTTTAATACCAAGTTATTAATTTCAAAGAACTTTCTACATTGAGTAGAACTTGAAATGTTAGCCTTACATGGATAAAGCAATGGCTTAAGCATTAATTTTGATATGTCAGCTAAGACATTAGGAGGAAGGGACACCACTCTCAGTTCTTTCGAGCTGGTATTGCCACTGGAGTACAGTTGTTTGATCATTAATAATAGCACCATTAACATCGTAAACTTCGTCACTTAACTTTTTATAATGCTCGAATCCAGTATAGTCACATTCGGGTATTTCATAATATTTGTAAACGATGTTTGATGAAAGAACAAGTTTTCCCCTTACATCTCCATACAAGCAACAGTTCCCTACATACTTTGACACTTCAGTGTCATTAACAATAGGCGGAACATGAAGTATTACTGCACCTACAGGCTGGCCTCCAATTACAAGGTCATTTCTAATAGTCCAGATTCTAGGCTCATGCATTATTGTTGAAAGTCCAACTAAATCATGTACTTCACCATCTTGTGATTTCGTATGTCCAGTAATATTCCATTCACCCGTTTCCAATAAGTAAGTGTTGTTGAACGAGCACGAATGCCTTACTTCTTCAACATAATCAGAAAACAACAAATCAGTGAAACTTTTGCCATTAGAGCAAGCACACTCCGCCTCAATAATATTAAGTGCACGTGTAATTCTAGAAGTATCGGAGAGTAGCTTTTTAAGATCTCGTGTCTTTTTGCGCAAAACCTCTAATAGATCATCGATACTATCTTGGTGTTTATCAATCTCGATGAGCTTTTTGATTTCAGAGATAGTAAAGCCGAGTGCCTGTGCTCGTTTTATAAACTCAACCTCTTTGATTGAACCGGTATTGAATATTCTATATCCAGATATTCTTCTATCTACTGGTTCAATAAGTCCTTGTTTTTCATAATATCGAATTGTATCAACGCTGATACCGGTTTCTTCGGAAAGTTTACCGATTTTGAATTCCATACTGGCCCCTTGTATTGGAGTATGACTCTAAACTCTGAATATACTCCAGAGTCAAGTGATTACCTCTATCAAATATTTATGTCAATAAAATATTGTAAAAACAAATATTTTCAAAATGGAAATGATTTTTTGCCTACAGAGATCTTCTAAACCGTAACCAAAATGAAGGGGCTTACAAACCATTTTAAATAGTTTGTTTATTTATGTGGTAACTCACTCTTTTGAAGTTTCCTTTTCCCGCCTGTAGGCAGAAATTCCTCAAGTGCATCTTCTAAACAGACTTTTTCCTACCTACTTTGATCTTTATATTCATAGCTAAATTCATAAATTGCACCTCATTGGTCATTAGCCCAATTTTCATTAACCCAATTTTCGTATTTGAGTTTCCATGCATCAAACTTGCTAAGAACTTGATAACTAAAATCACTACCAAATCTTGTTAGCTTCCCGTCTTTCATACTTACTTGATACGACTTGCGTCTTTCCAGTGGGCATCTAAAGTTTTTACGATCAAGTATCGTGCAATTTCTTAACTCTTTAATACTGTCCCCAATTGTGTAAACAACAGTTCGTGTATTTATGTTTGGAGTAAATTTTATTGCCGTTACTTCTTTCCATTTATTAACTGGAGTAGTGCATTTCCAAAATGCTGACTCGAAACTTCCTAAACCCACACCTTCTTCTTCTTCTTTTTCTCTTTCATCGAACTTGCATGTTTTGTAATAGCCTGTGTACGAATCGCTTAATGGTTCAAAATAAATCCAAGCAATTGCTAATCCTGTTATTACTAATAGTCCGTAAAATATACCTCTACCTGAATCGTCTCCCATAGTTATCTCCCCAATCTAAAATATTACCTAGAGTTTCATTTGCAAACCCTGGCACCCAACCGCAGATATATCCTAATTTACTTTATTCAATATTTTAAAATTTTCTTTTTATCATTGAATTGCTTGCCCTATCCCAAGATTGTCTTATTTACAATTTAGCTTTAATAATTCTACAAGCTTCATTTAACTCAGATATATATGCACTATCATCTGGATCAATCGAACTCCGTAAAGAATCGATAATAAAGAACGATATCTGCTGTAACAATGGCTTAGTAAATTCCGGGTCTAATCTGCCAGACTCCAGAAACTGAGTCGCAATCTCTTCTGGAGCCATTTCATATTTATGAATTACTTTACTGTATTTAATTAATTTCACTACGAATCCTTGTAATGTTTAGTTCTTATATATCACTACTTTAATAACATAAATATCAAATCAATTCTGCTAGACATCTCAAATGTGATTTGCAATAAAACTGATTTTTGCTACCACAAAAGTCGGTCTAGCTACAGGTTTCTAGATACTCAAATCAATTCCTAGAGTTCTGCAATTTCGTTTCCAATTGGAAATTATTTAATTGGGACAGACTTAACATCACTCGCTTTACTCTGTATTTAGACAGAGTTAACAATTGCCACAATGGGGACGATTGATGAATGCAATTTATTACTTTGCGGGCAAATTGTTGAAATGATTTGCGAGGAAGTATCACCGAGCATAAGAGCAAAACACTTACAAGTACTCTGCATTGTGGCTATTAATCCTAATCTAACAATTAAGGAAATTGATTCGCTCCTAAGTACACATTCTACTATTCCTACTACTTTTAAGCTGGTACACGAGTTATCAGACAAGTCATGGAAGAAAGACCCAAATGATCTTAAAAAAAGATTGCCAGGATTCGGACTGTTATCAATTCGTTCAAACGAAACTGACAACAGATTAGTAAAGGTTAATTTGAGTGAGAAAGGTGAACAATTTTTCAAACGCCTTAACGACAAAGTAAAGAAGCAGTTATGAAATTCAAGATATCTTGGTACGCAGAGTCTCCATATCGTCTCGATACAATTTCTAATGAGCAAGCTGCCTCACATCTCCTTGAAATCGCACAAACCTCTAACCCTTGCGATGGAAGTGAGGCAGCATTTTAGACAAGGGTTTGAAATGAGTATTGAAAACGAAATTACTGATTACATAAATAGATGTGGTGGGTCTAGTGCAATTTGGTATGTAGGAAGAGCAACTAACCCGCGAGATAAACTATTTAATGATCACAACGTGCAAGAAGAAGGGGGCGCATGGATTTATAGAGATGCTGGATCAGAATCGCAAGCACGAAGTATAGAAAAGTATTTTCTGGATCTCGGCTCATGTGGTGGATTTAGTGGTGGGGATAATCCCACCTATGTTTATGCATACAAAATTACACGGACTACACGCGAATAGCTAAAGAGTAAGTATTTTGAATAGTGGTCGGGGCAGAGGGATTTGCTTCGCGCATCCTGCGCTTCGCCCTTCGGGCCAGCGCCACTTTGTGTCCCTGTCCAAATTTGTTCCAGACAAATTTGTGAACCCATTAATTGGTGTTCCAACCTCTCGCCCACCAAATTTAAAAAATATACAAACCTCACGCTAGGTGAAGGCTTGTATATTTTTTAAATAGTGGTCGGGGCAGAGGGATTTGAACCCCCGACCCTCTGCTCCCAAAGCAGATGCGCTACCAGACTGCGCTATGCCCCGATCTCTTGATTTTATATCGATGGCGGAAGAACCACCAAACTTAATCGATTGCGGATCATACGTGTTAGTTATTCCAAAGGTCAATGCCACACACAATTCATCCATAGCTTGAATGCTCTGTAACTTACATTTATTGATAATCCAGCTCTAATTCACTCAGCCATACTCTGAACTTTAGAGGTGGTTTTCCTGACAAATATATGAAATTATTAATGTTCACAAACATATTGGAGGCGAAATGAAATCATTGCGTAAGCAAATTCTTCTGTTCGTATTCATATCATTTTTCATGATAACCACTAACACTCAGGCAGAAACAACAATGGTAAAAATGGACACAAATCACGGAACAATCACGCTCGAACTTGATGCTGATAATGCTCCAAACACTGTGGCGAACTTCTTAACTTATGCAAAAGAAGGCTTTTATGATGGCACGATTTTTCATCGTGTAATTTCAAACTTCATGATTCAAGGTGGAGGTTTCACTGAAGACATGAGCCAAAAAACTACACATGATCCCATTAATAATGAAGCCAACAACGGGCTTAAAAATGATGTAGGCACGATAGCTATGGCACGAACAGGAGACCCACACTCTGCCACTGCACAATTCTTTATTAATGTTAAAGATAATGATTTCCTGAATTTCAGCAGCGAAACTCCTCAAGGCTGGGGCTATGCTGTCTTTGGTAAAGTCACTGAAGGCATGGATGTTGTAGACAAAATTAAAGACGTTCCCACAACAACTAAAGGCCCATACCAAGACGTGCCCTCTGAAACAGTCGTGATTGAGAAAGTCACCGTTGTAGAATAATTCGATATCAAATAAGTATTGAGGAATGACTCAAACACTATTTGTATCCGATTTACACCTCGATCCCAAAAGGCCGCATATCATTGCGGCCTTTTGTCATTTTTTAGAAAAGAATTCTGGAATAGATGCGCTTTATATTTTAGGCGATCTGTTTGAATACTGGATTGGTGATGACGATCCTGCAATTGGTCTTGAGACCGTAATTGATTCTCTTCACGCTTTCAGTAATTCAGGAACACCTGTTTTTTTAATTCATGGAAACCGTGATTTTTTAATTGGCAAGAAATTTGCCAAGCGAATACAGTGCAAAATATTAGAAGAAGAAACGGTAATCAATTTATATGGCACACCTACACTCATCATGCACGGCGATACCTTATGCACGGATGATATTGCTTATCAGAAATATCGCGCTAAAGCACGCAATCCTTTTATACGTAAAGCCTTACTAATGCTCACAGTAAAACAGCGCTTAAAAATTGCAGACAGTTTGCGTAATAAAAGCAAATCTGCCATTCAAGAAAAACCAGAAGAAATCATGGATGTAAATCAACAAACTGTCGAAAAGGTCATGCAAAAACATAACGTCACACACCTAATTCATGGACACACACACCGCCCTGGTGAACATGAATTCATTTTGAATGGCAAACCCCATCAACGAACCGTGTTAGGTGACTGGTATGACCAAGGCAGTGTACTTCGCTGTACACCTGATAGTTCAAAACTAGAAATCATAAAATCCTGATCACTTTTGATGCCTATTGTCAAAGTGTTTGAGCAAATCTTTGAATGCATTTTTATTTGAGGACTCAATCACGTTTTTAACAAGCGTTTAACCGTTCAGGCACCCAATTAATCCTCTTATTCAGTACCTGCTCAAGTCAATTTTTGTGAGTCTATAATTTTATTTTTTGTAAATATAGATTAAGGATATGATAAATCCTGCGAAAAAATCTCAAAGCACAGAGTATAACGACGACTCAAACGAACGAAGAAAATACGGTGATCGAAGAATATCTAATTCTAAGACTCGTTTCCCTTTTATCGATGATAATCACAAACTTGTGATGAAAGATAGAAGAATGATGAATCGAAGAGAGTCTGACACAAAACGTATAGACAAATCGCTTAAAGTCGTTAAAGGACTATTTAAAAAATAATCGTTATTCTCGATTGCAATTTAGGAATGTGTAATTCACACATTTTGTAAAGCTTGCAGTTCTATACTGCTGAAGCCTGCTTTTTTCCGCGCATCAATCTCAAAGGGTCCTCTTAGCTCACCAGACATATATTTTTTAAGCAATTCCTGAAAGGTTTCTTCTGGATCTAAATCTATTCGCTCACAGGCATATTTAAACCAGCGACTTCCGATTGCAACGTGCCCTATTTCTTGTTCAAAAATTATTTTTAATATCTCAACAGTTTCAAAATCTTTACAGTTTTCTAAACGCTTTATCATTCCCGGCGTAACATCCAAGCCTCTTGCTTCGAGTACTCTTGGCACTAAAGCCATTCGTGCAATCACGCTGTCACGCGTTTTCATTGCCATTTCCCATAAGCCATTATGCGCATCAAAATCACCATAGTTGTAGCCAAATTGTTGCAAACGTTTTTGCAACATCGTGAAATGTTGTGCTTCTTCGAACGCGACACGCATCCAATCTTGATAATATTCATTGGGCATATCCTGAAAACGTAACATCGCATCCAACGCCAAGTTAATAGCATTAAATTCGATATGCGCAATAGCATGTATAAGTGCAATACGCCCTTCTTCTGTAGCGAGTTTGCGCTTGGGAACCTGTTGCGGTGGAACAAGTTTGGGTAATTCAGGACGACCAGGAGTAATTATTGAGCTAACATCAATTGTATTAGCGAGATCAATCTTTTCGGCATGAAAACGTTGCTGTAATGCGAATACAGATTCACATTTATTTCTCGGATCGGCAATCAATAAACAATCTAATGCTGCTTGAAATACACTAAGCATATTTAGAACTAGCTTAAGATAATAACTATGGAAGAAACTTCAAGACGATTAAAAACATCGATAACGTCAGAATTTTTCATACGCACACAACCTATTGAAGCTACTTGCCCTATGAGGCCTTCTTCATGGGTACCATGAATGTAAATAAATCGATCATAGCTATCTACACACTCGCCAGCTGCATTCTTTCCCTTATTAATTCCTTCTTCCATTCCACTCAACCACAGAATTCGGGAAGTTATGCATTCTTCTTCAGTATTCACTGCATTATTTTCTATGGCTGCCATGGTATGGGTCGGTTCTCGTGATAAAAATATTTCACCACATTTTGCCTTCGCACCGATTTTTTCCTGAACACAATGTACACCAAGTGGGGTCATATTAGAGCCTTCTATTTGCCCTACTCCGTGACGCGACGTGGATACAGCATATTCCTCAATCAGTTTATTGTTTTCAAACAAATATAATTTTTGCTCACTAACTTTAACCATTGCAGCAGGAAAACCAGCATGCGATGGATATTTTTCAAAGGTTTGCTGCAAGATGGGTAACAGTTCTTCAGCTGTTTTATTGTCTGACATGGTAGCAAGTATTAATTACTGTTATGTAAATCAATCCCTACATACTCTTTTTCACGCTCTTGTTTAGATTTGTCATTACGAGTGTTTTCAAGGTTTTCGAAATATCCTTTTTCAACTCCCGTTACATAGTCCCCGTTAAATACCGAAGTATCAAATTTTTCTAAACGTATATTTCCTTTCTGTACGGACCATATTAGATCATCTAAGTCTTGATAAATAAGCCCATCCGCTTGAATTTCTTTACATATTTCATCAACATCGCGATTGTATGCGATTAACTCACTTCGCGCGGGCATATCAATACCATAAATATTTTGATAACGAACAGGGGGAGAAGCAGAAGCAAAATAAACCTTCTTTGCACCTGTATCCCGTGCCATTTGCGCAATCTCTCGAGAAGTCGTCCCGCGAACAATAGAATCATCCACCAGCAAAACATTTTTATCGCGAAATTCTAAACCTACCGGGTTTAATTTTTGTCGTACAGATTTTTTACGTTTCTTTTGACCAGGCATAATAAATGTCCGGGCGATGTAGCGGTTCTTAATGAATCCTTCGCGGTACTTCACACCCAACAGATAGGCAATTTCTATTGCAGTAGTACGGCTGGTATCTGGTATGGGCATCACAACATCAATGTCGTGATCTTTCCACTCTTGAAGAATTTTTTTGGCTAAACGCTGCCCCATGCGCATGCGCGCTTTCTGAACGAATACATCTTCAATTACAGAGTCAGGTCTTGCGAAATAAACGTATTCAAAAATACACGGCGTGTGCATAGCGTCACTGGCGCATTGCTGGGTAGAAATTTTGCCATGCTCATCTATATAAATCGCTTCACCTGGAGATATGTCTCGCACTAAGCTGTATCCTAAAACATCCAAAGCAACACTTTCGGAGGCAACGATATATTCCATACCATGTTTGGACTCACGCACACCATAGACTAATGGTCGAATTCCATTTGGGTCTCTGAACGCAACAATTCCACGGCCTGTAAGCATAGCCACAACAGCATATGCACCTTTACAACGTCTATGCACACCCCTTACCGCAGCAAACACATCATCAGGTTGTAGCTGCAAAGATTCCTGTTTAGCTAATTCATGCGCAAAAACATTTAATAGAATTTCTGAGTCTGAATCGGTATTAAGATGTCGCCGATCCTCTAAAAACAATTCTTTTTTAAGCTGCTCGGCATTCACCAAATTTCCATTATGCGCCAACGAAATACCAAAAGGTGAATTAACATAGAACGGTTGTGCTTCTGCCGAAGAGGAAGTGCCAGCAGTGGGATAACGCACATGACCGATACCCATATTGCCTTTTAGCCGCTCCATGTGACGGCTTTGGAATACGTCACTCACTAGACCAATCGACTTACGTTGATACAGCCTACCATTATCGTAAGTAACAATACCTGCAGCATCTTGCCCTCTGTGTTGCAACATCAGTAAGGCATTATATAAATCTTGATTAACCGCGCTGTTTGCAACGATACCTGCTATACCACACATCTTTAAGATTCGATTTCGTTAAAAATTAAAAGAAGAAGCTGTTAATTCTTCCTCATCTAGTGAGAAATATTTAGAAAACTCTGGAGGCATCATCTCAATGGCTTTTTTTGCTACTTCTTCGAATGGTGGTAGCACTTGTGAAGATTTCCAGGTTTCAGATACGGGAAAATTAGTATAAGAAGCCGCCAAAATAAGTAACACTACAATTGCGGTTCCACGGAAGAAACCAAAAAAGCCACCCAAGATTCTATCGATGCCTTTAATTGCACGGTTTTTAGTTAAATGACTGAGAATATAATTTAATAATGCACCTGCAATCAAAGTTCCAATGATAATCAGCACAAAGGCAATACCAATGCGTAATTTACTCACCTCAACTTCACTCTGAGACAAGCTGATAGAAGCTTCATCGATGCTTGCAGGTAAAAATAATGCTACCTGATGCGAGAATGTCATTGCCAACCAAATAGCAATTACCCAACTTGCAAGTGAAACTGCCTCTTTCACAAAGCCACGAAAAATAGCCACAGCTATCGAGATCAACAGAATGATGATAATCCCTATATCAATCCAAGAAAATTCCATAAACGACTTCTAAAAGTTGAAAAAAATATTTTTCAGCACAGTATTTTTATTTTATCAAGGATGTTTGATTACAAAACTTCCTTTTAATCCATGCTCTTTTTCGATTTTATCACGTAACTTTTCAGCATTTTCACGCTGTAACTCAGGTCCAACTTTTACGCGGTAAAGTGTTTTATTGCCTTTGTCAGACTGTTCAGTGAATGCTGATAGATTTTTGGCTAATAATTTTTCTTGTAAAGCAACTGCCTTGTCTTTCTCACCAAAGGCGGCAACTTGTACCGCCCAAGCACTTAACGCTGGGTTAGTTTCTATGTGGTCTTCCGTGGATTCAACCGTCTGAGTTGCGGTTGCAATCTTTTGCTCTTCTTTTGTTTCAGGACTATCTGACTTCACTGTGTCAGCAGTTTTTTGGTCAGTAGCTTTTTCTGCTTTTGGCACCTCTTGTTCTTCGACTACTTCAGCTTCTATAGGTGACAGCTCATCTAACTTTTTTGGGTCAGGTAATTCACTTTCAAAAGTAAAAGTAGGTTCAGGTGGCACATCCATATCCAGCGAGACTGACTCTTCACGACCGGAACCATCTAAAATCATAGGTACAAAAATTACCGCTAGCGCAATTATAACTGCGGCACCAATCAAGCGTTGTTTTAATGTAGTTTCCATAATATATATCTTAAGTACAGGAAAATCTTAGACCATCAACCTTTAAGTCCGTTTAACATAAATCCAAATTTTTTAGCATCCGCTCTGCTTAAAAACTAAATTATACTTCTTGGCTCAGTGCTTCTGCTACTGTTAAAAATGAACCAAACACTACTATTCGCATCGATTCATCGACCTTATTTTTTACCGCTTTATAGGCGGCAGAAATTGATTCATGCGTGTAGACAAGACACTCGTTACAGTAGCTTTCGATTTGTTCTTTTAATTTCTCTTTTCCTAGCATTCGCTCAGATTTAAGCTGAGATATATGCCATTCATCGAACTCCTCTCCAACACATTCAATAATACCGGAGATGTCTTTATCTGCTAATACAGCAAAAACGGCTATGGTCTTTGTCACAGGCTCTAGTTCATTTAGGTTTTTCACTAATACTTTTGCACTGTCTACATTGTGGGCCACATCTAAAATGATTTCACATGGTCCTTGAATACGTTGGAAACGCCCCGGTAAATTAATATTAGTCAAGCCATGATCGATGCTCTCGCGTGTGACCGGTAATATTTCATCCATGCAAACCACACCCATTAGAGCTGTAGCCACATTTCCTAATTGCACGTCCCCATACAAACTTGGCATAGGCAAATTATCCCAACTCATTTTTTTGCTATTGAATGACCATGTTTTACAATTCAGTTTTTGATAACTGAAATCTTTATTTTTTACAAGCAGATTGGTCCCTAATTCATTTGCATAATTAATCAAACTACTAGGAGGGTTTATGTCTCCACAAACTGCAACATGATTGGCACGGAACACACCCGCTTTCTCATAGCCAATCGATTCACGTGTAGGTCCTAGCCACTGAACATGATCAATTCCAATACTAGAAACAAAAGCTAAATCTGAATCTAAAATGTTTACTGCATCAAGCCTTCCACCTAAACCTACTTCATAAATTGCAACATCTAAATTCGATTCACTAAAAATTTGCATTGCGGCTAATGTGCCAAATTCGAAATAACTTAAACTTGTATCTCCACGTGTACGATCCACTATATCAAATGCGTTACATAATACTTCGTCTTCAGTGTTTTGTTGTTGAACTCGGATACGTTCGTTATAGTGTATTAGATGTGGTGAAGTATAAGCACCTACACGATAACCACCTTGATGATATATAGATTCTAAAGCGCTCACTATCGAGCCCTTACCATTAGTGCCTGCAACTACTATGGTTTTATATTGTGGCTTTGTTACTCCCATAGTATTGGCTACTTCGGCAATACGCTCTAGACCCAACTCTATTTTTTGCGAATGCAAAGTTTGTTGCCAATTCAACCATTCTTTTAAGCTTGTAAATCTCATAAGGGCTACGTCAGCTAAACAAAACATTCCAGATTAATAATCAAGAGATATAAAAATCTCGTATTTGAAACAATTATTTATGAATCGTTAAATTTGTGAATAAATAGTTATTTACAGCTTTGTATAACTGAGTGTTTATTATTCTTATTATAAATTACATACTAGCTCTGATTTTCATCGCTAACTGACTCAATAGCAATTTGATCTTCTATGATCGTATCTTGTTTAGTTATCTCTTTATGAGTCAATATACTTAGCAATTCATGCAATTGATCACGCATATCTTTACGATCAACAATCATATCAAGCGCCCCATGCTCAAGTAAAAACTCACTTCTTTGAAAACCTTCAGGCAAAGTTTCTCGAACAGTTTGTTCGATCACTCTTTGACCTGCAAAACCTATTAATGCATTGGGTTCTGCAATGTTTAAATCGCCCAGCATAGCAAAGCTTGCTGACACCCCGCCTGTAGTTGGGTCTGTTAATATTGAAATATAAGGTATACCCTTTTCACGCATATGAGCTAGTACGGCACTCGTTTTGCTCATCTGAAACAGCGACATTAATGCCTCCTGCATACGCGCGCCGCCACTTGTAGAAAAACAAATCATAGGTATTTCTTCTTCTAATGCATATTTTGCAGCACGTAGAAATTTTTCACCTACCACAGAACCCATTGAGCCCCCAATAAACCTAAACTCAAATGCTACTGCCACTATTGGCATACCCTTTAACGTACCCTTCATAATAATCAATGCATCTTTTTCTCCAGTCGCTTTTTGAGCTGCACTTATCCGGTCTTTATATTTTTTACTATCTTTAAATTTTAGAAAATCGATGGACTCAATTTCCGTACCTAATTCTTCTTGCCTTTCTTGATCTAAAAAAGAATTTAATCGTTCTCGTGCACCAATACGCATATGATGATTGCATTTTGGACATACATGTAAATTTCGTTCTAAGTCAGAGCGGTACAGCACTGCACCACAATTTTGGCATTTGTCCCACAACCCTTCCGGAACTTTACGCTTACTCGTACCCTCAGTACGAATTCGCGAAGGCATTAATTTTTCTAACCAGCTCATGATTCGTAACTCATTTAGGCAACTTCTTTATTCGTTTGCTCGTTACTTGAAACATTATCCATTGCAACACGCATTTCAGATAGCAAAGTTTTAATATTCTTCAACATTTTTTCTTTATTATCAGCTTGGGTTTCAATTTCTCGAATAATAGCGCTTCCAACGACTATAGCATCTGCAAACGTTGCGACCTTACCTGCACTTTCTGCATCTTTTATTCCAAAACCCACACCTACTGGTAATGAAGTAGCTTGCTTGATTTCTAATACTTTACTTTCAACCTCAGACGTATCAAGGTGCCCAGCACCCGTAACGCCTTTTAAAGAAACGTAGTAAACGAAACCTGAAGATTGCTGACAAATGTTTTTTATTCGTTCAGCACTCGTTGTTGGTGCGATAAGAAAAATATTATCAAGATTATTTTTTCGATATACAGGGACTGTAGCATCTGCCTGCTCAATAGGCAGATCAACTGTTAGAATGCCATCTACTTGGTTTTGTTTTGCGGTTTCTGCAAATATTTCGATACCCATTACTTCAATTGGATTTTGATAGCCCATCAATACAATTGGAGTTTGATTATCTTTGCTACGAAATTCTTTAACTATGTCTAACACGTGATGCAAACTTGTATGGTGCGATAGTGCGCGCTCACATGCAGCTTGAATAACAGGTCCATCAGCCATGGGATCAGAAAAAGGTACGCCTAACTCGATGATGTCAGTGCCTGCCTCAACCAAAGTGTGCATTAGAGATACGGTTAGATCGGGATGTGGATCCCCCGCAGTAATATATGATATTAACGCTTTGCGGTTGGCTTTCTCGAGAGTGGAAAAGCAAGTTTTAATACGGCTCATATTGTTATGCCTTCAATATCAGCAACTGTATTTATATCTTTGTCACCTCTTCCAGATAAATTTACTAAAATCGTTTTATCACTCGGCATGGAACGAGCCAGTTGCAAAGCATAGGCAACAGCGTGACTGCTCTCTAAGGCGGGTATAATTCCTTCTACGCGTGTCAATTCATGAAATGCAGAGAGCGCCTCCTCATCGGTGACCGCTTCATACTCCACACGGCCGATATCCTTTAACCATGCATGCTCTGGCCCCACACCAGGATAGTCTAGTCCAGCAGAAATAGAATGAGTCTCTATAATTTGCCCATCATCATCTTCCATCAAGTAAGTACGATTCCCATGCAGTACGCCAGGACGCCCGGCATTGAGAGGGGCAGAATGTTTATCTGTATCAATTCCTAAACCGGCTGCCTCTACACCAAACATATTCACATTTTCATCATCAATAAAAGGATAAAACAATCCCATAGCATTTGAGCCACCGCCGACACAAGCGACTAACGCATCTGGCAAGCGGCCTGTTTGCTCAAGTATTTGAGATTTTGCTTCACGTCCGATAACCGCCTGAAAATCTCGCACGAGCAATGGATAAGGATGAGGTCCTGCTACCGTACCGATAATATAAAAAGTATTGTCAACATTAGTAACCCAATCACGAAGGGCTTCATTAAGCGCATCTTTGAGTGTTTTCGAACCTGAGGTAACAGGGACTACTTCAGCGCCCAGTAAACGCATACGATAAACATTAGGTGCTTGGCGATGGATATCTTGCTCACCCATATACACCACACATTCAAGACCTAAACGTGCAGCTACTGTTGCACTTGCTACACCATGCTGACCCGCACCTGTCTCGGCGATAATTCGTGGTTTACCCATACGCTTAGCCAGTAGTGCTTGACCTATCGTATTATTAATTTTGTGTGCGCCAGTATGATTTAAATCTTCACGCTTTAAATAAATTTGCGCACCACCACACTTTTGACTTAAACGCTTTGCGTGATAAAGAGGGCTGGGTCTGCCTACGTAATTTGCAAGATCCGTATCAAACTCTTTAATAAATTCCGGATCATCTTTACAGCGGAAATAAGCCTGCTCTAGTTCGGTAAGTGGCTCTATCAAAGTCTCCGCAACATATCGCCCACCATATTCGCCAAACATGCCATGCTCATCCGGCAATGATTGCTCTGTGCGAGACTCCTTTTCAGGAGCAAGTTGTGATGCAGTCCTAGTCACGATGTACTTCCTTAATGAATTGCTCCATTTTAGCGGGGTCTTTGATGCCTTTACTAGTCTCGATTCCACTACTTACATCCACAGCATAAGGATGTACTATCCGTATGGCCTCAGCGACGTTATCAGGCCTTAATCCGCCTGCCAAAATGATTGGTTTTTCGATATCTTCTGGCAATTTGCTCCAAGCAAATTTTTTGCCACTACCGCCCATTTCACCCTCTGCATGACTATCTAATAAGAATCCGCTAGCGCTGGGATAGCCTCGGCAATATTTGCTTAACGAAGAAACACTCGCCATGGGTATTGCTTTAAGATACGGCACCTCAAACTGAGCACAAAATTGTTCTTCTTCATCGCCGTGAAACTGAAGTAGGTTGAGCTTGATCTTTTTAAGAACATTTTCAACCTCTGAATGTTGAGCATTCATAAACAAACCCACCCTAACAATAAATGGCGGAATTTCATCAATAATTTTAGCTGCAGTTTCGATATCAATATTACGAGGACTACTTTTTACAAATACAAATCCTAAAGCATCCACATTCAACGCAATTGCGGACTGCACATCCTGCATGCGTGTCATACCACAAAATTTAACTCGAGTTTTCATAATTGGTTCTATCTATATGGCTGTAATTGCGGGCCATCTAATTTTCTCGTTTAAACCATATTTTTCATCATACTGTACTTTAACCAAATATAAGCCTGCTGCAGGTGCTGTAATACCCCCAAGCGTTCGGTCACAATTTTCTAAAACCTCTAATGTCCAATCTTCATGTTGCTCATTTTTACCAATTGAAATTAATACTCCCGCTATATTGCGAACCATATGATGCAAAAACCCATTGGCACGAATATCCATGAAGATAAATTCATTTCGCTGACTCAGATTAAGCTC
Organism: Gammaproteobacteria bacterium; assembly: GCA_028279275.1. Lineage (GTDB taxonomy): Bacteria > Pseudomonadota > Gammaproteobacteria > UBA4575 > UBA4575 > JABDMD01. Next base: position 95,456 of record JANQOB010000010.1, on the reverse strand, counting down.
ATACACCGTACGTGTAGGATCTTTTGCCTGACATGCTACGGCACGATATGAAGTGAAATCATGTGTACCAACCAAATGTTTAGCTGCGTTCTGCATTTTGCCCAAATCAATGTTCGCATATTGCCAAGTCAATAAACCATCTAATAACGCTGGTCGCGTTGCGTGTTGGTAAATTACGTAGCGATAACGTCGTGACTTTGCACTAAATCTAGCATGAAATTGTTCATCAACGTGTTTAGCCCACAAAACACTGACTGAATTTGGTAAGTAGGAATTTACGCCCATTATCCAAGCTTTTAATTCGCGCGTATTATCACAGTCAAAATGCACAACTTGCTCAGTGGCATGCACTCCTGTATCCGTTCTTCCTGCAGCTTGTACGAATGTCATTGCATCAGCAACTTTTGAAATAGCTTGTTCTAAAGTTTGCTGAACAGATTTTGCATTTGTTTGACGTTGCCAACCAGAAAAATGGCTGCCGTTGTATTCAACACCTAAAGCAATTCGCATAATGTCAAAACTATGATTGATGCCGAGAATTTACTCAAGCAACTATTAGTGAATGAGTTTAAGGAATCAAAATGAACTTGAAACGGTAGAAATTACCGTATTTAGACATGGAATTTGAATATTTGAATTTTTAAAACTTAATTTGAATCGCCCTTGGTATTAACTACCAAGCTTGTCCATTAAATCTTTGGCAGCTTTAATTTGTGACTCATCACCTTCGTTAATCACTTCTAATAAGGTTTCCTTAGCGGCATCAGAGTCGCCCATATCAACAAAAGCTTTGGCTAAATCAAGCTTAGTGCCAACTTCTTCAATTAAAGAAGGAGGCCCTAATTCTTCTAAATCAGTGTGTGTTTGAGCCACAGTTTGTTCAGCAGGATCTAAAAATTCAGTATCCATGTCGCCAGCATCAAACTGCTCGGTTACCTCATCAAGCTCACTACTCAATGAGCTAGGAGAATATGCAGCTGTGGCTTCAGGGTCCGCTTCAGAAATACCGGTATCAATTCCAATTTCGTCTGGCTCCATGGCGACGGTTGTATCCGTTGGAGAAGCTTCAATATTTGTATCGTCTTCGACTTCGTCTTCATCAATATCTAAAGGCTTTAGATCATTCATGGTAGTTTGCATACCAATTTCTTCTAACTCTTGAGTAAGATCATCCATACTTGCAGATTCATGCAAACCTGTAGCGATAGCATCAAGCTCAGTATCAACACTGTCTTCAGTCATAACATCACCAGAAATATCATCCACATCAAAATTTAGAATATCCGATGTTTCATTCGCTTCCATGATCTTACTTGCGACAGGATCGTCTTCGATTTGCTCTTCAACAAAATCATCCACATTAAAATCTAAACCACCGTCGTCTTCTTCAGCGTCATTATCCAAAATAGTGTCTTCTAGATTTGCATCAGACAATGGTTCGTTGATAGCTGTTTGTAAACCGATATCCACATCCGCTTCATCAGGTTTATCAAACGTGGAGGTAGCCGCCATACCAGCCGCGGCCGCGGCACCAGCAAATAAAGCACTACTTGGAACAAGCTCTTTACCCATTGTCATGATCTTTTGCCAATCGCTAGTTGACTCGCCTATTTCATTTTTAATTTTTTCTGCATATTGCTCAAAACCATCCTGATCTTTTTGGCTATAGTAGACTTCAGCTAGTTTTAGTTTGTAATCATTACGACCCGGCTCTTTGGCGATGGCATCATTCAACAAATCCTGTGCTTGTTGATGCAACCCGTATGAAATATAAACATCTGCCTCATCCAATACGTCTTCACCTTCTTCAGAATCACTTGATGCTTCAGAAGCTTCTGGACTGAAATCAGCGCCCTCTTCAGCAGCTAATTCCTCAGCTACTCCACCAAGATCATCATCACTAGCGCTTTTTTGAGCATTCGCCTGTGGAGTGATAATAGTTTCATCTAATATGTCGTCGAAATGCTCACCATCTTCCATGGCTTCCATAGGCATCTCGCCAAGACCCGTCAATTCAACCGTTTTAACTTGCTTCTTCTTCCAGAACCATAATCCGCCTAGCAATAACAAAACCCCTCCTAATAGAGGCAGTAATGCACTTGAAGCTCGTTCTTTCAGGCTTTCCAAAAAACCTAATGCAAAACCCATAAAACCAGTTTCAGCCTCTGGCGCAGTTGGAGCTTCTGAGGTTTCAATTTCAGCGGGTTTTTCTTCAGGTTGGGCAGCAGTTGTTTCAGCAGGTTGCTCTTCGGGTGGTGCTTGTGCGACTTCTTCGCCGACAGTTTCCTCAATTTCTGGCAATGAGTCCCAATCCGGGAGCGGTTCTAACCTCGGTTTGCCAATTGCCTGTTCTGCAACTTCAGGCTCGGTGAATTCTGGAAGCGGTTCTACAACAGGTTCTTTAATCTCTTCTTTAGCTACGGGCTTTGGGTCCGGTTTAGCCTCAGGTTTTACTTCAGGTGTAGCTTCTTCTTTAATGGCCTGTTCTTTTAGCAGTTTTTCCGCAGCTGCAGCCTTATCTGTTTCTGTACTTAACTGTTCTTGTAAATCTTTAAGCTGTTGGTTTTGAATATTGAGAATTTTCTCTTTCTTTTCCAACATGGATTCAAGTGCTTCCACCCGACTCTTTAGCTCTTCATTTTCTTTCGCACGTGATGCAGCCAGTTCTTTATTAAGATTGACTTCATTTTGCAGCTTCTTGACCTCTTCTCCACCTGCTATCTGTGTATCTGTAGTTTGTTTGGCATCCTCAGAAGCTAAAATATTGAGATCTTGTTTTGTTTCTGCGGGTTTCTCTGTGGTTTCTTTGAGTGCTTGCTTGGCCTCTTTTGCTAAATCACTCGATTCTTCTGTTTGCTCAACGAGCTCCGGCGCATCCACATTTGCAGCAGGTGCTTGTGTCACTACACCACGATATTCTCTCCACAATGCATTTTGTTCTGAAATCAGTTGGCGCGCCTCAGAAGAAGATAAAGTTTGCACTTGATTTTCCTCGGGGATGCGTAACACAGCGCCTTGCTTCAAAAGGTTTACATTATTTTGAATAAATGCATCTGAATTGGCTTCTTGAATCGCCAACATCATTTGGTTAATAGTCACGCTGCTGGGTTTTGCATCTTTGGCAATTTTATACAATGTGTCGCCTTTTTCGACGATCACTTCTCCGGTAACAAGTTCTTGTGTTTCTGCAACTACCTCAGAGCTTGCTTCAGCATCTCTTTCTATAGGCTCAGTTCCATCAATTCCGAGAGCCTCATCCATTTCTTTTCGTATTGTTTCAAGATCACGCTCATCTAATTCTGCAACTTCTTCTTCAACAACATCAGCCGTTGCAACATCAGATACACTTTCTTCTACTGGGCTTTCTTCTACTAGGGGTTCTGCTTCATCAACCGTTTCTGCAACCGCTTCTTCAAGTTCCTCTGCTGTGGGTTCAGTATCTACAACAACTTCCTCTTCAATCGCTTCAGCTTCTTCAGCCACTACCTCTGCATCAGGTGCAACTTCTTCTGTGCCATCTATACCAAGAGCTTTGTCCATGCGCTCACGAACCAATTCAATGTCTTCTTCAGGTTCTCTAATTTCAGGCTGACTAATTTCTTGTTGACTAACGACTGGTTCCTCCACTGCCTCTGCAACGGGTTCAACGGGTGCAGTAACAGGAGTAGCAATTTGTGGTGCTTGTTGCTGTGCGAATTCGGGAGGATCAAGTAAAACAGTATATTCTCTTAATAGTCTTCCCTTGGGCCAGGTTACTTCTACTAAAAAAGTTAGAAACGGTTCACGAACAGGATCTTTTGAAGTTACACGAACTGCAGTACCGCCACCTGGAAGTTTAATAGGTTGAAATTGTAACTGCGTAAGAAAAAACGGACGAGGAACGCCAACACGATCAAAAACATTTGCGGGTGCTAATTCAACACGCAATTCTTCAAATTCATCTTCACGTACAGCGATTAAATTAATTTGAGCATTAAGCGGCTGATTCAGAGCTGAGTTAACTTCTATCTCACCTAACCCTAATGACAACAAATGTCCCGGGATCAAAAATAAAATCGGAATGATGAGAAAATAAATAGAAGATTTATGCCCCATTTTTGTGCTCCACCTTAATTGCAACATGTGCTTTTAAAATTGATTGTGTTTTATATATGGGCTAAACAAAAAACTCTAGGAAATTCTTTGAGTTATCAAAATAATTCACCGGCCAACTATAAATTAAATATGGTTGTTTATCAAAACCTCAGCGATCTGAATACTGTTTAATGCAGCGCCTTTTCTCAGATTATCGCTGACTACCCACATATCCAGGCCGCGCGGGTGTGAAATATCCTCACGTATACGCCCTACATACACAGGATCCGTGCCTTCTCCTTCGGTCACAGCGGTTGGATAGCCGCCATCTCCATGTTCATCCACAACCACTACCCCAGGGGCTTGAGCAAGTAATTCGCGCGCTTTTTGAGCAGTCAATTTCTCTTTAAGCTCGACATGCACGGCTTCAGAATGACCATATTTGACTGGAATTCGCACAGTTGTAGGATTCACCAAGATGGAATCATCTTCCATAATCTTTTGCGTTTCCCAGACCATTTTCATTTCTTCTTTCGTATAGCCGTTATCCATGAACTTATCTATATGCGGCAAGGCATTGAAGGCAATCTGTTTCGGATAAACGTCGCAATTAATCGGCTCATTGTTAATGATTTTTGATGTTTGAATATCTAACTCATCAATCGCTTCTTTACCTGTCCCTGAGACTGCTTGATAAGTAGCAACATTAATACGCTCAATACCTACTGCATCTTGCAACGGCTTCAATGCCACAACCATTTGAATGGTTGAGCAATTAGGGTTAGCAATAATGCCGCGAGATTTGTAGTTTGCGATTTGATGCTCGTTCACTTCTGGAACCACTAAAGGGATGTCATCGTCATAGCGAAACTGCGAAGTATTATCCACAACTACACATCCCTGCTCTGCAGCTTTAGGTGCATATTCTTTTGAAATGCTTGCGCCTGGAGAAAACAAACCTACTTGTGTTTTAGAAAAATCAAAACTAGCTAAATCTTGTACTTCTAATTCTTTGTCACCAAATAACACTTTCTTACCGGCTGAGCGAGCACTCGCTACGGCGTAAACATTATTTACAGGAAAATTTCTTTGCGCCAGGATTGCAAGCATTTGCTCGCCTACAGCACCTGTAGCTCCCACTACTGCAACATCATATTTCTTCATACCAACATCATTTACTTTTTCTGGGAAGCTCTGATTTATCCTGATACATCGTTAAAAAATAATCTTAAATGCTCATGTATATGAATATACACTGCGCGTTTGCGATATTTTTTGCCTCGTCTCAAAATAAATCAGAACTTCATTGCTATTCCAAACTAACCATCTAATAGTTAATTAAATACTTTTTTAATTATAATGCTTTGATTACTGCATCACCCATTTCATTTGTACCAATAGCTTGCTCACCTGCAGCAATATCGGCTGTTCGCAATCCTTTTTCAATTGTGCGTTTAACTGCATCTTCTACCTTTTTAGCAAGCTCTATTTCGTTCAAGCTAAAACGCAACATCATTGCTATGGATAGAATAGTGGCTAATGGGTTTGCTAAATTCTTTCCTGCTATATCAGGTGCCGAACCATGGATAGGTTCATACATGCCTTTATCCTGACTGTCTAGAGAGGCAGAAGGCAACATACCTATTGAGCCCGTTAACATTGCTGCTGCATCTGAGAGAATATCGCCAAACAAGTTCCCTGTTAATACCACATCGAACTGATTGGGTTCGCGCACTAACTGCATGGCAGCATTGTCTACATACATATGGCTTAGGGATACATTCTTATACTCAGTATGTACTGCTTCTACCACATCCCGCCAAAGCTCGGAAACTTCCAGTACATTGGCCTTATCCACGGAACAAAGTTTACCACTACGCTTTTGCGCAATTCGAAACGCAACATGTGCAATTCGACTGATTTCATTCTCATCATATACTAGTGTATTGAATCCTTGCTTAATTCCATCGCTAGAAGTGCGAATACCGCGTGGCTCACCAAAATAAATGCCACCGGTAAGCTCTCGCACAATCATAATATCTAGATCTGCCACCAATTCAGGCTTTAGCGAAGATGCCTCTGCTAATGATGGATATAAAATAGCAGGACGTAGGTTAGCAAAAAGATCTAATTCAGCCCGAATACGCAACAAGCCTTTTTCAGGTCGTAATTCGCGTTCTATTGATTCATATTTTGGTCCACCCACTGCACCTAATAAAACAGCATCACTCTGCTTTGCCAATGCCAAGGTGGTTTGAGGCAATGGATCCTTACAATCGTCGTAGGCTGCACCACCAATCAAAGCTTCTTCTAGTTCGATATTTAATCCATGTTCTGCACGTAAATGCTCAAGTACTTTTTTTGCTTGCGCTATGACTTCCGGACCAATACCGTCTCCAGGCAGTAGTAAAATTTTTTTCATTTAATTAACCACGGAGATGTCTTTCGCAATTCTTCTTCATATTTTTTTATTTTGTCCGAATGCTGCAAAGTAAGATCAATTTCATCAAAACCATTTAATAAACAATATTTTCTAAATTCGTCTATTTGAAACTCAAATGTTCTGTTTTTCTCATCTACAATTTTCTGCACTTTCAAGTCAACCTTACAACTAAAATCTGAATTTAACCTTACTTGTTCAAATAAATAATCCACTTCATCTTCTTTTAATACGATAGGTAATAACCCATTTTTGTAACAGTTGCTGCAAAAAATATCTGCAAAACTCGGCGCAATGACAACTTCAAACCCATAATCCAAAATTGACCACACAGCATGTTCACGCGAAGAACCACAACCAAAATTTTCTCTAGCCAAAATAATTTTTGCTGTCTTGTGTTCAGATTTGTTTAATACGAAGTCTTGATTTAATCGGCGCTTACTATGGTCTTGCCCTAGAACACCTGGGTCTTGGTAACGCCAATTATCAAATAACACCACACCAAATCCTGTTCGCTTTACCGATTTTAAATATTGCTGTGGAATAATGGCATCCGTATCAACATTGCTACGATCCAATGGCAATAAACTCGATGTAATTTCAGTAAACGCCTTCATCTCACAACACCTTTGTTACATCAACAAAATGGCCATTTACTGCTGCTGCGGCCGCCATCGCAGGGCTTACCAAGTGCGTGCGCCCACCTTTACCCTGACGACCTTCAAAGTTTCGGTTAGATGTTGAAGCACAACGTTCACGCGGTGCAAGTTGATCCGCATTCATACCTAAACACATCGAACAGCCGGGCTCACGCCATTCAAAACCTGCGGCTTTAAATATTTTATCTAAACCTTCTTGTTCGGCTTGTTGCTTAACTAAACCCGAACCCGGCACCACCATGGCAAGTTTTATATTGTTAGCAAGCTTTTTATCTTGAATTACGTCAGCAGCGGTACGTAAATCTTCAATACGCGAGTTGGTACAAGAACCAATAAATACTTTATCAAGTTTTATATCTTTAATAGGTGTTCCGGGCACTAAATCCATATATTCAAGTGCACGTTGTTGATCAGAGTCTAATTCAGTAGGTATGCACCCATCTATATTGACTACCATCTCAGGTGAAGTGCCCCAAGTAACCTGTGGCTTCAATTCATTGGCATCCAATTCTACTAAGGTATCGAACTGAGCATCTTCATCGGAATGTAAGGTTTGCCACTGAGCAACAGCATGTTCCCATTGCTCTCCTTGTGGTGAGAATGGCCGTCCTGATACATATTCAATGGTTGTATCGTCTACGGCAATCATGCCAGCACGCCCGCCCGCTTCAATAGACATATTACAAATTGTCATACGTCCTTCGATGGATAATGCACGGACAGCACTGCCCGAAAATTCAATAGTATGGCCAGTCGCACCAGCAGTTCCTAACTTACCAATAATAGCGAGGACAATATCTTTAGCGGTAACACCCGGAGCACATATTCCTTTGACATCTACCAACATGTTTTTTGATTTTTTCATCAATAAACATTGAGTCGCCAAGACATGTTCCACTTCAGACGTTCCTATCCCAAACGCGAGCGCACCTAAAGCTCCGTGCGTGGATGTATGAGAATCACCACATACAATCGTCATACCAGGCAACGATGCCCCCTGTTCCGGACCTATCACATGAACAATGCCTTGACGAACGTCCAACATCGGGAATTGTGTTAAAGAAAAGTCTTTACAATTCTGATCCAAGGTATCAACTTGAATTTTGGAAATAATATCGTCTATTCCCGTACTACGATCAGTAGTAGGAACATTGTGATCGGCTGTGGCTAAGATTGAATCTTTACGCCACAAATTGCGCTTAGCTAAACGTAAACCTTCAAAGGCTTGTGGCGACGTTACTTCATGCACTAAATGGCGATCAATATATAACAATGTCATACCATCATCGCGCTCGTGCACAACGTGACTTTGCCATACCTTGTCGTAAAGAGTTTTACTTTGCATAAGTTTTAAACATTAAAAATTTTAAGCCTTGCCGAAACGCGGCTTTGCAATCCATATGAATTGAATCATGGCGAGTAAGGCAATGCACATCGCCAATATATAAACATAGGAAGGCCCGACTGAGTTCCAAGTATACCCGCTTATGAGACTCCCAAGCGAGCCACCAAGTCCAAAGCTGATACTGGAAAACAGAGCTTGGCCACGGCCTTGAATGCTTCCAGAAAAATATTCATCTATAAGCTGTATCGCCGAAGCATGAAATAACCCATAAGAAGCCGCATGTAACAATTGTGCAAAAATGAGTACCGGTAAATATTCTACATATAAAGCAATTAACCACCAGCGAATCACGGTTAACAACATTGCTACTACTAATAATGTTTTAGCCCCAATTGAGGGTAGCCAACGATGCACATAGAAAAATACAACGACTTCTGCAATGACTCCGAGAGACCATAATTGCCCAATCAATGTACGCGAATAGCCATTGTCTTCTGCATAGATGCTGAAGAAGGTGTAGTAAGGTCCGTGACTTACCTGAATGAGAAAACATGCCGCTAACAATGAAAATACTGCTGGCTTTAGACATGTTTTTAATATTGAAGAACTTACAGAGTGTTGCATTCCATTCGAAGCTTCACTCACAAACAGTGTATTACTCCAAGTTAGTATTAAAATTCCTAAAATTATCCATGGCAAATATTGAATACCAAAGCGCTCGATGAATGGAGCCAATAGCGAAGCTGTAACAATAAAGCCAATTGATCCCCACAAACGAATACGGCTATACATATGCTTGTTATCACCCAAGTTATTCATTGTTGCTGCTTCAAATTGTGGCAACGTTGCATTCCAGAAAAAACTGAATGCAGCTAAAGTAATAAGCAATGACCAATAGCCATGAATAACTGTTACGATTGAAAATATGGCCATACCAATAAATGCAGCCAAACGTATTGCTAACAATCGTTTCCCAGTGTGATCAGCGATCCAACCCCAAATATAAGGTGCAAAAATCTTTGTAGCTAAAAGAACTGCTGACAATTCACCAATTTGTCGCGCAGAAAAATCTAAGTGTTTTAAATATAAATTCCAGTAAGGAAGGAAAACGCCAATGCTTGCAAAATAAAAAAAGTAAAATCCCGCAAGCGAATGACGCTCGGCAGAAAGTTTCTGCTTCTTTAACATTGTAAAATTGAATTTAAACTACAAGAGCAATTTTAAACAGTAGGCGGTATATCAGGAGTTGCACATTCCACATCTGCATTTTGCGCACGATGTCGCAATACATGATCCATCAGTACGAGCGCCAACATTGCTTCTACAATTGGCACACCACGGATTCCAACACAAGGATCATGTCTACCTTTAGTAACAATTTCGGTTGCTTCACCATTTATGTTTACAGTTTTACCCGGAACACGAATACTGGAAGTGGGTTTAAATGCCACACTGACTAATATGTCTTGCCCACTTGTTATACCACCTAAGGTGCCACCTGCGTTATTACTAAGGAAACCTTGAGGAGTGATTTCGTCACGATGCTGCGACCCTTTTTGTGCAACACTGTTAAAACCCGCACCAATTTCCACACCTTTGACTGCATTTATACTCATCATTGCATGTGCAATATCTGCATCGATACGATCAAATACTGGTTCACCTAACCCTACTGGTACACAACTAGCGACTACATTAACACGCGCCCCTACAGAATCTCCTTGCTTACGCAAGTCATCCATGTAATTTTCTAATTCAGTTACTTTACTTTCATCCGGACAAAAAAATGGATTGTTCTCAGCCGCATTCCAATCTTTATGCTCAATTAACAATTCACCCAATTGCGCCAAGTACGCGCGAATGACAATGCCAAACTTTTCATGCAAGTATTTGCGAGCGATTCCAGCAGCTGCAACGCGCATTGCAGTTTCTCGTGCAGACGAGCGCCCACCTCCTCGATAATCACGAAGACCATATTTTTTCAGGTAGGTGTAATCGGCATGCCCAGGGCGAAACTGATCTTTTATATCAGAGTAATCTTTTGAACGTGCGTCCTTGTTATAAATAATCAGGCCAATCGGTGCGCCTGTAGTTAGGCCTTCAAACGTACCTGATAGTATCTCAACCTGGTCAGGCTCACGACGTTGTGTAGTATGACGGGATTTACCGGGCCGTCGACGCTCTAAATCAATTTGTAAGTCTTGCTCAGAAAGCGCTAGACCAGGAGGACAACCATCCACAATGCAGCCTATGGCCTTGCCGTGACTTTCCCCAAATGAAGTTACCGTAAAAAGCTTACCAATTGAATTACCTGACATTTCGTAATTCTAACATTATGTTATACAAAACTATCTACTTCGCTTGATATACAAGCATTGTAGCTGTGAAATAATATATCAATGAAATGACCATAGAGCTATGAACCCATATCGTTATAACTATGAAATCAACAGTGCATAACAAGATAGAAATGCAACGAGGCCTTGCTACTCATATTCTTCTTTTTGCAATTGCGGCATTCACAATCGGAATCGCATTATACAGCGCTCAAAACTTTTTTCGTGGTAGCGCAAATCTTGATAACTTGCAAAAAGCCGTTTCGTTGCTCGAACAACCTCGCGAACTTCCAACATTCAAGATGACAAATCAAAATGGTTCGGAATTTAGTAATAAAGATTTAAAAAATACATGGAGTTTTATATTTTTTGGTTTCACAAATTGTCCGGATATATGTCCAATTACACTAAGCGTAATGGATCAGGTTAGTGGACAAATAGATAAAAATATTTCCGCACAAAATATATTTATTTCTGTAGACCCTGAACGAGATAAACCTGAAAAAATAAAAGAATATGTAGCACACTTTGATAATAAAATGATCGGGCTTACTGGAAACGAGAACCAGATCAATACACTCACGCAAAATTTAGGTGCAATTTACTCAATTCAAAACAATGATACAGAAAATTATATGGTAGATCATAGTGCACATATTTTTGTGATTGCGCCAAATGGAAAGCTTGCAGCATTGTTTAGCACGCCTCATGATGCAAAAACCATAACTGATGATTTTAAAATAATTAGCCAAGCATATAGTCTAAAACAACAAAGTTAATTAAGAATATGTGGAAGCACTTTAAGGGAATGTTATTCCATTTATTCCCTCATCATTTGGTATCGCGTTTTACTTTTTGGTTAACTCGTTTAGAAACACCATTAAATAGTTCTGCAATTCGGATTTTCATACGTTTATTTAATGTTGATTTGAGCGACTCTGTCCAACAAAACCCGGAACAATTTTCAAATTTCAACGAATTCTTCACACGAGAGCTAAAACAGGGTGCACGACCGACAGATGAAAACATCAATACCATCGTATGCCCTGCAGATGGCCGCATTAGCCAAATGCAAAAATATGAGAATGATCAAGTCATTCAAGCAAAAGGACAATATTTTTCGATGTCACAATTACTGGGAGGAGACAATAACTACGGGTCTTTGTGTGACTCGGGTAACTTTGCAACAATTTATCTATCTCCGAAAAATTATCATCGCGTGCACATGCCTTTTGACGGCAATTTGGTAGAAATGATTTATGTGCCGGGTCGATTGTTTAGTGTTGCGCCTTATGCTGCAGAAGTTATCAAGGGCTTATATAGTAGAAACGAGCGTGTAATCTCCATTTTTTCTACTGATGTGGGTTACATGGCAGTCGTGATGGTGGGGGCAGTAAATGTTGCGGCGATTGAAATGGCGTGGGAAGGATTAGTTACCCCGCCTCACAGAAAGCGAATATCTCGCAAAACTTATTCAGATGTGCATCTTAAAAAAGGCCAAGAATTAGGCATTTTTAATATGGGTTCCACGGTAATTGTAGCCTTCGAACAAAATAAAATTGCTTGGCATGACCATTTCGAGCTACAACAAGAAGTCAAAATGGGACAAGCATTAGGGCATTGCTTAGATACGAATTTATGAAGATGGAAAAGGTATAACCTCTTCAATATGTTTAACATCAAGCATTATCATTAATAAACGATCTATTCCTAATGCAACACCTGCGCATTCAGGAAAACCTGAATCTAGTGCGGCAATAAAATTTTTATCTATATCGATGGCGTTTTTATTTTCCTGTAATCGCTTTCGATTATCTTCTTCAAAGCGTGACTTTTGCTCTTTTGCATCTGTAAGCTCTTGAAATCCGTTTGCCAATTCAATGCCATTGAAATATAGCTCAAAGCGCTCTGCATGAGCTTCGGAGTTGATTTGAGCCAAAGCTGCTTGCTCAATTGGATAGTCATAAATGAATATCAAACAATTTTGTTGCAGCTTCGGAACAATAATTTGATCCAGAACAAATTCTTGATATTGCTGAACCGTTAAAGCAGTAGATAATTTAATAGAATGATCAGTACATACTTGCAAATAGTCGGCTTGACTTGCCGTTTGCACGTCAATATTTAGGTATTTTTTAAAAACCTGCTGATAACTAATTTGTTGTGTATCTAATGATTCATCAGATTTGCATAGCAGTGCTTTCACTAACTCTGCCACTTCTTGCATTAAATCCTTATAACTCCAAGATAGCTTGTACCACTCCAACATAGTGAATTCACTAAGATGATAAGCACCCTTTTCTTCTGCTCGAAAAACTTTACAAACTTGATAGATATCGCGTTGATAAAAAGCCAATAACCTTTTCATCGCATACTCAGGTGAAGTATGTAAATATTGCGAGTGTTCTGTGGCAATACTCTCTATATTTTCATCCGTAACAGTATAGGAATTGAGAATTGGGGTTTCGACTTCAAGAACATTTTTATTTTGAAAAAATGCACGAATTTTTTCATATAGTTCAGCACGAGTTTCGATGGCATGTAACGATGCACGGGGTTGCCAACTCATAATAAATCTTAAAAATTATTCCTTTACCCGTGAAACATATTCACCACTCCTGGTATCTATGCGTAAAACTTCTCCTTCCTCGATAAATAATGGTACTTTCACTACTGCTCCAGTCTCCAAGGTTGCTGGTTTAGTACCGCCTGTTGCAGTATCGCCACGCACACCTGGATCCGTTTCTGTGATCTGCAATTCAACAAAATTTGGCACGCTTACGGATAGGGGCTGCCCATCTAATAGCGTTACCACACATTCTTCTTGCCCTTTAAGCCATTGTGCCGCATCACCCATAGCCTCTTTGGTTACAGCAAACTGCTCATAAGAATTTGGCTCCATAAAATGCCACTCTTCTCCATCGCTATACAAATATTGCATATCGGTATCCATAACATCCGCAGCTTCTACTGACTCGCCAGACTTAAAAGTTCGATCCACCACTCTCCCGGTTTTAAGGTTTCGAACCTTCACCCGATTAAAAGCCTGACCTTTACCCGGTTTTACAAATTCATTTTCAATAATGGAATAAGGCTCGCCATCTAAATTAAGCTTTAAGCCCGCTCTAAATTCATTAGTATTGTAACTTGCCATATTAATTTAACTTAGTGATAACTTTATGAGTACCGTGAAACGCGCTAGTCTAACACGAGAATATACGTTCTCTGAACCAACAACATTATTAAATAGAAAAGAAAAAAAACAAGTTAGTTGGCAACACGAATATAAATCTTCTGTTTCCAACTTTGAGGAACTATGCGATTTACTTAATATAAGACTTGATCAATTACCCATCAGTTTATCTTCTCACAATCAATTCCCTCTGCGTGTACCAAAAAGTTATATACAACGAATGGAAAAGTCTAATCCAAATGACCCCCTATTGTTGCAGATATTACCCATAATAAATGAACAACAAATCGTAAAAGGATTTACCAAAGATCCAGTAGGTGATTTACAGAGTATTAAGTCTACAGGGTTATTGCAGAAATACGAAGGACGCGCATTATTATTGGCAACAAGTCGATGTGCAATACATTGTCGTTATTGTTTTCGCAGACATTTCCCTTACTCTGAACAAAATCCTAGACATGATGCGTGGCAACAAGCTTTAAATGAATTGGAAAATGATACTAGCATTCACGAAGTTATTCTTAGTGGTGGTGACCCATTAGTTTTAAGTGATTCACAACTGAAAAGTTTAGTTAAAAAAATTGAAGCAATTAGACACATAAAAAGATTGAGAATTCATACACGACTACCCGTAGTGATTCCTAATCGGATCTGCGATGAAATGTTAGATTGGATCACCCATACAAATCTGAAAATTATTGTTGTGCTACATATCAATCATGCCCAAGAAATTAACCAAGAGTTTATAATTAAAATTCAACAATTAGCGAAAACACAATGTACATTGTTAAACCAAAGCGTTTTGTTAAAAAATATAAATGACAACAGCACATGTTTAATTAACTTAAGTGAAGCACTATTTGCTAACAAGATCCTGCCTTACTACTTACACACATTAGATAAAGTTGAAGGTGCAGCACATTTTGATGTGAGCGAAACCCGTGCACGAAAATTAATGCAAGAAATAGCTAATCAACTACCGGGTTATATGGTTCCCAAGCTAGTTAAAGAAATGCCGGGACAAGCAGCTAAAAGCTTAATAAGCTACTGAAGTACAGTCTTAACTTTGAATCGCAAGTTAGGCACATATTGCCAACACCGTCACATTATTGGTTGTGATCATCAATTCTTAGTCCTCATTCCGGATAAAACTCCACAATTTAAAGACAAGTCGTAAGGCAAATCACAGTTCAAAAGCCTTTAAATCTATACACTTAGTTAAGAAATATTTCACTCCAGATATACACGGACTAAATCATTGTTTAGCTAAGGAATTATGCTTCTAGATACTCACATATCTATGCCAAATCAGGACCCTTTGGCAGAGAACAAATTTTCATTACTCCCACGCGATTTACGCAAATGGATAAAAAATTTACCTTATGTTGATAAAGATCTCGCAGTTCAACAATTTTACGATGGTTTAAAACGTTCAAATCGTCAAGCTCATTCAACAAAACAAAGACTTGCTGCAATTGAGATCATGCGACCTGTCGCACATGAGTTTTTAAAACAACAAAGAAGATATTTGCAATCTCAGCCTTTTCCGTTATCAAAAAAGGCAAATGAAGTTTTAAAGCTGCAGCAAAACATACTAAACGAGCTTGCAGTAGCCTATAGAATAGTAATTCAAGAGACAGTAAATCGAGACAGTTTTCTTAGTAATAAGAAAATAGAATGTTGTGTACATCATGCAATGTACTATCAGCTTGAGCAGTACATTACCCTCGCTCAAGTATATTCAGAGCCACCACAAAGTTATTGGAAAGATTTATGTCAGCTTTATGGCATAGCAGAACATTTTAATTTTACTAATGTACAAATAAAAAATGATATTGATGAAATAAACCCTAAATCTTCTCCAAAAATTTTATTTACACAAGCTTGTTTATTATCTCTCGCAAACTTACATACATATGGGCATGGAGAAGCAGAGAAGATTGCTTGTTACATCAATAAATCTAGTTATTTAACGGATCTAACAGATAAATTACCAGCTGAAAGTAAATATACTTTTTATATAAATTTAGCCCTCGCCAAACCTGTACGTTTATTGCCGGACGACGAAGTACCGATATCTTCAAAAAATCGCTATATCAACGCATCTTCATTAATTGAAGACTTAGAAAAAATAGCCAGTGAACCAGATAGTGCTGAGATCAGTTTGATAACTTCACCTACAGAGCTAAATCAATCATTAGCTCAACGCTTGTTATCTAAACTTACTAGCAAACCCGTTCGAAGCTCGAAACGAGCAATACCTGCAAAAGGAAGATTACATATAGTCATAGGCTTGCGTGATGCCATAGAAATTATGCTAACTGGACACATCATTGATGACACAAGTATTAACCTCAATAGTGAGGGGAAGCCTAACCTAGAACTGATGCCTATTGAAAATAGAAGTGGGAATCGATTTCTTAACCTTAATTCTGATCAAGACGAACTAAGCTATGAAGTATCCAGTGCAAATGCTTGGGACTGGATCAGCCGTGGCAATGTTATTTCAGAAGAAAGCAACACTCAAAACGAAGAACATCATAAAGAAGAAAAAGAAACCGAAAAAGTTTGTCTAAATCCTGTTGTACAAACGTGGGATGTCAGTAATGCCAGTAAAGGTGGATACTGCTTAACTTCTTACAATAACTCTGACTACCAATCACAGGTCGGGGATATCATTTTACTTAGACTTGAAGATAAATCTAACGATGAATGGCGTCTAGGTGTTATTCGTTGGATGCAATCTCTTTCAGAACAGGGTGTAAAAATGGGATTAGAAACCTTACCTGGCTCTGTAAAGGTGTTAGAAGTAATAGACGCCCATCAAAATTTTGAGCGCTTAAAAGGGTTTGACTATGTAATTCAAATTACTGAAAAAACCTCAACTGGTACAAACAAAACTTTGATCACTCCTCCTAATGCTGCTGAGAATGGAGATAGCTTAGTTCTGCAACTCGATAAAAAGCACCAGAATATTGTTTTTCAAGACAAGCTTGAGCAGACCATTTCGTTTGCCAGATTTACCTATTCTGAAATGCCAAATATACCAACGGGGGACCTTAGCTAGAGAATGAAAACAAGCTTGAAGTCCCTGAATTATCAAGCAATTTACTGCTTGCAGATACCGTTCAGAAGTGTAAATAAAGGCATTGTCGTCTGCCTGTTGCATAGCCTGAGCCAGTTGCCAAAATGACATTTGACGTCAAATTCACCTAAAGTACGGAATACTCGAGAATTATGAATCATCCGCTGCAACTCATATTCGTTGACAGCAGTCCCAATGATGTTGAAGAAATGGTGAGCACCATCAAAACATCAGGGGTAGCTGTGCGTTCGCGAATTGCTCAAGATGCAGACGATCTTACTAACCTACTAACTGAAGCCCAACCGCATATTATCTTGCATGCTCTAGAAAATGAGGAAGTAACCTTAGAGCAAACAGTCTCAACTATAAATGGGCGCGCTCCTGAAATTCCTGTTATTGCACTAACAAAATCAGCAGATACCGACCCAGTTGCCTATATGCAACAAGGCGCGGCTTCTGTAGTTAACAAAAAGAACGCTGAGCATTTACAGTTAGTCGTCAATAGCACCGCAAAAACTCAATTCCATATTCAGGAACTAAAAGAAATCGCTGCCAATTGTGATGAACTTGAAATTCGTTGCAAAAAGCTTATGGAGAGTTCACGTGATGCAATTTGTTATTTACATGAAGGCATGCATACCTACGCAAACGAGAAATATTTAGAAAAATTCGGTTACACAAATACAGAAGAATTATATGGATTGTCCATCATGGATTTAGTTTCTCCAGATGATCAATCTAAAATGAAAGATTTATTAAAATCATTTTCTAAAAACAAAGAACCAGGCGAGACCAGCTTAACTTTTAGAAAAGGAGATGACGAGAACTTTACTGCTAAATTAAATTACAATGCTGTCAGCTTAGCTGGGGAAGAGTGTATACAAATCGTTATTCAAAGCTCTGAAGGTGGCGGAGATACAAAAGATTTAGAAGAACAACTAAATTATTTAAGCGAACGAGACGTACATACTGGTTTTTATCATCGCCGCTCTATCATGGATCAACTTGAATCCGCTGCAAATGATGCTAAACAAGGCAAAGTATCACAAGCATTTATCCAGATAGATATTGCAAACTTCAGCGACATAAAAGATAAATTTGGAATTGCAGCGATTGATAAAGTAAGTAGTGATGTAGCACGCAGCTTACGTAAATGCTGTACACATGGAGAAACGCTTTCCAAGTTAACAGAAGAATCATTTGGCGTATTAACTTCTAATATCAATCCAAAAGAGATACAAGCATTTGGTACGAGTGTGATTAAAAGCCTAGGGGAATTAATGACCTCTTCGGGCAGTGATTACATTTCTATCAAGCCTGCGGTTGGTGCTGTAAAAATTGATCAGTTCACAGCGGATGTGCCAGACATTTTAAACAAGGCTAAAGACTGTTGTGATGAAGCTTGGGAAAATGACAAAAACGAGATTGTTATTTATCAGCCTAATGATGAACAAATGGGTGAAAAGGAGAAAGACGAGCGCTGGACCCTTAAACTGCGTGAAGCCGTAAAAGAAAATCGCCTTGCTTTATTGTATCAACCCATTATCAGCTTACACGGGGAGCCTGGAGAGCGTTATCAAATATATACCGCGCTTCGAAATAAAGATAATGAACTAGTACCTGCCAGTGAATTCGTAATGCGTATTGAACGCACGGGTTTTGGCAAAATGCTTGACCGTTGGATAATCCTTAATGCGCTTAAGAAATTATCAGAACTACGAAATAAAGGCGCAGATATGCGCTTATTCATCAAGTTGAGCTCCAATTCAATTTTGGATAAAGACTTACCGGCCTGGTTAGGTGAACAATTCAATACCAATGGGATTTCTCCAAACTATGTATGCTTTGAAATTAAGGAATCAGTCTTAATTTCTCATTTCAAAGAATCAAAAAACCTGGTCACAGCATTGCAAGGAATGAAAGCAGAAATTGCAATCGATGCATTCGGTGCAGGTGAAAATCCTGCAAAAATTTTAAAAGCGATCCCTGCAAACTATGTCAAAATTTGTCATAGCTTAATGTCTGGGGTTAGCGACAACCAAGAAAATCAAAATGCGATTCGCGAAATTGCAGAAGCCCTCAAACCGGCAGGAACAAAGGTCATCGCGCAATTCATTGAAGATGCAGACACGCTGTCGATCTTATGGAGTTTAGGCATCAACTATACGCAGGGTAACTTTTTACAACCTCCAGGCGAACATCCAAACTACGATTTTTCTCTGTAAACGAATATTTTTGTAGATTAACAGTCTAGCTATTTCCCTTAATAATCTCCCTTAGTAATTTCCCTTAGTAATTTCTTAGGGCCGCAATTCGGTCTTCTAGTGGCGGATGTGTGCTAAATAATTTTCTAAGCCCATCTTTCATACCACCTGAGATTCCAAACGCTGCAAGCTGTCCTGGCAATTCTTGAGGTTCGTGTTGAGCTTTAAGACGCTCTAAAGCAGCTGCCATTTTTTCACGTCCAGCTAACTCTGCGCCTCCCGCATCTGCACGAAATTCTCGTCGACGCGAGTACCAACTAGCAATTATAGACGCCAATATACCTAAAACGATTTGCGCGACGATACTGACTACCAAATATCCTGGTCCAAAACCACTTCTAGACTTAAACACAACTTTATCGACAATGATGCCTACAATACGAGACAAGAAAATTACAAAAGTATTCAGTACACCTTGAATAAGACCCATAGTCACCATATCTCCATTCGCAACATGACTAATCTCGTGCGCCATCACTGCTTCGGCTTCATCTCGGCTCATCGCATTTAATAATCCGGTACTGACGGCAACCATCGCATTATTACGACGCATTCCTGTTGCAAAAGCATTTACTTCAGGAGTATCAAAAATTCCAACTTCAGGCATTCCAATTTTGGCTTGTTCGGCTTGACGTCGTACGGTCTCGATCAACCATCGCTCTACTTCGTTTGATGGTTGTTCGATCATATGCACGCCCATTGATTTTTTCGCCAACCATTTAGACATGGCCAAAGAAATAAATGAACCGCCAAAACCAATGATTAAAGACATAATAAACAACCCTGTCAGCTGACCTGACATGCCATTTTGAGCCATGATTTTATCTAGCCCAATCAGCTGAGCCACAATCCCTAAAACAACAATTACTGCAAAATTAGTTGCAATAAGTAGAAAAATTCGAGTCGCCATTAACTAACCCTCAAAAAATTGTAAATTGATCTGCATAGCTTAAATATGGAGCCTTATGATTAAAACTCAAGATATTACTCCTCTTTTATTTCATCCATGTGCACTTCGATAGCATCAACATTCCGATATCCTTGTGATAACTTCAGTCCCCTTTGACCACGTTCCCCAACAAAAGTGTCAATCTCGTCAGCTTTCATTTTTTTAGTACGCTTTCCAGCATACAGTGTAAGGCTTTCTCCATCTTGCACCAAAGCTATCGCACGCATGAATTCCTCACCACTTACCACTTTCTTGCTAGGAATATTGATAATTTTATTACCTTTTCCTTTTGGCAATACCGGAATTTCGTTTAAAGGGATGACTAACGTATTGCCTGCAGAACCTATGGATATTATCCAATCCTCGTCAATGTTCCTTACCCGAACAGGTGGCAATGCTTGAGCACCTTTAGGCACGGATAGCATCGCTTTTCCTGAACGATTACGAGTGAACATATCCTCGAGTTTGCCAACAAACCCATAACCCGCACTACTTGCTAGCAAGTAGTAATCTTCGGGATCACCCATCATCACGCCAACAAATTGGGCGCCATCTGCGGGTTTCAATTTACCACTTAAAGGTTCACCCTGGCCCCTAGCCGAGGGTAATGTATGCGCAGGCAATGCATAACATCGCCCTCGTGAGTCTATAAACAATGCGTTTTGGTTTGACTTTCCAAAAGCATGAGCTTGATATGCATCCCCAGACTTATAATTGAGTTCACGTGCGTTAACATCAACACCTTTGGCTGCCCGCACCCACCCTTTTTGAGATAACACAACTGTAATGGCTTCTGATGGCACTAACTTGGATTCATCTATCGCCGTGGCCACTTCACGTTTGATTAATTTAGAGCGACGTTCATCACCAAACTCTTCTGCATCTTGTTTGAGCTCTTTCTTAATTAGAGTTTTTAAACGTGCACTTGATTTAAGCGTTTGCTCCAGTGTTTTTCGTTCTGCAGATAATTCTTTTTTCTCAGCTTTAATTTTAATTTCTTCAATTTTAGCTAAGTTACGTAAACGTAAATTCAATATGTATTCAGCTTGTTCATCACTAAGCTTAAATTTTTTCATCAATTTAGCTTTTGGCTCATCTTCATTACGTATGATCTTTATGACTTCATCTATATTTAAATATGCAATTAAAAGTCCATCTAATTCGTGCAATCGCTTAGCTACTTTATCTAAACGCCATTGCAGGCGTTTTTTTACCGTCTCTTTTCTAAATTCCAGCCATTCCTTAAGTAAATCGCGTATATTTTTAACCTGAGGGAGACCATCAATACCAATCACATTTAAATTTGCACGATAATTTTTTTCTAAATCAGTCGTTGCAAAAATGTGTGACATTAAATCATCGATATTGATGCGATTACTTCGTGGAGTAATTACTATGCGAATTGGATTTTCATGATCAGATTCATCCCGCAAATCTTGCACCATGGGCAATTTTTTGGCTTGCATTTGTTGTGCTATCTGTTCCAAAACTTTTGCTCCAGAAACCTGATGAGGCAATGCAGTAATCACAATATCGGAATCTTCTTTTTGATAGACAGCACGCATGCGCACGGAACCAGTGCCTGTTGCATAAATTTCTTTAATTTCCTTTGGATCGGAAATAATTTCTGCACCAGTAGGATAATCAGGGCCTTTAATATGTTTACATAACTCAGCAACCGTTGCCTTGGGATGATCAAGCAAATGCACACAAGCATTCACGACTTCATTGATGTTATGTGGAGGGATATCGGTTGACATACCCACTGCAATTCCCATTCCTCCATTTAATAATACATTAGGTAATCGAGCGGGTAATACTTTAGGTTCAGATAACGTACCATCAAAATTCGGTACCCACTCTGCAGTACCTTGATCCAGTTCTTGCAACAAAGCTTTTGCATATTTAGTTAAGCGCGATTCGGTATAGCGCATGGCTGCAAATGATTTAGGATCATCGGTTGAACCCCAATTGCCTTGACCATCTACAAGCGGATATCGATATGAAAATGGTTGTGCCATTAATACCATAGCTTCGTAGCACGCACTGTCACCATGAGGATGGTATTTACCAATAACATCCCCTACCGTACGAGCTGATTTCTTATGTTTGGAAACTGCTGACAAACCAAGTTCTGACATGGAATAAATAATTCTACGTTGTACCGGCTTCAAGCCATCCCCAATATTTGGCAATGCACGGTCAAGAATTACATACATGGAATATTCCAAATATGCCTTTTCAGCAAATTCCTGAATAGGTAACTCTTCGGACTGCTCAAAGTCCATTTCTAAATTTTCACTCATAGATTTAATTTTCTACAATAATTCATTTTTTAATTTTCTAGCTGTCGTAAATCATAACTGCACCATGTTTCCCTTTTTCTCTAGCCTGACCTCGCACAAATAAATCATACCTGTACCATATTTCCTTTTTTCTCTAACCACACCTTTCTATCTGCTGCGCGTTTTTTTGCCAGTAACATATCAATCAATTTAAATGTTTTCTTTTGATCTGTTAAGGAAAGCTGCACAAGTCTTCTCGTCTCCACAGCCATTGTAGATTCACGCAACTGCATGGGATTCATTTCTCCTAAACCTTTAAAACGCGTGATGCTAATTTTTCCTGTTTTCTTCTCTGCTTTAATTTGGTCCAAGATACCCTTTTGCTCATCCTCGTCTAGCGCATAAAAAACTTCTTTGCCCACGTCTATGCGATATAACGGTGGCATTGCCATGTACACATGCCCAGCCTCTACCAGTAATTTAAAGTGTTGCAAAAATAGTGCACAAAGCAAGGTCGCAATGTGCAAACCATCCGAGTCCGCATCCGCTAGTACGCAGATTTTTCCATAACGCAAACCTGATAAATCTGAACTGCCAGGCTCTATACCTATAGCCACTGAAATATCATGCACTTCTTGTGACCCCAACACTTGTTCTGAAGCCACTTCCCATGTGTTTAGAATTTTCCCACGCAAAGGCATGATTGCTTGATACACACGATCTCGCGCTTGCTTAGCCGAACCCCCAGCTGAATCACCTTCCACAAGAAATAGCTCGGTACGCGATAAATCTTCTGAAGTACAGTCTGCTAGTTTCCCGGGCAAAGAGGGGCCACTTGCAATTTTTTTACGAACAACTTTTTTACTTTTCTTTAATCGAGATTCGGCATTACTAATCGCAAGTTGGGCAATTTGCTCGCCCGACTCCGCATTTTGATTTAGCCAATGTCCAAACGAATCTTTTGCAACTCCCCCAACAAACACCGCTGTTTCACGAGAACTTAATCGCTCTTTAGTTTGGCCTGCAAACTGTGGATCTTTAATTTTTACAGACAGTACATAACATAGTCTTTCCCATACATCGTCTGGTGTAAGCTTTACTCCTCGCGGTAATAGTTTTCGAAACTCACAAAATTCTCGTAGCGCTTCCGTTAAACCCGTGCGCAAACCGGAAACATGAGTGCCTCCTTGGGCTGTGGGAACAAGATTGACATAGCTTTCTTTTAATCCTTCGCCTTCTTCTAATAACCATGTAATCGCCCAATCTACAGTTTCTTGTTCGCCTTCAAAGTGTTCACAAAATGAGTCTCGTGGAATATTCTCAAGCCCCTCCACAGATTCCAATAAGTAATCTTTTAAGCCATCTTCATAGAACCATTCATATTTCTTTTTATTTTGTTGGTCATCAAAAGTGATTTTTAAACCAGGGCATAAAATTGCTTTAGCTCGCATGATATGCAGCAATTTGGTAACTGAAAATTTATCACTTTCAAAATACTTTGCATCTGGCCAGAATCGAATAGTAGTCCCCGTATTTCTCTGACCTACGGTTCCCACAACTTCAAGCTTGGAGCTTTTCTTTCCACCCTTGAACGACATGTTGTATTCCTTACCGCCACGGCGCACCCATATGTCAAGATTCTTGGATAATGCATTAACAACCGACACTCCTACCCCATGCAAACCTCCAGAAAATGCGTAATTCTTATCTGAAAATTTACCTCCCGCATGTAACGTACTTAATATGACCTCCACACCGGGTAATTTTAATTTGGGGTGCTTATCCACGGGCATACCGCGTCCATCATCTGCAACTTCGAGTGAACCATCTTTATAAAGTTTTACTGCTATAGATTTGGCATAACCAGAAATGGCTTCATCAACGCTATTATCAATTACTTCATGTGCTAAGTGATTGGGGCGCGTGACATCGGTATACATTCCGGGCCGTTTTCGGACCGGATCTAAACCACTTAGTACCTCGATATCAGAAGCATCATACTTTCCTGCCATTCAGTTTCCTTTGTAAAACTTTAATAATTGTAGGAACCTAATCACGACAGTATGCTAGCCACATGACAGGCTCGAATATTAGTAACATTAACAAAACCCAACGCGCTACAGATCCGTATGCAAATATTGCAGTATTTGCCTCTGCAGGAAGTGGTAAAACGTATCTTCTTGTTCACCGTATATTAAAACTATTGCTTAATGGAATTGAGCCTGCACAAATTTTAGCCATTACTTTCACGCGCAAAGCAGCCGCAGAAATGCAAGAACGACTAATGAAAGTATTGGCCGAGTGGGCTTCAGTGGATGATTCACAATTACAGAAAACGCTAAAAGATCTCTCGCATTCATATGATAACGTAAGCATATCAAAAGCGAGAAACTTATATGAAGAATTATTATTTGCCGAGCATGAAATACGAATTACCACTTTTCATGCATTTTGCCAGGATATTCTAAAACGTTTCGCAATTCATGCAGGTGTGCCTGCGGGCTTTCGAGTAGTTGAAACCACATTTGAGCTCAAAGAAGAAGCACGAAAACGCTTATTTAGACAGGCACAATCAAAAGATCAAAGTGAGTTAAGACAAGCTTTATTTATACTTCTAGAACACGGCAACAGTGTCAATAATGTCAACTCATTACTTGACACCTTTATAGACTCTAGGAGTGACTGGTGGAGTTTTACAGAGCTACAAACTGATCCCGTTGCTTATGCCGATACATGCCTATACAAAAAATTATTCAAGCAAACTTTTAGCTTATCGGATTTTTTGAACTCTCTTAGGCCGCTCGTTGAAAAGTATTCTATTTATCTATCTCAACACCCAACGGATACAAATCTACGCCACTGCAAGAATCTAACGATATTTTTACAAAACGCACAGCTTGAAGAGCAACACTTGGACGCGATCGTTAATGTTTTTTTAACGAATGAATTAAAAAAGCGCAAACTCAAGACTAGCAAAGCACTAGAAAAAAGCTTAGGCAATGAAAAAATGAATAAATTGCTTGAGCTACATGACATTATTTGTGAAAAACTTTTCGAATACATTGATGATAAAAAGAAACAAGCTTTATATGAATTTAATCGGGCATGGTTTTTTGCGGGGCATATCCTTGTACAAGAATATCAAGAGCTAAAATTCCAGCAACATATTTTGGATTTTGATGATCTCGAGTGGTACACCTATCTACTTTTAAACCAACATGAAAATGCTGCTTGGGTTCAGTACAAACTGGATCAGCGCATTAAGCACATTTTAATAGATGAGTTTCAAGACACAAACCCAACTCAATGGAAACTAATATCACCCTTACTAAATGAGCTAGCAATAGATTCTAGTGAAAATCATAGAAGCTTATTTTTTGTAGGCGATGCCAAACAATCCATTTATGGCTTTCGCCGAGCAAATTCTGAGCTGCAATTTAATGCTGCAAATTGGGCTAAACAAAACCTTAAAGCTGATCTGCTCGAAACGGATGAATCATTTCGCTCCTCACCAGCAATTGTGAATTTTGTTAACCAAGTATTTTCGCAAGAAAATAGTTTGCTCAATAACTTTAATACTCATCAAGCCGTGCAATCAAATTTATGGGGAGAAGTCCATGTAGATTCTTTAATCACAGTTGATGATTTAGATGAAAAAGCTATTCAACATAAAGCTTTTCGAAATCCACTTACAGATCCTAAGCAAAATGTCGAATACGATTGTCATTATTTAGAAGGACAAAGCGTAGCAAACAAAATAAACACAATAATCTGTAATTCAACTGCGATTAATGAACAATTTGGGGCAAGAGCAATTAATTTTAGCGATATCATGATTTTGGCTCGCAACCGCACACATTTGGCACAACTTGAACTTGCCTTGCGCGAGCAAAACATCCCCTACAACAGCACTTATGAAAAAGATTTTTTATCTGCACTCGAAGTTCAAGATATATTGGCTCTACTGACATTTTTAATCCAGCCTCACAATGACTTAGCGCTTGCACAAGTGTTGCGTAGCCCCTTGTATGCGTTTTCAGATGAAGAATTGATGCAGATATCTATTCAAAAACAAAATACGTTGCATGAAAAACTTATCGAATATGCAGAAACTTCGGCCAACCCTAAAGCAAAATCTGCGCTAGAACAGATTCATAACTGGCAACTAATGACAAATACGCTTCCAGTTCATGATTTACTTGATCAAATATATTTTCAGACTAATCTACTATCACGTTATGCATCGTGCTGCACAAAGAAGGATAACAGTAAATCGAAAACGCAAGTATTAGATAACCTTATTTCACTGCTTCAACTTAGTTTAGATATAGATGCAGGTAGGTATTCTAGCGTTCAGTCTTTCTTAAATGCATTACGAAAACCAAATGCTGGTGTTTCGCTATCGAGAAACTTACAACAGCAAAACGAAAATGTTGTGCAGATCATGACTATTCATGCTGCAAAAGGCTTAGAAGCACCTGTAGTATTTTTGTATGATACAGGACCACAAAAAAACAAACCCTTTACTTATCAACCCATCATTCAGTGGCCCTCAGACGCTCTACAGCCGGAATTATTTTTCATACTAGGACGCAAAAACGAAATTGATACAGATACGCAATCAATAATCAATCAAAAAAATGATAAAGAACAGCTGGAAGAACTGAACTTACTATATGTAGCATTAACACGTGCAAAACAGTACTTATTTATTAGTGGAACTGCAGCACAACATCATTCAACTTCTTGGCACACCATTATTAATAATGCATTTGAGCAAGATATTAATAGTAAACCCTTAAGCATAAAATTTGGAACTGCTCGGAAACCAGAGTCACAAAAAAACGAAATTGAAAATAATAAGCCATATCAAAATCATGCTTATGACTTAAGCCAGGCTTTTCTTAAAGCAGACGATATCGATGCAAATACAAAACAAGCGACGATAAATGACACTAGAGCCGAGTATGGAACACTTGTACATAAGATATTTGAACTCACCGATCCAGACTTTTTTCGAAATAATTCAGACATTGAAAAATTAAGAATCACTATCGAATCTGAATTAGGCTTAAAAGAAAGTGATTCAAATTTTGAACGTGCATTAGATGAAGTAAAAAACTGCTTTCAATCAAAAGAACTAGAAGAGATTTTTTCAAGCACAGATGCAAAAGAAATTCTAAAAGAAATTCCGATTAGCTTTACAGAAAACAATAAAGTGTTCTATCGCATCATTGATCAGATAATTATTGATAAAACGACTGCTTGGATAATTGACTATAAAACCACAAGCGAGGCAACAACGACTTCTATCCACGAATTAACCAAGCGGTATCGATCCCAAATGAGTGCTTATCAAAACGCGGTGAAAAAACTTTATCCAAACAAATCGATACGCACATCAATTCTGTTTACATCCACTCAGTCAATATATGATTATTCTGATTATGAGCTAAATGTATGAAACTAAAATTATTTGCTATTCTTCGCGTGTTCATCCAGCATCGTGGCTAAATCTTTTGCAGGTCGATAACCAGGAATCAAGGTCCCATCATCCAATAATAATGCAGGGGTTCCTGTTACACCTAATTGTTGCCCAGCATTAAACTGTGCACTGATAGGATGGTCACAATTAGCTTGAGGAACACTCTCACCCGCCTTAGCCCTTGTCATGGACACCTGTTGGTCTTTAGCGCACCAAACATTCACAGCTTTCTGAAAAGATGGGGTATTTGGACCACTCCGTGGAAACATCATATAACGCACTTTCACACCATAACTATTTAGCTGATCCATTTCAGAATGCAATTTTCTGCAATAACCACAATCGATATCCGTAAACACTGTTAGTGTGTGACGAGGTTTTTCGGGCGAGAATACAATCATTTCAGATTCTTTAAGCTTACTCATACCCCTCTTGCGCAGCGCGGTCCGTGTTGTCTCGGTCATATTCTCATTGGTATTTAAATCCAATAATGCACCTTGAATGACATAACGACCATCTGAGGAAACATAAAAAATCTCAGAACCAAAAACAACCTCATATAAGCCATTAATAGCAGTGGGCTTAATTGAGTCAGGCTTTTCTTGCGGTGCTAATTTTTCTAATCGCTCCTTGATGTTTGCAATATCTTCAGCCTCACTCGCAAGAACTATTTGCAAGCTAAATAAAACCAACATCAAACAAATGATCAACTTATACATTCTGTTATTTCCCAATTGAATATGAAATGAATATTGAGGTAGCTATGTAGGCTTACGCCCATTACAGGGATACTATATACGACCCAAATCCTAGAGAATAATTTCATCCTTTAGAGTGACCAAATTAGCCGCCCAGCAAGCTATTTTAGCCTCGGGGATGATGCTTGCGGTGCAACTCCTGTAATCTTGCTTGTGCAACGTGCGTATAAATTTGTGTGGTGGACAGGTCACTATGTCCCAATAGCATTTGCACCACACGCAGGTCTGCACCATGGTTTAATAAATGAGTTGCAAACGCGTGTCGCAACGTATGCGGGGATAAATGCTTAGTAATGCCTACATTTTTCGAGTGTTTTTTAATCAAATGCCAAAATGCCTGACGCGTCATCGCAGCACCTCGATTAGTAATAAATAATGCGTCACAAGGACGATTGTTTTTTAACAAATCTGCTCGTGCTTCGTTTATGAATTTAGAAATCCATTCATTGGCTTGCTCTCCAAAAGGAATTAGACGTTCTTTATTGCCCTTACCCGTCACTCGAATTACACCATGATTTAAATTCACTTGACTAAGTGTTAAGCCAATTAGTTCACTTACACGCAGTCCACAAGCATAAAGTACTTCTAACATTGCACGATCACGCACCCCTTGCGCCTTATTTGTATTAGGTGACGCAAGCAAACGCTCAACCTCTTCTTCTGTTAAAGTTTCGGGTAATGGACGACCCAATTTAGGAAATTCAATTTGCGCTGAGGGATCCTTCTGCACAGCGCCTTGTCGCACAAGATAACGATAAAAACGACGAATACTGGATAATAATCTTGCTGAAGTACGTGGCATGCTGCCTTGTTGCACACGGTAGGATAAATAATCCAATAAATGGTCACGACGGGCATCTGTAATGTTCACTGTCATTTTAGACAACCACTTCGACAAACCTAACAAATCATTACGATACGCAGATAATGTATTTTCGCTTAACCCATGCTCCACCCATAAAGTATCAAGAAATGCCTCAATAACAGGTTGATCAGGTGGCAAAGTAAATGAAGAATTACTCATAAGGAAATTACTGGAAAGGACACGCGACTAGGCTTTAGGCAAGAATAATTTTGCTGAAATTTTTGCAAGTTAGCTCCCTCTTTTTAGCTAATTCTTACGATTTCACTTCAGTTTTATTATTGTTATTGACCAATCTTTATGATTTTTCTAATACTGAAATCGATATACTTAGTTCGTTGACTATAAGTTTATGAATTTCACATAATAAAATCAACTTTTGTATAGTTATTACAAATAAAAATGAATTCTGAAAACCCCTCTTCACTGCAACATGTTTCATTACTAAGACGATTTGGTGCAATCTTTTATGATTTCTTTTTATTACTTACCGTTTTATTTGTCGCATCTTTTTTAGTAGTAATTCCATTTGATATCAAACCTGAAAGCCCTTTTTTCTTTTTATATCAGGTGTATATCTTTCTTGTTGCATTCATATTCTTTGCCTGGTTTTGGACACACAATGGGCAAACACTTGGAATGCGCACTTGGAAAATCAAACTCATACCCGAAAATGGAGAGATTGTTTCTTGGAAGAGTTGTTTAATTCGTTTTGTTGTAGCCATCATTTCATGGGCTATCTTCGGTGTTGGTTTTCTTTGGAGTCTGTGGGATAAAAATCACCGTACTTGGCACGACATTGCCTCTAAAACAAAACTAGTTAGAATCGAATACTAAGGTATTTGAAAAAGCTTTTTTTAAATAAAAAATCTATTTAAGCCAATCTGGGCATGAATGCTCAACTCGATGCAAATCATCTGGTGTGCCAATATCTATCAACTCACCATCATCAAAATGCACATAGTCAAAACGAATTCCCTCTTCTAATGCGAATTGAAAAATTGTCCCGACATGACACTCCTGGCGTTGTTTTGACTCAAATTCAGGCAACAATTTCTTGAGACTTTGATGCATAAACTCAGTAAAAACAGGTGACCATACCGCTAATATCCAAGTCCATTTTAGTGAAGATTGTGAAGGTTTAATTTGAATGCATTTGATGTTTCCTGCTGAATCAAATTCAACCATATCCATTTTATGCGGGTGTGGCGCAACAAATAGGCCTAGAACAACATCAGCTTGAGTCTGTTCTTGTTTATTGAAAAGCGATACAAATGCATCCCTAGGCGTAAACAAAATATCAGGAAATCCTATCGCAACGATTTTGTTTTTAACATCTGAATAGGCTGCATCTAAACTGTAAGGTGGACCATAAAAAATCTTCGTATACAAATAACTTAACTGCACGCCATACCGCTGGCCATTTCCTAAAGTTTCAAGAATGTCTTCTTTGCCTTCACGAAGAATCATCTTTACGTTATTAACGCTTGCCATTTTATAAGATTGAATAAGATAAGAACTCACAGGTGTAAATTTCTGAACATTCTTCTTGGCAGGTGCTGGTACAGGATAAATTTCTTTACTGCAACTAAGGTTTGGTAAACGACTTGCACGTCCCGCAGCAGGGATGAGCCCTGCATATTTATTAACAATATTGATATTCATTACTCGACATAAGCGTTCTTAACTAGACGATGATCGCTTTTGGGTAAATTAGCTATTGAAAACTTCAAAGAAGCCCACTAATTATTGGGCTTCTTTGTATGATCTAGTATATTGATATCTTTACGTCTGCAACTTCTACCAAATTATTTGGTTAACCACACACACGAAATTCCATTTCAGTATGGTCGTTATATTCCCTATCAGCTTCTGTACCATTTTGAGGATTTATATACACTTCACTCGGAATAGCTGAAGCTTTAGTGAGTGCGGAACTTTTGATTGTTTCTTTATGCTTATCTCCGTCAGGAAACGCCAGAAACGGTATTAATATAATTGTGATGAATAGAGTCGCAGTGAATACTAATTTTTTCATAGCTCCTCCTAAATAATTATTTTAAGAAACTATTTTACACTAACTTGATGAATGGAAAATTAAATTTACTATTGTTAAGATTTTACTATAGATGATTTTGGTATCTCACTGATAAAAAGTAAATTAAAGATAAATGATTTCTTACTCATTTTTTTGAGGTTTGAAAAGATGCCATTGATTTTGGATCAACTAGCTAGCTAACGGCTAATTAATGAGCAAATGGAAGTGGGAATAAGAGTTGCAGCTAGAATGTTGCTTCTGATTCAAAGTTCGATTAATTCAAAATGTCCACTTTGGTGATTAGCGAATATGCTTGTTCATGCATTCGCTACAAAAATAGCACCAATTACAATTAGCACACTACCTGCTAACAACTTTATTGTGTGCAAATCTTTCCATTCACTAAATATTACTAACGCGAGTAATACAGCAATCAATGTATTCATATTGTATAAGGGAACTAACTGAGATATCGGGATGCTAAAATGAAGCAGTGAGTACGCTACCAATCCGCTTGCGATTCCCCAAGTCAAACCAAATAAACTTGCAAATGAACTTGCTTTAATTGAAAAAGGCACTTGATTGTCAAAAAAATAAAAACCCAATCCTGCAATTGCAACTCCTAATCCAACTGCAACAAGATAAGTTGAAATACTTATACCTATATTTGTGCTGAACTTTTGAAAAATTGCTGATCCACCATAAATAAATGCAGGTAAAAATCCACCAATTAATAAAGCCGCTGCTTTAGAAGACATATCGCCATCCTTTACGTTAAGAATAAATTAAATATTAAATTCTAGCTTTAAACCTTTAACGTATATTGTGCGCGTATATGACATTGATTCCAACCTGTTTCCCTTTAGTGATGTCCGCTTTCGACCAATCGTGGTCATTTAGTCTTTTGCAGGATTCTTGTTTAATTTGCGCTGCAAAGTTCGTCGATGCATACCCAAAGCTCGAGCTGTTGCAGATAAATTTCCGTCATTTTCTATTAGTACTTTTTGAATATGCTCCCATTCAAGACGCCTTAACGACATTGGATTGGAAGCAAGATTTTGCTCAGCGTCTCCATCTGTTCTAAAAAACGCTTGATAAATTTCTTCGCTACTTGTTGGTTTAGTTAAATACTGCATCGCACCAAGTTTAATTGCTTCTACTGCGGTAGCAATACTTGCATATCCAGTAAGCACGATTATTTTGATTTTTGAGTTTAGCGCTTTTAATGCTGGGATAATCTGCAATCCTGATTCATTTCCTAATTTTAAATCTATTACAGCAAAACTTGGTGAGTGCGTGTTCGCTGCTTGAATTGCTTTGCTTAATGTGCTTGAG
The DNA here is from genome assembly GCA_028279275.1 of Gammaproteobacteria bacterium. Taxonomy (GTDB): domain Bacteria; phylum Pseudomonadota; class Gammaproteobacteria; order UBA4575; family UBA4575; genus JABDMD01. The sequence continues at coordinate 62,348 of JANQOB010000010.1, read as the reverse complement.
CTATATACATTGAAACCTTTTTTTTCTAATGCATTGCCGAGGGCGCACGAAAAAGCTTCATCATCTTCAACAATGAGTAAATTATTATTCATGAAATAGCAAGTGTATGAATTGGTAAAGAAATAGTAGTTTGTAACCCACCTTCTCTAATATTCTTTAGTGAAACATTCCCACCAAAACGCTTAATAATTCCGTGTGACAAAAATAATCCAAGTCCCATTCCTTTAGCTTTGCTAGATACAGGTTGCTGACCAATTTTCTCATTTTTTTCAATTGTGATGCCTGGCCCATGATCTGATACCTTAAGTATCAACTCATCTTGATTTAGTGAAGCTTCACATAAAACATACTCAGGTGAAACATCTGCAGCATTGTCTAAGATATTTTTGATAGCTTGTTTGAGCGATCTCTCTGCAATGATTTCTGGACCAGAAGTATCAGAGATCCAATTTGTTTCAATATTGATGGCTGGACGAGACTGTTGCCAATCTTTGAAGACATCATCAATAAAGTTTCTAACCTTCATAGGTTGGCCACTCTCGAGTGGAGGTGCACCTACCGAAGCAGATAGTACAGATAACGCTTCTTTACAACGTTTTATTTGATCATTTATTACATGTAATTGTTGTGTACTATCTTTTGGATTGTTTTGTAATTCCTCTACAGCCAGCTGCATAGTACCCAGCGGTGTACCTAGCTCATGAGCAGTACTGGCGGCTAGCGTTCCTAGTTTTACAAATTGCTCATTTTGTAATTGTTGTGATTTTTGTTCCGCAAGTTTTTTTTGTTGTTGTTGAATTATTCTTCCCATTCTAACCACAAAAAACGCAACGAGAACGGCACTGATCACAAAACCCAGCCACATGCCTATAACATGAACGTCAAAATGGTTCGCATGAAAACTATGCCCAGTCATTGGGCTAAAGACCCACACAAGTAGGCTGTAACAACAAATCGTGATAACAGCTAACGTCCAAGTAAAAATTGCTGGAAGCGTTATTGCAGAAATAGTTAGAGGAATTAAATATAGGGAAACAAATGGATTCGCACCCCCTTCTGAATATTTTAATAAAATAGTCAGAATAATGATGTCAACTATTAAATGAGTAAAAAATTCCCACTTGTGAATTTCAATTTTGGTATAGAAGCGCGAGATGGTTAATAGGTTGATAAACGCATAAATCCCAATCCATGTATACAACACACCTGTTTGTAATGTTATTCCAAGATAATATTTTGCAATAACGACTGCAGTAAATTGTCCAGCAATCGCAACAGCACGTAACCATATAAGTAATTTTAAATTGGCATGATGTCCTGTTTGCTGGGTGTATGCATTAGGTTTGTTCATGAGCTTTTTATTTATTCAGTTATTTAGGTCGTTATTCTATTTATGAAAATTACTCTCGCAACCCTATAAAACGTATTCGAAAGCATTTCATTTCTTTATTTTGATAAATCACTAATTTTATAGATTTTAATTAGAAGCTAAAACGCCAGTTGATAACCTCCAGTAAAAATCCAATCTGTTTCAAGTTGAGGTCCATTTAAGTGCTGATAAATGGGCGCACCAAATTCAAGCGCAATGCGATGGCCTTTTAAATTTGCTTGTCCTGAGAAATTAACACCTAGAAATAAATCTACCCGCTCACCACCTTGATTATTTGGATCGGCTGTTTGTACAGGAGCCACAATATCTGGATTTTGACCGTCTATCTTATCTATAGTCTGACCCGCAACCCGTAATGATGTGCTCATCCAAGGCTTCCATAAATAACTTCCCCAAGCGGTGAGCCGGTGCTCATCTCCTAGACTATAATCTTTATGATTTTCATCTTCTAATCGTATTACAGCACTATATTGTGCACCCCACCCCATACGACCCGAATTTGCTGTGTAGGTTATTCCAGGCAATAAATCAAATGTGCCAGATCCCAATTGCATTGGGTAGGGTAAATTTGGTGAAGGTGTTGCGCCTGTTGGAGTTAAAATATCATCATCTTCTGTAATGGAGCCAGTTGGTAAACTAATTCCTGCATTTAGATGAAAATGATGTTTTCCATCATCGTATAAACGTATCAAGCCACTCAATTTAGTGTCCCCAAACCCTTCAGATTTAGTAGTAAATCGACCACGTACTGTAGTTCCTGCTGGACCCATGTAGGTAACATGATCCATTTCATTTTCAATGTATGATCCCATCAGCATTAAGGTCAACCAATCTGTTGGAGCATACATTAAGCCAAACATATGCATGTCCATGGTCATTTCTGTTGGCACAACTCGTAAAGTTGGTGGTTGACCAGGTATGCCAAAAAATCGGTTGGGAACAGTCGTGACAATTTCATCACGACTAATACTACTACTGCCATCTCGGCTCCCTTTCATTTCCATCGTCATGAACCGATAGGAAATCATCCATTCACCTTTGTGATGCATGTGATCACCCATAACACCTATTGGGGCATGACCATCAGCACGACTCATACCTTCAGAATTCACATCAAATCCCATTGGGTGTGCGGTCGAATCAGCACTAGCTTTTGTGACTAAGACAGTTAAAGGAAATAAAAATAAAAGAAATAAAAAAAAGTGCTTTCTACTGGGAAATTCCATTACCCTAACTCCATATTTAATAATTATAGAATTAGAATATTAGAATCAGGAATAACAGATTAGAATGTGGCATTTTGTCGCAGGTGACAAATTGCCTAGTCAGACTTTATATTCGGATCTACTATTTATTGTTTCGTTTTACATACCTGTTTTAGGTCGAGAGCAGAAATATTAGATTTCTGATTTGGAATTCCAGCGTATTCGTAATTAAGCCATTCTACGAATCGCAATGGTTGCGGCAACAATAACTATCAAAGTTGGCAAGAACGCACCTATAACGGGCGGCAAACTATAAACCACACTGGCATTACCCATTACTTTACTCAAAATATTAAAAGTTAATGCAATCACAGCACCTAACATAATTCTTTGTCCTAAGCCTCCGGTACGTGCAGAACGAAACACGAATGGTAATGCCAGTAAAAGCATTGCTATACCGGATAACGGAATGGCGAAACGATTAAAATATGCAAGTTGATAACGTTGTGTGTCTAGCTCGTTACTTTCTAAATAGTCAATGTATTTTTTAAGCTTAGCAGCACCCATAAATTCAGGTTTTACGGTAATAACATCGAATAAATTAGGCGAAACTAATCTCTCCCAATGCTCCTCTTCAGCTGCAACGGTTTCAACACCATTTGTTGAGATTAAACTGTGCTTAATATCCAATAGTTGCCAAACTTGATTTTCATAAACCGCTTGTTTAGCAAAACTAGCGCGCTTTAATTTATATTGAGAATCCAATTCATAAATCCATATATCGCGCATACGATAGTCGGGGTAAATCTCTTGTGCATTAATATATTTATTTCCGTCACGCACCCATACACCATGCTTTGAGCGTAAGGCTATTTTTTTAACATCGCTAAATCTTTCTCCACTTTCATCCACAGTGCGTACTTGACTTTTACTTAAACTATTCACATAACTTTGCGAGGTGGGTACTACCATTTCTCCCACCCAAATACTTAACACAACTAAAACGATCCCAACTTTTAATGCAGACCAGATGATTCTTAACTTACTAATTCCTGCCGAACGTAGAGCAACGAGTTCACTTTTCGATGCGAGTTGACCGATTCCAATTAATGCACCAAGTAACAATGCCGTTGGCATGAATTCATATAAACGCTGAGGCATTTTAAAAAACAGTCTTAATAAAGCATGAGTCATCGTAAACCCACGATCATCGACAGATTCCATATCATTGATAAAATCTATAATCGAATCGATAGCGAACAAGACCAGCAACGCAAATAATGTTCCTATAAAAACAGTACGCCCTATATAACGATCAAAATGTTTGAATAAGATCATCTAGGCACCCAAACGATGACGCCACATTAAAACTATAATGAGCATTAACATTCCCGCATGTATGGTCAACATTCCGGGCATAGCAGGAAATTTTCCATCCGCCACCCATGTTTCCATCAGAATCAGAAGATTTGCATAAATTAAATAAATTACAATTGCGATTCCAAGTTTTGCAAACCTTCCTTGCCGAGGACTGGTCACACTTAAAGGGAAGGCCAATAATGTTAATAAAATTGCTGCGATGGGCACAGAGATACGCCACTGGAATTCCGCAATGTCTGCAAGAAGATTTGATTGCATAAGTTCTGATGTCGGTTTGAATTCAGGGTCATTAGTATCTAGCTTTAAATCAAAATCTGGAATACGAACCGCATGTTGTTCAAATTTAAGTATGGTAAAACCTCCTTCACCAGGTATGCCTTGATAGCGTTGACCTTGATTCAAAATCAACGCTTCACCTCCTAAATCCGGTAAATTCTTTTGTTCGGCATACTCAGCTGTTTCTATCGCAACTTTGCCCTCTCGACGATCGGAGATAAAAATATTTTTAACTTTACCCGACTCTTTATCAGCCTCCTCAACAAATACCACCCAGTTTCCTTGTTTGGATTCAATAAATTGGCCAGGTGTTAAACCATAGATATCGGTCAATCCTTTTGCCTGCAACTTGATCTTCTCTATTTGCTGTTCAGTCCATGGTGTTAAATTGATAGAAAGAAAAAATAAAATTACGATCACCGGCACAACAATCAGACTGGCATATCGAAATAATTCCAAGGACCCTATTCCACCCGCTTTTATTGCGTAAATTTCACTATCACGATAATAACGACCTACTACGAGCATGATGGTTATCAATAGCGCGAAAGGTACCAACACAATTGCAGATTTTAAAATTCCTAGCCCCAGCATTGTAAACACAACTTCAGAAGGTAATTTGCCGCTAATAACTTTGGATAGCAGGTCCACAAAAGATTTACCCACGATAACTACCAGCAAGACGATACTGACTGCGGCGAAAGTTTGAGCAAGTTCTTTGGAAAAATATTGATTAAGCGTTGAAAACATTTAGGCTTTTGATTGATATAGGCCAGATACGGTTACATTTAGGTCAATATTAGCAATAATGCAACAAGTACAAATAGTTAAATTGAGGAAAATCATGGAAACCATCGCTAAAACCACGTCGGTAGATAAAGAAATCGCAGATTGTGTAGTAGTGGGCATATTTAAACCAAAACGATTGAGTGCTTCAGCAAAAAAATTAGACAAGCTTTATCGCAATTCGATCTCAAATGCATGTCAGCGCGGCACTGCAGGAGGCAATTTAGGACAAGTTACAACACTGCATAATTCGGGGCGAAGCAAACATAATTGCATCATCGTTGTGGGCTGTGGTGAAGAAAATAAGTTCTCTATAAGCAAATATCAAACCGCTTTAAATGCAGTTGCCAATGAAATCAAGCGCAATAAGATCAGCAATATTATAAATTGTCTTGCTGAGCTACCCGTTAAAGACGCAGATATATTAACCAAAGTTCAGGTGGCTGTTACGACGATTGAGTCATCAATGTACGCCTATAGTGAAACTAAACCAAAAGCTAAAACTAGAATTCATTTTCGTAAACAAAAGTTTATAACTTCAAATCGTAAAGAAATATCTGATATGCGCGATGGTATTGAAATAGGTAAAGCCATAGTAAGCGGAATTAATTTAGCAAAAGAACTAGGCAACTTACCTGGAAATATTTGCACACCGACCTATCTTGCTGAGCAAGCATTAGCTTTAAAAAAAGGCAATCGAAAATTAAAAGTAAATGTATTAGATGAAGCACAAATGAAAAAACTAAACATGGGTGCACTACTTTCAGTTTCTAATGGCAGCGTTGAACCAGCAAAATTAGTCACTATGGAGTTTAATGGAGGCAATGAAAATGAACGTCCAGTGGTTTTAGTGGGCAAAGGTATCACATTCGATACCGGCGGTATTTCGCTTAAACCAGGTGCTACCATGGACGAAATGAAATTTGATATGTGTGGAGCTGCAAGTGTTTTAGGCACAATAAAAGCGTGCTGTGAATTAGATTTACCACTAAATGTTGTAGGCGTAATAGCCTGTGCAGAAAATATGCCCGGCGGCAGAGCCACAAAACCTGGTGATGTAGTTACAACTATGTCGGGTCAGACCGTAGAGATTTTAAATACGGATGCCGAAGGCCGCCTAGTGCTGTGTGATGCCTTGACCTATATTGATAAATTTGAACCGGAAACGGTAATTGATATCGCTACTTTAACAGGAGCATGTGTCGTAGCTTTAGGTCAAATTCCTTCCGGTGTGATGAGTAATGATGATGACTTGGCAAAAAGTCTTATACGTGCAGGCGAGCAAACGGGTGACCGTACCTGGCAATTACCTCTGTGGGACGAATATCAATCGCAACTCGATAGTAACTTTGCCGATATCGCCAATATTGGTGGACGCTGGGGCGGAACAATTACCGCTGCATGCTTTCTATCCAGATTTACCAAAAACTACACATGGGCACACTTAGATATTGCAGGTGTAGCATGGCACCAAGGAAAAGAAAAAGGTGCGACAGGCAGACCTGTTCCGCTACTCACTGAATATTTATTACATCAAGCCTATGAGTTTTAAGCAGATAGATGACAAGAGTAGACTTCTATGTAACGAAAGATAATGCGCCACAGTTTGCATTCACCACTGCGTGCCGCATTACAGAAAAAGCATTTCATGCTGGGCATCGAGTTCACATTCATATGAATTCTGAAATTGACTGTGAAAAACTGGATAGCTTGTTATGGACATTTAGAGACCGCAGCTTTATACCTCACGAAGTATCTCCTATTCCTATAGCAGACTGTCCGGTGACGATCAGCTCAGAAAAAAGCCCTGAAATGACCTCTGGACACACGGATTTTTTGGTAAATATGTCTCATCAAATACTCGAAAATTTTAAGCAATTTCAGAGGATTGCAGAAATCGTCGATAACCAGCCAGAATCTATTCACGCTGGTCGTGAACGCTACCGCTTTTATCGCGACAACGGACTAAATCCCCAGCACCATGAAGTATCCTCTACTTAAATATTTGAATATTCTCTTTTGCCTCTATGGATGGAAACAGCGCAAAAAAAGCCCCTGTATTAGATCATTTAGTCGACACGTCTAGTACGTCAGCAAAACCGGCTTCTGACACAGAATCTAACAAACCCGTGTTAGCTTCCATGAATGGTGCTTACACTCCTAGTTCTTCGTCAAAACTAAATCGGCCTGCTACTCAACAACCAAGCAATAAAAAGCCTGAGATTCACCCTCAAAATCGTCGTACTGACAAATCAGAATTCGAATTGGAACTCACCAAAACAGTCAACAGAATCATGCTCAAACATTTCGAAAGTGCGAGCGAAGAAATCGTACAACAAGTTCTAAGTGAAGTACGCGCCAGATTACCCGGCCGCAAAAAAAATTAACCCTTATTTTTCCACCGCATAAGGTGCGACAATGTTGTATGATTAGCTGAGTAATCTTAGCTAAGACCCTATTTACAAAACGAATACCTTCATCTCTGCCCACCGCTTTTGATCTTGTATATTCAAGTATTGTCTCGTCATGGATAAGACCTACCAGCCAAAAGATATTGAACAGAAGTGGTATGAGTTCTGGAAACAAAAAAACTACTTCGCACCTTCAGGGAAAGGAACGGACTCTTATTGCATTATGATTCCACCCCCTAATGTAACCGGGACATTACATATGGGTCACGCATTCAATAATACTTTAATGGACTGCCTTACTCGTTATCACCGAATGTGTGGCTATAACACTTTATGGCAGCCCGGTACCGATCACGCCGGAATTGCCACTCAAATGGTGGTTGAGCGACAACTGAATTCGGAAAATTTAACACGCCATGACTTAGGTAGGGAAAAATTCATTAAAAAAGTTTGGCAATGGAAAGAACACTCTGGCAATACCATTTATAGCCAATTAGAGCGTATGGGTTCTTCGCTCGACTGGTCGCGTGAACGTTTCACTATGGATGAAGGCTTATCCGAAGCAGTCAAACAAGTTTTCGTTCAATTATATGATGAGGGTTTAATTTATCGAGGCAAGCGTCTCGTCAACTGGGACCCTAAACTTCATACTGCAGTTTCTGATTTAGAAGTTATTTCTGAGGAAGAAAACGGTCACATGTGGCACATGCGTTATCCCCTGGTTGCATCAACCATGACCGATGGGAGCGATTATTTAATCGTAGCCACAACACGCCCTGAAACTATGCTTGGCGATACCGCTGTTGCTGTACATCCTGATGACGAAAGATACCAAAACATTATTGGCAAAAAAGTTAAGCTACCTTTAACAGATCGAGAAATTCCTATTATTGCAGATGAGTACGTGGACCCTGAATTCGGTTCCGGTTGTGTAAAAATAACTCCTGCTCACGATTTTAATGATTATGAAATCGGACAACGTCATAACCTGGAACAGATTAATATTTTTACTATTGATGCCAAAATTAATGACAATGCTCCTAGCCAATACCAGGGTTTAGATCGTTTTGAAGCCCGCAAAAAGATTGTAAAAGATTTACAAGCGCAAGAACTGCTAGCAGAAATTAAAGATCATACTTTAATGGTTCCACGTGGTGATCGTTCCGGTGTAATTGTTGAGCCTTATCTCACTGATCAATGGTATGTAAAAATTCAACCTTTAGCAGATCCTGCAATCAAAGCGGTTGAAAACGGAAACATTGAATTTGTTCCTGAAAATTGGAGTAAAACGTATTTTGAATGGATGCGTAACATTCAAGACTGGTGCATCAGCCGTCAGTTATGGTGGGGACACCGCATCCCTGCCTGGTATGACGATGAAGGTAATATTTATGTTGCCGAGGATGAGCAAAGTGCTCGTAAGAAACATAACTTAGATAATAAAATATCACTGAAACAGGATGAAGACGTTTTAGACACTTGGTTTTCCTCTGCACTTTGGCCATTTTCAACATTAGGTTGGCCTGACAAAACTTCCGAACTAAAAACTTTTTATCCAACATCAGTTTTAATCACTGGCTTCGACATTATTTTCTTTTGGGTGGCCCGCATGATCATGATGGGACTGAAATTCATGGATGATGTGCCTTTCAAGAAGGTCTATATCCACGGCCTGGTTCGTGATGCTGATGGACAGAAAATGTCGAAGTCTAAAGGCAATGTATTAGACCCTATCGATATCATTGACGGTGTCGACTTAGAAACACTCGTAAAAAAACGCACCACAGGCCTAATGCAACCAGAAATGGCTTCAAAAATTGAAAACGCCACACGCAAACAGTATCCAGATGGCATTAAAGCATATGGTACAGATGCATTACGCTTTTCATTTGCGGCACAAGCTTCAACCGGTCGTGATATCAAGTTTGACCTGAGTCGAATTGAAGGTTATCGCAACTTCTGCAATAAACTATGGAATGCCACAAGATTTGTATTAATGAATACCGAAGGAAAAGATATTTCTGATCAAATTGAAAAGCAACAATTAACCCTCGCAGATCGGTGGATTCTCAGCAAACAACAAGAAGTGATAGATTTAACCCATAAACATTTAAAAAATTATCGCTTTGACTTAGCTGCACAAGCACTATACGAATTTTCATGGCATGAATTTTGTGATTGGTACCTGGAACTTAGTAAGCCGATACTTTTTAATGACGATGTTGACGAAAGCATCAAGCAAAATTCACGTCGTGTGCTGCTAGAAGTTTTGGAAAACCTTTTAAAGTTATTACATCCAATAATTCCTTTTCTTACTGAAGAGATTTGGCAACCAGTCGCTAAACAATTAAAACTTGATGGTGATAGCATATCTATACAAACTTTTCCGTTAAGCAAGAATGAATATGTTGATGTTCAGAGCCTGCAAGACCTAGACTGGTGCATAGAGTTTGTAAATGGTGTCCGTAAAATTCGCGCAGAAATGGATATCGCCCCTGGCAAACCACTCAATATCTTATTACAAAACTGGTCAACGACTGATCAAGCTAATTTCGAAAAGTCTGAACAATATATTCATTCACTGGCAAAAATAGAGAGCATTAAATGGCTGGATAAAGAAGATGCTCCCGAATCTGCTACAGCTCTAGTTGGTGAGATGAAAATTCTCATTCCACTGGCAGGCTTGATTGATAAAGATGCAGAAATAGCAAGGCTAGAAAAAGATATAATTAAATATGAAGCGAATTTAGAAAAAACCCTTGCAAGATTAAATAATCCTAATTTTGTAGATAAAGCCCCAAAGGATGTCGTTGAAAGTGTTCGTAAAACGGCCGAAGAACTACAGATCAAAATAACACAGTTAAAGGAGCAACTAGAAAAAATTAAATCTCTCTAGTCGTGTTTTATTGACAAGTCAGTTGTTGTTAATCTAAGTAACAATTCAGCTCTATTGATTCGATGAATTTCGTATATCATCGCAAGCCTGCATAAACTGTTCACGTGATATCTCACCATTTGAAAATAATCGTAAATATTTTTTTGCTTGATCATTTTCATTTGCCCATTCCATAGTATCTAAAAATACTTTTTGCTCTTCTCCCGTAAGACCATATAATTTCCGCGCTAGCTCAATCGATTTAAAACCGGCGCTCATTAACGCTCCTTCCCACAATTCCAGCAAATATTGAATTGGCCTTCAATTTTTTCTCCACAATAGTTACAAACCCAATTTTCAGGCTCTGATTTTATCGAATTTAAAAAATTATCAACAATTCTTTTGGCTAGAGATCTATCTTCATTATTCACCACCCAAAGCTCTGGCCATATTTCAGTAGGTGGTAATTCACCAATACCACCAGAAAGCATTTCATTTTTTACTATCGCTTGAATGCCCTTCTTCTCAAGAAGTTCTTTGATTTGGTGGATGAAAATTGGATTGGGTTCACTATAAATTCGCTTCATACGCGCATTATAGCAAAGTCAAAAATTAGAAAAATTTAGCGAAGTTTTAAGTTATAACTTGCTTTACTCTCACCAGTTTTAGAACAAACTGCAACGATCATAACCTCTTTTACATCAATAGGGACACTCAAACCCAATAAACTGCGTGTAAAAGGTTGTTCCTTTACATGTGGATGATGAAGTACTCGCTCCCCGATTAATTTACCATCCAGTGAGTACACACGCCATGCATTAGCATAGTGATCCCAACCTTCATCAGCGTGTTCCACTGTTACAGATATATTAAATTTTTGCGCAGATGTTAACTCTGCTGATGCTTTGAGAATTTTTGCATCGCTTGCGATACAAAATCCTGAATAAAAAATTAATAAAAATAATAAAATAAGTCGCATAGATATTTCTCGATCCAATTACTGATTACTCTCTAGCAAAAACTTGAGTCATGTCTTTAAAAGCCTTGAACTCAAGATAATTATTACTTGGATCTTGAATAAACATGGTTGCCTGCTCACCGAGCTGTCCTTTAAAACGGATGCATGGCTCGATATGAAACTTGACGCACTCACGCTTAAAGCGTTCCGCTAAGTGTTCCCATTCACCCCAATTCAATACAATTCCAAAGTGTCTTACAGGTACATCATGCTCATCTACGGGATTCGAAGGAGTGAACATATCATCATGATCGTATAAGTGCGCACTAATCTGGTGACCATGAAAATTAAAATCAATCCAACGCTTATCTTCTCGCCCTACCGTACAACCTAATAAATCAACATAAAAAGCCCTTGTTTCCTCTATATCGTAAACAGGAAATGCTAAGTGAAAAATAGCTGTAGCCATAATTAAAATACCACTTTGTTTTTTGGTTTCTCCGCAACATCGTCACGTAAATAAACAGGTAACGCTTCCTCAGCCGGAAGCTTTTGACCTTGTAGATAATAAGCTTTTGCCAACATCGCGGCATATTTAGCTTGTGGAAACTTATCCGCGTCAAATGAAATTTTCTTGCCAATAGCTCGGTGCAAACTTTCTGCATAAACATTCCACCCTGAACCGATTCCATAGCAATGACTACTTACCTTCTGGTTGATAACTTCAGGCGAAATAACCTTTTCTTTTCCTTCAAGTTCCATCAAATAGTCAGAGGATAGTTTATAAACACCATAGTAAACTTCTTGCATACGCGCATCGATGCATGCAAATACTTCTCGAACTTGTTTCTCTTCATATACTGCCTGGGAAAGTGTTGCAAGAGATGAAACAGGTACTACTGGCAAATCCTGGCCCATTGCAATTCCTTGAGCCACACTTGCTGCTAAACGCACACCCGTAAATGCACCTGGGCCTCTACCGAATGCAATTGCGTCAAGTTCAGTGAGACTTGTTTGAGCTTGTGCTAAAACTTTTTCGCACATTGAAAGAACTATTTCATTATGTCTTCGTGGCGCTATCTCGCTTAGCTCAATAATTTCCTCATTCAGCATCAATGCAACTGAACAAGACTCGGTAGCCGTTTCAATGGCTAACAGTTTCATTTTCGTATTCACGTAATTGTAGAAAATTGACAGCGTCATCCAAATTAGACGTCGGCAGCATATCTGGCAAACTATTTACAAAAGTCTTCCCGTAAGGTTTAGTCACAATTCTTGGATCGCAAAGAACCACTAGACCATAATCTTCTTCATCACGTATTAAACGTCCTACTCCTTGTTTGAGTGAGATCACTGCCTGAGGCAGCTGGTAACTCATAAATGGATTTTCACCTGCCCGCCTTAAAGCTTGAAGACGGCCATTTAAGACCGGATCATCAGGTGCGGCAAAAGGTAATTTATCGATCACTACGCAGCTTAATGCGTCACCACGAATATCCACTCCTTCCCAAAAACTACTGGTTCCAAGCAACACGGCATGATCTGTTTTCGAAAATGCGGATATTAATTTTCTTCGTGGAGCGTCGCCCTGCACAAGCAGGGTAAATTGATCATGATTTCCAAGATAGTTTGCGGCAATACGCAAAGCACGATGACTGGTAAATAAGATAAATGTTCGCCCTTGATTGATTTCTAAAATTGGCAAAACAGCATCAATAACTTTATGAGTATAACTACGGTCATTAGGCTCCACACCCAATGCCGGCAGATACAATCGTGTGTTATTTTGATAATCATAAGGACTATCTAACATTAGTGTTTCGGCATCAATCAATCCCAGTTGGTGTTGAAAATGATTAAATTTTGCATTAACCGTCAAGGTTGCCGAAGTGAATACCCAGCTACACTTATATTGCAACATAAACTCCTGAAAAGAATCAGCCACAACTAAAGGAGTACTATGTAATTTAAAACCTTTTTCAAAACACTCCAGCCAATTTATGCGCTCATCCTGTCCGTCAGAAATTAAATATAGATTTTGCTCAATACGCTCACATCGCTCTACACATTTCTCTATAACTTTGCCACGATCACTTTGAGGTGAAATGATTTCATACACTGTATGAATTGCTTTACATAATTCATCAAACAGATTTTCAACCTTTGAATCAGAGATCACTTCAAACCACGGGAATCGACCATTTTTACTTGCCAAAATAATTCGAAAGTCTGCTACCGCTTTTTTCAAGACATCCACAGTAGGTTGTATTTCTTTTACATCGGGCGCTTCCTCTAGCATTGCTGAGATAACATCTTCTGCCAACTCATTGATCTGACGACTACTGACAGAAATAGCAAGAAAATTGCTGGCGAGCTCTGGTAATTGATGAGCCTCATCAAAAATTACTGAATTTGCACTAGGTAACAATTCCCCAAAACCTTCCATTTTTAATGCGAGGTCTGCAAAGAATAAATGGTGGTTGATAATCACCATGTCTGCCTGTTGTGCCTTTTGTCTTGCTTTGACAACGTAGCATTTTTCATAACTTGGACACTCAGATCCCAAACAATTATCGATGGTTGAAGTAACACTCGGCCAAACCGAATCGTTTTCATTAATTGCTGTTACCTCGGCAATCTCTCCAGTTTTTGTAAACTGCGACCACTCTTTAATTGTATTAATTTTTTTACCAAGATGTCGGTTATGCATTTGAATACTGGGCGCATAATGCTCTAAACGATGTATACAAAGATAATTTGCACGCCCCTTTAACAAAGCAGTCTTAACAGGTAATTTAAGAAAATCGAGTATTGTTGGCAGATCCTTAAAATAGAGTTGATCTTGCAAATGTTTTGTCCCAGTTGAAATAACAACTTTTTGTTTGGAAAGTAAAGCTGGAATAAGATAAGCAAAGGTTTTTCCAACGCCAGTACCTGCCTCAACGATCAATTGACCATATTTGGCTAAAGTATTTTCGATCGCTTCGCTCATCGCTTTTTGTTGGGGACGATAACGAAATTTTTCGAGGTATTCTGAGAGTAGACCCGACTCGCTGAAGAAATTCTCACCAATCATTCTTGAGGAGTCTTTTTTAACCGTGCTTATATCTTCATCCACCAGCATTAATTAAAATTTTCTTGTTGCAATGTAACCACCACGCATGCGGCAATACCTTCTCCACGACCGATAAAGCCCATGCCCTCATTCGTAGTGGCTTTAATACTCACATTATTTAATGAAGTGCTGACTAAAACACTAATATTTTTTTGCATAGCTGTCATATATGGAGCCAACTTTGGTTTTTCCAATATGACCGTACAATCAATATTACCTACTTTATAATTATTAGCTTTTAGATCTTGCATAACTTTTTCTACAAGCGAACTACTTTTAATGTCTTTGTAATTTGAATCACTATCTGGAAAGTGTTTGCCAATATCTCCTAGTGCTGCTGCACCCAATAAGGCATCACACAATGCATGCAGTAATACATCCCCATCTGAATGTGCATCCACGCCTTTTTCATGAGGAATTTTTTCAGCTCCAAGCATAATGAATTCGCCACTTTTAAAGCGGTGGGAATCATAACCGAATCCTACTTTTATCATTATCGCCATTGATTCTTCAAAATCACTTCTGCAAGCTCTAGATCTTCTTGATGTGTGATTTTAATGTTATCACTATGCCCTTGCACAAGTTTGACTTGCAAATTGATAGCCTCTATTGCTGATGCTTCATCTGTAATCACGATACTTTTGTCTTTACTATGAGTAAGAGCTTGTTTTAAAAGTTTCAACCGAAACATCTGGGGCGTGAAAGCCCGCCAAATTTTGTCGCGATCTAGAGTTTCACTTACGGTATTGACAGTTTGTTCTTTGCTTTTAACTAGCTTCAGAGTATCACTGACAGGCGAAGCCAAAACTCCGCCCACTTCATCAGTCTTTAAAGTTGAAATTAACAATTCTAAATCGCTGTATCGTAAACATGGACGTGCAGCGTCATGAACTAATACAAAATCAGTGTCATCTGCAGGTGTATTAATTAAATACTCAACAGCATTATTTACAGAATCTGCACGAGATTTACCGCCTACCACAGTGTGGATTTTTTCATTTTTAGCGACACTAAGTGTCGCCCAATGTTGGTCACCTTCATGCAGTGCCACTACAACACCAGCAATTTCTGGATGCTTCAAAAAACAATATAAGGAAGCTTCAATAACAGTTGTATCGTTGATAGGTAAGTATTGTTTTGGGGTAATGGATCCTACGCGCGATCCCGCTCCAGCTGCTGGTATGATGGCCCAATGTCGAGACGTTGCACTTACCACTAGTTACTATTATCTTTTGAATCGCCTTCTACAATATGAATAAAGGTTTCATCTTCTTTAATCATGCCCAATTCGCTTCTTGCACGCTCCTCAATAGCTTCAAGACCCGTTTTGAGATCTTCAACTTCCGCAGCAAGCACTGCATTTCGTTGTTTTATCTGCTCATTCTTGGCTTGTTGCTCTTTGATCGTCTGTTTAAGTTCCATGACATCACTCACACTCGCATCACCAAACCACAATTTATATTGCAACAAAACGAAAAGCACACTCAAGATGATTATGATGACTTTCACAATTTAAATATTATAAGCGTCCATTCCAGGATAAGTAGCTTGTGATCCAAGCTCTTCTTCGATCCGTATGAGTTGATTATATTTCGCTACACGATCAGATCGAGACAAGGAACCCGTTTTAATCTGTCCGGCACCTGTTGCAACAGCAAGGTCTGCAATCGTTACATCTTCCGTTTCACCGGAACGATGCGAGACAACAGCCGTATACTTTGCAGCATGTGCCATATTAATAGCTGCTAGCGTTTCGCTTAATGTGCCAATTTGATTTACTTTGATCAAAATTGAGTTTGCAACACCACGGTCAATTCCTTTTTGCAAAATTTCGGTATTGGTAACAAATAAATCATCTCCGACTAGCTGTACCCTGTCACCAATTTTATCCGTTAATGTTTTCCATCCATCCCAATCATCCTCAGCAACACCGTCTTCAATTGTAATGATAGGATATTGATTCACCCAATCTACGAGGTATTCAACAAACTCATCTGAATCATAGGATTTGTTTTCGGAATGTAATTCATATTTTCCATTTTCATAGAATTCTGTACTCGCCACATCAAGCCCAAGATGAATATCTTTGCCAACCTGAAAGCCTGCTATTTCTATAGCTTCTAAGATGGTTTCAACCGCTTCTTTATTTGATTTTAAATCCGGTGCAAATCCACCCTCATCTCCTACTGCTGTGTTCAAACCTTTTTTATTTAGTACCGCCTTCAATGCATGAAATACTTCTGCGCCATAACGTATGGCATCACGAATAGAAGATGCACCAGTAGGAACAATCATGAACTCTTGCATATCTACACTATTATCAGCGTGCTCACCTCCGTTAATAATATTCATCATGGGAACAGGCATGATGTATTGACCACCTTGATGTAAATATTGATAAAGCGGGATTTTTTTCTCAGCTGCAGCAGCCTGGGCTACTGCCAATGACACAGATAGCAATGCATTAGCGCCTAAGCGGCCTTTGTTGTTAGTACCGTCTAATTCCAACATTTTTTGGTCTATTGCATTTTGATCAGAACAATCCATGCCGACTAATGCCTGTTTTATTTCAGTATTGACGTTTTTAACGGCATTTTGAACACCTTTGCCCAAATAGCGACTTTTGTCACCATCGCGCAATTCGACAGCTTCTAATGTACCTGTAGAGGCTCCTGAAGGAACAGCCGCCCGACCTTTCTGACCAGAATCCAAAATCACATCAGCCTCAACCGTGGGATTTCCTCTTGAGTCAACAATTTCACGTGCGTGTATAGTTTTTATATTTGACATTTATTTTCCTTGTTATTTTATTTTTTTTCTTCCTGCTCAATAAAAAAACCTGAATGTTTAACAACTTGATCAATTTCTTTCAATTGCTCTAGCAACATTTTAATTTTAGACAATGGCCACGAATTAGGACCATCACTCTTTGCTAACTCAGGATTTGGATGAGTTTCAATGAATATGCCGGACACACCACTTGCTATAGCGGCTCTGGCTAACACAGGAACAAACTCACGCTCACCTCCTGAGCTACTATCATTCCCACCTGGTAATTGTACTGAATGGGTCGCATCAAATACTACTGGGCAACCTGTATCACGCATAATCACTAAGGAACGCATATCTGAAACTAGGTTGTTATACCCAAACGATGCACCCCGCTCACATACCATTATATTTTCATTACCTTGAGCCTTAGCTTTTTTTACAACGTGTTTCATTTCTGCCGGAGATAAGAACTGTCCTTTCTTAATATTTACTGGGAGATTACTAGCCGACACACGCTGTATAAAATTTGTTTGTCGACACAAAAAGGCTGGGGTTTGTAATACATCTACGACATCAGCAACTTCATCTATTGATGTATCTTCATGCACATCAGTAAGAACCGGAAGATTCAATTCTTTTTTTACTTGTGTAAGTATTTGCAATCCCTGTTCCATTCCCAACCCACGGAAACTTTCAATTGAAGATCGATTTGCTTTATCAAATGAAGACTTATATATGAATGGAATTTCTAAAGCCTGAGTGATTTCTTGTAGTGCACCTGCAGACTCTCGTGCCAATTCTATGCTTTCTACCACACATGGACCGGCAATCAAGAAAAAGGGCTGCTCTAGCCCTACCTCAAAGTCGCAAATTTTCATTTAGGAATTCTTTTGGCTTTCTGCCTGAGTAACTAAGTCTGGTGATAATGTTTCAGATTGTACTGATTCACCGGATTGAAAACTATTTGGCCGCAGTAGCTGTTCATGATGTTTACGTGCTGCTTGTACGAACCCAGAAAATAACGGATGACCCGCACGAGGAGTCGATGTAAATTCTGGGTGAAACTGACAACCTATAAACCAAGGATGATCGTTAATTTCAATTACTTCCATCAAGCTTTCATCGCTCGACGTACCAGTGAAAGATAATCCTGCATTTTGCAGAGTTGCCATAAAAGTATTATTAAATTCATATCGATGTCGATGACGTTCTGAAATCAATTCCTTGCCATACAGCTTATGCACTAAAGATCCAGGTTTTAACTTACATTCCTGTTCGCCTAGACGCATCGTTCCTCCCATGTCCGAGGCATGACTACGGCGTTCAATAGTACCCTCTCGATCTTGCCATTCCGTAATTAAAGCTATAACTGGATTTTTTGTGCCTTGCACGAATTCGGTACTGTGCGCATCGGTTAAACCTGCCACATTTCGAGCATAGTCAATAACTGCAACTTGCATCCCCAAACAAATCCCTAAGTATGGGATATTTTTCTCGCGCGCATAACGTGAAGCTGCAATTTTTCCTTCAATACCACGGTCACCAAATCCACCAGGCACGAGTATTGCGTCTAAATCTTCTAATATGTCTACACCCGTCGATTCAATGCTTTCAGAATCTATATACTGAATATTTACCTTTGTGCGTGTTTGAATACCCGCATGGGTAAGAGCTTCATTCAAGGATTTATAAGATTCAGTTAAATCTACATACTTACCCACCATCCCGATAGTGACTTCGGCTTCTGGAAATTCAATTGCATGCACTACTTCTTTCCAGTCTTTCAAGTTTGCAACAGGCAAGTCTAAATTAAATTTTTCAACTACGATTGAGTCTAGTCCTTGCGAGTACAACCAAAGGGGTAGTTTATAAATAGTACTAACATCTACAGCAGAAATAACCGCACGGTCTTCGACATTGGTGAACAACGCAATTTTCTTACGTTCGCTATCAGGCAACGGGCGATCAGACCGACACAATAAAATATCTGGTTGAATTCCGATGGAACGTAATTCTTTAACCGAGTGTTGCGTCGGTTTGGTTTTCATTTCGCCAGCAGCAGCAATATAAGGTACTAAAGTCAAATGAATATAAATTGCATTTTCACGTCCCAATTCCACACCCAATTGGCGAATAGCCTCCATAAACGGCAATGACTCAATATCACCGACGGTACCGCCAATTTCCACTAAGGCCACATCAGCATCATGTGCGCCTTGCTCAACACATTTTTTAATTTCATCTGTGATATGTGGAATAACTTGAACCGTTCCGCCTAAATAATCTCCTCGACGTTCCTTACGAATTACATTTTCATAAATTTGACCGGTAGTGAAATTATTGCTCTTACTAGAGCGGAAGCGCACGAAGCGTTCGTAATGCCCTAAATCTAAATCTGTTTCTGCCCCATCTGCAGTAACATACACTTCACCATGCTGGAATGGGCTCATGGTGCCTGGATCCACATTGATATAGGGATCAAGTTTCATCAAGCTTACTTTAAGGCCACGTGCCTCGAGGATGGCACCTAATGATGCTGAAGCAATACCTTTACCTAAAGAAGAAACAACACCGCCTGTGATGAAGATATATCGTGTCATTTAGCCCTCGCTAACACTAAGCTTACGCACATGAGTAGGAAGTACTCATTAGCGCGAAAGATTTAGTAGAGAATGTTTTCAAGACGGGAGAAAAGCGTATCAAATGAAGCGCTTAACCACAATCAACCTATAGCAATAAGGTGCTATTTATTTGGTTTCACAGCTCAAGATGATGTTTCACAAAAATGATCGACATTCCAATAACCTAACACTGAAATAAGTTGATCACCATGATATAGCAACGGGATTCGGGAACGTTCCCATGGCGGAACCCCTGCTTCATTAAGTAAATTTTTCAATGACCTATGCTGGTTTTGGCCAACCAGCTTTAATCGCTCACCACCTTGTCTAAATCGTACCATTAATTCATTTGTCCCTTCAGGTATAGCTACATGATGTTGAGTCAGCTCTTGGGGTAACAATGTTCGATTAAGACTTTGAATAAGCAATGGTTGATCAATTTTCCATCGAAACTCCTGGCTGGGGTCATGTATTGATAAGGGCTGCATCAAATACAAGCGGTTTTGAAATCGCCTGATTTCACCCTCTTTCCAGGACTGCATAGGCGAGGTTTCGATTTCCTGTTTGCGAACGATGTCGGATATAACTTGTTGCAAGATTTTTCTACTCGGTCTGCGCATATTGTGTGATTGAATCCAATAGCGCAGCACATTACTCAATCGTTCATCACTAAGCGCTTGTAAAGAAGGTAATTCAAGAATATAACTTTCATCTGTAGCTGATTCTCGCAGATCTATTCTGGCGAGGTCATTTAAACAACTTAGCGTCTGTGCCTGTAATTCAGCGGATCGTGCCAAGGTTTTTTGTGCGGCTGGCCAACGCTTGAAAATTTTAGGTAACACCTCATTGCGCAAATAATTACGGTCAAAATTACATTCATCATTGCTGGGATCATCTACCCAGTACAGTTCATGTTCGTTTGCATACGATAATAATTCTTTACGACTGATATTAAGCATAGGCCGAAGATGAAACCCAGTTGTTAGCTTTTTAACCTCGGGCATAGCGGCAAGTCCTGCTGGTCCGGAACCACGAAGAAGTTGCAATAATATCGTTTCAGCAACGTCATCTTGATGATGGGCTGTAACGATTGCTGAGTTAGAATCTAACATTTCTTCCAGCAATTCATAACGAGCGTCCCTGGCAAGATCTTCTAGACTCTTTTGCGAAACTTTTTGGATTTCTGCATGTTTTATTGAAATGGAAATTCCCCATTGTTTACACACTGTTTCACAATGTTTTTGCCAACTGTCGCACTCCTTTTGTAAATGATGATTTACATGTATAGCCTGAAGTGGCAATTTTTGCATGTGCATTGCATGCAACAATACAGTTGAATCTAAGCCACCGCTGTAGGCGACATAAAATTTTGCTAGATGATGATAATCAGAAAAAAATCGTTGCAATAACGAATTTGGAAAAGACATTAGATTAATTTGTCACAAATTTTGAATGCCAAATCATTTAACTAGATTCTTTGTATTCTCCATATGATGTGAGCCTTTCAAAGCGCGTGGACAACAACTGGTCTATAGAGTGAGATTGAAGTCTATCTAAACTCTTAGTGAGAGACTGGCGAACGTTCTCACATGTCATATCAATATCACGATGGGCCCCACCCAAAGGTTCCTCGATGATTTCATCAATTAGTCCCAGCTCTTTTAATCTTGGTGCTGTGATTCCCAAAGCGATCGCAGCATCTTCAGCTTTTGCGGCATCTTTCCATAATATTGAAGCACAACCCTCCGGTGAAATGACAGAATAAGTACTGTAACTCAGCATTGCTAAATGATCACCTACCCCGATTGCTAACGCACCGCCCGATCCACCCTCGCCGATAACGGTACAAATAATAGGTACACGCAGCGATGACATTCGCTCCAAATTCAAAGCAATGGCCTGACTTTGACCTCGCTCTTCAGCGCCAATACCAGGATATGCTCCAGGGGTGTCGATGAAAGTTAGAATAGGCATTTTAAATCTTTCTGCTAACTCCATAATACGCAAAGCTTTGCGATAACCCTCTGGCCGCGGCATACCAAAATTTCGCTTGATGTTTTCTTTGGTATTGCGTCCTTTTTGGTGCCCAATGACCGCAACAGATTTACCCTCAAATTTCGCAATCCCTGATACTATGGCTGCATCATCCGCATACATGCGATCACCATGAAGCTCGACAAAATTGGTAAATAATCTTTCGACATAATCGAGGGTATAAGGTCTTTTTGAATGACGCGCAAGCTGTGCGACCTGCCAGGGACTCAAATTAGAAAAGATTGATTCAATTAAACCTTGTGACTTGGCTTGCAGTTTAGTGATCTCTTCATTGAGATTAAATTCATTATCACTTTCAACTAAGCGCAATTCATCAATTTTTGCCTCTAGCTCAACAATTGGTTGTTCAAAATCAAGATAGTCAGGATTCATGGCAGTAATTATGCATTAATACCTTGTTTCTTGTATATGACATTGGTATCTAATACTTCAGATACTTTACTTAGGCGATTTAATAGTTTTTCATCAAGCGAAATATTCCAGTTTTCAGGAAACTTAAATTGAGCTGCCATGGAGTTATTTTCATATTCAACTGTTATGGAACAATTACCATCCTTAAAAGGCAAGAGCAGTTGTTGCAAGTCCTGCACCCAGGTTAAGGAGTCTTTATTGGATTTAATTTTTATATTTAATAATGCTCCGAATTGTTTCAAATATTCATCAAAACTCCATACATGATTAGCACGCAAACGTACGCGACCAGTGTATTCATCCCAACCCAAACTACCTTTAATAATTAAGATTGCATCTTTAATTAATACATGATCAAACTTTACATAGTCATCGGAAAATACAGCGACATCAATTCGTCCTGTGTTGTCATCTAAAGTTAGAAAAGCAATTCTGCCTTTTGGACTATTCCTTAATCTAATTTGGTCCAACAATCCAGCGACTAACACTATTTTAGATTCGTCGCGCGCTTGCCAGGATTGGCGTGGTGCCAAATCATTCCCATAAGCCAATAGCTCTTTAATGTTCTTACTGGTAATTTTGCTAAGTTCATCGTGATAACGCGTAATAGGATGACCGGTTAAATACAATCCTAGCGTTTCTCTTTCTCCTAGTAATTTTCTTTCATCTTCCCATTCAGGTATTTCTTGGACTTTACTCGTTTTCATGCTGACTTCCGCATGACCAAACATATCGTTCTGACCAGCATCATTATCTCGCTGACGTTGTTCAGCAAAACGTAACGATTTATCTAAATGTTGAAATAGACTGGCTCTTGTATAACCAAAACAATCCATCGCCCCGGCACGTATTAAAGCTTCAATACAACGGCGGTTCACTTTTTGCGACCCTAGTCGCATACAAAAATCATCCAGATCTCGAAATTCACCATTTTCAAGTCGTTCATTTACCATCTCTTCCACCGCGGCCTGTCCCACTCCCTTTAATGCGCCCAACCCATAAAGAACAATATTCTCGGCAGGTACAGTGAAATTGTAATTTGAGCGATTTATATTTGGGGATTGCACTTCAATACCCATACCTCGACATTCATCAATCAGATTCACAACCTTATCTGTATTGTCCAGGTCAGATGACATGACCGATGACATGAACTCTGCAGGAAAATGAGTTTTTAGCCATGCGGTTTGATAAGCCAGCAATGCATATGCAACAGAGTGTGACTTGTTAAAACCATAGCCTGCAAATTTTTCCATCAAATCAAAAATATGACTCGCTAAACTTTTAGCAACGCCCCGTTCAACGGCTCCTGTAACAAAAATTTCTCTTTGTTTTGCCATTTCCTCAGGTTTCTTTTTGCCCATTGCACGGCGTAATAAATCTGCGCCGCCTAATGTGTATCCCGCTAATACTTGAGCAATTTGCATAACTTGCTCTTGGTATAGAATAACCCCATAGGTTTGTTTCAAAATATGCTCGATATCAGGATGAAAATAATCTACGCGTGCACCATGTTTTCGTAAAATAAAGTCATCCACCATCCCTGATTGCAAGGGACCTGGCCGATACAAAGCAACTAAGGCAACAATATCGTCAAACTTATCTGGTTGTAATCGTTTGATAATATCTTTGATACCACTAGACTCAAGTTGAAAAACTGCGGTGGTTTTTTGTTGCTTTAAAGTTTCATAAGTAGCCGTATCATCGAGTGCTAAATTATCTATATCAACCAAGCTTTGGTTTTGTTGTTTCAACTTTTCATTAACTAAGCGTACAGTGTTATCAATGATTGTTAATGTGCGCAAACCTAAAAAGTCAAATTTAACTAAGCCAATTGCCTCAACATCATCTTTATCAAGTTGAGTAACAATGTTTGTGCCGCCCGCTTCACAATACAACGGTGTAAATGCAGTAAGTTCTGTGGGTGCAATTACAACACCGCCTGCGTGTTTTCCTGCATTGCGTGCTAAACCTTCTAAAATGCAGGCCATATCAATTACACTTTTTACATCTTCTTCGTTTTTATATTGCTCTTGTAACGCGGGCTCACGCTCCAATGCTTTTTCTAATGTCATTCCCACTTCAAATGGAATAAGTTTGGCAATGCGATCAACAAAACCATATGGATGCCCTAACACTCGTCCAACATCTCGCACCACAGCTCGAGCTGCCATACTTCCATAAGTAATAATTTGGCTTACACGTGTGCGTCCATATCGTTGTGAAACATATTCAATAACACGATCACGATTATCCATACAAAAATCGATATCAAAATCAGGCATGGAAACACGCTCAGGATTGAGAAAGCGTTCAAAGAGTAAATCGTATTTAAGGGGGTCGACATCGGTAATGCCTAATGCGAAAGCCACCAATGAACCTGCACCTGAACCACGACCTGGTCCTACAGGCACTGCATTTTCTTTTGCCCAACGGGTAAAGTCTGCAACGATTAAAAAATAACCCGCATACCCCATAGAATCGATAACATCTAATTCAATATCTAAACGTTCTGTATAAGCCTTGTTTCTAGCTTGATCCTGTATCTGGAGTTTCTCTAAACGCTTTTGCAAGCCGTGTTCGGACTGCTCACGCATGTACTGTTGTAAGGTGTATGCTTCAGGTATTGGAAATTCTGGTAGCACGTTATCACCAAACTTCAAGGTAACATTGCAGCGTTTAGCGATTTCAACACTATTTGTAATCGCCTCCGGGATGTCTTGAAACAACTCCAACATCTCTTCATTGCTGCGCAAATATTGCTGATGTGAATACAACTTCGGACGTCTAGGATCATTCAGAATTCTACTTGTGTGGATGCAAACGCGAACTTCATGGGCATCAAATTCACTTTTCTCGATAAAACGTACATCATTGCTCGCAACAACCGGCAATGAATACTTTGTGGCAAGCTCTATGGCCTTATGGTTATATAGCTCTTCTTCCTCTCTATCTGTTCGCTGCAATTCAATATAATAGTTATTATTGAAGTTCTCTTGCCAAAATGACAAACATTCTTCTGCTAACTTTTGATTGCCTGCAACAATGGCTCTTCCTACATCACCATCACGCGCCCCTGAAAGAACAATCAAATCATTTCCTATATCAGTCAACCAATCACGATCTATAGTAGGCCCACTTCCTCGCTGACCTTCAATATAACTTCTAGTTAATAACTTGGTGAGTGACTGATACCCTTGATTGTTTTTACATAGAAATACAACATGTGTATTTGGATCCTTAGAAGATAAACCCGCAATTTGTGCTTCAACACCAATAATAGGCTTGATACCGTTTTTAAGTGCGGCTTGATAAAACTTTACGAGCGCAAACAAATTATTAAAATCTGTTAGAGCTACCGATGACATTCCTGAATCACTTAATTTCTTCATTAAGCGCGGCACACGCACAATACTGTCTACTAGTGAATACTCAGTGTGTAAATGCAAATGTACAAATTGCGACATTATAGAAATTAAGAAACTTTAATAATTAATTGGTAATACTGAGAACATCTTTTACTGGTTTATAACTTTTACGATGTAATTTACAAGGACCATATTCTTTCAAGGCAGCAATATGCTGAGCAGTTGGATAACCTTTGTGTTGATTGAAACCATATTGAGGCAAATCTTCATGATAATTTTCCATTTCTCGATCACGCGTTACCTTTGCAAGTATAGAAGCTGCACTAATTTGTGCTACCCGTTGATCACCTTTAACAATGGCAGTGCATGGAACAGGTAACTTGGGACAATGTAGTCCATCTATATAAACATGTTTAGCTTTAGTCTGCATAGAAAAATATGCACGATACATTGCCAGCAGTGTTGCTTGATGAATATTGATTTTATCTATCTCGCCCGCAGTAGCATATCCCAACCCCCACGCATGTGCGTTTAATTTAATATCATCGTAGAGAGCTTCTCTTTTCTTGACACTCAGTCTTTTAGAATCTGCCAAGTCAGTAATAGGATTATTTGGTTCCAATATCACACATGCTGCCACTACAGGACCCGCGAGCGGACCACGTCCCGCTTCATCGATACCTGCAATATGTTCTGATGCAAGACTCTGTACTGACATTAATTTTCGTAAAACAAAACTGGCTAAATATTGAGCTATTGAACGGGATGAATGTTAGGCCTTGGTACTTAAAGTTCGTATACTTTGTAGCATATTAAAAGGATACCTATAAAACCAGTGTCAGAGATACGAACCGCCGTCATCGGTGTTGGATATTTAGGCAAATTTCATGCGCAAAAGTATTCAGGACTGAAAAACAGCAAGTTACTTGCTGTAGTTGATAAAGAATTCAACAATGCAGAAAAAGTCGCACGAGAAACTGGCTGCGAGGCTTTGACTGATTACCATAAATTACTCGGTAATGTCGATGCAGTAAGTATTGTGGTTCCAACTGACCTCCATTATGAAATTGCCGCTGACTTTTTAAATCATCAAACTCACGTTTTAGTTGAAAAACCCATTACCACCAATGTAAAACAAGCCGAGCAACTCATAGCGCTAGCAAAAAAAAATAATTCCATTCTACAAGTAGGTCACCTTGAACGATTTAACCCTGCCATTCTCGCAATTGAAAAAGAACTTTCTGAAGTTCGATTTATAGAATCTCATCGCCTTGCGCCATACAATCCCCGTGGTACAGAGGTAAGCGTGGTTCTTGATTTGATGATTCATGATATCGATATAATTTTAGATATTGTTGATTCCGAAGTTGAAAAAATAGACGCAAGTGGAACATCTGTTCTTTCAAATGATATCGATATTGCTAATGCACGTATTGTGTTCAAAAACGGATGCGTCGCAAATGTAACAGCCAGCCGAGTCAGTAATAAAACAGATCGTAAGATGCGAATTTTTCAACACGATGCCTATTTATCTGTCGATTTTCAAAATCGTGAACTCGCTACCTACCGTAAAGGGAATGGTGAAATGTATCCTGGAGTCCCTAATATTGACATTGATAAAAATAATTTTGATGATGCTGATGCGTTAAAGACCGAAATAGAACATTTTTTAGATTGCATTCAAAATCAGACTATGCCAAAAGTAACCGGACAAGATGCCAAGCGAGCATTACAAACCGCTATTAAAATAAGTGAGCTATTAAGCTAAATTACCTACATACTCCAACTCTAACCTTATCCAAGGTCTTAACTATGATCCCAATGCTAGATTTAAAATTGCAATATGCAATGTTAAAAAGTGAAATTGATGCTGCCGTTGCAGATGTACTTCAAAGTACAACTTTTATAATGGGCCCTAACGTCAAACAATTTGAAATTGAAGCGGCAAACTACTTAGGTGTTAAACATGCAATTTCATGTAATTCTGGCACGGATGCTTTACATCTAGGACTTCGTGCCTGTGATATTGGTATGGGTGATGAAGTTATTACCACATCCTTCACTTATGCCGCCACGGTGGAAGCTATATGCCATACAGGAGCCACACCAGTTTTTGTAGACATTGATCCGGTTACATTCAATATGACAGCTGAAACAATTGATGCTGCAATTACCAGTAAAACTAAAGCAATTTTACCTGTACATATTTTTGGACAAGTTTCAGATATGCAGACAATTAGCCAAGTTGCTAGTAATTACAAACTCAAAATAATTGAAGACTGTGCTCAATCATTTGGAGCACGTATTGGTACACAAAAGACTGGCACTTTTGGTGATGCTGGTTGTTTTAGTTTTTTCCCGAGTAAGAACTTAGGATGCTATGGTGACGGTGGTTTGTTTACTACTAATTCAGATGAAATTGCAGAACAGTTTATGCTCTTGAAACTTCATGGAAGTAAAGTACGCAATCAACATGAAATAATTGGTTGGAACAGCAGACTTGATGAAATTCAAGCAGCAATATTAAGAATCAAATTAAGAAACATCGATGATTTCAATCTTAATCGTATTGCTGTGGCAAAAAAATATAGCCAATTATTAAATAGCTCTACTATTCAAACCCCTAGTTTCAATGAAGACCTTTCGCATGTTTTCCATCAATTCACCATCTTAAGCAAGACAAGAAATAAAATATCTAAAAAATTGGCTTCTGAGAATATTGGTCATGCGATTTTTTACCCTATGCCTTTATCAGAGCAACCTGCTTTCTCTTCTGTTTCACGATCTGGGAATTTATCAAACACCCAAGAAATTTGTTCACAGTGTTTGTCATTGCCAATGTTTCCTGAGATGTCTGATGAGCAAATCGAACAAGTAGTTGACTCAATAAAACATTTATAATCGAGATATGTCTCAATATAAAGGAAATGTTTCTCCAACATTGATGATAGTTGCAGGCGAAGCTTCGGGCGACCTACATGGTGCACATGTAATAGATGAGGTAAAAAAATTAATTCCAAGTATTAAGTGCTATGGAATAGGTGGTAAAAATATGAAAGAGTCTGGTGTAGATATATATACCGATGTCTCAGAACTCTCAGTAGTTGGATTAGCTGAAGTGCTAAAACACTATCCAAGATTGAAAAAAATATTAAACAAGACTAGAAATACCATAAAAGAACAGCAACCTGATCTGTTAATTTTAATTGATTCACCAGATTTTAATCTGCCGCTAGCTAAAACTGCGAAACAGGCAGGAGTAAAAGTTCTTTACTATATCAGCCCTCAGATTTGGGCTTGGCGTAAAAGACGAATTAAAGAAATTAAAAAAAATGTAGACATGATGGCCGTTGTGTTTCCATTCGAAGAAAAATTCTACCGTGATGCGAATGTTCCAGTGGAATATGTGGGACACCCACTAATCAAACATGCAAAAGCTAACATAGACAAAACACAATTCATTAAGGCTCTAGGACTTGACGCAAACAAAAAGCTAGTAGGTCTTTTCCCAGGCAGTCGCTCAAGCGAAATAGAATATAATTACCCAGTGCTTTTGGATGCTGCAAAAATCTTACTGCAAGACAGAAGTGATGTGCAATTTATAACTCCAATTGCTTCTACTTTATCTAAAGATTTAGTCATTAGTTATATTTCTGAAACAAATGTAGAAGTAATGACAACAAATGATGATATATATAATGTTATCAATGCCTGTGATGCCATTGCTGCTGCATCCGGCACGGTCACTCTTCAAATAACACTGTTGCAAGTTCCGATGTTAATTGTTTACAAGATTTCTTCGATGACATATATAATTTTCAAAAAGATTGTAAAATTTACCTATGCGGGAATAGCAAACGTTATTGCAAATAAAGAGATATCGCGCGAATTCATTCAAGATAATGCAACAGGAGAAAATATCGCTGGTGAATTGCAGAAATTATTATCTGATAAAAACTATGCTGAAGAAATGAAAAAAAATATGGCAGCAATTAAAGACTTACTTGGCAAAAAAGACGGCTCTAGCTCTACTGCTCATATTGCCGCAGATTTAATTTCAAGCAGATAATTTTTTATTGCACAATTCCTCGTTTACTTGATGCAATAAAATTCATAAACTTTTTAACTTCTGGAAAATCAGCCGCAAGTTTGTCTACTTCAGCTTTACTCTCATTTCTCGAATGTTTGTTACGAACTAATAACTTGTAGGATTTATGTAGAGCTTGTATGCATTCTTCAGAAAATCCTCGGCGTTTTAGACCTTCTTTATTTAATCCATGTGAGGTTGCATAATTACCAGAGGCCATGACATAAGGTGGTAAATCACGATTTAATGCGGTTCCCATCGCGCAAAAAGAATGTTCACCAATATGACAAAACTGGTGGACTAGAGTAAAACCACCAAGAATTGCAAAGTCTTCTACGGTTACATGACCTGCCAAAGTTGCTCCATTTGCAAAAGTAATATCATTGTTAACATTGCAATCATGTGCAATATGCACGTACGCCATAATCCAATTACGATCACCAACTCTGGTAAACCCCTGATCTTCTTCAGTACCACGATTAATCGTTACATATTCCCGAATAGTGTTACCTTCACCAATAATCAGTTCACTATTTTCACCATGATATTTTTTATCCTGCGGAATCTCACCAATTGAGGAAAATTGAAATATGCGATTATTTTCACCAATGGTGGTTGGACCACTTAAAACTACATGAGGACCAACTATCGTGTTTCTTGCAATTTTTACCTGTGCCCCAACAATGCTATATGCACCAATGGAAACACTTGAATCGATCTCAGCTCGCGGATCAATAATTGCCGTGGGATGAATACCAGTAAATTCGTCCATCTTCTCTGAAATATTCTGCATATATTTGAATTAACTGGTTTCAACTTCTTTGAATACACACATTAATTCAGCGCTGGCTGCAACTTCATCCCCAACCAATGCTACCGCCTCAAACACACCATAGCCTCTTTTATGTCTTTTTAATCGCACATCAAGCGTTAGCTGATCACCAGGACCTACTTGTCGTTTGAACCGAGCCTTATCAATTCCAACAAATAAATACAAGCTCTCATCATCAGGACGCCATTCAGGATTACTTAAAGCTAATAATCCCGAAGCCTGAGCGAGTGCTTCGAGTATAAGCACTCCTGGCATTACCGGCGCAGCAGGGAAATGCCCTTGAAAAAAAGGCTCATTAAAACTGACATTTTTAATAGCTAAAATAGACTTGCCAATATCGCATTCTAAAACACGATCAACCAAAAGAAATGGGTAACGGTGAGGAAGATATTTTAAAATATCATGAATGCTCATCTCGACCATAATAATTAAACTACTCGCTTATATGGTTATTGAGGCTTTTTCATTTCTTCTAAAACACGTGCAGTTAAATCAATTCGCTCACTGGCATATAGCACCGGTTGAGTAACTACAAGATCATAGCTTTCAGCTTTTGCAACTATAATGATTATTTCATGAACTTTTTTCTGCAATTTACCCAGCTCTTCATTCCTTCGAATATTAAAATCTTCTCTTAACTCGTCTTGCTGTCGATTGTACTCGCGCTTGCTATTTAAAATTTTCTTTTCAAGCTCCGAACGCTTAGCGTCACTCATGATAGGCCCATCATTTTTTAGGGTCTCTTCAAGCTTTAAAACCTCATCACGCGCTGCAGTTAACTTTTTATCTCTGCCTGAAAATTCTTCTTCTAAACCTTTACGTGCTAACTCTGCTTGAGGCGATTTTTCCATTAGTTCCACCATATTGACGAAAGCAATCTTAGTTTCTGCCAAAACTAACGAAGGCAACAAAAGCAGTACAACTGCTATGATCCTTGATATTAAATTAATCATTGTCACTGTTACTCCTAAACTAAAAGCTCGTCCCTAAATTAAACTGAAATGCCTCAGTATCATCTCCAGATTGGTCATTGAATGGTGAGGAAAGTGCTGCACTGATACCTCCTAAACCCGTAACCCAGCTTAAGCCAAGCCCAAAAGATCCACGAATTTCACTAGTATCAAAATCATCATACTCTTCAAATACATTTCCAACATCTACAAACAATGCCAAACGCGCTCTATTCTTATTTTCTATAAAAGGTGGTGGGAATAAAATTTGTGCTCTCGCTGTAGTTGAAAAATTTCCTCCAAATGAATCATCGAAAGAATCTCGCGGACCTAAGCTATTACTCTCATAACCTCTTACAGAATCAAAGCCTCCAGCTCTGAATTTTTCAAAAAAAGGCAAATCGGTTGTACTACCGTAGCGGTCACCATAACCGATTTCACTTCCCAACGACAGAGTAAATATATCTCCTAGTGGGAAAAAAAACGCATTTTCATATGTTAATTTATAAAACTCCAGATCACTTCCGGGAACTGAAAACTCAAGTGCGATCGTTTGGCGGTTGCCTTTATTAGGAAATAAACTGCGGTTGCGGGTATCATGCACAAAATTCGTAATTAATGTGAGATTATCAAATTCATCACCGTTATCATCGAGAAAATCTAATACTTCAATAGGTGTATTGGTCGTTCTCCGAATTTCCGTGTGCCTCAATTGAGCAGTAGCACCAATTCGATCATTTTCAGTTAATGGAATACCATAATTTACTCTCACAGCATATTGATCAGAATCAAAATCAGATATATCTACCTCACTTGCCTCGGTTGAAACAAAAGAAGCTCCAAAACCACGACTTACACCATCGATTGTGTAATATGGATCAGTGTAATTAAAATCATAAATTGTATTTACTTTACTTGTGTTAATACGAAATGAAACGGTTTTACCACTACCAAGAAAATTTTCTTGGCTAACACTTGTAGTAACTACCGCTCCCTGACTATCAGAAAGCCCAGCACCGATATTAAAGCTGCCGGCCAATCGTTCTACTATATCTATATCTATATCTACAAAATCATCTACACCTGGAATTCTTCGAGTGTTAATTTCTGCAGTCTCTACATATGAAAGTCTTTCTATTCTTCGTCGCGATGCTTCTACATTAGTTTGCGAATACCATCCTCCTTCCATCTGTCTAAGCTCTCTCCTATATACTTCATCCCTTGTTGTTTTATGTCCAGTAAAATTAACTCTGCGAACATATACGCGTTTCCCGGGATCAATAAAAAAAGTTAAATCAACTTTTTTCTCTTCTTCGTTAATTTCTGGAACGGCATTAATATTCGGAAATGCATAACCTAAATCACCAAGCTTGCGGGTAATGTTGTCATTGGAATTTACAATTCTTGCGCGAGAAAAAACATCGCCTGCATCAAGATTCACTAACGATCTAATTTCATCTTCTGAGAGAATATACTTTCCTGCAAACGCAATACTCTCAATAGTATACTGCTCGCCTTCGTCTATATTAATAGTAATAAAAATATCTTCTTTATTAGGGCTGATAGAAACTTGAGTAGAAGTTACATCAAATTTTAAATAGCCTTCATTTAAATATTGTGATCGAAGTGATTCAATATCTCCTTGTAATTTTTGTTTTGCATAACGATCGCGCGTTCCCCAAAACTTGTACCAAGGTTTGAGGCCCGATTCAAAATCTTCAGTAAGTTCATCCTCCTCAAATACTGTATTACCTACAACTTTAACCTGCTTAATTTTTGCAGCATCACCTTCAAC
Organism: Gammaproteobacteria bacterium; assembly: GCA_028279275.1. Classification (GTDB taxonomy): domain Bacteria; phylum Pseudomonadota; class Gammaproteobacteria; order UBA4575; family UBA4575; genus JABDMD01. The sequence continues at coordinate 29,061 of JANQOB010000010.1, read as the reverse complement.
TATTTGTATTCCTATATCGACACGATTTCGCTCTAATTCTTTTATTTGAGTATCAATACTGACGCTGTATTTCCCGAAAGCAAAATATTGTTGAATTAGCTCATTCTCAAGCCTTTCAAGAACCGAACGATTAAAAACTCTTCCACTCGCAATACCTACATTTGTCAATATTTCTGTAAGTTGTTCATCATCTAATATTTTATTGCCATCAAAACTCAAGCTTGCTATTGCGGGTTTTTCCTTAACTGAAACAACTAATATATTTCCTTCACGACGTAATTGTATGTCGTCGAAAAAACCTGACTTATAAAGCTCTCTTGCTATCCTTGCCGTATTGTTTTCATCTACCTCATCACCCACTTTTACAGGTAAATAAGTAAATACCGTGCCGGCTTCTATTCGCTCGAGCCCTTCAACTTGGATATCTTGCAAACGAAACGTCTCAGCAAAAAGCGAAGAAGAGAAAAATATTAATATACAAACAAGCAGGAATTGCTTGGTTAGCTTTGACTCCATGTTATATTTTTTATTTCTAATTTTAATTATTGTAGCAAGCGGTAAATATCATTGTAGAAAGCAAGACCCATCAGCCCAGCTAACATTAGAATACCCACTCTTTGCCCAGCAGCTTCAAATCTCTCTGAGACAGGGCTCCCTTTGATTATTTCTATTAAATAGTAAAATAGGTGCCCTCCATCCAGTACAGGTATCGGCAATAAATTAAGTATACCTATACTGATACTAATTATCGCCAGTGCACCCACAAATGCTGAAAACCCAATAGCAGCTGATACACCTGCATACTCGGCAATCGTGACTGGACCACTGATATTTTTTAATGAGGCCTCCCCTACAATAAGCTTCCCGAGTAATTTTATCGTCAATATCGATACTTCCCAGGTTTTAACTAAGCCTTTCCCAATAGACTCAATAAGCCCGTAACGAACCACTACTTTTTGTGCGGCAAATTGTTCTTCATCCACATAAGGGTATGCGCCAATTCGGCCTACCACTTCCCCATCTTGGTGCTCAGCCTTAGGGATAATTTTCAAATTAATTATTTCATCATCTCTTTGTAATTTAAGATCAATTTCTACACCAGGACGAGCTTGAATGTATGTCACCAGTTCAACCCAGGTAGAAACTGGTTCTTCGTCTACGCTTAAAACTTTATCGCCATACTGCACACCCGCAGCTTTTGCTACGCCAGGAGTTAATTCTCCAAAAATGGCTTGGTATTGATAGCGCCATGGAGTAATACCTATTTTTTCTAATAAATTTCCTTCTGATAACAAATGTTTGGTATCAGTTAAATCCAATTCAATAATTTTTTGGGATGAATCTTGACGTTCTAATCTCGCATTAACGTTGCCATTCTTTAACGCACTATTTAGCATTTGAATAGAAGTCTGCTGCCAGGTTTTCACAGGTACATCTTCGATATGTGTAAAGGTATCTTGGGGTTCTATTTGAGCAGCTGAAGCAATACTTTCAGCTTCGATCTCACCAACAGTGGGTTTAACCCCTTCAACACCCGTTACAAATGTCATCCAATATGCAAAAGCAGCAAACAGAAAATTAAAAATAGGTCCAGCAGATACAATTGCAAAACGCTTCCAAACATTCTGGCGATTAAAAGCGCGTGGTAACTCATGCTCTTCAACATTACCCTCTCGCTCATCTAGCATTTTCACGTAACCACCTAGAGGAATACTTGCTAATACATACTCTGTTTTATCTGGACCTGATAATCTAGTAAAAAGTGGCTTTCCAAATCCAACGGAGAAGCGTAAAACTTTTACACCCAACTTTTTCGCTACCCAATAATGACCAAACTCATGAACTGTAACAATAATCCCTACAGCAACGATAAAAGCTAATACATAAGTGAGGAATTCCATATCGGTTAATGCCTTACTAAAGAGTCATATATAAATCTTTCAGCATATTTGCGTGCTTCTTGATCTTTTTCGAATATCACATCTAACTCGTCAATTTCCACATGCTCAATATCCTGCAACGTTGCGTCAATCACAGGAGCAATATCCGTAAAGCGTATTTGTTCATTCAAAAATGAATCTACTGCAACTTCGTTCGCTGCATTCAAAACGGTAGTTGCGCTTTGTTCTGCATGCAACGCATCATAGGCAAGCTGTAAACAGGGAAAACGATTAAAATCGGGTTTAAAAAATTCTAAAGCGCTAAGCTCAGTAAGATTTAGCATCTTAACGCCTGATTCAATACGCTGAGGCCAAGCTAAAGCATGTGCTATAGGTACTCGCATATCTGGATAAGCCATATGTGCCAACACTGATCCATCTGGATAAGCAACCATGGAATGCACAATTGATTGAGGGTGAATCACAATTTCTACATCTTTCACATTAACATCAAATAACTTACAAGCTTCTATTAACTCAAGACCTTTATTCATCATAGTTGCTGAATCAACCGAAATCTTTTTACCCATTTCCCAATTAGGATGTGCGCATGCTTGTTCAGGCGTGATATTTTCAAACTCTGATAAAGATTTCTCTAAAAACGGACCACCTGATGCAGTAAGAATGATTTTTTCTATATCACATTGATCCTTGTTTATAGGTAGACATTGAAATACTGCATTATGTTCACTATCAAGAGGCAAAATCTGTGAGTTATTTTGCCGAGCCTCTTTCATGAGCAAATCGCCAGACATTACTAAGGCTTCTTTATTAGCAAGCAAAATGCTTTTCCCAGCTTTTGCTGCCGCTAAAGTTGCGGGTAAACCCGCAGCACCCACTATCGCTGCCACTACGCACTCAGCTTCTTTAAAACTCGCAGCAATCTCAAGTCCTTTCCTACCAGTCTCAATCTGAGGTACATACTCATTCGCATTTTTCTTAAACTTTGTAAAAAATTTATTTGCGCTGTCTTCATTGGCAACTACAACAAGTTCCGGACGAAACTTCATACATTGATCATATAAAATATCAATATTTTTATTTGTCGTTAGCGCGGAAACAGAAAATGATTCCGGATGATTTGCAATCACATCCAGAGTGCTCACACCAACAGAGCCTGTGGCACCTAATATTGATACTTGCTTCATTTCAATCAGTTAACCCACTATAGAATTAAAGCACCCATTTTAGACCTAAAACGTAAATAGGCGCAGCAGCAGTAATACTATCGATACGGTCAAGCACACCTCCATGTCCAGGTAGAATTTTACCACTATCTTTTACTCCAGCACTGCGTTTTAACAAACTCTCATACAAATCACCAACAACAGATATTAGCGCTACAAATACACATAAGATTACGAATATAGCCCATGTATTTTTGTCGAGCGAGAATATCTGAATGCCAACATAAGCAACCAAGACAGATGCTAACAATGCACCCATCAAACCTTCGCGTGATTTGCCTGGACTTAGTTCTGGAGCAAGTTTATTTCTACCGAACCTCTTACCTACAAAGTAGGCTGCAATATCAGCAACCCATATGATCACCAGAAAAAACAATAACATTGCGATGCCATAATCATGCAACTTTACAAGCCCAAACCATGAAGGGACTAAAACGATAAATCCTGAAAATATTAAAATCTTATGCAAAAGCTTGGACTTTAACCATTCTGATTTGTATATCATCAACACAAACAACAACACTACCCACCATACCCCTACAATAGAAAAAAATACTAGTTCGAGCGGATCATGAATAAATAACCATACAGCGATGATCGATATTGCAATTAAGAAAACATATATTAGTTTTTTAACAAGTTGATTATAGCCAATTAAATTAGACCATTCCCATGCACCTACTAAAGTAACAAACGCAAAAAGTACTGCAAGCTGCTCATTAGTTAATTTAAAAATAGCTAATATAACCAGTGGAGCCAAAATCGCCGCAGTAATAATTCTTTTTCTTAGCATCTTATTGCTTTTTCAATTGTTCTTGCGTTTTACCAAATCTCCTTTGTCTGGAGCGATAAGCATCAAACGCTTTATTTAATTCGTCAGGCGTAAACTCTGGCCATAAAACTTCGCTAAAATAGAGTTCTGTGTAGGCAAGTTGCCATAATAAAAAATTACTTATGCGTGTTTCTCCACCCGTTCGAATAAATAAATCTGGAGCAGGCATATCTTTAGTAACCAACCTTGATTCAAAATTTGCTTCGTCGATGTCAGATAAAGTGAGCATGCCTTTTTTATATTCTTCGGCTACAGCTTTTGCAGCTTGGCAAATATCCCACTTACCTCCGTAATTTACTGCTATATTTAAAAATAGTTTGTCATTATTTTCTGTTAGCTGCTCTGCTCGCAGCATTTGGTCAAAAAGTTTTTGTGAAAATGTATCTACTTGACCAAGAAATTTAAGCCGCACCCCATTATCAGCTAAATTTTGTGCTTCAGTCTCGAGCGAACGCAGAAACAGATCCATTAATGCACTAACTTCATTTTTCGGTCTGCTCCAGTTTTCACTACTAAATGCAAATAATGTTAGATATCTAACACCTGCTTCACCACTTGCTTTGATTATTTCTTGCGATGCCTTAACACCCTCCTTATGCCCTGCAGTTCTGGGTAGTTTACGTTGCCTTGCCCATCTACCATTACCATCCATGATAATCGCAACATGATTAGGGACAATTTCTTCAGACATCTACAGAAAGTATTGGAATAGCAAAAATATTTTATGAAGTAATGCTTTGACTACAAAAGTTATACTTCCATTAAATCTTTTTCTTTTTGCTCTAGGACTGTTTCGATTTCAGAGATGAACTTATCCGTGAGCTTTTGAATCTCATCCTGTGCTTGATGGTCTTCGTCTTGAGAGATTTCTTTTTCTTTCAAAAGCTCTTTAAAATCAGCATTCGCATCGCGTCGAATATTGCGAATTGCAATTCGTCCTTTTTCCGCTTCTTGTTTGACTACTCTTACTAAATCTTTACGTCGCTCCTCTGTCAAAGGCGGCATCGTTATTCGAATTACATTACCAGCAGTTGTTGGATTCAACCCCAAATCAGAACTAAGTATGGCTTTTTCAACATCGGGCACAATAGAATTTTCCCAAGGAGTAACCGCAATCGTACGTGCATCTTCCACCGCAACCGTAGCTGCCTGATTGATTGGCACCTTGTTACCGTAGTATTCAACCATCACATGATCAAGTAAACGTGCGTTTGCACGTCCAGTTCGCACTTTAGAGAGTTCATTAGACAGCGCATCTATACTTTTTTGCATGCGTTGTTTTGCATCTGCTTTGATTTCTTCAATCACAGTTAAGCTCCTGTTACTTCGGTGCCGATATTTTCACCTTGAATAATTTTTGTAAGATTTCCCTGCTTAAATAAATTAAATACACGTAAAGGAATTTTATTATCCCTACATATAACTAAAGCCGTTGCATCCATTACGCCGAGCTTCTGCTGTATTGCATCATCATATTTAATTTGCTCATAGCGTATAGCATTTGGGTTTTTATTGGGATCATCATCGTAAATACCATCTACTTTGGTAGCCTTCAACATGATATCCGCATTGATTTCCGAGGCCCGCAAACTAGCAGCCGAATCAGTTGTAAAATATGGATTGCCAGTGCCTGCCGCAAATACAACAATACGCCCTTTCTCGAGGTGACGAACAGCACGTCGTCTAATATAGTCCTCACATACTTGGTTAATTTTTAATGCAGACATGACGCGACAATACATTCCTAAATTTTCTAATGCGTCTTGTAAAGCTAAGCTGTTCATCACTGTAGCCAACATCCCCATCTGATCCGCAGTCACTCTATCCATACCCGCTTGAGCGAGGCCAGCTCCTCTAAAAATGTTACCGCCACCTATTACGATAGCAACCTGCACGCCTAATTTATTCACATGAACTATTTCTGTACCGATATTCGAAATAATCTCTGGATCAATTCCGTAATCATACTGACCCATTAAAGCTTCACCACTCAGCTTCAACAAGATTCGCTTGTACTTCGTATTTTTTTCAATCATGAAAATATATTGATAATTGTTTTATCAAACATGTGTGACATAAAAAAAGGGGCCTTGCCCCTTTTTTAATCGTCACTTTAATCTTTCATATCATCTATTTGTTTTTGAACTTCATCAGCAAAGTTCTCGGATCTTTTTTCAAGACCCTCACCCACTTCATAACGAATAAATTCATTTACTGATGCATTCGCCCCTTTAAGGTATTTTTCAACATTTAAACTATCATCTTTAACGAAGGCTTGCCCTAGTAATGTATTTTCTTTTAAAAATTTATTCACCTTTCCTTGTACCATCTTTTCCACAATCTCGGCAGGTTTGCCACTCTCGTCTGCCTGAGCTTTTGCAATTTCACGTTCTTTATCTAGAACGTCTGCAGGCACTTCTTGTTCGCTCACACAAATTGGATTTACCGCAGCAATATGCATTGCAATATCTCGCCCTACTTCATCACTCCCCGTATGACCTACCAATACTCCAATTCGCTTCCCGTGTGCATAGCTAGAAATAGAATCACTAGTGTTTAATCTATCAAAGCGTCGTACTTTGATATTTTCGCCAATCTTGGTTACCAGCTCGAGTCTTGTTTGCTCTACTGTTTGCCCAGAAGGCATAGTCGAATTATTCAACTCCTCTACACTACACATGTCGCCATCAAGCACCATGTCTGCAATTTGCTTGGAGAAATTCTGAAACTGATCATCTTTGGCAACAAAATCAGTTTCACAATTAACTTCAATAATTGCTGCTTGTTTTTCATTAGACGCAATAGCAATTGTACCTTCTGCAGCAATTCGTCCCGCCTTTTTGTCTGCCTTGGCCTGACCAGACTTGCGCATCTGCTCAATTGCAGCATCCATATCTCCGCCAGACTCTGTAAGTGCTTTTTTACATTCCATCATTCCCGCGCCTGTACGTTCACGCAGTTCTTTCACCATTGTTGCTGATATTTGCATTATCTTTCCTAGAAATTTTAACTATTATATTTTGTTTAGATACAATCCAAACTCATTACATTGATTTTGCTTGTTCAAGCCATGATTCTATAGATTTTTCACTAAGACCTGTCTCTTCAGCTAACCCTGCCAATGCTTCTTCAGAAGAACATTTATCGAGCAAATTCTGCACCGTAACGATGCCTGCCTTATTAAGTGCTTCTGCATATTTAGGACCAATTCCATCAATATCAGTGATATCTACTTTATTATCCGAATCGGTTGATGTCTTGACTGGTTGATCTTCTTTTACGCTCTCTTTCTCAATTTTTTCAACTTTTTTCGTAGCAACTTTTTTCTTAATTGTTACTTTTTGCTTAGGCTTAGCTTTTGTGCTTTTTTCTTTTTCAGCTACTTTGCCTAACTCATCAACTTCGACAAACTCATCTTCGTTTCCGCCTGCCATAACACGAGAGCTTTCTTTACCTTCAATAATTGCATCCGCTATGTTCGATGAATATAACTTGATCGCACGGATTGCATCATCATTCCCTGGAACGATGTAATCCACTCCATCCGCTTTATTATTTGTGTCGACGATTGCAACAACTGGAATACCCAGCTTGTTTGCCTCTTTTACTGCAATGGCTTCATAACCAACATCAATCACAAACAAAACATCAGGTAGAGACGGCATATTCTTTATTCCGCCTAGACTCCGTTCCAACTTAAACAGTTCACGTCGAAGCTCAAGAACTTCTTTTTTATTTAATCTTTCAATCCCCTCACCGCCAACCATTTGTTCTAAATCATGTAAGCGCTGAATTGATTTCTTAACGGTATTGAAATTGGTAAGCATTCCGCCTAACCAACGATGGTTAACATAGGGCATACCACACCGTATTGCTTCTTCACGTATCGCGTCACGTGCAGAACGTTTGGTACCTACGAATAAAACGGTGCCGCGATTCGCAGCCATACTTCCTAGAAAAGTAGCCGCATCAAGAAACATCGGTAATGTTTTCTCTAGGTTGATAATGTGAATTTTATTTCTTTCGCCGAAAATGTAAGGACTCATTTTCGGATTCCAATAACGGGTCTGATGACCAAAATGCACGCCAGCCTCTAACATCTGGCGCATGGTGACGCTAGTCATTATATGTTTTACTCCTATGGGTTAAACCTCCGTATATCCCATGTGGAAACTCTTTTGAGCACCCAACCACATGTGTCGATATACGTGTGAATTAAATTTATATGCGCGGGTCTTAATTTGCCTTAAGCGCGGGCGCTTTATAACATGATTGCTTATTCAGAACAAATACTTAGACAAACCAATAAATTTAAACTCTACAACCATATATGGCCATGAGCGTGACTATCAAAACACCAGACGAAATTGAGAAAATGCGGGTAGCTGGAAAACTCGCCTCACGAGTACTGGAAATGATAGAACCCCATGTTAAACCTGGGATTAGCACTCAAGAATTAGACCACATATGTCATGAGTATATCGTTAATGAGTTACAAGCTATCCCGGCACCCCTTAACTATCGAGGCTTCCCTAAATCAATCTGCACCTCCGTAAACCATCAAGTTTGTCATGGTATTCCGGGAGATCGAATGCTCAAAAATGGCGATATCCTCAATATAGATATCACAGTCATTAAAGATGATTTTCATGGCGACACCAGCAAGATGTTCATGATTGGTAAGCCGACAGTATTGGCCCAAAGATTAGTTGACCTAACTTATGAAGCACTCAGTCTGGGTATACAAGAAGTCAAACCGGGAGTCATGCTTGGCGATATTGGACACAAAATACAAAGTTTTGTTGAAAAAAATCGTTGTAGCGTTGTGCGCGAATATTGCGGCCACGGAATCGGCAGAGCGTTTCATGAAGATCCGCAAGTTTTACATTATGGAAAACCCAATACCGGAATGGAACTGCAGGCTGGCATGACTTTCACCATAGAGCCTATGGTAAATGCCGGAAAACGTAATGTACGCCTACTCCCTGATGGCTGGACTGTAGTCACAAAAGATCATAGTTTGTCTGCACAATGGGAACATACCGTTCTTGTAACAGACAATGGTTATGAAGTGTTAACTCTTCGTAGCAATGAAAGTCTATAACAAGTAATTTATTTCTTGCCAATCTATTAGTATCAATTTTCTGCATGATTAAATTAGATATTTATGAAGAACTTGATGAAAACTCAAGTCTACTTAAATTTTTAAATTCTAAATTTAATAGCAAGTTATCAGTAGCTGAATATAAAAACTTCAAAAATGAATTAATAACCCTACTAGAAAGTCAATTCAATAAAGAAACAGATATATATTATCTTATTTCACTTAATACTTGCATCATTGATGAATTATTAAGAAATATTTGGAAACAGTTTGATATTTCCAAAGACCAAGCCACATTAATCGCTATCGGTGGATATGGAAGACGTGAAATATTCCCTGGATCGGATATCGATATCATGATCGTACTAGAAGAAAATACCGATTCTTTACTAAAATCTAAAATAGAAAATTTTTTAACTTTTCTTTGGGATATTAATTTACCTATTGCTCAATCTGTACGATCTACTAAGGAATGCATTGTAGAAGCAAAAAACGACGTTACCGTTATGACCAGCCTAATGGAGCATTATTTTTTAGCTGGCAACGAAAACCTTTACCAACAAATTGTTGCATTAACAAAAAATCAAAAGATCTGGCCAAGTAAAAAATATTTTAAAGAAAAATTTATAGAACTCGAAGCTCGCCACAGAAAATTTGGTGACACCGCTAACCACCTTGAGCCCAACGTAAAAGAAAACCCCGGCGGCCTACGCGATATCCATACTTTACGCTGGCTCACTAATCGACATTTTAATACCTTTTCATTTGAAGAGCTTGTTGACATTGGGTTTTTCTCCGTGAACGAAATGAATATTTTACTCAATGGTTACAAAACTATTGCTAAAGTCAGATTTGCACTGCATTTACATGCTGGGCGTGGTGAAGATCGTTTGTTATTTGATTATCAATATGATGTTGCTTCACTTTTAGGATTTAGCAATGAAAACCGCAACCAACGTGTTGAAGATTTTATGCAAACGTTTTATAGAGCCAGCAACCAGCTCTCAACTTTATCTGAAATAATCGTAAACAGATTACAAACTTCTATATTTCCAACAGTATTTAAAAGAAGAGTAAAAACAATCAATTCGCGATTTCAATCTCGTGCTAATCTTCTTGAAGCTGTCAAACCAACAATATTTTTAGAGACTCCTAGTGCAATTCTCGAAGTCTTTAGACTCTTCCAAATCCATAAGAATCTAATAGGGCCGAGTGATAATTTAATTCAGCTTATAATCGAGAACTTATCTGTAATTGATGATGCATTTAGAGAAAATCCTGAAAACAGAGAACTATTTATAGCGATTCTTCAAGATGCGGAGCTTAATAGCCGCGAAATTCGTCGCATGGCGAAATTAGGCGTACTCGGAAAATACTGGCCTAGCTTTGACGCAGTCACAGGCCGAATGCAGTTTGACTTATTTCATGTTTACACAGTTGATGAGCATACTCTGAGTGTATTTAGTAATGCATCCCAATTTAGCAACCCCAATGCCGAAGTTGAATTCGCTACTTATCATGATATTTTCATGCAAACCCCTAAAGCTATTGTCCTATATCTCGCCGCTCTCTTTCACGATATAGCCAAAGGTCGTGGAGGAGATCATTCAGAACTCGGTGAAAATGAAGCCAGAGAATTTTGCCTAAAACATGGGCTTGGCACTTTTGATTCTAACTTGGTTGCTTGGCTGGTTAAAAACCATCTTGTCATGTCTATGACTGCACAAAATTATGATATCGATGACCCAGACGTTATTAATGAATTTGCAGGAAATATAGGTAATTTGACCCGTTTAAATTACCTATATTTACTCACTATTGCAGATATTCAAGGCACAAATCCAAAACTATGGAATGGTTGGCGAAGCACGTTACTGAATGAGTTATACCAAAACACCGCACGTATACTTCGAAGGGGATTGAGCTCGCCGATTAAACGAGAAGAATTAATTAGCGAAGTGAAAAGCTCCGCATTACAACGATTAATTGCAATTGGTATACCTGAAAGTAACTTTTTATTGCTATGGAAAGAACTTGATGATGAATACTTTTTGCGTCATTCAGACGAAGAAGTGATGCGCCATACGCAAGCAATATTAGAACACAAAGAAAATGATGATGTGATTGTAAAAATACATCAGTACAGCGCAAGAGGCGCTACTGAAATATTTATCTATTGCAGAGATCGCAATTATTTATTTGCACATATCACTTTCACTTTAGTAAAACTTGGACTTTCAATTGTGCATGCAAGAATAATTACATCTAAAAATGGTCATGCATTAGATACATTTTTAGTATTGGATAATAATGGTCAAGCCATTGATGATGAAAATCAATGCGCCTTAGTAGCTGAAGAAATTACTAAAATACTTAAATATCCTGATCAGATTACTACGAGTTTTTCACACGGTCTGTCTCGACGAGTTAGAGAATTACAAGTTCCAATAGAAATTTATTTTGACAACTATAAAGCCGACTCTCAAACCATTATGGAATTAAAAGCACCTGACTTTTCTGGTCTGTTAGCGGGTTTGGGTAATGCTTTTATCGATTGTGATATCTCTGTGCACAATGCGCGTATTTCAAAACTAGGTGAGCGTGTTCATAATATTTTTCAAATTAGCAATCTAGATGGATCAGCTTTGAGCGAAGTGCAACAAAGTCATCTCGCCGACACAATTAGAAACTACTTACAACAGCCAAAACAGATCGCACTTGCAGTATAAGATCCATTTATTTAATGAACCCTAATTTAATAAAACTGCAAGCCTATCCGTTTGAGAGGCTAAACGAATTAATTGCAAATCAAACGCCAAATTCGCAACTTTCACCCATATCTCTAGCCATTGGTGAGCCTAAACATGCAACTCCATTAATCATAAAGGATGCACTTGCAAAAAGTGTGGACAGCTTATCCAAGTATCCTTCCACTAAAGGAACATCAGAATTACGCCAAGCATGTGCACAATGGCTGATCAATCGATTTCAGCTTGATGAAAAAAATATAAATGAAAACGAAAACGTTTTACCTGTAAACGGTACACGTGAGGCACTATTCGCATTAGCACAATGCGTCGTTCATCAAGGCGCAAAACCAGTAGTTTTAATCCCTAACCCTTTTTATCAAATCTACGAAGGTGCAGCATTACTGGCGGGTGCAGAACCGGTTTATTATGACTGCAGTGTTGTAGATGGAGATATACCCGCATTGTGGGAAATAAACGAAAAAGTCTGGAACCGTTGTCAACTTTTATATATATGCACGCCAGGCAACCCGACGGGTGAAATCGCTCCAGCAAAAACGATTAAACAATTAATAACATATTCATTAAAGTATGATTTTGTAATTGCTTCCGACGAGTGCTACTCGGAAATTTATTCGCCTGATTCATCTCCCCCTATGGGCTTACTCCATCATGCAGAAAAAATGGCAAATATAAGTCTGAAGAATTGCATGGCTTTCTACAGTTTATCTAAAAGGTCAAATGCACCTGGACTGCGTTCAGGCTTTATTGCAGGATCAAGAAAATTAATTCAAGAATTTTTTAAGTATCGTACATATCATGGTTGTGCGATGTCTTTATCTACTCAAGCAGCTAGCATCGCGGCATGGTCAGATGAGAGTCACGTAGAATCTAATCGCCAATTATATGATCAAAAATTTACTTCTGTAATTGAAATAATCAATTCCATATTAGAATGCCAAAAACCAGAAGCCGGATTCTATCTATGGCCTAAACTACCATTAGATGAGGTAGAGTTTTGCAAGCTGCTATATAGTAAGAAAAATGTGCTTAGCCTTCCAGGTAGCTACTTAGCCAGAGAAGTTAATGGTTATAACCCCGGTAAAAACCGTGTACGCTTAGCGCTCGTTGCTGAACAAGAACAATGTATACAAGCTGCGCAAAGAATCAGAGAATTACTTGAAGAACTATAAATTTACATTGCAGGAGAAAACATGTCCGACCAATTTAGAGATGTCATTGAAAGTGCATTTGAAAACCTCGCTGACATCACCCCATCCACAACCGACCCTAAAGTCCGTAAAGCGGTTGAAGAAACATTAAATCTTGTTGATTTGGGCAAACTGCGTGTGGCAGAAAAACAAGGCAATGACTGGGTAACGAACGAATGGATTAAGAAAGCAGTCCTACTTTCATTTCGTATGAATGAAAACGAAATAATTGATGTTGGTGTTACCAAATACTACGACAAAGTACCAACAAAATTTTCACAAATGTCTGACGACGAAATAAAAAATCAAGGTGCCAGAATTGTACCGGGAGCGATGGTAAGACATGGTGCATACATCGCACCCAACGCCATCCTAATGCCAAGTTATGTAAATATTGGCGCTTATGTGGATTCCGGCACCATGGTAGATACTTGGGTTACAGTCGGATCATGTGCACAAATCGGTAAAAACGTTCACTTATCAGGCGGTGTTGGTATTGGAGGAGTTTTGGAACCATTACAAGCCACTCCAACCATTATAGAGGACAATTGCTTTGTAGGCGCACGCTCAGAAATTGTAGAAGGTGTCGTCGTTGAAGAAGGAGCTGTCATTTCCATGGGCGTCTACATTGGTAAGAGCACAAGGATCTATAACCGTGAAACCGGCGAGGTCACTTATGGACGAATACCTGCAGGCTCTGTTGTCGTTTCGGGAAACTTACCTTCTAAGGATGGTAAATATAGTTTGTACTGTGCTGTCATCGTCAAACAAGTTGATGAAAAAACTCGCAGCAAAGTAGGTATCAATGAATTGTTAAGGTCCATTGATTAAATATGTTGAAAGTTTTTGGAATTCCTAACTGTGATACCGTCAAAAAAACTCAAAAGTGGTTAACAAATAAAAAAACTAAATTTGAGTTTCACGACTACAAAAAGCAAGGTATTACCAAGAATCAGCTGAATGATTGGTGCAAGGTTGTTGATTGGGAAGCATTACTAAATAAAAGAAGTAGAACATGGAAGGAACTATCGGAAAAAGATCGGTCTAACCTCACCCGCACCAAAGCCATACATTTAATGCAACAATATCCGACTTTAATTAAGCGACCGGTTGTCCAAAAAGGTAAAATTGTTCTAGTTGGATTTGACGACAAAATTTTTGCCCAAAAACTTAAATAAGAAATCAATACAACCATGTCTGTAACACTTGATCTCGCAAAGCAATTGATTGAAAAAGCTTCGGTAACACCGAATGATGCAGGGTGCCAGTCATTAATTAGCGAATTTCTACAATCATCAGGATTTGAAGCCGAGGTAATGCCGTTCGGTGACGTTACAAATCTTTGGTTACGTCGTGGTGATGAGTCTCCACTATTTGTTTTTGCTGGACATACGGATGTAGTACCAACAGGTCCAATAGAACAATGGCATTATGACCCTTTCATACCTACTGTTCACGAAGATCAGTTATTTGGACGTGGTGCAGCAGATATGAAATCCAGTATCGCTGCCATGGCAGTAGCGTGCAAAAACTTTGTGGACTCCAATCCAAATCACAAAGGCTCAATTGCATTTTTACTTACCAGCGATGAAGAGGGCCCGGCGGTGAATGGAACAATAAAGGTTATTGAAGAATTACAAGCTCGCAATGAAATCATCGATATGTGCATTGTAGGAGAGCCCAGTAGTTCAAACACACTAGGCGATATACTCAAAATCGGTCGACGTGGCTCACTTTCTGCAAAACTTTACATCTACGGTGTACAAGGTCATGTCGCTTACCCACATTTAGCTAAAAACCCAGTGCATGAGTTTGCACCGGCACTTCAAGATTTAACCTCATTGCAATGGGATGCAGGTAATGAGCATTTCCCCGCAACTACATTTCAGATATCAAACATTAATGCTGGAACAGGTGCTAACAACATTATTCCCGGAATGTTACAAGTTGATTTTAATTTGCGTTTTTCAACGGAAATAACGGCTGATGAAATTAAAACAAAGATTCTAAAAATTTTAGACAATCATAAACTTGATTATGAAATTGAATGGCATCTTTCTGGCAATCCTTTCTACTGCGAACCTGCTGAACTTGCAGCAGCTTGTGAACAAGCGATTCAAGAAACAATAAATATAAAACCTGAGCTATCTACAGGTGGTGGCACATCGGATGGTCGCTTTATTGCTCCAACCGGCGCACAAGTTGTCGAACTTGGCCCTGTAAATGAGAGTATTCACAAAGTGAACGAAAATATTAAACTGGATGCGTTAGATCAACTAACAAACATATATCAACGAGTGCTAGAAATATTATTTAAAAATAATAATTAAAAAGCGAATACTTAATTAAGTATCTTTATTCTTGTTTTTCGTACAATCATTCTAATTGCTCCAAGCATTCATGAAATCATTTAAATGCTCTTCGTTTGACTCGGATAAATAATCTCTCACTTGTTGGCATTTTTCTTCATATTCATTTTTATAAAGTTTACCGCGCATAAGCTCAAAACGAAGATAAACTAAATAGGTGTTTAGCACATCCGTTTCACAGTAGTTTCGAATATCTTCGATTTTCCCATCGAGATAAGCATCGCATACTTTACTTCCATCCATACCTAACTTACCGGGAAAACCCAGCATCGTTGCAATGTGATCTAATTTTGCATTAGCGCGCATTTGATAAGCTGCGAGCACATCCATTAAATCGATATGCCGCCAATGAAAGCGCCCTAAATAATTGTTATAACGAAAACTAGTATCTTCATCCCCTACTTGCCAATAGTGATGAGCTTCTACACCATGCAAAAGTGCTCGATAATGGATGACAGGCAAATCAAACCCGCCACCATTCCAGGAAACAATGGTGGGATTATATTTTTCCAAACCTGCAAAAAACCGTTCAAGCAATTCTTTTTCAGAAGAAACTTTATCGCCTAAAGACCAAACTTTGAATTGACTGCCTGTAGACAACACTGCGGAAATTGCCACGATTTGTTGCAAGTAGTGAGGCATGAATTCACTACCCGTTTGTTGATTACGCAAGTGCTCAATTGCTTTGATGACATCCTTGTCAGACAAACCCTCTAAGTCATGAATCTTCTTGCCTGAATCAATGTCTGGAATCGTTTCTATATCGAATACAAGTACATTCATGTGTCAATTATTGTGCAAATAGTCCTGTAGACAGGTACCGATCTCCTCGATCACACACAATACTCACAATTATTGCATTCTCTACTTGCTCCGAAATTTTCAAAGTCGCCGCCATTGCACCACCAGAAGATACACCACAAAATATTCCTTCTTCCTTTCCAAGCCTGCGCATCATGGCTTCGGCTTCGGCTTGAGTGACTTGGATAACTTGGTCTACCGCATCAGAATTAAAAATAGATGGAATGTATTCTTCTGGCCATTTGCGTATACCCGGAATTTTCGAACCTTCAGAAGGCTCAACACCCACAATTTGTATGTCGGGGTTTACTTCCTTTAAGAATTTGGATGTGCCCATTATTGTGCCGGTAGTGCCCATAGAACTCACAAAATGAGTAATCTTCCCATCCGTATCTCGCCAGATTTCTGGGCCAGTTCCCTTGTAATGTGCTAAAGGATTATCCGGGTTAGCAAATTGATCTAACACCTTACCTTTACCTTCAGCTTGCATATTTAATGCAAGATCCCTGGCACCTTCCATACCTTCTGTCTCGGTAACTAGAATGAGCTCTGCACCAAAGGCTTGCATGGCGTCACGACGTTCCTGACTCATGTTCTCTGGCATGATCAGTTTTAATTTATATCCCTTCATGGAAGCCACCATGGCAAGCGCTATACCTGTGTTACCACTGGTAGCTTCAACCAAGCTATCCCCAGGTTTAATTTCACCACGTTTTTCTGCCTCAACAATCATACTCAGCGCAGGTCGATCTTTTACTGATCCTGCAGGATTATTTCCTTCTAGTTTCCCTAAAATAATATTAGAAGTTTTACCCGGTAAGCGTTGCAGTCGAACAAGAGGGGTATTACCAACAAATTTTTCGATCGTGGGAAATTTATTCATTAATTTTTTATTTTGTAATAAGCGCTTGTGCAACTACGTATTTTTTTTCATCTGAAATACTAATATGCACATCTAGGTTCTCCGCATTAATTTCTTTTGCAAACTCTTCAGTAAAAACAAGTGATGGTTTTCCTTTATCATCATGCACTACATACATCTTACGCCAGTTTACATTATCCCGTATACCAGTTCCCAAGGCCTTGACAAAGGCTTCTTTTACGGCAAAACGCTTGGCCAAAAAGGCTACTTTATTTGAGTCATTACCAAATTCATTCATTTCATCATCATGAAGAATTTTAGATGCAAAATTTTTCTCATATCTTTCAAAAGATTTTGCTATACGTGAGATCTCAACAATATCAATCCCTGTTCCGACGATTTTCATTTGCGAATAATTTGCACCTAAGTACCAGTTGTCATTTTTTCACGCATTTCTCGCACTGCAGCTTCCAAACCAACAAATAAAGCATGTGCAACTATAGAATGGCCAATATTTAATTCATACATATTTTCAATATTAGCTATGGGTGAGACATTATCATAGTGCAAGCCATGCCCAGCATTGACAACTAGCCCTAATGATGTTGCGTGCTTGACAGCATCTTTAATTCTTTTAAGTTCCAGTTTTTGTTTTTCACCAACACAACTAGCGTAAGTACCCGTATGCAATTCAATTACAGGCGCACCTGTTTCTGCCGAAGCATCAATCACTTGTAAATCAGGTTCAATAAATAACGAAACATTAATATTGGCTTCGCTTAATGCGGAAGTGATTTCTTTAATTCTTTCATTATGCTTGACGACATCTAAACCACCTTCTGTTGTTAACTCTTGTCGATGCTCTGGTACAATACAACAGTTTTCAGGTTTCACATTTAATGCGATATCTTGCATCTCTTTCGTTGCAGCCATTTCTAAATTCATGCTGCTTTGGATTACTTGTTTAGCTAAATAAACATCGTCATCCTGAATATGGCGACGATCTTCACGTAAGTGCATCGTAATTCCATCTGCACCCGCACGTTCCGCCAACTGTATAGCTTGTTTTAAATCTGGGTAAGGAGTGAATCTTGCCTGGCGTATCGTCATTACATGATCCAGGTTTACACCAAGGCGAACTTTTTGGTTGTCCATTTTTATAATTTTATTAATGCCA
Organism: Gammaproteobacteria bacterium; assembly: GCA_028279275.1. GTDB lineage: Bacteria > Pseudomonadota > Gammaproteobacteria > UBA4575 > UBA4575 > JABDMD01. The sequence continues at coordinate 10,831 of JANQOB010000010.1, read as the reverse complement.
AAGCTTTTACGCTTGCATAAATTGCAAAATTTCTCGGCTGTATAATGGTCGACTATCTAAATGCCAGTTGATGATACCTCGCATAAGTCGTTTTGCCTCAGATAAATGCAAAGCATCCATATTCAATGGGGATTGTAATGCGAGTAAAGTAGCTCCATTGACAACATTCCACGCCGAATTGGCGTGCTGAATTCGCGTGGGACCAATTCCAACGTCATAGCGGTAAACCGCATCTTCATTTATTGGTGTTTCATGATCCATTTCCTTATCTAATGACAAACCGTGGCCTACCATCTCAAGCAACTCTATTTCAAATAAGCGCAACACTTTCTCTTGGTTTTTATTGTTTTCCAGCAAGCGTAGAACATTCTGATAAAGATCAAATATTTCTTTGCTTGGGCTAGATTTTGGAACAAGCTTTAACATTAGCTCATTTAAATACATCCCCATGATACAAATGGCTGGAGAGGTAACTTCTTTCTTCGCTACAGATTCAAAATGTGTAAGCGTAAATAACTCGCCTTTACCACTCCAGGATATCAATAAAGGTGTAAATAATAGATCTGTAGTAGCATTTTTTTTCTTCGAACCATGACCCAGGCATGAGATTACACCATACTCTGGAGTAAGCAATTCCATTATACGGCTCGACTCACGATAATTGCGTGTATGTATACAATACGCCTGTTGCAGTTGCACTCTCATTGTAATTTTTTCGATTGTTAATTCTCAAATTGTGCGACGATATCTTGCTGATCTTGCCAATTCTGTTTTACTTTCACCCATGTTTTTAACATAACCTTCTTACTAAAAATACGCTCAAGCTGAATCCGGGCTTGTTCTCCAATGGCTTTTAACTTTGACCCTTTTTTGCCAATTACAATGGCTTTCTGGCTGTCTTTCTCCACCCAAATAATTACGTTTATTGAAATTAAGTCATCATCATACTTCACATTTTCAACTTCTGTATAGATGGCATACGGCAGTTCTTTATGTAACTGCTTAATTGCAGAACCTCTTACAATCTCAGATATCACAAAGTTATCGTCGCGATCCCAAGTAATATCTTCAGGAAACAAATACATTGATTCTGGTAATTGCTTACACAACACATTGATCAAGCTATCCATTCTTTTATCATGTAAAGCTGAGATCGGTAAAATATCTTCAAAATCATAACGAGACTTAGCTTCATTTAATATAGGAAGTAATTCTGACTTATTTTTTATGCGATCAATTTTGTTAAGCACTAAAATTACAGGCCTATTGGCTTGCTCCACTTGAGTTAATAAATACTCATCTTCATCATTCCATCGATCCACTTCGGCTACCATTAATATAGCATCTACCTCTTGTAGAGCAGATAACGCGTTACTGATGAGCACCTTATTAATTAATCGTTTATTCCCGAGTTGTATACCCGGAGTATCAACCAGAATCAGCTGATGCGACTGAAGACTTAGCACACCTCGAATATTGTGCCGTGTAGTCTGTGGTTTGTGTGTGGTAATCGATAAACGTCGATCCAATAAAGCATTAAACAATGTAGATTTGCCGACATTAGCACGACCTACTATCGCCACAAATCCGCAGTACGTTTTACTCATTTTCAATAAAGATGCTTAGACACATACTCATATGCAAGTTCTGCAGCCATCTGCTCGGCTTTCCGGCGACTTGTGCCTTTGCCAATAAACACTTCTTCACAGTTTTCAATTTCACATTGCACAGAAAAAGTTTCACTACCTGATTTTCCATGCTTTTCAATCACGGTATATGTTGGCAACACTTCGCCTTTTGACTGCAGCAGTTCTTGAATTCTAGTTTTCGCATCTTTTAACTGCTCAACAGTAGGGATGTTTTTCAATCGATCTGCATACAATCTTTCAATTAGATCACATGCAAATTCAAATCCCTTAGAAAGATACACTGCTCCAATTAATGCTTCTAGTGCATCGGCTAAAATCGATGATCGATGTATCCCTCCCGATTTTAACTCCCCAGCACCCAATGAGAGGTGCTCGCCAATATTATATTCGCGTGCGATCGAAGCCAAAGTGTCTTTTCTAACTAAATGTGCCCGGATACGAGTGAGATCCCCCTCTGGATAATCAGGAAACTGGTTGAATAACCAATTTGCAATAAAAAACCCCAACAAAGAGTCACCCAGAAATTCCAGGCGCTCATTGTTTTTATTGCTGACACTTCGGTGAGTCAACGCCAAACGACAAAACTCGGAGTTTAATAGCTCTTCACCCAGCAGCTTGCTTAGACTCAACGTACTATCTTTATAGAAATTTATTTTTTTGTAGTAATCGTTTGGCGTTGGTCAAATTTTGCAATGGCATCCAAATTAAGAATTACGGGAACACGTACTTCATAATCTAAACCAAATTCTATGGTGTCTTTTTCTTTGCTGTATACAAAGTGTTCCTTCTTAACACCGCTTATACTATTGATATTTAAACGCTTATCAATAGATTCCCATAATTGTTTTTTATTTGGTTTTTTGCTGCTCATTTCTAGCGCAAGATCCTCGATAATTTTTTCAGTTGCAAACCCTTTATAGTAAACCGGGAACAGTTTTATACCCAGCATTAATAAAAACCCAATTAATGCAGCAAAAAACACCCAGAACACAAATGTTGCACCGCGTTGTTTATTTCTTGCAATCATCTTAATACCCTCATATTAGATAATTTTTTTACCAATTCGTTTGAAATTAAATTTCTTACCCGCAAAATCCCAATTCATCCAAACTAAAAAAGCGCGTCCTACCAAATTTTCTTCTGGTACAAATCCCCAAATTCGGCTATCACTACTTTGGTCACGATTATCACCCATTACAAAAAAATGATTGTTTGGAACTGTGAATTCACCAGGAACACTGAAGCCAATTTTCTTTAATAAAATGTCATGCGGATGTGATTGTAAGTCCTCGCGTAAAATAGTTGCGCCATTCATTACACTATTGGCACCTTCACCAAAATAAGTGCCATTTTTCTCCTGCGGGATTAATTCCCCATTTATATACAGTCTTTTATCTCTATAAGCGATGTGATCTCCAGGTAGTCCAATGACTCTTTTAATGTAATCATCAGCAGGATTACTAGGAAAACGAAAAACTGCGACATCACCACGTGTTGGAGTGCCAATATCTAAAACTTTTGTATGCCAAACAGGCAAGCGAATACCATAGCTAAACTTATTTACTAGAATAAAATCACCATGCAACAGAGTTGGCATCATAGAACCAGACGGAATACGAAAAGGTTCTGCAACAAACGATCTCAGAATCAATACAATTAATAGAATTGGAAAAAAAGATTTACATAGATCAATAAACCAAGGTTCTCGATAATCCTTGTTTCTATGTTCCACAGCATCTTGGCTGTGCACTTCATTGTAAGACTTCTCAAGTGCACGTTTACGGCGCTTATCCCCTAAAATTGCCTTATCAAGCAACCACACCGTTCCAGTAATCAACGTACCAATCACTAAAGCAAGTTCTAGGTCAAAATGAATAGCGGGAGACATATATACTTAATAATTTATCAATAACAAGCAATAACAGATAGCATAATGCTGCCTATTTAAAACTACTTTTGAATAAGGAAGCCTAATTCTATGGGAATCCATGAAATCACGTAGGTTACAAGTATAGAAGCTAAACCCGGTAAGTGCGAGCTTGAGACCGACTATCAGCAGAGATATTCCTTAAAGGAAAGATTTCGACATTCTTACTTTACGACTAGCACCCTTTACTTGGGTGGTTGGGGTGAGAGGATTCACTCAGCACATCCCTGTGCTTCGCCATAAAGGCAGTCTTTGACTGTGCAAATCGGCTCTCCTGCCGATTTGTCGAACCTCTATCGATTCGAAAATCTCAAAATTATTTTTATATAACAGTCCATCATGTAAATGAGGACCTGTTATATAAAATGGTCGGGGTGGGCGATTATAATGCCCACATGTCAATTAAAAACATAGACTTAGCCCTATATGGTAGCGATCATCCTTCCAAAATAGCTACCAAAAAATGGTTAGTAAATAGTACAAGTGGTCGTTCGTAGTAAATGTTAATCCAATCTATACACGTGGTGAAAATTTTTTCACTGACTGATAATTTAAATTACACAAATCAACGGCAACATTTGATGTATATTTTGTAGATGCTGCCAAAAACTTACAAAAAGATCAGAAAAAGCATAGTTGCTTTTGCTGTCAGAAATCCCAGTTTTCATGGAAAGAAATATGGTGCTAATTATTATCCGCAAATAATTGGAACTGGGTTTATTGTCAACGAAAGTGGACTCGTAGCTACAAATGCCCATGTTGCAGAAGCAATAGACAATGTACCTAGACATCCAGATATTCCAGATGATGAATACCCAGTTAGTGTGCTTTTGTTTTGTGATGTAAGTGGTGGCTTAACGCAACTAGAATGTAAAATTTGCGGAAGATTTGTAATTAGTGGTTACGCAAGTCCACATCCCTATTATGGTATGGAACGCGGACCTGATATAGCCTACATACAACTAAATGTAATTGGTCTGCCTGCGGTAAAAATAGCTAAAAATTTTCTTATTGAGGAAGGATTAGATGTTTCAACTGCTGGATTCCCTATGGGAACACAAGCATTAATGGCCCCAGGGTTTTTGTATCAACTTTCACCAACTTTGCAAAGTGGAATAATTAGTTCACTTCTGCCATTTAACTCACCAAAACCTCATGCTTTCTCGATTAACGTAATGGTTCAGGGTGGTGCTAGCGGATCACCAGTATTTTTATCATCTTCAGGTGTAGTTATTGGGATATTAAATTCTTCGTTAAATGAAATGCGTACAACAGAAATAAACAAAACAGAAAAATTAAATTATTCAGTACCAACTAATATTAGCTATGTTGACTCATTCCACCATCTAAACAAAACATTAGATATCGTATTAAAAGCGAAACATTTAGAGCCTCCCGAAGATGCACCTACACTACATTATTTAATCGAACATGGAACACCCATAGATGAAACTAGGTTTCAAAAAGAAAAACGAGATTAACCATAACAACAACAAGAAAGTAACTATGATCTCAATCCTCTTAACATGAGAGGATTCGAACCTCCCAGATATTTTCTAGTGAAATCATAGAGTTAAAGAAATTGAAAAATCAGCCGATATACAAATATGGAAAATAAGGCAAAAAACTTCTTTAAAATCAATGAGTTAGTGGTCGGGGTGAGAGGATTCGAACCTCCGACCCCCGCAACCCCATTGCGGTGCGCTACCAGGCTGCGCCACACCCCGATGTAAAAAATTTGAAAAGTGATTATAAAGCGGTCGCTTAACGTTTTAAAACTTGCAACAAATCTTCAAGTTCTACACGCATTTGATGAACGACTTGCTGACTTTGATTTTGGTCTTCTTTAGCATCCGAGCCAGAAAGCTTCTGCCGAGCACCGCCAATAGTGTAGCCCTGCTCATACAAGAGGCTGCGAATTTGACGAATGAGGATCACATCATGACGCTGATAATACCGGCGGTTTCCTCGCCTCTTAACAGGTTTTAGCGAGGGAAACTCTTGTTCCCAATAGCGAAGCACATGTGGCTTAACCCCACATAACTCGCTTACCTCCCCAATGGTAAAATAACGTTTACCTGGAATTGCAGGTAATTCGTTATTGTTGTTGATTTCCAGCATATGCCTCTACCCTTGCTTTTAACTTCTGACCTGGACGAAACGTAACAACACGCCTTGCAGAAATTGGAATCTCTTCACCTGTTTTTGGGTTTCTTCCCGGGCGCTGATTCTTATCACGCAAAATAAAATTACCAAACCCTGATAATTTTACCTCATGTCCCTCTTCAAGTGCGACACGAACCTCTTCAAAAAATATTTCGACGAGTTCTTTTGCTTCACGTTTGTTGAGGCCTAATTCCTCAAACAAATTTTCTGCCATGTCTGCTTTTGTAAGCGCCATTTTTTATTAGCTTCTTATTTCTGCTCCAACTTTATTTTTAAGTTGAGAAATAATTGATAAGACTGTTTGTTCTAGTTCTTTATCTGTAAGGGTGCGCGAAAACTCTTGCAAAATCAAGCCTAAAGAGACGCTTTTCTTTGTTTCTGGAATGCCTTTCCCTTTATATATACTCAACACTTTAATGTTTTGCAGACTATTAATATGCATTTGCTCAATGTTTGAACGAATCTCTGCAACACTGACAGAGTTTTCAACAATTAAAGTGATATCCCGACGATTCGCAGGGTATTTTGAAATAGGTTGGAAAATATTTGCATCCACTCGACTTAACAATTCATTCAATTGTAATTCGAATAAATAAATGCTTGCATCAATTCCTAAAGCAGACTGTATACGTGGATGTAATTTACCAAGACGACCCACAAATTTTTCGTCCAGAATAATATTTGCAGACTGCCCAGGATGCAGTGATGCATCATCAGTGCGTTCAAAACTTATTTGATCCTGTGACAAAGCAGAAATTTTTAATAATTGTTCGACATCACCTTTCAAATCGAAAAAGTCTATCTCGCGTCCGGATGTACCCCATTGTTCGGGCACGGTACTCCCTATAATCAAACCTGCCAGACACGGATTTTGCTGTAATCCTTCAGCAGTATTAATAAACTGCAGGCCTTGCTCAAATATCCTGATTCGGCTTTGTTGGCGATTCAAATTATACTGCGCGGCCTTAATCAACCCTGACCAGACACTGCCACGCATCACTGCTAAATCATTCGAGATAGGGTTCGCGAGCCGCTTACCCTCATGTTGCGGATTCAATAACTCATCAATTTCTTGGTCAACAAAGCTAAAAGTGATCACTTCGTGATAGTCTCGAAGCACGAGTGCTTCTTTCAGCAAGTTTAATTGGCTTTTATCATCACTCGTGGATGTAGTATTCACTGCAAGAGCCTTAACATCAGCAGGTATGTTTTTATAGCCTACCAAGCGTGCTACTTCTTCAATCAAATCCACATCGAGAGCTAAATCAAACCGATAGTTTGGAGGTGTAACTACTAAATTTTCACCATCAACACTAACTTCACAATTCAAACGTTGTAAAAGCATTTTCACTTCTTCAATCGATGTTGTTATTCCTAACAAAGACTCAACTTTTGAATGTGCTAAAGTTATTTGAGACGGCTTGGGTAGTGAAGTAGGTTCTTCACAAATAATAGGGCCTGCTTTCCCGCCAACAATTTCTAAAATGAGTTGTGTAGCTCTCTCTATTGCTTTCGACGCAAGATCAGGATCAACACCTCGTTCAAAACGATGCGATGAATCGGTATGCAACCCGCGTCTTCTCGCCTTACCTGCAATCACTTCAGGTTTGAAATGTGCGCTTTCTAAAAATATATTTTTAGTATCGCTTTGGATAGCTGATGCCAGCCCACCCATTATTCCTGCCAACGCAATCGGCTGTTTAGCATCAGCTATAACCAGCTCATCATCACTCAACTCAATTTCTTGTCCATCCAATAGCTCAAGCTTTTCCGATGACTTAGCCATTCTAATTTCGATTCCAGCATTTAACTTATCCAAATCAAATGCATGCATAGGCTGACCTATTTCCAACATCACAAAATTTGTGATATCAGTGATTGCATTAATGGCACGCACACCTGCACGTCGCAATTTCTCTTGCATCCACAAAGGACTCTGTACAGTGCCTGAAACATTTTCAATTACTCTGCCTACATAACGAGGGCAGGCATCAGCTGCATGAATGGAAACTGGAAATGTTGAATCAATAGAGTTTTTTACACTATCAACCTTAAAATCATTTTCTAAAGATTGATCGAGTAAGGCAGAAACTTCTCGAGCAATTCCTTGCATACTTAAACAATCCGAACGATTAGGAGTTAAATCAATATCAATAATTTGATCATCTAAGGCAAAATTATTATAAACATCCGTTCCCAGTTCCAAATCATCAGACAGTTCCATAATTCCTTCAGAACTCTCAGCCAAACCCAACTCACTTGCCGAGCACAGCATGCCAAATGACTCGACTCCACGAAGCTCTTTCGCTTCAATTTTGAAATTATTCGGCAAAGTTGCACCAACTTTCGCAAACGCAACCTTAAGATCTTTACGCACATTGCTAGCCCCACAAATCACATTACTGATTTCACCTTTACCATCATCCACTTTACAAACTTGCAACTTCTTGGCATCTGGATGAGCTTCAACTTCCAACACCTTAGCTACCACTACACCTGAAAATTTCCCTGCCGCAGGCTCAACACCATCCACTTCCAAGCCCGCCATAGTCAGCAGGTCGGCCAACTGTTGCGTATCCACGGAGGGGTTTATCCATTCACGTAGCCAATTTTCACTTACACGCATGAGTACATCCTGATCTTTGCATTAAGTGAATTGCTCAAGAAAACGTAAATCGTTTTCAAAAAATAAACGTAAATCACTCACTTGATGACGCAACATGGCTAAACGCTCGACTCCCATACCAAATGCATAACCATTATATTTAGCAGTATCAATTCCGACACTGTCGAATACATTAGGATGCACCATGCCACAACCCATTACTTCCAACCATTTTACTGAGTTAGTTTTTTTATCAACCATTCCAATATCAATTTCTGCAGAAGGTTCTGTAAACGGAAAGTAAGAAGGCCGAAAACGCACTTGTAAATCATCGTCTTCAAAAAAGCTTTGTAGAAAATCGATAACAATACCTTTTAAATCTACAAAAGAGACTCCCTGGTCTACTAACAAGCCTTCCACTTGATGAAACATTGGGCTGTGCGTGGGATCTGAATCGCAGCGATATACTCGACCAGGAGCAATAATTCGAATAGGCGGCTCTTGCTCTTGCATAACATGAATTTGCACAGAAGAAGTATGCGTGCGCAGCAAAAGCTTGTCGTCAAAATAAAAAGTGTCATGCATTGCGCGAGCAGGGTGATGTTTTGGAATGTTGAGTGCCTCAAAATTGTGAAACTCATCTTCAACCTCTGGGCCCTCTTCTATTACAAAACCAAATTGTTTAAAGTAATTTTGTATTCGGTTAAGGGTTAATGTTATGGGGTGTAAACTTCCTAATTCCTGGCCTCTACCTGGCAATGTAATATCTATAGTCTCGCTCTTTAGTTGCTCGTTAATCGAAGCTTCCTGCAAGTATCCCTTTCGTTCTTCAAGCGCTTCTTGAATAACAACTTTAATTTGATTTATTTTTTGACCTGCTTCGGGTCGTTCCTCTTTGGGTAATTTACCCAAAGATTTAAGTTGTTCAGTTAAGACACCTTTCTTACCCAGATATTGAACACGTAAAGACTCTAAAGCCTGCATGTCCACTGCAGCCTGAATTTCATCCATGGCATTATTTTCTAAAGAATTCAGGTCAGACATTAGTATTTATCAACTCTTTAAATAAAAAAGGGAAAGGCATTAGCCTTTCCCTTTTACTAAAAACTATAACGCTGTTTATATAGCTTAGATATCAACTGGCTAAATTGGCCTTGGCGGTTTCTGCTAGCTTACCAAAAGTATCAATATCATTAACCGCAAGATCTGCTAGTACTTTGCGATCAATTTCCACGGATGCTTTATTTAAACCATCTATCATTCTGCTATACGATAACCCAAACTGCCTTGCAGCGGCATTAATTCGCACAATCCATAGTGAGCGAAATTGACGTTTCTTTTGTCTGCGATCGCGATAGGCATATTGGCCTGCTTTAATGACCGCTTGCTTAGCTACACGATAAACATTTCGGCGCGCACCATAATAGCCTTTTGCTTTGGCACGTACTTTCTTATGTTTCGCGTGAGCGACTACTGATCTTTTTGCTCTTGGCATTTATTTTCTCTCTAATACTAACGTTATAGGTTATCTATCAAGCATAAGGCAACATTTGCTTTACAGCTTTTACATCCGCTTCAGCAATCATTGAACTACTGCGCAATTGTCTTTTCCTTTTAGTGCTCTTCTTAGTAAGAATGTGTCGCAAATGTGATTGGGTCCGCTTAAAACCGCCTTTGGCAGTTTTCTTAAAACGCTTTGCAGCGCCTCGATTTGTTTTTAATTTAGGCATCTTATTAATTCGCTTACTATAAATAAATTTTACTTTTTCCTTAATGGCGCAAACACCATTACTAATTGTCGCCCTTCTAGTTTTGGACGCTGTTCAACTTCACCATATTCGCTCAAATCATCTTCAATTCGATCTAAAAGTCTAACACCAAGTTCCTGGTGCATCATTTCTCTGCCTCTAAATCGAATCGTTACTTTTGTTTTGTCCCCGTTTGTTAAAAACTCAACTAACTTTTTTAGCTTGGTTTGGTAATCACCCTCTTCCGTACCAGGCCGAAATTTAATTTCTTTTACATGGATTAGCTTTTGTTTCTTTTTCGCAGCATGTGCTTTTTTACTTTGTTCAAATTTAAATTTGCCGTAATCCATCACCCTGCAAACAGGTGGTTTGGCATTTGGTACAATTTCAACTAAATCTAAATCGGCGTCTATAGCAATTTGTTGAGCTTCATCAATTGCCACTACACCAACATTTTCGCCATCACTCCCAATCAAGCGGACTTCATGATCCGTTATTTCTTCATTTAAACGATTCTCTTTCGCTGCGCTGATATTCTAACCCTCCAAAAACATTAAAGGCCGCGGTTCGCGTTCTCCTCGGAAAATTTCTGCACGATAGCACTCATATCCATCGAGCCAAGATCTTCACCACTACGCGTACGAACGGCCAGCTGATTCGCTTCGACTTCACGATCACCTGCCACCAACATATAAGGTATGTGGGTAATCGTGTGCTCGCGAATCTTAAAGCCAAT
>JANQOB010000008.1 GCA_028279275.1 Gammaproteobacteria bacterium | reverse complement strand
TACCCATGGACCCCCCGCTAGCACGCCAAATAAACTCGCTAATATTAAAAACGGCGCTAAAAAATAGCGTAGGTTGATTAAAAATTTCTTCATGTTCGCTCCTAAATCATGTCAGTTGAAACTAACGTTTACGACAAGTAACAAACTACGCAATCAGCTAGATTTGCATACTTGCTTAACCTTACAAACCAATAATCTTGCGAGATCTTAGGTTTGCATAAAGATTTTTCAGTACAGTAAATATAGCATTCAAGGACTTAGCTGTTCAAGATGATACCTCTCATGTGACCTATATTTGTCTAATACACAGCTATGACGATGCCCTAGATATGTTATAATAAACAGACAAAATAGGTACAATCAACTAGACATTACTATGACAGATTAACGTGGCAGGCAAACAGACAAACGTTTTAGAACATGAACACCCTATCCAAGTAGTCGCCAGACGGACAGGTCTTACGGCGGATGTCATACGTGTATGGGAACGACGTTACGGTGTTGTTACTCCTGAAAGAGCCAGCAACAGTCGAAGATTGTATAGCGACAGTGATGTTGAAAAACTCATTATGCTACGACGCGCGACTTCGGCAGGACGTCGTATTGGCGATGTTGCAAGCTTACCTTTAAATAAACTTCGTGAATTAGTAGATCAAGATGAATCCGCTGCAGCGCGCCTACCACTGAGAAAAATAGAGCAACGTCCCAGCACGGGATCCGTGATGGAATATTTCGATGACTGTTTAGATGCCGTGCAACGTTTCAATAGTTATGACATTTATCATTCTCTAAGCGATGCATCAAAATCATTAGGTATTATTTTTTTATTAGAAGATTTACTACGGCCACTGGTCTCACACATTCAAGATGAATGTCGTCGCGGCGCGTTACGCGATACACATTATGCTATTGCGATTTATTCTATTCGTGCATTTCTCTCAAACTTGGTTATGAATGAACCGTTTGTAGAATCAGAATATAAATTAATCTGTGCTTCACCCGCAGGGCCTGTAAGTGATATCGCTGCCTTGCGCTTAGCTGCTGCAAGCAAATCAAACGGCTGGGATGCAATATTTTTAGGGATGTATGGAACAGTAGATGAAATAATCTTTGCTCAACAACAAAGTAATGCACAATTAGTAGCAATTGGAATAACGCGCCCCGCTGATGATCCATTATTACCTAATCAATTACGCAAGCTGCGTCGTGAACTAAATAATAGTATTGAGATTGTTGTAACAGGAAGTGGAACAGCTGCTTACTTTGATGTATTACAAGAAATTCAAGCAAACTACATACAAACCATTAGTGAACTTTACTTAATTCTCGATCGTGTAAAACAAGACAGTCGCTTAAAACAGTAAAAATATATTGGAAAGCATCACAATACACACCACTAAATCCGAATTTCTTGGGGTATAACAAGTAATAATCAACATCTTTTGCTACACTCAAACAATCAATGCATACCACCACTATACTGCAGCAAGGATGCAGCTAACTAAGAACAATTCATTGTGATGCAAAAAAATTCCTTTTCTTATGAAGACCTACTGGCTTGTGGCAGAGGTGAAATGTTTGGTCCTGGTAATGCGCAACTACCTATGCCCAATATGCTTATGATGGATCGGATTACTAACATCTCAAATGAGAATGGGGGTTATGGTCGCGGCCTAGTTGAGGCTGAACTCGATATCAAATCTGATTTATGGTTTTTTGATTGTCACTTCCCTGGTGATCCTGTTATGCCAGGGTGTTTAGGTTTGGATGCTTTGTGGCAACTATTAGGCTTTTTTATTGCTTGGCAAGGCAATCCTGGCAAGGGTCGTGCACTTGGTGTAAATGAAGTTCGCTTTACGGGTCAAGTACTGCCAACAGCAAAAATCGTTCAATATCGACTTGATATTAAGAGAGTAATTAGCCGGAGTACGGTGATGGGTATAGCCGATGGTGTGATGTCTGTGGACAATAAAGAAATTTACAAAGCCAAAGACTTGCGTGTTGGGTTATTTACCTCTACCGAGGGTTTTTAAAGTACAGGAAGCCGTGATTTAGTTTTAAATGTCGTTAAAAAATTAAATTTGATTTCACGCCCCTAGCCTACAAATTCTATTTTGGAATGTGTACCATCACAAAAAGGGCTGTTATTAGATTGCCCGCATCGACATAGTCCACCCACTTTTCGATAAATTTCTTCATCCCCACAATCTCGAATAAGAGCAACACCCCGAAATATTAGTGGTCCATTTGGCTGAACTTTAATTTCTAATACACCTTCACTAATGACGTCCGTTTCTGATGCTGGTGGTTTAATAAATTTCCCAGCTTCCAAAAAGTTTTTTTTCTTATGTTCGCCATCACAATATGGTTTGTTATTTGAATTACCACAACGACATAAATACAATTCGTCAGTTTTTTGAATAACATCGCCATCACTATTGATAAGCACTAAATCGCCCCTTATATGAATAGGGCCATTTTCAAATACAGAAATAATATTTTTGTCTTGCATGATAATAATTAATAAAAAAGTAAGCCGTTAGGTCCTAGTGGGATGCCGAGTATCATCCATAAAAACAATAACAATATCCATGCAATTGCAAACGCAATGGTGTAAGGAAGCATAATACTTATTAATGTGCCCAAACCAGATTTTGGATAATACTCTTTCAATAAAGCAAGGATAATAACCAAATATGGGTTTAGAGGTGTAATCACATTGGTAACCGAGTCTCCAATGCGATAAGCCACTTGGGTAAGTTCTGGTCGTACACCTAATTGCATAAATATGGGAACAAACACCGGGGCAAAGAATGCATACTTTGCAGACATAGAGCCAATTAAGACATTTCCGAACATCACAATCAATATAAAGACAGCAATCAATAAATACACACTAAGATTTGCAGCTGCTAACCATTGCCCTCCCCCGATTGCTAACATTTCACCCAAATGAGAGTATTTAAATGCTTCGATAAACTGCGCGGCAAAAAAAGCCAAAACAATATAAGGTCCCATTGAGGCGAGCGTGTCTGCCATCATGTTAGCAATATCACGATGAGACTTTATTGTTCCTGCGATCACACCATAGATAATTCCAGGCACTAAAAAAACAATAAATAAGAGCGGTACTGTTACTTCAACCCAGCGAGGAAAATATTCACCCTGACCATAAAGCGCCATCCCAGGTATAGCTATGCAAGCTATTATTATCCCTAAAACGATCAACACGCTCAGTAAAGCAAAATAGACAGCCTTTTTTTCTTTTGCTTTTACTCCTTCCTGCTGATTAATGCGCTTAGGAATAACTATTTCTTGATTACCTCTAAATCTTGGTTCTACATATTTTTCAGTTACAAACCAACCTACTGCAGTTAACACAATCGTTGATGCAATCATAAACCACCAATTAGCTGTAACTGCTACGCGATAATTTGGATCGAGTAAAGAAGCTCCCGACTGCGAAAAGCCTGCCAACATAGGGTCTAGACTAGTGATGAAAAGATTTGCACCAAACCCGGCTGAAACTCCTGCGAAGGCCGCGGCTATACCTGCTATAGGTGATCGTTTGGCTAAGATAAATAATACTGCGGCAATGGGAGGTAGTACTACATAACCTGCATCCAAAGCCACCGATGACATAATGCCCAGGAATATCATAGCTGGCGATAACCATATGCCTTTCACGCGCATACTTGCCATATGTAAAGCAGTCGGCAGCAAACCACTTCGATCGGCCAATCCGATGCCAAGCATACCTACCAGCACAATCCCCAAGGGTGGAAACTGAATAAAGTTTTCAACCAAATGACTCAATAACCACCAAATTCCAGCACTACTTAACAAGCTATTCGCTGTAATCACCTGCATAGAAGAAGTATTCGTAACCGACCAATCCAATAACACAGCGATGTGTGAAAGCAGCATGATAATAATAAGACCGATAACAAATAGCGCAGCCGGATCTGGCAAACGATTACCGATACGCTCTAATACATCCAGCGTACGGTGAGAGCGAAAATGATCAGATGATAATGTCAATTAGTAATAAAGAGATTTTTTATTTACAAACTTTTTGTAACGATTTCGTATACATCCTTAGAAAGATTCTTATGCGCAGCAATCGTTTTTAATTGTTCCCGCATTTTTTCGCCATAAGGGTCTACATAACTTTTCCAACGCATCAAAGTTCTCACTAATCGTGAAGCTATTTGCGGATTTAGTTCATTTAATGCAATAACTTGTTGCGCAATAAATTCGTAACCACTGCCATCAGGATTGTGAAAATGGTAAGCATTTTGCCCAGCGAAAGCTCCGATAAGGGCCCGCACTTTATTTGGGTTTGTAATCTTAAAAATCGAATGCTGCATAAGCGCTTTAACATTATCAAGCGCATTAGGTACTTTTGAGCGCGCCTGAAAAGCCAACCATTTATCCATTACTAATCCATCATGTTGCCATTGTTTTTCAAAAGCAGTTAAGGCTTGTTCGCGCTGATCAGATTCAGAATGAATTAAGGCATTAATGGCACCTACTTGTTCGGTCATATTACTAGCACGTTTATATTGCTCAAACGCAAGAATTTTATACTCATTGTTATCTAAGGTGTTTAATAGCTGTAAACAAATGTTTTGCAATTTCCTACGTGCCATTTCTTTTGCATTGTATTGATAAGCAACATCCCTATTACAACTGTTATAGGTGGTTAAGAGATTAGACTCTAGATGCTCAGCAATACTTTTTTGCAAATTTTCACTCGCCAACACGCATATGCGCATATCAATTTTTTCAAGATGTTCTTCTAAATCTTTTTCATTAGGTAGTATTAAAAGTTCGGCAAGCAAACTAGCTTCTGTTGATTGTGGTTGTATGGCATGCTCTAGCGCCTCTTTCAATGTAGCAAGCGAATATGAGTCGTCTAAATTTTTTCCCTCAGATACACTCTCTTGTAATACATTTATAGCCAGCCTATTGCCTGCATCCCATCGATTGAACGCATCTTTTGAATGTTTTAACAAAAAGGCCAATTGCTCATCAGTATATGAATATTGTAATTGCACGGGAGCCGAAAACTCTTGCAATAAATCTGGAATTGGCCTACTGGCAATATTTTTAAATTCAAAAGATTGTTGACGTTGATGTAAATTCAAAACTTGTGCTTCAACAATTACATTCCCGTTCTCATCTAATACGGATGTTTTTAAAGGAATCAAAAATGGTTGTTTATCTTTACTTTCAGGTGTAGGCGGACAAGTCTGCGTACAGCTTAAAGAGTATGTTCCTGTTGCAGCATCCCAATGATCAACTACCTTTACTACCGGTGTACCTGCTTGTTCGTACCAAAGTTTAAATTGCTTTAAATCAGTAGCGTTTGCATCTGCCATCGCAGCGGCAAAATCGTCTGTTGTTACGGCTTGGCCGTCATGGCGCTCAAAATATAAGTCCATGCCTTTACGAAACCCTTCAACACCAAACATCGTTTGATACATACGTACGATTTCCGCGCCCTTTTCGTAAACTGTCAAAGTGTAGAAATTATTGATTTCCATAAATGATGCAGGGCGTACTGGATGAGCCATTGGACTCGCATCTTCCGCAAACTGATAGGCACGTAACGCACGAACATCACTAACCCTTTTCACCGCTCGGGAAGTAACATCAGATGTAAATTCTTGATCACGAAAAACTGTTAAACCTTCTTTCAGGCTTAATTGAAACCAATCCCTGCATGTGACCCGGTTGCCTGTCCAGTTATGAAAATATTCATGCGCCACCACAGCTTCAATATGCATGAATTCGTTATCTGTTGCGGTTTTTGATGTGGCTAACACACAACTGGAATTAAAAATGTTCAAGCCTTTATTCTCCATGGCGCCCATATTGAAATCATCGACTGCAACAATCATGTAGATATCTAAATCACACTCTAAGCCAAAACGCTCTTCATCCCACTGCATGGCTTTTTTCAATGATTGCAGGGCATGCTCACATTTATCAGCATTATGCTTTTCACTATAAATGCGTAATACAATTTCTTTACCAGAGGTAGTGCGATGCTCGCCTTCAAGGAAAACTAATTCGCCCGCCACGAGAGCAAACAAGTAACTTGGCTTGGGAAAAGGGTCTTCCCATATAGCAAAATGCTGTCCGGCTTCTAGCTCTCCCTTTTCTTTTAGATTGCCGTTAGAAAGTAAAACCGGATAGCGAAACTTATCTGCCTGAATACGCACAGTGTATTTAGACATTACATCAGGACGGTCTAAAAAATATGTGATTTTGCGAAAACCCTCTGCTTCACATTGGGTGCAAAAATTACCGCTCGATTTATATAGACCTTCCAGAGAAGTGTTAGTCTGAGGTGTGATATGGGTTTCTATTTTAAGCGAAAAATGTTGCGGTGCATTTGGAATTAATAAAGTCTCATCTGATTGAATATATTGTTGAGAGTTTAACTCCCTTCCATCGAGCTCAATTGCCTTAAGTTCAAGTTCTTCACCTTGAAGTTCTAAAGTTTCGTCATTTCCTGAATAATCTGGATTACGGCGTAGTTGTAGATGCGAAATGACTTTTGTAACCTCCTCGCCTAGTAAAAAGTCCAGTTCAACTTCATCAATGAGATAGTTTGGGGGTGTATAGTCTTTTAGATATACCGCTTGTGGTTGTCCTTCTTTCATAATAACTACCCTAACTCATTATTGTTATCTTTGTTAAGTACTGTTTTTTAGTTTTATGCCTCAACAAATTACCAATATTGCGGGCTATAAGTACACAGCAATCGACGATACGACCGAGGTATTTGAACACGCTCGGTCTGTTTGTAGCCATACACATATAAAGGGCAATATTTTTATCAGTTCTGAAGGTATCAATCTTGGTATCGCTAGTACCCAAAGCGATATTGATTATTTTTTGCAAGAACTAAATAAGAAATGTGGCATTAGTGATTTATTACTCAATACTACTTTCTCTGAAACTATTCCCTTTAAGCGGTTACTCATAAAGGTCAGAAAAGAACTGGTTCCAACACAACCAATAGGTTCTGATGACGTTCCATCTACAAGCAATAATGGTAATTCCAAAAATAATGCTCACCATTTATCCGCTGAAGACTTTAAAAAATGGTTGGATGAGGGCAAAGATATTACCCTGCTCGATATGAGAAACACCTTTGAAATAGACTTGGGAAGCTTTAATCACTCAAAAAATCTTGGTATGAGAAATTTTCGAGATATTGTTGGCTTACAAGAAAAAATCAATCAATTGCCAAAAGACAAACCTGTTGTCACTTTTTGCACAGGAGGAATTCGTTGTGAAAAAGGTGCACCAATACTTGCCACATACGGATTTAAAGAAGTGTATCAACTCGAAGGTGGAATAATTAAGTATTTAGAAAAATATCAAAATCAGCATTGGCATGGCGAATGTTTTGTATTTGATGATCGCGTTTGTCTTGATGAAAAATTACAGCCTACTTACACACGTCTTTGCCGTCATTGTCAAATTGTTTTATCTGATGAGGAAGGTGAATATTGTGAAAACTGTGCACACTTAGCGTAAATAGATATTCTATGGAACTCATTGACATTGGTTTTAATTTTACCAGTAGCGCATTTCGCAAAGATGCAGACGAAGTGGTTAAACGCGCCAATCAAGCAGGAGTAAAATATTTTGTTTTAACAGGCTCCGATGTTGAAGAAAGTGAATATGCGTTAAACCTTTCCTTAAAGTACAAAGGTATGGTGTCAACTGCGGGTGTACACCCTCATCTGGCCAAAAACTGGCAAAAAAACAGCTGCGACCGATTAAAGACTCTAGCAAAAAATAAAAATGTGGTTGCCATTGGTGAAACAGGCTTAGATTTTAATCGCAATTATTCACCTCCCGAGCAGCAGAAAATTACTTTTAAAGCACAATTGGAGCTTGCTGCAGAACTTAATATGCCAATTTTTTTACATGAACGTGATGCACATGAAGATTTTATAAAAATTCTATCTGAATACAGAAAACACTTGAGCAAAGTAGTTGTTCATTGCTTTACCGGTACTGATGAAGAACTTGATGCTTATTTACATTTAGATTGTCACATTGGAGTTACAGGTTGGATTTGTGATGAACGCCGTGGGCAACATCTACATGAATCAGTAAAAAATATCCCGGCGAACAGGCTTATGATAGAAACCGATTCCCCATATCTTTTACCCAGAGATTTACCCAAAGACGAATATCCGAAACCCGATGGCAGGCGCAATGAACCCGCATATCTTCCACATATTTTGAAAACTGTGGCGAAATGCCGCAATACAAGTATGGAACAAACAGCCGAAGAGACCACTCTAACCGCGAAGGAATTTTTTTCCATAAACTAGTGTATATTATTAATCTAGACACAAACTTTTAGCCATATAGTTAGATGACCATACAAGCAAATATCGAAGATAAAATTACTCAGGCGTTGCAACCCGAGTATTTAGAAGTAGCAAATGAAAGCCATATGCATAATGTACCACCTGGCTCAGAGTCGCATTTTAAAGTCACAGTAGTTACTAGCGAATTTGATAATAAAATGCTTGTGGCACGGCACCGCATACTAAATCAGTTACTCAAAGAAGAATTAGATGGTCCTGTGCATGCTTTATCTTTACATACACTCACCCCAAATGAATGGCAGGAAAAAAATGGTGAAATAAGAAAATCCCCACCCTGTCTTGGAGGCTCCAAAGCCAAATAACTATTCATTTAACCCTAAAAGCAGCTTGTCGATCAGCGCTTTTTCAATAGGGTATGAAAAAGCGGCAAAAAAATTATAACGTGCTTTCAGTTTTTCAAATTGATGTGCATATTCCTTTTCATAAAACACGATGACTTTCATAGCAACATTACGTTGCGCAATCGCTATCAATGATTCTAACGTACTCGTACGATCCCTAAAGTCTGATTGATAGTTGAATTCTGCCACCACAACGGATGGTTTTGTCTTCTTCAATGCGCTTAGCGCTTTACGCATGCTGTACACCACAATCGGCTCATAACCATGTTTTTTGTATATTGCGGTTAAATCTGGATACCCACCTAATTCAATTATAGAAAGCAGAATTTTAGAATTAGACATTAATATCTTTTTACTTCAAATTTTTTACCCGACAATCTCAACATATCTCCATAACGCAATTCAAAATTTGAATTATTCCGCTTATCTTCAAAATATAATTCAAGGGTTTCTTGGATTACCGGAAAGGCAATTTCATCCCATGGAATATCATTTTCAGTCATAAGTGAAACTTCTAAACTTTCAATACCCGGACTGGCTTTCCCTTCTACTAAATCGCCTCGAAACATTACATATACTTGGTTAATATGTGGCAAGTTATACATAGTATATAAACTTAAATTAGCTACTTCTGCGGTAGCTTCTTCGTGTGTTTCTCTTGCAGCAGCTTCATGCATGGTTTCTTGATTTTCCATAAATCCTGCCGGCAAGGTCCATTTACCGTGTCGTGGTTCAATGGCACGTTTGCACATGAGAATTTTGTCTTGCCACTCTGCAATACAGCCCGCTACTATTTTTGGATTGTGATAAAAAATCTCACCACAGGCAGAACATACAAAACGTGGGCGGTTATCACCTTCAGGAATTTTTAAAGTGATTTCAGAAGAGCCACAACTACTGCAAAATTTCAAAATTAATCCTAATCTGCTGAAATGTTTTTAAACCATAGCAGAATCAGAAATAATTATTAAGAAATGAATAGTCTATGCTTAATGCGTATCTTCCGGTTCCGCAATCATTGAATTAACTACGATCACTTCTTCTAGTTTTTCAGACTTGCCAAAGTAATAGCCTTGACCATAGTCAACACCGATTTCTTTCAGTTCTTTACAGATTTCTTCGTTCTCAACATATTCTGCAATAGTTTTCATTTTCATGACTTGTCCAACATCATTAATCGCTTTAACCATTGCGTAGTTGACGGGCTCTAAATGTATACCCCTAACAAACACGCCATCAATTTTTAATATGTCTACTGGCAAATCTTTCAAATAAGCAAATGATGAGTGCCCACTACCAAAGTCATCCAACGCAAACTTACAACCAAATTCTTTAATTGTGTTAATAAAATCTCGTGCTTTAGTGATGTTCTTAATAGCCGCATTTTCAGTAACTTCAAAACTAAGCTTGGTTACAGGTATATCTGGATTCTGAAGCTTTTCTTTTAAGAACGTTAAAAAATTTATATCACTTATCGATGCACCTGAAAGATTAATAGAACAAAGATTTAGTTTCTTAACATGATCAGGATGTTTTTTTAACCAATCAAATAAAGCATTGACTACCCAAGTATCTACTCGTGTTGCCATATCAAACTGTTCGGCAGCATTCAGAAGTTCCTGTGGTGACATTACTTCACCTGCATCATCAAGCACTCGTAACAATACTTCGTAATGCAATCCTTCTTCAGACTCATCCTGTAAAGGTTCTATGGGTTGAAAATTTAACTGAAAACGATCCGAGCGTAAGGCGTCTTCTAATTGTAGCACCCAGTGCATTTCATCATGACGCCGTATAACTGTTGAATCATGTGGTCGGTATTCATGAATTCGACCTCTACCTCCATCTTTTGCAGCAGATAAAGAAACATCGGCGGTACCAAGGATTTCACTAACACTTTTTTCAGCTGAAATGGGTACTAATGCCATACTTAAGCTGATATCAAATACTTTACCTGCCCATTCAAAATGAAAATTTTGAATGGCTTGCAAGAGTGTGTCTGCAACTTTTCTTGCTTCATCACCTGAACAGTCTGTCATGATTAATGCAAATTCATCACTGCCCATACGTGCGAAAGTATCTTTCTCAGTAATATATGTTTTTAAGTGTTCAGAAATCTGTCTTAATAGTTCATCACCCGCGTCGTGGCCACAAGTATCATTCACAACTTTGAAACGATCTAATGAAAAATAGCAAAAGGTATTTTCAGAGGGCTCATTAGCTAAAGACTGAATAAGACCTTCCAATCTTTTCTGCATTTCGAACCTATTCAGTAAACCTGTTAAAGGATCATGCAAAGCTTGATGTTCTATTTTTGCACTAAGCGCAAAATTTTCTGTTACGTCCCAACATACGCCAACAATATTTGTCACGATACCTTGACTATTTTTCGCCGCCTCACCACGATTAATAATTACTCTTGTTTCACCATCAGGTCGTAGAATTCTAAATTTAGTATCAAATGTTCCACCATCTTCATAATAACGTTTGCCAAGCTCGAGTTGCTCTTGACGATCTTCAGGCAACATGTAATTTAAAAATTCACGATTCTTTCCAGAAAAACTTCCGGGTTTAATTCCAAATAGATCATGCATGTTGTCATCCCATGTAATACGATTCGACATTATATCCCAACTCCAAATCCCTACTTTTGCAGCACGCAGGGCCATGTTATGACGTTCAATAGAAATGCGTAAACGTTTTACATTTCCAGTTTCATCTTGAGGCGCTTGAAACGCAACAAAAATACAAAGCTCATTTTGAAATTTTATTAATGAAATAGCAGAGATGACTTTAAGATCTTTATCATCAAAATTTTTAATTTCTATTTGCTTAGGAGGTACAAAAGAGCTTCTCTTTAATAACTTAACTGCTTCAGATCTTTGTTCATCATCCTCGTATAGACCTGGGATAGTTTTCCCGCTTAGCTTATCCAAACCGATACGAAGTATCATACTCATCAGGTTATTTGCATACGCGACCGTACCGTCATTGGCGCGCAACAATACAACGGCAAAAGGCAAAGACCCTGCATCTAATAGTGACGCAGCAGTCTCAGTTGGCATCTTCACCGTAGTGTTTTCAGCCATTATTTTGGGACTTGCTTGAGAAATAAGACTAGCCTAGTTTTGTTAAGGGTAAAAAAATGTCCAGCGTTGCTAACAATGCAGAACACCTTATACCCTTAAAATAGTAGTTGGCTTTGTGAGCAATCTCTAGAATCTAGGCTATAGGCGGGTGTAGATGCGTGATAAAACAGAATTTAACAGTAATTCAGTGGCATACGCGCACTTATTAAGCAGGTAATCACTTAAATTATTGGCTCTCCCCTGTTGCCACTGATCGGCTTTTTTCCTTAATCCATTCGCTCCATGAGCCGACATACAAGCGAGTCATAGGCAAGCCCGCGATACTCATCGCAAGCAGGTTATGGCAGGCAGTAACGCCAGATCCGCACATATTGATAACTTCTTTACCGTTATCGTTGCTAAACAATTCTGCAAATCGTTTTTGCAATTCATCAGTCGATAAAAACACTCCTTGTTTTGATACGTTTCCTGCAAATGGAAAATTAATTGCTCCAGGTACATGCCCAGGTACTGGATCTGTTTCCGTATCTTTTGCAGTAAATCTTTCCTTTGATCTTGCATCCAACAAATTAATTTTATTTTGCTGTAGTTGTTGTTGTACGAAATCTACATTAACCCACATTGTGTCATTTGGTTCGCCATTAAATGTACCTTTGTTTCGTGTTTGTATTTGTTGTTCAAGCGCCAATCCATTAGCTGACCATTTATCAATGCCACCATCTAAAACGGCAACATCAGAATGACCCAACCACTTTAATAACCACCACATACGCGCAGCAAACGCGCCTGACATATCGTCATAACAAATGACTTGAGAAGAATTATTGACACCCCAATTTTGTAACTTTCCTATGAGTTCGTTTGGATCAGGCAATGGATGTCGTCCTGATGTTGACGTAGGTGCAGATGATAAATCTTTATCCATATCCGCGAATTGTGCGCCCGGAATATGCCCTTGATTAAATTTTTTCAACCCACCCGCAGGGTCATTGAGCATAAAGCGACAATCAAACACAAACCAATCTTTATTAGCTAAATTATTATTTAGCTCTTCAACAGAAATAATCGTTTGATAACTCATTAAAACTCCAAACCGTTAAAACTTATAGTTTATTTTTGTTTTCTTCTAGTCTTATGACGCTTGATTCTAAAAGCAGTCATATCATTCACTATATCTTGATATAATGATTCTTCTTTTGCTTGATATTCTAATATTACCCGCTGAACAAGTTGATAAATATTCTCTATTTTCTCTGGCTGGGTTTCGCTTTGTGTAATACACCTTTGTAAACCCAGCAAACCACCATATTGTATTTTTGTAAATACACTGGCTGGAGTTTTAAGTAAATCATCTTCAGCATCAAAAGCAGGTAACCCTAATAACTTAAGCTTTTCATAGACTCGCTGGCAATCATTGCTACCCTGGTCAGATTGACAGGCAACATCCGGACCTGCACGCCTCGTAACCAGTTTTGCATGTTCGCAAGCATAATCTTCTGTTATTAAGGTAATGCTAAAACTGCATTTGTGATCAATCATATTTTTGCTTCAGGGTGAATACACTTTAGATTTGGGTTGCCACGTATAATCTCATGATGAATACGCTCTTGTTGAATACCTTTTCCTACGAGTAACTGCTCGACAAGTTTTGCGACGGGTTCTGGCGATACCAAATACACTTCTGCATTCTTTAAATGTTCAATATGATGCAATGACAAAGTAATCTTATCTTCAATGTGACACATCCCTTCATATTCACTATCCAGAATTTCATTTATACCTCGTTGCATGTGTAAGGGCACATAATGCAGTTCGTCTAATGCGTCATCCCATGACCTGCATAGATTGTCTAAGTACAAACCTTCGGAACCACAAGCTAACCAATATAAGTAGATTTCACGTTCTTTTTCTTGTGCAGTAGTATGTTCAAGCAAACTTTTAATCGCGGCAAAACCTGTATCAAACGCAATCATAACCATTGGTGCATCACTACTGTCATCTAAGACAAAATCACCATAAGGGCCTTGAATATTCAACCAATCACCGACTCTTAGCTGCTTGAATACCATGTTAGAAAATGCATCACCATCGAGCTTTCGAACATGAAACTCAATATGCTTTTCATCACAGGGGCAGCTCGCAATAGCATATTCATGTGATCGTTGTTGATCATCATAAACACGCATATATTGGCCCGCCATAAAACGCAGTCGTGCACTACGAGGCACTTGCAAAGTTATAATTGCTAAATCACTACTGATCTCATCAATTTTACGCACTTTAACGCGAAGCTCTTGCACAGGAATATCACTTGTCGTTGCGGCAACACTTGCATCAATGAGAAGGTCACTTTTGCATGCAGTTGAACACATCAAAGCATAGCTTTGAATTTTATCAGCTTCACTAATAACGAAATCATGCTTGCGGAGCTGTGATACTTCGCCAGAAAGTATTTGCGCTTTACACAAGCCGCAATTGCCGTTGCTACAGCCATAATTAAATGGTACACCGGCACGGATTGCAGCATCTAATATTGATTCATACTCCTCTGCTGTAAAACTATATTTACCTGATTTAAGACTGATGCGATGTATCATGTTTTAAAGAATAAATAACCAAATGACTTCTATTTATTACCAGTAATCTAAGTTTAGTTGAGCTGATAAGTATAAATCTTATGCTTTCAAAATGCGTATATTTACCTTCAAAAATCTAAGAATCCTGATATTAATTATTTTATTAGGTGCAGTGTTGCTATATACCCAAGATCAGCGCTTAGTAACACAAGGGTGGTATAAACCTTTAGAAGTTGTGATATACCCGATCAATGCAGATGGAAGTTCAAGTACACATAAATACATAAAAAAACTTCACACAAAGAATTTTGTTGAAATCGATAACTTTATAAAACGTGAAAGCAAAAAATTTGATGTAGTGAGCTCTACCCCAACTTCTACAACATTAGGTCCGGTGGTAAAATCTTTTCCTCCCAGACCTCCCGGTGTAAATGCTAATCCAATTGCTATAGGCTTCTGGAGTATAAAATTACGCTGGTGGGCAATGCAAAATACTCCCGATAATAAATCTAACAAGCATCGAGTACGCATATTTGTGCTTTATCATGAAGATAAGCCGAATCAGAAACTTGAACACTCTCTCGGGATTCAAAAAGGTTTACTGGGCATTGTTCATGCCTTTGCGAGCAAATCCCAAGCGAAACAAAACAATATTGTAATTGCTCATGAACTTTTACACACCGTAGGCGCAACTGACAAATATGATTCCAGTAGTAACCCCATACCTCCAGATGGTTTAGGAGAGCCGCATCGTAATCCAACTTATCCACAAAGACGTGCAGAAATTATGGCAGGCACCGTTGCAGAAAGTGAGAACCTATCAAGAATGGCGAGCAGTCTTAAGGTTTGTGTAGTTGGTGACAAAACAGCAAAAGAAATTGGTTGGATCAGAGATTAAATTGCTTATATCTGCATTGCAATATTGCTGAGTACTTTGAATATCTACTAAAGTGCTTTTATGGACAAGCAACTAAATAAACAACTCTTTGATTACAGTACTAATGAAAAAACTGAGATTGGAGTGTTATCGGACACGCACAGTTATATTGATGCATCTGTCACGAGACAACTCAAAGGGTGTGACTTGATTCTGCATGCAGGGGATATTGGCTCTATGAGTGTGCTCAATCAATTGCATCAAATCACTAATAACGTAATCTGTGTTTGCGGTAATAATGACACCACAGGACAATGGGATGTTGCAGAGCATGAAGAATTGAAAAAAATTCCTCACTCAGCAGAAATTTCATTACCCGGAGGGGTAATTTCGATCACTCATGGCGATGAGTTTTTTTCTGATTATGATAATTGGCATGCAAAACTTCGTGCTACTTACCCAAGCTCAAAGGCAATAATCTATGGACACAGTCACCGACTCGTTTGCGATCAAAATCAAGAACCTTGGGTACTCAATCCTGGTGCTGCAGGTGCTACTCGTATACAAAAACATGGGGTGTCATGTTTGCGGATACAAGCAACTATGACTAGTTGGGAAGTGCAAGAATTCAGAACTTAATCTATTTAAATTTGTTGCCTGTGTATATTCATACACAATTATTGCTTACCTACAGGTAAGCCGCCTTCTATAATTTCTCCATCCGGGTGTAATAAAGAAAGGTATTCAACTTTATTTTTGGACACTACTGCAACTCCATTGTGTCGATCAATACCGCCAATACTGAATTCAAATGCATAAAATCTACGTAAGAAAAAATGATATTGCTTCGATTTTGCTAAACGAACACGGGCAACATAAACAGACTGATCTAAAAACTGAACATCATGTTCATCACAGAATTGACGACACCGCTTAAGGATGAGTTCTCGACTACGAAGACTATCTTGCCAATACCATGCCACTGCAAACAGTGAAGCTATGGCAAGAATTATTTTCAACTCAATGCTTGTTTAATTTGACCACGTATTTCGTCAACCGTATCTACCCCACCAATTTTTCTATATTTTGGGGCATCATTGTCGCCACTATTTGACCATTCTTTATAGTAATTTATAAGCGGTTCGGTTTGTTCGTGGTAAACTTTCAGACGCTCTTTAACCGTTTCCTCTTTATCATCTTCACGCTGAATTAAATCCTCGCCCGTTTCATCATCTTTACCCGGTACCTGAGGCGGGTTGAATACTATGTGATAGGTGCGCCCAGACTCGGGGTGCACGCGTCTACCCGTCATACGATTGAGCACCTCTTCTTCACTGACATGAATTTCAATCACGTAATCTATATGAATACCTTGTGCATTTAAATTTTCAGCTTGTGCGAGCGTACGTGGAAATCCATCCAAAATATAACCCTTTGCACAATCACTTTTTGCTATGCGGTCCTTGACTAATCCTAAAATGATTTCATCGGATACCAAACCACCTGATTCCATGATCTTCTTAGCCTCAAGACCCAAGGGAGTGCCGGCATCCACCGCAGCTCTGAGCATATCGCCTGTTGAAATTTGAGGTATATTAAATAATTCTTCTATAAATTTGGCACGCGTCCCTTTACCTGCACCAGGACCACCTAATAAGATAACTCGCATGTCTGCTACTCCATGTTTTCTCAATTGCGGCACACCATAATCGAGAAATGGGACGGCGCCTATTACTCTAATTAGCTAAACCGGCGAATGAATATTTAATGTGCCTATAAGAAAATAAATCATTAACAATAACTTTAGATAATAATCATTATGGAAAAACGTAACGCTTTTTATGCACAATCTGGTGGGGTCACTGCCGTAATCAATGCAACGGCATGTGGTGTAATTGAAACCGCTCGTAAACATAAAAACAAAATTGCCAAAGTTTATGCAGGCCGTAATGGCATTATCGGCGCATTAACCGAGGATTTAATCGATACCTCAAAAGAGTCTGCAAGTGCAATCGCAGCACTCAAACATACCCCTTCTGGTGCATTTGGTTCTTGTCGCTATAAATTAAAAAGCCTTGAGGAAAATCGAGCCCAATACGAGCGCTTAATTGATGTTTTTAAAGCTCATAATATTGGCTACTTTTTCTATAATGGTGGTGGTGACTCACAAGATACTTCGCATAAAGTTTCACAGCTTAGTAAGAAAATGCGCTACCCCATTCAGTGCATAGGTATTCCCAAAACGGTTGATAATGATTTACCAATCACGGACAACTGTCCTGGATTTGGTTCGGTTGCCAAATATGTGGCTGTTTCAATCAAGGAAGCTGCTTTCGATGTGAAATCAATGGCCGAAACATCGACAAAGGTATTTGTCATGGAAGTGATGGGTCGCCATGCAGGTTGGATTGCAGCATCTAGCGGCTTAGCAGCAGAACAAAAAGGTGATGCACCTCATATTATCCTTTTCCCTGAAATTGCATTTGACCAAAAAGCTTTTCTGAGTCGCGTGAAAGAATGTGTAGATCAATTTGGCTTCTGTGTGATATGCGTTTCAGAAGGTGCGCGATATGAAGATGGTACGTTTTTAGCGGATGCTGGGAGTGTGGATGCCTTCGGGCACAAACAATTAGGCGGCGTGGCACCAGTGATAGCAAATATGATTAAACAAGAGCATGGTTATAAATATCACTGGGCTGTCGCAGACTACTTACAAAGAGCAGCGCGTCATATTGCTTCAAAAACAGATGTAGATCAGGCCTACGCAATGGGTAAAGCTGCAGTGCAATTCGCTTTGCAGGGTAAAACTGCAATCATGCCCACGATTGTTCGCACTTCGAACAAACCATATAAATGGAAGATCGGTAGTACGTCTCTAGCTAAAGTCGCAAATGTGGAAAAAATGATGCCGCGTAGTTATATCAGCAAAGACGGTTTCGGAATCACTCAACGATGCAGAACTTATCTTGCTCCTCTTATTAAGGGTGAGGCCTACCCGCCCTATCGAGAAGGCTTACCTCGATATATTCAATTAAAAAATATTCAAGTGCCTAAAATTTTAAATGCAAACTTTACAATTTAAAATTGTTCATTCGACAAGAATGGTTATTTTTTCTGAAATAACAGGGTGGTTATGCGGGA
>JANQOB010000006.1 GCA_028279275.1 Gammaproteobacteria bacterium | reverse complement strand
GAACATGAGCATCGAAGTGACGGCGACGTCGGATGACGGTTCGAGTTCGTCTGCGACGTTCAACATCAGCATCAGTGATGATAATAGTGAATTTAGCATTGGGCCAATTGTAGATATCAACGAAGGCACTAGTAACCAAGTTATATGGAGTGAGAACTTCGATGGTTTGGCAGATGGTACACAAGCTGATACGGGCGATACATCATGGTCGGTAGATGAAAGTAATGCAGTCGTCACTGGTAATCATGGTGTTAATAATGATGCATATGAATTTTCACAATCATACTCTGCGGGTGGCACACAAGGTAACTTGGTATGGCAAAGCGAATCTATCGACATATCCAATGCAGAAAATATGTCATTGAGTTTAGATATATCGAGTATTGGAAGTCTTGAAGACAGTGGTAGCGCGCAAGACAGTATTGTAGTCATTGCTAATGTTGATGGTGTGCGCCATACGCTTTTAACTGATGATGGCAATGTTGATGGCGGACCCAACTTTAGTTTTTCAAGTATACCTGAGGGTTCTAGTTTAATTATTGAAGTTGAGTCTATGGTTAGTTTTAATACGGAAACTTATCAAATAGATAATATTGAACTCTCTGGTGATGTAACCAGTGCTGAGAGTAATAACTCAGTATCAGAACTTGCATCTGTAGGCGACAGTGTTGGCATCACAGCTTTTGCAGAGGATTTGGATGCAAGTGATAGTGTTGCTTATAGTTTAAGCATTAATCCAAATAACGCGTTTGCAATTGATGCAAATACAGGTGAAGTTACCGTTGCGGATCCTAGAGGACTTGATTTCGAGACTGCATCCAGCATGCAAATTGAGGTTACCGCAACGAGTACTGATGGTTCAACATCCAATGCATCATTTGATATTGCAATTACTGATGCAAATGAAGGTGGTTTGATACTAACCACTGATTCGTCAGGCAATGAAGATAGTGCAATAGCACTAGATATACAGGTATCAAATGTTGAATTAGGTGCTGCAGTAGCAGTTACAATAGGTGCTGTACCAATCGGTGCAGTCCTATCTGCAGGCACAGATAATGGTGATGGAACTTGGACCTTAGATCAATCAGATCTATCCGGTTTGACTATTACACCACCCGCACACAGTGATGATGAATTTACCTTAACGGTTCAAACTGACATTACTGAAAATGGTGTTACCCAAAGTTACAACAATAGTATTGATGTAACCGTTGACGCTGTAGTGGATGCGCCATCATTAGTTGTAAATGATGCTGATGGTGTAACAAATATTACTAGTGCAGATTTTGAAATCGGTTCTAGCGGATCGGGATTCGAATCAGGGCCAATTAACGGTTGGAGCGCACCGGCGGGTCATGAAATTGAAGTATGGCATGAAAATGACCAGGCTGGAGAAGCGGCCGAAGGCGATATGTTTATCGAATTAAACAATGAAGGCTCGGGAACCTATTCTGATGCTGGATTATTGGAGCAAGTTGTTTCAACGAATACAGATACCGCTTATGAATTGTCATTTCAAGTTTCACCAAGACCAGGCTTTGAGTCTTATATGGACTTTAATGTGAATGTAATTGATGAAAGCACAGGAAATGTCATCAAAACTATTTCAATCGATTGGGATGGCAATACTGTAAGTGAATTGACATGGCAGTCTCATTCGATTCAATTTGTGGGAACAGGTGGCGACGTTCGATTGCAGTTTGAAGATACAGGTGCGATACATGCGTATGGGCGTGGCGCGTATATTGATGATATTGAGTTTAATGAATCAAGTGGATATGTTGCAGGACAAGATATCGATTTGTCCTCATTGATTAATGCATCTCTTGTTGACACTGATGGATCTGAATCATTGGCTATTGAATTAACTGGCATACCAACAGGTGCAGAGTTGGCAAGCGGTGGATCAAGTATCGCAATAGTAAATGGTGTAGCACAGGTTGATACTTCTCAGTTGAGTAGTCTTACATTTAACATGAAAGATGGATTCACTGGTGATGTTCATATTGGTGTAAATGTAACCTCTACAGAATCAAGCACCGGCGATACCGCCACGGTTTCGGATACGTTGTCTATGACGATTGTTTCAAATGATGAGAATTTTGATGCTTTAGGTTCGTCATCGAATGACAATATTAGTGGAACAAGTAGTGCTGATACTTTATATGGTGGTGCTGGTTCTGACACCATCAGAGGCGATGCTGGAGACGACACTATTTATGGTGGAAGTGATAATGATTCTATAAGTGGTGACGCAGGACAAGATTCGTTATTCGGTGGCGATGGGAATGATCGAATGTCGGGCGGTGATGATGCTGATTTGATATTTGGCGGTGAAGGCAATGATTTCTTGCGTGGTGATGATGGTGACGATCATCTTTATGGTGGTGCAGGGGATGATACGTTACAAGGTAATGATGGAAATGATCTTCTAATTGGCGGTGCTGGCGATGATATTGCAGTTGGTGGTGCAGGCGATGATGTTTATATTTTCGAAGCACTTGGTGACAGTGATTCATTTAGTGGTGGTGATGGTGGTGGATGGACTGATGTAATTGAATTGAATGTTGATATTGCATCACAACCAGATCCAGATAATCCTTGGACGATTACAGTAGGTGGGAATCAAGTTAACTATGATGTAGAAGAAGGGTTTTTAGATATTGGTTCTGATGTCTCTGGTGTAATTACATTCGACGATGGTAGTGAAATTACATTCGATGGTGTTGAACAAATTCAGTGGTAAATTTTTAATTACACGGAGGTAAGAAAAATGATGACATCTATATGGATGATGATGTTAGCTATGTTAGTAATATTAATGCAAATATGGTTTTTGAAAGGTATGAAAAAATATTTGATAAAAAGTAAGTAAAGTTTAATGTAATTATTGTAATGGCAATTTTGCTTTCACTCTACAAGCTAATGCATTTATATCAAGTCTGATATGACTTTTTAAACAATTATTTGATGTGGATTAACTATTTTCTAATTGCTAATCCACATCTTTGCTTCCGTCAACGCCCTTTATCTCTAATTAGGCGTCTTTTATCCGCTACAAATCAGCAAGTTTCTGATTTCTAAAGAGTTTAATTCTTTAGCCGATATATTTTTCATAGAGCTAGTTCAAGCCTATCAATAGGAAGTTGATGGGCCGTATTCGTATGTAAATTCGTAAAAAGGAATTGGATGCTCAAGTATGAGTCAGCAACTAATAGCGGAAAATAACTTAGAAGAGGGCAAACACCGTGTTCCAACAGCATGGAAACGTTGGGATGTTTTGCTTGCCTCATTATTTATAAATCTTGCTACCTTGGCATTACCGTTAGTAATTTTACAGGTTTACGACCGTATTCTACCAAATCAGGCAGTCGACACGTTTGCATTATTAGTTTTTGGTTTATTAATTGCCGCCATATTAGATGGTGTATTACGTGTAGCACGCTCTGCCATTCTTACTTGGAAAGGCGTGCAGTATGAGCATACCGAAGGGATTAACTCGATTGAAAAAGTCGTGCACTCAGATTTAGTTAAGTTTGAAAGCGATTCGATTGGTTCTTATTTGGACAAGATGGAAAGTCTAAAGAAAGTTCGAGAATTTTATTCTGGGCAGAACATATTAATGTTAGTAGATCTTCCTTTTGTGTTGGTTTTTCTTAGTTTGATTTTTGTATTTGCGGGAGGAATGGTTCTAATTCCAATTACAGTGATAGGTATATTTATTGTGATTTCTTATTTCACAGGAAAAAAACTAAAAATTGCACTTGAACAACGTTCCTCCGCAGATCAACGTAGACAAGATTTTCTAATTGAAGTACTACAAGGTATCCATACTGTTAAAGCTATGGCGATGGAAGCACTGATGTTACGTCGGTATGAAAGATTACAATCTCAATCTGCTGCAAGTGTATATGAAGTTAGTCGTATTAACAGTGTAGTGTCGGGGCTAGGTGCAACATTCTCACAAATTGTAATGGTGAGCTTCGTTGGAATTGGAAGTATTTATGTAGTATCAGGTGATCTGACGGTAGGTGCACTTGCAGCGGGTACAATGCTTTCAGGACGTGTTCTTCAACCGGCACTTAAAGCTATGGGACTTTGGACACAGTTGCAATCCGTGAATATAGCAGGTGAAAAAATAAATGAAATGCTTTCATTACCATCAGAAGCATTAAAAGGTAGCTCACTTCCTACTGCATTAAATGGCGAAATCGAAATAAGAGATGTGCACTTTAAGCATGAAGGGAGTAGTACTGAATTACTTTCAGGAATATCTTTGCACGTAAAACCGGGCGAGGCGATTGGGATTATAGGTGCAAATGGTGTTGGCAAAACAACTTTGATTAATCTAATTATGGGGTTTGTTAACCCTACGCAAGGTGAAGTTTTACTTGATGGTAAAAATATTAAAACATTAGATGCTTCTTCTGTGCGCGCACAAACCGCACTTATGCCTCAGCAGGGAACAATCTATGAAGGAACGATTCTTGATAATCTTACTTTGTTTCGTGAAGGCTATGCAGTTGATCAAGCGATAGAGTTGGCAGAAATTTTTGGGCTAACAAAAGCGATTACCAAGTTGCCAAATGGGCTTGATACACGTATTGGTGGTGCAAATGTAGATTCAATACCTGCTGGTGTGCGTCAACAAATAATTTTAGTACGTTCGATGATTGGTGATGCTGTGCATGGCGCACCAAAAATACTCCTGTTCGATGACGCAAACTCATGTTTAGACTTTGGCAATGAAGCACGTTTACACAAATATCTGCAAGAGAATCATAAAGGCTTAACCATGGTTGTTATTTCGCATCGCCCATCGCTTTTAGCTATTTGTGATCGACATTTTGAGCTCACGGAAGGGGTATTAAAACCAATGACATTTAAAGTTAGTAAAAAAGAGTTAGAGAACTGTTCTCCCTCAATTAATCAAGCAGTGAACCAATAGAAATAATAATGAGTGTTACCGCAGGAGATATACAAAGGTTAGTAGACGAGAAACGTCTGCCGCTATCGGAACGTTTAGCGAATTCTATTCGCAATAGTGCATTTTCAAAAGCTGCAGAAATTTCTCCTTATGCGGCTTGTATTATGCCGATACTTTCTGAGTTAGGTTGGCGATCTTATAAACGTGAGTTAATAGAGGCGATCCCACATTTTGCTGACCACCTAGATTTAGTTGATTTACGAAATATGTTAGTCACTTTGGGTTATGAAAGTGACGAGAAAAAAACTACTGTTGGTAAACTAAATTCATCATTACTTCCCTGTTTATTTGAATCAGAATCAGGTGGGTTATATGTAATTTCTAAGAAAGAGGGTGATGAAGTAACGTATTTTGATGGGCATAAAAATGATTACTTCACAGGTAATATTTTAAAAGAAAAAGGCACTGCATATTTATTTACAGATATGCACCCCACCCACGCCATGACCGGGCAAGAGCAGTCTGCAGATCAGTGGTTTATCCAGATTTTAAAACGCTTTAGAAAGCTAGTTAAACACTTGTTTGCAATGACGTTTATGTTAAATATTATCGCTATGTTCGTGCCATTATTTATTATGGTGGTATATGACAATGTAATTGGGTCACGGTCTACTAATAGCATACCTTTTTTGATGGCGGGGATTGGAATCGCGTTAATCTGCGAGTTAATTTTTCGTCTGGTACGTTCTAAAACGCTAGGTCTTCTTGCAGGAAGACTTGATTATATCATTGGGGTTGAAACGTTTAAAAAAATTCTTTCGTTGCCGCCAGGACTAACGGAACGCTCAACAGTAATTTCACAATTATCACGCTTGAGACAGTTTGAATCTATTCGAGATTTTTTTACTGGACCAAGTGCAACTTTATTTTTAGAGCTTCCATTTGTACTGCTTTTTATCGCTTTGTTATTTTTATTAGGGGGAAGCATTGCATTTGTACCTATTGTCATGATTGCTATTTATTTAATCTTTGGTTGGTTATGGTTTCCCGGTTTAAATAAAAAGCTGGTTCATGCAGGGCATGCACGCTCAGCAAGGCAACGAATGTTAATGGAAACTTTCTCGGGTTTACGCGAGTTAAAATCTCTAGGTGCTGAAGGTGCGTGGTTGGAGCTCTATCGGGAATCATCAGGTGAAGCCATGACGCGTACTTATAAGACTTCTACAAGTCATGCTTTAATTAACAGTATTGCGCAATCATTGATGACAATTGCTGGAATTTCAGTTTTAACTTTAGGAACTCTGAAAGTTATGGCCGGTGACATGACGATCGGTGCATTAATTGCTGTTATGGCTTTGATTTGGCGTGTTCTTGCGCCGTTGCAAGGAGTCTGTCTAGCAATGCTTCAAATTGATCAAATTACACAAAGCATAAAACAGTTAAACCAGCTTATGCGAGTTCCATCTGAACAAAATAGTTATAAAGCTGGATTAATCATGCCAAAAATATCTGGGAAAATTGTATTTGATCGCGTCACGTTTCGATACGCTCAAAATGATGATCCAGCATTAATTGGTGCGTCATTCACAATAAATCCTGGAGAGTTTGTTGCAATTGTGGGTGGCAACGGATCTGGCAAATCTACTGTGCTGAAGTTAGTGGCAGGAATGTATCGCACGCAAGCCGGAATGTTATCTATTGATGATACGGATGTTCGACAAATGAATGCTACAGACCTTCGCCGTGTGATTGCGTATATGCCTCAAAAGCCAAGTTTATTTTATGGAACGATTGGACAAAACATACGTTTGAATCAGCCTTTAGCTACTGATAGACAGTTAATCCAAGCAGCAGACCAAGCAGGTATATTAAATGCAATCAATAAGCTACCTAAAGGATTTGAAACACTAGTGGGTGATCATACTACTTCACGTTTACCTTCCGGATTGGTAAATGGAATTTGTTTAGCACGTTCATATATTCGTCAAGCTCCTATTTTCTTAATGGATGAACCGGGAACTTCATTAGATAAAATTACTGATCAAAATTTAATGAAGCATCTAGAAAAAATGCGTGGTAAACAAACCATCTTAATGGTGAGTCATAGACCTTCACATATTCAATTAGCAGATCGTGCAATTGTTATGATGAATGGCATGGTCGCTCATGTGGGAACTCCAGGTGAAGCAATTAAATATCTAACGGAGATGAAAAGATGACAGAAGAAAGTTTATCTTTATCCGATAAAGTTAAATCGGAAGTGCCTAGAGCGCGAGCACGATTTATTTCGCAATCAATTCAGCTTGAAGAGTCTGATGCTCCAGGTGCGGTAAGCATTGGCATTATGACTATGACATTTTTATGTGTTGCTGCTGTGATATGGGCCTATGTGACTCCTGTGAATGAAGTTGCTGTTACTACAGGTGAGGTTGTTCCAAGCGGACGTAATCATGTAGTTCAACATTTAGAAGGAGGCATCGTTAAAGCAATAAATATCAATGATGGTGAATTGGTAAACAAAGGTGATGTGTTAATACTAATTTCACCTACGGCACCAGAGTCTGATTTGCAACAAGTTGAAGCACGTCATGCAGTATTAAAAATTCAACTCATAAGACTTAATTCAATTTTAACAGGTGTTGAACCAGATTTTTCTAGTTATAAGAAAAATTATCCAGGCCTAGTTGAAAGTGAAATAAATATTTATAAAGCACAGCTAAAAAGTTATCTAGCTCAATCTGATGTTGCTCAAGCAAAAATTAAACAGCGTGAACAAGAGCTTCGAAGAGAAAACAGCAACGCAAAATATTTAAAACGAGAGCTTAATGTGCTTCAACAACAAGTTGAAATGAGAAAAGATTTGGTTGAGCGTGGGTTAATTTCACGTGCTGAATACTTGGATAGACAAACTAATATGGCAGAAACTGAAACACAATATCAGCAAACTCTATCAAACATACGCGTAGCTAACGAGGCTAAAGATGAAGCCTATGCGGCGTTTGATGAATTAGATAGTAAGTTCAATGAAACTATTAAAAAGGAAATAGGAAAAGTATCTGGTGAATTAGCAGAACTAGACAAAAATTTGATGAAGTTTCAAGACCGTGTAAATAGATTGGAAATTACAGCACCCGTTTCAGGTGTAGTTAAAGGTCTAGCCGTGAATACAATACAGAGTGTTATAAAACCTGGAGAAACAATTATGGAAATTGTTCCTGCGGGGGATGTATTAATTGTAGAGTCAAGAGTGGCAACATCTGATATAGGGCACGTAAGTATTGGACAGCCTGCTGAAGTTAAAATTAATAGTTATGACCCGCATAGATTTGGAACGGTCATGGGTAAAGTAGAACAAATCAGTGCTTCTACGTTCTTAGATGAACAACACAATCCTTATTTCCAGGCTAAAATAGCTTTGGATAAAGACTATGTGGGTAATTTGACCAATAAGTATCGAATTATTCCTGGCATGACTGTGCAAGCAGATATAAAGACAGGAGAAAAATCTGTTTTAGACTACTTATTAAAGCCTATTTATCGTGGTTTCCAAAACGCATTTCAAGAAAGATAATTCTATTTTCTATTAGTGAAGTGTTTTGTCCTCAGAACTAGAGTCATGTTTTTCAAACCAATAATTTTCAATTGAAGCAATAATTTCTTTGAAATCATCAAAGTTGTCAGGCTTAATAACATATGAGTTAGCATGTAGATCATAGCTACAAGTCATATCTGATTCAGCTTGTGATCCAGACAATATAATCACCGGTATATCTTTTAACTCACTATTTGTTTTGATTTTTTCTAGTACTTCTCTGCCATCAATTTTAGGTAAACTGAGATCCAATAAAATAAGATCAGGTATAGGAAAATCATTATATTTGCCTTGGCGATTTAAAATTTGCAAGGCTTCATCTCCATCCCTAGCTACGCGTAAATTATATTTGAAATGAGTATGACGAAACGCTTCTTTTGTTAATAAAACATCCCCTACATTATCTTCTATTAATAATATTTCAGCTATTTTATCTTTCGTATTAATTAAATTCATGCTGCTTTACCTGTTTGATTAGTAAAATTCGGAATAGAAATATAAAAAGTACTGCCTAAACCAATTTCAGATTCAATCCATAATGTGCCTCCCATTCTGGCAACGATCTTTTTACACACCGCCAAACCTATTCCCGTACCAATATATTCACTTTTTGGATGCAACCTTACAAATGGCTCAAAAACTTTTGATTGATAATCACTTTCAATACCTATGCCATTATCATGTACTGCGATTACCCAAGCGTCGTTATATTGAAAGGCTTTTACGTTAATAATTGGATTCTGATCCTCTTTCTGAAACTTTAGGCCGTTACTAATTAAATTTTGCAATAAACTGATCATGCTCGCTTTATTAGCTTGAACGATTGGCAGGTCTCCAATTATTATTTCAGCACCAGATTCACGAATTTGTTTTTCTAAATTCGCGTAAACGTGGTTGATAATTTCATTAAGATCTATATTTTTTACGGTTACATTCTCTTTGCTTGCGTGCGCATATTCTAGTAGATCATTGATTAAAGAGCGCATTTGTTCTGCGGACTTAGATAATATATCTAAATATTCTCTTGCTTCGTTTTCTAGTTCATTTCCATGTTTTCTTTTTAGTAGACCTGTAAAATTAGTGATCATCCTTAGAGGCTCTTGTAAGTCATGAGATGCCACATAAGTAAAGCTCTCTAATTCTGAATTGGTATTTGTTAGTTCTTCTACAGCATCTTCCAACCTACTTTCTGTATCATGTAGATAATCTATGTATTGTGCACGCATCATTTCATTGCCTATCCACTGACAAAGTAAGCGTACAAATGATTTCTCACGATCATTAAATGCTTTATGTTTAACTTTTTTATCGAAAAAGCTTACTGTTCCATAAATTCTTCCATGTACATATAAAGGCATTCCAATATAAGTATTAATATCATATTCTTTATGTTCTTGAATATGTTTGAGTTCTGAAGATTTGAAATTGTGGAAGCAAACAATATCGTTTTTATCGATTACATATTGGCAAAGAGTGTCTTTTACATTAACTGTATTTGTATGGCAAAACTCTAATTCATCTTTATGAATACATGTATCAATAATGACTTTATCGTTAACAATATGGCTAATTACTCCATTTGATAATTTTAAGAAACTAGTTGCTTCTTTTAAAATTATATTCAATTTCTTATCAAGTGAAATAGTAGCATCAGCACTTAATAAGTAGAGTGAGTTCATGAAGTGCTCATGCTCTTTTTGTTTGTTTATATCTACATAGTAGCCAACCATGCGCATAGCTTTGCCACTTTGGTCGCGTACTGCTTGTCCACGGGCGCGTACCCATATATATTCACCATTGCTATGTCGCAACCTGCCTTCTACATCGTATTCAGTATTAAATTTTAAATGAGAAATTAATGCAGATTTTGCTGCCTCTCTATCATCTGGATGTGAATGTTTTTCGATCCAACTAGCACTTGGGGAAAAAATATTTTTATCAAACCCAAGTAAGTCCATTAGAGTAGATGAGCAATACAAATCATTTTTCTCTATATCCCAGTCAACTAAACCTACTTTCGTGCCTTGCAAAGCTAAATCATATCGTTCAGTAGTTTCACGCAAATTTTTCTTGGATGTATAAAGTTCAGTAAATAAATGATTCAATGTATTTGCTACAGTGCCAATTTCATCATTGTTTACAAGCGGAATAGGTGAGAATTCATTTTTAGAATTATTGTAGATAAGTGTTGAATTAATAATTTCCAGTGGCTTAAAAATATATTTATTTGTAAGTAAATAAATAACACCAATTGCAAAAATAGTAGTAATAATCAAGTATATAGAAGTATTCAATATGTTTTTTTGCATTAAAACGCGAGTTTTATATGTGTCAAAAACAACTCCAACAGAAGCTTGTGTAAATTGCCCATCCTGAAATTTATTTTCTAGCCAAATGGATGAAACTGCTGTGTAACGATCATTGTTTGTATCCAGCTTAAATGATTGTTTAGTTCCAATATCATTAAATATTTCATTACTGGGTAGCCCAATTAATGCCTCTTTATTTGATGCAATTACTACCTGAGGTTCATTGATCCTTACTATAATCAGTTTTATATCTCGATTTGCTGCCAATGTCTTAATACCTCTCACTAGCTCAGGTGATTCCCCAGAGGTTTGAGCCATGTAATCAATAATGTCTATGACTTCAATTGCGCGTGTATGCAAACTTTCAGTTAAGTTTCTACTAAATACTTGATACATAAGAACACAGATAATTAGCACAGCTACAAAAAAAACAAATATAAAAGAAAGAATAATCCGTTTTTGAGAAGATGTTTTTTTTGAAAAATTCATTCTGGTAATCTAATTAGTGCTGCTATATAGAAATTTTGAGTAGTCAATATCTTTTTTTTCGGAGTTCATGAAGACAATATCTCCTGTTTTAATTAAGCTATTAATAATTTCTCCATCTTGCTTAAAGTATGGTTCTTGTTCATCAGTGCTGACCATTTGTATTGAATTCATTGAGTCTTTGAATTCTTCAATTGAGACTGGAATTCTTTCTGTTAATGTAATCAACGAGTCTTCAGGATGCTCATTCACATAATCAAGCGTTAGTTTCCACGCATATCTCAGATGCTCTTGAAGTTTTGGATGTTTAGCAAGAGTTTTTGTGTTTACTGCAACTACATCTAGTAATTTTTGTGAAATTTGTGAGCTATCGAATATTATATTTACATCAAGTTGTTTCTTGATAGATATAGAAATCGGAGGATATGAAGTTATGGCATCAACTTTTTTTGATTTAAGGGCCTTGCCTAACTTATGTACATCCATAGGAACTAAAACAACTTCAGAGTGTTGTATGTTATACATATCTAATGCAGAGTAAACTAGATAGGTGCTCATACTTCCTGCTTCTATACCAATTTTTTTACCCTTTAGGTCTTTAACACTATCAAGTTTCTCAGTTGCCAATATTTCATCGGCACCTTTTGAATAGTCAGTAACCAGTATTGGTTGAGCTATATTTGATGAATATTTATATGCTTCCAATACTTCTACTAAGGTCGTGGCCATTCCATCAATTTTGTTGCGCTCGAAGGCTCTACGTACTTCAGCCAATGAACTCAGTTCAACTAATTCGATATTCAAACTTGCTTGTTTAAAAAATCCTTGTTTTTTTGCAATGAATAAATGTTCAAACCCAGGCCACTGAGTTAAACCAATTCGTATTACTTCTGATTTTTCCTGGTTAGATTTAAGTGATAAATGAATTAGAGTTATTAAAAAAGCTGAAGTCAGTAAAAATAGAATAATGTTTCTAGATCCAGAGAAATTCTGTGACATATATGTGTTTTTTGAAAAATATAATTGATGAAAGGAGGTCAAATAAAAGACACATAAACTAAGTAATAAGATAGCAGAAAATTTGTACTATCTTCCAAAATCAGTAGATAAATTTTAAAGATAGTCAATAAATTGACGTTTCTGAATTTTAGTAAGACCGATGGATCTAAATGATCAACCGCCAGCTAATCAATAATTTAAAATGATTTACAGAGATTGACTAATTTGAGCTTTAAAAGAACTTAACGAAGATGGGTTTGAGACGATGAAATTTGCACCAGCATCTTTAACTAAATTACGTATATTTGAAGTAGTTTGTGTAATAACAAATCCAAACCATACTGAATTTTGAGCATCACGCACGGCTTTCAATAACTGTAGACCACCCATCTCTGGCATATTCCAATCTGTAATAACTAAGTCAGGCCTCCTAGATTCGATGATGTGAAATGCATCTTGAACACATGAGGCTTCGAAGACTTTGTCTACACAAATCTCGGCATGACGAAGATTCCACTGAATGATTTTCCGCATAGCTTGACTGTCATCTACGATTAAGATTTTCATGCTGGGTTTTTAATATTCATCATCTCATGCTAAAAACACGTTCCCATAAGCTGTTTATCGGCATATTTGCTTGATTTTTAAGCATTTTTTTCGCTTTTTTCAGATTCGAAAATAGTGACAGTTCTCTTGTCTGCCATTCCATCATTTAGGCGCAAATTCCTAAATTTTTGCTGTTTTTGGCCGTTACAGACAGTGTCATAAGAATCTATCTTCGATATAAAAAATATTATCTATAAATCAGTAAGTTACGTGTATGTACTCATTGAGAATAAGTTAAACAAGGAGCGTTTATAAATGGATTTAGCAACTCTATTGGGTTTGCTTGGGGCAATTACGGTTATCGTATTAGCGATCGTATTGGGGGGTTCGGCAGGAACTTTTCTTAATATACCGTCGCTTGCTGTGGTCATTGGAGGCACATTTGCAGCAACACTGACGCGTATTTCTATAGGAGATTTTTTTGGCTCGTTTAAATTAGTCTTATCTACATTTCTGCATAAAGCGGTCAGTCTTACCAAGCTTATTGAAGAAGCAGTTGAGTTAGCGGATGTAGCGCGTAAAGAAGGTGTACTCGCACTAGAGGGCAAAGAGATTGGGCACCCTTTTTTAGAACAAGGTATCAATCTTTGTATTGATGGGCATCCTACAGAAGTCGTTCAAAAGATGTTGAGTAAAGATATTAATTTATCTATTGAACGTCATGAAACAGGTAGAGAGATGTTCAAGTCTATTGGTGATGCGGCTCCCGCTATGGGCATGATTGGAACTTTGATTGGTTTGGTTCAAATGTTGTCAAACATGGATGATCCTAAAGCGATTGGTCCTGCAATGGCGGTTGCATTATTAACAACACTTTATGGTGCGATAATTGCCAATGCCATCGCGCTTCCAATTGCAGATAAGCTTAAAAAAATTGCACTTGATGAACGTCTTAGCAAAGACTTAATTCTTGAATCTGTTTCAGCTATCCAGGCAGGCACTAATCCTAGAGTAGTAGAGCAAATCCTTGCTACTTATTTGCCAGATAATTTGCGCGGTAAAGCTAGCGAGCCTGCTGAAGAGAAAGAAGCCGCATAGTCTTGTTTGTACATGTCTAGTACCCCACCAGCCAGATCACAGGAATCGTCAGGTGCTCCTGCATGGATGGCAACTTTTGCTGATTTGATGTCTTTGTTGATGTGCTTTTTTGTTTTGCTTTTATCTTTTTCAGAAATGGATGCAGCAAAATTCAAAGAGCTGGCAGGTTCGTTATCCAGGGCATTTGGTGTGCAAAGAGATGTACCGGCAAATGAGTTGCCAAAAGGTACCAGTGTAATTACTACTGAATTCAGTCCTGGTAAGCCTGACAACGAAACATTATTAAAAATAATGCGCCAGCAAACCACAGATGAAAGTAAAGACAACTTGGATTTTAGCAGTGGTGAAAGCGATCTAAATAAAAAAGAAGTTGCAAAAGAAATTTATCTTGCTGCAGTAAAGCGAATGCAAGATGAAGCTAAGAAGTTAACTCAAATTTTGCAAGAAGAAATTGATTCTGGAACAGTTGAAGTGGAGTGGACAGATCGGGAGATAATAATACGCATTAGAGAGCGTGGTACTTTTTCATCTGGCGACGACAGAATTGATGAAAACTTTGCGGCATTGTTAAGAAAGATAGCATTGGCCTTAAAGTCTGTGGAAGGAAATATTATTGTTTCTGGTCATACCGATAACCGTCCTATTAGTACTTCAAGATTTCCATCAAATTGGGTTTTATCTGCTGCACGAGCAGCAGCAGTCGTGCATCACCTTGAGGCTGAAGAAAATATAGACCCAGACCGACTTCAAATTAGAGCGCATGGGGACACCAAGCCGATTTTTACTAATTATACCCAAGATAGCCGATCAAAAAATAGAAGAGTTGAGATATCTATTTTAGGAAATAAAAGTTTGTTCTATGAATATGAAGACGTAATTTCAAATGTTGATGGTGCAAAATAAAATAAAAGGATATGAAAAAAATAATCGAAAAAAATGAAAAATTAAATGATACATCGACTGAAAGTCGTAGTGCATTTAGGATTGATGATAATATTCTATTATCGTTACGTGTTATTCCTGATGATCAGGTTAAAGATGTATTAAAAAAGTATCCTGAGAATAATGCCGAACTGCAATTACTAAACAGTTTCAGTGATTCATCTAAAGCACTAACCGATCAATATGCGTTACTTCGTAGGCGATATCCTGAAGTAGCAAAGTATTTAAAAATACTTGATGAAAAAATTAATACATTAGCAAGAAGACAGTTCTCTTCATGTTCAATGATTCCAGATTTAAACTGGCATGAAGTAAATATAAGTGCTAGTGGAATACGGTTTAATTATGAAGAGCAGTTAAATATTGACTCATATTTAGAGCTGAGACTTCAACTATCACAAATATCTAATTTTATCCTTGCTTACGGAAGAATCGCTCGATGCGATTTAGA
Source organism: Gammaproteobacteria bacterium (assembly GCA_028279275.1). Classification (GTDB taxonomy): domain Bacteria; phylum Pseudomonadota; class Gammaproteobacteria; order UBA4575; family UBA4575; genus JABDMD01. The sequence continues at coordinate 370,139 of JANQOB010000006.1, read as the reverse complement.
TAAGGAGAACGAAGGACAATTCATAATTGGGGTGGAATTTACGCATATCAGTCTTGAAGACCGTGAGGCTATACATACACATGTCAGAGGAAAAGAGATTAGGCTGATTCGTGAAAAGAATCTTGGATGATCCGTGCATTTGAGCAGATATTTATAATATTCAGATACTTATCGTTTATTTTCCTAAAGATCAATACGCTTCGGCCGATAAATTAGTACACAGACTCAACTAGTAAAATCTAATATGGATGATATTTTGCAACTTGTTAAGACATGGATATCTTATGGTCTTGAAATATCACAAGACCTGTTCTCAATAGTGTTTTTAATCCTATTAGTCTGTATTCCAATTTTATACATAACCGATATTACCCAATCTAAACATGCGGTAAGAAGAAATTTTCCTGTTATTGGGCGATTTCGATATTTCTTTGAACACATGGGTGAATTTTTCAGACAATACTTCTTCACAATGGATCGTGAAGAGATGCCGTTCAATCGAGCGCAACGTTCTTGGGTTTATCGAGCCGCTAAAGATATTAGTAATACTATCGCGTTTGGATCTTCTAGAGACCTCAAGAAAGTAGGCACTGTACTTTTTGCAAATTGTCCTTATCCAACTCTTGGTGAAGATGCCGCGCCAGTAAGTGAACAAACTATTGGCCAAGATTGTAGATTTCCCTATACAACAAAATCTATATTCAATATTTCAGGTATGAGTTATGGAGCCATTTCAAAGCCTGCCGTGCTCGCACTAGCAGAAGGAGCTAAAAGATCTGGCTGTTGGTTAAATACAGGCGAGGGTGGATTGTCTAAATACCACCTAAGGAGTGGTTGTGACATTGTCTTTCAAATAGGCACCGCAAAGTATGGTGTAAGAGATCCAATCAGTGGCAAATTAAGTGAATCAAAATTGACCGAAGTGGCTGAGCATGACCAAGTAAAAATGTTTGAAATAAAATTAAGCCAAGGGGGTAAACCTGGCAAAGGAGGAATTCTTCCTGGCGCAAAAGTCACAAAAGAAGTTGCTGAAATACGAGGAGTACGTATAGGCGAAGATGCTATTAGTCCTAATCGTCATCCTGATATTAGTAGTGATGTAGACTTACTGGATATGATTGGTTTGATACGTGATGTAACGGGAAAACCAGTAGGTATTAAAAGTGTTATTGGTTCAGAGGATTGGTTAGACAGTTTGTTTAGATTAATTTGCTCACGTGGTGAATCTTCAGCCCCTGATTTCATAACAGTAGATAGTGCGGATGGGGGCACTGGAGCTGCTCCTATGCCATTGTTGGATGATATGGGGCTTCCATTAAATGAGAGTTTGCCAATGTTGGTAAATAAACTAAAAGAATATGGCCTTTACGATCGTATAAAAGTTGTAGCCTCGGGAAAATTAGTTACTCCTGCTGATGTTGCTTGGGCATTATGTTTAGGTGCACATTTTATAGCTTCTGCACGTGGATTTATGTTTGCACTAGGCTGTATTCAAGCGCTGCAATGTAACAAAGACACATGTCCAACGGGTATAACTACACATAATAAAAGACTTCAGCGTGGTTTAAATCCGCATCATAAATCTATTCGAGTAATGAACTATGTTAAAAACATTGTTCATGAGGTTGGTATGATTGCTCATTCATGTGGAGTAAAACATCCTCGCGAATTGGATCGAAGACATGCACGAGTCGTTCAAGCAAATGGCTTGTCTGTGCCTTTAAATGTTTTGTACCCTTCTTCTAGCGCTCCTAAAATTGAACGCAGAAATTTAGCGACACGCCCATGGTCAGGAAGGCATCATGAGTTTGAAGAATTAGAAAATACCGTCATTAAGGTTCCGCTTAAACAGCTTGGCGATTAAATTTAATCTATATATTAATTATGGATCATCAGAAGGCTGAGGAAGAAGTCCACGAGAATAAAACTTCAGGATTATTCTCTTTACCTGCAGCATTATTAAAGAAACTATACTCAAATCCTGAGCAATCATATGAGCATACACAAGATCAACTATCTGAATCTGAATTCGTTGAGCAGAACAGAAAGCAAGAACTAAGTGAAGTTTGCAAATCATTACTTAGTCTCATAAGCCATACAAAAAAATTATTTCATAATGATGAGGCTTTTGATTCGGTAAAGAAGTTAGTATTTGAGATTAACGATCCAATAGAAGAAAATCATGTTTTAATTGCACTGACCAGTGTAATCAAGAATTTAAGCAGTGAATATGTGGTCGAGAACAAGGATTTAATATTTGAGTTACCACTAGACATTCTAAAAAGATTTAAATTTTCAAACCAATATCGAAAAAAATCTTCTGCTCTACAAGAAAAGTGTAAAAATGTAAAATCTGTTAAAGATTTAAATTCTTCTTTGCAAGCAGTTTATGAACTTTTCTACAGCGTATACCAAGATGCTTATTCGGATAAAGAGGAGTTAGAAAATTTCTTATTTAACATTGGTGCTCAAATAAGTCGTATAGGTGATAAATTATACGCAGTTACTGAAGAACAAGTATCAGATCTTAAACTTCAAAGCGATTTGAATTCTAAAATGAATGACACAGTAATACTTATTAGCAATAATATTATTTCTGGGAATGACCTTTCATCGTTAAAAAATACTGTAAAAGAACAACTAGATAGTTTGCAAAATATTGTTGAAGAAGAAAGAAAAATAGTAAAAGCGCAAGAAGCGCGTATTCAAAACAATGTAAAGGCGCTAGCCAATAAAGTCAATAAACTAAAGTTAGAAGCCCAAGAGCTAAGAAATAAAGTTAAACGTGAAAAGGAACAAGCGCTACGAGATCCACTTACTGGTTTATATAACAGACAAGCGTATAACGACAAGCTTGTGGAATTAATTGAAGTTAATGACGATGAAAAGAAAAATTTATCTTTACTGATATGGGATATTGATCATTTCAAAAAGTTTAATGATCAATACGGCCACGTGGTTGGTGATAAGGTGCTTAAAGCAGTTGCAGAAAAACTAAGTCATGCACTTAAGGATGAGTATTTCTTAGCAAGATATGGAGGTGAGGAGTTTGCTATGCTCTTGCCTGGTTTAACTCTGGAAGATTCGGAAGAGTTTGCTGATCAAGTGCGTAATGAGGTTTCAGGTATTACATTTTTAGTTAAAGGCAAGCAAATCAAAATAACAATATCTTGTGGAATTACCAACTTGCAAGAAGGTGATAATGCTCAAGCAATGTTTGAGCGGGCGGATAGGGCGCTTTACGCGGCTAAAGAGGATGGTCGTAACCGAGTAAAAGTAAGTCTCTAATCATGACAGAGTTAGCGTAAAAACTTACCATCAGCTACTTTTATTTGATTTCTTCCAGAATTCTTAGCAAGTTTTAACGCGCTGTATGCTCTTTCATACAGTGTATCTACAGAATCATCATTTTTTAAGTCTGTAATACCAATACTAATAGTCAGCCTGACTTTGTTGTTTTTGTAATCTAATAACTCATGATTAGACACATCTTTTTTAATGCGTTCTGCAATTTCTTCTGCATCAGTTTCAACTACATCACTTAAAATTAATGAAAACTGGTCATAACCAAACCGGTATAGGATATCGGTATCTCTAAGTGAGTTTTGCAATGTTTCATATACATGCCTAATGATAATGTCGCTAAATAATGACCCATTCTTTTCTTTTAGTGTTGTAAATCGATCTATGTCTATCAACAATAAACTGAGAGGTTGTTTTTGTCTAATAGCCAATTTGGCTTCTCTTGTGATTTGGCTTTCTAATAATCCCCAGTTTGGTAAACCGAGATTCGATTCATTTGCTGCAAGTGTAATTGCACTTTCATGTTGAATTGCATTTCGCAAAGGAAAGATAACTGCAGATACATATTGATCTAGTCTTGATTTGTCATTTTTGCTAAGTTCGCTTCCAACAAATATAGTAATATTTCCCCAAGTATCATTCTCTACTTCGATAAGATAACTATAAGAATAATTTGATTTTTCTCCATGATATACATGGGTATAAAGTAGTGGGTAATCGTATTCAAGACCATAAATAGACATATCAGTACTAAGAGACTGATAAAAAGTCTCAATGATATGACTGATACTAAGAGTCGTTTGCAGCTTTAGTACAAGTGCAGTTATGTGCCTATCTATAGGCTTATTGGTTGAAATAGCAGTTGCTATTTCAAGCGCATTATTTGAGCTTGTGGTGAATTTCTCCACATTGGAGCTATTCATAATTTCCCTCTCCTCAGAGCGTTTTACAATCTATTTATTTAAAACCTGGTGGGTTTTTTAAGTAATTAGGATAATAGTGGGGTTATTATCTAGAAATTAAGACAGCTCAAATGTTAATTTCGTATATATTTTTGAATTTTGGTGGGTTGTGTAACAAGATTTAACAAGCTCTTAGCGTGCATGACACATTTGTTTGCAATTCAACTCATAAAGAGCAAATTTATACTTACATTATCATTAGTTGATAATGAGGTGTGGTTCTGAAGCAGGATTTTCGCGCATAGAATAATAGTTTCTCTATGCAAAATAGCTATTTATAAGAATCTGTCTGGTTTTAATTAAACCGAAGCAAGCTGTCTTGAGACATGTGGGTGTTTTGAATGACCGTTATCGTCATACGTTTTATTTGGTTGAGAGCCGGTCAATGAGTAAAGAGTATCTAATGCGCTGTTGGTAGATTTCAATCGATTTGCTAGAAGTATGCTGTTTTCATTGGATAAATTTTGACAGAATCGAATTAAGTCTTGTGATTCAGCCCACAGTTTTATACCTCTTTCGACACAAACTATATTCATCATTTTGAGTGATTGATCAAGATCACCACTTGTTTGCCCTGGAGAGTTGTTAAAATTATTTGCAATAAACTTTGATAGTTTTTGTATATGATCTAATTTGGATTGAGCTGCTTGACTAATTTCATCGGCGCTTCCCTGCGATAGCGCTTGCTGTTCGTGTTGTAATAACTCGACGAATAATTCTAACTTTCTATTAAAGCGTACTAGAAAGTCTTGTAACGCTGAGGTTTCATACGGATCGGTGTGTATACCCGTATTAATGCTTTGGTCAGGAGTTTGCATGAACTACTACTTCAATAGTTGTTCATACTCAATTAGCTTTGTAGCGATATTCTCCGAATCGATTTTGTAAGTTCCATCTTGTAACGCTTGTTTTATAGCATCAACTTTTTGTCGATCTACAACAGGTTGTGAAGCCAAGCTTTCGCGGATTTTATCCAGGGTTTGCGCTGAAGAAATGTCAACATCTCCTGCACTCGCAACCGTCGCAGATTCACTTCCACTTGCATTGCTATTTTTTGCGCCCTTAAGCGTATTCTGCAGGTTAGCACCACTTATCGGGCTATTTATATTGTTGATTTTGTCAGTCATATTCGCTTTTCTCGTTTTCACTAAGCTGCTTATCGGCAGTTTTCATATTTACTTGAGTAGTTTACCTAAAAAATTCACGTGATATATGTCAAAGAGTTACCAAAACACGCTGTCTATCTGAGACATAGGCCTCAATTTCACGCTTAGAGCTGGTGTTCTTGACTCTAATTTTTTCTCCTTTGCTACCATCATTCAACGCAACTCCCTTGGCACGCACCTCGATACCGGCATATCTAGAGATGATAGTAATTCGGTCTCCTCGCTTTACCATTTTTTGAGAATCTAACATCGTTTTCGTAAGTACCTGATTTGATGGGATATTTCGTTTTAACTGCAATCCTTCAATTGAGGTGTTCGCTAGTAAATAACCTGTTGTGAGCTGCGTAACATCGCGTTTTTCCTTGCTAACTGAAGCTAAATCAATGACTTGGTGACGATTTAAGCCTAATTTAGAAACCCATACATACTTATATATATGTATGTGAGCACCCACATAAATTTTCCAAGGCTTATCTCCATTGCAACGAATCCCAACCGTCGTACTACCTAGGCGCTTATTACCTAATGGCCAAAACGCCTGTAACGGTATTGAACATTGGTGTAATCGCAGGCGTTTATCAAATTCTTTCACACTGATCTCTGCATCAGGAATATCTTTGATTTCTACCTTTAGAAAGCTGATAACTGCCTGTTTTAGGCTTTCTTGGCTTTGAAATTTGGCATGTGCATTATTAATGCAGAAAAGCGTGCAGACTATAAATATAGATAAGAAATATTTTCGCATGAATTGTGATCTTTATAAGTTAAATGGAAGTTGATTCCGTTAGTTTCATATCAAGATTCATTTTATTTAATCAATTTAACAAATATTAATCTGCAAATAACATACCAATGTTATTTCTACGAAATTTAGGCTGAATAAAATAATTATTGAGATATTTTTGCCGTAAGGCGGCAAATGTTGCCGCAGCAATCATCTTTTCAACTTAAATTTATTAGTAAATAGAACTAATTCACTATTTTTGACTATTGGCATGGCATTTGCTTTATGAATACATGTCGTTAATTATAAAAATGTAATAGTGAAATTTCTTGATAATCATTTTGGTTTAAATGCGCAGTCTGTACTAGCGCGAGCTCAGCGTGCAGAAATATTAGCGTCTAATATTATCAATGCGGACACACCAAACTATAAAGCTAAAGATTTAGACTTTAATGAAATTCTTAATCAAAATAAAAACGCACCAACTATTAAGCCTGTTTCTTTAAAAACAAGTCATAGCAATCACCTTTCAAATAGTTTAAACAATGCATACTCTTTGCAAACCAAATATCGTATTCCTGAAAATGCTTCATTAGATGGAAATACTGTAGATAGTCATGTCGAAAAAGGAAAATTCGCAGAGAATGCCGTGCGCTACCAAATTAGTTTATCCATGCTTAATAACAGAATCCAAGGATTGATTAACACCTTAAAAGGCGAATAACTATGTCACTATTTAATATATTTGATATCGCAGGAAGTGGCTTAAGTGCACAGAATACTCGTTTAAATACTGTAGCAAGTAATTTAGCAAATGCTGAGTCTATTGCCAGCTCACCTGAAGCTGCATATAGATCCAAGCAACCTGTTTTTGCCACAACTTATCAAGGTCAACTGAACAATTTCAATAATTCAGCGAGCGCAGGTATTCGAACAGTTGGAGTGGTGGAAAGCCAAGCAGAAAACGTTGCTCAGTATCAGCCAGGAAATCCACTCGCGAATGAAGAGGGCTATATCTATCTTTCAAACGTAAATGTTATTGAAGAGATGACGAACATGATCTCGGCATCAAACAGTTATCAAACAAACATCGAAGTCTTAAACACATCAAAAGATTTATTACTACAAACATTGCGTTTGGGCAGGTTCTAAACAAGGTAAAACATTATGCAAGCAATTTCATCCGACATTTTGAGTTTAATCAATCCGCTTAATAAGCAGGAAGATAATTCAAATGAATTAGGTCAAGAAGATTTTCTTGAGCTTATGATCACGCAGCTGCGAAATCAGGATCCATTTGAACCATTACAAAGTGGCGAATTCATAGGCCAGCTTGCTCAATTCGGCACGGTAACCGGTATTGAAGAGTTAAATACCTCTGTTAATGACCTTGCCAGTTCTTTAATTTCAAGTCAGTCACTGGGCGCAACTAACTTGATTGGCAAAAATGCATTAGTTGCATCGGATAGTTTGACTTTAAAAGAAGGTGAGGTTGTTAAGGGTGCTGTTGGCACCAATGCCCCAGTAAATAACGCTACAGTTAGTATTTTTGATGCTGCAGGCAATCTAGTACAAACCATATCGTTGGGAGTGGTTAATGACGATTTGAAAGAGTTTACTTGGGATGGAACTGACTCAAGTGGAAACCAAGTTGCACAAGGACAATATTTTTTATCTGTTGTTGGGTCGCAAGGTGAGGATGGCGTCGCATTAGATACATATGCATACAAGCAGATTGAAAGTATTTCATTCGGGGAAAATTCGAATTCTGTTCGTTTGAATATAGAAAACGGCGGAGAATTGAAAGTTTCTGAAATTTTAAAGATTCAATAAAAATTTAAACATTATTTATTTTATATAGGGAGAATAGTTATGCCATTTGATATTGCACTCACAGGATTAAATGCAGCGCAAAACGATTTGCAGGTAATCTCAAATAATATTGCCAATAGCGAAACGAGTGGTTTCAAACGTTCTAGAACCGAGTTTGCAGATTTATATGCAACCTCTCAATTCGGAACTTCAAGTAATGCGATAGGTCAGGGTGTTGAAGTAGCAGCCATTACACAACAATTTACCGATGGTGATATAACCTTTACAGATAATTCACTTGATTTAGCTATCACAGGGCAAGGATTTTTTGTACTGAGTGATGGTGGTTCACAAACTTTCACGCGTGCAGGAGCTTTTCAAGTTGATAACGTTGGAAATATCGTTAATTCATCAGGTAGTCAGCTAGTTGGATTCCAAGCAGATTCAGCAGGTAATTTAACAGGTGCGCAAGGCCCTCTTGCCATCAGCCGAGGCAATATCGCACCCAATGTAACAAGTACCATTGATATTGATGCAAATATCGATGCTTCAGAGACAATTTTACCAGCGTTTTTAGTTGGTCCAACTGGACCTGATCCCGCTACCTATAATCATGCAACTTCCTATACAGTATTTGATTCATTAGGTGGTGAGCATGTTACCACTAACTACTTCAGAAAAGATTCTGCGACGGATTGGCAAGTATTTCAGTTCGTCGATAACGTCCAGGTTTCTGGGCCAGATGTTTTAACTTTTGATGCCTTCGGTGCGTTGACTGCAATTAATGGTACGGTCGGCCAGACCACTACTACTTCTGCAGCGTTTGTTCCTGGTGGAGTTGGGGCGCCGACGACATTTACGGTGGATTATTCAGACATTACTCAGTTTGGTGGCGGGTTTGGTATTAGTGCGATTGATCAAAACGGTTTTGCAACAGGTCGACTAAGTTCGCTCGATTTTGATCCGTCTGGAACCCTGTTTGCACGTTATACCAATGGTCAATCTCTGGTGCTTGGGCAAGTAGCACTAGCAAATTTTGCCAATGCACAAGGTTTAAGACCAACAGGTAATTCATCGTGGTCAGAGTCATTTGCATCAGGTCAACCGTTAATTGGTGCACCTGGCTCTGCAGATTTGGGATTGATTCAATCCGGTTCATTAGAAGAGTCAAATGTGGATGTTACTGGTGAGTTGATCAATCTAATTCAAACTCAACGAAATTTTCAGGCGAATGCGCAGGTAATTGGTACAGCAGATACTATTACACAAACCATTATTAATATTCGTTAATAAAATTTAAGGAAATATCAAAATGGATCGAGCGTTGTATGTGGCAATGAATGGTGCGAAGCAAGTACAGCTGCATCAAGCCACGAATACAAATAATCTAGCCAATGCGAGCACTACTGGATTTCGTGCTGATTTTAATGCAATTAATAGTCTGCCTGTGCAAGGCCCTGGATATGAAAGTCGTGTTTATAGTCAAGATGAACACACTGGGGTTGATTTTTCGAGTGGTGCTCTACAACAAACCGGAAGAGAGCTTGATATTGCTGTAAGCGGAAATGGTTTTATAGAAATTCAAGCACCTGATGGAAACACAGCCTATACACGTGCGGGAGATTTGCGTACCACTTCAGCAGGTTTGTTAGAAACAGGTGCAGGTCACCCAGTGTTAGGAAATGATGGCCCCATCGCTTTGCCACCATTCCAAAAGCTTGAAATTGCGGCAGATGGAACCATTTCGATATTACCAGTAGGTCAAGAAGCGACAACACTTGCAACTATTGACCGCATTAAATTAGTTAATGCAAAACCAGAAGATCTCTACAAAGGTGAAGATGGTTTGTTAAGGGCGGTTCCCGATGCATCTATTGAGGCGGATGCATCGGTTACTGTTACTTCTGGAATGTTGGAATCTAGTAACGTCAATACGGTTGCAGAATTACTAGACATGATTGAATTAACGCGTAACTTCGAAATGCACATTAAGATAATGCGTTCAATCGAAGAAAATGACACTGCAACTTCACAATTATTAAGAATTAATTAAGAAAAAATAGTAGTAAGGAATTAATATGTCTACAGCACTTTGGAATGCAAAAACAGGTCTTGATACACAACAAACACGTATTGCTGTTATCGCAAACAACCTGGCGAACGCAAACACTACAGGTTTTAAACGTGATCGCGCTGTATTTGAAGATTTGATCTATCAAACAGTACGTCAACCGGGTGCGCAATCCTCGCAAGACACTCAATTTCCAACTGGTTTACAAGTTGGAACAGGTGTTCGTCTAGTAGCGACTGAAAAATTATTCACGCAAGGTAATCTCACAAGAACAGAAGGTGCCTTAGACCTTGCTATTCAAGGCAATGGGTTTTTTCAAATTTTGCAACCTGATGGAACGATAGGTTACACGCGCGATGGCACATTTACTCTAGATTCAACTGGTCAAATTGTTAACTCGAGCGGGTATGTATTACAGCCATCCATAACGATTCCACCAAATGTTATTAACATCACTGTTGGTGCAGATGGAACCGTATCTGCTCAAACAAGTGGAAGTGCGACGCCCACACAAGTTGGCAACATACAATTAGCCGATTTTGTAAATCCAACAGGATTGCAAGCGCGTGGTGGCAACTTGTTATTTGAAACGGCTGCATCAGGAACACCACAAGTAAGTACACCTGGTCAAAATGGCGTAGGGACTTTGGAACAAGGTTCTTTAGAAACTTCAAATGTAAATATTGTTGAAGATTTGATTAATATGATCGAAACACAACGTGTGTACGAGGTAAATTCACGCGCAATTGAAACGATCAGCAGCATGATTGAATTTGCAAATAACACGCTTTAATTAAATTATGAAATGTAATTTTACGATTCTTATTTTTTGCTTGTTTGCTACTGCATGTTCCACAGTTGGTAGTCTTAAAGACCCCGATTATGCGCCTAGTGAGGCAGTAATACCTGAGGCAAAAGAGACAGTAGATGGTGCTATTTATGATCCCTCTTATAACTTATTTTTGTTTGAGGATGTAAAAGCAAGAAGAGTAGGTGATTTGATCACAATTGTCTTAGAAGAAAGTATTAATGCTTCGAAATCTGCAAGCACTGAAGCAGATAAAGATTCTTCGATTGATCTACCAAACCCTACATTATTTGGCAAAGATAATCGTTTAAATGAAATTGTAAATGATATTGATTCAACTCGAGAGTTTGAAGGCGAAGGTGAAACTACTCAGGAGAATAGTATTGAAGGCAATATCACTGTAATGGTTCATAAAGTTTACCCAAATGGTAATTTATTAGTCATGGGGGAAAAATTAATTGAGCTTAATGAAGGCAGTGAAATAGTAAGAGTGTCTGGAATCGTTCGGCCTACAGATGTGACGACCGATAACACTGTACTTTCTAACCAAGTGGCTAATGCACAAATTACTTATAAAGGAAAAGGCATAGTGAGTGATAGTAGTAAAGCAGGTTGGCTAACTAGATTTTTCTACAGCGCAATATGGCCTTATTAATCATTATGAAAATTAATAAAATAATAGTTTTATATATAACAATGGCGTTGCTAATAATTTCTGGCAATGTAAATGCTGAGAGAATTAAAGATATTTCATCTTTTGCGGGCGTACGAAGTAATCAATTATTGGGTTATGGATTGGTAGTTGGGTTAGATGGCACGGGTGACCAAACTTCACAAACTCCGTTTACAATTCAAAGTTTAAAAAGTTTTTTAAAACAATATGGCGTAACTATTCCGCCTGATATTAATCCACAGCTAAAAAATGTGGCTGCTGTTACGGTTCACGCTGAATTATCACCTTTTGCTAAGCCCGGACAAACTATAGATATCACGGTTTCCTCATTAGGTAATGCTAAGAGTTTACGTGGTGGAAGTTTATTAATTACTCCTTTACGTGGTATTGATGGCCAAGTGTATGCCATTGCACAGGGTAATCTTGTAGTAGGGGGCTTAGGTGTGCAAGGAAGCGATGGTTCAAGTATCAGTATCAATATTCCAAGTGCCGGTCGAATACCAAACGGCGCAACAGTAGAACGAACCGTACCATCCCCATTTGTTTCGAGTGATGAGCTATACTTGAATTTACATGCTGCAGATTTTACCACTGCGCGACGTGTACAAAACCAAATTAACAAACATTTTAAGCAAAATCTTGCGCAAGCAATTGATGCTGTAACAGTAAAAGTTAATGCACCTCTTGATCAAGTATCAAAAGTTGCATTTGTAGCAGATATTGAGAATATTGAATTAACTCCAGGTGAGGCACCTGCAAAAGTTATTGTCAATTCTAGAACAGGTACAGTAGTAATAGGTTCCAACGTTAGCGTTACACCTGCTGCGGTAACGCATGGCAGTCTTGCAGTTACGATTACTTCAGACCCAATAGTCAGTCAGCCTAATGAGCTTTCATTAGGTGAAACAGTTGTTGTGGATCGAACAAATATTGAAGTTGAACAGCAATCAAACCGAATGTTTGTATTTTCACCTGGTATTACGCTTAATGAAATAGTTAACGCGGTTAATCAAGTCGGTGCAGCTCCGGGAGATTTGGTTGCAATATTAGAAGCACTAAAGCAAGCGGGGGCTTTACGTGCTGAGCTTGTCATTATCTAACTAAAAGATCGGTGCAATGGAATCGCACGTAAATGTGGCTAAAGCGTTCAGTGGTTTACTGCAACCAAGTCAATTGAATACTTTGACAGGGTTGACAAATTCTTCATCTTTAGTAGAGGCAGTACAAAAGTTTGAAGCTTTTTTTATTCAATCCATGCTGAAAAGTATGCGTAGCGCATCACTATCAACAGGCTTGTTCGATAGTGATAAATCTAACTTTTACCGTGATTGGCATGATCAGCAACTTGCTGGAAATTTAGCTTCTAAAGAGACTTTTGCGGTAGCAAAATTACTACGAAGACAATTTGCTGATAATAATGAAACGCCCCTGCCAACTAATAGTTTGGGCAGCGATGCGCTTTTCAAACGTAGTTCTTTTGCAGCTATTGGTAGAACCAATGAATCTTCCGATGCGACAGTAGTGGCTTCCGTCGCAACGTCTGCACCAGATGGTATTGACCCTGTTAAAACCAATTTAAAACAACTAGTTACTAAAAAAATATCAGAAAATACTAAAATTTTACGTCAATCCGATTTTTCTACACCAGAACAGTTTGTTCAACAAGTTTATCCGTATGCAAAACAAGCTGCTTCAAAATTGAAGACATCTGCCGATGTATTAGTAGCTATAGCGGCTTTAGAAACAGGCTGGGGTGTGCATGTGCCTAAAGCAAATTCTGGCCAAGATTCCTTTAATTATTTTGGGATTAAAGCAAATAATTGGCAAGGTCAGACAGTAACGAATATGACCCAAGAATTTGATGGCGAAAAAATGATTATGATTAAAGATAATTTTAGAGCTTATCAATCACCTGCGGATTCATTTAATGATTTTGTTGAATTCTTGTTAACAAATCCACGCTATCAGGATGCTATTAAGCAGGGAAATGATAGCAATGCTTTTGTAGCGGAATTACAAAAAGCAGGTTATGCAACAGACCCAAACTATGCAAAAAAAGTCCATTCTATATTGAATGGAAGCATTTTGAAGAATGCTATTTATTCATTGCATGAAACAGAAACAACAGAAAAACTGGTTTCGAATGTTGAAACTAAGAACACTCATTAAGGCTAAGGGATGGTAACGTGACAGATCCATCAAGAATAGCAATAACAGGATTGCAGGTATTTCAACGTGCGATTGCAACTACAGCGAATAATGTAGCCAATGCAGGTACTGAGGGGTATACGCGTCAACGTGTAGATATTGTCACACGACCTTCACAAGCATTTGGTGATGGATTTTTTGGTAGTGGTTCCAGAGTTTCGAATGTGCAACGCATTGAAGATCAGTTTCTTAATGCGCGTGTACAGTCAAGTGCTGGCGATGTGGCTCGATTAGATTCCTATTTAAGTCTTATACAACGTGTAGAAAACTTGGTTTCAGGATCTCAAAGTGGTTTAGATACCGCATTACAGAACTTTTTTAATAGTTTGCAAGATCTCAGTAACAATCCTGCATCTATACCTGCTCGACAAGTAGTGCTAAGTAATTCGGAAACCTTGGTGGCACGTTTCAGAGATTTGGATGATAGCTACAGCAGTATTAATCAAGAAATCAATACGCGATTAAGAGGTGATATAAATGATATCAATAGCATTACGAGTGGAATCGCTGATTTAAATAGATCAATTGTTGAGGCTAAAGCGGCTTCATCGTCGGGTGAGAGTTTACCAAATGATTTGGTAGATCAAAGGAATGTGTTGCTAGGTCGTTTATCTGAGCGTGTTGCTGTGAATACTGTAGAACTAAGTGATGGTTCGGTTAATGTTTTCATCGGCGGTGGAGAATCTATTGTAATCGGAAGCGTATCAAGACAGCTCCTGACTACAAATGATCCGGCAAATCCGGGCGAATTAAGAGTAGGAATTCAAGTTGGTTCAAGTTCATTTGATATAACGGATAAGATTACAGGTGGTAGTGTAAGCGGATTGTTAGACTTTAGATCTGAACAATTAAGTGAAATTCGAAATCAAACCGGACGATTAGCATTAGTCTTAGCGGATCAATTTAATACTCAACATCAGTCAGGATTAGATACTAATGGTGCATTAGGCGGACAGTTTTTTTCTATCGCTGGTCCCGAAACTACAGCAAACCAAAATAACACTGGAGCTGCAACTGTAACGACAAGTATTACTGATGTTACTCAGTTAAGCAGTTCAGATTATGAATTGAGTTATGATGGTGCGAATTACACACTAACTAGATTAAGTGATGGTATAAATGTAAGTGGTGCCGCGGGACCATTAAATATTGATGGTATTCAAGTTGATATTGTAGGTGCGGCTGCCGTGGGCGATCGCTTCTTGGTACAGCCAACAATTAACGGCGCATCGGGTATTAGTGTGTTGCTCAACAATACCAGTCAAATTGCAGCGGCTTCACCCGTGCGTAGCCTTGAAAGTACGGCAAATTTAGGTGATGCGGTAGTTGGAAACCCACAAATCTTGGATATCAATAATCCTGATTTATTTGACACTGTAGAAATTCGATTTAATACACCTCCAACCACTTTCGATATTTTTAATGTTACGGATGCTACCGTAATTGCTGCTGGAGTTACCTACACTAATAATGCAAATATTGATTTTAATGGCCTTCGAGTTCAAATCCAAAATCAACCGGAAGCCGGAGATGTGTTCACTATTGAACGTAATTCTGGAGGTGTAGGAGATAACGCTAATGTAGTGGCGTTGCTTGGATTGCAAACTTCTCAGACTGTTGGTGGAACGGCAACATTACAAGAAGGTTATGGTTCATTAGTGAGTCAAATTGGAACGGTGAGTCGTCAAACCAGTATCAGCAGCCAAACTCAACAAGCTTTATACGAAGATGCGGTACAAGCGCGTGATAATGTATCAGGTGTAAATCTTGATGAAGAAGCAGTTGATTTGCTGAGATATCAGCAAGCCTATCAAGCCGCAGCACAAGTGATTTCCACCTCAAATAGATTGTTCGACACGTTCTTAGCAGCAATCAGATAGTAAAAACATTATGACTAGAATAACTACAGCCTATTTGTTTCAGAAAACAGCGGTAGATATCGCGCAAAAACAGTTTGAAATATCTCAAATTCAGAATCAGATTGGTACTGGTAAACGTATTAATAAACCATCTGATGGTCCTGCCGAAACGGCACGTATCATCGATTTAAATCAAGCAATTGGAAGTATTGATCAATTTCAACGCAATAGTATTTTTGCTGATCAGCGCTTAGGTTTGGAAGATGCAACATTGTCGAGTGTGAACAATACGCTTCAAAGAGTGCGCGAACTGGCGTTACAAGCAAATAGTGGAAGTCAGACTGCTGACACACGCGCAATAATTAAAGCCGAAGTAGAGGAGCGACTACAAGAATTACTTGATTATGCGAACGCTCGCGATGGTAATGGTAATTATTTATTTGCCGGCTCTAAAAATCGTACAGAACCTTTTACACAAACTGCGACAGGCGTAGCCTATAACGGGGATCAAAATCAACTTACCTTAAAAATTTCAGGTAATCGCAGCATCGTTGCATCAGAATCCGGTTATGACATTTTTGTAAATATAAAAAATGGAAATGGGAGATTTGTAACTTCATCTAATAACACTAATACAGGTGATGGCGTCATAACAGTTGGATCGGTTGTAGATAATGCTGCTTTTCAGGCAAATGATTTCAGTATTATTTTCACCTCTCCTACAACTTTTGACGTGGTAAACAATACTACCGCAACGGCTATTTTGGCAGGCCAGACGTATGTTCCGGATCAAGCTATTAACTTTAATGGTGTTGAGGTAGCGATATCGGGAAGCCCACAAACGGGCGATGAGTTTTTGGTGGATGCAAGTCGTAGACAAGATGTATTTACAACTTTGCAAACCTTTATTAATGCTTTAGATATTGATCCTGCTAATCCAGCCGACCAAGCGCAACTAACACAAGCATTAGATCGCACAATCAGCGATGTCGATCAGGCATTACAGAATGTCTTGAATACACGAACGTTTATCGGTACACGACAAAATTCAATTGATAGCGCAAATATTGAAAACGAAGGGGCAAAAATTGAGCTACAAGCCACGCGCTCACAAATTGAAGACTTAGATTTTGCTCAAGCGATTACACAATTGCAATTACAACAAACTACATTGCAAGCCATTCAAGGTGCGTTTGCGCAAGTTCGTGGTCAAAGTTTATTTAACTTACTTTAATTTTCTTTCAGTTTGACCCTTCATCGGGTAAATCTGCTTTCTATTAATTTCACCATTAAAGAATTCAGACCTGCTGCCATGTGTAGTTATTTGAATTTCTTAGATATTTTTTAATAAAGCCTTAAAGTAATCTAAATTAACGCCGATAAGCATAGCAGGACAACGTAGAGGCTTGGTTCTTTGCGGTGTCGAAGTCTCATTTGAGATTTCAGACTTTTAAGGATGGATTACTACTAAGGAGTAAGTAAAATGCCTCAAATTATTAATACTAACCTGTTCTCGTTGAATGCTCAGCGAAACCTAAATACAACGCAGGGATCTTTACAGACCTCATTGCAGCGTTTGTCTTCAGGTTTGCGAGTAAACAGCGCAAAGGACGACGCCGCAGGCCTAGCAATTGCCGAAAGATTTACTGCACAGATTCGAGGGCTTAACCAAGCCATTCGAAATTCAAATGACGGTATTTCATTTGCACAAACGGCTGAAGGCGCATTATCAACTGCAACTAATGCTTTACAGCGTGTTCGCGAATTGGCGGTTCAATCTGCAAATGATACTAACTCATCTTCAGATCGTCAGGCATTGAACAACGAAGTACAGCAGTTAGTAGCTGAAATTAATCGTATTGCTAACAGCACACAATTTAACGGCCAGAATGTTCTTGATGGAACATCTAGCACATTAGTATTTCAAGTAGGTGCAAACCAAAATCAAACCATCAGTGTTGATGGTGTTGATGCACGTGGTGAAATCTTGGGTGCACGTGTGTCTACTAGTGGTTCAATTGATCAGACTGCTATTGATGCATCGATCGCTGCTGATAACTTGGTTATACAAGGTATTGCAGTTGATCTATCTGGTCTATCTGCAGGTGATACTACAGCACAAATTGTGAATGCAATTAACCAGGTTACTTCACAAAGTGGTGTAACTGCACAACTTAATACAACTGTTCAAACAGGTGATATTGCGGTTGCTGCCGGATCAGGCACCATTAATGGCGTACAAGTTGCATTAACAGGTACTGCTGCTACAGACGTAGCAACCATTAATGCGCTAAGCGCACAGACTGGTGTAACCGCTTCAGTTAGTGGTGCAGCAATTCAACTTGCTAATACTGATGGTTCTGCAATAGCAGTAGGCGGTGCAAACCTTAATGGTGGTGCAGCCGAGACTTTCCGTGCTGGTATCACTCTAGCCGGTGAAGTGGGTACTGCATTTACTGCAACGGGTACATTTGCAGTTGAAACAGGACAAACCGCTCTTGGTGCGTCTCAAGCTGATCAAACTGTAAATGGTACTGACGTGCTTACACAAAGCTCGTCTACTTCAGCTTTGTTAACCATTGATTTTGCTTTAGACCAAATCAATACTTTGCGATCTGAACTAGGTGCGGTTCAAACTCGATTTGAATCCACTATTTCAAATCTACAAGTTACGGTTGAGAACTTAACCGCTGCACGTTCACGTATTCAAGATGCTGACTTTGCGGCAGAAACTGCGAACTTAACTCGTGCTCAGATTCTGCAGCAGGCGGGTCTTGCAATCGTTGCACAGGCAAACTCTTTGCCTCAGAACGTATTGTCACTACTTCAGTAGTGAAAGCTTAACTTTCGTGATTATGCGTCTGGAATGTTTCTTTTCATTCTGGATGCATAGCCCGAAGGTATTGATAGGAGATTTAGCATGGTTGCACAAGTAGTTAAATTATCTTCTGTAGCAACAAATAATTTTCAATCCGGACAGCCTGGTTCGGCATCACAAGTAGTGCCTACTACTTCTGAAAACATTCAAGCAGAACGTGCAAAAGCTAAGGAGCTAGCAAAACAGGCAGCACAAAATATTGAAGTTGTGCGCGAAGCTGCTAAAGATTTAAATGAATTCGCACAAAAAATTCAAACGAATTTAAGTTTTTCGGTTGATGAGGCGAGTGGCCGATCAGTTATCACCGTTTTTGATACTCAAACCGGTGAAGTAATACGCCAAATTCCGGCAAAAGAAATCCTTGCAGTGGCAAATTTAATCCGTGAGTCAACTGCATCTGATGGTGAAAAAGTTGGATTATTACTGGCTGCACAGGGCTAAATAAAACTGGCATTAAAATTGCCTAACTATCATCAAGGATTGATGAAATTTAAACAAATATGGCAGGTTCAATAACATCGTTAGGAATTGGTTCAGGTATTGATATCGAATCAATCGTTAATCAATTAGTCTCTGTTGAACGCCGACCTATTCAGTTCCTGCAGTCTCGACAAGCTGAGATCGACATTCAGATTAGTGCCTTGGGGCTTGTTCAGGATTCAGTAGCAAATTTTCAATCCAGTATATCGGGATTACAGCTTTCTAGTGGATTTCGATCCTTCTCAGTAACATCAAGTGATGATCAGGTTCTCACCGCAGAAGCAGGTGAAGGTTCTGTTCCTATTTCCAGTGATATTGAAGTATTAACGCTAGCGCAAAAAAATAAACTTGCCTCTTCTGCATTTGCCAGTGGAGGAAGTATTGTCGGTAACGGGCAACTAAATATTTCAGTTGGTGCAGAATCATTCTCAATCAGCATTGACGATAATAACAATACCTTAGAAGGTATTCGAAATGCTATTAATGACAATTTGAATAATTCAGGTGTCTCTGCATCTATTATTTCTGCAGACGATGGTAGTCATTTAATATTAACAGCTGATGAAAGCGGAACAGCAAATGCATTAAGTGTGACAGTTACCGGGGATAGTGATGGTAACGATAATGATGCTGCTGGTCTTTCAAATTTAGTATTCGTTTCAGGAGTCACAGAGAATTTACAAGAAGTTGATGTGGCGCAAGACGCGACATTCATTGTAGATGGCTTTAATGTCACTCGTTCATCAAATGAAATATCCGATGTCATTGAGGGAGTGACTTTGTCTTTGAAAGATATAGGTACCGCAGCATTATCTGTCAGCGAAGATCGCTCAGTAGGTAAGAGTGCTGTTGAAGCTTTTGTAACAGCCTATAACGACTTAATCATCAGTTTGAACACCCAACGAGAATCTACCTTACAAGGCGAGTCATTATTGCTTGGAATTGAAACGCGTGTAAGACAAGTTATTGGAAATAGACTTAATGTTGCGGGAAGCAGCTTGCAATATTTATTTGATGTTGGAATCACGTTTGATCGAGATGGAATACTTAGTTTAGATAGCGATAAATTTGATCAAGCTATTGCAGATGACTTTAGCGGTGTTGTGCAATTATTTACAGATTCTGAAAATGGCTTTGCTCAAGCGTTAGATACAGTTTTATCAAGCTATGTGGAAACTGGAGGTCTCATTGAAGCGCGTACAGATGGTTTGAGCGAAAGTCGCTCTCAAATTGACGATGATATAGAGCGTATTGAAGACCGCGTTGCACTGACTGAACAAAGACTACGCAGACAATATGCTGCACTTGACGGTTTGGTCGGCCAATTGAATGCAACCAGTACATTTTTAACTCAACAACTCGCAAATCTGCCGACAAATAATATATTGAATCGAAGAGATAACTGATAACTTATAACACTAAAGGAAACTAGATATGAACACGACAGCAGCAGCACTGGCTATTGATGAGTATAGAAGTAGCGGAGTGTTAGGAAGTGTTGAACGATCCGATGCACATGGTCTTGTAAACTTACTATTCAAAGGTGCTATTGATCATTTGTTAGCTGCAAATGGCTATATTGAGCGAAATCAGAAGCAAGAAAAAGCAATTAGAATTTCGAAGGCTATCGCAATATTGGATGGATTAAGAAGTAGTCTAAATATTGTAGAAGGCGGTGAAATTGCACAAAATTTAGACGATTTATACGACTATATGCAAAGACGTCTTGTTGTGGCGAATGCAGATGATGATAAAAAAATCACTAATGAGGTAATGGATTTGCTGCGCGAGATCCAAGAAGCCTGGAATTCTATCCCTGAGGACGCACGTATATAGCAAGTTATTCTGTATAGCCTTAAGCTTGAAATGAGCACTCAAAAGCAACTATCGCAAGTAAAAAACCTAGCGAAAGAGCTACTCTCGACTATTAATAATGAGTCATGGGATGAAGCTATGAAGCTAAGTCAGAAATGGGATGCGAATATTCGAAAATATATTCGTAGTTTAACTGCAGAACAATTTATTTCGATGAATAACGATATCGAAGAGCTTGCCAACACAAATACCGTGATAAAAGATCAATTAATTGATCTGCGCGCCAAAGTTTTGACGCAAATACAAAATAACAAATACTCTCAAACAGCTATTCAGCAATATAACAATACATATTAATAGTTTACAAAATTAAGTTGTTTAAATTTTTAACAAATGTCTTTTAAACAGAATTGTTATGAAATTTAAGTTAATTGTACTTTACAAAAAAAATTAATTTTATAATTGCTAAAGTTTTAAAGTATTTTTATGCGAATACTTTGTATCCTTAGAAAAAGTATTGTATCTTTAGTCCGAAATAGACTTTAGTCCAAAATAAATTAGATATTTAAGGTAGAATAAAATAGCTTACATACGATATTAAAGGGGAAATGGCAGAAAAGGATGCTGTCAGCGCAATAATCTTGTGGAGTGCGCACAATCTCTTAGTCTAGAGCTTTGGAATGTTTTATAAAAAAGGCTGGTTAGAGTAATGCAGGTTGAATCCACACAGGACATCTATTCTGATGCTAGAGAAAATCTAGGTCGCCGTAAAAATAACAAATCACTTTTGGATGGCCATAGTAAAGCGATTCAGCAAGTAAGTGATCTTATTGAGCGCGTAGCTAATACAAATGCTAATGTTTTAATTCTAGGTGAATCAGGTACGGGTAAAGAAGTCGTAGCCCGCAGTATCCATACAATATCCAATCGCGCATCAAAATATTTTGTTCCCGTTAATTGCGCAGCCATACCTCAGGAATTGCTTGAAAGTGAGCTATTTGGTCACGTCAAAGGTGCTTTTACGGGCGCGATAACAGATCGAAAAGGCAGGTTTGAACTAGCTGAAGGAGGGACGCTTTTTCTTGATGAAATCGGTGATATGGACCTCAATATGCAAGCCAAGCTTTTACGAGTGCTGCAAGAAAAAGTCTATGAGCGTGTAGGAAGCGGTAAATCTATTAGTGCTAATGTTCGAATAATTGCCGCGACGCATCGCGACTTAGAGGAGATGGTTAAAAAAGGCGAATTCAGAGAGGACCTTTACTATCGTTTACATGTATATCCAATTGAATTACCTCCATTACGCAGGCGTGCAGAAGATTTACCATCTTTGGTGTATGCGATCACTGATAAAATTAAACGAGAAACAGGTACAGATGTAAAAGTTACTTCAGATGCCATGTCTGCATTAGCACGCTATACATGGCCTGGTAATGTGCGTGAGCTTTCCAATTTACTCGAGCGATTAAGTATTCTGTATCCTGATAAAATTGTGGATGTAACTAGACTTCCTAGTAAATATGGCGCGAAAAATAATTCGCAAATCAATGATCTCGTAAACGAAGAAATACGAAATGATTTGTTTCCAGAAATGGATATTTCTGAATCCAGTCTTTTTAATAAAACAATTGGTTTACCGTTGCTTACTCAAGAAGGCGTGGATTTGAAATCACATATCGCCTCTGTGGAACAGTTTTACATACAGCAAGCTTTAGATCTCGCAAACGGTGTTGTGGCGCAAGCTGCTAAGTTGCTTGGTTTACGTCGGACTACACTCGTCGAAAAATTGAAAAAACATCAATTTCAACGAGCAACAACGTCATAAAATTGACTTTACAATCTTAAATTTTTCTTAAGCTCCTGTTAAATATAGCAAAACAAAATTAGGCATATTGTTTGCATAGTAGTTAATGCGCGTCAAATTTATGCGTATTAAAAAATTACTATGTAAGGGTATGCCAAATGGATGTAGCTGTTGATAATAGGAAACTAGCACTAGAGAGTGCTTTCGATAATTTTAATCGTCTTTCAGAAGACTTAACTTCTGCATATGATCAGCTCGAAAGACGAGCAGAAAACCTCCAAAAAGAACTAATTGAAACAAGAAACGAAAAGTTTCATCAGTTAGTCGAAAAAGAAAAGCTTGCGGATAGATTATCTGTCTTACTTCGTACCTTACCAGTTGGGATTATCGTTCTTGATGATTATGGAACGATTATTGAGAACAATGAAATCGCAGATAATTTAGTTGGTACATCTCTGAAGGGTCAAATCTGGAGCGAAGTAGCTAAAAAATACCTGGTAGCGGGATATTCCGGAAATAGTGAAGTTTGTTTAAAAAATGGCAACCGTATATCACTAAAAATTGAATCTCAGCAACGCAGTGAAGGAAAAGTAATCATTATCAACGATGTTACTGCTGAGTATAGTTATCACGAGTCCCTGAATCGAAAAGAGAGACTTGAATCGCTCGGAAACATGGTGGCTTCACTGGCGCATCAAGTTCGCACACCTTTATCAGCAGCCTTTCTTTATCTATCAAGCCTAGAAAAACGCATTAATAAGAATGAGCTTTCATTTCAATTAATTGAAAATGTAAAGCATTGCTTACATGGACTAGAAGAAACAGTAAATGACATGCTGTCTTTTGCTAAAGGGGAATGGCAGTTAAATGATCGAATTGGTGTAAAACAGCTAGTCAGTAGACTTCGTAAAGATATACAGCGGGAATTTGGTAATTATTTAATTGAAGTAGATGAAAAAATTTCTACCGATAAAATGAAAATATCAATTAATTACATTGCTTTTTGGGGGGCGTTAAAAAATGTAATTCACAATGCAATTCAGGCAAGTGAGTTTGATGCAAAAGTTTTAATAGAAATCAAATCCGAAGGGAAAGATATTGTGTTCTCCACACATGATAAAGGGAAAGGCATATCTGAAGAACTTAAAGAAAAAATATTCGAACCATTTTTTACAACTAAAGCAGGTGGAACTGGTTTAGGTTTATCGGTTGTTAAATCTATTATAGAGGCTCATGGTGGAACGGTTGAAGCGAAAGACGAGGTGCCACAAGGTTTATGTATAGACATGCGTATTCCTAAATACACAGAATTTTCTCCGATATCTAGCTCAAACTCATAAATTTGAGAGGCTTATTGAATTTAAATAAATAATAAAGGGTAAATCATGCAGGGAAAAAATATATTGATTGTTGAAGATGATATGAAGCTTAGTCATGCCATTGCTGGAACGATACGTGACCATGGGTTTAATGCATTTGAATCAGCAACGCCTATGAGCGCAATGGGGCTGCTTGGAAGAGAGAAAATAGATATGGTGTTAAGTGATATACAGTTTGATAACACCGATAGTGAGAATGATTCTATTACTGATGGATATGAATTATTAGAAGCAATCAAACAAAAATACTTATCTTTACCTGTTGTTTTAATGACGGCATATGGAACGATAGAGAAAGCCGTTACTTGTATTAAAAGTGGAGCAAGTGATTACTTAGTAAAACCTTTTGATGTAGATCTTCTATTGAATATTATTAAAAGTAATATTCAAGTAAAGTTTTCAAAACAAACAGACACTGGTAACTATATATCAGTAGATAAAAAATCTATTGAAACTAAAAAAATTGCTAGGCGTGTTGCAAATACTGCAGTCTCTGTTTTCATACGCGGAGAAAGCGGTACGGGTAAAGAAGTATTAGCACGATTCATTCATGCAAATTCACCACGTAGCAGTCACCCGTTTGTAGCCATTAACTGTGCTGCCATACCTGAAAATATGTTAGAAGCGGTTTTGTTTGGTTATGAAAAGGGTGCTTATACAGGTGCACATACGTCTAAAGCAGGCAAGTTTGAAGAAGCGCAGCAAGGTACTTTGTTATTGGATGAGATTTCTGAAATGGATCTTGGCTTGCAAGCAAAGCTGTTAAGAGTATTACAAGAAAAACAGGTTGAAAGATTGGGGGGCAAAAAAGTCATTGATCTGGATGTAAGAATTATTGCCACTTCTAATAGAAATTTAAAAGATGAAGTTAAGAAGGGAACTTTTAGAGAAGATTTATTTTATCGATTAAATGTTTTTCCAATCACGCTTCCACCTTTGCGTGACCGAGTGGATGATATTTTGCCTCTGGCTTACATGATATTGAACAAACATTCACCTTGTAAATCGTTAGAGCTATCTGAAAAAGCGCGAGAATGTTTAATTCGATGTCAATGGCCCGGTAACGTAAGAGAGTTAGAAAATGTAATACAGCGTGCAATAGTTTTATGTAGTAATAACGTTATTGAGGCAGATTTATTAGAGCTTGACGAACAGGATTTAAACAACGAAAAAACCGTTACAAACTTAAATACGGATCTAAGATCTCATGAGCAAGAATTAATTCTGCAAGCATTAGTGGCAGAGCACGGAAATAGAAAGCTTGTTGCTGAGCGTCTAGGAATTAGTCCAAGAACGCTTAGATATAAAATCGCAAAAATGAAAGATCAGGGTGTTCCTGTGCCCTCGGCATATAGAAGTGTGTAAATGTTAATGAGGGTACGACGATGAGTGATATAAAAATAAATGAACTACTTTCGCAGATTAGAAGTATTTCGAGTCAGCTAGAACCTAATATTAATATCAATCAAAACGGTGATGAAAGTGAAAAATTTTCTTCTTTACTAAAATCATCTATTGATAAAGTGAACGATCAACAAATGCATGCGGGTGATTTAAGAGATAAGTTTGAGCGTGGTGATTCAAGCGTTGAATTGTCCAGAGTAATGATTGAAATGCAAAAAGCGCGTGTTTCATTTGAGGCAGTAAAACAGGTGCGCAATCAGCTAGTAAATGCATACCAAGAAGTCATGCGTATGCCGGTTTAATTTTATAAATAAAAGAGAATAATTTTATATGGATGCTACATTAGAGGCGAATCAAGTACCTAATACATTTAATTTAGGTGAGTTTCTACGCTCGCTATTTTCACATTTAGGATTAATTTTAAGTTTAGCGGCGGTATTAGCGCTTGGTGTGGGTGTGACGTTATGGTCTATAAAACCAGAGTATACGCCTGTGTATTCTAATTTAAATCAATCTGACGTAAGTATGGTGGCAGATGTTTTGCGTACATCAAACATACCGTTCCGAATTGATTCTTCGTCGGGAATGATACTGGTTGCAAATGATAAAATAGGTGAAGCAAAAATTTTGCTCGCTTCTGAAGGATTACCTCAATCAAGTGGTACAGGTTATGAAGTGCTTAAAGACAAGCCCGCTTTAGGTACGAGCCAATTCATGGAAACTGCACGATATCAGCATGCTCTAGAAACAGAGCTCAGTCGTACCATTGCGGGTATGAGAAATATTGAAAATGCTCGGGTGCATATTGCAACTCCAAAACAATCTGTTTTCGTGAGAAATAGAGGACTTACTTCTGCATCCGTTATGGTTAAGTTGATGCCGGGAAGAGTATTAGAATCTGGACAAGTTGCATCTATTACTCATCTAGTTGCATCAAGTGTTCCATATTTAGAGGCATCAAGTGTAACGATTGTAGATCAATGGGGGCAATTACTTAGTTCTACGAATGACAATGATGTAATTGCACAATCAAATAAACAATTAGCTTATAAAAAATCTGTAGAACAAACTTATGCCAACCGCATAGAAGAGTTGCTTTCACCTATCTATGGACGCAATAAAATTAAAGCACAAGTGAATGCGGATATTGAATTTACTAAAAGTGAGAGTGCAGAAGAATTATATGACCCCGGCGAGAGTCAGGTGCGAAGTGAACAAATTTCTGATCAACGTAATCAAGGAAGTTCAATTGCAGCAATAGGCATCCCAGGTGCATTGACAAATCAACCCCCCTCTGCTGGTACGGTTCAGCAAAATGATACACAAGAAGGTGAAGAAGGTGTTTCTACCAATTCAACACCAGTATCAACTTCGCAGAATACCACCAGGAACTACGAATTAGACAAAACTATGCGTTACACACAGGAAGCGAAAAGCTTAATTAATCGAATTTCTGTAGCGATTGTTGTTGATGATAAAGAAGTTGTTAATGAAGCAGGTGAAACAGTGAAAACTCCACTTGCTGAGGAAGACTTTGATTTAATTCGAGGAATTGTGGGTGGGGCAATAGGATTTAATGAAGAACGTGGTGATAGTATTACTGTATATAACAGTAGTTTTCTCCCTGAAGAAGTTTTAGAAGAGCCAGCAGCAACACCTATTTGGAAACAACCATGGTTGTTAGCCATTATCAAGCAAGTGTTTGCAGGGATTTCTGTTTTGATCATCTTGTTTATGTTCGTACGACCCGCAATGAGAACACTGATGGGTAAACACAAATCTGGGCCTGCAAGTGCAAATTCTGCATCACAACCACTATTGGAAGGATCTTCAGGGCAAGCAGCGTTACCTGCCAGTGTTGCTGGTGGCTATCCAAATTATGTTCAACAGCTTGCAATGGCAAAAGAATTAGTGTCGCAAGATCCTAAACAAGTAGCCAAGATAGTTAAAAGTTGGGTAGCACCAAGTGGCGACTGAAGAAACAGCACAAGCAAGTCCATTAGATGGTGCACAACGTGCCGCCATTCTCATGATGGTATTGGGCGAGACAGAAGCCGCTAAAGTACTTAAATTCATGGATCCGGAAGAACTTGAATTAATTGGCTCTGCCATTAATGCGTTAAAAGATGTAACTCAACATAATATCTATGATGTTTTAAATAACTTTAGTGAAGTCAATAAAAAACACACACCTCTTGATATAGGTGCGCAAGATTACCTTAAGAAAATTTTATTCCAGGCAATAGGGCCACAAAAGGCTAATAGCATAATGTCAAGAATAGAACTGGGTCCGAATGCAAGTGGAATCGAATCACTTAAGTGGATAGATCCTTCCGTTATAGCCGATGCAATAAAAGATGAGCATCCACAATTAATAGCAATATTATTAGTCCATTTAAAAGATGAACAAGCAGGGAATATTTTAGAGCTACTAGATGAAGAAAAAAAAGCAAATGTAATCATGAGGATTGCGAGACTAGGGGATGTCAATTCTTCTGCTTTGAAAGAGCTCGAACTTCTTATTGAAAATAGATTTTCTCAGGAAACAGATAGCAAAATTAAAAATCTCGGAGGTATCAAAGCCGCGGCTGATATTTTAAATAATGTCGATAAAGATACTGAAAATAATATTGTTGAAACATTAAACGGAATTGATAAAGAGTTATGTGAAGAAATTAAAGGAAAAATGTTTGTATTTGATAATTTACTTACTGTAGATGACCGAGGCATGCAAACTATATTAAGAGAAGCGCCTCAGGATAAATTGGTGGTTGCACTTAAAGGTGCTAGCGCGGAAATTGCTAATAAAATATTTAAGAATATGTCCAAGCGCGCAGCTGAGTTGCTCAAAGATGATCTTGAAACAGCAGGCCCTGTGCGTTTAGCCGAAGTGGAAGATGCTCAGAAGGAAATATTAGAAGTTGCTCTAAGGCTCGCTGAAGAAGGAACAGTGATGCTTGGTGGGAAAGGCGATGATTTTCTTTAGAGTCTGAGCACATTATGGGTAATCAAGAATCATGGCAGCCAGCTTCATTAAGCACATTTTCGATAAATAAGGAAGGACCTTATCTGGATCGTGATTTATCAGTTTCAAGTTCGCAAAATTCTTATGATGAGAAATTAAAAAATGGTTATGAAGATGGACTTAAACAGGCACAACAAACCATAAATGAATACCAGCAAACTTTTGATGCTATTTTTTCAAGTTTTGATCATGCTTTAAAAGTTATTGATGAAGATGTCATCCAGTCTTTAACGCAGCTTGCCATTTCTATATCCAAACAAATTATTAGAAGAGAGCTACAAATCAATTCTGAGCAAGTTGTTTCTGTAGTACGCGAAGCGATTAAATTATTGCCTTTGGAAAAAGGTCGTTTAATTATTCACTTAAATCCTAATGATATAAGTGTTGTACAAAAAGTATTTAATCAAGACAATATTGAGCATAGTTATTCTTTGATCGAAGACCCTTCTATCCAACGAGGAGGCTGTAAATTGGCAACTGATGATTCAATTATTGATGCCACGATCGATTCACAAATAGCCCAAGTTGCAGCGAAATTATTAGGCAGTCAACGAACAACAGATAGCACTGATGACTGAATTACATCATTCGTTGCCATATTTTTCTCAACGTAAACAATATTGGATTGATGCAATCAATCAATCAGGTCAATCTTTGTCGCCTTTTGCTTATACAGTTGAAGGAAGGTTGACGCGTTTAGTTGGTTTGACTATAGAAGCTCAAGGTTGTCAGGTAAATATCGGTGGTCGATGTTTAATTGTTTCTCCAAATGGACAAAAAATGGAAGCCGAAGTTGTTGGATTTTCCGGGACTAAAAGTTATTTAATGCCCATTGAAAATATGCAGGGAGCTGTTCCGGGCGCACGTGTTATTCCGACAAAGGACAATCATAAATTACCCGTAGGCTGGGAATTATTAGGCCGTGTAATTGATGGAGCAGGGCAGCCATTAGATAAGAAAGGCCCAGTACAAGCGAAAGAATTTCGTGACTTGGAAGGAAAAAATATTAATCCGTTTGAACGCATGCCTATTGAAAAACCCCTTGATGTAGGTGTTAAAGCCATAAATGCTCTATTAAGTATAGGTACTGGTCAACGTATGGGTTTATTTGCCGGCAGTGGAGTAGGTAAAAGTGTCTTGTTAGGCATGATGACAAAATTCACTGCTGCAGATGTCATTGTTGTAGGATTGATTGGTGAGCGCGGTCGAGAGGTAAAAGAATTCATTGACCAAATTTTGGGTGAACAAGGCTTAACAAAGACTGTAGTGGTTGCAGCCCCGGCTGATTGCTCACCTTTACAAAGAGTCCATGCAGCAAAGTATTCTACAACTATTGCTGAATATTTCCGCGATCAAGGTAAGCAAGTTTTATTGTTAATGGATTCACTCACTCGTGTGGCGCAGTCATATAGAGAAATTGCGCTTGCCATTGGCGAACCTCCTGCAACAAAAGGTTATCCGCCTTCAGTATTTACAAAAATACCCTCATTAGTGGAACGTGCAGGTAACTCAAGTACTTTAGGCGGTTCAGTCACAGCATTTTATACAGTGTTAGTGGAAGGAGATGACCAAAATGATCCTATTGCTGATGCGTCTCGCGCAATTTTAGACGGACACATAACTTTATCTAGAGCGCTTGCGGAAACAGGACATTTTCCTGCTATTGATGTAGAAACTTCAGTGAGTCGATTATTTCATACTGTATGTACTGAAGATCAAATTAATTTGGCCCAACAGTTTAGAGAATTTCATGGACGCTATAAAAAACATGAGGATATGATTAATTTGGGCGTCTATCAACAAGGTACAGATGCAGGCATTGATCAAGCAATTGAATATTATCCAAAATTAATGAAGTTCCTCAAACAGGACATGCAGCAACCTTATGACTATCAGTCTTCAGTACAAGAGATGGCACTCGCTTTGCAACCTGATACACAAGAAAACTAATAACATATCCTAATGACACGCTCACAAAAACTTAATGCCGCACTAGAGATTCTAGACTTCAAATTGAATAAGCAATTCTCATCTTTAGTTGAGCTGATGCATCATAAAATTGAAAACGATCAAAAATTACAAGGCTTATTAAATTATCAGGCAAATTATGAATCAATCCAAAAAAATAAATCTAGCCAAACTATTTCTGATATACAAATTCATCATAAACTGATGAGCAAATTAGAAGAAGCGATTGATATCCAAGAAAAAGTGGTACAAGAGCTAGATTATAAAGTTAACCAGAAGATTTCATTGTTGCAGAAAGATCGCGCTCAAAATAGTGCCTTGGGAGCGCTTGTTAAACGCTATCATAAGCAGGAATTAGAAATCCGAGAACGCAATGAACAAAAAGAATTAGATAGTCAAATTCTTACGATGTTAAAAAAATGATTACATGCGATACATAGGATAATTATCAATAATTACAACTAAGTTGGCCCGAATAATGCACTATCTAATACAAGGAATTGTTTAGATATGGCTGAATCACAAATATTATTGAATAGTAATTTGCAAATTACGCCTGGTTTGTGTGAAAACTGCCTTCACCCTGAAACTTTTGGTAAAAACCAAGGGGTAAACGGTAGTTTTACTGAGTTTTTGAATAACTCGCTTAAACAGGGTGTTAATACAAATAGTGGACAAGTATTGCCTGATGATGGCAATAGTTTGCCGCAGATAACATTGCCGAATGTATTAAATGAATATAGGTTAAAATTAAAATCATTAGCTAACGAGCTTCAATTTAGTGATATTGACGTAAATATCATTGCGGAATCACTTGGGGAATCACTTGAGGAAGCCATTAGCACTGGTGATGGCTTAAATTTAGTTGATCTTCAACTACAGCTTGATCAACTGCCTGTGACAGAAAGCCAACTGCAGGCTGTTCTAAATCAAACAGACCTGACAGATATTATTCAATCAATCCAGAATATAATTCCCCAAACATCACAAAATGCAAACGAACTAATAGCTAAATTATTTGATGGCCAAGTGAATCCTTCAAACCCACCTGTACAGACAAATAATATCTCTCTAAAACCTGCACAAGCTGATAGTAACAATTCAATAGCCAATCTGCTTAATTATCAACAAAATATAGTAGCTGATAGTCTGCCTAAGGATATTGAAAAATTAAATAACATTGCCGAGAGTATTCAAGCAGAACATGATGAACCTGCAATATATGCGAAAGATCTAAAACTTGATGCAAGAGAAAATAAAGCGGATAAGCTTAATGATCTTATGGCAACAATTTTTTCTGAAAATAATATAAATAGAACAATTTCAAAACATTCAGCTATTAGTACTGAAGTATTTCAACAAAATATCAGCGCCATAAAATCTGATCCAGTAACACAAAATATAAATATTAACACTGGTGTTGATACTTATAATCAGCTGAATACTATTGGCTTGAATAGCAAAAGCATTGAGTCACCTATACCTTTGCTGATTAAACAAGGAGTTGGTTTAGATCAGGTGCAAAAAAGTGTGGATCAATCTATCACTCAAAATATCAAATGGTTAATCAATAATAGTACACAGAATGCAAAAATTAATGTTTATCCAGAATCTTTAGGGCAAGTGAATATTGCGCTTAGCCTTGAAGACTCAAACTTAAAAATTAACTTTTTAGCAAGTAGTAATATTACAAAAGAGCTTATCGAGACAAGTGTTACAAATTTGCGTAACCATTTTCATGAAAGCGGTATAAATTTAGAAGAAGTGAATGTTGAAACACATTTCTCAAGTCAAACGGATCAAAGTTCCCAGTTTTCCGACTTGAGTGATAAAGCGAAAGCTAATATTAATGAACATTCTAGTTTCGCGGCGCAGGAAGATGATATTGCTGCGTTGCATAATGCATCTGAAATCACTTCATCGCTATATTTGCTTGATGCTTATGCTTGAGCAGTCAACAAAGCATGTAATCAAATAAGTACAAATCTTTGACGCTAGTCAAAATAGTCTCCAATTCTTTTAGTCAATTTATTGGCATTTTTAAGTTCACTTCATATAAGTGCCTGAAAATTATGGTCTTAAGAGATCATAAAAGTTGGCATGTTGGTTGCAAATAATCAAATGTGAATAAACGTTTCTGATATGAAGGTTTACAAATGAAAAAAATTATTATTTTTGCAGTCGCAGGAATTGTATTAATAGCTGTGGGTATTGGTGGAGCAATGTTCTTTTTGAAGTCAGCGGATACACCTGAAGGTGAAGAAGCAATGGCAGAAGAAGAAATGACACCAGAAGTTAGAGAAGCCATTTATGAAGATTTGCACCCGGCATTCACTGTGAATTTCAATGATGACTCAACGAAAAAATTTATGCAGGTCTATATGGTCGCAAAATTTTATGACATGGATGCAAGAGACCAATTCAAAATGCATATGCCAGTTGTGCGTAATAACTTACTCATGCTCATGTCTGGAAGAGATAGTGATGAGCTGTCGACGATGGAATCTAAAGAGAAATTACGAAAGGATGCGTTAATGACCGCTCAATCAGTAATGCAAGAAATTTATGGAGAGAATTTAGTAGAAGACATTTATTTTACTAAGCTCGTAATGCAATAAAAATCAATATTTAAAAAAAACCATCATGAGTACAGCAGAAGAACAAGTAAATCAAAAACCAGAAGGTGAGCAAGATCCTAAGGTTAATAATTCTGATGAAACGCAAAAAAAGAATGAAGAGAGTAATGATGGTGAATGGGATGGAGAGGAACGACGTTCAAAAGATCGTCCCTGGAGTGATTCAGAAAAAAATGATGATGAAGTACTGAGTCCAGAAGAACGCGAGGCCTTATCAGGTGATGTAGAAGAATTAACTGATGAAGCTGGTGTAATGACCTATGACTTTTACTCACCAGCTCATATAAATAAGTCTAGCCTTCCAGCTTTAGCAATAATCAATGAAAAAATTATTGAATCATTAAATGAGGGTTTGACCGATCTGTTACAAAGAGAAGTTGAAGTGACTGCAAATGATATTGAAATTAATCGCTATGGTGATTTTATTCATTCGTTACCAACACTTACAGATACAAACATTATAAATATCAGCAAAATTGATGCACAGGCATTAGTTTGCCTAGATGGTGCATTAATTGAAATTGTTATGGACTCATATTTCGGAGGTGAAGGGAAGTTAGGCGAAATAGATGAAAAACAAACATTTACAGGAACAGAAATAAGTTTAAGCAATAAAATTTTAGAAATGTTTCTTCAGGCAAACAAAAATGCATGGGCAAAAACAGAACCATTGGAATTTCAATTTGTACAAAGGGAACTACAGCCTAAACTAATCAATTTGATCGACGAATCTGATCTTGTCGTCATATCTCAGTTCAAAGTTTCCTTAGATGAAGAGGCAAGTTATATAAGAATTGCATACCCATACAAATCACTAGAGCCCATTAAACATAGTCTAAGAAGCATGGTTCCTGTGCAAGATAGTGAAGCAGATATGCAATGGAAACGACAACTTTTTAATAGCGTCAAAGCAGCACCTATAGAACTAAACACAGTTCTCACAGAATTTAACCTATCCGTCGATGAAATTATTAATCTTAAAACAGGTGATGTAATTCCATTTTCGATGCCAGATTCAGTTACCGTATATTCAAGTACAACACCAATTTTCACTGGAAAGATAGGATCTGTAAACGATTCTGTTGCAGTGAGTATTAATTC
The DNA here is from genome assembly GCA_028279275.1 of Gammaproteobacteria bacterium. Classification (GTDB taxonomy): domain Bacteria; phylum Pseudomonadota; class Gammaproteobacteria; order UBA4575; family UBA4575; genus JABDMD01. Next base: position 336,063 of record JANQOB010000006.1, on the reverse strand, counting down.
ATGGATTAAAAACAATAAGAGCTAAATATTATTAAGGTAAAAATATGAGTGATGAGCAAATAAACCAACAAACCGATGCTTCACAAGCAGGGCAGGCCAATGATACGTCTGGAAATGTGTTACCAGGAATAAATAATTTAGATGTTGTCTTAAACATTCCTGTAGATGTTTCACTCGAACTTGGACGTGCAACAGTAGATTTAGAAAGCTTGATTGAATTGAGTCAGGGTTCAGTTATTGAGTTAAATCGATTAGTTGATGAACCAGTTGATGTTCTAGTGAATGGAAAACTTGTTGCTAAAGCTGAAGTGGTCGTTGTGGATAATAAATTTGGTGCGCGTGTAACAAGCATCGTAAGTCCAGAAAAGCGTGTTGAAAAACTTAAAAATAAGCCAAATTAATGACCACTTACAAAAAGACAGTAATTTTAGGTTTTCACCTAATTTTATTACTCCTCATAACGACTAGTGCCTTTTCACAGGAGCTTTCCAGTGAGCAATTTGCTGAGAATTTTGGGAGGCCTGTAATTGATTACCAGCAAGTAATCTATGCAGGAATATTTTTAATAATACTGATCGTTGCTGGCTTATTTTTAGTCAAGAAATCAAATTTTAGTAACACAAATAATTCAGGACTTATCGATATAGTCTATAACTATGCTATTAATTCTAAGGATAAATTACTAATAGCCAAAATAGGAAAAGAGTATTTGTTATTAGGTGTGTCTAGTTCCGGTATAAGGAAGCTTCATGTTCTGGATAAAGACTATATTCACAAGATCACGTCTGAAAAAAATATAAAAACAAATGACTTTGCAAATATATTAATGAACATTGTAGGAAAACATCGCAATGCTTAAGTTTATCCTGATAGCTTTTATTTTTATGATTGCACCAGATGCATTTGCAGAATCTGGATTACCTGCATTAACTATAGAGTCTACTGATAGTGGAGGTAAGTCCTATTCATTGAGTTTACAAGTACTGGTTTTGATGACGGTTATCACGTTGTTGCCAGGATTGTTGCTTACTATGACCTCATTTACGCGCATCATCATCGTTTTAGCAATATTGAGACAGGCATTAGGAACAGCTCAAACTCCTTCTAATCAAATATTACTAGGGCTTGCATTATTTATAACATTTTTTGTTATGACTCCAGTTTTAACTGAAGTTTATACAAACTCACTCCAGCCATATATCTCTGAAGATATTGATGCACAGACTGCAGTAAATAATGCGATTGATCCAATTAAGAAATTCATGATCGCACAGACTCGAGAGAATGATGTTGCACTTTTTGTAGAGCTTTCAGGTGGAGCAGAAATTGAAAAACCTGAGGATATCTCTATGTCGATTTTATTGCCAGCTTTTATTACAAGTGAGTTAAAGACGGCTTTTCAGATTGGGTTCATTTTGTTTATTCCTTTTCTGATAATCGATTTAGTCGTTGCAAGTGTATTAATGTCGATGGGCATGATGATGTTGTCACCTTTGATTATCTCATTACCATTTAAACTGATGTTATTTGTGCTGGTTGATGGTTGGTCGCTTGTATTAGGAATGTTAGCGTCGAGTTTTTATATTGTATAAAGGGATATTGTATGACGTCTGAAGCTACACTGACATTATTAAATAATGCTTTATGGATAACAGTAATCATCTCAGCGCCACTACTGATTTCAGTATTAGTAATCGGCGTATTTATTGGAATGATACAAGCTGCAACACAAATTAACGAAATGACATTGAGTTTTATCCCGAAGTTAATCGTGCTTTTTCTTGCACTATTGTTCGCAGGTCCTTGGATGCTAAAAACACTGGTTAATTATGTCACTAACTTAATAACAAATATTCCAAACTTTCTTATTTAAGCTTGCGCCAAGAAATTCCAAATGTTTTTTCAATTAAACGAAATAATGCTAAACGTGAATCAATTTATTATGCCATTCATACGTGTTGCAGCGTTATTTTCGGTTGCACCCGTCCTCAGTAGCCCTTTTTTACCTGCCAGAATTAAAATAGCAATTGCGTCTGTAATCACCATATTTATGGTCCCGCTATTAGACATAACTGCGTCAATTGAATTATTTTCATCCGCAGGATTTATTCAGATCGGAATCCAACTGTTAATTGGTTTGTTGATGGGGTTTATTTTACGTTTGGTTTTTTCAGCACTTACTATAGCGGGTGAGAATATTGCTGTAACGATGGGACTTGGTTTTGCGCAAATCACCGATCCGGTGAATGGTGTTACGGTACCCATTGTTAGTCAGTTTTTAACAATAACCGCAACACTAATATTTTTAGCACTTGATGGACACCTAGCATTAATAAACATGCTATTCGACAGCTTCACTTATATTCCGGTTGGTTACACCTTTGAATATCAGACTGCTTTATGGGACGTAGTTTCTTGGGGGACTAATATGTTTTCAGGAGCGTTGATGGTGGCTATACCAGCCATAACTGCGTTATTGGTCGCAAACTCAGCATTAGCATTGATGACACGTGCGGCTCCTCAATTAAATATATTTTCAGTAGGTTTTCCAATCACAATCATGCTTGGGCTTGCAGTAATTGCGTTAACCCTGCCAAGTATTGTTGCTGTATTTCAGAATTTATTAAATGATGCATTTGAGCAAATGCCATTAATTAATTAAGTAAAAAATGGCAGAGCAAAATTCACAATATGACAAAACTCAGGAGCCTACACCGAAACGGCTTCAAGATGCACGCAAGAAAGGCCAAATTCCAAGGTCGCGCGAATTAAACACCATGTTAGTAACTTTTATTGGTGCAATAGGACTGATATTTACAACAGAGTACATTTCGCAACATTTGCATGGAATATTCTTGCACAATTTTCAGCTGCCAATTTCTCATATTATGGATAAGAACTATCTTATTCCACATTTAACTGAGAGTGGTATACATGCTTTGATTGGGCTTACTCCATATTTAGTTTTGATGTTTTTGGTGGCTTTATTTGGCCCAATGCTTATTGGTGGTATGTCATTTTCGGCAAGTGCAATGGCATTCAAAATGAGTCGTATGAATCCTCTTTCAGGTTTGAAGCGCATGTTCGGCTTGAAGGGGCTTGTAGAGCTTGTAAAGGCATTGTTAAAAGTAGCGTTGATCGGTTCCATTGTTTACTTGTTACTCAATGTCTTTACAGTAGAAATAATAAATTTAGGATTTGAACCGACACAAGAAAGTATTGCTCATTCGTATAAACTATTGTTAATAATTTTTACAGTTTCTTCAGCTGGTTTAATAATAGTAGCGCTTATTGATGCACCATATCAGTTTTGGCAACACAAGAAGCAGTTACGTATGTCTTTGCAAGAAGTAAAAGACGAATTCAAAGAGACTGAGGGAAATCCAGAAAATAAAGGTCGATTGCGTAATCTTCAAAGAGAACTTGCCCAGAAGAGAATGATGGAGGCAGTACCCGATGCTGACGTAGTCATAACGAACCCGACCCATTTTGCCGTTGCGCTTAAATATGACGCAGAAAAATCAAGTGCTCCCATAGTGGTTGCAAAAGGCATAGATTTTCTAGCCGAAAAAATTAAACAAATTGCGTTAAAAAATGAAGTAAATGTTTATTGTGCGCCTGCACTTGCAAGAGCGGTTTATTACAGTACCGAGGTTGATAAAGAAATACCCTCTGGTTTGTATATTTCTGTAGCAAAAGTTTTGGCATATGTGCTTCAACTTAAAAATGCAGTTCCCGGTAATTATCCAAATCCTCCAGATGAATTAGAAATACCTAATGAATTTAGAACAGAATAATCAAGGACGTTTGCAAAGTGGATAGTGTTTTAAATACCTTCAGAGAATTTACTAAAAATGGTTTAGGCACACCATTATTAGTCGTCATGATGTTTAGTATGATGATAGTACCATTGCCGCCATTCGCATTAGATCTTGCATTTACTTTTAATATCGCGCTGGCATTAATCATTATTTTAGTAAGCATTTACACTTTAAGGCCACTTGATTTTGCGGTTTTCCCTACGGTATTGCTTATCGCGACGATGTTGCGTTTGGCGCTTAACGTTGCATCAACTCGTGTTGTGCTATTACACGGACATACAGGTACAGGTGCTGCAGGAAATGTAATTGAATCATTTGGTAATTTTGTCGTTGGTGGCAACTATGCTGTCGGCTTTGTTGTGTTTGCCATCTTAGTCATTATCAATTTTGTTGTGGTGACTAAGGGCGCAGGACGTGTTTCAGAAGTCAGTGCGCGATTCACTTTGGATGCGATGCCTGGTAAGCAAATGGCAATTGATGCAGATTTAAATTCCGGATTAATTTCTCAAGAAGAGGCTTTGAGAAGAAGAGAAGACATTTCAAGAGAAGCTGATTTTTATGGCTCTATGGACGGTGCGAGCAAATTCGTACGCGGTGATGCAATTGCAGGTATTTTAATCATCCTGATAAATATCATCGGTGGTTTAGCGGTGGGTATAGGTCAGCATAATTTGAGTTTCAGTGTTGCTACGCAAAATTATTTGTTGTTATCCATCGGTGATGGTCTGGTTGCACAAATTCCATCATTACTACTTTCTACTGCTACGGCAATTATTGTTACCCGTGTTTCTGCATCTCAAAACATGGGTGATACCGTTGTGAACCAAGTTTTCAGTGACAAACGCGTGTGGACAGTAACGGCAGCAATCATTGGCGGTATGGGTCTAATCCCTGGAATGCCAAATGTTGTGTTTTTAACGATTGCAGGCATCTGTTTAATTTTCTCGCGAGTTACGTTACTTAAATCACAGGAAGAAGAAAGTGCTGAGCCTGAGATAGACGAAGAAAAAGAAACAGTACAAAACGATGTTGAATTGAGTTGGGGTGATATGCAGAGTGTTGATGTTATCCGATTGGAAGTGGGTTATCGGTTAATCTCACTAGTTGATAAAGAGCAGCAAGGTGAACTTATAGGACGTATAAAAGGCGTGCGCAAAAAAGTTTCACAAGACCTTGGTTTCTTACTTCAGCCTGTGCATATTCGCGACAATCTAGATTTGCCGGCAAATAATTACCGCATTGTTATTCAAGGTGTAATTGAAGGCGAAGGTGAGATATATCCAGAGCGAGAGTTAGCCATTAATCCGGGTAATGTAAATGGCAAGATTGAAGGAATAGTAACGAAAGATCCTGCATTTGAAATGGAGGCGATTTGGATTGAAGCTAGCCAGCGCGATCAAGCGCAGACGTTAGGCTATACCGTTGTGGACCCCAGTACTGTAGTCGCTACACACCTCAGCAAAATATTACGCGAAAGCGCACATTACTTCCTAGGTTACGACGAAACTAAACAACTTCTGGATAAATTAGCGGAGCGTTCTCCGCAACTTGTTGAGGATCTAGTGCCAAAAACTTTGCCAATGAGTGCAGTAGTTAAGGTCATGCAAAATTTACTACAAGAAGGTGTTCCGATTCGAGATATACGAACGATCGTTGAAACTTTGGCGGAAGCGGCAAACACTAGCCAAAATACTGACGCCTTGACTGCGATGGTTCGCGTTGCGCTGAGAAGGGCAATTGTTCAAGAAATCAATGGCATGCGTAAAGATTTATCCGTTTTTACACTATCACCAAAATTGGAACAGTTATTGCAAAAGACTATACATGAAGGACCCGAAAGTTATTTTGCTCTGGAACCAACACTAGCTGAAAAAATGCAAGATTCAGTACGAGAATTAGCGGAACAACAAGAAGCAGTAGGATTGCCACCAGTACTTCTAGTCACTAGTACTTTGCGCGTGATGTTGTCTAAATTATTTAAAACCAGTGTTAAAAATTTACACATTTTATCTTTTGATGAAATTCCAGAAAGTAAAAGAATCAACATCATTGCGAGTGTTGGCGACCAACATGATGACATACAACAATTGCCAGCAAGCGTGGCTTAACTAAATTGAATATAAGTTAGTTAATGGATTAAAGGTATAAATAAATGAATATGAAACGCTTTCATGAAAAAAATATGCATGCAGCATTACAAAGGATCCGCGAAGAATTAGGTGAAGATGCAGTCATTATTTCATCAAATCAAAATTTGAATGGAGTAGAAGTCGTTGCAGCAACAGACTATGAAGCAGTAGCTAATAGTGATCTAGCAACAAGCAAAGAAGTACATGGTAATAATCCAGCAACCATGCGATTTTCTAATTCCGAAATTAATCAAAATAAAATAGCTGAAAGCAATCCTATGCACAATGCAGCGGATTTGCAAAATGAAATTAGCCAATTACGTTCAATGATTGAGTCACAAACAGAACTAATAAGTTGGAGAAAGCTCATAGCTCAAAATTCAGCATCTAGGAAGTTGCTGCAAAAATTATCTATATGTGGATTTGGGTTTAATTTGAGTAAAAAACTATTAGGGAGTGTTAAAAAATTAACTGATTTTGATCAAGCATGGGGTGAAATAGAAAAAGACTTACAAAGAAAAATAACAATTACACAAGAAAATATTATTGATGACGGTGGAATGGTTGCATTAGTGGGCCCAACTGGTGTGGGTAAAACTACCACAATTGCAAAAATTGCAGCTCAATATGCAATGCAACACGGTAATAGTGATATTGCAATTATCAGCACAGACCATTTTAGAATTGGCGCACATGATCAGATAAGTATCTACGGGAGCATACTAAATGTTCCAGTAGTTATAGCCAATAATGAATCCGAGCTTCGTAAAGCACTTAATATTGTAAGAAGAAAAAAACTTGTTTTGATTGATACAGCGGGCTTAAGCCAGCGTGATGCACGTATCAAAGAAATCATGCAAGCATTAAGCAAGCTATCAAAAGATTTAACTACTTATTTAGTAGTCTCTGCAAATACCCAGCTATGCGTCCAGAAAGAAGTTATAAATAATTTTATGTCAGATAATCTTAATGGAATTGTAATGAGTAAAACGGATGAGGCTTCACAAATTGGTGGAATTTTGACTTCGCTTATAGAGCAGAATTTACCATTAGCTTATGAAACTACTGGACAAAGAGTGCCAGAAGATATTGCACGACCGAATCAAGAACAAATTTTGACTAAAGCAGTAGTTTTAGGCGAAAGATTTGGAAGTATGGAGTCTATACACACAACTGAATTATATAGTGAGCTTATGAAAAATGTTTGAACAAGTTGGTCCTAATGTAACACCTATAGATCAGGCTTCTTCGTTAAGAAGGTTAAATGCTATTGATGAAACTAATGTCTTGGCGATAACAGGTGGAAAAGGTGGAGTAGGTAAGACAAATGTCGCAATTAATTTGGCTATAGCTTTAGCAGATCTAAATAATAAAGTGATGCTATTGGATGCTGATTTCGGATTATCAAATGTCGATGTAATGTTAGGCCTTCGCGCAAGAAAAACATTGCATCATGTTTTAAAAAATGAATGCAGAGTAGAAGATATTGTAATTACAGGTCCGCGCGGCATACAAATAATTCCTTCAGCATCTGGTATTAGGGAAATGGCTAACTTGGATGCACGTGAGCATATGGGAATCATTGATTCAATTGCAGAACTTAATCCATTCCTTAATTATTTCATAATCGATACTGCAGCAGGTATTAGTGATGATGTTTCATTGTTCAGCCATTTAGCAAACAATATTTTGGTTGTTGTGTGTGACGAACCCGCCTCAATCGCTGATGCTTATGCATTGATAAAAATACTAAGTAAAAAAAGTGTCAAACAAAAATTTCATATTTTAAGCAATATGGTTGAATCTAGTGCACATGGCGAACGTTTATTCATGCAATTAGAAAAAGTTTCTAATCATTTTTTAGATGTAACTTTAGAATACTGTGGCTATATCCCTAATGACACTTATGTAAAGAAAGCCATCCAAAGGCAACAATCAGTTATAGATGCGTTCCCAACTAGCCGATCTTCATTGGGATTTGCACGTCTTGCACGAAAAATAAATAGCTGGGTCAGAGAGCCAAATGTAAATGGGACAATCGAACTGTTTTTAGAGCAGCAACTCACGAACCAGAAAATTAATCAAAAATAAAAATATGAGTGAATCAGCAGCAGCAAGCTATACTGCGGTACAGAACATAGATATTGAAAGTGTTGTAACTCAACACGCTTCTTTGGTGAAAAGAATTGCTTATCACTTGAAAGGAAGGTTGCCTGATACTGTACTAGTTGACGATTTAATTCAATCAGGGATGGTTGGTTTGCTAGAGGCCGCTAAGAACTTTAACCCTACTCAAGGTGCAAGCTTTGAAACTTATGCGGGCATACGCATACGTGGCGCAATGTTGGATGAAATTAGGCGTGGAGATTGGACTCCACGATCCGTGCATCGCAAATCTAGAGATATGATGGAGGCAATTAGAAAGGTAGAAAATAGAACTTTATCAAGCGCAACAGATAGTGAAATTGCTTTAGAGATGGGAATAGATTTAAGTGAATATAATAAAATTTTACGTGATTCATCAGTAGCGCAGATATTTAGTATTGATGACGGGGAAGAGTCTACAGACTATAAGATAGAAATGAGCTCAGACTCTGACCCGGATAAAGAATATATTGATGAGCAATTTCATTCAGAGTTAACTTCATCAATTAACCAATTACCCGAACGCGAACGTTTAGTAATGTCTCTTTATTATGAAGAAGAAATGAACTTGCGTGAAATTGGTAGTCTTTTAGAAGTGAGTGAATCACGTGTATGCCAAATACACGGTAAAGCATTGGTTATGCTTCGGGCAAAATTAAGCGAATGGTTAGAAGGTAAAAGCGAGTAAAAGGACGAAATAAATTAATATAAAGGAATATTTAAGGAAATGACATGATCTGAGAGTTTTGAAATGGTTGATAGTAATAAAATAGGTTCTTTAACAAAAACTTGGCCTACTCCGCCAGTTAAGAAAGATCGACCAGATCAGAACAAGAAACATAGGAATAAACAAGATGATGAGTCGAAATCAAAAAATGATGAGCCTAAGGATCCTGGGGATACAATAATTGACGAATATGTATGATTAGAGAGAGATAGATATGGAAGCATATAATTTAATTTTTGACAACTTAAAAAATATAGCTAGTGATATTTCAATATTATTCACTTCTAACTATGAGCAATCAATTATATTTTTTGCAATGTTGATAGTGTTAATAGCTATATTTTCATTAAGCAGAAAAATACTAAAAATAGAGAACATACAATTTAACGATATTGATGATATAACTAGCTATAGCCGCTTAATTGATGAAGAAATAGGGACTCTAAAAAAACAGCAAGATGAATTCACTAAAAATATTCATAATTCAGAAGTTAATGTTGAATCAAGTCGTGAGTCAAACAATGAAGGAAAGCTTTTTAACAATGCGCCTTATAGTCAAGCTGTACAATTAGCGCGCCGTGGATATGCTCGAGAAGATATTATTTCGTTATGTTCCCTTACCGAGTCTGAAGCAGAGCTAATTCTTGCATTACATTCGAATACTAAAGCAGCCTAATTTTCTATTCAGATTACATTAAGTCTATTCAACTACTTACGTAAAAAAACTAAAGATTTTTATTTTTCTGTCGATATGTCTCGTCATAGAGGGATGTATCGATATGTTTTATAAGTGCACGTGGTGTAAGGCGAGAATAATTACAAAGCCGATTTACTACACTCAAGGGTTTGAAAAATTACAGCCAGGTTTTGAAGTCTACTGCAATGCTGCTTGCTCTTTGTCTGCTTATGGGCGCAAAAATTCTTTGAAAAAATCGAATGAGCTGAGTTAAAACGGCACAATAATAAAAATAGCTCATATATATCAGTACGTTACGATATTTAAAGTAGTCTTCTCAAAAGCCGATAAATAAATAAGGTTATCGGTTAAGAGGTGTGCATATTTACCATTTAGTCATAACTGACTAATTTCACTATATATAAACCTGCTTGCATGAGCTGAAAATAAAATCATGCGTAAAATTTTATGCAATGGAGTATGCATTGAACAAAACTGCTTTTAGAAAGCGTACATATGAAGTTTTAGAAATTGCTTCTACGGGTGACAAATTAAGTCGCGTTGTAGACGTTGGGTTAATTGCTTTAATACTACTCAGTGTAATTGCAATAATTTTAGAGTCTGTTCAATCTATAGATGATTTATTTCATGCGTATTTCTTTTGGTTTGAAGTTACTTCCGTTGCAATATTTACAATCGAATATTTATTAAGAATATGGTCATGTGTCGAAAGTGTTGATAATAAAAAAAGTAACGTTAGCAATTTTAAAAAGAGATCTCGCTACTGTTTATCATTTGCAGCAATAATAGACTTACTTGCGATTTTACCTTTCTACTTCATGATGTTTGGTTTATTTGGAAACGCTGACATGAGGTTCCTTCGTGCTTTCCGTTTGCTGAGGATCTTTAAATTAACTAGGTATTCAGCATCTTTTGATATTTTGACAACAGTATTCAAAGAAAATCTAAGAGCATTTGCTGCAGCCTTTTTTATTTTATTGGTAGTTATGCTTTTGGCTGCATCGGGTATGTACTATTTTGAGCATGAAAGCCAGCCAGGAAAGTTTTCAAGCATTGTGGCTTCTATGTGGTGGGCATTTTCCACATTAACAACAGTCGGGTATGGAGACGTAACACCTATTACCGCTGGTGGTAAAGCATTTGGTGCTCTTATAACAGTCGTTGGTGTTGGCATGGTAGCTTTACCAACCGGTATTTTAGCTTCTGCATTCTCTGAGCAATTGCGCTTACGTAATAATAAATACGAAAACATGGCTGACAAAGCTTACGAAGATGGCATTCTAACTACTAACGAAAAAGCTGAGCTTGAATCTTTGCGAGAAGAATTAGGAATAACAAAAGTTGTAGCAGAGCAAATTCTTGCTAATGAAAAAGAAAAGCAACATTCGCCAAAGCTCTGCTTGCTCAGTAATTGCCCTCGCTGTGGTTATGAGCTTTCAGGTCACCATAAAGTAACTGATGTCCCGCAAATTAAGGCTGTCTAAGAGTATTTACTATGCAGTCAAATAGCAAAAAAGTTATAGCGATTAATAACGAGGATATTGATCTTAATTCATCTAAGCAAGCTATAAATGCGCTTGAGTTGTGTAAGGACATCGTTCTTTCAAGCCCAGATTTGACAGCGATACTTGATGAAGAACATAGATATATCAATATTAATGATCATTATAAAAATAAATTTGGCAAGAAATATCAAGAATTTTCTGGAGTCTGTATCAGCAACACTTTTGGACAAAAGCAATATAAAGAAATTATTAAGCCTAGTTTAGATAGATGCATTGAAACAAGTGAAACACAGAAGATGAATCTTAAAGTGCCAGGTGATGGCAATTCTGAAGTTCATTACGAAGCAATATGTGTTCTCAATGAAGATGAAATAAGTAAAAAAACATCCAGAGTCTACTTGTATTTAAGGGATGTTACTTCACTTAAGAATAAAATTAATGAACTCACAGAACAAAAACATTTACTAGAAGAGGTAGTAAATAAGGTTCCAAATTTAATTTCTGTACGTGATGCCTCAGGAAAATTTATTTTAGTCAATGAAGCCACTGCCAAAGTCTATGGATATCACGCAAAAGAACTGATCGGTAAAAGTGATGAAGAGCTTGAGCATCGCCCGTGGAAGGTAGAGAGTTGTATCGAGATAGATACAATGGTGATGCAGAAAAAGCAGGAAAGGACGATATTAGAAGAAACCATAACGGATAAAAGTGGTAAAAAAATATGGTTACAAACCACCAAACAACCATTTATTGATAAATCACAAGATAAATTATATTTGCTAGGTGTTAGTACAAATATCACACAACATAGGTTAGCCAAAGAGAAACTAATCCAAAGTGAAAGAAGGTTTAAAGATTTTGCTGAAACCGCTGCAAATATATTTTGGGAGTTAGATGAGAAACTTAATTACACATATATATCTGGAAGCATCAAAAACCTGATAGGTAATTCAGCTATTTATCCAATGGGTAAAAGTTTTGATACGCTATTTTCTAATCATTCGAAATGTGAATTTGACTTCGATACATATAAGCAAATACTGCATAAAAAAGAAGATATTACAAACTTTACATTCAATGTTAAAAACGAAAATAAAGAAGTTGATATTTTTAGAATTAATGCAAAACCGATATTTAATAAGAAGAAGATTTTCCTGGGATACCGTGGTGTTATAAGAAGTATTACAGAGGAAAAAGCTTTACTAGAAAGAATTGCTTATGATGCTAAGCATGATTCTCTAACTGGATTGGTCAACCGGAATGAATTTGACCGGCAACTTAAACGTGTCCTTCAAAAAGCAAAAGAATCCGATGAAGATTCAATTTTGTGCTATTTGGATTTAGATCATTTTAAAGTTGTAAATGATGCCGCCGGACATAGTGCCGGCGATCAATTGCTTATTCGTTTAGCTCATATGTTAGAGGACAAAGTGCGCTCTTCAGATATTGTTGCTCGTTTAGGCGGTGATGAGTTTGGCATTATCTTAGAAAGTTGTCCGCTGAACAATGCAATGAGTGTTTGCGAAGAGATTCAAAGAAGTATTAACCAATTTGTGTTCGAGTGGGATAAGCAAAGTTTCAAGATTGGTGTAAGCATTGGTATTGCGATGATAACTGAAAACTCTGCCAATGAAGCCATGATAATGAGTCAAGCCGATATGGCTTGTTATCGGGCGAAAGAACTTGGGCGCAATCAAATGCATGTTGCACACACTGATGATACCGCAATTATTGAAAGATCTTCTGAGTTCGCTTACGTAAGTGCAATTACCGATGCGCTAAACAATGATCGATTATTTTTAATGAGTCAGCCAATTATTTCGGTTACTAATGGCGGAAAGGATGTTCATCATTATGAGGTGTTATCTAGAATTCTAGATGTTAAAGACAACATTATACCGCCAAATGAGTTTATACGTGTAGCAGAACGGTATGGGATGATTGCTGGGGTTGATCGTTTTGTAATTAAGAAAGCATTTCAGTACCACATGCAAGCGTATAGTGATAGTGATGTTGTTATTTCGATTAATTTATCAGGAAATACTATTAGCGATCCATATATTTTAGATTTTATAAAAAGAGAATTAGAAAAAACAAAACTAGATCCTAGCAATGTCTGTTTTGAAATTACTGAAACTGCAGCAATATCTAGTATTACTAAAGCAATCAATGTGATTACAGAGCTAAAAGAAATAGGCGTTAAGTTTGCATTAGACGATTTTGGAAGTGGGCTTTCATCTTTTGGATATTTGAAAGATCTTCCAGTCGATTTTCTTAAAATTGATGGGGCGTTTGTAAAAAATATGGTTAAAAATGAGAAAGATCGTGCGATCGTACGATCCATAAATGAGGTGGCCAAAGTGATGGGCATGCAGACTATCGCGGAGTTTGTAGAGAGCGACGAGATATTAGATATTCTTAAGGATATAGGAATTGATTATGCGCAAGGCTATGGCATAGGAAAGCCAGAAAGGGTGACATAAATGACAGTGAGTTACTCAAGATTTCCTCAATTTGACCGTTAACTTAACGAAGTGAATCAAGAATCTGCTTGTTTTACACAGGATAAAGTCGCAAGAAATAAGGATAAACGTGGCATTACTCGATAACCAAGATTTAATTGTTCGTTTAGAGCGTTGCAGAGATTTGCCTACCCCTCCTGGTGTGGCAGAGCAAATAATTGGCTTAAGTACCGACCCTACTAGCAATATTTCTGTTTTAGCAGAAGTGGTAAGTCTCGATCCAGCACTAACTGTAAAAGTACTGCGCATGGCTAACTCACCTATGTATGCTAGACATGCGAAAGTTGAGTCGCTTGAGCAAGCTGTGATGATGTTTGGTTGGAATGGTACTCTAAATCTTGCTTTAAGTTTTTCTTTGGTTTCTAAAATAGATCCTGTCTCGAAAAATGGCCTGGATTACAATTTCTTTTGGAAACGCTCTATCTCTGCAGCGGTAGCAGCAAAGCATTTAGCAAAAGTCGTCGGAATCGATAGCAAAAAAGAAGATCTTTTTTTGCCAGGTTTACTGCAAGACGTCGGTATGCTTGCATTAGATAAGGCTGTACCCGAGTTATATAGTGAAATTAGTGATGATCAACATCAGCATAAAGTCGTTCAACAAATTGAACATGAAAAGTTAGGTGTTGACCATGCTTCTGTTGGCGCATGGTTACTTGAGCGTTGGAATTTACCTCAAAGAATTATTGATTTGGTCGCAATTAGTCATCATGAGGAACGTTATAAAAAGGTAGGGAATACCACTCCGGCTGAGAATTGTATTGAAACGTCAAATGTAATTGCAGATTGTATATGCAGTGACGAAGGGAAAAAAGATTATCATTATGCAGCTCAAGTATGTGAAAACTTACTTGGTATGGATGAGAATGCGTTTTTAGAAAATTTAGGAGCTATTGTCGATGAAATTCAAGAAACGGCTGCTATTTTCGAACTAGATGTTGGTGACCCAAGATTATTAAATTGTATTGCAGAGCAAGCAAAAGAACTGTTGTTATTACGTAGTATGGAAACACTGAAAACGGCAGAAGAATTACACCAAGAAGCTGAATATCTAGAGTCAAAAGCAAAGAAACTCGAAGATTCTGCGAAAATGGATGCACTCACAAAAATTTATAATCGTGGATATCTTGAAATTTCTATCGAGCGTGAATTTGAATTATCAAATAAAGGTGACTATCCATTGGCTGTTGTGATGGTGGATTTAGATCACTTTAAAAATATAAATGATACTTACGGACATGATTGTGGTGATGAAGTTTTAAAATATTCTGTAGGCTTATTAAAAACTTGTATTCGTGATACTGACCTCATATTTCGATATGGTGGAGAAGAGTTTGTAATTTTATTACCACATTCTGGTCTAGAAGGAGCACTTAGCCTCTCTGAACGAATCATTAAATCTTTTAATGAAAATAAATTCGACCATACACAAAATCAGAGCTTGGCGATAACTGCTTCTGCGGGTGTTGCTGTTCATGGCGAGGGGAATTTGTATGAAAGCTGTAGTGGTTTGTTAAAAGCTGCAGATGAAAGTATGTACGATGCTAAACAAAACGGGCGCAACCAATACAAAGTGTATCAACAGCAAAGCCCTATGCAGGTAGCTGCTGGATAATCAAAAATATTATACGGAAATAAAATATGGATTTATGTTTACAAGATTTAATGGACAGCGAAACATTTAAATTGCTTGAAGAATGTGGTGATTTGCCGAGTCCACCAGGTGTTGCAGACCAAATCATACATCTAAGTTCTAATGCCAATTCTGACATTGATACTCTTGCTGAAATAGTAAGTTTCGATCCGGCACTAACAGCAAAAATTTTACGTATTGCTAATTCATCATTATATGCGCGTCGAGCTAAAACTGAAAATATTCAACAAGCTGTTGTTATGTTTGGTTGGGAGGGTACATTGAACTTGGCGCTTAGTTTCTCGTTAGTTGGGAATCTAGATGATAATGGTGACGGACTCGATTATAGTTATTTTTGGAAGCGTTCTTTAGCTTCAGCAGTCGCATGTCGTTGTTTAGCAGGCGCTACAGGTTATGCTAAAAAGGAAGAATTATTTCTTCCAGGATTATTGCAGGATATTGGTATGCTTGCTTTAGATAAAGTACATCCTGAATTGTATTCTGGAATAAAAGATAAACAACAGGATCATGACAGCTTGATTGCCTTCGAGAAGAGTAAACTAGGTTTCGATCATGCAGTAGTGGGAGCATGGCTATTAAATAAATGGGATATTCCAGAAAAAATTACTCAGCTAGTAGAATCGAGTCATGGCAGTGCTTTAGATTTTATTGATGACGATAATAAAGAAGCTGTAAAGTGTGTAGCTTTCGCGGGCGTATTGGCCGATTGTATTTGTTTTGATCACACTGATGAAGGTTACTTAAAAGAAGCAGATCGCGCTGAAAAAGAGTTTGGTATTGATATTTTAGATTTTATGAATTTAATTGGTACGGTAACTAAAGAGTTTTTAGAAACTGCAAACTTATTTGATGTAGAAATTGATGATCCTGATATTCTTGAGACGGTAGCTGAAATGGCTAAAATGACTCTTGAATTAAGTGGGGCAAATAGCAATCAAGCGGCCTAATTTGGTTCCAATCAAGTATGGTCCAAATTTGTATGTGCAGTTGAATTTATAATTAATGTTACAAAAAAAGGCGACCATATGATCGCCTAATGGAGGAGTATAAAGATAAAAGAATCGATTTGTGGTATCTTGGCTTTTAAATAAAATTTAAGTGTAAATGTATTACTAATATTATTTTAACCTCTCCTAAACCCAGATATATTCTTTCTCCAGCTTATTCTTCATTAGCAGCAACAGAAAGCTCATCTTCTATTACTGTAATTTCTTGAGCAATATTTTTTGTGCTGATTTCAACAGGCCTCAAATAGACCGTTACGCGTCGATCAAAAAAATTGTTTTCTAAACTTTGTTCTTCATGAAGTGGTTGAGTTTCCCCATGAGCCAGAGTAGTAATTCGTTCTTCTTTAATGCCTTGTTGAATAAGAAATTCTTTTACACTTTGTGCGCGTTTATCTGATAATTCCATATTATATGCATCATCACCTATTCGATCGGCAAATCCTGCAACTTCAAGTTCCAAGTCTGGTGTTTCAATAAGAGCATTTGCCAAATCAATTAAATATTCTTGGTATTGGTTTTCGATATCGTATGAATCCGTTCTAAACTGCACATCAAAGTTTAATGCATGATTTTTAAGTTCCTGATTTTGAGTGAGCAATTTCTCAATTGTGAGGTGTGCATCTTTAAGTGAAGTAATATGTTGAGAAGACGTTTCTTCTAGTGTTTCTATTGTTTTAGAAGATTTAGATAACTTGTTACTTAATTCAGCATTGGAATGAGACAGCTTCTGCTTGGTGTGTTCATCTGCAACATTTTGGCCTACTAGGCTACCAATAACCGCACCTGTGACAATGCCAACCGGGCCAGCTATTAAACCACCCACGATTGAACCAGATCCTATACCTACGCCTTGTTCAGTAAGACTAATATTTTTTTCATCAGAAGAGTGATTTGCGAAAACGGGAGTCATGAATAAAATTAGTGCAGTCGTTAGAATGCTCTTTGTGCGGGTAAATTTCATATTTAGCCTCATGTAGATTAAGTTGCGTTAAGGCCATTAAATAAAACGTCTATGACGTTTTTGGGCGAGAAAATGGGCAATTTGCTGTTTAAATATGGCAACAAAAAGGCAATCTGGTATTAGCCCTGGCCTCGAGAGCATTAATCCGTATAGTTTTAACCACTGACAAACCAATATATACATATATATAAGTATTAAAATGAGCCGCCGAGTAGCTGTAATAGAAGATGAATATGCGCTACGTGAGAATTATGCAGATGTGCTGCGTAAGCAGGGGTACACTGTGCAAACTTTTGCAAATAGGAAAGATGCGATGGCTGTTTTCGAGCAACGTTTGCCTGATTTAGCCATTATAGACATCGGTTTGGAGGATGAAGTAGATGGGGGATTTACACTATGTCGTTCACTGCGCTCCATGTCCGAAGCTTTGCCAATTATATTTTTAACTGCGCGTGATAGTGATGTAGATACGGTGAGTGGTTTACGCATTGGGGCTGATGATTATTTAACTAAGGATATAAGTCTCCCGCATTTATTAGCACGAATTGCAGCGTTATTTCGTCGTTCGGATGCAATGCGTGAACCTGTTTCAAATCAAGCTGAGTTGCAGCAAGGGAATCTAACCATGGATTCGCAACGTATGATCGCAAAGTGGAAAGATCAAAATGTAGACTTAACGGTTACCGAGTTCTGGATGGTGCATGCGTTGGCAAAATATATTGGACATGTGAAAAATCGGCAACAACTAATGCAGGAATCCCAAATGGTGGTTGACGATAGTACGATAACTTCCCATATTAAACGTATTCGTAAAAAGTTTATGCAAATTGATACAACATTCGATTGTATTGAAACGGTATATGGTATGGGTTATCGCTGGAACAGCAGTACCAACTAATATTCATGAATTTTCCAAAGCCTCGTATTGGCTTACGTCTAAAACTGGTTTTTCTTTCCAGTTTTTTATTTGCTATTCCATGGTTGGGCTACAAATATGTATGGGAGATGGAAAAATACCTGCGAAAAGGGCAAGAACAAACCTTGGTGGGCACTGTGAGCGCAGCAGCAACGGCATTACATGAGCGACCCAATTTATTTAATTTGCAGGCAAGTTTTTTAAGCGATGTGCGTCAGGGAAGAGACTTATATGCTATTGATGTTTCCACCCCAATCCAACTAGACGGGGATTTGCAAGAATGGCAAAATTTTAACTATCAACCACAATTTTATGGTGTTGATTATGTAATTGAAAATAGAGATAGCTATAAACCCAAATCACTTAGCTTTAATCACATGGTAGTTAAGTATGAAAATTATTTATATGTGATGTTCGAAGTAATAGATGATTATATTGTATATAGAAATGCAAATACTTTTAATGTGCACCGTAATGATACTTTACACATTGCCTTTCTTGATAAAGAGAATGAATTCCAGCGATTTATCATTTCGAATGAAACACCAGGTTGGGTAAATGCATACCTTACAAAACCTGAAGAAGGCAGTGTCTATCCTTTGCGTCATGAAAGCAAAATACAAGGCAATTGGAAAGAAACTCCTCAGGGATACAATATAGAAATTCGTATTCCTCTAGAAATGATTGGCAGCAAACTGGGTTTTGCTATTTATGATGTAGATGATTCGCGAACGCGTAACACAAATAATGTTGTTGGTACTTCCAACACACAGCGTTCCGATCAATTAGGTACAGTATTAGTACCGTCTCCTGAGATTGAACAAATTTTAAAAGGCTTGGCTCGTTCGAATTCGAGGATATGGGTAATTGATGCTAAGCGCCGTGTGCTAGCAAAGATTGGCGACATTCGTTCCGCTTCAGGTGTGATAGAAGATTCGAAAGCAAACCAGCGTGCATCAACCTCTTGGTTGCAACAACTTGAAAAAAAGTATTTACATCCGCTTTACTATCAATTGTTAACCCGCCCTCCGCAAGATTTTATTGATGAACTTGAAGAAGCTACGGAACTTGCGGGTTCGCAGATCAATTCAGCCCTTGCAGGGGAGGTAGAATCTTCATGGTATTTAACACCAGATAAAAAAGCTGTCGTATTGTCAGCAGCACATCCTATTTGGGTGGATGACAAAGTCATGGGTGTGGTGGTTGCAGAAGAAACTACAAATGGAATCCGCACAATTCGTAATAAAGCATTAGAAAAGTTATTTACAGTTATTTTAGCAGTAATGTTACTTAGTACACTCGCATTATTTTTATTTGCCTCTCGAATTTCTTACCGTATACGTAAATTACGTACGCAAGCTGAACAAGCAATTGATGAGCAGGGAAGAATTCATACAAACTTCAAAGGTTCATCCGTACAGGATGAAATTGGTGATTTATCGAGAAGCTTTTCCAACATCGTGGGTCGATTAGGGCAATATAATAGTTACTTAGAAAATATGACATCGCGACTTTCGCACGAATTTCGTACTCCAGTTACAGTTGTGCGTTCATCCCTAGATAATTTAGCGATGCTGGAACATGATAAAGAGGCAAAAGTTTATATGGAACGAGCACAAGAAGGTATCAAACGTTTAAATACAATTCTTACTAATATGGGTGAAGCTACACGATTAGAACATTCGTTACAGTCAAGTGAAAAAGAATTGTTTAATTTAACGGAGTTAGTACATGGTTGTATTGCAGGATATCGATCTGCATATTGCGAAAATTTATTTTCAGCAGATATATGCCAAATTGAGCTACAGGTTAACGGCGTTCCTGAGAATATTGCTCAGCTGATAGATAAAGTGGTTGCTAATGCAGTTGAGTTTAGTTCTCGAGAGGATGAAATAAAAATAGCACTTAGCAAAGAAATGGGGCAGGTAAAATTAACGATAGAAAATAAAGGACCACTGCTTACTGATGAGATGCAAGGAAGATTGTTTGAGTCAATGGTTTCTGTGCGTGAACAAAACAAGCAACGAGAGACGCACTTAGGTATTGGTTTATATATTGCTCGTTTAATTGCTGAGTTTCATCAAGGACACATTACGATTGAAAATAACTCTGACAATAGCGGAGTCATTGCTTCAATATGGTTACCCGTCTCATCTTCAACAAAGACGATTTAATGTTACGTAATTCAATCCTTTTTATATTTATTGTTAACCTGGCGGCGTGCTCAGGATTGATAAATAATGCTTCAGATCCTCAAGTCGTGCACATTGTTTTAGTATGGTTGAAGGAGCCAGGCAACGAGAATCACGCTCAGCAAATAATAGATACTACCCAGAAACTAAAGGAAATTGAGGAACTCAAACAGCTTCGAGTAGGTAAGTCAATTTCTAGTGATCGAATAATTGTTGATGATAGTTTTGATATTGGTATATATATGATTTTCGATGATACAGAAGCTATGCATCGATATTTAATTCATCCAAAACATAAAAATGCCGTAAAAAACGTAATAAAGCCTTTATCAAGAAAAATTAAAGTGCATGATTTTGATTCGTCATAGACGGCAAATAGTGAAACAAAATTTATAGGGGATGCTAAACGTAAGAAGGTTTAACAGTAAGGTATAGATAGAATCCAACAACAATACTTACTAAAACCATAATAGGTAATAAAAACAACCAACATAGAATTAGTATTATTACTCCTCTTGATTGCCATCTTTTTTCAAAAAAGCGCAAAACAGCACTTGAACCTATTTTAATTAGCGCAAGTATCCCAGCAGCTAGAAATGCTGTTACTACTGCAAATAAAATGGTTAGTAATGTATGCATGAGTAAATTATAATCAATTATCCACCTGCGGTGAAGTCATGTGCAAATGGGTGTCCGAATATGAGTTGTAACAAGGAAGTTGCATCAGTTCAAAATTCTATCATTTCAATATATCCGCTTTTTTGCAAAAGCGGACATTATTAATATGTTTGCATCATCCCTGATGCAGCTCTTACTCACGCATCCATGCGTTTGGGCATTAAAAACCAAAGTATGATTGCAACTGCAAATAAAGCGGGTACATCTCCAAATAAATTTGCGTGTTCATGTCCACCTTCACTAGTAATCGCTTGATAAGCCATGACGCCGCCATGTGCAATACTGGACCAAACAGTAAACCATAAAAGGCTTCGGTGCTCACTAGGATTTTTAGCAGCTAGTATTAAGAATACTCCCAGTGTTGCATAGATAACGATAATCATCTCTTCATATTCACTTTGCCTAGGTGTCCAGCCCCAGCTATCCGGTGCGATGATATTCATCATTGGATAAATTCCAATAATAAAGAATATTCCGGTAACGATTAAAAAGATTTTTAATATCTTTGCTTTACTATCATCAGCCATGATTTACTCCTTAAGTTATAATTATAATTTTTGTAAATACAAATTTATTCGAGATTTTGTAATTGTATAAAGACATTCCTTTTTTCGATGCTCATTTTCATATTATAGACCCTCGTTTTCCGCTTGTGGAGAATAATGCATACTTGCCTACATACTTCACATGTAAAGAGTATTTATCGTATTTAGCAGGCATTAATTTAATTGGGGGAGCAGTAATTTCTGGATCTTTCCAAGGACATGATCAAAGCTTTATAAAAGTTGCGATAGAAGAACTTGGACCTACTTATGTGGGTGTAATACAACTATCGCCCAATGTAAATGACCATGAGATATTAAATTTACATGAAGTAGGAGTACGAGCTGTTCGTTTTAATTTGAAAAGACTGGATGACTTCGAAATAAGTGAGCTAGTAAATTTAGCACATCGAGTGTACGAGATTGTAGGTTGGCACATAGAAATATATCTAGACTCAAGTAGGATAAAAGATTTATATCAAGAATTGATTAAATTACCTTCTGTATGCATTGATCATTTGGGCCTGACAAAATTAGGCTTTCGCGAACTTCTGAAGCTTGCGGATAGAGGTGTAATGGTTAAAGCCTCAGGATTTGGACGTATAGATTTTGATGTGGCCAATGCTTTGCAACAGCTATACTCCGTGAATCCTCATTGTTTAATTTTTGGGACAGACCTCCCATCTACTCGTGCTCCAAGACCATTCAATTATAAGGATATTGAAATAGTATCCAATAATTTTGATAAAGCTGATGCAGAAAAAATCTTATACAAAAATGCGGTTGCATTTTACAAAATCGAATAATGTTTGACTGGGTATTTGTAATTGTAACAGCTGCAATTGCCTTTCACGGTTTAGCGTATCGTGATGCTAATGGTGATAGTAATTTTGTACATCTATTATTTGGTTGTATTGCATTATTATTTTGTTTGCGTGTTTTGTTTATCGATATTTTCAAGTTGATTTAGAGCTTGTAAGGTCTCTGCTGTTTATCTTTATCAGGCAATTTTAATAAGCGTTGATGTTCTGGTTTTTCCATTTCGGTTTTCAAATAATTTAATCGATCGATTATCGTAGACGGCTTCTCTGCCTGATTTCTAAGAAAGCGTGTTATCCATGAAGGGCCTTCTGATAATTTAGGATTAAACTTTATAGCTTTTTCATAATCACTAATAGCTCCTTCATAGTTACCAATTCTGTCATTCAGGATTCCTCGATTAGCATAACTAGCTCCAAATTCAGGCTCTTTATCAATGACCTCATCAAATTTTTTTGATGCTTCTGCATATCGTCCAAGTTGCATTAATGTGCGGGCGATTCCTCTGTGGGCGTGAATCAAGCTCGGGTTATCATTTACGGCTTGGTTATATGATTGAAGAGCATCTTCGTATTCACCATCTTCAAAATATTTATTCGCGGCATGATAAGAACTTTCGCCTAATGTTTTTTCTTGTAATGCGCTATCGTAAATTGACCATCCTATAAATACTACTGTTAATATCAAAGCAGCACGAGTTAAGTAGTTATATTGTATTTTTTCCATTATGGGCGAACACCTAAACTTATGTTGAATAAGTAAGAAAATACCAAAACTAATACAATCGAAATGACTCGCGCGCGCATTAATTGATCCTTAATTTCAGGCTCGGATAGCTTAGTATTATTTTTCCTTTCAAGTCGGCGCACACTCGTAACCCAAATCAGTTTGCTAACAGGAATGAATAATAGTGCTGCGAGAATAAGAAAAGAAAGTAAGAAGTAGTTATTCATTAATTGATTAATTAATATGATTTACTCAATTGTTTCCTTTGTTATGTTTTATTAAAAAAATCACACAAAGTTGTGTTAGCACGCTTTATTTGTGTGGCTTATTTACTATCTAATGATGCATTTTCGATATCACCAATATCTTCATACAAGACCTCAATAGTCTTATCAGGAACTGTAGACATTCCCATTTTGTATGCCAAGAACCACATCATAAATACACCAATAGCCCACCATAATAGTTGCCATGCCCAGATAGATGGCATACCAAATATCCAAGTTGTTGAATCATTAGGATTACCAAAAATTGTATTTCCAATTACAGCCCCTGGACCAATACCAAAGAAGAACCAAACTAAAACAATAATCCAGGCAATTGGTTTTAAGCTTTGTCTATGCGCCATAGTTGCAGCAGTATGATCACGCAAAAAATTGTGAAACTTCATTTTATGTGACATGTCATTATCTGACTGTGTCATTGCAGATATGATTATTGCTAAGCCCAAATTAAAGAAAATTCCCCAACCTGCGGAATGTATGGTCCATGGCCATCTACCCCAAGGCATGTATTGAGATCCAATACTTTCAGTTAAGGTTACGGCTATTAAACCAGCAATGAGGCCAATTACAACTCCTTGACGAGTTAGCCATGGCCACCAGCAAACTGCAATAAGTGCTGGCCACATTTGAAATCCATAAGCAACAGCTAAACCGCCTAGTAATACAAGTGCATCTTTACTAGTAGTCGCTACAACTAATGCTGCGAGAACTATTAGCACAACTCCAACTCGTCCCCAAAAGATTTGTTGTTTATGAGTTGCATGTGGCATGGCATATCTTTTTAAGATGTCGCGCGTCAACATACCACCTGCAGTGGACATATAAGCAGCACCGGTTGATTGCATCGCTGCTAATGCACAAACGGCCAATAAACCTACAAACCAAGGAACAGTATCACCTAATAAATGAATTAGTTGTGGTACTAACATTCCCTGTTTACCCTCAGACTCCATTAAATCTTTTCCTTGTAAACCTTCAGCCATTACATTGTTTACGAGTTCAGGGTGGGCTGCTAAGAAATTCAAATCTCCACCTAGAAAATGTCCGCTCATTCCTTGGATTGCAGTAAACACCATCATGATTAAACCAATCGCAAATGAAGATGCCCAAACTTGCTGTGGTGCAAATGGTTTAGGGTCGTTGTTAGAAAATGCCCACATGGAAAATGCAGGTGCAGATTGAATACCCATGAGTGCAAACATGTAAGTTAAAATCATAACCCCTGTCCATGCGCCACCTGTGGCAGAAGGACCATTACTTACAAATTGAATAACACCAGGAATCGCTATGTAATGGCTGTAGTCTGCAGGAGTACGTTTTTCATCTATAGCTGACAATGCAGCAATACCTTCATTTAGTTTTTCAAAACCACCAACATAGTTCAAAGCAATAAAACCAATCGCAACAATACCAAACGCCAGCAAAATAGCTTGAAGAGTGTCTACATAGGCAACCGCTCTTAAGCCACCCGATGCAACATAGATAATCACTACTGCAGAGAGTAACCACATGCCTACGTTAACACCAAGCAAACCGTCTGTTAGCACATTAAATAAAAATCCTGAAGCACGCAGTTGCACACCTAAGTAAGGTATAGAAAATACAAGTGCAACTAAAACAACTAACAACCTAATAGAATCAGACTTAAAATAAGTTGATAACATTTCTCCTGGTGTTACGAACCCAAAGCGTTTACCCAATATCCATTGTCTTTTAAGAAATATTACACCTGTTAAAGGGATCGTAATTGCATAAAAGGATGCATAAGCGTATTGAAAGCCGTCTCTATATAAAAGGCCTGGGTGACCCATAAAGGTCCAGCCTGAGAATGAAGTCGCCGTGGCAGCAAGAACAAAGACCCAAATCGAAATACCGCGTCCTGCTATGAAATAATCACTGGCGGTTTTAGCAGAGATAGCACCCTTTACTCCCCAATAGATGCAATAAGTCCAGTAGAGAAATACGAAAATGAAAAGCCAAACTACCTTAGCTTCCATAAAGCCTCCTGATAAGCACTTGGTGATAGAATATAACCAGTACTTTATTATTCTTATTATCTAATAATTGTAGATTAATACAGGTTCATGTCTCAAGAAAACCTTATTAAAGTTGCTGCGGTTCAAATGTGTGCTGAACTAGCAGAAGTTGATAAAAATCTTATTAAGACAGATAATTTAATACGTCAAGCCGCACAACAAGGGGCAACGTGGGTGATACTACCTGAATTCTTTACCTCTGCTTGTGCGTTTCATCCTAAGATGTTGGATGCGACATTGCCTGTTGATGGTAAAGCTACACAGTTATTAAAGCGTATCTCGAAAGAACTGAACATAGCAATCGGAGGTTCATTCCTGGCGCAACACAAGCAAGATGTTTTCAACACCTTTGTTCTAGTATTTCCTAATAATGAAATATTTATACACAATAAAGATATTCCAACTATGTGGGAAAATTGTTACTACATTGGTGGGGATGATGATGGTGTGTTAGAGACAAACACTTATAATGTTGGGGTCGCACTTTGTTGGGAAATGTTGCGTAGACAGACTGCTGAGCGGCTGCTTGGAAAAGTTGATTTTGTGCTTAGTGGATCATGTTGGTGGAATCTTCCAAAAAGCGCTCCTCAAAAATTTAATTCTTTAAGGCAGAAGTCTCTAGAACTACTTAAAACAACCCCCATAACATTTGCAAAATTACTAGGTGTGCCCGTTCTTCATGCAGGTCATGCAGGCGATTTTGAAGCTTATGCTGCTCCGAGTGAAGAAAAAAAATACGACAGCCATTATTTGGGGCAAACAATGATAGTTGATCGTGATGGCAAAGTTTTAGCAAACATGTCGCGTGAAGACGGTGAAGCTGTGATTGTGGCAGATATCAAGATAGACGAGCACGCTACTCCATCTATGGAAATCCCTAAACAATATTGGATTCCAGAAATGCCAAAGGCATTTTTATCAGAATGGGATAGATTGAATACTTTTGGCTCCGCTTACTATCAAAATTTACACACAAAGAACTTGTAAATTTCAAATGCATTTAATAATTTACAATTAGCTCGATAGGCATAATAAATATAAATAAGTTAAATATGCGAAATTTATCTGCATTACTAAATAAGTTAAAAGTCATAGTAAAAAAGTATTCCTACTATTACATAAACGAATGACAAAAAAATTGTATAGACATATAACTTATAATTAATACAAAATACGTATTGAGACCATAAATATAACTGGTCGTATATGCACTAGCATTCGAATCCCATAACTGAAGGTAACAGAATATATGTATAAACCTTCATGGAAAGTTGGCGTCCTATTCTCTAAAACGGGTCCTTTAGCAGTAATAGAGGAAACTCAATTACGAGGCACACTTTTAGCGATTAATGAGATCAATGAACAAGGGGGAATAAAGGGACGCCCAATAAAACCCGTTTATTATGACCCAGCTTCAGATGCATCTGCGTTCGGACAATATGCTAAAAGAATGATGGTTGAAGATGGTGTCAAGACAATTTTTGGATGTTACTCATCTAGTAGTCGCAAGTCAGTTGTTCCTGTTGTCGAGCGTTTAAATGGATTGTTGTGGTATCCAACAGTTTATGAAGGTTTTGAGTTTTCAACAAATGTGATCTACACAGGCGCAGCGCCAAATCAAAATTGTGTAGAATTATGTAATTTCTTGATGCAACATTTTGGTAATCGGTTTTATTTTGTTGGAACTGATTACGTGTATCCGCGTGTTTCAAATAGAATCGTACGAGATTTTGTGACCTCAAATGGTGGGAAAGTGGTTGGTGAAAAGTACGTTAAGTTGACTGCCCAACATCATGACTATTCTCCCATCATGAGAGATATAAAAAATGTTAAACCCGATGTTATTTTTTCTACAGTAGTGGGCAAATCTACAGCAGATTTTTATCAAAGCTATGCTGATTTTGGACTTGATCCAAAACTTATGCCGATTGCGAGTTTGACTACGACTGAAGCAGAAATAAAAGCAATGGGGACTGATGTGGGTGAGGGGCACATCACTGCAGCACCGTATTTTGAGGGTATTGATAATAAAGCTAGTTTGGCATTTACAAAACGCTATAAAAAACGTTACGGTAATGAACCCACAAATACATGTGTTGAAACTGCATATTTTCAAGTACATATGTTTGCAGAAGCATTAAAGAAAGCAAACAGTTTGTGTACTGATCGTCTTCGAGCCAACGTGTTAGGAATCGATTACGAAGCACCGCAGGGCAATGTTTCAATAAATTTATCTCATGGGCACGCAGATGTTTGGACACGTGTTGGTAGAGCAAATCGAAGTGGATTATTTGATGTCTTGTATGCGTCAAATTCTGCAGTTGTCGCAGATCCATACTTACTATCTTACGGAGCAAAAAGAGAGTTTGCTTAAATTTAATTTCTATTAATATATTCGTAGTTGTTCAAAATATTATGGATGTAAAAGTAAATACCAAACAAAAAGATTCAAATATTTATAGTATGCACGGCAGGAATATTGCTGATCATTATAAATTCAGTGACTTAAGAATTGCCGTCATTACAAATCCTGATGACAGAAGTGAACCGTTGATACGCGAATTACAAAAAACTCGTGCTGAAGTTAAGCACATATGGCCTCCACCCGAATTTGTCCCTTCTGATTATGATGTCGTTTATACAGATTTAATGGAAAATTTACCTTCTCGATTAGAGAGTTTGCCAGGTTTACCGCAGTTTTCCCTGATAATTATTATTTCTGCGTCAAATCATGTGGATTTAAAAATGTTAGAGAACTGTGCACCACATGGGACCATACACTTACCTGTTACTGAACAAGCTGTATTATCAAGTTTAGTGGTAGCTAGAAGTCATTTTTTATATGAAAACCGGTTGCGAAAACGCATTCAACAGTTAGATGATAATTTAATATCTGTTCGAAATATTGAGCGAGCTAAGATTTTACTTATGGAACGTAAGGGTTTTACTGAAGAAGATGCATATCAACATATGCGCAGACAAGCGATGGATAAACGTGTCACAGTGGGGTCTATAGCCAGTGCAATCGTTGACGCTCAAGAGCTATTCAGTTAACCTATTGACATTCCTGAAATACAGGTAGTGGCAAAGAAGCCACTGTAAAACACAAGGCAACAAAGCCCTATCAACTGCTAACGTCGTACAAACGACGGGTAGGTGCTTTTGTGTAATACATTCACAACTCCTGTTCTTTCCTACACTTCCCAATCCGTCATTTTAAAGCCAACGTTTGTTTTTATGACATTCTTGCGCCCATGTTTGTGCATCAGCAGTTCGAAAAAATAAATTTAATAATTATTTGTTTCGGAGGAAGTTATGGATAAAAAAAGGCGTTCGTTTCTAAAAAAATCTGCTGTGGGAGCAAGTGCTGTCGCAGCAACATCAATGTTCCCAAGTATTTGGATAAAAAATTCTTCATTAGCTTATGCAGCAAAAGGTGAAGTAAAAGTTGGTGTGTTGTTTTCATTAACGGGTACTACCGGCATTATTGAAGAATCATTAAATAAAGCCACGATCATGGCGATTGAGGAAATTAATGATTCTGGCGGCATCAATGGAATGAAAATTGTACCTGTTGTTGAAGATCCAGCATCTGACCCTGCAACATTTGCAGCAAAAGCACGAAAACTTGTTCTTAATGATAAATGTGTAAGTGTTTTTGGTTCGTATACATCTGCAAGCCGTAAAGCGGTTTTACCTGTTTTTGAAAAGCGTGAAAATCTATATTGGTATCCAACGCTTTACGAAGGTAGAGAATGTTCAAAGAATGTTATTTACACAGGGGCAGTACCTAATCAACAACAGGATGAATTTGTACCTTGGTTAGTTGAGAAATTTGGCAAGCGCTGGTACTTAATTGGTTCAAACTACATTTATCCTAAAGAAGAGAATAACTACTGCAAAAAACTATTAGAGGGCCTTGGATGCGAAGTAGTTGCTGAAGAATATGTTCCATTAGGTCATTCTGAATTTGCTTCAGTTGTTAATAAATTTAAGAGCCTGAAGCCAAATGTAATTTTCTCAACCGTTGTGGGCGACTCTGTTGTGGCTTTACATCGACAGTATCGTGCAGGTGGTTTAGATCCTGAAACAATGCCTATGGCCAGCTTAACTACTTCAGAAAATGAAGTTGCAGCAATGGGTGGTGATGCAGCAGCGGGACACTTTACCTCTGCGCCATACTTTATGGTTTGGGATTCACCAGAAAATCAAAAGTTTGTAGAAGCATATCGAAAACGTTGGGGTGAAGATAAAGTAACTCACTTTGTTTCTGAGCCTTCGTACTTCCAAGTGTATATGTTTAAACAGGCTGTTGAAAAACTAGATCCAAGTGATATTGCACCAGACACCATTCGAGAAGCAACTAAAGGCGTTGAGATGGTTGCGCCACAAGGTCCAGTAAAAATAGATCCTGCCACATTACATACATATTTATGGCCGAAGATCGGTGTATGTAAGTCTGACGGGCAGTTTGAAATCTTACAGCAGTCTAGTGAATGGCTAGAGCCTGTTCCTTACAAGGCATATCCAAATCAACAATGTACTGAGGAGGGATTAAAAGAAGTTTAGTTGTACATTCCAATCAATGTAAGTTGATGTAGATCAAGTCGGAGTAATACTTACTTCGACTTGATCTTGTTCAGATCGGAGCTGATATATGGATCCAACAGCAATTATGTCTCAACTAATAACAGGGTTGAGTATTGCTTCAATATTACTATTAGTAGCATTGGGCCTTGCCATTATTTATGGCTCTACAGGTGTAATAAATCTTGCTCATGGAGAGTTTGTAATGCTGGGTGCTTATAGTGCGTGGGCATTGCAAACGTTCTTTAGTCTCAATTTATTTCAGAGTCTTTTTTTTATTTTTGTTCTCACTGCACTATTAGGTTGGATAATAGAAAGAGTAGTTATTAGGCATCTATATGCAAGGCCGCTAGATACAATTCTTGCAACATGGGGAATAGGTGTTATTTCCATACAGGCAATACGTTTGTCAGCAGGAGGTGAGCTGCGTTATGTTGAAATGCCGAGCCAGCTTGCGAGTAGCGTTTCGTTTCTAGGAGTAGATGTATCTGCATTCAGAATCTTCATATTAATTTTTTCGGCAGCTCTATTTATCCTCACCTGGTATCTAATGTTTAAAACATCATTTGGCGTGAAACTGCGTGCAATCACGCAAAACCCAGAAGTTGCGAGTAGTTTTGGAATTAATAGTGATCGAATTTTTGGACTAACTTTTGCTTATGGAGCAGGCTTAGCAGGCTTAGCCGGAGCATTAATATCACCTTTGAAAAGTGTTTATCCAGAGATGGGTACTCCTTATGTAATTGATGCATTTTTCGTTGTTGTGCTGGGCGGTGTTGAAAGCTTAATGGGCACCGTATTCAGTGCAATAATTCTTGGAGAGCTTACAAGCTTTATTTCATTTCAAAGCAACGACACAATTGCAAAAGCTCTAGTGCTTCTTGCAATTGTAATTTTAATTCGCTTTCGTCCTCAGGGATTATTTTCTTCTAAAGTCAGAGGCTGATAATCATGAGCGCTGTTATTGAAAAAGAATCTGAACTAACTATCAATACAGGGGCAAAGCGTTTTGGTAATACTACTTCACAAGTAATCACTTACGCACTTGTTTGTGCGGCAATATTTTTAGTCCCAAGTATTATTGATGATGCGTACTTACTGAATAAGTTTTCAACTTATTTAATAATGGGAATGTTGGCAATCGCCTTAAGTTTGTCTTGGGGATATGCAGGAATCCTTAATTTAGGGCAAGCACTGAGTTTTGGTCTAGGTTCATATTGTATGGCGATGACCTTAAAGCTGCGTACTGTGCCAGTTCATACGGGGTCGGAAGGGCTCCCCGATTTTATGGTGTGGAATAACGTAGAAACTCTTCCTTTAATTTGGCAACCCTTTCATTCATTCACTTTTGCAGTATTGGCAGGAATTTTTATACCGGTTTTATTCTCGATGCTGCTAGGTTGGTTCATGTTCAAAGGGCGTGTAACAGGAGTATATGTTGCGATTATCACTTTAGCAGTTTTGGTCGTTGTTAATTTATTAATTATCGATCAACAACGAATTACTGGGGGATTCAATGGTATAACCGATTTAGCAACTCTAGAAGTATTTGGTTTTGAATTTGATGCATATGGAAGTTCAGCGTATTACTTGATTGCAATATTTTTAACAATTTGTCTATTTTTAGCTTTAGCAATTACGAAAAGTAAAACAGGAAAAATATTTCAAGCAATTCGTGATCATGAAGATCGAGTGCGTTACTTTGGTTATGATGTTGCAAATTACCAAGTGTTCGCAATAGGGGCTTCAGCAGCAATTGCTGGTTTGGCCGGGATGCTTTATACCATTGTAATGGAATTTGCATCACCCACTTTTCTAGGTGTGAAAATTAGTCTATCGATTGTTATCTGGTGTGCTGTAGGTGGTCGGCATAGTCTTTTAGGTTCAATGCTAGGTGCAATTATTATAGTTGGCATGCAAGGTTCATTATCTGAATCAGAAACATTTCTAGAAACTTGGACTTTGGTAATGGGCTTTGTCTTTGTAATTGTAGTTTTGTTCATGCCCAAAGGTTTAGCTGGTGCAGTTGAAAGTTTAATTTTAAAAATTAAAAGCCGTAACCAAGAATGACTTCAAACACTGAACAATTAGAGCTTAAAGATGTAGTTGTCTCCTTCAATGGATTCCATGCTCTTAATGGACTTGATTTTAGTGTAAATGAGGGTGAGCTACGTTGTTTAATTGGGCCAAATGGTGCGGGAAAAACAACTGCTCTAGATATAATTTGTGGAAAAACCAAAGCAACTTCAGGTGTTGTAAAGTTTGAAACAACAGATTTAACAAATTTACAAGAACATCAAATCGCAAGAGAGGGAATTGGTAGAAAGTTCCAAATTCCAAGTGTTTTTCAAGATATGACAGTAAAGGAAAATCTTGAAGTCGCTTACTGTAAAAATAATAAAGTTCTTTCAAACCTATTTAAGTTTAAATTAGGAAAAGAAGAAGAAGGTCTCGAAAAATTAGCTGAACTTGTCAATCTACAGGATCACCTAGATGTCATTGCCGGACATTTATCTCATGGTCAAACTCAATGGTTAGAAATTGCATTATTGGTTGCGCAAAATCCTAAACTTATTTTAATGGATGAACCAACAGCTGGAATGACTCGACAAGAAACACATAAAACGGCCGAGTTATTTTTAAGATTAAAAGAGAAACATACATTGGTTGTTGTTGAGCATGATATGGGGTTTGTAAAAGAAATTGGTGATGTGATTTCCGTAATGCATCAGGGAAAAATGCTTGCTGAAGGAACAGCAAGTGAAATTGAGCAAAACAAAGAAGTGCAGGAAGCTTATCTTGGGTCTGCAGGTATAACAAATGCTTGAATTAAGTTCTGTAAACGCATATTACGGCAATAGTCGAGCAGTAAACGACGTCGACTTAAATGTAGCAAAGGGTGAATTTCTCTCAATACTTGGACGAAATGGTGTTGGGAAAACATCTTTGATGCGCGCTGTAATTGGTTTGATGGATCGAATATCAGGAAGTATTAAACTAGACAGTATAGAAATAAATAAAAAGAAAACTCATGAGCGAGCAATCGCTGGAATAGGTTATGTGCCTCAAGGTAGGGGGATATTACCTAAGTTTACAGTAAGAGAAAATTTACAGGTTGGGACCTTTGCGACTGCAAAGGACAAAAAATCATCTGAAATTAATGAATGGATATTTGAATTATTTCCAATTTTAAAAGATTTTTTAAATCGCCAGGGTGGTGATTTATCTGGTGGACAACAACAGCAGTTGGCCATAGCGCGTGCACTTTTAACTGATCCAAAAGTAATGCTTTTGGATGAACCTACTGAAGGAATTCAACCAAACATTGTTGAAAAAATCGAAGAGGTGCTCATCGATTTAAATAAAAAACATGGTATGACATTGATCTTAGTAGAACAAAATGTGGATTTCGCGCGTAGAGCATCGCAACGATTTGCAATTATGGAAGATGGAATCGTTGCAGCAGAAGGAGAGGCAAATTCGTTATCAGACGAATTGGTTCACAAACATTTGTCAGTTTAACGGCGATTGGTAGTGAGTAATTATTAAGTAATAGTAATTAATAGGAGGAATAGATATGTATCACGGTGATATATCAAGCAGTAAAGATGCAGTCGGCGTTGCTGTAGTTAACTACAAAATGCCGCGTCTGCACACAAAAGCAGAAGTCCTCGATAATGCACGCAATATTGCTAGCATGATCGAAGGTATGAAAGTAGGCTTACCTGGAATGGATCTGGTTATATTTCCTGAGTACAGCACTCATGGAATTATGTATGACGAGAAAGAGATGTATGAAACTGCATCAACTTGTCCAGGTGAGGAAACCGAAATTTTTGCAGAAGCATGTCGTAATGCAAAAGTTTGGGGTGTTTTCTCTTTAACAGGTGAACGTCACGAAGACCACCCTAATAAAGCGCCATACAACACATTGATTTTAATGAATGATCAAGGCGAGATCGTGCAAAAATATCGCAAGATTATGCCTTGGGTGCCAATTGAAGGATGGTATCCTGGTAATTGCACATATGTTTCGGATGGTCCAAAAGGCCTAAAGATAAGCCTTATCATATGTGATGATGGAAACTATCCAGAAATATGGCGAGACTGCGCGATGAAAGGTGCAGAACTAATCGTGCGTTGCCAAGGTTACATGTATCCATCTAAGGATCAACAAATCATGGTTGCAAAAGCCATGGCATGGATGAATAACTGCTATGTTGCAGTAGCGAATGCAACTGGTTTTGATGGTGTGTATTCATATTTTGGTTATTCTTCAATAATCGGTTTTGATGGACGCACACTTGGAGCTTGTGCAGAGGAAGACATGGGTGTTCAGTATGCAAACTTGTCGACTTCACTCATTCGCGATGCGCGTAAAAATCAGCAATCACAAAATCACTTATTTAAACTTCTACATAGAGGTTACACTGGTAAAATTAACTCTGGTGAAGGTGATCAAGGTGTTGCAGAATGTCCGTATGACTTTTATAAGAAATGGATTACGGATCCAGATGCAACACGAGAAATGGTTGAGTCCATTACGCGCACAACAGTTGGCACTGAAGAATGTGAGATTGAGGGAATTCCAAACCCTAAAACTCATCGTTAATTCAGTTACTTTAAATCGAGGCGAAGACAAGTTTATGTCTTCGCCTTATTTTTCTGTAAATTAAGGGAAGCACAATGAATCTCGATAGTTACTTCATTGCTGAAGAACCTTATTACTCACCCACCCATAATGAGATTCAATTGTTTGAGGCAGCTTATGCAACACGGATGCCAATGATGCTTAAAGGGCCAACAGGCTGTGGTAAAACACGGTTTGTTGAATACATGGCATGGAAGTTAAAAAAACCACTTATCACTGTTTCTTGTCATGAAGATATGACTGCGTCAGATTTGGTAGGCCGTTATCTTCTCGATGCTGAAGGAACGGTTTGGCACGATGGCCCATTGACACTTGCAGTTCGATACGGAGCAATTTGTTATTTAGATGAAATCGTAGAAGCAAGGCAGGATACAAGCGTTGTTATACATTCTCTAACAGATGACCGTCGCATGCTTTCACTGGAGAAAAAAAATGAGGTTGTTAAAGCACATCAGGATTTTCAAATTGTGATTTCTTATAACCCTGGATATCAAAGTGTCTTAAAAGATTTGAAAGAATCTACAAAGCAAAGATTTGGTGCAATTGATTTCGATTATCCTAAAGCAGATGATGAAGCAAAAATCATTGCACACGAGTCAGGGATTGATGTTGATACGGCAAGGAAGTTAGTGCAAATTTCAGATCG
Organism: Gammaproteobacteria bacterium; assembly: GCA_028279275.1. GTDB lineage: Bacteria > Pseudomonadota > Gammaproteobacteria > UBA4575 > UBA4575 > JABDMD01. The sequence continues at coordinate 300,821 of JANQOB010000006.1, read as the reverse complement.
TTCTAGAAATTTAAAAGGTCATGGTTTAGATGAAGGCGCTTCGACGCGAATGTTGATATATGCTGCACAGCTTATATCTCAGGGCGTATCTTTAGAAGACGCATGTGAAGTTGCACTTGTACTACCTATTACAGATGACCATGATATACGCAATGCGCTGAGTTCAGCCATTGAGGCTTGTGCGTGAGGTGAGACTTGGCTGCTGCCTCCACTACGCGGGGTAAATATGCGGTTTTACCTCAACATAAAGAACCTGGAGATCCAGATGAGCGATTGGTTTTTTTAATTGAAAAAGCTAAATCGTTTTTCCCGAAAGAGTATTATCCTTTATGGAAAGATTCATGTAACAGGCTTGCCCAAGCAGGTTATGGAACTTTAATTCCTCTTTCTTATGCAAGACATTCGCCAAAATTAGTAAAATTATTAAATTCAGAAGCTGCAATTAATTTAGCTGCAACCGTATCTCTGGCAGCAATTAAAGTAAATCGTGCAACGGCTGAGTTGTTACCTAAAGCTGCAGTCATTGCTGCTCATGAGTTGCAAAATTATTCTTCCTTTATTGCTTGGATTAATACTATTGAAGAGCTAATTCAGTCAGCACCTGAATCAGTCTTAGCGGTTCTAGAGCGAACTCAGAAAATAGTCACAACGTTGACGCCCACTCAGTTCAAGTCCTGGGTATTAGCAGGTTTACGTTCGACGGGTGATGATACTCTAAGACAAATCCAATATTTTTCATTTACAGATCCTGAATCAGAAAAATGGTTTCGTCATGAGGCTGGTGATGTTGTCTATACAGATTTAGACCGGAAACTGAAACTTTACTTGATTTCATTATGGAATTTACGTCCTCCCATTCGTGATCTTCCAGCATCCACAGCACCACTTTCATTAAGAAGAATATCAATCACCAATGGTGTTGTTAGAGTGCCTGAAGTTTTTCCAGGTTTTCATGGCGAACAAGCAGAAAAAATATTTCGTGCAGGTCTTGCACATGTTGGAGCACATTTAGTTTATTCAACAAAACGATTTCCATTAGGTGAGCTTAAGCCTATACAAGTTGCGCTTGTGTCGTTATTAGAAGATGCGCGAGTTGAGCATTTAGCTATGCAGGTATTCCCTGGCTTACGCAAACTTTGGCTACCGTTTCATGTTGCAAAATCAAATGGACCTAAACTAGTTCCTCTGTTACTTGCTCGTCTATCCCGTGCGCTTATCGATGAAAATTATCATGACGGTGATGGTTGGATACAAAAGGGGAGGGATATGTTTTTTGATTCATCGAATGATATGTCAGATCCAATTATGTGCAGAAAAATTGGTGTGCTTTTAGGTAATGATTTGGGGCAATTACGAGCACAATTTAATGCAAAAACATATGTGGTAGAACCCCCTTATCGTGATGACAACATGGGTTTATGGGATTTTGGTGATCAGCAAGGAACAGAAGAAGATGATCAAGGTATTTTTATTGAAGCTATGCGCATGGAACAACAGGAAAAGGAAGATAGTTCAGAATCTGATACTGAACGAGAAGAAAATGATGAAGAAAGCGAACAACAATATCATGCACGAGAAAGTACTGATCAGGAACAACGCGAGTCAGAAGTTGCTGTACGCTACCCGGAATTTGACTATTTAACAGGAACTGAACGACCTAATTGGACGTGTGTCGTTGAGTATTTTCCTGATTTTGGTGATGCATATAAAATCGAACGAATATTGGAAACCCACCAAAATTTAGTTAACCGCATTACAAATCTTATTCAATCAGCAAATGTAAGTTTGCCCGAACGCTTACATCATCAAAATATCGGAGAATCTTTAGATTTAGATGCTTGTATTAATGCAATCATTAGTCGAAGGATGGGGGAAATTCCAGATCCACATATATACAGCACAACAGAACGTAAACATCGCGATCTCTCGGTTATGGTGTTGTTAGATATTTCTAATTCCACTAATGATCGCATTCCGAAATCAGGAACATCCGTGCTTGAGCTCGAAATTCAATCTACTGCTTTATTAGCTTATGCCATGTCAGAACTGAAAGATCCGTTTGCTATTTCAGCATTTTGTTCTGATGGAAAGGAAGATGTGCATTATTATCGTATTAAGAATTTTGGTACCGATTATGACTCAACAGCACGAGCATATTTAGCGGGTTTAACTGGAAAACTTTCAACACGCATGGGCCCGGCAATGCGTCATGCAGCAAGAGATTTAACATTGCAACGCACACATCGTAGGTTGTTGCTTGTGATTTCTGATGGTGAACCATCTGATATTGATGTTAAAGATAAAAATTATTTAGTTGAAGATGCGCGTAAAGTTGTGCGCTCAAATTCGCGATTAGGAATTGATACCTTTTGTGTAGGCTTAGATGCAGGGGGAGATAATTATTTACATAAGATCTTCGGAAGAAAAAATGTTGCTGTCATTGATAATATTGATCGCTTGCCAGAGCGATTGCCCATGTTATATCTAAGATTAACCGCTTAAAATGAATTAAAAATATAAATTAAAATGGAGGCATAACAAAATGTCTGACAATAAAAACTACCCAGTCCCAAGTTCAATAGCAACTACAGCTCATATAGATAAAGATAAATATGAGTCCATGTATCAGGAATCGATACAGGACCCGGAAGGGTTTTGGGCAAAGCAGGCGAATGAGTATGTAACTTGGTATAAAAAATGGGACAACGTTTTAGATTGGGATTATCACAAAGGTCATATACGTTGGTTTGAGGGAGCAAGTTTAAACGTTTCTTATAATTGCATTGATCGTCATTTAGAAAAACGTGGTGATCAAACAGCTATTATTTGGGAAGGGGATGATACTAAGGATGACAAGCACATCACATATACACAATTGCATGAAGAGGTTTGTAAATTATCAAATGTTCTAAAAGCGCGTGGAGTAAACAAGGGCGATAGAGTATGTATTTATATGCCTATGATTCCGGAAGCGGCTTACGCAATGCTAGCTTGTACACGAATCGGCGCAGTACATTCTGTTGTGTTTGGTGGATTTTCTCCTGATTCATTACGTGATCGTATTTTAGATTCGGACTGTCAGACAGTTATTACTGCTGACGAAGGCGTTCGAGGCGGGAAAAAAGTACCACTCAAATCAAATACAGATAAGGCTTTAGAAGAATGCCCAAATGTTAATACGGTTCTTGTAGTAAAACGTACTGGTGGTGAAATCGATTGGCACGATTCACGTGATTGTTGGTATCACGAACTAATAAATAATGTAGAAACAGAATGTGAGCCTGAACATATGGATGCGGAAGACCCGATGTTTATTTTGTATACATCAGGATCAACCGGTAAACCTAAAGGAGTGTTGCACACAACGGGAGGTTATCTGTTGTATGCAGCAATCACGCATAAATATGTATTTGATTATCATGATAGTGAAGTGTATTGGTGTACGGCAGATGTAGGTTGGGTCACTGGCCATACATATATAGTGTATGGACCTCTATGTAATGGTGCCATCACTATGATGTTTGAAGGTGTTCCAAACTATCCTGATGGAAGTCGTTTTTGGCAAGTTTGCGATAAGCATAATGTAGCAAGTTTTTATACTGCACCCACTGCAATACGTGCACTAATGAGCTTAGGCGATGATGTGGTTACAAAAACCAGTCGTAAAAGTTTACGTTTGCTGGGAACCGTAGGCGAACCTATTAATCCTGAAGCATGGGAATGGTATTACCATGTAGTAGGTGATTCACGTTGTCCTATCGTTGATACATGGTGGCAAACGGAAACAGGTGGACACATGATAACTCCCTTACCAGGTGCAACAGATTTAAAACCAGGTTCAGCAAGCAAACCGTTTTTTGGAATTCAACCTGCAATAGTTGATGAAAATGGAAATGAGCTTGAAGGCGAATGCCAGGGTAATCTTGTTATGAAACATCCCTGGCCAGGACAAATGCGATCAGTATACGGAGATCACCAACGTTTTATTGATACTTATTTTTCACAATACCCAGGAATGTACTTTAGTGGTGATGGTTGTAAACGTGATGCAGACGGTTATTACTGGATTACTGGTCGTGTAGATGACGTATTAAATATTTCAGGACACCGTTTAGGTACTGCAGAAGTGGAAAGTGCCTTAGTGTTACATGCTAAAGTTGCAGAAGCAGCAGTGGTTGGTTACCCGCATGATATTAAGGGGCAGGGTATTTATGCCTATGTTACACCTATGGCGGGCGTGGGAACTTCTGATGACCTAAAAGAAGAATTAGTACAACTCGTTCGTAAAGAAATTGGACCTTTTGCTAATCCTGACATCATTCAGTGGGCGCCAGGTTTACCAAAAACACGTTCAGGAAAAATCATGCGCAGAATTTTGCGCAAGGTAGCTGAAAATGAAATTGATAACCTTGGAGACACTTCAACCCTCGCAGATCCATCTGTGGTCGATGATATTATCGCAAATCGAATGAATCGATAAATATATATAATTCAGTGGGTTATAGAACATTATCGATTTCATAAATTCGTTCATCGTCGTTTATAGACCGTTCAGCATTAACTGTAATAATCAAATAGTTTTCTTTGCTATTAATACTGTATCCATTGGAGTTGGAGAGTAATAAGAGTCATGAATGCTATCGACTCGATCATAACCATTGTTAATCTGAAAACTGGTTTAATAGCCATTGGTTTTTTATTGCTAGTACTTTGGGGAATGAAAGTATGGCGTAGAATTCATTCTAATTTGCAACGTGTACGTAAAAATAGAGAAGAGTTAAGGCGTATACAAAAACTACGCAAACAATATAAGCAGGATATTTCGACATTTCTAAGCTCTTACCGCAATGACATCTCTACAAAGCTTGAAATGAGTCAAGCTGAGAATGGTTTATTTATTTTTTGGAGTGGTGCTGAAGAAATTTTTAATAAATTTCAAAGTGACACTTCAGAAATTAACAAACTGCCTACACAAGAGGAACGAATTGCTATTCGCAGTTTTTATACCGAATGCAAAGCATTCCTTGATGGAATTTTATATAACAATTATTTGTTAAAAAAATATCAATACTTGCATTGTAAAGTTAAAACAACGACCGCGACATCTAGTGAGGTTGCAGAAAAAAATAATGTGACTGAACAAATGTCAACACTTGGGAGTCAATTGCAACAGCAACATCATGAATTACTGAATAGTCTTCAGACAGCAAAGACTTACTTCTAATTTAGTTATTTAAAATTATCACGCCTTTTGCGCGCGTCACGCAATTGATTTTTTTTAGCCTCTACTCTAGCTTTAGAACTAGCATCAATACCTGGGGCTCGCAATGCCAGCTGTATTTGTTCCATGGCAGTTCCATATTGTCCATGTGCAGCATAGTAATCACTTAATGATTCATGACTTCGCCATACTTGGCCCGCCTTGCTTGCTGCTTTGGCTTTTAATTTATCAAATGCTGGATTCTTAGGCTCAATATTGTCTAGTTGATCAAGTTTTTGTAAAGCTAACTGAGCTTTTCCATTTTCGATTAATGCTGCAGCAAGATAATAAATTACTGAAGAGTTTGAAGGATATATTTGTTCCAATCTTTTTAACAAATCTTCAGCTTTAGCATATTGACCATCAACAGTAAGAATTTGTGCTTTGGCAAGTTTAATTGTTAGCTCATTGTCAGCGTTTATTGTGATGAGTTTTAGTTGTTGGAGGCCCTGTTGATTTTTACCTGTCCGACTTAATGCAAGGGCATAAATATAAATTTCAGTATCGGTAATATCTCCAGATTGAGATTTTTTACGAAAGTGGTCGACTAGCTGGCTGGCCTTGGTGGTAAATGCAATTGTACGCGCTTTGGCGTAATCGAAATGAATAGTATTAGAAGTAAAAGAGCCTTGGTATTGGTTCGCACGTAATTTAGATTCGCTTATGCGATTAGTTGTTAGAGGGTGAGAGCTTAAGAATTCAGGAATTCGTCCACGGTTTAGTTGCGTGTGCTTATTTAAACGTTCAAAAAATAAAGGCATACCTTGTGGATCAATGTTGGCGCTGACCAAAAATTGCATACCTATTCGGTCTGCTTCTTGTTCAAAGCTTCTCGAATAAGCTAACTGTCTTTCTTGTAATCCAGATTGCGTAGTGATTATTGCTGCTTGTCCGAGTTCACCCCCTCCATAGGCGGCAGCTAATATCGAACCTAATAAAGTGAGAGCAGAAATTACGCTAAATGATTTTGCGTTTGCAAAGTTACGAGCGATATGACGTTGGGTAATATGTGCAATCTCATGAGCAAATACACTCGCAACTTCACTTTCTTGTTGGCCTAACGTTAATAAGCCCGTATTGATCGCGACGATTCCGCCTGGTAGTGCAAAAGCATTGATATCAGGGTTTTGAACTAATAAAAACGTGAAGGGGAAGTTTGTATTTACACCTGCTGATGTAATACGGGTACCGAGTGAGTGCACATATTGACTTAATTCAGGATCATTGGAGACAGGTAATTGGCCTCGCAATTCCGCAATTAAAATTTGCCCCAATTCAATTTCTTTTGAAACGCTTAATGCAGCATTGGCCGCACCGCCTATATCTGGCAGATTATCCTCGGCAATAGACATGCTCGAACTCAATATAAGTATCAAGGAGACTAGGCTATGGCCTATAGTTTTGAGTCTGGCTCTGAACGGCCAACTTTTATTGCTATACATATATAGGTAAGACTGGCTTAGAAGCAAATCGTTTGCATCATTGTAGCGGTTCATTACACTTTAAACTTGTTTATCTAGGTTCCGTATAAACTGTGTGGTTATATTTACGGCAATCTCCCATATATTAAAATATTATGATATTATAATATTTTATTCTGGCTTTGGGCTTAGACGCTCATAAGCTAATATTGCATACGAATTTTCAAGGAGTATTTGTTGATGGCTGAGTTTGATCAAGAATTAGATGCATGTGGATTAAATTGTCCACTGCCGATATTAAGAGCTAAGAAAGCATTATCTGGAATGGATTCTGGCAAAGTTTTACATATTATTGCTACTGATCCTGGCTCAGTAAAAGACTTTGAAGCGTTTTCAAAGCAAACTGGAAATGAACTACTCGATTCGAATGAAGATGACGGCAAGTTTTATTTTCGTATTAAGAAGAAGTAATAAAAAAATAATGTATTTGTGACGTTCATAGTCACGACATAAACGGTCTTAGTTACTCGCTTCGTTATTAAAAAAATGTTCTAGTCATTAGGCTAGAACATTTTTTTCTGTATTGACATAAATGCAAAGTTATATTGATTAATGAGACATATTATTTCAATTTTATTAGAGAACGAAGCTGGTGCACTATCACGTGTTTCTGGGTTGTTTTCAGCACGTGGCTACAATATTGAATCATTAACAGTAGCCCCAACGGATGATTCTACGGTTTCTCGTATAACTGTGGTTACAGGGGGTAGTGACGAGGTCATTGCACAAATTCTAAGTCAGCTAAATAAGCTCGTAGATGTTGTAAAAGTGCTCAATCTAACTTCTGATGAACATATTGAAAGGGAAGTACTGCTGTTAAAACTACAGGATGATAAATCTATACAAGATGTGATTGATCAATTAACAGGTGAATATAAAGGTAGAGTAGTAAACGAAACAGATGGTGCGGTTGTTGTTGAAATTACAGGAGTGGCTGAAAAGCTTGACCGCGCAATAAAATTAGTTCCTTCGAATGCGATTTTAGAATTAGTGCGCTCCGGTGCACTTGGAATAGCAACTGGTAAACAAGTATTAAAATTAGAATCTATGTAATAAGTAGATACTTAGGGGTTTTTAAACGGAGATTGTGATGAATATTTATTATGATAAAGATGCAGATCTATCAGTAATTAAAGGCAAACAAGTTGCCATCATTGGCTATGGTTCACAAGGTCATGCGCACGCAAATAACTTACAAGACTCTGGTGTTAAAGTTGTTGTTGGATTACGTGAAGGCTCCTCTTCTTTTGCCAAAGCTAAAAACGCTGGTATCTCTGCAGTATCCATTGAAGAAGCAGTAAGCTCTTCCGATATCGTTATGGTGCTTGCTCCTGATGAGCATCAAAGAAAGCTCTATACAGATTCCATCGAACCCAATATAAAGCATGGTGCGACACTTGCATTCGCGCATGGATTTAATATTCATTTTAAAGGTATCACTCCACGTGAAGATTTGGATGTCATCATGATTGCGCCCAAAGGGCCAGGTCATCTCGTCCGATCGACTTATACGCAAGGGGGTGGTGTGCCTACATTGGTAGCTGTTTTCCAAGATCCATCGGGCAAAGCAAAAGAAACTGCAGTATCGTATGCTTCTGCAAATGGTGGAGGTCGTGCTGGAATTATAGAAACTACATTTAAAGAAGAAACCGAAACGGATCTGTTTGGCGAGCAAGCCGTATTATGTGGTGGTGCTACGGCTCTGGTTCAGGCAGGTTTTGATACCTTAACGGAAGCAGGTTATGCACCTGAAATGGCGTATTTCGAATGTTTGCATGAATTAAAACTAATTGTAGATTTAATGTATGAAGGTGGGATAGCTAATATGCGTTATTCGATTTCTAATACTGCTGAATATGGTGATTTAACGCGTGGGCCTCGTATCGTTACAGATCAAACAAAAGCAGAGATGAAGAAAATACTAGCTGAAATTCAAGCAGGAGATTTTGCCAAAGAATTTATTAATGAATACGATACAGGCGCGAAAAACATGCAAGCATTACGTGAACGGGGGCAACAGCATCCCATTGAAGAGGTGGGGGCGAAATTACGAGGCATGATGCCTTGGATCAGTGCAAACAAGATCGTAGATCAAACTAAAAACTAATACTTTATTTTCTTATGACGGATTAGTGTCATAGATCTATCATGATTCCAATTGCACGAGAGGTTCGGATAGTCTTAATTGCAATTGGTGTGATCCTAGCCTATCTGCACTATAAATTAGGCCTGCAATCCGTTTGGGCTTTCTGGCTAGTTTATTTTTTACTTTTATTTATCTTTCGCGATTTCAGTCGCAAAGTCCCATCTAAACCTTTAGCGATTGTTAGCCCGGTTGACGGAAAAGTTACTCAAATTGAAGAAGCCTATGATCCCTACATGCAGCGTGTAGCGAAATGTATACATTTACGTCAGGCTACTCTAGGTGAGTTTAATGTACACAGCCCAATTGAAGGTAATGTGCAAAACTTATGGGTCATCTCGCCCACGGAACCTACTTATGAACAACTTGCAATACATATACAAACAGATGAAAAAGATGATGCGGTTGTTGCTGCAAATTTAAAATCTATTTTTCGTCATGCCACATGTTCAGTAAGCACGGGGGGCCGTGTCGGTCAGGGGCAGCGTTGTGGATTTATGGCGTTTGCCTGTAATTTGGTGATTTACTTACCTACTTCTGCCCATATAGCTATAAAGCCTGGACAATCGGTTCGCGCTGGAAGCGACAAATTGGCAGAATTCGTACATGAATCTCGTTCATAATAGACCACATTATGGCTGAATTTAAACGCAAACCTCGCAAAGGCATTTATTTGCTTCCAAACCTGCTTACCACAGGGGCTTTATTTGCTGGGTTTTATGCAATCATCGCTGCGACAGCAGATAATTTTGAACAAGCGGCTATAGCTATTGTAGTAGCAATGTTACTTGATGGGTTTGATGGACGTGTAGCGCGCTTAACGCATACCAGTACTGAATTTGGATCTCAATATGACAGTCTTTCAGACATGGTGTCATTTGGAATTGCGCCTGCATTGGTAATGTATTTCTGGGCGTTAATTCATTTTCAGGGTTACCCTGTAATGTCTAAGCTTGGTTGGTTAGCAGCATTTTTCTATACCGCCTCTGCGGCTTTGCGTTTAGCAAGATTTAACACACGTATCAGTAAGGACAATAAACGCTATTTTCAAGGTTTACCTAGTCCAGCCGCTGCGGCTGCGATGGTAGGTTTTATTTGGGTGTGCCACGATATGCAATTATCGCGTGCAGATTTTGCTATTCCGGCGTTGATTATTACGATCCTACTCGGCGCTTTAATGGTGAGTAATTTTAGTTACTATAGCTTCAAAGATATTGGCCCAGGTGAACGAGTACCATTTTATGCGCTTCTCGCAATTGTAATTGGTTTCATATTGGCGTCTATTGATACACCAAAATTATTTTTTGCACTGTTTGCAGTATATGCAATGTCGGGACCCATCACTTATTTAATACGTCTTAAGCGTAAGCGCCCGCAGCGTACTCAAGAGGTAAACGAAAACCAGAATGAATCATAGGCAAGCTTATTTGACAAAAATCTGCCGTTAAGCCAAAAAAAAGTAGAATAATTATTCTGAAGTCGATATATTCCAACCTATGAATAACACAATATTCAAAAATACATGCACTTTTACTAGGGCTAGTTTGGCTGCCTTGGTATCTGCTGCTGCACTCTTATCTCTACTCCTACTGCCGCAGTAGCGGCAATTTCATACCTGGCGAGGTTCTACGCACTCATTTTTTATATTTCATATTCGCAAAAGCGGTTTAAGGGTTTTGTCTTGAAAGATTTTTTCAAGCGGATTCTATAAAATTCGATAAATTCCACGCGATATGAAAATGATTTCATAATTGAACTTGGAGAAAAAAGTGGCAAGTAAGGATAAATTAATTATTTTTGATACGACATTGCGAGATGGCGAACAAAGCCCAGGGGCTTCGATGACGCGCGATGAAAAAGTAAGGATTGCAAAATCATTAGAGCGCATGAAAGTAGATGTCATTGAAGCAGGGTTTCCTATGGCAAGTGTTGGTGATTTTGAATCTGTTCAGGCTGTTGCAGGTGCAGTTAAAGACAGTACCGTTTGTGGTTTGGCGCGTGCGCTAGACAATGATATCGATCGTGCTGGTGAAGCTCTCAAAGCTGCAAACTCTGCAAGAATTCACACCTTCATTGCAACTTCACCCATTCATATGAAAAGTAAATTACGTATGTCGGAAGATCAGGTAGTTGAGCAGGCTATAGCTGCAGTGAGACGTGCGCGTAGTTTTACTGATAATGTTGAATTTTCACCTGAAGACGCAGGGCGCTCTGAATTTGATTTTTTGTGTCGTGTGATTGAAGCAGTAATTAGTGCAGGTGCAAATACTATTAATATACCTGACACTGTGGGTTATAACATTCCGCATCAATTCGGCAGTTTGGTAGGTCGTTTAATAGAAAATATTCCGAATTCAGATCAAGCTATTTTCTCGGTGCATTGTCATAATGATTTAGGCTTAGCAGTAGCAAATTCACTTTCTGCAGTGTTGCATGGTGCAAGACAAGTTGAATGTACCATTAATGGCTTAGGCGAGAGAGCTGGAAATGCTTCCTTAGAAGAAGTAGTCATGACGGTTCATACTCGTCAAGATGTTTTTGATTGCAAAACGGACCTTGATACCACACAAATTGTTCCTACTTCTCGTATGGTGTCGACGATTACAGGTTTTCCAGTGCAACCTAATAAAGCTATTGTGGGCGCAAATGCGTTCGCGCATGAATCTGGTATACATCAGGATGGCGTTCTAAAAGCACGCGAAACATACGAGATTATGCGTGCCGAAGATGTAGGTTGGGCAGCAAACAAAATAGTTTTAGGGAAACACTCTGGTCGTAATGCATTCAGAACACGCTTGGATGAATTAGGAATTAGTTTTGATACTGAAGAAGAGTTGAATAATGCATTTACTAATTTTAAAGATTTGGCAGATCGCAAACATGAAATCTATGATGAAGATTTACACGCATTGGTTTCCGATAGTGCTTATGAAAATAATGATTATTGTAAATTAGTGACATTAACGGCACATTCTGAGTCAGGTAAAAAACCATGTGCGGAAATTACTTTGACGGTGGATGGTAGTGAAAAATCAGCAACCTCAACTGGAGGAGGGCCTGTTGATGCAACATTTTGTGCTATCGAAGATATAGTTGGTAGCCAAGCGCAATTACAACTTTATTCAGTAAATAACATCACTACCGGAACAGACTCCCAAGGTGAAGTAACCGTACGACTTCAAAAAGCAGGAAGAATTGTAAATGGTCATGGTGCTGATACTGATATTGTAATGGCCTCCGCAAAGGCGTATTTGCATGCTTTAAATAAACTGGTTGTGCCAGAAGAAAGAGCGCATCCTCAACATGATGTTTAAAATACATGCGTATTGAATCATTTTGATGGCTTAGTTATGAATGAGGAAAAACGTCTTTACTACTTAGATCAGATGGGAATTCAAGCATGGGTTTCTAATCAAGCTGTAATAGAGAGGGTTAGTGAAGAGCAAGATGCCTCGACGAGTAATGAAATAGTTCCTACTCAACTTAATGCAGAGCAAATAAAAGTTGCAGCAAGTTTGGATGAACTAAAGCATACCGTGTCAGAGTGCACGTTGTGTGATTTACATCGTTCACGCACGCAAACAGTATTTGGCGTTGGCCATCCAGTTGCCGAGTGGTTAATCATTGGAGAAGCACCTGGTGCCGATGAAGATCGTATGGGAGAACCATTCGTTGGTCGTGCCGGTCAGTTGCTAACGAGCATGCTGCGTGCAATGGGATTGGCACGTGAAGAAGTATTTATCGCAAATATTTTGAAATGCAGACCGCCAAATAATCGTGACCCACAAGCAGATGAAGTAAATCATTGTAGTTCTTATTTGCGCCAGCAAATTGAACTTATACAGCCGAGAATAATTTTAGTAGTCGGAAGAATTGCGGCACAGTCTTTGCTCAATACTGATACTCCGATTGGCAAAATGCGTGGCCAACAATATATGTATCAAAACACTGAAATACCTGTGGTTGCCACCTATCATCCAGCTTATTTATTGAGAAGCCCACAGCAAAAGCGTAAAGCCTGGGAAGACTTAAAATTTGCCATGCAGGTGTATTCACTTCGGGATGGAAAATCAACCTAATAACATTTTTATTGAGCTTAAACATAAGTAATCATCTATACTTTTCATTATGAGTGCTGTTTTTGATTATCCAGCAGAAACCTACCGTTTAATGACGGAATTTGATCTGCCTGCTGTCATAGATATAGAGAACAAGAGTTATGAATTTCCTTGGTCTGAAGGAATTTTTCATGACTGTATGCGATTTGGTTATTCATGCTGGGTAATTGAAATTGATCATCATGTTGCGGGTTATGCTGTAATGTCTTTAGCTGTGCAAGAATGTCATATTTTAAATATATGCGTTGATCAAGAACTCCAGGGCCAAGGAATAGGTCGGCGTTTTCTGAATCAATTATTACTTATTGCTCAAGCGCGTAAAGCAGATACTGCCTTTTTGGAAGTACGTCCTTCGAATGTGAATGCATTATCTCTATATTTTTCTGAAGGATTTAACGAAATTGGTGTAAGACGGGATTATTATCCAGCTAAAGTGGGTAGGGAAGATGCTGTCATTCTTGCCAAATCCCTCTAAAACGTATCTTTTTCCTCAATATTTCGTTGTATTGTTTTCGCGAATACTCATTTACTCACTAGTAAACTCCGTTTTTTGTAAACAATACGCCTCATCTTGAGAAAAAATCTATCGTTTTATATTAAACCTACTTCTTGAGTACTATAGGAAGTTCTCAGGTTTCGATATAATCGCGCGCTTTGTTTATTTAAATCGTCTATTAATTTTTCCCGTGAGCGAACATCAACAACAAACAGCGAAGCGTCGTACTTTTGCGATTATTTCACATCCTGACGCAGGCAAAACAACCATAACTGAAAAATTGTTACTTTTCAGTGGTGCAATTCAGTTAGCCGGTTCCGTAAAAGGAAGAAAAGCAGCACGACATGCTACATCCGATTGGATGGAGATGGAGCAACAACGTGGTATTTCCATTACAAGTTCAGTGATGCAATTCGACTATAAGGATCGGATTGTTAACTTGCTGGATACCCCCGGGCATGCGGACTTTTCAGAAGATACTTATCGTACTCTCACGGCAGTTGATTCTGCACTGATGGTAATTGATAACGCGAAAGGTGTTGAAGAGCGCACTATAAAGCTCATGGAAGTGTGTCGTTTACGCGATACACCGATCATAACTTTCATCAACAAGCTTGATCGTGATGGTCGCGAACCAATAGAGTTGTTAGATGAAGTTGAAAGCGTTTTAAAAATAAAATGTGCACCTATAACTTGGCCAATTGGGATGGGAAAATTGTTTAAAGGAGTGTTTCACTTAATAAATGATTCGGTTCATCTTTATGACCCTAATCATAAAGGCAAGATTAACCAAGGTGAAATGATTGAAGGTTTGAATAATCCACGCTTGGATGAGCTTTTAGGGGACCAGGCGCAAGAACTGCGTGATGAAATTGAACTTGTGCAGGGTGCGAGCCACGAGTTCGATCAAGAAGCTTATTTAAGAGGCGAAATGACCCCTGTATTTTTTGGTTCTGCAATAAACAATTTTGGTGTTTCTGAATTATTGGATAAATTCGTAGAATATGCGCCTGCACCTCAACCTAGAGAAGCTAACCTACATAAAACGAATGGCTCAGATTCTGAAACCAGAGATGTTTCTGCTGATGAAGAAAAGTTTTCAGGCTTTGTATTTAAAATACAAGCCAATATGGATCCAAATCATCGTGACCGCTTAGCATTTTTACGTATCTGTTCAGGTAGTTTTCAAAAAGGTATGAAACTACAGCACGTGCGCCTGAATCGTGATGTAAAAATTAGTGATGCACTCACATTTATTGCTAAAGATCGTGAGCAAGTGGATCGTGCTTATCCTGGCGATATTATCGGTTTGCATAATCATGGAACGATACGTATTGGCGATGCTTTCACGCAGGGCGAGAAGTTGGCATTTACAGGAATCCCGAATTTCGCGCCCGAGCTTTTCCGCCGAGCTCAGTTAAAAGATCCTCTAAAAATGAAGGCGTTACTGAAAGGTCTTATACAATTGTGTGAAGAAGGCGCTACTCAGTTGTTTCGACCTATCATGAATAATGATTTGATATTAGGTGCAGTAGGTGTATTGCAATTTGAGGTTGTACAGCATCGTTTAAAGCATGAGTACAATGTTGAATGCAAATTTGAGCCCGTGAATGTTCAGACCGCACGGTGGATAAGCTGTAATGATGAAAAAGAACTTAGCAAATTCAAAAATAAAGTAGAGACAAACCTTGCAATAGATCATGGTGAAGAACTGGTGTATATCGCACCAACTCGTGTAAATCTGCAAATGGCGGTTGAGAAGTGGCCTGATATTGAGTTTCGCGCTACACGAGAACATAGTTATATTTCCGAACAGTAATTTAAAAATTGTTTTGAACCGCTCTGAAAAAGATCGCATTTATGCTAATAAGCAAAATGAAGTTAATGACTTTGTTTTTGATGAGAATGTAGCAGATGTCTTTGAGGACATGATTCAGCGATCTGTCCCTGGTTATATTGCTTTGAATCAGATGTTACCTGTCATTGCGAACACATTCCTACAGCAAAACACACATATATATGATTTAGGATGCTCACTTGGTGAAGCGTCAATTTCGATCGCTAAATCCAGCGTGTATAAGAATATACAAATTTATGCTGTAGATAATTCAGATGCTATGGTGAAACAATTGCAAGAAAGACTTGCAAAACAAGATCTGGATACGATGATAAAAGTAATTTTAAGCGATATTGCCAATATCGACATCAAAAATGCTTCATTTGTAATTCTTAATTATACTTTGCAATTTATTCAACGCTCAAAACGAAATGACTTAGTAAATAAAATTTATGCAGGTTTGAATTCTGGTGGTGCGCTGCTTTTATCTGAAAAAATAACGTATCAAGACCTTGAAGAAGATAAACTAATGCAAAGACTGCATGAAAATTTTAAACGCCTAAATGATTATAGTGAGCTTGAAATTAGCCAAAAGAGGGAAGCGTTAGAGAATGTATTAATACGCGATACTCATGAACAGCATATTGACCGTTTGCATCATGCGGGGTTTTCTGAAGTTTCGGTATTAATGAAATATTTGAATTTTGTAACTTATTTGGCAATAAAATGATTGCGCCTGATCGTGAAAAGCTCAAATTAGCTTTAAACGGATCTAAGCTTGAGAATATAAAAAAGCATATTATCCATCTATTAGATGAAAAATATGCAAATCCAAAACACGGTCATTTTAACGATTGGCGGTATATTCTTGAATCTCTACCATCCCTAAAATCATCTCAATCCGATTTCAACTCCGACGAGATCACTATCGGTCAAGAAGGTGATATTTCTGTTCAGCAAAAAGAGTTTCTTGAGGAAAAACTTAAGGAACTATGCCCCTGGCGCAAAGGGCCATTTAATATCTTTGGTATACATATAGATACAGAATGGCGTAGTGACTGGAAATGGTCACGCATTGCGCCTCATATCAATTTAGAAAACAAAAATGTGCTGGATATTGGTAGTGGTAATGGTTATTACACGCTTCGTATGCAAGGCATGGGTGCAAAATTAATATTGGGGATAGATCCCAGTTGGCATTATGTTTTTCAATTTCATGCCCTGCAAAAATTTTCTTCAATTGAACAGAAAGCTTTTGTTTTGCCGTTTTCGTTAGAAGAGTTTCCGCGAGCAGACAATACATTCGATGCGATATTCTCCATGGGTGTGTTATACCACCGTCAAGAACCACACATACACCTTGAGATCATACATTCTTTATTGAATACCGGTGGACAACTCATATTAGAAACGTTAATCATTGAAGACGAAAATGCTGATATTCTTATTCCGAATGAACGTTATGCCAATATGCGTAATGTTTGGATGATTCCAAGTATTGAATTACTAAAAAGATGGCTGACTGAAACCGGATTTGAAAATATAAATGTTGTTGACACCACTATGACAACTATAGAAGAACAACGCCAAACTGAATGGATGACACGATATTCCCTGAATCAAGCTTTAAATCCAGATGATCCAAATTTTACAATTGAAGGCTACCCGGCACCAATGCGTTGTATGTTAATTGCCTATAAAAAAGCATAACAAGTCCGTTTATTTTAATATTGCTGAAAATTCTGTATGTAGCTGTTCGAATTAATACCTATAGGTATATATCCAAATCATCTCAAATCGCCTTCAATATACTTAATCTTTGTATTTTAAGGAAAGCATATGGAAGATGAAAAACCTTCATTTTTGGATGTCATAAAAAGTGTTCTTGCCAGTTTCTTTGGGGTGCAAAGTGATAAAAATCGCCGCCGGGATTTTCAACAGGGTAATCCTGGCCAATTTATTTTAGTAGGCATTGTGCTTACGATATTTTTTATTTTAATTCTTTTCGTGGCTGTTAAAGTGATTCTAGCAACAGCTACTTAGTTTGTAACAAAGCCTTGATCCTCCAGGAAAGCAATAATTCCATCTGCCATTTCACGATAACCTATATTGTTAGGATGAACCGTATCTGATTTTAAAGAGCGGTCCCCAATGATTTCTGGAATTATAGAGAGCTCAAAAGGAACATTGGTTTCTTGCGCTAATTGCTGGTAGGTATCTGCGCTTTTTAAAAATAAACCAGGTTCAGGGACGCCTAATGCAACTGCTGGGATATTTCTGGAGTCAGCTTCCGCGAACATCGCTAGTAGATTACTTTTCAATTCTGAACGTGGAAGTTTTCGTAAAATATCATTTCCGCCGTGTATAAGTATAAGTAGGTCGGGTTCATGTTCATCAAGTAGCTGAGGTAAGCGCTTAAGTCCCTGTTTACTAATTTCTCCAGGAACACCTGCATTAACTACATTTAAGTTTAAGTGTGAAGCTAATAAAGAAGGATAGTCTTCACCTTTGTTTGCACCCGTGCCATATGTGAGGCTGTCACCGAATGCTAAAATGGTTGCATCACTTGTTAAGGTGCTATGAGGTTTGTTTGAGTTTCCACAAGAAGTAACAAAAAAGCTTACTGTCAATATGAGAATAAGATTAATTAATTTCATTAGTTTTGCCAAAAACTTTTCCTGCAAACACCATATGCATCACATCGCTGACAAGTTTCGTCATTAGCAAGTGCGGTAAGTGGCGCATCTTTATTAAGGTCATGAAAAAATGATTGTAAACGTGTGAAGTGTTCCTGTTTTAATTCATCTAGTTCAGTTTCTTTTATGGTAACAACGCTTCTTACCGTATTTTTGTCCCCAATTGAAACAAACTCAACTTGTTTGGTAGAAAGATTTTCACCGGAATCATTCAATAGGGCATACATCGGTAACTGAACTTGCTCACCTGATAACACGCTAATTTTGGAAGGTGTTTGTCCGGTCTTATAGTCGATGATGGCATAATCATTCGATGATTTATCCACTCGATCCAATCTACCGTAAATTTTTGCATTATCGATATTAAACTCTACTTTTTTTTCGTGAAGATGAGGGGTGTGATTTTGTTGTCTCCTAATCTCCCAATCAATAAAGTTAGGTATCAAACTTAACCATCTTTGTAGCCATAACTGATAATGAAAACCTTCATAATTAATACTATTTGATGATTGTAAAAATACTTTTTGACTGATTTCGTTTAATTGATCTATGCACCGTTCACGGTTTTCTTGTGTTATTGTTTCTGTGATTGGATCGGGGAAGCTTGGTACTTTTGAGAAAAATGCATGAATGCACTGGTGTACTAAACTACCGAAATCAGCCTTAGATAGATCTTCTTGTAGTTCTTTCGTGGGTAAAAGCTTTAAACAAGTTAAAGCAAAATATTGATATGGACAATCCACTAACCTTTGATAATCTGAAATTGAAATTTGATTAGGTTTGATTTCCTCTAACAATATGGGTTTGGGTTGTGTGGACGGTATAGGCATTGATAATTCAGAATTTTTTTGCGCTTGACTGTTTGGCTGACTAACTAAATATTCGAGCTCTTGATTAGATAATGATGTGCCATACGCCATATAATGAAATGTTTCTATTGCTTCTAACCAAGGACAAGGGCTGGTTTTTTCGCCATTCCGCTCTGTTTGCACGGTAATTAAAATTTTCTCAGCTGAATCTAAAAGACAACGAAATTGGTGTAGATATCTAACTTGGTCATCACGCCAGGTGGGTATGCCCAACTCTGAACGAACTTGTTCATTGAAGAACACATAATTATTAGCAGTGCCAGGAAAATGAGCTTTGTCCACTGAAGCAATGACGAGTGCATCAAATTTTTGCAAACGGCTTTGCTCTAAACTGCAAAAAGTTACATTGTGCGCGTCTGAATTGTCCACTTTAGGGGGTTTATAGTTTTGCTGATCAAAAATTCTGGAAATAAACCGTCTGCATTCAGACCAGTTCATATGATTATCGACTAACTTAAAGTGATTGATTTGATCTTTCAATAAATCAATGATTTGTTTTCCGGCATCATCTTGATTTAAGAGAGTATAGATCCCAATAGGTTTTAGGCTGTTAAGAAGTTCATGTATAAATGAATGTAGAGAGTAAGACTCGTAGCCGTGAAGTTTATCTAACAGCTGCGAGCTATTTTCAAATTTGTCTAGCAACTCTATTAAATAACTGAGAATGTTTTCGTCAATAATATTCTCTGAATTCTGAATTCTATCAATAGCATTGCGATAGCGATGAATACCATTATGTATATTAAATTTAAGAACAATCTCTTTTTCAAAATAATTGATTGCTTGATGGTGTAGCTCAGGATCACTTTTCGGAAAAAACGGCGAATTTGCCAATGCAATGAACTGTTTAGAGGGGTATTGCTCTTCTATTAATAGTAACCACCATTCAACCACTACCGCTGCACTTGTTGTAGCGAGTGCCCAGCCTGCATCATCATTTACATTAACATTTGCATGCTCAAGTATTGCTCGCAGCCTGCGTACAAGCTTACGATCGGTGGTGACCACACCTACATTTTTTAAATTTTCATGGAGCCATACTCGAATTTGTATGTCGATAGCATTGCTGTGTTGTTCGAATTTATTCGTTTTATATGTTCTTAATTTGTTAGAAAGTGCGTCCTCAGTATACTTTTTAGCAAATGTTTCTGCACGTTGTTTAATGCTTTGGTCACTCGCTTCAAACACTTTATCTAAAAGCATTGTGTACGGACTCGCACCTAAATTTTCAATAGTAGTAGTTTGTGTATTGCTACTTATATACTTATTTAAATAGAAATCGGTTCGGTTATTAAAAGTTCCATCACTTGCATAAGTGTAAAATAGAACTTCTGATTCATTGCTGATTCGACTTAGAAAATTACATTCAAGTTTTGTGAGCTGATCTAATTCAACGCAGTAGAAAATGTCTTTATTGCTTATATTTACATTTTTTAGAGCATTAGCATAGGCTTCTACAGGGTCCGTAAATATTTCGTCTGTAGTTTGTTCACGCCAAGCATTCCACAAAACTTTGATAAGATCAGATTCATGCAATAAAGCATGTGTTATCTCTGGGTTATGACCTTGGTAATATTTATTAAAGTCTACTGGTTTGACATTGTTCAACAACATTGCATCAAATAATGACAATAGCTCATTAGCGATTCCCCACGGGTTTGCATGACTAAACAAATCAGGTTGCTGCTTAATCGCATCGACTAAAATAAGTTCACGAGCATATTGTGATAATTCAGGTTTATTGTTTGCATACTGTTTGCGACACCATGAGCGAAGTGTTGTGATTTCAGGAGGGAAAATCGCCTCGTAACCAATTTTGTTTGCTTGATTCTGGATTTCTTCGCGTAAACCGCTTTGCACAAGCATGTTGGGCAAGAAAATTGTGACTTGGCGAAAGTCGGGAAGAAGGTGCTGATATTTTGAGATTAGCTCTTTACTGACAACAGTCAGAATGTTTTGGCAGTAATGCGCAATGTGAATATTTTTCAGTGTGTGCAAATAAATTTACTCTAACTAGTTATTTAGTCTGATTTATTCTCGGATGTGGATTCAATGTATTGACGTTTGTCTTTAACATCCTTCCAGTCATCAGCATCTTCAGGAGCGTCTTTAATACTAGTAATAACGGGCCACATCGCAGAATATTTTTCATTGATTTCAAGAAAATCACGTTGATCGTCTGGCACATCATCTTCGCTCATAATGGCGTTTACAGGGCATTCTGATTCACACATCGCGCAATCAATACATTCTTCTGGATCGATTACAAGCATGGTAGGGCCTTCATGGAAGCAATCTACCGGGCATACTTCTACACAATCCGTATATTTACATTTAATACAAGGTTCAGTTACTAAAAATGTCATATTTAAATTTATTTATTGATATATGCGAAGTTGTATGGATTTGTAGTCAACAAGGTAATATCTAATGCAACTCAAAAAAAATCGATTATGTGTTGGTTAAGGATTTTAGTTTGTACAAAACATCCAATGCTTCCTTGGGGCTTATTTCGTTAGGATCAATATTATCCAAAAATTCTACAGTTGGATGTATATCTTCTTCTTCAAGATCTAATCCAAGTTGGGTATCACTAGATTTCTTTTCGGTTTCTTGTGTTTCTAATTGTTTCAGTTTTAATTTAGCTGTAGCAATTACTGATTTTGGAATCCCTGCTAGTTGTGCTACTTGTAGACCATAGCTTTGATTTGCAGGACCTTCTTTTACGGCGTGTAAGAATATAATTTTGCCGTTATGTTCGATGGCGTCGATATGCACATTATGTATGCGGTCAAACAATTCTGCTAGATGTGTAAGTTCAAAATAATGTGTCGCAAATAAGCAATAAGACTGATTTTGCTCACTAAGGTGTTCTGCACATGACCATGCCAGAGATAAGCCATCATATGTACTTGTGCCGCGGCCTATTTCATCCATTAATACTAAACTTTTACTCGAAGCGTTGTTTAGAATATTTGCCGCTTCGGTCATTTCCACCATGAAAGTAGACCGGCCAGAACTTAAATCGTCCGAAGCTCCGATGCGTGTATAGATTGCATCAATTGGTCCTATAGTGCATGCCTGCGCAGGAACAAAACTGCCACTATAAACCAGCCAGGCAATGAGGGCTATTTGGCGCATATACGTAGATTTGCCACCCATATTCGGTCCTGTGATAAGTAGTAATTTTCGTTGCTCATCTAACTGCGCATCATTGGCGGTAAATGGTTCGTTTTGAACCTGTTCTATAACAGGATGCCGGCCTTGTTTGATGTAGACAAGATTCTCATGTGTGAAATCCGGTTGTATGTAATCTAACGTAGCTGCTCGTTCAGCTAAGTTTGACAAGGCATCAACTTGTGCGAGTGCTTTTGCACAGTTCCGAATAAGGTTTAAATCATTTAATAAATTAATCAGTAATTGATCATATAAATATTTTTCACGCTTCAAGGCGCGCTCTTTAGCACTTAAAACATTATCTTCAAACTTCTTTAATTCGGGCGTGATATAGCGTTCAGTATTTTTCAGTGTTTGTCTGCGAGTATAATGTTCAGGAGCTTGAGCAGCTTGGCTGCGCGGGATTTCGATGTAATAACCATGAATGCGGTTATATGAGACTTTCAGGTTTGTAATATTTGTGGCAGCTTTTTCTTGTTGCTCTAAATCAATTAAAAATTGATTTGCATTAGTACTGATATTACGCAGCTCATCTAATTCTTGATCGTAATTGGTTTTTATAACTCCGCCATCACGTATTAAGGCTGGTAGCTCATCATTTAAGGCATCTTCAAGGATTTTTGTTAAGTTTTCATTTCCATGCAGCAATTTTTCTGATTCGATCAGAAGTTCGCTTTTGTATGAGTTCAAGTGATATTGAATATCCGGTATGCATTTCAGAGTAGTGCGAAGTGCATCCAGATCTCTTGGTTGTGCAGTTTGTAAAGCAATACGACTTCGTATGCGTTCAATATCTTTGATATTGCTTAATAGGCTATGTATTTCTGTAAAACTATTCAAATGTAAAAATTCGGAAATAGCAGCGTGACGTTGAATTAAAATATCTTTATTACGTGTCGGTTGATTCAACCAAGTTCGCAAACATCGGGAACCCATTGCAGAGGCTGTTTTATCTAACACGTTAATCAAACTGTGTTTGCTATCGCCTTGAGATGAAACTTCGATTTCAAGGTTTTTGCGCGTCACACCATCAATTGAGAGATACTCATCTTGATGGCAGACTTGTAGCCCACTGATATGTGGTAGTTGTGCTTTTTGAGTATCTTTTACATATTGCAGTACGGCTCCCGCGGCAGAAATGGCTAATGGAAATTCTTCACATCCATACCCACTCAAATCTTTAGTGCCAAACTGTTTACATAATGCATTAGTTGATGACTCAATTTCAAAGTGCCAAGCAGGTATTGTTTGCGTTGCGAACTTCTCATCAATACTGACTAAAGCATTTTCTGAAATGAGTATTTCTGCAGGCTGGATACGCTCAATTTCGTCATGAAGTTCATGAATGTTCGCACAGTTTTGTAAAATAAATTTGCCAGAGCTTAAGTCTAAGTAAGCGATTCCATAGGTAGATTGTGCTACATGGATTGCAATTAAATAGTTTTCTTTATTTTTATTTAAAAGCTCTTCCTCAATGATGGTGCCTGGAGTGATTACACGAGTGACCTTACGTTCTACTAAGCCTTTGCTCGTAGCAGGATCACCAATCTGATCACAAATGGCTATAGATTCGCCTAGTTTTAATAGTTTTGCTAAATATCCTTCGGTTGCATGTACAGGAACACCTGCCATAGGGATTTCTTCTGCAGAGTTTTTATTGCGGGAGGTGAGTGTAAGATCTAAAAGCTTGGCTGCCTTTTTTGCGTCCTCAAAAAACAGTTCAAAAAAATCACCCATACGGTAAAAAAGCAGCATATCGGGATATTCGGCTTTGATGCGTAAATATTGTTGCATCATGGGGGTATGTTTAATTGGGGGACGTGCGATCATAATCGCAGTCTAGCGAAGTTCGCTTTTTTAGGCAGCTTAATTAGTATCCAAATAATTAGAATAATTTTCTGGTGCAAGGGGGAGACGCGATAGGTGTTGTATAAGGATCAAATCGAACAGTTAGCTTATAAATTGATCGCGAATAAATCTACTGTTGCAGTCGCAGAGTCGTGTACTGGAGGCTTATTGGCAGAGCAATTTACTTCCTTGAATGGTAGTTCAAAATGGTTTGAATGTGGATTTGTAACATATAGTAATGCATCTAAAATTAGGATGTTAGGTGTAGAAGCTAATGTGCTTGATGAGCATGGTGCGGTGAGCGCAGAAGTCGCAGAACAGATGGCCCTTGGGGTTCTAGCTAATAGCAATGCTAATTTGAGTGCTTCGATTACAGGTATTGCAGGACCCAGTGGCGGTACTTCTGATAAGCCGGTGGGAACTGTATATATTGGGGTTGCATTTAAAGATGATTCTACTAAAAGTGAATTACACCATTTTGATGGGGATCGCCAGTCTATACGCGAGCAGTCTGTTGAAGCTGCTATTGTGCAATTATTGAGACGCTTGAATGGCTAAAAAGCGACTATTTTTTGGATTGCTACCGGATGAAGAAACTCACCAGCATTTGATCGAGCATTCAAGAAGCTTCCCGATAATAAAGGGTGTTCGCCCTGTTCCTAAAGATAATCTGCATATTACTTTGCAATTTTTAGGTTATTTGGAAGCAAATGAACGTAAGTGTCTGGAACAAAAGATGTTGCAAACCTTTGTACAGTCGTTTTCGATGCGTTTCGATTTATATGGATATTTTAAGTCTTCCCAAACATTGTGGCTTGGCTGTTCTTCTTATCCTAGAGAATTAATTAGACTGGTTAACCATCTAAAATCTATAGCAGAAAGTTGTGGCGCAAAAATTGATGATCGCATTTATAAACCTCACATTACATTATTCAAAAAAGTTCCCAAAGCAGAGTTTCCGCAAAAACCTTTTACCATTACTTGGCGAGCAACAGAGTTTCATTTGCTGGAGTCGGTTCCGCATGAAAATTCAACTAGATATAATGTGCTTAAGACACATTCGTTTTTAGAAGAGGATTAATTAGTTTCTAAGTGTTCTTAACACTTCGAATGTGCCACTATTAATAAGTAAGAATAACCATTCATAACTATAGAGGTGAGCAGTGGACGAAAATCGTAAAAAAGCACTAGTGGCCGCGTTGGGTCAAATAGAAAGACAATTTGGTAAAGGTGCAGTAATGCGTTTAGGCGATTCTACTGCTGCGCGCGATATTGAAGTAGTTTCAACAGGTTCGCTTGCCTTGGATATTGCATTGGGTGTGGGCGGTTTGCCAAAAGGACGAGTGATAGAAATTTACGGTCCGGAATCTTCAGGAAAGACAACACTTACATTGCAAGCCATTGCCGAATGTCAAAAACAAGGTGGAACCGCAGCCTTTGTAGATGCAGAGCACGCATTGGATCCAGTCTATGCAGAAAAAATTGGTGTAAATGTAGATGACCTTTTGGTTTCACAGCCCGATACAGGTGAGCAAGCGCTAGAAATTACAGATATGTTAGTCCGCTCAGGTGCGGTAGACATTGTAGTAGTAGATTCGGTTGCTGCACTTACTCCGCGAGCTGAGATTGAAGGAGACATGGGTGATTCGCACATGGGGTTGCAAGCACGTTTAATGTCACAAGCGCTTCGTAAGCTTACGGGTAATATTAAACGATCCAATACGATGGTGATTTTCATTAATCAAATTCGTATGAAAATTGGCGTAATGTTTGGTAGTCCGGAAACCACAACTGGTGGTAATGCATTAAAATTTTATTCTTCAGTGCGTTTGGATATTCGTCGCATCGGTTCGATTAAGAAAGGCGACGAGATTTTGGGGAATGAAACGCGCGTTAAAGTAGTTAAAAATAAACTTGCTCCACCATTTAAAAAAGCAGAATTTGAAATTTTATATGGTGAAGGTATTTCGCGTTTAGGAGAGATAATCGATATGGGTGTGGAACATGGCCTGGTAGATAAAGCAGGCTCATGGTACAGCTATGATGGTGAACGTATCGGCCAAGGTAAAGAAAACGCACGTGCATATCTAAAAGAGAATCCTGAAATGGCGCATGAAATTGAAGAAAAATTGCGTGCTCAGTTGTTGCCGAGTGATGATGATATAAATCAAGATGCCGAAGCGGAACTTGAAGATAAGGAAAAGGAAGAAGCGACTGAAGCCTAATTCTAATAACTCGCAGCGATCTATACGTAATACTGCTCTTGATATATTAGCCAGGCGTGAACATACGCGCCTGGAACTTTCACGAAAACTTAAAGCAAAAGACTTTTCCGATAACGAAATTAAAGAGTTATTGGAAACACTCATCCAAGAAGGATTGCAAAGTGATGAGAGATATGCGGAAAGTTATGTAAACATGCGTCGCAGTCGCGGTTATGGTCCTCTAAAAATCAAGCAAGAACTTCAACAAAGAGGAGTTTCATCTGAACTCGTTGATGATTTTATCGAATTCAATGATGAAATCTGGTTAGACACGGCTTATCAAGCCTATGAAAAAAAGTTTGCTGCAAAAGCATCAGAATCAGCCAATGAAAGGGCGAAACGCATGCGTTTCCTTCAGTCGCGTGGCTTTACTGGTGATATAATCCAAAAAACATTTGCCCATTTTGGGTAAAACTTCAGAGCGTTAAATTTATCCAGGACGCTAATGGAAGCGTCTGTTGTAACTGATATGGAACTTAGTTCAGAACTTCGCAGTGCATTTTTGAATTACTTTAAAGAGCATGGCCATGAGGTTGTGCCTTCCAGCCCACTGGTGCCTGGGAATGACCCTACATTGTTGTTTACCAATGCGGGCATGGTGCAATTCAAAGATGTTTTTCTAGGAAAGGAAGCTACGAGTTATTCTCGTGCGGTTTCGAGCCAGCGTTGTGTACGTGCGGGAGGCAAACACAATGATTTAGAAAATGTTGGTTACACCGCAAGGCACCATACTTTTTTTGAAATGCTAGGAAACTTTAGTTTCGGAGACTACTTTAAGCAAGAAGCGATTCATTACGCTTGGGAATTTCTCACCGAGGTTGTTGGTTTACCAGAAGAAAAATTATGGGTCACGGTTTTTGAAGAAGACGATGAAGCAGCTGATATTTGGTTAAATGAAATAAAAGTAGAACCAAACAAGCTCGCGCGCATTGGTGCCAAAGATAACTTTTGGGCTATGGGAGATACTGGTCCATGTGGACCGTGTACAGAAATTTTTTATGATCATGGCGACAAAGTACCAGGCGGCCCTCCTGGTACACCGGAAGAAGATGGAGATCGTTACGTCGAAATTTGGAATCTTGTTTTCATGCAATATGAACGTGATAAACAAAATAATTTAAATCCATTGCCAAAACCATCTGTAGATACAGGTATGGGGTTGGAGCGTCTTGCAGCGATCATGCAAGGAGTAAGTAATAATTATGATACGGATTTATTTACTGGGATAATTCAAACCGCTGCAGAAATTGCGAAAGATAAGAATGCTTCATTAGCATCGTTACGAGTAATAGCAGACCATATACGCTCATGTAGTTTTTTGGTTATGGATGGTGTTATTCCATCAAATGAAGGTCGGGGTTATGTATTGCGACGTATCATTCGTCGCGCTGCACGTCATGGCAATAAGATAGGTATCACCGAACCATTTTTCTATAAGTTAGTACAACCTTTAGTGGATAACATGGGTTCAGCCTATGCTGAGCTAATTGATGCTCAATCACGTATTGAAAAAGTTTTAGAGAATGAAGAACAACGCTTTAGTGAAACTTTGCAACAAGGCATGCGTATTTTACAGGATGATATTAAAGGTTTGAAAGGCGACACAATTTCTGGTGAAACGGTATTTAAGTTGTATGACACCTATGGATTCCCAGCAGATTTAACTGCAGATGTTGCACGCGAACAAAATTTAAAAATTGACCAAGCGGGTTTTGATAAACAAATGGAAGCTCAACGCGAGCGTGGGCGTCAGGCAAGTCGATTCGATGTGGATTACGATGCTTCAATCGAAGTCAAAACAAGTTCTGAGTTTACAGGCTATGAGCATATTCAAGATAGTGCAGTCGTAGAAGAAATTTTTGTAAATAATCAAAGTGTAAAAGAAATCAATCAAAATGAATCAGGCTTAGTAATTCTTGATCAAACTCCTTTTTATGCGGAATCGGGTGGCCAGGTTGGTGATATTGGCTTAATAACAAATGAAAATTCCAAATTTGAAGTGAACGACACTCAAAAACAAGGCAATGCTCATGCGCATATCGGCAAACTATTTTCTGGCACATTGAAAGTTGGGGATAAAGTAAATGCAAAAGCGAATATTGAACATCGTCAAGCCACGGTACTGAACCATTCTGCTACACATTTAATGCATGCAGCACTTCGTCAAGTCTTGGGAACACATGTACAACAAAAAGGTTCACTTGTAGCGCCCGATCGTTTGCGATTTGATTTTTCACATGATGCTTCCATTAGTGAAAAAGAATTACAACAAATAGAAGATATTGTGAATCAACAGATTCGATTAAATACTCAAGCTTCTGCAAAAATCATGTCAAAAGATAAAGCATTAGAAGCGGGTGCAATGGCTTTGTTTGGCGAAAAGTATGGAGATGAGGTGCGGGTACTTTCAATCGGAGATTTTTCAGTTGAGCTTTGTGGCGGTACTCATGTTCAACGTGCTGGAGATATTGGGTTATTTAAAATTATTTCTGAATCAGGAATTGCTTCTGGCATTCGCCGTATCGAGGCCGTAACGGGTGAGGGTGCATTGCAGTGGATTAAAGAAAACGAACATCATTTAGCTGAAATTGCGGAAGCGGTTAAATCTTCTAAGTCAGAAGCTAAGGATAAAGTTGTTCAGCTAGTTGAACGAAACCGCACATTAGAAAAAGAACTTGATCAGCTGAAGACTAAAATTGCATCACAGGCAGGGAGTGATCTTGCAGGTGCAGCCATTGAAATTGGAGGTATTAAGGTACTCGCACAGAAAATCGAAGGTGCAGATCCAAAATCCTTACGCGATACCCTGGATCAACTTAAAAATAAGCTCGGCAGTGCTGCAATTGTGTTGGGTACGAGCAATGGCAGTAAAGTCAGTTTAATTGCCGGTGTGACCAAGGACCAAACAAACCGCATTAAGGCCGGTGACTTGGTAAATGCGGTTGCAGTGCAGGTAGGCGGTAAGGGTGGTGGGCGACCCGATATGGCGCAAGCTGGAGGTAATGACCCTGCAAAACTTGATTCGGCACTGGAGTCTGTGCCTAATTGGATTCGAGCCAATCTCTAGTCTAGTAATACTTTGTCCTGATCATTAGAATCACGGCTCATTTTTTTAAATAGATATTTCAAGGCAAATTAAACTATTAGGGATAGCTATCAGGCATGGCGCTAATCGTACAAAAATTTGGCGGTACATCAGTCGGAACGGTTGAACGTATCGAAGCAGTAGCCGAAAAAGTAATTGCTACAAAAAAACAAGGAAACCAAGTTGTAGTAGTGGTATCGGCTATGAGCGGGGAAACCAACCGTTTGATAGGTTTGGCTGAACAAGTACAGGAAACAAAAACCCCCTCTGGCCGTGAGTTGGATGTATTAGTATCTACGGGTGAACAAGTAACCATTGCATTGCTTTCAATGGCGTTACAAAAAAGGAACTGTGATGCATTATCTTGCACAGGCGGGCAACTCAATATTCGTACGGATAATAAATTTAATAAAGCACGTATTCAGGATATTGATGCAAAGCGTCTTAAAAAATTATTAGATGATGGTAATGTCGTAGTTGTAGCAGGTTTTCAAGGTGTGGATGACGAAGGCAATATTACAACTTTAGGGCGTGGCGGTTCAGATACGACTGCAGTGGCATTAGCGGCAGCTGTTAAAGCGGATGAATGTCAAATTTATACTGATGTTGATGGTGTTTACACAACAGATCCACGTGTTGAACAGAATGCGCGTAGATTAGAACGAATTACATTTGAAGAAATGCTAGAAATGGCTAGCTTAGGTTCAAAAGTTTTGCAAATTCGTGCGGTTGAATTTGCTGGTAAGTATGATGTACCACTAAGAGTACTTTCATCTTTTGAAGAGGGTCCAGGTACTTTAATAACCTATGAGGATGACAGCATGGAAGATCCACTGATCTCGGGTATCGCATTTAATCGCGATGAAGCTCAATTGACCATAAAAGAAGTGCCTGACCAGCCAGGCGTGGCAGCACATATTTTGAGTCCAATTTCGTCGGAAAACATCGAAGTTGACATGATTGTGCAAAATATAGGCAATAATGACACCACTGATTTCACTTTTACCGTTCATAGAAATGACTATGATAAAGCACTGAAAATACTTGAAAATACTGCTAAAAAGCTCGGTGGTGGCAAGGTTGGAGGGGACCCAAATATCGTTAAATTATCAATTGTTGGCGTAGGAATGAGGTCACACGCCGGAATTGCGAGTAGAATGTTTGAAGCTCTGGCCAATGAGAAGATAAATATCCTCATGATTTCGACCTCTGAAATCAAGATTTCAGTGGTGATTGAGGAAAAATATCTCGAACTTGGAGTTAGAACTTTGCATGAGGCATTTGATCTAAGCCAAGCGATGGAGGAAGGATAGGGCCAACGTTAATAATAACAAAACAGCTTTAGTAAGGAGAGAAACCATAGGAGAAATCATCAACTGTAAATGTTGATAATTTCATTGGTGAACTAAATAAAAATAAAAACGGACTAGCTAGGAGATCGGGAATGCTGATTTTGACCAGGAGAGTTGGTGAAACACTGATGATTGGTGATGATGTTACGGTCACAGTGTTAGGAGTTAAGGGTAATCAGGTGCGTATTGGAGTAAATGCTCCACGCGATGTTGCAGTGCATCGTGAAGAAATCTATGAGCGCATAAAGCGTGAAAAAACTAATGTGAATGAATCAACTGGTTAACAGTTGCTTTACTATAGTTAGTTTTTAACACTCTTTATACAAACTGTTTAATCTCTGATTTAAATACTTCTTTAAATTTGTTGTAGATATTTCAACTATTCTGATTTTTTTCAGAAGTTTTTCTTGCTGCGCGGTTTAATATCACGTTAAACCATAAGTAAATGGCAATGAAAATAGTCATCGAACCAAATAAAATTAATACCCATCCGATGACATGAATATATAAGGGAAAAAATAAAATACTTATACCTACTGCCAGTTGTAGAATTCCTAGCAGGAAAGTTTGCAAAGGTGTAAGAATTTTCATTTTAGAATAATGGCGGAGAGGGAGGGATTCGAACCCTCGGTACAGTCACCCGTACAACTCCTTAGCAGGGAGCCCCAATCGACCACTCTGGCACCTCTCCGATTTGAACGAGAGTATATCGAATACCTAATAATATATGTAATTCTAATCGGGTAATTCGTTATAATCGCCGGCTTCAAATTATGCGCCCGTAGCTCAGCTGGATAGAGTACTCGGCTACGAACCGAGCGGTCGGGAGTTCGAATCTCTCCGGGCGCGCCAATACAAAAAAAGGACCTGTAAGGTTCTTTTTTTGTATTGATATATCGGAAAGTCATTCGAACGGTTGATTTCGACAAATTGGCAGGATAGCCAATTTGGACGTCGCGTTAGCGACGCATGAGAGAAGCGAATGTGAGTGTCATGGAAGACACGAATCAATCTCTCCGGGCGCGCCAATATCAAAATATTCCTTACAAGGGATATTTTGATATTGATGTCATCGGTAAGTCTCGAACGATCGGGCTCGACTAATTTGCAGGACAGCCTTTTTCAATTACTCTTCTCATTTGGTCCTGTGAGTATATTCATCAAACCCATAAATAAGAAAATAGAACCAAAAGCTATTCCAGTTATTGCTAATAATCTTCCTATACCTATAAATTCATATTTTACTAACACTAGGCCTATCATTCCTAATAACCAAGAAAAAACCAACATTGAAAATAAAATCCAATGTCTGTCTTTCTTATTGCCAGTTTTATACTTTGTAATTAGCTTTCGAAGCATGGCCTTTTATATTATTTATGTCTGCTTTCAAATAATAGCGGATATTCGCTTACACTTTAGACTAGCATAGAAAATTATTTTTATGCCAATTTTAATAGTTACTATATGTTAGAACTTTTTAATTCAATACATTTCTATTCATTCAAGTAGTTTGTCTTAAAATCGCGGTGGATTGTTTTTCCAATAAAGAATCATTAAGAAGCCAAACAACATTCCTCCTAAATGTGCGAAATGTGCAATACCCTCAGCTGTGCCAGTAATTCCAAACCATAATTCAATCGCGCCAAATATTATTACGAACCATCTTGCTTCGATAGGGATTGGAGGAAAAATTAGGATAATTCTCTCACGAGGATAAAAAATACCAAACGCAAGTAATAAACCGAAAACACCGCCCGAAGCACCTACTGTTGGATAAATACTTCCACTTTGAGAAGTAACTAACAACTGTGTTAGTCCTGCACCAATAACGCAAACGAGGTAATAGACAATAAAAACTTTAGAGCCCCATAAATGTTCAATGCGTGAACCAAACATCCATAATGCATACATATTCAACAACAAATGCATGACTCCTCCATGAAGAAATGCATAAGTTATTAATTGTGAAAATCTGAATTCAGGGCGATCAATTCCAAAACTCGCCATAGAAGTCATATCAAGTGGCCAAAGTGCTAATTCTCTAATTAATGTATTACCCATATATATTTGTAGAATGAACATCACTCCATTTACTATGAGCAACGATTTGACAACAGGTGGAATCAAAGAATATGGGGTAGTAAATCCTGACATCATTGTCCTCTTAAGCAACAAATCTAACTTATATAATTAATTGCAATATTGTAACTAGCATTCATTAATTCTCTAGGTTGTACTTTTTTCGTATACCTCAAAAGATGAGTTCGGTCCTATACAATTAAGGGATTAACCTGCTGTCTGTAAGTGCTTATTTGAAATATCGTAGTTGTTTAAGCACACATATTTGTGTCGGTTGTGATAGTGATGATAACTATGCTTGTTTGTATTAAATATTTCAAAAAGATAGATCTTGGGTTCGCATTGTAGCGTAAACATGGACTATAACTTTGTTATTTACAATTTTGTCTTGTGACCATGAGTGGTCAATGTTGGACATGTAACATATCAACGAAAAGAACAATATTTGAATTAATTTGTCAGGCTTTTTCAATAAAAAGACTGTAATGGTATGTGTTAGGCTTCTCGGAATCTTTTTTCGCTATCATGAGCTCTTGTTCTTCTCGGCTCTTTCGCTGAAGCAGTTTATCGATTTGGTTCAATGGTTGTTCAGGAAAATACATCTGAGTAATTAAGTCAGCGTAACCTTTTTTAGTAACTTTGAAATGAATGTGTGGTGGTCGCATCCAACGCGCACTAGCTGGATAGGCTCCTGGCAGTACCGTCTTGAATCGGAATTCACCAGTCTTTCCACTAGGAACAATTGCCCAGCCTTGAAAGTTGGGATCGACTGGTGCCGGATTGGGATCATGTGGATGTGCGTATTTTCCAGCAGCGTTAGCTTGCCAAATATCTACAATTGCTTCTTCTATTGGTTGACCTTCTAAATCATATACACTTCCAGCAATATATATATGCTCTCCAAGCGCTTCCTCCTCATGCCCCGCAATTTTCGTAAGATCAAAATCTTTATCTTTCTGAGCATTAAGCGGATAGAACGGTCCTTCTATTTCTGTTGGTGTAGGTCTGTTGAGCGCTTTTTCAGGATTGGCCGTTGCTTGATCACATGCAATCAAAATACTCATAGCTCCAGTTTTTAAGAATTTACGGCGATTCATTTTCGTAATAAGTGAGTTACAAGCTAATAGCTGAAGTTAAAATTAATAATAACTAACGGCCTTGTTTTCCTTTCACCAAGGCATCAAACCGCATGACCTTCATTTCATTTTGGCTGCCATTTTTGCCATCATTTAATACAGGTGAGCGATGAAGTTCATTCACAGTGAAGTAAATTTTATGATCTGCACCATATGAAAAACCATCAGGCCAAGAAAGATTGTCTTGTTTAAAAAGAGTTTTGTAGACGCCGTCTTTTCCAACAACACCAATTGAGTCATCAGTGATCGAGGTAATATATACATTTCCTCCACCATCAATCGTTATTCCGTCGGAAATGGGTTTGTCACCATAACGTTCCACACGATCTTCTAGTTCTTTCTGACTAATTGATGTATTTCTTAAATCTGAGGTTTTAATTCTATACACAGATGTGCCAGTCATAGCTCCAAAATAAAGCCAATCAAAGTTTGGATCTATAGTGATTGGATTGATTCCCAATCGAGCTTCTTCATCATTTACTTTTATTACACGACCATCAATTACCATATCGATGTCTTCTGCAATTGTATACTTTGAGCCTTCTAGAATACGGCGAGCCTGTCCTGTTTCCATATTTACGACAATTATCGCTGCATTGTTTTCCCCGGCAGTATCTGCAATGTAAACATATCCATGTTTACTATCCACAGCTATGTCATTTAAGAAACTCGTGGAATTAATGATAGGTTTAGCCAAATAAACCATTCTATGTAAAGTTTCCTTTTTAGTATTCCAGCCAATCAATCGACCTGCACGATCCACCCCCGATGTATCTAACATCCACAAGATTCCATTTTCGTCGACGTTAAGACCCAAAACTCCATATAGGCCATTGCCATCGTTGGGTGCGTAGGCCCATTCTTTATTTGGGTATGGTTGAGTTGAACCATCGTCATGTAATTCGACTACTTTAATAGCTTGACCGTAAAATTCATGAACACTCAAAAATATCCTGCCTTCAGGACCGATGGCGATATTTCCAGGTGGAGTTTTTGAATCAAACCTTGCTACTGTTTCTAATTCTTGTGCAGAAATAATTTGAGTTGTTATTAAAAACAATAATGCATTAATAATTAATATTAACTTTTTCATTTGTATATAATTGATGAATATTGATCTTGAGCAGCCACAATAATTGTAATTATTGAATGTTTGCACTGGGGAAATCGATGTATCCTTCTTTGCCTGCAGGTGTGTACCATGTAGACATATCTGCCTCAGGATTAAGTGGAAAGTTACTTTTAAATCTTTCAACCAAGTCAGGGTTACTTATAAATGGCCGACCGAATGCGATTAAATCTGCACTATTATCTTGTAACGCTTTTTCTGCTAACTCTTGCGTATAGCCCGTATTTCCCATAATTGGATTTTTGTATACTTTTCTAAACTCAGACAAAGTCATGGGTTCGCCCAACTCATGAAAACCAAACCCCAGTCCATCCATTACATGCAAATAAGCTAATCCATAGTTGTTGAGTTGATTGGCTACATAAGTAAATTGCTCACGATAGTCTTCAGACCCCATATCATTAAAAACACCATTAGGTGAGAGTCGAACTCCTACTCTGTTTGCAGTCCATATTGAAGTGACATCTCTTACAACTTCATCAAGCATGCGATAACGTGATTCAATACTGCCACCGTATGCATCTTCTCGATGATTAGTTTTGGATTGAAGGAATGTATCCAGCAAATATCCATTTGCAGAATGAATTTCAATACCATCAAATCCCATATCCAATGCTCGTTGAGCAGCATTACGATAGTCTAGTTTTGTCTGCTCTATCTCTTCTAAAGTGAGCGCTTTAGGTGTTTCGTACTTTTGTTTTCCAGTTGGAGTATGGATGTAGTCACCATTTATTTTAATGGCAGATGGTGCTACCGCAGGCGCACCCTTATGGAAACTACTATGAGATGCTCGGCCGCAATGCCATAGTTGTAAGAAGATATTTCCATTTTTTTTATGCACTGAATCAACAACTTTTCGCCAGCCTTCTGCCATTTCATCAGTATAGATACCTGGAGAATGCAACCACCCATTAGCTTGTTCTGAAATTGTCGTAGCTTCTGTGATGATTAAACCTGCTGATGCACGCTGTGTGTAATACTCCACCATTAAATCATTTGGTATGCGTTGTTCACCAGCGCGTGCCCGTGTCATAGGGGCCATAACAATGCGATTCTTTAGATGAATTCCATCAATAATAAATTCTTCAAACAACTTCACTAGCATATCTCCAATTAAAATTAATCTTTATTTTTAGGTATATATTTATAGACGAGTATTAAATTTATGTATTGATTCTTGCCGCTGTCCTATACAAGTTAACTGGGCTAATTTTGATTAGACATTTTTTGTTTGTTTTTAATGGATGATGCTCAAATTAACTATCTATAAATTTGGTGATACAAATCTTTAAACCACTCGGGTTTTTTTAATATCACAAAAAGTAATATACCTCCTGTAATTGGAAGTGGAACTATCGTATCGGCCAACATCAACAAAATTAAATAAACTAACGTTTGTGATTCAATATTCATAATGATAAGTATTTAAATGTATACGCAACCTATGCCAACTTTAGGTTATAAGCAGTCATTAGATAATTACCGATAATTATTTATATTTACTATGTTCCCAATGCCAATAATTATCTAAACACTCATAATCTGATAAATGTTCGTTTTCGCTAAGTTTTGTTTCAATAAAGTTATTCAGATTTACTTTTAATTCTTCGATTCCTTCCCATTTCTCAATAAGAAAAATATCATGTTTATCAGCTAATTTTTTTATTGAAACTGGTGTGCATAGCTGAAGATAAAAATTATCCCCTTTATTATTCTCACCAACATTGATTACAGCAGATACAACAAAATCCAATGGATCGTCTGGTTCCCATGTGTCTACTTCGTTAATCAATATGCTTAATACTTTAGGCATGTTTTTACTTTAGTACTAATTTCCATTCTTGAAAAATAGCAATCATAGTATGATTTAACTTAGGGTAATTTTTTAAATTAAAAAAGGTGCACGAATGCACCTTTTTATATATTCCTTGACACTTCCATGTGCCATTATCAAGTCCGTCTATTTAATTATATAGACAACTATTTTGTAAAATTAGTTCCCTAACAAACTCATATTAAGGTGTTACATGGGGTTTATAATCATTTGCTAATAAATTTATTCAGCAGCAGAAGTGTCTGCCACAGGCTGCATGTAATTCATCATTTGAAACATAGGCGCATACGATGCTGGATTCATCATCCACTGCATACGTGGCGTATACCAGTTCGGGTCCATCATTGAGAAAAAAGGATTGTAAAAAGCTGGATTGCTCATGGCATTCATCCAATTTACATAGTATTGAGGACTCATCATATTCATCATCGGTGCATAAGTTTGCGGATTCATTGGTGCCATAGACCAATTAAAATACATCATTGGATTCATAAATCGCATACCCGCGTTCATCATTTTAGTAGGGTCAGATAAGTTACGCATCCAGGTATCCCACATGACGGGCTCGGTGGCGCATTTCATCATCACATGCATAACGCGTGGATCATTTACAACTTGCATCAGTTTCATGAATTTAGCTGGGTCCGACATCATTTCCGCCATAACTTCAACGTCGGTAAAAGCTTTTAGATATGGGCGGATGGCATCAAACTGTTCATCAGATGTGTGCTTACATTCAGCATAGTAGTCTTTAGCTTTCTCAAATTTATGCTCCATTGCTTGATTACGTGCAGACTGATTTTTTTCACTGGCAAATACAGTCGTCAAAAAGCTCATAACAACAATAAAACTTACCAAAGACACAAGGACTAGTAACAATTTCTTCATAATAATCTCATTACAATTTGAGCATACAGCTCATTATGAGGAGCCATTGATGGCCACAATTTATATGTGTGGAATAAATCCACATCTAATTAAATATAAATCATCATAAACAAGAAACAACTGACTTAGGTCAATATTATTGTTGCTTTCTGCCATTAGTTTTTAAGTATATTTTAGTCTTGGTTGCAGAGTGATAATCACCTAAATTATTGTGCATGATATAATGTCATTACTTTCAAAAATTAATACAAAAATGCAAAAAATATTGAAAACTTCATCAGTGTTTATTTTTTTCATATGCCTACTCGGCATGGTTTCAAGCTTGGTTCATTCCGAGAATATTGATGAAATCATTGACTCTCAAGAGGAAATAAAAAGTAAATCAAAGGAAGAAGTAAATAAAAGCCTGGCAGAAAAAACATTATTGGCAGAGACAAAAAATGCGTTACTAATGGGTAGAGAAGAGTATCAGAGGTCGTGTGCTGTTTGTCATGGAATGAAGGCAAATGGTAAAAGTGAATACGCAAATGTATTGAAGGTCAGTCCTACCGACCTTACACAAATTCAAAAAAACAATAATGGTGTATTTCCTTTTAGCAAGCTCTATCACATCATAGATGGCCGTGAAGAAATCTCGTCCCATGGAACTCGTATAATGCCGATCTGGGGTGATCGTTTTAATTCAGAAAATTGGCTTAACATGAGCCCGCGTTTTTCTGAAACATTTGCAAGAGGACAAATATTTGAATTGCTATTATACCTTGAGTCTATTCAGGAATAGATTAACAATATTCTTTAATCTTTGGTTTTGGCTAATAGTGGTAAATTAAACTATGACTTACCAAGGCATGTTCCTCAGTAATTGTGATCGTAATGAACTGATCGAGTTTAGAACTTCGCCTTAGCGCAAACGTGCTCACAATCTGGCAGCAAACTTTTATAGTTTGCTGCCTTTTAAATGAGTATTCCTTTCTTAAAAGCTTAAAATTCATTACCCATATATTGTATTTTCCAGTATGTAGGAATTTGAAGAAGTCCTATTAAAATCCTATCTGCAACACTTATTTAATAAATATTTAATATTATTCATACATATATGTTGTATGAGCCAAACATTTAGTTGGTTGAATAAATGCTCCTCATAAGAACCTGATCAAAAAATATGCTTAAAGATTAAGAGGGTATTCTTTGTATTCTTGATTTTAAGTTTTCGGGAAATACTGAACATAAAAAAATATGTATGGATCTTTTTTTAATATAGATGAATCTGCATTTTCGATCGCTCCGAATCCAAAATACTTGTTCTTAAGTAATCAGCATGAAGAAGCACTTGCGCATTTAATTTATGGAGTAACCCGTAAAGGAGGATTTGTTTGCCTAACGGGCGATATTGGAACAGGTAAGACCACAATCTGTCGATGTATGTTTGAGCAGTTACCTGAAAATACGGATATCGCATTTGTAATCAACCCCAAGTTTTCCCCCATGGAACTGATGGCTTCAATCTGTGATGAGCTAAAGCTTTCATATTCTTCATTTCAGCCATCTATTAAAGAGTATGTGAAAAAACTGCATGCATATCTTATTGAAGCGCATGCAAAAGGAAGAAATACTGTTCTAGTGATTGATGAGGCGCAGAATTTAAGTATTGACGCTTTAGAGCACGTCCGTGCTCTAACAAACCTTGAAACGAATGAACAAAAACTACTGCAAATTATTTTAATTGGCCAACCTGAATTAAAAGAACTGCTTTCCAAACCTGAGCTAGAACAAGTAAATCAACGTATTACTGCACGTTTTCATATAGGGCCACTTAATTTAAAAGAGACAATTTACTACATTAATCATCGATTAACGATTGCTGGCGCTACGCATAAAGTTT
The DNA here is from genome assembly GCA_028279275.1 of Gammaproteobacteria bacterium. Taxonomy (GTDB): domain Bacteria; phylum Pseudomonadota; class Gammaproteobacteria; order UBA4575; family UBA4575; genus JABDMD01. Next base: position 261,247 of record JANQOB010000006.1, on the reverse strand, counting down.
TTACTGAATCGAATATCGAACAAATTTATTCAATTACAAAAGGAGTGCCACGCCTAATTAATATTTTGTGCGATAGAATTTTGTTAGGTGCTTATACATTAGCTACACATAAAATTACCAGAAAAGTAATTGATCAATCTGCGAAAGAGGTATTCGATCGGGAGCCATCTAATATAGATATATTTCCTAAGGCTCTGGCGGCAAGTATTTTTGCAGTTATAATTTCAGGTACAGTAGTTTTTGTATATCAAAACTATAATTTCAAGCCAGCCTCTCTAAACGAGGTTATAAAAAATGAAGTTAATGGAGCAAGTATAACTAAAGAACCAACAATTATAGAGCATGCTAAGGCTCGAAATGAAATTCCACAGAAACATAAAAGAGAAATACTTGTTCAGCGAAATGCTGAAGTCAGTAATGCTTTAGAGGCTGAAGTTATCAATGAAAAACCAGCTAATTATATTGAGAAGAATAAGGTAACAGATAAATCATTCAAGAAAACGACATCAACTTCGAACAATCAAGAAAATATTAAACCCATAGAATTCGATGATTCTTTGCTGCGTACAAATTATGGCAAAGCTTATAAACAATTATTCAGAATCTGGGGAATAGATTACACAAGCGAAGATACAAATCCTTGTGAGCATGCATTGAGCAAACAATTGCAGTGTTATCAGGGAATGGGTTCTATTCAAGATATTATTGCACTAAATAGACCTGTCTTATTAAAAGCTAAGGATGATAGCTTTGGTACGAGCTATATCGTTTTGGTCTCTATTGAAGATGATTATGCAATTGTCACAAATAATGATGATTATCGTTTAGTACCGATTACTGAAGTTGAAAAAATTTGGGGTGGTCAATTTGAAATACTTTGGCGGCCTTTACAAGCAGGTGTGCGCTATATTAATCCGGGCTATGAAGGTGAAGCTGTAGCGCTCATTGAACAAAAGCTCGCTAAATTTCAAGGTCGTAAACCAATATCTACCAACCCTTTTGTATATAGCGATGAGCTTGTAGAGCAGGTACGTGCATTTCAGATTGCTAATAAATTATCGTCTGATGGTGTGGTAGGTCCCTTAACACAAATGTATTTTAATAATAAGAATTCTGACACACCCTATTTAATTAAATAAAAACAAAATGCGCATATGTCATTTATTTTAGACTCCATCAAAAAAGCTGAACGAGAGCGTAACCTAGGTCAACAATTTCCATCGTTGTCTATTGATGATAAAGCAGCGTATTTTGACCATGTTGGGAACTCCTGGAAGCATTGGTGGTTACTTTCATTAGGGATAATTGTAACTGCATTTATAGTTTGGATTGCAACTTATTATTATATTAATAAAGATCAACAAAATGAGCAGCAACTATCGGAAGTATATAATTCAAATAAAGAGATAACTAATGCGAATAATTCTAAAGCTGTAAACGCTGATGTATTGAGGCCTAATTTTGAGCTGGTGTCAGCTAAGAACATTCATAAGTCACAGTTAAAAGCGGTCAAAATAATAAATGAAGAGGATGATTATCTGGAAATAGAAGTAAATAATATTGACGATTCGAAGCAAAGTATTTTAGCAGAAAGAGTTGAACCTGAAATTAAAAAACAAGTAGACACATCACTAGAGACACCTCAAATATCTAAACCTCCTTATGAAATTAAACAGGCTGTTGAAAACGAAATCAGCGATGTTACAAAAAAACAGCAACTTGTATCTATTTACACTGACTTGGCAGAAGTTGACAACAGTCAGCACGATGAAGAATTTTTAGATAGACAAAATGTGCTGCATGAAGATTTTGATGACACATTGCTTGAGGTTAAAAATGCTAGCTATGTTGATTCAAAAATAAGTCGTACGGAAGAAACAATATTACAATCAAAGACAGAGGTGCATGTCAGGCATGAAACCGCTATTAGCACTGGAGTGCCCAGTTTTGGTGAACTTCCTTATGATATTCAAGAGCAAATTCCTGATTTCAATGTGTCAGTGCATATGTTTCATGAAGATCCTAAACATCGTCGAATACGAATAAATGGAGGTATGTATACAGAAGGTAAGTATTTACAACAGGATTTTGCGCTGGTGGAAATAACACGCTATGGAGCTGTATTTGATTATCAAGGCCATTTATTTCGTTTAAATGTACGTTAGGAATTTAAATTTATAGAATTCAATGATTTATATTAATTAATTAAAATTATTCCTAACAAATTTAATTTTCTATTATCAAGACTATGGTTCCATAGTCGAGAATAGTAATAATTCTGAAATATCAAACAAATAGCGTGTGTTTTTTAACAACGCTATTTGTTTAATAAATTTTCAATTTACCTAACATGTCGAATATTGCTTCAACTTTGTCCAATGAGGACATTGCGGACTATCTGCAACGAAGTTCGAAACTGCGTGATTCTGATTTATCCAAAATTAAACGTATGCAAGAAGAGACTCCAGATGTTTCTTTTGTTTCGATGTTAAACCGTTTAGGTGTAGTGAGTGATAAAGATATTGCCAATGCATTAGGTAGCCTACTTGCATTACCTGTTGTGCAACGCAGTGAATATCCAAATGAAGCGATTTTAAATGGTTCAATTTCTCCTCGTTTTCTAAAAGAAAATACTTCAGTTCCTTTAGATCAAAAAGATGACAAGATCGTTTTGGCTATGGCTGATCCTTTAGATAAAAATGTTGTCGATGCAATACGGATTGCTACGGGCAAATGCATAGAAATTCGTATCGGTACTTTGTCAGATATTGATGATGTGATAAATCAAATATCAGGACTTGATTCCAGCAAGATGAATCAAATTATTGATGAAGCAAGCGTTGATGAAATTTCCGATGATGAATTAGATCAACTAAAGGATCTAGCCAGTGAAGCACCTGTTATACGCTTAGTTAATCTAATTATACAACGTGCAGCCGAGCAGGGTGCATCTGATATTCATATTGAACCTTTTGAAGGTGACTTAAAAGTACGTTATCGCATTGATGGTGTATTACAGGAGGTTGAGTCTCCACCACGTCAGTTTGCAGCAGCAGTGATTTCTAGAATTAAAATCATGGCGAAATTAAATATCGCGGAACGACGCTTACCTCAAGATGGAAGAATTCGTAATCGTATTCAAGGTCGTGATTACGACATGCGTATTTCTACCGTACCAACCATGCATGGTGAGAGCGTAGTTATGAGGTTGCTTAATCAAGAGTCTGTTGTGTTGGATTTTAAAGCATTAGGGTTTCAGCAGGAGGATCATGACAAATTTGTAAACGCGTTGAGTCAGCCGCATGGCATGATTTTGCTTACCGGCCCAACAGGCAGTGGTAAAACAACGACTCTTTATACTGCACTTAGTTTATTGAATAAACCACACCGTAAAATCATTACTGTTGAAGATCCTGTTGAATACCAACTTGAAGGAATAAATCAAATTCAAGCCAAGGCGAGCATTGGCTTAACGTTTGCTAATGCATTGCGCTCCATTGTGCGACAAGATCCGGATGTGATTATGGTTGGTGAAATGCGTGACTTGGAAACAGCAGAAATTTGTGTGCAATCTGCATTAACAGGTCATTTGGTTTTGTCGACGCTACATACAAATGATTCTGCAAGCAGCATTACGCGTTTAATGGAAATGGGCGTAGAAGATTACTTATTAACTTCTACGCTGAATGCAGTTGTTGCTCAACGGCTGGTACGCGTTTTATGTGATGAATGTAAAACTAAAGCCGAAATACCTGCGAAAATCAAAGATGAGATAGATTCAGATATGACTGCTGAACATATGTATGTGGCCGGCAATGGTTGTGATGCTTGTCATCATACCGGATACAGTGGCCGAATTTGTATTCTTGAATTGCTGATTATAACTGATGAAATCCGAAAGTTGATTCTTGCACACGCGGATGCCACTACGATTGAAAACTTTGCTTTTCAGCAAGGCATGAAAACAATGTATCAAGATGGATTACAAAAAGTTGCACAAGGAATTACTTCATTGGAAGAAATACTCCGTGTTACACAGGATGCATAAACCGCTTAACAATCATGCCGAATTTTGAATACAAAGCGACTACGTCTGAGGGCAAAATCTTTCAAGGACAGCGTGAAGAGCGCGATCATTCCGATGTTATTAATTGGTTGCGAAATTCAGGATACATCCCAATTTATGCCAAAGAATCTAAATCTACATCAAAAAGTAAATTAAGCGATTATTTCAAAGTCTCTAAAAAATCGATTACGGCAAACCAATTACTTTCTTTTACTGAACAATTTGCAACATTGGTGAAAGCAAAACTACCTGTTGATCATGCCTTGCGTATTTTTAAAGATCTTTCGGAGCATGAGAATGTTCGTATTATGTCAGCTGATCTGTTAAAAGAAGTTGAATCAGGGAATGATTTATCTAGTGCATTAGAAAAACAAAGATCAATTTTCAGCCCATACTATGTAAATATGGTACGTGCCTCTGAAGCAAGTGGTCGTTTAGAAGTTGGGTTATCCCGTATGCATGCGTATCTTGAGAACGCTAAAATAATGCGTGATAAATTAATTTCATCGCTAATTTATCCAATGATATTGGTTGTAGTGGCTATAGCATCATTGTTTATTATCATGACTTTTGTGGTTCCAAAAATCACTGAGTTGTTCGAAGGTAACGAAGAATTGTTACCAATTGCTACAAAAGTAGTAATTATTATTTCGGATTATGTTAGCAGTTATTGGTGGGCTATCATTCTTGTATTGGTTGCATTCATTTTATTATCACGACACTTATTTACAGCACCAAATTATCGTGCATTTTGGGATGCAAGATTTTTAAAACTTCCAGTTGTTGGTGATTTATTGGTAAAGCATGAAACCGCTAAATTTACTGGTAGTTTAGGCAGTTTGCTGTCGAATGGAGTGCCAGTGTTATCTGCACTTCCGATAGCTAAAGCTAATCTATCGAATAGTTTATTTCTTGAAAACATAAGTCGGGCAATGGAACAATTTAAAGAAGGTAAAAGTTTGTTTCAAACATTAAGTAACGCAAATTTATTTCCGTCTTTAGCATTACAAATGATTAAAGTTGGTGAAGAAACAGGTGAGCTAGACAGTATGCTAAAACGTGTTTCTGAAATTTATGATAAAGAGACCTCAAGTGCTATGCAAAGAGTAGTGAATTTATTTGAGCCAGTTATCATTATATTTTTGGGCGTAATGATTGGAGGCATTATTGTTTCTATTTTGTTAGGCATGGTAAGCATTAATGACTTAGCAACATAATTTAAGAGTAATAGTATGAAAAAAAATAAAATGATACATCGTGGATTTACATTAATAGAATTGTTGGTGGTTGTGGCTATATTGGCTTTACTTGCTGGAATAGTAGGACCTCAAGTTATGAAACGTTTAGGGGACTCCAAAACTAAAGCGGCCAAAATACAAATTGAGGAACTCTCTGCAGCATTAGAAATGTATAAAATCGATACCAATCGTTATCCATCGACTGAGCAAACCTTACAAGCACTTGTGCAACAACCTGCTGGTGTAGATGGCTGGAATGGACCATATTTGCGTAAAAATTTTGTCCCACAAGACCCATGGAAAAAAGATTATCTTTATCGTTATCCCGGTAGAAATGCTGAATACGAAATTTTTAGCCTTGGTGCGGATGGTGCTGAAGGTGGAGAAAAAGAAAATCAGGATGTATTTAGTTGGAACTAATATAAATGAAAGCATTGCAAATAACATCACATATTGCAGTTAGGCCTTCTTCTGGATTTACATTAATTGAGTTATTAATAACACTCGTTATAGCAGTTAGTATTACTGCGATTTCAGGAACTGTCTATAGTCTACTTTCATCCGGTACGACATTAAAAGCAACATCACAAGATATTTTAGTGACATTAAGACAAGCACGAATGACAGCAATAACTAAACGTAAAGAGGTTTCTTTTGCATTGGATAACAAGAAACGGATTTATTGGATCATTGGAGATAATCGCCAACGTGCTCTAGATGCATCTTTGGACTTGCAAATGTACTCTGCACAAGATTTAAAAGTAAATAAAAATATTTTGCAAATTCATTTTGCACCTGATGGGAGTTCATCTGGCGGGGAAATAAAAATTACAAATGGTAAGAAAGTATATCGTATTGTTGTGGAATGGTTGTCCGGAAAAGTCGAATTAAGTCATGGATAAAATTAGATTTAGACACCTAAATGGATTTACCTTACTAGAGACACTGGTCGCGTTATCAGTGCTGGCCATTTCGCTCGGTGTAATCTATCAAGTTTTTTCTTCTGCACTTCAAGGCTCCAGTCTTGCAGACGATTATGCTAAAGCCGCTATGTATGCAGATTCCCATCTTTCTGAAATTGGCATACGAGTGGGCTCTTTGCCAAACATTAGTGAAGGCGCATATAACGACAGATATCGTTGGAAACTAGAGGTTCAAGCTTTGGAAGCTTCAAATTATCCAATTGAAACGGTTAAGCGGTATCAAATCGTGTTGAATGTATTCTGGAAAAGTAAAAAAGGTATGCGTTCTTTGAGGACAATGACCTTCCGATTAGCAAGTGCCTAGTAAAGGATAAACTAGTTAAATATGAATAAAAATATATTTCACCAGTCAGGATTGACTTTACTTGAACTGCTAATTTCGCTTGTGATCATTTCAGTAGTAATAACATTGTGTGTAAGCGGTTTCACCTTTGGAAATAAAGTGTGGGCAAAAGTCGATGAACATCAAAATAATTTAGATGATGTTACAAGTACGCATAGGTTTTTGCGAAAAGTATTAAGCGAGGCTGTTTTCTATCCCTTTCAAGAAGGTGAAAAAAGAAATAAGTATTTTAGTGGAGATGCCAATAAAATGATTTTTTTGGCGAGCTCTCCTCAATATGGTTTAGATGATTATCTATATATTTATGAAATATTTAAACAAAAACAAAATGGTATCTTAAGCCTAAAAGTACGGTATTTACCTGCAAATAGTTATTTCTCGGGTAAGGTACGTTTTAGTGAGAGAGAAGTAAGATTAATAAAAAATGTAAAAAGCATTAGGTTCGAGTACTTTGGTTTAGATCAAAGAACAGGTGTGTTGAATTGGTATGAAAGCTGGTTGAATCAAAGTGCAATTCCAACAAAAGTTTCTATCACTATTGAACCAATTCTTGGGTCTGCAGAATGGCCGCCATTGATTGTAGAAACAAGATATGGAGCTTATGTTTTACCGTAATGTTTGTGAATCATACATATAAGGGATTCGCTTTAATAACCGTATTATGGATTACAGCATTTTTAGCTGTGATTGCTGGTTCGGTTTCATATCAGGCGCGTGCCAGTTTGGGCCTGGCTAACAATACTGTTGGTAGTTTAAAAACTAAACATGCGGCGGAAGGCGCTCTATTTTTGAGTGTGCATAAACTAATTAATCGGGATGAACTACAAGGTTTCAAATTAAAAAAACCAAACTATAGCTATGAAATAGATGATGTAAAAATAACTGTATCTGTAGTAGATGAATCAGGGAAAGTGGATATCAATTTGGCCCCAATTGATTTACTAAAAACATTGTTCATTGCGGTTGGATTAAATGAAAAAAACAGCGCATTAATTTCGGACACAATAGGTGATTGGCGCGATCGGGATGGTCTTAAGCGGATTGATGGTGCTGAAGATCAGGATTATGCAGCTAATGGATTTGCATATGAATCTAAAGATGATGAATTTGATAGTATTGATGAGCTATCACTGGTGCTCGGAATGACGCCTGAGATATTTAATAAAATCAAGCCTTATATAACTGTTCACGCTCAAGATTTTGGAGTTAATACCGCGTTAGCTTCATCTATCGTTAAAAATGCGGTTAAGAATATGGTTAATTCTAATAAAAGTGAAGAGGTATCTACTGACTATCTTACTGAGACATGGGGTCTAATTTACACATTACGTGTAAATGCAAAAGATCCAAACGGTTACTCCACAACAATTACAAGCATCGTGCGATTACAAAGAGGCAATACGTATGAGCCGTTTGCAATTTTAGGGTGGAAGACAGGATGACCTAGTGTTCTAAGTGACTACTAAATTATATTTTGTCAAAAGTATTCAAAATAATTACTACAAATGGAAGTTACTATTTTATCTTCAATTACACATTCCGTTAAAGAATTATTCGTCTGGTGGGCAGAGGGATTGTCTTTGTTATTACCTGGAGATAGAAATAAAAGCATAGGGCGCAGTAAAAATTTTTTGTTCATAAAAATAGATCGTAGTGAGCTTCAGATTTTAAATAGCCATAATGAATTATTACTACATATTGAACCAGCTATAGAAAACACAAATGATCTGTTAGAAGAGTTGTTTAGTCGTGAAGCTTCAAAAGAGAATTTAGCTCTAAATGTACATATTAATAAAAGTGAAGTACTCACACGGCAAATATCCTTACCTGCCAATACTGAAGAAAATCTATATGAAGTGATTCAATATGAAATGGATCGCTATACGCCATTTGATAAAGAAGATGTTTACTTTGATTATCGTATTGTAGAACGATATAACGATAAACGACTAATAAAAGTACTATTGATCGTTATAAAAAAAGAAATTCTAAATGCAGTAGTCGCTGCTATTGAAAATAGTAATGTACATCTACAAAGCATCGATATTATTAATTCTGAGGATCCTGATCAAAGCTTGCGTGGTGTAAATTTACTACGTGCAAAAGCAGGTATTAATAGAAATAACAGTTCATCTATCAAATGGTTGGCAACTGCCGCAGTAGGATTATTGATTTTAGCTGGAGTTACGCCTTTTGCTATAAATTATGTTCATATAAAAAGGCTTTCGTCAGAGCTGGAGAGCTTGGAGCAAACGGTGCAAAAAGTAAAAACGTTGCAAAGTGAATACACAAAAATGCAAGACCAAGTGGGATATTTAGTTGATATAAAAAAAGACAATCCCAGCATCATTGAGATGTTAAATTTGTTAACACAAGTGATGCCTGACCACACACATGTTCAACGTTTAAGTATAGAGGACGGACTGATAGCCATCCAAGGTTTGTCGGCATCAGCATCTGAATTGATTCCAGTAATCGATCAAACTGGGATTTTTAATGATATTCGTTTTGCAGCTCCAGTCACACAAAGTGGTGGTGAAGATCTAGAGCGTTATTCCATAACTGCACAAATTAAGAGTAAAACAAAAACATAATAATGAATATTCCACAGATGTCAGAGTCAAAGCACAAATTAGCTGCGTTAGCCGTGCTTGTTTTTGTATTGGTGATTTTATTTTTTTTAATAATACTTCCTGCTCATGCCGTACTTAATAGTACTAAAGATGAGGTTGCCTCGTTGCAACACCGCCTAACTCAATACAAAGCGATATCTGCTAGAACTAAAGGATTATCAAATAAGTTAGAAAAGCTACAGACATTTAATAAAAATCAAGAATATTATTTTGAGCATGACAAAGCTGCTATCGTTTCTGCGGAATTACAAGGGATAATAAAAGATGAATTAAAACGTCAAGGCGCAAAAATATTAAGCACTCAACCGGTAACCAGTGGAAATCAGGATGAACGTCAAATCAAGGTTACCGTGCATTGCCGCGCAGATCTAAGTAGCTTACGTAATTTTTTATATGAGCTTGAAATCCATCTTCCTGTGCTTGTAATCGACAAAATTCATATTGGAAAAGGATATAGAACTACTTTTAGAAATCAGAGCTCAAATGTTTCAAACGAGGCTTTAGATATCCGCTTTGATGTGTCAGGTTTTTTAGCAAAAGAAGTGACAAACTAAGGAATCATTGTGAAGGTATTGTTAATAACAGTTTGTATAGCATCTTTAGCATTATTTGCTTATCAAGTAATGTCTTTCTCACAGGATGCAAATGAATCACTAATACAACACACCGACAAAGATATTGCTAAATCAATTGACTATGAGCTGCCGCGATTTGGGTTATTAAGCGACATCGAACACTACTCTGAAATTACTCAAAGACCCTTGTTTGTAAAAGGACGGGTTCCAGCATCGAGCTCAAAGACTCTTAGCAAAGTTACTACCGTGGATGAATTATCACACCTCATTTTAATTGGGACAGCAAGAAGCATTGATGTACAGCTTGGAATTATTGCAGATACAAAAGCAAAACAAATGGAAAGGTTGAAAGTTGGAGAAAATTATAAAGATTGGGAAATTACGGAAGTATCATCCGATTATGTGAAGTTTCAAAATGAAGAATTAGAATACAAGCTTTTCATCACACCTATTGAAAGTACTGCTGGTGCAAAACAAGCCAAACTGATTAGCCAATTAAACAAAAGTAAAATTAATCATCCAGCCAGCGTGATTGGGGCTTATCAAAAGTCTGCAGATGGTGATACAGAGCCTGAATTTGATCAACCCAAACATAAAGCGATGGGTAATACGGCGTGGGACATCAGTGACGAAGACTTTTATGATGATGAAGATATTGCTGGGGATGAATTTTAGGCTTCAGAGGCACTGGTCGCTAAATTTTTTGATAATTAAAATCTAAATTTATATCGCTCTACCTACTACTTTATTCGTGAGCCTGCTGATAAAGAGCTTATTATTCAATCACTATAAAAATTATCCTTAAAGTTTATATTAAATTTTAGATTTCCATTACCCTCAGAAACCACTGGATAATGTGTGCACAACTTATTGATAAATAAGTATCTTTACGATTATAACCATTACTCAATTATTTGATGTAATTTGCTTCGATTTAAGCCTATTAAGTATCGGAAATACTAAAGATATTGAAGGGGGGTAATGTGAAATTAATTGTTCATTAATCATCTTGTTTAATACTACTTACACTTAACTGTGAAACTATCTGGTGTTTTATCAAGCAGCACTCAGTTAACTTGTTAGACATAGGGTTTCTATGAAGGGATTAAAACATTCAGATTTTCAAAAATGCTTACATTTTGTTTTTATCGCATTTGTTTTCATTTTCAGTAGTTGCGCAACTACAAATACTTCTAATGAACAGCCTGAAGTTAGCGTAGATGATGCAGTTGCTAGAACTACAGAAAAAAATGTAGAACTCGGAACTGCAATATCTGTTGATGAAGAATCAAATACTCCATCTAAGCCTAAAAAACGAGCAGCAGAGTTTTATCCGGGAACAGGTACCTTCACAGCAAGACCAGGGTCATCAAAATTATCTGATAGTGCAACTGGCGATATTACATTAATGTTTCAAGATGCACCCATTGAAGAGGTTGCAGCAACCATTCTTGGAGATTTGTTAGGGCGAGCATACGTGGTCGATGAACGTGTAAAAGGCACAGTTAGCCTTAAAACCGGCAGACCTTTAGCTAAAGATGCTTTGATACCCGTGATGGAAAATATTCTTAAAGCGAACAATGCACTACTAGCAGAAAATGAAGGGATTTTTCAAATACTTTCAGCCAGTGAAGGCTTAAGCAGTGTAGTCACGCCTTCTTATGAGCTAGATCGACAAAAAGGTTATCAAATTATCGTTGTGCCACTGCGGTATATTTCTGCAACAGAAATGAAAAACGTTTTGCGTTCTTTACAAGGTGAGAATGCCATGATCCAAACAGATTCTGGTAGAAATATTTTGCTAGTTTCGGGCACACAGGCAGAACTAAAAAATATGCTGGAAACTGTAGAAATTTTTGATGTGGATCAATTTAAAGGGATGTCCACTGCAATTTTCAGATTGAGCTCATCTTCTGCAAAAAAAGTTATAGAAGAATTAAACTCAATTTTTGGCTTTAGTGGAGAAGAAGGGCAAGCTGATATTTTACGCTTTGTAGAAATAGAACGGTTAAATGCCATTCTCGCTATTACTCCGCAGCATCATTATTTAAATACGGTTTCACAATGGGTTGATCGTTTAGATCGTGTTGATAACACTATTGCACGTTCATTGCATGTATATTTTGTACAAAATTTACGTGCGGGCTACTTAGCACAAATATTGTCGGAATTATTCGATGCCGATGTATCGACAAAGCAGGGACATGATCCAGCCGCATTAGCACCTGGTTTATCGGGTGGATTGAGTCAAAGTTCAGGTATTGGTAATTCAGATTCTGGATTTATTAGTGGTGATGCTGATGGAATAAGTGCTGGTGTACCTACAGGTGCAAGTGCTTCATTACCAGGAAGTTTAAGCCCCAATGCAGAGCGTTTTGCTTCTGCAGATCTATTTAGTGGTGGAAATAATGGAAGTGGTAATAACAGTGCAATTAAAATTATTGCTGATGAAGAAAATAATGCATTGGTAGTAAAAGCGACAAATGAAGAATATAAAGATATAGAAGATGCCATTAAACGCTTAGATATTTCACCATTACAAGTATTACTTGAAGCCACTATTGTCGAAGTAGAACTAACAGGCGATTTGGAATATGGAACACAATGGTTTTTCAGAAACAATAATATTGATGGTAATACGGGTATTGGTAGATTAGGTGATGGTGTGGGTGGCACTGATGCAGGACTTATTGGTGCGGTTACAAATGGTGGGTTTTCTTATTCATTAGTAGATTCAGGTGGGGTTGTTCGAGCTGTTCTGAGTGCGCTTGCACAAGATGACAAGATGCAAGTTCTCTCGTCGCCGTCATTAATGGTGCTTGATAACCATACGGCTTCTATCAATGTTGGTGACCAAGTTCCTGTGCGTACTTCAGAATCTACGAATACGGGAACCAGTGATTTGGTGACTAGTACCATTCAATTTGTTGAAACGGGTGTGACACTGCAAGTTGCGCCAAGAGTGAGTCAGAATGGTACAGTTGTAATGGATATCTACCAAAATATTCGCACAGCAAACCCCACAATATCATCTGCGATTGACTCGCCAACTATTGATCAACGTGAAGTAAGCACCTCAGTTTCTGTCCCGAGTGGCGATACGATTGTATTAGGGGGCTTAATTCAAGACACAAATTCTGATGGCAATATAGGAGTTCCAGGTTTACGTAATTTACCTTTGGTGGGACCATTATTTGGTACTACAACTAAATCATCTGAACGCACAGAGCTTCTCGTTCTTATCACTCCTACAGCAATTCGTAACGCGTCTGAGGCTAGAGAAGCGACACAAGAGTTACGTAACAAGCTTGATGGATTAGATATTCCAGAATTAAGCAATCCAGATGCTAAAATAAAAGCCATTGAACACCGTGGAGTGAAGTGGTAAGGGCCTCGCTTTTTATTGTTGGACTTTTACTTTCTATTGTCTCAAGTTTGCTTCGATGAATAGATTAGGAACACTACTCGCAATTCAAAATGGAGCTATAAAGGTATTCGAAAATTCCTTTGACCCTAGAAAACTGGTAGATCTACTGAGTTCTTATTTCTTCAATATCTGATTCGTCATTAATTGGCAACAAGTCCGGTCTATTAGGCTGGACAGCACAAGATTATGTACGCATGGTGCATGAATTTGTGAACCGTTAATATAGAATTTACTCTAATACCGTAATAACTAACTGATTACTAGGGCATTGATGAACATGTTGATAAAAGTACGAAAGCCTCTGGATTTAACCGAGTCTGATGTTACCGATCAGGCTATATACAAAGAACGTAGAAAATTTATAAAAAATTCTGCATCTTTAGCAGCAATGTCTCTAGCGCCTTCTTTTGCCATGTGGCCAGCAATTGGAGCTGCAAATATTAATTTTGAAAACATCAGCAAAAGTGAATATTCCACTAACGATGAATTAACACCTTTTGATGCGATAACGAGTTACAACAATTTTTATGAGTTAGGCTTAGATAAGGGTGACCCAAAACGTAATGCACATCATTTAAAAGTTAAGCCCTGGAGTGTGTTGGTTACAGGTGAGTGTGAGGAAACAGGTGAATTTGATTTAGAAGATTTCATTTCACCCGCAAAACTTGAAGAGAGAATTTATCGTTTACGATGTGTTGAAGCGTGGTCAATGGTAATTCCATGGGTGGGTATTGAGCTCGGACCAATTTTGAAGAAATTCAAACCCACATCAAAGGCAAAGTATGTTGAATTCAAAACTATTTTAGATCCTGAAAATTTGCCAGGTCAAAAACGAAATGTTCTGGATTGGCCTTATCGCGAAGGACTACGCATTGATGAAGCCATGCATCCGTTAACGATTCTAGCGGTTGGTTTATATGGTAAAAAGTTGCCCAATCAAAATGGTGCGCCATTACGTTTAGTTGTGCCTTGGAAGTATGGGTTTAAAAGTATTAAGTCAATCGTCAGTATTAACTTTTTAGAGGAACAACCTGCAACAAGTTGGAATCTTGCTGGCCCAAAAGAATATGGTTTTTATTCAAATGTGAACCCTGAAGTAGATCATCCAAGATGGAGCCAAAAGCGAGAGCGAAGAATCGGAGAATTTTTAAAACGAGAAACTTTACCTTTCAACGGCTATGCCGACCAAGTTGCTAGCTTATATACAGGTATGGATCTTAAGCAAAACTTCTGATTCGTATAAAATTAGAATAAAACACCCAGAAAACTGTGCTAACTAAGCAATCGGGCAAGAAAATTAAGCCCGTACTCTTTATATTGATGTTACTGCCTTTGGTATTACTGGCTTATCGGTTTTATTCCGAAGGGTTTGGTGCTAATCCCATTGAAACAATTAATCGATATACAGGTGATTGGGCTTTACGAATTCTATTACTAACACTTGCATTTTCTCCAATCATTCGAATTTTTCGGTGGAATAATGTTATCCAATATCGACGTATGGTTGGTTTGTTTGCATTTTTTTATGTATGTCTACACCTGACTTCTTATGTAGTGCTAGATCAGTTTTTTGATTTTCGCGCAATCATAGATGATGTCTTTAAGCGACCTTTTATTACAGTAGGGTTTTCTGCATTTATATTGCTTATTCCACTTGCCGTAACCTCAACAAATAAAATGGTTGAGCGCTTGCAGTATAGATGGATACAATTACATCGTTTAGTTTATTTAATTGCTATACTTGCTGTGTTGCATTTTTGGTGGATGGTGAAAATTGATACACGCGAACCAATGATATACGCAATTATTTTAGCTGTTCTACTCGGTTTTCGATTATTTTTCTATCTTAAGAGACAAGTATAATCCTTTATTTAAATGTCTTGGTCATATGTAATTGTTGTAGACCAAGGTACGCACTCCACCCGTGCGATTGTCTATAATCATTCAGGCAAAGCAGTTTTCAAATCTCAACAAGAAATTGATCTCTACTATCGAGATTCATTCCAGGTTGAGCAAGATGGCGCACAAATTTTAGAATCATGTATCTCAGTATTAGATGATGCACAGGAATTCATTAAGACACAAAAATTAACTAATATTGCTGTTGCATTAACCACGCAGCGTTCCACTGTAATTGCTTGGGATAAGCTTACTGGTGAAGCGATTACGCCTGCATTAAGCTGGTTGGATACTCGTACACAAGGTCAATTAGAAAATTTTGAAATTCAAGAGGACATTATAAAGCAAAAAACAGGGTTGCCATTGTCACCTCACTATGGCGCGTCTAAGCTGCAATGGCTATTAGAAAATGATGATGTAGTTAAAGATAAGCGGCAGAAAGATCATCTTAGATTTGGTCCACTTGCAACGTATTTAATTTTCAATTTGCTTGAGCATCAGCCAAATCTTATAGACTATTCAAATGCGCATCGAACACTCCTTTGGAATTTAAAAACTAAAACATGGGATGAAGAGTTGCTAGCTGCATTTTGTATTGATGCTCGTTATCTACCCAAGCCTGTACCCAATTGCTTCGAATATGGAATGGTAAAAAAATTAGAATATCCTTTGGTTTTATTAAATGGTGATCAAAATAGTGCAGTTTATGGTTACGGAAAGCTTGAGACTAATACTGCTTTTGTCAATATTGGTACAGGCGCATTTATATTAGCTAGGAGTAAGCAAGGGCCAATTTTGAGTTCAAATTTATTAAGCAGTATTACATTTAGCTCTGATATCGAAGAAGAATTTGTTTTGGAAGGTACCGTAAATGGTGCGGGGGCCGCCATGACTTGGGCAGAAGAAGAATGGGGCATCAATGAAATTGAATCCGTTGAATGGAAAGATGTTGAAGATGTTCCGATATTTTTAAATACCATAGGTGGTTTGGGTTCACCATTTTGGAAAAGCGATATACAACCTAGATTTCTGCAATCTGATAAAAACTATAAAAATTACTCGATTAATCAGTGCATGGCTGCATTGATGGAGAGTGTTGCATTTTTAATTACGATCAACATAGAAGAAATCCGCATGCATGAGGTTCAAATTAACCAATTATTACTCGCGGGTGGAATGAGTAAGGATGAGCATTTGTGTCAATGTTTAGCTGATTTATGCGCAGCAGATGTTGTTGTGTCAAATTTCAAAGAAGCCACATCTCGTGGCGCTGCCTGGCTTGTTATGCAAAAGCCTGATTGGAGTATTTTAGAGAGCAAATATTTTTACCCAAATGAAAATGATTCACCCATGTCGCGATACAAGCTGTTTCGTGATGCCCTTAAAGGAATGTTGCATTAATGAATAGATTGATTGCGCATCGAGGAGATATGACGACATATCCAGAGAACAGTGCGCTTGCCTTTAAAAAGGCAGCAATGCTTGGTTTTCAGTATCTTGAACTAGATATTCAGTTCTCTAAAGATCTAGAACCTATTGTGATCCATGATGAAAATTTAAAACGAACTACGGGTATTAATAAAAAAGTCTGGGATTTGGAAGCTAAAGAACTGCAATCTATATCTTTGCTGCATTCAAAGGAACTTGAAGATGAAAACGAATTATTATTTATTCCTAGTTTGGAGCAAATAATACAGCTTATTAATCAGTACTCTAAATTACATGTTTTTGTTGAAATCAAAAAAGAGAGTGTTGAGAAGTTTGGTTTAGAAGCAGTAGTGAATCGTGTATTAGGTGTTCAGAGGAACGCAGAATTTAATATCATCATTATTTCTTTTTTATCTAGTGTTGTCCGATATGTAAAAAGTAAAAAATTATTGCCTACAGGTTATGTGTTGAAAAAATATAATAAGGAATACTTCAGGCAAGCAGAAGATATGCAACCAGAATACCTGTTTTGTAACGTGAAAAAAATTAACCGACCCGATCAGTTATGGAAAGGTTCATGGAAGTGGGCTTTGTATGATATTAGTAATCCAGATTTTGCTTATGAATTACTAGAGCAGGGTGTGGATTTAATTGAAACGGGTGATATTGTAAAACTCAGTAATTCTGAATATTTTAAATAATACATGACTTATGATGTTGCGATTATAGGTGGAGGTATTCATGGTGTTGGGGTTGCACAAGCGGCTGCAGTGCGAGGATACAAAACCGTTTTACTTGAGCAATATGATAATTTGGCAGAAGGTACGTCTTCTCGCTCAAGCAAACTCATACACGGGGGGTTACGTTACTTAGAGCAATTTGAATTTTCACTGGTGCGTGAATGCTTAATCGAGCGGAGTTACTTGCTTAAAAATGCTCCAGATCTTGTAAAACTCACACCGGTTTATATTCCCATATACAAAAATTCCAAACGCACACCATTAATGATTCGTATGGGTTTGTCTTTGTATGCCTTGTTGGGAAATCTAAGTAAAGATGCACGATTTAAAAAAATACCTAAGCAAGAATGGGAATCATTACATGGGTTAACGCAAGAAAACCTGCTCGCAGTCTATAAATATTTTGAAGCACAAACAGATGATAGTCTGTTGACCCTATCAGTGATGAATTCTGCTCAAGACTATGGAGCCGAGCTTATATTAAATGCAAAAGTGAATAAGGTTTTATTAGAAGATAATTCTAATAAAATTATGTACTTAGATGATCAAGGAAAGATTAATGAACTGAAGAGTAAAGTTATCGTAAACGCTGCAGGACCATGGGCATCTCATATAGTAGATAACGTTCAGCCGGAACAAAAAAATATTCAGGTAGATTTAGTTCAAGGCACACACATTATATTACCCATACAGTTGGGCGAAGTTATTTTTTATATAGAAAGCCCCCACGATCAACGTCCCATATTCGTGATGCCCTGGTATGGTGAAACAATGATTGGAACTACCGAAAGTATTTTTAATAACGATCCATCAAAAACATCTCCGTTAGTTCAAGAAGTAGAGTATTTGTTGGATGCTTTTTATAAACATTTCCCAAAATTCCGCGATCATAAATTTGATGTCAGTAAAAAGTTTTCAGGGTTACGCGTATTACCAAGAAGCCAGAAAAATGCAAA
The DNA here is from genome assembly GCA_028279275.1 of Gammaproteobacteria bacterium. Lineage (GTDB taxonomy): Bacteria > Pseudomonadota > Gammaproteobacteria > UBA4575 > UBA4575 > JABDMD01. The sequence goes on along the minus strand of JANQOB010000006.1, from coordinate 242,959 downwards.
CCAGCGTTCTAGGGAAACGATTTATCTTCGAGACCGAAAACATAAACCCAGATTATTATCCATTTTTGGCGGCAAACTTACCGCTTATCGTGCGACTGCGGAGCATGTAATGAGTTATATAGAAAGTTCTCTGCCAAAAGCAAAAAACCAATCAAATACTAAAGAATTAAAACTTTCCAAACCCAGTTAACAGTTGTTTTAAATATTGATAGATTTGCAATACTCGATGAAACCTTCATGTATTGGTAAGTTATCATGTTTTGCAGATTTAATAATCTCAATAACCGCTTTGTTAAACTCCTCTTGCAGAATATTAAAAAATTTATCGGTAACAGGGTGCTTTCCTGTAGGAAGCGCGATTACTTTTTGTTTGAATTTAATTGGAAAAATATTATTTCCGTTAAATAAAATTTTTAAGGCAAATACCCAGCGCCAATCCCATGAATAAGGTGCTATTGAGTATTTACCCGCATGTATTTCAAGCAGCTCACCATCTTTTGTAATGCCCTCACTGTAGACAATGGCTCGAAAAGAATGAGTATTATTTGAGCAGATTAAATCCGCTTCTACGAGATCCGAATTTTCAGAAAGGGCACTGATTTGTTTATATAAAGATGGATAAAATAGTTGCAGAAATGCTAAAAATTTAGAGTAATGTTGGGTTGAATCTACCATGTGTGGATACTGTGCTAATCCAAAACATCTAGCAACCCGTTATAATCTTGATGTGCGCCCGTAGCTCAGCTGGATAGAGTACCTGGCTTCGAATCAAAGATCTAAAAAATAGCGTAAATAAAAACATACGCTTACATAACACAGTTACAACCTTACCTTTATAAATTGTGCCTTAATCGTAGTAAATAAACGGTAACATGACACAATTTTGTCACAGCAGTAGAGTCGCTGGTGTTTTGTGTCTATAACTTTTTAGATACACCCTTATAATAGATAAATCTAAGTCGAATAATGTAAATCAAATGTCTGCAAACGACCCAAAGCGGCCATTAAAGATTCTCCAGAAATATTGTGATAAACATAAAGAAATGAATAGCATTAATAGATATATTGCTATAAGAACTCGTATCAATTGAAAGTTAAAGCCAAACTAATATTATTGATTTTGTTGGCAGTTTGTATCCTACTGCTACCTCTGTTGCTCTATATTTATCAATTTGGATTTTCACTATCTACTGAGCACTCTAATTGGTCTGAGTTCGGATCTTATTTAACTGGTATATATTCTCCACTCATAGCACTTGTAGCCCTGTTTATACTGGCTAATCAATTATTAATTCAACGCTCAATTGGCAAGCACCAACATGATCAAGCTTTTATTAATTCCGCACGTGAAGATATTAATTTTTATATAAACAAATTAGAAAACTTTCTTGAGAAAGATTTTGAAGACGGTACATCGATTAAAGATTATATTGATACACACTTTCGCTTTCTTGATTCCAAAGCTCTTGTTAATCAAGGTGTAATTGCACATATTCAGTCATTCAATGAAAAACATAGATACATTTTTGATATTTGGCTCGCTCTTTATCCGATACTTAAAGGGCTTGAAGCAAGTAAATCATATCCATATGAGCACAATTTTGAAGCTGCCAAACTTAGAATATCTTCATGCCTTTCATTTGGTACTTGCGTAGCAATTGACAATATTTATTATGTAATATCCAGAGATTGTAATAATGGCAAATACTATTATATGGACGTGTTATAACTAATCGCAGAAGGATTTTATAATGCAACGAGCGAATGATGCTTGAATTGAAGTTGGGATGGATGAGATAAATGGACACATATGAAGCTCAATTTATAAGAGCATATGATCGATACAAATCAGAAAGACGTGCACTAATTTATACAAGTTTCTTAGTGGTGCTGATTGAGTTTGCGAATTTTAAGATTACTGGTGTGCGCTACGGGGGGTTAGAAGGAAATATTTCATGGAATATTGTTAGCAATTATATTCTGCCTGTAATTTTGTTTTGGTTTATAGCAATGCATATACAAGCAACATGGCATTATTACACTGCAACGTACAAAAAGAATGGTGATACTTTCCATTATATATCTGGCCCATACTCCGCGTATGTATCAATTTTAAATGGAATTGTTTTAAAAGATGCGAACATCGAAGTAACAGATGTAGGAATACTTACTGATGACAATGTCGATTCATATGATATATGGAAACATACAAGCAGCCATGCAACAAAGAGTCATAAATTTAGAGCTTTAATCAACTTAATTATTTTTGATTACAGGATTCTTGCAGATGCTATCCCTGTATTTATCGGTATATTTTTATTAATAATAAAATTATTTTGAATAAAAGCTATGACCAATAATCACAACGAAACAGAATGTGAGCGCGAACTAAGAATTTGTGAATACTTACGGAATCAGATATCTGAAAATTATCAAGAGCAATTAGCGCGTGCTAATAATTTAGATAAACGCGTGCAACGACTAAAGGCAGCGCAACGTAAAGCGATGATGCCGTTTATAGGGATAATTGAATAATTTTTTAAGAGCCTATGAGACTATCTTTACAGCATATTCTACTATGGATAATTTAATCTCTGGGCTACTTGGTGCGTTAATAGCAACAGTACTTGCAATACTTTATCAACATGTTCGTGTTATCTGCGATAGAAAATATGAAACTGCTGCATCGGTTGTAGAATTCTTTGATGAAATATATTTTCATTTACGACAAGTAAATATCTACTACAAACTAAAATATGCAGGTAAAGAAGCTAACTATCCTCGAGAAAACATTACAGTTCATAAAAATAAAATAGATGATTTGGTAAATTCTTCAAAAGTGCAAGCTCTTGTTGCTCTTAACTATGGGTTAGAAAGCGAAGAGTTGGATATGGCTAATGCATTAAGAAATAAATTATTCGATGCATCATTATTATTATTTAGTGCTAATAAAGACGCCTGGAAGGAAAACGATAAAAAATTTAATGAAGCATTTTCTAGTGAAATAGATCCGATGCGTAACGCATTGGAGGTAAGACTCATGAAAGGTATTACCTTCTATAAAACTCTAAAATCTGAGTTATATAAAATTGTTTTAAAAGTAAAAAATATTTTTGCAGCATTAAATAGAGGTTCACTTGGAGAGTAGTAAACGTAAAAACATATGACGTTGCAAACGCTTAGTCAATTGATACTACTCTGCGGGATCATATTGACCGCATTAGGTGGATATGGATCATATCATTTTGGTAAAATTGAAGAGAAAAAAAAGGAAGAAATAGCTTCAAAAGAACAAAATATATTGAAAGAGCAATTAGCTCAATTACAATCAAATACCACGGATATACAGCAAATGATGGAGCTGGTATATCAAGAATCGAAAGCATTAGAAGAGGTTTGGACTGAAGTTGAAATGAAAAATGTTCCTCCAAGTGTAACAGATTACTTATTATTGTTATTTATTTCAGATAAAGGACGAATCGCTGGCAAAGTGCGTGTTAAAGGTTCTGAATATATTTCATCTTTTTCAACTACTGCTAATGACAAAACTCCAATTGCACTACGCAACTTGTGGTTACCTAGTGAAAATCAATATAAGGTACCAACAATTATGGAATTTACAATTTCAGAAAAGACAGAGGCAGATTCAACTCTCAGTATTTACACCGCGGGTTGGATTGATACTCGGGGAACTGAACCACATTAAATATTGAGTTAATGGATAGAAAACTAAAACATCTAGATTTTATCCAAGGCGTTATTAATCGATTATCAACTAACTCCTTCTTACTTAAAGGTTGGAGCGTAATTCTTGTTTCTGCATTATTTGCACTCTCTACTGGAAATTCAAATATTAGATTTATTATTCTCGCATACTTACCTGCACTAGCGTTTTGGGGATTAGATGCATATTTTTTAGCACTAGAGAGAAGCTATAGAGATCTTTATGAAAAAGTGAGAATGATTGATCCTGAGGAAATCGATTTTTCTATGAAATTGGAGGGGTTAAGCGGTGGGACGCGAATGTGGTGGGATACATTTTTTTCAAAAACTTTGATTATTTTTCATGGATCAATTGTTACAGCAATACTCGTTGTTCTCTTAGTATTTAAATGAAGGAGTGATTTTATGGCTCGTCAATGTTTTTATAGTTTTCACTATGCACCAGATTGCAACCGAGCAGCACAAGTTAGAAACATGGGTATAGTTGATGGCAATAGACCTGCGAATGATAATAATTGGGAATCAATAAAAAGTCAGGGTGAGCAAGCTATTAAAAATTGGATTGCTTCTCAGATGCATGGTAGGTCCTGCACAATTGTTTTAGTTGGTACTAATACAGCTAGAAGAAAGTGGATTAATTATGAAATTATAAAGTCGTGGGATGATGGAATGGGTGTAGTGGGTATATGCATTCATGGTCTAAAGAATTTAAAAGGATTAACTTCAAATAAGGGGCTCAACCCATTTGATTACATTACTCATGGGCCATCGAAGAAAAAACTTTCAACAATTGTTAAGTGTTATAACCCAGGTGGAAGTAACAGCAAAGAGAGATATGCTTGGATAAGTAAGCACCTATCGAATGCAGTTGAGGAAGCAGTTAAAATCCGTAAAAAAAATCGATAATAAACCGGGCAACAAATGGGCTATTTTTGAGAATTTTTACTCAAAAAACCACAAAATTACCACGCCTAGAATCACACATACGGTTAAACACAAGTACACATAGAACGTAAGCTGCTGATTCCATTTCACACGGGTACATAGAATCCCGTATGATATTTATCCTCTTTTTGACATGTTGCGGTTCACAATTTCTTTTAGATTCGGACAAATTTATTTGAATGTGTGGCTCCGATAAAAATATAAGAAATTTGTGAGAGCCTATGATGATGAAGTTGGCGCCGCGATACCCCCCGTATGCCTATCCAAACACCAATCTGAACGCAAAATTACCTTTATTTAACACGAGCAACAGTCTGTTAAGCATGGACGACTCGGTACGTTGCCGAGTATACAAGTCAATGTTTATGCGGGCTAAGGTGTGTTTAGGTCAAGTTGAACATGACTTAGTGTGACATGCGCTGTGTCATTGGTGGAGTTTAGGTTTATTGAGGTAGACCTAAATCGGTTTAAGCATGCTTGCATTTGTTTGCAGTGGGGTAGGCTCAAATGAGAAATACTATTTACCACAACTCATTTGCAAAGGTGTGCAACATGGTTACGTTAATACATATAACAATAACAACATAAGGACTTAATCATTAATCCATTAACAGCAACTCGTGTTGATCCAAGACATGATCCTGAGATGCTTGAATTGGTAACAGAACTGTTTAACCAACAAGTACCATCAATAACTATTGCAGAGAGACTAAACATGCTGGGTTATCGAGGAGTCTTTGGTGGTAAATGGTCTAGTAAAAGTGTCTACATGTTGATGCAACAAATGGGATTGGTCCCTACACCTACCAGTTACAAGTCACTGCTTGAGAATGAAGGGAAGTTGAAAGCGAGAATTGCTGAGCTTGAAGACGAAGTCTACGGAGAAAGTTATTTAGTGAATAGGGTGAGGGAACTAGAGGAAACCTTGCAACATATGCACGAATATTATCTCTCAAGGCGTAATTCATAAGTGGTTGATTAAATGTGAATAATGAAAAAGGTACCACTTGTAGACAAATCAACCAACAGATTTAAGATTCTGTATAAACTAACTTTCCCCTACAAAACCGTCATCAAAATTGAATACCACTACTTTTCAGTGACATAGTAAAAAGCGCTTTATTGTAGACAAGTAATTTTAAAAAAGCCCTCACTTGTAGACAAATCTCCGAGTTTAAGATCTCTAAAACTTTTCTCTACAAAACCGTCATCACTTTTTCAAAAAAGCGTGAAACATCGCCTGAGTGTTCGGGATGCAGGTTTTTACTAAATAAGCCATAACTCATGCTATAGCTTTAAAGTTTTAAATTTGTAGATAAAAGCTGCAATTATAGAATTGCTTAGGTAAGCCTTTTCTTAAGTCAAGTTTGCTGCGTGAAACATCGACTTGACGCAAAAAGATACCAATTGTAGACAAGTAGAACCGTCATCACCGCTTATTCGGTGTTAAAAATTTTCGTAACTGATGCTTTTGCTGCATCACAATCACATCAATAAATACATCATGGATAAACAATTCAAAACATATCACATCAATCTTGATGGTCTTAGTGCATCTCAACTGAAAGCCGCTAAGGAGTTCGTTAGTGAGACCACCGGAGCGTCCTGTAGTAATGGTGAACTGGTTCGGTACGGTATTGACCTGGTGAACCGTGATCTTAATCGTCAAATGAGTAACCCACATAATTTAGCACAGAGACTTATCCGTAATGTGGGTAAGTATCGATGGGCGAGGGCTGCTAACAATGAATTCAAAAGGAAAGTAACTAATGGAAATTGATGTAAAGGATGTTTCACTAATGGATGTCAGTACGTGGCATCAAGACGTAAATGAAACAGAAGCATTGACATATAAGCACCTCCCAAACCAACACATCGCAGATTGGTTACTGTATCTAAGGTCATGTGGTATCGCAAAAGGTGATGATACAAAAACAATTAATGGCACAACTAAAACGTATACCAACAAAGATGTTCAGTATTCGAATGCATTACTAGAACTGCTTGCACATGATCACCTTAGAAGATTTAAAGTGCTTACGTTAGATGCCAATGTTGAGAAAGTGATAAATGAATATGAAAGGAGATCATATGTTCAATAACTATTTGCTCGAAGAAGGGCCAGGTAGCTATGAGGATCTGTGTGAATTACATCGTCAAATAACGAAGTATCTAATCAAAGAGCTCACCTCGATCAATAATGGGACATGTAAAGGAGACAATGACCACATTTCAAGGATGCTTAGGTGTTCAATACTGTTTCTAAAGAACAATAGGATAACTTGCAGTAAAGGCACACCCATGACAGAGCAAGTAAACATGCTTGAATCATTAGAACTGCCTGAGTTTGGAGATGAATTAAAAAACTAAAAGGAAGTAATGTATGGAGAGGGAATATCCGCTAGCCACTAGCGCAAAGCTTAAACAAGTTAAGTTCTTTAACCGCCATAATCACCTACCCAGTGAGCAGCAATGGCTCGCACTAGAAGATATCTTAACTACAATAGAAGATGCAGCTAATAATAAGTTAGAAGATGGGAAGATTTACCTTAGTTCTATTGATTGTGGTATCGGTAAAACAACTTCATTGATATTTATGATCAGAGAATTGCTAGTAAGCGATGAACATGCTGATGTGAGTGTTATGGTCATGCTATCTACCAAGAGTCAAATAAAAACTTTTGTTGATGAAGTAGGTATTGATAAGAAAGATATAGCTGTCTACACATCTGATGATGAGCTTAATAGCTTAGGTAATACTTTACCAACCAATGCGAGATGTTTAATCACAACACAACAAATGATTGATTCTCGATGTGGTAATGATCTTGTATCGAATCACAATGAATTCTTATATAACGGAAAGCTAAGACAAGTCCGTGTATGGGATGAGGCCTTAGACATAGGATCGTCTGTATCCGTTAACTCTAAGATGTTGTTTGGTGCCGTAACTGCATTCATGAAAGTTAAGAAGAGTCTCAGCGATTATATGGAAGATCTTCTAAAGCAACTGAAAGAACTAGAGCACGGTGAACTGCTATATATTCCTAATTTGGAGAAGAAATTTAATATTACAAAGAATGATTTAGTACCGGCTCTGAAAGATCAAAGTGATGAGATCAAGGATGCCGTATTAGATCTATGGTCTATACAAGGTAAATACGCAAAAGTGTTCAAAGATAGCTATTCATCTACAATAATTAATTATGCATTAAGAATTCCGCAAGATCTTTACCCACTAATCGTATTAGATGCTGGTGCACGAGTCGCAGGTACCTATCCACTGCAAGAACGTGAGAAAGACAACATCATTCGTTTGGCAACGGCAACTAAGACCTATAAGAATTTAATGGTCTATGGTTACGACATATCAAGTGGAAAGACCAAGCTTAAGAATCGTAACTCCATTGCAAAGATCATTGCACAAGTTATCAATAATGATCCATTTCACCACTCTCTATTCTTACAACATAAAGGAGCAGGGTATAAAGAGCGAGTTGAGAAACATTTGAACATGACGATCTCAAGGGATGATCTATTTGAATGCGAATATGGATTACATAAAGCTACCAATGAGTTTGCTGATTGTGATCGAACCTTCATGACTAGTGCTCTAGTTTATAGAGATAGTGAGTACACAGCTAAGGGGCACCTATGGTCCGAGACTGACATCGCTAAGGAACTTAATAAAGAATACTTCGCGTTGATTAAGTCTGGCGAGATCAAAGAAAACATCATGCAAGGAACTAGTAGGTCTAATATTCGACGTTGCATGAGGGACGATTGTCCGCCAAGTGAATTACATGTTTTTGGAAGTAAGAACACCGGTATCTTTAAATACATTCAAGAGATCTATCCAGGATGTAAGTTAAAGATGGTTAAGACCGTTAAGACACCTAAGACACCTCCGGCAGTAGCAACCACCTTAGAGTACATAACTAAGTGTTTAGAATATGAAGATAGACCGATAGCATTCAAGGAAATTACTGATACTACTAATATGAGAAGTGATAGTTTCAAAAGGAGTGTGAGGGACAATCCAATATTTAAGAATGAGCTAGCGATGCTAGGGTTAGTTGAGGGGAACCTTAATAATCTTAAGGCTCGTGCTACTCACTTCGTTAAACATGCAAATCTATTTGGGTTTTCTAAAGTAGCCTAGGTTAGAAAAACACGTAGACCCTTAATAGACTATAGGGGTTCACGTGTATTTTAAGAATTTGTATTGTGCCAATCTAGGTTTCTTACTCCTTTTCCCTAGTAGCACAGCTAGGATAGACGGTAGATCTCCTTGTAATTTACCGTCTAATTTCCTATTACTGAATAATTACCAAAGTATCTTATCTCCAATAATCCCATCGGTCTTACATAAATAAATGGACCAAGATCCCTCTTCCCAACCAAGGAAAATAGAGTTCCACCAAATACTGATCTCAAATCCTTTAATCATTAATGTCATAACAAGCTCCTTTATGTAGTTAGTAGATCTAGCGTACCTAAACGAAATTGACCTGAATAATTCAAAGTTTCTATAACTTGACAGTTGTCACCTGAGATTGAGTCGCAATAACTCAACGTACTTACTTGTGTTATTCAGTTGCTTGACAACTGTCAAAAAACTCAGCTTATGGCTAATCAAAGTCATAGGCAAAAAGAGCCGATAATTCAAACAACAAACCAACCAATATAGGTAAACAAAATCAATGAAATTAAATATAGAAAAAGTAACTAACTACTTAAATGAAAATTACAAGTCTAACGACAATCAATCTGAACCTGTTATTTCAGGTATTGATCAAGAAGGTAACTACACAGTTACTGTTGATCTACTTAAAGATGGAGAAGTGATTAATACAACAATCAGTAATCTATCAATCACACCAGAAGAAGCAAAGACTCACAAACTCTTTTAATCAACCATAACCATAAAGGAAAATTAAAATGTCACAAACATTAGAAAACATAAATCAATACATCCGAAGCTTAAACATAGAGTTCGACACAGATATTATGTCTCAGACAATATCCGACGTTGATATAAATGGTAATTACACAATGACAAGAATCGATAAAGAGTCGGGTGTCGAAACAGTGACTAGGCTCTCACTGACTCCAGCTGAACTTGCATGTGCACAAGATGGTGTGTGCGAAGACAAGCTGGTTAATCACTAATAACCCAATATCTCACATAGTTACCGTTTATTACTGTCTATTTCAGTAGGTATAATGTCCGCTAACAACCCAAAGCAGTCATTTACCTTCAATAAATGATGAACAGTTTGTATTTCTGGGTGAAAAATCGATTATTGTCGAATAATCATAGCTATTCTTATTAAATGAGCGTAGGGTGGCCTTAGATTAGATATTTTCCTACTCCGATTTTCTTCCAGAGTTTCATTTCTCCGCCAGTCATCGGCAATCATCTCTAATACTTGATTCTTGTGACGCTGTGTCATAAGAGCATTACAAACATGTGCAACTAGATTGAACACCAGGAATGCGCACAAAAGGCTCGAACATCGAGTAAGGATATAAAAAATGAAACTATATGTAGGTAACTTACCTTGGAGCGTCACCGAGAGTGACTTAAAAGAACTGTTTAGTGAAGTAGGTGAGGTCACTAGTGCTACTCTTATTACAGACCGAGATTCTGGGCGATCAAAAGGCTTCGGGTTTATTGAAATGGAAAAGAATGAGGGACAACAGGCCATCAAGAAATTCAGCGGTCACATGATTGATAATCGAAGCCTTCGTGTAAATGAAGCAAATGAAAAGCCTCAACGAAATTCTTCTCGATATTAATTCGAGAAGCAAGAGCATGAGCGTTCGGGCGATACAACAATATCGCTCGATTTCATTTGAATTCTAATAGGCAGAAATTTTATGACAGAAGAAGATAATTTGCTCATGGAACAATATGGGATTACATCGCAGCAAAAGACTGTGTATCTCTACAAAGGTCATAAATATGACAGTCTTAAAGATGCCATAAACTTTGCAAAAATAGATATGCAACATAAAGATCTAAAATCTAATTTATAAACACCTGTAAGAGAGTCCTGTGTGAATAATATCAGCAATCTCAAGATAAAAGGGCTCGATCCAAATCGTAAGCCAAGTTTAAAAAACAAAAAGTACGTAGATGTAATATTTGAACTCAATCAAAAAGCACCCAAAGACTGGTGTGCGGATTTCAATTTATTATTTTCAAAAGACAAGCTCAATGCAAAGATAAATCCAGATGAAGGCTTATACGTTGAAACATGGGTAAGAAATATTAACGACATTCCAAAAGAACTTGAGCTGATTAAACAACTCATCATTATTTGTAATAACAACTATGTTGAACAAAAACACCAAGAAGCACTAGCTTGGCAAAAGTCTGAAAGTAACAATACTACTAGCAGAAATGATGAATTAGAAAAAATTTTAGCAAGCCTTTCTTATGACTAACAATGCCCTTTGGAATCCTCAGCCTTATAAACTTAAGTTGATACAGCGAACAGCCCCTCCAACAGGTGCAAGAGGGAGTAATTGGTATTTTTACGAGATTGCTCAGGGAGACAACACGATTCATGGCTATCGGCAAGGAAGCCTGGAAGCTGTAACAATATCAGTAGAAGAAAATATTGCGCTATTAAATCAACGTCAATTAGGAAAACGTGGTAATGCCCACTTAAAGAAATATCGTCCAAAATAATCTAGTAACTTACATCCAGTCACAGTGGGTGAGGTATGACAACTAAAGCAAATAAGTATGAATTAGATATAGAAAATTTACGTATAGCAAATAAAGCTATAGCGTTATTAATAATTGACTTAGAAACGCAAGGAATTTCTTCAAATACATTAGAACTAGCTCTTAGCCTTGCAATGATTGAATATACAGATAAACATCATAATAAGGCACATTTAAAAGAATGACCGTTTTTGGCCGAGAGCAGTCAAAGATTAAGTCGAATGAGGTTGGAATCAATAAATTACAAATCTAAAATGTCCGGTGACGACCTAAAGCGAATATGCGACTATTTGAGTTGAGTTGTTAAAGTATAATTATGACTGAGTCTTTGTTGCTTACCTCAACACCTATTCAAACTTACTCTCAGAGTCAGGCTTTAACCAATGCCAGTGGATTCTTTTTTGAGATCAACGCACGTTTGTTTCTTGTTACAAGCAGACACGTTCTTATCGACGAACCCACTAACCATGCGCCCGATCGAATAGAAATCGAGTTACATACCGATCCGGTTAATTTAGCCGAATCGATTGGTTTCTCAATTCCTTTATACAAATCTGGTAAAAGTATATGGAGACAAGGAAGCGATTCAGCCGGCGAGATAGATGTTGCTGTAGTTGAAATAGAACGAGATAGATTGCCAGAAAAATCGGTTTACAGCGCTTTTACACCCAACCATCTTCTTGAGTCTTATAATGAAATTCACGTAGGCTCATCAATGCTTATCGTAGGCTTTCCATTAGGGTTTCATGATTCGTTGCATCACCTACCTATCGTACGTCATGCTGTCAACGCATCATCACTTGAGTTTCGCTTTAAAGGGAGCGGTTATTTTTTGACTGATGCTCTAACACACAGAGGCACAAGTGGTGCTGCGGTTGTTATTCGCTCGAAAAAAAATACCGACGGCCTTCCCTGGACATTATTGGGTATTCACTCGGCTCGCCTCGACATGGGGAACAGAGAAACTGACTTGGATGAGGCACTTGGACTTAATTGCACTTGGTTTGCTGATATTTTGCTCACTCTAACCAAATGACTGCTTTTGACTGAAAGTAGACATGATCTATAAACATATTGAATTTAAATATTTTATTCAAAGCACAATAAAGGTCGGTTAAATTGAAATTAATTCGTAACATTTTAATTCTCGTAGTACTCCTAATTACTAGTCCAGTATTTGCCAGTGAAGCAATCAAATGTTTTGAGGTTGCATACGCGCATAAGCACAATGGTGGGTTCGGAATTACTCAAGGGTATGCAGTTGAATTATGTAGCGGTACATCCGATGCTAAAGAAGTTCTTCAATGTTTTGCAAAAGCGTGGGGTCATCCAGCTAATAACGGACTTGGTCTGACTATTGGTCAAGCCGTCGCACTATGCAAAGCTAATTCTCAACCACTGGATCACTTATTTTTACACTAGCAATTGCTAATGAATAAGTCATCTTAATAAACATAAAAATGCCTCTTGACGACCCAAAGCGGATATTTAATAACCGAGAAAATTAATGATAAAGCGAGTACCTCTTTGTACCTTAATTTTTCTTATTTCTTTTGCCATTATAATAAGTGCAGAATCATTTGGCTCATGGGTAATGTTTAAAAGCGACGAAACACCTACTAGAATAAAAGCGTTTACAAAAGCATTAAATAATGATTCTGTTTATATGTCATTAGTATGTGCAAAAGAAACAGATCCACATAATAGCTTTTTATTACTTCTATATCAGAATAAGCTGTTTGAGACTATGGAAATAAGTGATGTACGAATGAAGGCAGTCATTGATAATAAAAGTCCTATTAATATTGAGTGGTCATATCAAAAGGACATTTTGTTAATGTTTGATAGTCAGTGGTTAGTAAAAAAGTTAGTTGAAGGCAAAGAGTTAAGCATGAACTATCGTGATATAAATGGGAGAACTGAACTAATTTTTCCTCTTGATGGATTTGGAAAAGCCGTAGAGCAAATGGAAACTTTTTGTGGGTATAAATTCTTTAACGACGAATAGTTCTTAATGTCCGCTATTGGCCGAAAGCGGACAAACTCAAAGACTACAATTCAGTTAACTGAGCTCCTGCTCATCAATCACAAACACACCTAATCTTTTCGCTAAGTTTCTCTTGGTGAACTAGCTCTTCCTTAATGATCCCTGTCGATCAATGACAGCGCTCAACTACAATTAATTAAACATAAAAGGAGATTAATGATTCAAACAAAACCTACCATCGACCCCATCATTCGCATTCGCAAAGAAAACATCCAACGCCTCAAGGCATTCGTTCCTGAAGGCAACACACATCAAACATATAACCAGTCTCGCAAGGAGGCACACATTGAATACAAAGAGACACACTGACCCAATCACTATAGATTTTCAAAAAGGATTCTTAGCTGGTCTAGAACAAGCAGCACTCAGTAAGAACCCACCTAAGGTACACCCAAAGACAACTAATGAATATCAAGCAGGTTACAAGAAAGGCATTAACTCAGCTCAGGACGCTAAGGTCGTTCCGTTCTCAGAAGTAGAGCATCCTGACAACCGTAACTACCGTACTAAATACAACAAAAAATAAAGCTTAACTCTGAAAAACGCCAATTTTGAGCCCAGTGTTTATGCGGGTTGCAGAGGGAAGGGTCATGTCAGATCGTTTTTAAGGAAGCGTTTTTTCTGACCCTAGTCCTAGTATTAAAAAAAGATTTAATTGCCTTAAATATTTCCAATTCACTACTTAACTAAGAATCATGTCATCAAAGAACAAAGAAACCGCTTGGCAGGCTGCATATCGCAACTCCGCTAAAGAATGTGACGTACCGTGGTGTGATAAGCCAAGAAATAAACTCAATCATTACTGTATTGATCATGCCTACCGTAACTTACGTTATGGCGATCCGAAATTTGTATTACCCAGTAAAGCGCAGACCGCACCTTTTGCAAAGATCGCGGCAGAAGTACTAGATGCAAATATTAAAAATAAACATGTTATTGCAGCTCAACAGACCTTAACTCATCTTGTTAAACACTGTGTCTCTCATAAGAACGAACGAGTACGACGACATGCGAAACGGCTAGGCGAAGGGTTCAACACATCTAAAGCACTGCGAATCATCTTAACGAACTGGCTTTGGTGTCGTGAGTGTTTAACCGACTGCTTACTTTTACCTGTTAATAATGAAACACGAGTACGAGATCGACTCATTGGGCGAAGATTTCTATCTGTAACATCATTACAGCATCCGATATACAAATGTGCTAACCCAGGCGGGCGTGTTTGCCAAGTCTTTGGTGAACTCATTACACAACATTTATTCAAGCTATTAATTTCATTAACTGAAGTTGCGGACAACTCAAGGAAAATTGAGCAACAAGCACAAAGTCAGTTAATTGAGCTTAACTATCCTAAGGGGACCTTAGCGATCGCTAACATGATCCTTAGCACAACTACAACCAATCAAAAGGAAATCTAAAAATGGATTCATTAGACATTACAGATTCAACAACAAGGGTATCAATACCGACAGAGGAGGTTGCATCTGATTCACTACCATTAGGCAGAGCGCCTGAAGGAAATAAAAATACAGAGAACTTGAAGCCTTTTAAGTCCAAGTATGTTCATGACTTGAAATCATTTAACCCCACTGCTAAAGCAGGGAAGGCAGACAATACCTACAACGTTGCCGATAACTTTAGTGCTAACGATGATGGGTTAACATTTAAAACCACTAGTCAAATGCCACGCAGTGAGAATAGTGCAACAGAGAATGACCTTGTGAATATTCCTGGGCTTACCACTATGTCAGTTAAGCAAGCTATAGATTTGAATATCATTACAAAGTCAGATAGCGGTTATTCATTAGTTCAAGACAATGGACATTCAGATCAACAATCTATGGTGCAATCTAAACCACAACCCAGTATTGAGCTCAATCCGAATGAGCCAGCAACACTTTCTAATACTATGATGCAAGAACAGACCGAAGCCATGCGAGAACACCTGGGAGACGATAAGTTTGAACGTTATGCAGAACTCATTGCAACGCATGATGACATCGATGATGTAATTGATGCTTTGGGGGATGAACTTGGTGGTCAGTATGAGTATGCCGAGAAACTAACTGAAGCGTATGCAGGTATTGTTGTAAAAGATGGACTTGAATATGCCGAATCACGCGGCGCCGATACTCATGGTTTTATTAAATACTTACAAGATCATCCCAATCAAAACGCAGTTAAGAGAGCTATTGCAAGTGTATTCAAAACACATAACCCAGCGCATCTGAATGAATTGATTAATAGCTACGTACACCGATAAAACCATTCACTATAAAAGGAGAGAAATAATTAGTGAAGAAACCTTAAATCTCAAGCATGCAGCGGATTTCTTAATGATGTCCGCTGAAGCGCTAAGACGTAAAGCTAGAGCCGGCATCGTACCTGGTGCCAAACCTGCAAAAGAGTGGGTGTTTATCAAGGAAGACTTACTCGCATATATCCGCTCATGTTATTCTTCAAAGGGTAACTGTGTGGTGTATGCGTTCAACGAAAAGGAGAACACATGCCATACAAAAGAGAGAACGGAGTCTATTACTCCGACTTTGAATCAAAAAGTGGAAAGAGAATACGAAAGAGCCTTAGGACTGACAGCTTAAATGAAGCAAAACTTGCTGAAGCTAAGTTAATAGAACAAGACTCGCTCGTACAGATTAACAGTGACCGAAAGAGTTGGCGCGAAGCAGCTGCACGATACTTTAATGAAGTCCAAAACAGAGCAAGCGTTGGCGACATACAAAGAAACTTGCGTTACTTAGATAAGTATCTTGGAGATAAATTCCTAGATCAAATAAGTGACGATCTTGTAGAAGATATCATTGCTGCTAAAAGCAGTGAAGGTGTGAAAGGTGCAACTGTTAATCGATTGATGACGACGTTTACGTCTGTGATGCGTAAAGCATGTTTTAGATATAGATGGATTACGAGTATTCCATATGTAAGAAAGTTAGAAGAGTCAAAGGGGAGGTTACGATACCTCACACCTGATGAAGCAAAACTTTTAATTGAACATAGCGCTGAGCATCTAAAGCCGATAGTTACGTTTGCTTTGCACACTGGATTACGGAGATCTAATGTGCTGAAGCTTAAATGGGAAAACGTAGATCTTGAACGAGGTGTATGTTGGATCTTAGGACCTGAACATAAGAATCGGAAAGCAAGAAGTGTCCCATTGAATAGCGTAGCTTTAGGTGTGCTAGAGAAACTACACATATATAAGGATTCAGAATTTGTATTCTTATATAGAGGTAAGCCTGTAGGAAAAGTGACTAAAAGCTTTAATCAAGCTTGTAAAAGAGCAGGATTGGAAGATGTTACTTTTCATACACTTCGACACACTTACTGCTCGTGGTTAGCTCAACGGAACGTTTCGACAAGAGTACTGAAGGAATTGGGAGGATGGTCAGACATCAGCATGGCGCAACGATATTCTCACTTTAGTGATGATGACTTAAGAGATTATCAAGAGTTGCTAGTTGATATGACACAATCTATGTCACAATCGCCTTCGCCTAAGTTGAAGCTAGTAAGTGGTTAAACTTATCTAGTTGAAACTAATTAGGTTTTTGGTTATGCGCCCGTAGCTCAGCTGGATAGAGTACCTGGCTTCGAACCAGGTGGTCGGGGGTTCGAATCCCTCCGGGCGCGCCATTTAAAACAGATACTTAGGATGTAATTAGGGTTGGCTGACATACTGCTTAAAATGCAAAAAGTTTACTAAAAGTTTACTTTGGAAGTGCATTTTAAAGTCTCAGAGTTGGTAGTAATATATTCGAAGTAATTGTAGGAACTCCTTGGGTGTGAATGTTACGGCGTGACTATTATTAAGAGGTAACTCGCCGTGCATTTACTTTACCCGAATACTGCACTTATCATAGGTGACGTCTAATTTATACAGACATTTCCTTAGAAGTGGTAGGCGGGAGTTTTATATCCTTTTCTCCCGTTTTACCTCTCTTCGAACTCCTCCAAATCGGCTCCACATCGTATTTATAGCTAATTAATAGTATGGGCGAGATAATTAAATTCTCCTCATGTCAGGCGGGCTTGGTATTTTTGGTTCTGGTCCATCATATGGACTATGTTTGCCACATTTTGAACATTCAAATACTTCCCTCATTGAGTAATTAATTTCTTTATGGCCAATACTGAGCATTATTTGTGGAGGGAAAGTGCATTGACATAATTTGTAGCCGAGTGCTTTAGCTAGTTCGGCTTCCGCAATACCTTGTGCTTTTTCAGCTTGGATTAATTTTGACTCTAACGCTTCTTTTTCTTCTGACTCAGGCAGTGTGTCTTTTATGCTTTTTACAATAGAAAATGTACCTTTAACAGCAGTTATCCATCCATTTAATTCTTGTAAATCCATATCTTAAATCTTAATCACACCTTTGTATGGGAGAGTACCGTTTACTCCTCTTAATAATTTATTGTAGCCACGCATGAGCTTGTTAAATTTATACACGCGTATATTTAATAGACGCTTTAGTTTTTGATTTTCTATAAACTGTCCCATGTACCAACCTTTATAGTCCTCCAAGTCTTTTTCACTTTTTCTAAGCTTTTCTTTTGTGCTTTCGTATTCGGGATGGTATGTCATATTTAATTACTCACTAAGCTTTAAATACCTTTTAAATTTTTCTTTAGCAGGGCTGAATTGCTCCGTTAGCCATTCGAGTTCTTTATGCATTTCATCTACAACTTTTTGATGGTCATAGCCTTCTGGTTGTTCTTGTGTGTAATCTCTGTACTGCTCTTTCCATTTACGGAGATTTAATCCTCGTTTATAAATTTCATCTAAATATATAGAGACCTCTTTACCAAACAAAAAGTCAGCTTGTGTTACAGAACTTCTGAATTTCAATAGGTCTTCAAAACTAACATCTGCTTCTCTAATTATTATTCCAAGTATTTTCTTTACTTCTTCGTAAACTGCTAATCTTCTATCATACAGTTCAAGCTTTAGTCTTAAATGGTTTGTTCTCCATTGTTGTAACGCAATAAAAACTGCAAGAATTGCTATTAAAGGTGTTAAGAAAGCTTGGAACACTTGTATTAATAATTGTACATCCATAATACTTATTTAATCTTTTTTGCTCTTCTTAACCACTCTGATAAATTTGGGCCCATTCCCCAAAGCTTAGGTTTAATATCCCAAAGTGATTCTTTAAACGCATGTTCTTCATCTTCGGGTAACTTGCCTTGTTTAATCACTTCAAGAGCTTTTTCACTTAAACTATAAGCAATATCAGGATTAATCATGCCTTGTCCATGTTTTGCTAAATAATTCCTATGCCACATAAAATAAATTGTGTCTTCAATATCATCTGGTCTATATTTTAAAACTAGCCTGCCTTTCAATGCGTGAATACCAAACCCATTCTCAATCTTATTTTCGACGGGTTCTTGACCAGAAATTTTATTTGTCCACCCTGTAGTATTACTGTGCATTAAGCTCAAAATTTCCCATAATACTTTTTCGTTTTGTGGCATTAAGTTGTATAATAAATGTAATGGGTGAGTTAGTTAGCCATACTATAAAATTCAAACAGACCCCAAGATCGTATTAATTCACCCATTCTCGATCTTTAATTCTATCCAATCGTTATTAGCTGGGCCCATAAGATAATCTATATAATCTCGATCGGCCTCAACAAACCAATCGTTAAATTCTTTTGTTTGTAATATTACAGGCATGCGATGGTGAATCTTCGCCATCTTTTTATTGGGGTCAGTAGTTAAAATACTCATAAACATCTCGCCAGATTCACTGTTAATTTCGTACACACCACCTAATGCGAAGCCATCTTCATGGGTAGGAGTAATGCGGTACATATCACGGCTACCCTTAGGTTGGTTCTCGTCCCACTCAAAAAATCCACTAGCGGGAATTATGCAACGCCGCTCTCTTAAAGCTTTAGCCCACGTACGTTTATCCCAAGCTTCCTGACCACGCGCATTAATTAGCGGACGTTTACTAAAAGGACGCTCCCATCCCCATGTCATATGCGTTATTTCGTTTCCATCCTCTCCGCGAAATACAACGTCGACTTGGTTAGTGGGGTAAACCTGATCTCGCAATTGGAAGTTTGTGGGCATTAAATCTAATGCCTTAATGATGGTATCTGGGAGGGTGGCTGTACTAAATCTGCCGCACATTTAATTCTTATCTGTTTGGGAGAGGTGTTGGTAAGTCTTTGACTTTTAAAGGAATTTATGTTAAACTAAGAACATGCAAGTAATTGTTTTTCTATAAGAGAAGAAAATACATTAATTTTAGAAAAACAATTACTTGCATGTTCCTTCAAGCGCGTAAAATGGGGAAAGTGTGTACGTAAACACTGGCGTAAGCACAAAACAACGCTCTTTATTCTTCTCATATTTGATCTCCCTTGGGACATAATTAAAGAACTAATTATAGCACTAATATTTAGTTAACTGTATGAATATAAAGGAATAATATGTATTTTGAGGCGAATGAAATGGGTAAATTTTGCTTCTAAAAATCATGACCAATGGCATTGTTTTTGGTTAAATTGGACATATAATACTTAGTAACAAAACCTGCCAAGGCTATGCTCGTATGAGCACCTCAAACCGGCGGGTTTCTTTTTTTCTGGGGGGAGAAAAATGAAATTTACAAAACCCCCAAGGTCAATTGAAGAGCAAATACAAATTTTAATTGATCGTGGATTGTCTATCTCAAATCAAGATATCGCAAAAAGATATCTTTTCCATTCGAATTACTACAGATTAAGAGCATATTGGTTACATCTAGAAAGTGACCAAACTACTCATGAATTCAAAGAAGGCGCCACTCTAGAAGAGGCGATTAACCTATATGAATTTGATAGGGAATTTCGCTTATTAATTCTAGATGCAATAGAACGATTAGAAGTTTCTTTTAGAACTCAATGGGCATTTCAAATCGCTCATCTATATGGGGCACATTCTTATTTAGACCCTAAAATTTATAGTAATCAAGAACGCTTAGCAGAAATAGATGAGAAGCTAAGGGAAGAAATAAATAGATCACATGAAAATTTTATTAAACACTATTTAAAAACATACACTGAACCAGAATTACCTCCAATTTGGGTCGTATGTGAAGTTATATCACTAGGGTTGCTTTCTAAAATTTATAGAAATTTAAAATTATTCAAAGACAGAACTGAAATTTCTAAACAATATGGTCTTGATGAACTAGTCTATGATAAATTTTTACAGCATCTAACTTATATACGTAACACCTGCGCACATCACAGCAGGCTGTGGAATAGAAAACTTACAATAACTTTAAAGTTACCTGTAAATAAGCCACCTACACTTGCGAAAAACTTTAACAGAGATGGAATTGTTATTCGTAAAATTTACAATACATTAGTGATGATTCAATATTTATTGAACATTGTTTGCGATGAAAATAATTTTAAAAATAATCTATTTTCATTAATTAAAAAATATAATATTGATGTAAGATTAATGGGCTTTCCGAATGGGTATGAGAAATTCAGTATATGGAAGTAGGCGCAACCAAATGATTTAGTTAATAAATCAAACAGCATTAAATTTTATTTGGCAAAAAGAATTTATATTCTATAATTAATTAAAATAAGAAAAATAAGGGGATTAATATGTCGTTTACAGAATTTATCGAATATCCTAAAAAAAGCACTAACTCTGAGTCTAGTGAAATAAGATATCAGAATGGAATATTTGATACACCTCCATCAGATATTCTTGGGCATGGTTACAATACAATAACTGGCGCAAATGAGTCTAAGGGTGTGTTGGGTAAACCAGATATCATTCCAAGAAATCGTGAGATATACAACATTGAAATTATAGAGAATTATGAATCACTAAGAGAGTACATGAAATTTTCTGTAGAAGCTTCTTTCCCAGATTTTTTGGGTGGCTTCGATGCTAAACGCGACTACTTTAGAAGTATAGCAATTACAGAGTATCGTTTATGTATTATGTTAAGGGTTGTATTTATTCAAAATATCTATTCGTTACCAAATCCGCGTCTCGATAGTAGAGAACGTGGCCCTGAATGGCTACTACTAAATGGGAAAACACAAAAATTTCTTGAAACTTATGGAAATACGTATGTCAAAGATATGTCTACGGGCGGGGAATTATATGCATCTATGTTTATACATACTCGCAGTACTACTGAGCGTAAAGAAATAAAAGACTCATTAGAATATGGTGGGGTTACTGGTGACTTTTCTGGTAAAGCAGAATTAAGTAAAAGAGTTGAAAAAATCAAAAAGTTTAAATCAACCAATGTTTCAATCTATAAAGCTGGAGGGAATAGTAAAATTCCTATAAATGATTTAGTCGACTATGCATATAACTTTCCAACTGAAGTAAGAAATGGTCCAGAAACTATTCTATATCCAGTACATAGAGCATATTCATCAGCTGATTATAATCCTGATATTGAGGAAATGCCTGATTTAGAAGAACAAAGAATCGCGCTTGAAACACTTTACGATCTTATTAATAGTCTAGAAGAAAGAATAAGCGATTTTCAATTTGCTATAAACTCTTATAAGCAATTTGCAAAAGAAGAGGATGCAGGAGAATTTATAAAAAATTCTAATGAAACATTAATAAAGCTAGATAGTGAGATTAAAAAAGCCTATAAACTATCTAAGTCAATACAAAGAGAATCAAATGTCGGGGAATCTCCCCCTGAAATTCCAGAATTAGATGTTGATACAAAATACCCTAAACCTATTAGGTTGCCAAATTATCCATTAGATATAAACGTAAAATTATGGTGCTTAGGTAGTTATTATGAAGGAAAGGGAGGTGAAACACTTGATAGTTTTGGAAGGGCAAACAATATCCAGATTACTGTAAACGATCACCTACCAAGGTTAAAAATCTTTTATCAAGTATGTAGATTTATGGCGCCTGGCTCGGGTGGTGGATTTCATGCGCCTCCAGGACATGTTGTTGCTAATCCTGTTCCAGCGCATACAGGAGTAAATGTGCATGCCAGGTTATCTATCGTAGGGCTGCGAATGTATATTATGGGAGAGTTAGAGGGCTTTTATGATATTACATATACAATTAATACTACTCGCAATAATGAAGAATACACAGGTAGAAATGGAGAAATAATAGGAGAATGGGTTAATGATAGAGCCAGAAGTGGTCGCCCAGCGATACGTAAAATTAATATTAAAGTGACGCATAAATTTTAATATAAACGGGTATGTTGGGTTTGTTAATAGTTTAGATTAAATAAATGCTGCTAAAAGCAGCATTTATTCTTTACTCAAGCCACCTTCTTAACATTCATTCCGTCTTCGCCCTTAACTAGTCCCAAAGCGATTTTGTCTACAGCTGTGTTCTTGCCTTTAACTACTTTGTCATAAGTCATGCTCGCTTCTCTGTATGCTTCTTCAACATTGCTAATATATGTCTGTGCAGAGTTAAATTCGGGAAAGTCCAAAGCTTTCATCGCATCATCTATCGCTTTAACTGATGCTTTACTGGAACCACTGTCTTCACCATAATTTCGTACGCGGTGTTCTTGTATGGCTACGCTTAATTTCATCAAGTCATTAGTTTCAAGCGCAGATTTTATTTCAGTAGCTATCGCTGCGTTGGGTAGCCTGCCTATCTCAGTAATTAATCGTGTTCGCCTTGTGTCTTCAGCTGTGCTGTGTTGCAACTTTAACAATTCCGCAGTCATCTTATCGCCAGAGGTGACAGGCGCATGTTCAGGTTTGAATTCATCAAAGTATTGTTGCCTGCTTAATATTGCATCTTTAGTAAAGTGGGAGGCAGAACTATTAACTTGTTCGTGCATCGCTTTTAACTTACCTAAATTAGTCAATGGCCCATCTTTAGCAGCCTGATTCAACTTCATAGTTTCTTTAGTGATGTAATCTTGGCTGAACTTTCCATCTTTATTCACTCTTAATTCTATTAACTTCGGCGCTAATTCTTCTAAACTAGAATTAATTTCGTTCATTAAATTCGTCGCACCTTCGCTAGCTGCTTTTAATTGGTTTATGTGTGTAAGTTTTTCCATTGTCTTTCTCCTCTAGTTAAATCCAAGTTGTAATTTGTACTTCATTCACTTCGTTAATTTCATGCAGGCATCCATACCTAACGGCGTCCGCTGCATGGTCGGGTCCGTTAGAATCCAAATCTTCTATGCGCTTAATATCCCTGCTCAAAAATGGAACAGTCGCCCAGAAATATGAACACTTACGGCTAATATAAAGTCCGGGTTTATCGGGGGAGCCTGCTTGGCTTAACAACGTCCTCATCTTTTCCCACCCGTTAATTCGTGATCCTTTACCTGCGGGTTCAAAGTACACACCTGCATCTCTAAATTCGTCTGCTATCGTTCCGACTTCACTCCCGTGATTACTAAATATTGCATCGTCCGCTATACCGTTAGGTTCAATGTTCCATCTACTACACATACCTACAATTTCTTTAGCTAACGTAGGCACAGTCCAACCTAGACCGATATTCAATTGTTCATTGCTGTTAGTTGCTAATTCGTCAAACAGAATTAAGGAACCACGGGGGAAATAACGGCCTTCATGCTCCGCACCGGGACTACGCGCAATACAATACGTAACGGAGGGAGCGGATGATCCAAAGTCATGCGCTAAAAAATATTCCCAATCTCCAGACCATTCTCTTTTCTCTATTCGTCTTTCTTTAACACTTAACGTTTTTAAATATTGGTGCGGAGTATAAAGCCACGGTTTAATTGCATTGTCTTCTTCACTCAGTACGCTACTAAAGTACGCACCGCGAGCAACAGTCCAATCTCCACTTACCCAAGCTTTTAATAACTCCTCATCAAAAGGACATGACGATTTAAGTTGTTTTAAATATTGGTCTTGGTCTATAAATGGATTGTCTTTGTATGTAGATGGGCAACTTACGAATTCACTGCCAGAAATTTCATCCGTAAATGGAGCCCATGGAGAAGCATTAACAAATACGTACCGTTTAGCTATCCACGCATGTCCAACACCTCCGGGGTTAGCAGCAATAACAAATCTAGTCGGTACATTCTTCTCCGCACGTAAATTACTACGCAGCATGTCTATCATAAATGGGTCAGCATACTGTCCAGCTTCGTCTACGCAGATTAAGGCAAAGCTTCTACCTTGGTATTTGTCGTAGTCGGATATGTGGTCGAGCTGGCCTAACTCTAAAGTGCAACCGTTAGGGAATTGCCAAACGTGGTTAGTGGAGTTGTAACGTGCTGCTCCATTGAATGCAACGAAGAATAGCTTACGGCATATTAATTCAAAGTCTTGCAGACCTGCATAGGTTTTACGTACATATAAGATTCTTTGGTTAGGGAATTTCTGCACAAAGTAAAATATCAACCATGCAATAGCCCAACTCTTAGCACCACCACGACCTCCACCTAAGAATAAGTCGAATATGAAGTCTATTCCCAATACCAAGTTCTGGAATGAGGATGGGGAGAGAGGTTGTAACTCTTCCGCTGTGTTAGTGGCGTTCAACTGACACCTCGTTAGGTTCCAACATTTCACCCTCTATAACATCTTGCTCTGCGTTAGCAGGGAACATCTTTCGATATTCTTCTGCTGGTATTTGTTCTGGGAGTTTAATTATGTTGTTAGTGGAGTTGTCGATTAATACAGGAGTGTTATCTCGCCAATCATGCCTAGCCTTTAACTTAAACTCTAAAGCTTTATAGTTGCCAGTCTTAATATGGTAATTAAGAATATCTACACAGTCATCTAAGTCACGTGCTCTACCAAGTTCTAACATCTGAGTTACTTCTGGTTGTTCTTTCTTAACTCGCTTCCATTTTTCTAGTGTAATGCCAATTGATGCTGCAATAGCAGCCTCGGACAACCCTTTACGGGAAAACATGCGTACTTTACGCAGTTGAGAATATGTAAGGAACAATCCTTCGTCTTTGTCTTTCACTAAACATAAACATTAATAATTATTCGAAATAAGTATAGCTGTCGACATTGCCAAGTAAACTTTTTAATAAACGTTTTAGTTACTGGGAGTGGTCAGGGTTTACTTAACACTTAAATAAAAGTGTTTTATTAATTCGATTACTTGGTTAGTAACCTAAAAATGATGATGTTGAGTGAACTTGTACAGCGATTTTAATGTGTAAGTTCTATTAAAATCGACCGTCTGTAAAAATTTCTTGCGCGGAATTTTGTCGACCGTTCATTTATAGGCAACCTTTGTGCGGTTGCGAATTTAAGAATTTTCATCAATAAACACCAAGGTCGAAAAAGGTCGTTTCAACCCAAATATCAGCTCATTTCACTAAAAAACCTACGCAAGAAATTCCAACAAGCGGTCGATTTTGCACTACACAATAAACCAACGCTTTAAGACAAAACTTGCAAACACTACGTATACAACAATTAAGACGTTGAGCAATCTAAAAATAACTAAAAAACGCTAAAAATATTTTATATTAAAATTTTAAGCAACCTAGGCAACCCAAACGACCTCGACCTTGCAACCTTTCTTAAAATTCAGCAAAAACACTAAATACCTAAAAAGGTCGGAAGGTCGCAACGGTCGCTAAGGTCGGGGGTTGCTATATAAAATAAAAATAATATATTTTTTATATATGAGAAAGATACACACCCATTCTCACTTCCGTTATTTGATCGAGTGTTCCGCCAAAATCAGTATCCAATCATTACCGTTCTAGTAAAAAGGTAGGCGTAAAATATCTACTAAATGCTAGTTAATATTCGCTTATCGATTTAACTATGCCCTAATTGGAGGGTTGCGATAATGAGCGAAGATATCAATTTAAAAACATGGACAGTACCAGCCTTTGCGTCTGAAATTCTGCATGAACATACAAATACCGTATATAGACGAATCAAGTGCGGACAGATAAAAGCCGTCAAAATCGGAAACCGCAAATTAATTCCCGACACAGAGCGTGTACGCATAATGGAGGAAGGTCTACCTTCGATCCCTAAAGAGCTGGTTGCAGCTTAATTTATTAATCAATAAAAGAGGTAAATAAGTAATGAAGAGGAAACTACTGTATGAAAAAGCAAATCGCATCAGTGATCGATCACCCAACAAAAAAACTAGCCCATGAACATAAGTTCATAAGGATTAATAAACACCTATGCCCACAGTATTATGTTATTGAAGAATTTTTCGACATAAGAAAAGAACCACAATGGCCAAGACCAGAATTTGAAGAAGTTGAAAAGATAGAGAACAGATCACCATTTATAATTTATTTCGGTTACACAACAGTTGACCAAAACCGAGTAGGCACTAGAGCTGCTGACGTACACGCTTCAGACCCTCCTAGCAGCTCTATATTAACGCGTCCAAATTCAATGCCACGAACTCCGGTTTGGGCGCGTGCTTTTTGGTTAACTTCAGAAGAGTTGATCACTCAAGAACGAATAAAGGGCGGGTATTACTCACAAAGTGTATTGGAAAAGTGTTTCTACAATTGGATTGTTAGAGATGATGCAATTTGGGCAAATAGTATTAAAGCTAAAACACCAGCTAATAAATTTGACTACAAACAATTATTAACCGGAGGAGTAATAAGAAGTGCCATTAGGAAACAAAGAAGTAATTGATTCAGAGGATAACGTAGTAGACATAAATACAAAACAAGAAAAAATCAAACATAAAAAGGCATACAACAAAAAAGAAGCGCAAAAATTATTCGAAGAGGATTTAGCAAGTAGCGGATTATTCACAGATCAAATAGCAAATAACCACATAACGTTATTAGATGAAGATGAAGCGAAAGAGCGTTTAATTTCTGAAGGATGGAATGAACGACAAGATGTCTTTCCTATAGGGGCAATAGAGTTTCCGTATTTTGAACCGGTCGGATTTGTGGATGGAGAATATGCTCCAATCTTAAACGATAAGCTAGAGCCACACTTTAGATACAAATTATTAGGTGGAAAGGCAAAACGTAAAGGCGATAAGAAGCCAAGAAAGTACACTCAGTCACATCATGCGGGCTCACGCATTTTCTTTCCTCGTGGGTCTAAGATTAATTGGGAGAGTGTAATAACTAACCCAATTGACCTAATTAACATTGTAGAAGGTGAGAAGCCAGCAATACTAATGTGCCACCTTGGAGAGGCAACTCTTGCTATGGGTGGTATCGCATGCGGTGTTAATAAAGATGGGATGTTGAATCCAGATTTAGAATGTATTGATTGGGTAGGTAGGACTGTCAGAATATTTCCAGACCATGATGTGTTGCATAAAAGAGCTAAGGTAAATCAAAGTAAAAAATTCTTATATCGTTTTGTAGATTCTTTAAAGAAAGAGGGTGTAAAAGAAGTTCAGATCGTAAAGATTCCCGCAGTAGATAAAAATCCTACAACAGGACCAGATGATTTTTACATCTTCCACAAAGTAAAAAAGAACCTATCGACTATTGACGTAAAAGCTAAAAAGAAACTTTTATCTTTACCAATCTTAATTGAGAAATCGGATGTTATTGCTTCCGATGTTCAAGATGCTAACCCTCCAGCACCAATTGAGACCGTAATCGAGGGTGTTATAGACAATGTTTTAACAATGGTGTCTGGACCTCCAAAAGCTGGAAAGACTAGATTGCTGACTATGATGGCGGGTGCATTCAGTGTTGGTGCAGATTTCTGTGGATATTTTAAGGTTAAAAGGCCGCTGAGAACTGCATATGTCTATTCCGAAGATGGAGCAGCCACCGTAGATAAACGAATAAAAGAATTAACAGACTATGAATTGTCGTTAGTTGCTAACTTGGGCAAACCTAATAAGGTTCGTTCAAAATTGAGAGGTGAAAGGAGTGACCCGATACCGAGAAAAGAAATAGATAAATTAAGAGCATTAGCAAAGCAAAGATATAACAATCCTAATTTACTATTTGCATATGAAGAAACTGCATCCTTCTTTGAAGAAGGTGGATCAGAAGCAATACGAAAATTTATAAAAGTGCATAAATTAGAAGCATTGATATTAGATATGTACGACGATTGTCGAGAGCCTTGCCCAACGAATCAATCAGCTTCCAATTATGATAAAGAATGTACAAGGGAATTAAAACGTATTCAAGCAGAGGAAAATTGTTTGATTATATTGTCAAATCACAGCACCAAGTCCCCAAATGCAATTAATCATTTACGTGGAGGAGGGACAGTTAAATTGCTTGGTGGTGTTCCAAACTTAATAACACTAATTCCTCCAGATATGGGTAGTAACTACACAGCAATTCATATTAAAGCGCGCACAATGACAGAAGAATACTATGCTGCTTTTATAGAAAAGGAATATGGTGCGTGGGTAATAGAAGGCTTATTGGAAAATGCACTAAGAAATGAAGTACAAGGTGATGAATATGCAGAAATGTTTACACAGCACCCAAGTGGTATGACTGCTAAAGAAGTACATGAATTTTTAAAAGAAAAGCACAAAAGTGATCCAATAATATTAGACAAGCTCACATATGACACTGTAAAAGGTAGACTTAGCCGTAAGAAGGCAAAAGGCATTGTGTACTTCGCAGATAGAAAATATTGGAGAGATTCAGAACAACACGAAGCGTTTAAGGCTAAGCAATATAACGGTTAATAAAATCGTCTAGAACGTCAATCACTTCTTCATTTTTTATATTGAGTTTACCATTTTCAATGTGCTTGTTAATGATGCACCTATATCTTGGGTCAATTCGCATTGCCATATATAAAACTTTATATAGAGATTGTTTTTTGTCTGATCGAGCGTAATACGTTTTATCTAAAGCTCCTTTGCTATGATAGTGATTTTCAGTGTATTGATTATTAAATTCTTTAAAATCTTCAGAAATTAAATCCTCAGTACTTTTGTTGTGTCTATGTTTTACTTTTAACATCTCTTTTCTAACAGAGACAAAGTTTCGCACTGAATTTTTTGTATTCCCGTTCAAAATAACATTTAGTTCAGGTTTAAATTCTTTGCGAATTATTTTTCGTAATTCTTTTTCTTTACTAGTTAATGCATAAGGTTGTTTACGTGTAAGAGCTCGAGCGTTAGCATGGATTAGCCATTTGCGCTTTTCCAATAAGCGATCCAGCCTTTTTACAGTATCTTTAGCCATAATTAACTAGTAGCCACCTTTAACTCAACTACATTCTTAGGAAGTTCATCTTTAATAATTAAATTTAGCCTATTTTCCCACTTGCGCATGGCATCCAGTTTTTCTTGTTGGTACTGGTAAAGGTTATAGTGCTTTTCAGTTACACCAGTAGCTGTATGGGAGAGAATACGCCCGATTAAATCATTAGGGACACCAGATTTTGCCAATTGTGTTGCAGCTGTGCGTCTTAAATCTCTTGCAGAAAAGTTATCTACCTTTAATTGTTTTTTGTATGGAGATTTCTTTATAGCCGCGTTTAGCCAGCGATAATCTACAGGTTTTGATGTATCAGAGCTTGGGAACAGGAATTCAGTTTCACCAGTGTAGGACTGCAATTCCTTTATTAGCTTAATGGCTAGCGGTGGGAGCATTGTTAAATGTGGCTTACCAACCTTCATTCTTTCACTTGGAACTATCCATACTCCCGTATCCAAATCAAATTCAGTCCACTTAGCCTGTACCAACTGTAAGACACGTGGACCAAGAATAACCATCAGCTTAACTGCAAGTGCAGTTTTAATAGGGTAGTGTTCTAGTGAGTGCCACAGTTTTCGAATTTCTTTTTCGTCTAAGCAACGCTCTCCAACTTTTTCCTTCACTGGCTTTTCTATTCCTGTACAAGGATTGTGTTCAACTAGGTCAACACTCATTCCCCAGTTATACATCTTGCGTACAATTTCTAAAGCTCGATTTTGGCCTGTGGTTACACCTCGATTCTCCATCTTGTCTAACACTTTGCGGATATCTGCACGAGTAACGTCTTTTGCTTTTCTATTTCCGAGTGGTGGGAGGAATTCCTTATTTAAACAATATTCATCATTGCGCCATGACTTCTTTTTCTGTTTTGCGTGACGTTCTATGTATTCCTCAATTAAACCAGCAAATGTAATTGCTCCAGCTTCGTTAGCTAATTGTTTACGAGTTTGCTCTTTCTTGGCTTTAACTAGTTGGGCAGGGTCTTCACCTTTTAGGATTTGTAAGCGATTTTCTAAGTAAAGTTCTTTGGCTTTTTTAATAGGAATGATGCGAGATCTTGGCATTTCCCCACTAACATATCGCCCAAGCGACATTTTAATGAGCTGTCCTGAGTCGCGTCGATAACGTAACAACCACGTTTTGGTTCCTTTGGGTGTAACACAAATACCTAAACCCTTATTGCCAGAAAACCACTTCTCATATGTCCTTTCGAGGACTGGAAGAGCCATTAATGACTTATCATTTAAGGTAGGTTGTATGTCTTGCACCCGAACATCAACTTCCTTGTGTCTAGGCATTATTTCCTCCGTAAAAAAGTTTACTAAAACGCTTACTAATTTTTCATTTGGCAGTAGTTAGCAGCGTTTAAAAAAGCATACTTACATTGTACGCTTTGGTAAACTTTATTTTTAAATACAAGAACTTAAGAGTTACTAGTAGGTACTAGTGTTAAGAAGGGTTTAGCGTGTTAGCTTAGGCTTCGAACCAGGTGGTCGGGAGTTCGAATCTCTCCGGGCGCGCCACTAAATTTATAGCCTTTTAGGCTATTAATATAGTGGCATATCTTGAGTTATTCGAACGGTAGAGTTCGACAAATTTGCAGGACAGCAAATTTGGACGTTGCGTTAGCGGCGCATGAGAGAAGCGAATGTGAGTGTCATGGATGACACGAATCAATCTCTCCGGGCGCGCCAATAAAATAGAGGCTATTTAGAGAGTCTTTTTTTGAGAAATAAAAGATAGTGAGTGGCTTGACTTATACCATGTAAGTACAGCTTTAGTTATAGCTACACTTGCTTCAATGAAAACATAAACTATTGCTACACCTATTCCACCATAAATTTTGCATATTGGAATTCCAATAATTATGGTGGCCAAAATTGCTGAAACATTGATGGTTATTTCAGTCTTATATTTTTCGGATGCGAATAAAAACATACGATAAAGAAAACTTGCTGCTGAAAAGACTAGAGCAATGGCTAATATCTTCAATTCTAATGTTGCAGGTGTATACTTAGCTCCCATCCAAATTGCCAAGATATCATCAGCGAATAAAAGAAGTACGATCACAATAGGCACAGCGACTAACATAATTAAACGAGTAAACCAGAAGAAAAGATCTCGATTAGCTTGAATACTTTTTCCAAGTGTTGTTGCCATAATGGGGAAGAGCGCCATTATTAATGATGTTGGTATTACTAATAGAACACTCATGGCTCCAAATGCCATTGCATAATATCCTAGTTGCTCTGGAGTTGAGAAAGATTTCATTAAAACAATTGTAATTTGTGAATAGGTAAAGAAAGTCAAAATAGCAATACCAATAGCTGCGCCATCGACAATTAAGTATCTAAATAATGATTTGTCCCAAATGATTTTAGGTTGAATTTTAATTTGCATACGAACCCAACATGCGGAAAAAGTCATTCTTAATAAATTTACTGTTACAGCTCCTATTATTAAACTTTCAGCACTTGGCGACCATTGTGCAGCTATGTGTATGGCAACGAGATATAAAAAACGGTCAATAATCAAAATTGTTGCTCCAATATCAATACGACCGCGACCAAAAAATACCCAAGTTGCAGGATCTGATCCAAATTGGGTGATGGCGAGCAAACCACCTAGCATGAGTAAATTCCACTCCGCGCGCCATGCGGGGGTTAATGCAACTACTGATAAAAGGATCAGTGAAAGAGCTGCGAGCAACCAGCGAATATATGCGCTATGGCGGTGATAGTGCCAAACATTTTCCGGGCTGGTTGCTATTTCCTTCATTGCTACAAAACGAATACCAAGTTCTGCAAGGAGTCCGAATAACGCTGTCGAGTAGACTGCAAAGCCAAATCTTCCCATTTCTATTACAGGAAGTTCTCGAGCAATTCGTGTAAATGCAAATACACCTAATAGTGCAGCACTTGCTTGTGCGACAAGAAGAAAAATCAAATTGCGTTTTGATGCTTTATCGATCTTTATCATTTTCGCGTATTTTTTTCAAAAAACGATCCCAATAATAGAGAGCTTTAGTGCCTTCTAAGCATTCTCTGACAAAGCCATAAATGTGATAAGGCAGAATCTTGATAATTATTAGCATCGAGTCTGGTTGATCCTGCTTCAGTAAACGTGCTTCAGCAAAAAATTGATTCCAGAACTTAAATAATTTACTTTTTTTATAAAAACTCCATATGGAAATTATCTTTAAACGCACTTCTATAAAAAATTGGGTCAAAAACCTAAATAGTTTATTTTTTATATAAAAATTCCATTGAGAGTTAATCTTTTTTATCGGGAAAAAAATTAGTGATTTATTAGGTATACGTGGAAAGGCAAGTTTAGTTGATTTAATTTTGGCAAAAATTAGATCCCAAGTTTCAAGAGCTTTTGTATTAGCTGAGATACTTCGCAATAATCCATAAATGTGATAAGGAAAAAGTTTTAAAAATCTTACAGGAGCATATATGCTTTGTAGCAATGCTTTAATTTTCCAGGGTCTCCAACCTGCATCCCATTTGGAAAGAAATAAGATATCTATAAAAAATAATCGAATTGCAAAATATGCAGAGAACGGAATAAATATTAATGCACGTGTTAATAGTACAAATAGATAAACTTGTTTTTTTGCCTTTGCGTATAATCGTATGTAAATATTTTGTAAATTAGAAACCGTTTTGCTAAGAACAAACTTCTTCAACATTAGTTGACGTCCATTGTGACCATACAATTTTGCATTTGAAGGATTTTTTAATATTTTGATAATGCCGCAGGCTAGATCTTTTGGATTTGATGGTTCAACGAGAATGCCAGTCTTATTGTTTATAATGCTATCTGTCATTCCACCAATTCGAGTGGCTACTGTCGGGCACTCCATGAGAAGTGATTCAATAGTTCCTCCTAAGTTTTCATTCAAGGATGGCTGAACTGAAACGTCAGCGGCACGTAAAATATTATTAATATCAGTACGAAAACCTGTAAATAAAATTTCTTTATCCAAGCCAAGTGAAGAGACCAATTTTTCCATTTTGGTTTTATATTCAATTCCTGCTTCGCCCCAGCCTGAACCAACTAGAATGCAACGCGCCTTAGGGATACTTGAAAGAACAATTGGCATAGCATTAATTAGATCTTGATGTCCTTTGAGTGCTTTCCCCCAAAGTGCTGGAGGAGTCCAGCGGCTGGGGTAATGAGGTGGGTAGAAGTAAGCAATCATTACAATAAGAGGAGTATCAGCTGCCCAGCCAAACTCTGAACGTATAGTCGCGGGTTTAGTTGTTCTGGAATCAAACTTATTTTGATCTGGCCCATAATATACAAGGCCTATATTTTTATCTTTAACCCCCATTTCACGATAGAGTTTGCGAGTGTATTCACAAGAAGCAATGATTTCTGAATCCATCCAACATGTTGCTCGATCAACCCATTTGGGTGTGTATGCTTCTAGGTGATATGGTCCTGCAATCATTGATATTCTTACAGGAATATTTGCCAACCACGCAGCTAGCCGACCAATCACCATAGAATGGAATAGATGTGTTTGCACAACATCAAATTTTTCTCGTCTTAGAAGTCGTGCAAGCTTAATAATTTTAAATGGAAGCGAGAGAAGGTCTTTTGAACCTATGAATTCAAAATCACAAACATGAAATGGGATATTACTTTTTTTAAGGTTATCTACAAGTGCTCCATTATTTCCTGAAATTATTGCAGAAACATCAAAACCATAAATTGACCTTAAGTCTCGAAGTTGTTCATACATCCAAGTTGCTCCCTCTGTTGTGGCAGCAATATGACAAATTTTCAGTTGAATCGATTTACTATTATTTCTATTAGTTACCATTAACTATTTAGTAAATTTTAAGTAAAAAATTAGAAATAGTTTTTCTAAAAATTTATTGAATAAAAATGTCTAGCCACATAGGAGCCATGAAAAATATTCCTTTATCAATATTTAAAAGAGGGGTGAATCCCAACCTTGGCCCAACCTTGGTAAAATTATTTACAGCACTTTTTAGTTTTTACAAAGCGCTGTAAATATTAGTTAATATAATAACATTTCATAATAACTTTATTAAACTTTTATAAAGCTTAGTAATTGTTATGATGTTTTCAGGATTAAGATAATTTGTATGTAGTCAATGATGTCTGGAGTTAGGTTCAGAGTTTGTATATTTGTAAGGTTAATTACAAAGAAATCCATTGAGTGCGGGAGATAGAAAACCGGCTGGCATATTCATCAGAAACGAATTTCAACATTGCTGCAGGCGAAGGGTTCATAGCGCAAAATACAGGGATGTATTTTATAATCTCTCCAATTATTTTTATTTATAATGTTCCTATAATCTATGATGCGTCTCATATTCGTACTTCCATGTACTCACTACCGGGCGCGCCAATATATTCAAAGGTAAAAAATGAAGAACAAAATAAGCACTTATTCGGTTTATTTTTTCTTTTGTATCGCTATTTTTTCATGTAGCAATGATGTAGAGCTAAGCCCATTTACGAGTGATGGTTGTTCACTTTTTCCGGATAGTTCTTTAATTACCAATGATGATTGGTGCGAATGTTGTTTCCAACATGATTTGGCATATTGGAAAGGTGGAACAGAAGAAGAGCGTGAGCTTGCAGATCGTAAGCTTAAACAATGTGTATTTAAAAAAACACAGGATGAGTCGTTAGCAAAAGTGATGTACGAAGGCGTGCGTTTTGGGGGTAGCCCTTATTTTTATAACTGGTATCGCTGGGGCTATGGTTGGTCTTACTTAGGCAATCATCGTGGCAAATATGATGCATTGACAGAGGATGAGCAACAACAAGCAAAAAAGCTTATAGAACAATATCTTGTAAATAATCAAAAAAATTATTGCCAAGCCCATTGAATGTTCTCCATAAGTTCTCTATGATGAGAACTTATGGAGAACATTATGCTGACTGAACGCGAACAGAGCACTCTACATTTTATTCAAGAGTATATTGCCAAGCACCGCAAAGCACCGTTGTTAACTGAAATTGCTACGGGCTTAGGCATTCAGTCCAAAGGAGTGGTGCACCGTTACTTATCTACACTAGAAGAACAGGGTTACATACGCCGGCATCAAAAGCATCGTGGTATCGAATTGGAAGGCCATCCTGATTGCGATGAATTACCACTATTAGGACGTATTGCTGCCGGCAAACCCATTGAAGCAATTGAAAATCGTGAACTCATTAACTTTGCAAATTTATTAGGTGGCCCCAACCGTTATGTATTGCAAGTGAAAGGTCACTCTATGATTGATGAGGGGATTCGTAATGGTGATCTTGTTGTTATTGAACAGGCAAGTACTGCACGCAGTAATCAAATTGTTGTAGCACTCATTGATGGTGAAAATGCAACTTTAAAAAGAATTAAATTCCCAAACCGGGATGTTATTCGCTTAATCCCTGCTAATAAAACAATGCAACCAAAAGAATATGCAGCTAGTCGTGTTGATATTCAAGGGATTTTAGTGGGTCAAGTACGAATGTATATCTAGTTCATGTTGATTGGTGATGAGACATTGGGAGCGTGCTATTGCACTAATCGATATGGACGCTTTCTTTGCGAGCATCGAGCAACATGATCATCCGGAGTTACGTGGCCAGCCGATAGGTATTACAAATGGTCTTACTGGCACGTGTTTTATTACATGCTCCTATGAAGCAAGAGCCTATGGCATAAAAACAGCTACTCGAATTAAGTACGCAAAAGAATTATGTCCTGATGTAATTCAAGTGCCAGCTAGACCTTATCGTTATGCAGAAGTGTCCACTAATATTATGTCTGCATTGCAAAACATTACGCCTGATGTTGAAGTATTTTCAGTAGATGAAGCCTTTTTAGATCTTACTCACTGTCAAAATATTTACGGTGATCCTGCAAATATGGGAAGGCTTATTAAAGATACTGTGTATGAGGCAGGGGGTGTGCCCTGTAGTGTTGGTATTAGTGGAGATAAGACTACAGCCAAAGTTGCAGCTAAAAAAGATAAACCCGATGGGCATATTGTTGTGCCGCCTTGGGAGTCAGAAGAATTCCTTAAAACATTACCTGTAACGGATTTATGCGGTATTGCAAAGGGGATTGGTCAGTTTCTAGCGAATCGTGGTGTATATGTATGTGGCGATATGAAGAAATTGCCAATTGGAGAACTAGCAAGACGTTTTGGTAACCCGGGCAGGCGGATTTGGTACATGGCTCAGGGCCTAGATCCGGAACCTTTACAGCCTATTGTTGCAGCACCTAAGTCGATAGGCCACGGTAAGGTTATGCCGCCGAATACAACAAATAAAAGTATCTTGAGAATCTATTTGCATCATATGGCAGAAAAAGTTGCAGCACGTTTACGAAAGCATGATCTAGAAGGACAACTTTTTTTTATTGGTTTTCGCACAGAACAAAAATGGTTAGCGTTAAAGATGAAAACTATTGAACCTACAGACGATAGTCATGAAATTAAAAGGCTCGCGAATGATTTTCTAAATAACTATTGGCACGGAGAAGGATGTTTTCAGGTGCAAATTACTGCAATTGACCCAAAAACAAAAGGTAACCAACTTTCTTTGTTTGCTCAAAAGAATCTTAAGCGAGACAGTATTAATCAGGTAATGGACAAAATTAACCAACGTTATGGCGAGTTTACTTTAGCGCCAGCTAATCTTTTGCATCGTTCAGATATGCCGAATGTAATTGCGCCTGCTTGGAAGCCAGACGGACATCGTCGAACAGTATGAGCAGATTTTTAGATTCAAAGTTGGTCTAGGCGTGCGTAAGACGGTATAAGCAAATTTGTTTGATTTGGGATGAATCCCAGGGCATCGTCGAACAGTATGAGTAGGTTTTTAGATATAAAGATAGTCCAGGAATAAGTAAGAAGGTGTAAGCAAAATTGTTTGATTTGAGGCTATAGTCATAAAATATCTCAATGATTTATATAAAATGCACCTAAAATCCGTGACTTACTACCAATTATCATGCATAAGCAACCATTTGGGATTAAAGCTAAAGTAATTGAATAGCACGCCGATACAATGAGTTACAGGCATACAGGATAAGTATGGCTAAGTTATAGGATATAACTAACGTATTGAAAAGGAGCATTCATGCTGTCATTTAAAAGTATTCAAAGACTGTACAAGTCTTCTCGATTGCATAAGTTCCCAACAGTTAAAAAACTGCATTCATTAAAAGCTCATCAGAATTTTTCTGAAAGTGCCGTAAATGATTCGAATTTAAGCCGTGACCAGATATTGGAAATATACGATTGGATCTCGCAACTAAATTCGCAATCTAAGGTATATGAATAATTTGATGGGATAATTTATTACAAACATTAAATAAGCTATTAGTGGGGAAACAAAATGGAAGTTACACACACAATTCTTGTTTTTGATCTTATCGCTTTAGTGGGAATTATAATTGCTAGTACTGTGTACTTACACAAGCATAAGTTTCATTAATAAAATAAAACCGAGTCCAACTCCATGCGTATTCTTATTACGCATTCAGATAAAAGCCTCCGATTCCGGAGGCTTTTTTATTTTTTAAATTTTTTTATGAAACGGTAATAGCTTATTTGTCATTGCAGAATGCAGAACATTTTAAAGCGCCAATTAATGCTTGGTGAAAGTCTTTTGTTTTTTCAGCACCAATTTTATCGCGCACACAGTCGATTAGCTTTTCACTAAATTTAATACCATCTTTGGCAACATTTTCACCTTCTGGAGTCAGCTTTAAATTTACTACCCGACGGTCTTGTTTGCTGTGTTCTCTTTTGACTAAACCCTTTGTTTCAAGCAATTCAAGCTGCCTACTAATAGTCCCAGAATCAGTAAAAGTTGCTGCAGAAACTTTAGCGGGCGTAATTGCAAGCTCTAGGTAAATAGACTTTAAAATGCGCCATTGTTGATAGTTAACTTGATGCTTTTTTAAGTAACCGGTAGTCTTTTTTCTAGCAATGCTGTGAATGGTTTCAATATAGGTAATGATATCAGCATCATTTTCTGATTGATTATTCTCAAGCACTCGCTTTGTGAAATCATTTTCTTCTTCAGTAATGTTCATTTAAATCTCAAGTGTAGTTGTAAAAAGTTCCGTTTTTTACCAACTCTCCCCGTTGCTATGTTTTAGACATAGTTTAATTTTATAAATAGTCTAATAGTTATTATGAAACAACTATATAGTGACACAGTAGACGTTATAGATTCCAGAATTTGTGAACAAATTAACAAAATTTAAGTATCAAGTTTATAGTTATAAGCCGTAGTCATCAGTTTGATCTTTTAAAGTAATATAAAGCATATCTAAAGTGTGTGATTCAAATAATTTACGAAAACAATGTTTTTCTAAAAGAATAGCGGTTATCACTTTAGTTGAAAAAAGCAGTAAATATTTTTTATAGTGGATCTCTAAGGCGCAATAAGCCCTTGAAATCTGTAAATCACTATTATGGAGTTAGTTACTTTGAGTAGAGGCAAAATTGCGAATCGGTCTAGTTAATATCCCCCTGTCACCTTTAACGATACGTTCAGCCATATATAGATTCACATACCTTAATAAGGCTCAATAACATATAGCAATAATGCTAGAAAATTTAGGGGTTTATCCATGAGTTATTTTGGTGAAAGTACCTTGGAGCATAAGGTTCTTAAGTATATGGAAGGAATCAGAACAACAAATGATCTCAAAGATTTTGAGATTATCCGCATTATGAACAAAGTAGTTGATTATTATCGAGATAGCCTCGTCTACGAGTTTAATGAAGACGAAGCAAATACCATCCTGCAAGAAGCGAGTGATACAAGCATTCGTGAGCAGCAAAAACAATCTTCAAACTCTTGATCAAAAAACATCCCAAAATTTTGTACATACTCATCCGAGTTGAATTATAAGATTCAACTGTGCATTGTAAATAATCAAACAAAATCTGAATTATTCAATATAAAACAGTAGCTTATGTTCAAATGAGCAGAGCCTTGATAGGCATTATCTAAATTTAATGCTGATGCTTTGTATAGATCTTTGCAAAAAATTGATCTTTGATTTACATTCCATGTACAGGTTAGATTTACTAAACCTGTACAGAAAGTTAAAGAAAATTTCAAGGATTATATGAATGGATAACCAGCTAACAACATACAAAATTGGGGCAGTATCTAGAATTACAGGAATTGGCTCCGAAACCTTACGTGCTTGGGAGCGAAGATATAACGCAGTTACGCCATCACGTACTGAATCGGGTGATCGTAACTATTCGCGTGATGATGTAGCAAAATTACTTCTACTAAAATCATTGGTTGATGCTGGAATATCGATAGGCACAATTGCACGCTTAAATATGGAGCAGCTTAAAGAGCGTGCCGAGTTAGATGCAGTTATTATTGGAGATAACAATCGTACAAGTTCTAAAGAAACTTTTTCTGAGACCGATGTCTGTAATGTAGCGTTATTAGGGGACAGTATACCGTTACGAATATTAGATGGGTTGCCAGAAGTCAATGGCATTAATATTGTAGGTGTATACGAAACAGCTGAAGAATTAGAGTCAGATGTTGTGCAATCAAAACAACCTGAAGTTGTTGTGGTTGAAAAGCCAACCATTAATCAGTTTACTAATTCGGAAATTCAGAAAATTCGAGAAATCAGTGGCGCATGGCATGTTATTTTAATTTATGGATTCAGTAACCAAGACTATATTGAACAAATTCAGTCATCTCAAACTACAGTAGTTCGCTCATCAATCGATGTCCAAGAGTTAGGTCGTTTATGTATTTATCACTCCGGTGGCAGTGGTAGATTGCCTGGTTTAGAAGTGGGTTCAACTTTACACTTTGAGCAAACAATACCTGCAAGAAGCTTTAGTAATAAACAATTACTTGAGCTTGCTAAACGCTCAGATACAATTAAGTGTGAGTGTCCAAAACATATAACTGAGTTGGTTCGTCATTTGGTTGCATTCGAAATCTATAGTGCTGAATGTGAAAATGAAAGTAAGCAAGATGCTGCACTGCATTCGTACCTTCATGCAACAACTGCGCAGGCGCGCTCAATGTTAGAAGATGCGTTAATGCATTTAATGCGTGTTGAAGGGATAACAATACAATAGCTAAGAATAATTTTCTTTTGTATAAGGTATTAGTACTTTATTGATAAGTCAGCTTCTAGAAGAGAATCGATTTCCTTTTGAA
Source organism: Gammaproteobacteria bacterium (assembly GCA_028279275.1). Classification (GTDB taxonomy): domain Bacteria; phylum Pseudomonadota; class Gammaproteobacteria; order UBA4575; family UBA4575; genus JABDMD01. The sequence continues at coordinate 202,165 of JANQOB010000006.1, read as the reverse complement.
TAATTTTTTTTGAAAATGTTTCTTCGATTTCTATAAATAAAATTTGCATAATTTGCATGAATTCAGATTTTTCGTCCGTACTCAAAGCTCTATTAAATTTTGTTTTATAAAGTTTTGCTGTGTTTGAAATCAAGGTTTTTAATCGATGTAGGGCATCTTGGTTGGTTTGCCCACGGATATTATCTGTTGACCAATTGATAACATCTCTTACATGCATAAGATCGGTTCGTGTGCGGTCTAATATTTCAGGCAAATAACCTAATCCAGAGAATGATGCTTTAGCTTTTAATAAGGGTATGCCAAAAGTAGGTAAAGTCTGTAAATCATTTAATACTTTATTTATATTTTCAGCTGTATCATCAAGTTTATTTGCAGTTATTTGGGCCTGAGGTATATTGAGGCTACTTTTCACCACTGCATGATAATCTTCAATATACGTTTCAATTTGTTGAATAAATTCATCAACTATATACTTTTTATCAGGCAAAATATTACGAATCGCCTTAGAAGAGTAGGGGTCTAACGTATGGTGTTTAACTTTATATAGCGTCATGAGCGTTCATGGAATCTATTGGGTCATAAACTAGAAATATATTTTAAACGAAATTAATTTCGATACTACACACTTTAATTCAACATTTTAATCACAATTTGCTGCAGTTTCGTTGCACTTACTTGATTAGCAGGTAAGAGATTGCCAGCCGTTATTTTAATTCTTGCTAGTATTCTACGCGGGAATCTACTAAATGGACTACCATGCTTATTGCTGAAAAAACTACCCCACATACCCTCTAATGCAATAGGAATTACCGGTACCGGTGTTTCTTTTAATATACGCTCTATTCCAGGCTTAAAGCTGTCTACGTTTCCGTCAGAAGTAAGTTTACCCTCTGGAAAAATACCTACTACATTACCGTTTTGTAACTCTTCAGCAATTTTGCTGTAGGCAAGCTCTAATAATTCAGGATTTTCTTTTTTGGGCGCAATAGGAATTGCATTTGCGGTTTTGAAAATAAAGCTCAAAAAAGGAATATTGAAAATTTTATGGTACATCACAAAACGAATGGGTCTTCGAACACTGCCTCCTATAATCAGCGCATCCATTAAGCTAACATGATTTGAAACAATTACGGCAGGCCCTTCTTCAGGAATATTATCTAAATTGACTTTTTTAATTCTATATACAAGATTTACTAATATCCAAGTCACAAAACGCATAAAAAATTCTGGCACGAGTGTGTATATATAAATAGCAACAACTGCATTTAATATTGCCGCAATTAAAAATAGTTGTGGGATCGTCAAACCTAAATTGATTAATATAATTGCGTAGATTGCAGCAGCAATCATAAATAATGCATTCAAAATATTGTTGCCTGCAATCACGCGTGAGCGACGTTTGGGATTAGAGCGTGCTTGTATAAGCGCATATAGTGGTACGATATAAATACCACCGAATACACCTAATAAGAAAATATCCAAAACTAAACGCCAGTTAGCTCTGTTTGAGATAAAATCTTTAAAACCGACTAATTCTGGTGCGGCTTGAGTTGTAGTAGAAAAGAATAAATCAATACCGAATAACGTAAGTCCGATAGAGCCAATCGGAACCAAACCTAGTTCAATTGTGCGGTTAGAAAGTCGTTCACAAGTGAGTGAACCTACGCCTATACCTATACAAAATAATGCTAGGAAGAGTGTTACAACTTGCTCATTAGCACCAAGTGAAAGGCGAGTGAAATTAGGCAACTGAGTTATATATGTAGCTCCAAGAAACCAGAACCACGACACACCTAAAACAGAGTGAAATACCGTTCGGTTTTGTCTTAATGTATTTAAATTATTAAAAGTCTCTGATAGTACATTCCATTTAATTTTATGATTTGGATCAACAGCTGGCGCTAAAGGAATTTTCAAACTATTTATAAAGCCTAATGTAGCTAATGTAAGTATCGTTATTGGTACTAGTAATTTGGTTCCATTAGGTAAACCAACCAAAATAGCGCCAAGCATAGTTCCTATTAAAATAGCACCAAAAGTACCTGTTTCAACGAGTGCATTACCACCTACAAGTTCATACTTGTTGAGATGTTGAGGAATAATAGAATATTTTATTGGTCCAAATAACGAAGATTGTGCACCCATTAAGAAGAGAGCGAATAATAGTAATGGGATGCTTTGCAGATAAAAACCTATCGTCGCCAATATCATAATACATATTTCAGCTATTTTAATGCGTCTAATTAATAGTGATTTTTCATAGCGGTCAGCAATTTGTCCCGCAGTAGATGAAAACAACAGGAAAGGAGTGATAAATAAAATTGCAGCCAGGTTAATGATATAACTTGAGGTGTCTGAACCCGAATAGCTACTTTGAAAGGCTATCGATATCAAAAGTGCATTCTTAAAGACATTGTCGTTAAATGCACCAAAAAATTGCGTAAGAAAGAAAGGACGAAAACGCCTTTCTTTTAGTAATTCAAACTGATTGTGTGTTTTAGTTTCGAATTTCGTGGACACTTTTAGTGACAGCAGGCATGGCCAAATTTTTTTAAACGCCAATAATTATATGGCTATGGAGTTAAAAACCCTACTAAAAGCATTATGGGCACTACCCACCAAGTCAATTTCGCACCGTAGGTTAAATAATAATCGGTGATATTAATAGCAGCCTCCATTGTAATCATCGATAAAACTCATTCCTAAAGCATTATTTAATGCTTGTATGAACTCCATGCCTCTACGGCTGAGTATATAAGTTTGTAATAATATGCTTGTAATTAGACCATTAACAATTGCTAGAGTAAGTACATAAAAAGGAGGAAGGCTAAATTTTTTGAATTGAGAAAAAGCTATTGTACAGAAATCTCCAATAGAGCAGCCTATTAAACACTATATGGTGTTATATGCAATTTCGTTCCAGGTTTATATGTTGTTCCAAAACAACATTCTTCAATTGAAATTTTAAATCATTCACGCAATAAAAAAGCGTGACAAGAAACTTGTCACGCTTTTTTATAGTAAAGAATTTGCTTAAGATTTATAGTCAGGATTGATAGCTCCTTGATCAAAATCTACTTCAACTTCTAAATCAGTTTTCAGACGCGATTGGCATGCAAGAATATAGTTTTCTTTTAGCATATCGGCATCTAAGGTATATGCAAAATCGGTTAACTCTTTTACTTTGCCACTAATTAATTTAGCGCGACATGAACCGCATGAGCCAACTTTGCAATCGCAGGGCCAGTCAATACCAGCATTTTTAGCTGCTTGTAAAAGGTTGATACCGCCTTTAACTTCAAATGTCTGACCCGTATTTTTGATTGTTACATTGAAGTCCTTATTTTTCCCACCTAATCCAAACATATTTCATTCTCCTATAAGTGAGGGTTGTATAGCAGCTATTACATGTCGGCCGCATTTAAAATTCTAGTTTGCATCATAACGTTTTCGGCCACTAAGTCGAATATTTTAGGCATAAAATGTCTTATTGCATATAACAGTACATCCAATAATGAAGGTTAATCTATATCTTTCAGAGAGGTTCTACATGCCCTGTACACCATTAATTCAGGTATTTATAGCTTAATAATTGACGATTTTTCTTAATAAATAAGTAGCATTAAATTGAAGCTAATTAGCATGTTCGTCAGAACTAACCACAGACTCGCTGATGTTCTAGTCAAAGCATGTATAAAGTTATTACCAGATTGGCCTATTACAAGTACTCATCCGCCAAAAAATAATCTATATGCTCATTTTTAATTATAGATTTCAAGAAACTCATGCTCGGATTAAGCGAGAATCAAAATTTATTTATGCTAGGAGACTTCTCATTTTATGAGGTAATCATCAAGCTGACAGTAAAATATATGCTAAATCCAATATTTTGGTGAAAATAATATAACTTATTGTATATATGGCAAAAATTAGGATTTTGAGCAAAATTTATGGTATTCCTCAATCCACAGTTAATAAGCCAAATGCTTCACTCGTTCTACTCGGTCACTGTTTTTCTCATTGAAAGCGCTAAAATTTTACTCTGAATCAATACATTGGAGTTGGAGTAAAAGGACTTAATCCAGTTAGGTTTCTGTGTCTATGGGTGATTCATACCATTGATCTCAGTCTCTACACATGGTCCTAGATATAGCCGTGTCAATTAAAACATCAAAGTTAGGTGGCAATTCAATGCCCACATCTGATTTGTCTGCAAGCAGGACAGAAGGAGTAGTGCCTATTGAGTTGATGTGTCGCTTTGATGGAAGAATCATCGAAGCAAATAAAGCAGCAAGAGATTTAGCGAAATCTGTAAACGCGCCAAAAGTTAACCGCCTTTTACCAGACGATCATTTTGAACTTGTGAGTCGTGCTCTTCATAGTGGAGACGTTGTGGTTTCCGCAAATCATATTTATGGCTTTGATTTTGAGTGGAAGTACTATTTGGATCAGAGAAGTAAAGTTATACGAATTGAAAGTATTAACTATGTCCAAAATAAACAAAGTGAAATTGATAAAAGTGTAGTATCTATTGAAGGTTGGTCTAATTTTATCGATTCTGTACCAGTTGCCGTTTGTGTAACTGAGAATAACAGTGATGAGATTAGATATATAAATCAAATAGCATGTCGTATTTTAAACATTATTCCTGGTACTGAAAACCAAACTAAACTTCGTGAAGTGTTTGCAAATACTAATACGATTAAAAAAATTAACCAGTTACTTATTGAGAAGGGCTTTGTTAGAGATCTTAAGGTTTCTGCGCGCGGGACAAACAATAGTCGCTGGGACAAAGATGAAAAGTGGTTGCAAGTTAATATCAAACTAATTCGTAAATTAGAAGGCTCATTTCTTATCTGGACATTTACTGATTATACTTCAGGCTCACAAACCGAAGCTGCACTACTAGAAAGTGAAAATAAATTCCAAAATGTAATTCAAGGTGCACAAGAAGGAATATGGGAATGGCAGGCGGGTTTGGAGGGTTCTGAATGGTGGTCGCAACCCATGTATGAACTGCTTGGGCTTAAAGTTGACGAGAGTAAAATTGGGTTATCTCAATTACAGCGTTTGATACATCCGGAAGATCGTGAAATATTTGCAAATGCATGGTCAAGATTGATTAACGATAAAGGTAAGCAGTTTATTGTAGAGGCACGTATTGCTGTAAAGAAAAAAGGTTATCGGTGGTTCGTCATCAGAGGAACAGCTGACTACGACTATACCGGTAATGCAAAAAAAGTTGTTGGTTCAATTAGTGATATTCATCTTCAAAAACAGGCGCAGGTCCAACTAGCAGAAGAAAAAGATAAGGTTGTGGCAACGCTACGATCAATTGTAGACGCTGTAATAACAACTAATGAACGTGGTGAAGTTCAATATATAAACCAGGCAGCGGCAAGATTTCTAAATTGTTCTGAAGAATATGCGCGTGGTAAACATATTGAAAATGTTATAGACCTGTATGAAGAAGAATCAGATGAAAAAATAGAGAATCCGATTCTTTCCTGTTTATCGGGCAATCTGAAGAAAAATCAAAAATTAAATGCTGATATCGTTACGAAAACAGGTACTAAGTACACTGTGCAGCTGATGGTGACACCATTGATATCACAATCGGGTAAGTTATATGGTGCTGTAACTGTAATGAATGATGTTACCAATTTACGTTTGCTAGCTAGACGATTACGTTACCAAGCAAGTCATGATTCGTTGACGAGTTTAATTAATCGATCAGAGTTTGAGCGCAACGTACGTAAAGCCATTCTAAATGCCAAAACAAAGCATAAGAAAAGTTCATTAATATATTTGGATCTTGACAGATTTAAAATGGTTAATGATTTGTATGGACATGCCGCAGGTGATGAACTATTAATTCAATTTAGTAATTTAGTAAAGAGTAAATTAAGAGGTAGCGATATTCTTGCGCGTTTAGGAGGCGATGAATTTGCGCTGTTGTTACCTGAATGTTCGTTAGATCAAGCGGAAGAAAAAGCGCATGAGATTTTAAATTCTATTCAAGAATATAAATTTATTTGGGAGCAGAAAAGTTTCAATGTAGAAGCAAGTATTGGTGTTGCCGAAGTTAATCAAAAATGTTTTGACCTTTCTTACGCATTATCCGCAGTAGATAGCGCATGTTATTTAGCAAAGGAGTCAGGCCGAAATTGTGTGCGAGTATTCAGAGAAGGTGATGAAAATATAAATCGGCGAAGAGGGCAAGAGCGTTGGTTGCAACGTTTTGATAAAGCCTTAAATGAAGGACGTTTGGTTGTTACTGCACAGTCAATTATAAATATTAAGGCGAATAAAGATATTGAAATAGATAAAAATGGCTTTGAAATTTTAATAAGAATGGAAGATGACAATGGACGGTTAGTTCCACCTAATGCATTTTTACCAGCTGTAGAGCGTTACAATCGTGCTCCTAAGCTAGATCGGTGGATACTGGATAAAGTGTTACTGCAATTATCTGATAACAGGGATGTGTTATCGCAAATTGACAAGTGCTCAATAAATCTGTCAGGTCAGTCATTAGTATCTGAAGGCTTTTTACCATTTATTATGGCTAAGTTGAAAGAATATCAGATTGATCCAAGTAAAATATGTTTTGAAATTACTGAGACTGCAGCTATTGCCAATCTAGATCAAGCTACTTCATTTGTACAAAAACTTAAAGACTTAGGCTGCTATTTTGCTCTAGACGATTTTGGTGCAGGACTTTCTTCATTTGCATATCTAAAAACTCTTCCGGTTGATTTTCTAAAAATAGACGGTATGTTTGTAAAAGATATTCACCGTGATGATGTAAGTCGTGCGATGGTCAAAGCTATTAATGATATGGGTCATGTGCTCGGCAAACAAACTATCGCTGAGTATGTTGAGAATGAAGAAATTCTAGAAACATTAAAAGAAATCGGTGTGGATTTTGCGCAAGGATTCCACGCAGGTAGACCTGAACCCATACTAGAATTTTTTGAATCTTCGCAGTTTAAGGTAATAACGCCAAAAATGCGTAAGCTTTTTGCTGCGGGTGGAAGATAATTTATTGTTAAAGCTAACGTATAAATTCGTCAGCCTAATGTTTCAAGCCCCATAATTGTAGAATAAGATTCTGCGGTGTGAAATCTTGCAATCGACGAGTAATGTTCAGAAGCACTCAATAGTTGTACCTCTAATATATATTTTTTTTCGTCATCACTGCATACATGCTCTCTTAGCGTTTGAGCCGTAATATCTGCTTCGTCCTTACAGACTAATGGATAGAATTTTGTAGCAAATATATATTGTTGTTCAGAACTGCGCACTGTATCTTGACGTAATCGATACTCACTACTTGAGTTTATTTCAGATTTGTTACTCACACGTTGAACAGTAATATCTACACTACCTGTACTTAACTGCATCATCATTTCACTATTACGATCTAACTGGGCATCCATATAAGCTGCCTTTTTAATAAAAGTTTCTGCAGATTCTTTGATATGGGCTTTGCGAAGTTGCCGATCAATTTGACCGTCACCGAGTTGTTCACGATACTGAATTCGCACGCCAGCACGATCGATGAAAATGCTCAAAACATCGATTGGGTACTCGCTTTCAAGATAGTCGCGAAATTGTTCTGTATTTAAAGCCATTCTTCCATGTGCTTGCTTGTACTAATTCAAGCAGAAACTATAGTCAGGGGGCTATATTCTCGGTTTTTTTCAAGCGATTTGTCGACTTTAGATGACTAACGTTGTCAATTACAGGTTGAAATTCCAAATGGAAGATAGCCTGGGCACCAACCGGTAACTCCTGTAAATACTGGTACGATTCCAATTAATCCGATCCACCAAACACCTCCAAATGCGAGGGCTAGGCCAATCAGTAATAGTCCAACAAGTATTCTTACCAGGCGATCAGTCTCACCAACATTTTCTATCATTAGATTACCTCCTACTGTTGCTGTTGAAATTATGGGGTTTATAACCCTTTATTTTGCTCATATTAGGTTGATGTAATTTGCATTTGTTCAATTATAGAAGTTGTTTAATTTAGTTCAAATTAAATATTTACTACTGAAATGAATAAATGAAAATTAGTAAATGAGTGATATATAAAATAAATTATTGATTTTTTTATTTATCCTTATTGATGAACTCAGATTATAGGATTCGTATGATTGTCTTAGATTTATTTGTTTTCCGCTGATAAGAGACACTGTATATGTGATTAATGGGTACTTATAATTGCATTAGTTCAAGTAAAATCCTCCATAGATCTACATTATGGGGACAAATGAGATGGGAAAAAAATTTTTCTTAGAGAAAGTTACTGGTAAGAAATCACCAGTAACCGTTGCATCTACGCCTAAAAATTTAGACACTGCAAACCAAAATGTTGGTGATGTCGATCATTTATGGATGAAAGAAGATATAAATGCTCAAAAACCTAAATTAGAGCGTAATTCTAGAATTGATACAGTAATACTTCGTGATCGAATTGCGGATAAAATTGCGAAATTAAATAAAGACTAGAGTATCGCGTAAACGTTAGCTTAATTCGCTTAGAATTCTTTATTTAATTTAACTATTTTAAATCCTCACTACCTGCTACTGGTAGCCATGCTATCGCCTTTGATAGCTTCAATTTCCTAGTTTCAAAGCCATATGGCAAAATTGCGGATAGTAAATATTCCCGTGATTATGCTTATTATTAATATTTTTCTGTCTTTTGCAGTAGCTTTGTTAATAAGTATTTCGGCGATAGCTGCAGATAGCGCACTCATACTAAATGGCAATTTTGTACAGGGTGGATTGGTGTTTGGGCAAGTCACACCGGGGTCAAAAGTGATCATAGATGGTCATGCAGTACGAGTATCAGCAGATGGTGATTTCATCATAGGTTTTGGGCGTGATTATCCTTCTCGCACTAGCTTAAAAGTTATCTATAGTGACGGTTCATCAAAGCAGCATGAACTGAAGATTGCTCAGCGAAAGTACGAAATTCAACGTATAGATGGATTGCCTAATGATCAAGTGAACCCTGATGCAGATACCTTGGTCAGAATAAAACAAGAACAACGAGAGATTCGTTTAGCACGGGACATCGATGAAGGCCGACTTGATTTTAAACAGAAGTTTATTTGGCCGACTGAAGGACCGATCACGGGCGTTTATGGAAGTCAGCGAATCCTTAATGGTCAACCTCGGCAACCTCACTATGGAATCGATGTTGCAGCCCCTGTCGGAACGTCCGTAGTTGCACCTGCATCTGGAGTTGTGAGTTATATCGGTGATATGTATTTTTCTGGTTGGACTGTGGTTTTAGATCATGGTCACCGTTTATCTTCATCCTTTTTGCATCTTGATAAGGTGCTGGTTCAAGTGGGAGATCGAATTCAACAAGGGGAGACTATTGCACTTGTTGGGGCAACAGGTAGAGTAACGGGCGCACATTTAGATTGGCGCATGAACTGGCACACACAGCGTATTGATCCAGGCTTGCTTGTTGAATACGAATATAATAGTAAAAAGCAATAGATATCAGTAATATATAAAAATTTCTTAATCTCATTTTATAACTAAACAATAACACCTAACGATTGTAAGGATTGATGGCAAGCTCCGGTCTATATAGTGACGCTAAAAGAACTTCGCAGTTTGAAGCGATGGTAAACGCCTACTCGAAGGATCTATACCGTTATGGTTTGTGGTTAACGAAAGATGCCCAAGTGTCGGAAGACTTAGTTCAAGAGACTTTTTTAAGGGCATGGAAAGCAATGGATTCGCTAAAGGATCCTAACGCTGTAAAAAGTTGGCTATTTACGATATATCGTCGTGAAAATGCCAGGCGTTTTGAAAAGATAAGACCAGATACCACACCCATAGATGATGTGAATGTAGATCAATTTGCACAAATTGATGACAGTTTTGCCAAAGCAGAGGTCATCGCTTTGCGTAAAAGTTTAAAAGATTTACCGGAAGAATATTTAGAGCCATTACTATTACAAGTTTTAGGCGGTTACAGCTGTGATGAGATTGGAGAAATTATTGGAATTAAATCTGGTGCTGTGATGACTCGATTATTTCGTGCACGAAAAAAATTACGTGCAATATTAGAAGATGATGGTCCAGAAATTGAACTAGATAGCCAAGGTAAAGTTACTGAAATTTAATTTTTAATTATTTTACAAGCATGGAAAAAGATTCTTTAACTATAAAACAAGTACTCATAAGCGACCCGAATACACGTGATCCGGATGTATTAAAGCAAGTTGCTGCTAGTGAAGAGTATTCTGAGTTTTCTAAAAAACTTAAGCAGTTTGATGACAAACTTAAATCAGCGATAAATATTGATGTACCAGAAGGCTTGGAATCTAGAATCATACTTGCACAAAGAATGAGTGGTGAGGATGCACAAGCTGATGTCATGCAGCAAAACGACAATGTAGTCGCCTTTAAAAAATCAGATAACAAACCACAACTTGGTTATAGATGGATGTCAATTGCAGCTGCTCTAGTGTTAGCGGTTGGTTTGTCCCTAGGTATGTTTAAGTTTGGTGAATCGCAAGGATTGGAACAACAAATTCTTGCGCACTTATATGAGCATAAGGATGCGTTGATCAAAGATAAAAATATTGAGCTCGCTTCATTCAATGAAATGCTTGCGCCGCATGGTGTAAAAGTGAGTGAAAGTATTGGACATATACGTTACGCCAGTAATTGTCCTATCGATGATAAAAAAGCTCCACATTTTGTGTTGTCAGAAAATGGACAGCCGGTAACGGTTATGTATATTCCCTGGAAGCAAATGCCCGAGCGTGAAAAAATTGGTGATGACAAATTCAAAGGCGTACTACTTAGTCATCAAAAAGGCAGCTTCGTGATCTTCTCGGAAGATCCTGAAATTATCAACCGCGTGCAAGAACGCGTAGCAAGTTCAATCGAAATTGATATTTGATATTTGCGTGAGCGAATACGTGTGTGAATATAATATCTGTCAAGGGACCAGCTATCGATTTAAGTCAGATAGGCTAAATTTAGAATAGGTTGGGAAATTCAAATCATATTATTAAAATTTATGTCTACTCAAAGCAGACACTAAATTAAGTTTCTACACTTTGTCTCCAATTTCCCTCTCTGAATTGTAAAAGTGCTTTACGTGCAAGGCTTTTATTCTCTTTTACTTCTCTACGAAAACCTGTTTTTAAAAAACGATGAAAACCTTCTAAGTTTTCTTGCGAACTCTGATTTGATCTATAGAAGCCCATTGACCAGCCATCAAAATCACGTTCATCTAAGTCACCGCGGAAAAGCACTTTAGTCTCGGTATGGCGCTGATCTTCACCTATTTTTTCATAAAGACTTTCGACATCTTTTTTAGGACCTTCCAAGGCTTGAATAAATGATCCTTGATGAAATAAGAGCATCCCAGAGATGCCAAGTTTTTGGTTGTTATCACGCGCCTTGACTAACAAATCCTGTAATTCTTCCTCTGAAAACTCGTGTTTTGCAGCACTAATGTAAACTAGTTGGTGTATCGCAGTATCCATAATTCGACAAAGTAATTGAAAATTAATCAATCATCTTTAACGGCTAAAATTGTGATTTCTAAAGAGGTTGCTAAATTATTTGGGCCAATAATTTAGGCTTTTCATCGGCAGTTATGTGATACACAAACAACCGGAATTGGGCGACAGAAATTTGTTAGTGCAATAGCAACGCTTTCGCCACCCATGTTGGTCAAGGCAGACATTTTTAGTATCAGCTAACTTTAATCAGAAGTAACATCCTGTAGCTAATTTCATTCGCCCATCTCTGGGTTCACTAAAATTAATTTATACTCTGATAGTATTCCATCAAAATCTTAGCGACTTCGGGTCTGGCAAACTCTTTTGGTAGATCTTCGCCTGCAGCCAACATTGCGCGCACTTTAGTACCTGAAAGAAGTACAAAGTCTTCTTTTTCGTGATCTGGAGCATCACGCATCATGACGACTTTATTTAATTTCTTAGAGTATGCAGTGTGATCAGCACGGAAAATTTCTATTTCTAATGCATCTGCTGGAACTTCATCATCAAAAATTGTTTGAGCATCAAAGGCACCATAGTAATCGCCAACACCTGCGTGGTCACGGCCTATAATAAAATGTGTGCAGCCGCAGTTTTGTCTAAAAACTGCATGCAATACACCTTCGCGTGGTCCAGCATATAACATGTCAAAGCCATAACCCGTAACCATGACACTATTAGGTGGAAAGTAGACTTCTACCATTTTACGAATGGCTGCATCACGTACAGGAGCAGGGATATCTCCCTTTTTTAATTTTCCTAGCAACATGTGAATTAACACCCCGTCCGCATTGACAGCTTCTTTTGCCATTTTGCATAGTTCTTCATGCGCGCGGTGCATTGGGTTTCGGGTCTGAAAACCAACAACGGTATTCCAGCCGCGTTCCGCAATTTCGTCACGAATTTCACCAGCAGTTTTAAAAGTACCTTTAAACTCTTCACTAAAGTAACTGTAATTTAAGACCTGAATAGGTCCTGATAGAACAGTTTTACCTAAAGACATAAAGGTTGCAGCACCGATGTGTTCGGGGTCAGTCGTACGATAGACTTTTTCAGTGATGTTGTTAATTTGTTCATCAGTTAATTCTTCGATGGACTCAATATCTTGAATCGCCAATACGGGGTTACCCTCAACATTGGGATCACGTAACGCAATGCGTTTGGCATCGTCAATCACACTTACATCTTGCACCAAATTGAGAACAGGGGTAGGCCAGAATAAACCTTCGCTAGTTCGCATGTTATTTGCAACAGAAACTGCGTCGTTTGCGGTCATAAAACCTTTCAGTGGGGTGAAGTATCCTGCACCTAGCATTACCGCATTTGAGGCCGCTGCAGAATTCACGATTATGTAAGGCAATCCTTCAGCTTCTTTTTCTAATTCTTTACGAAGTGCTTCATCTTCAATATATAAAGGCATCAATGTGTCCGATCCATGCGGCTTGATCATTTTTTTCTCCCAAAAGATTTTCTATTAGATTTTATTTAGTGATCGCAAATGTATGTGTTACACATTTTTATTCTTATTAAATTACAGTATGAAATCGATATGCGAACCAGTCGAATTTCTTAATAGTCCTATTAGTATGCTTGTTTGATTCCAGCTCATTTAGCCATTTATAGCAATATAGTTGAGTTATTCAATTAAATTCTACTACGGCTTGGTGAATATGGCTTTTTTGAAGTAATTATCATTAATTATCTGAGCTATTGCTCAATTTCATTACATAAATTGTGAGATTATTTCCAAATCAAACACGGATGGGCAAAGTAACATGAAAGACTACTTTGATACTGCAATCAACACGATCGTGGATGAATTTGAGAAGATCTCGACCACGGAAGACACTCGCAAAGGAAATGATCGTCGTCGTTTAGAGGCAAAAAAATTTCCTCTTTCGGATAACAATGGCAATGTGGTTGCACAAGATAGGCGTACTCAGACAGATCGTCGTAATACCATGATCGATATTGACGATATTTCGGAATATATTCAAGACGAAGAAAATACTGATTGATTTATATTAGATTCTTATTGATCTGATTTAAATATATCTTTAATTTATTTTCTGGTAAGCAATTAATCCTGCTGATTGTGTGCCCGCTGCTGCACATTATTTATCTCATAAGTCGTCTATAACTTCATCTGAGCCAGCTGCTCTCCATGTTTTTACCACCATGATTTGTGGTTGCGTAAAACAGTGTAATCGGCTCTCGAAAGTAGTTTTAATTTCCATTTGAATAAGCATGCCCACAGTCAATGGTCTTAGCCAAAGATTTTTACCTTCTTTGAGCACAGCTTCGGTAATCGTGCTAGCTTATTCAATTGTTATTACCGAGATGTTTTTAGTTTTATGCAGGACAGCTTGTTTTTTTATATATGCAATTTAGCTAACATCTTAGTAAAATGTAATAATAACTAAAACAAAATATAAAGAATTATACCTTTGTACTCCATGACACTATTCATTGTGAATTTTCTACTATGATATTTTCAGGCAACGCAATAAAAGTCGATATATTGCAAGACTCAGTTGCGAATCTGGTTTTTGATCTAGAAGGCGAAAGTATAAACAAGCTGAGTAAAGCCGTTGTTAACCAGCTCGATGAGGCCATTACAGCTGTAGAAGACCATAACGACCTTAGCGCTTTAATTATTTCAAGTAACAAAGATGTATTTATTGTTGGAGCCGATGTCACAGAGTTTTTAGGTTTTTTTAAATTACCTGAAAAGGAGTTCACAAATTGGATCGAAAGTACTCAAGCGCTTTTTAGTCGTATCGAAGATTTACCCATTCCGACCGTAACGGCAGTTAATGGCTATGCCTTGGGTGGTGGTTGTGAATTGGCTCTTACTACGGATTACCGTGTAATGGCGAACACAGCACGAATAGGTTTACCCGAAGTAAAACTGGGCATCTTTCCTGGTTGGGGAGGGACCGTACGTCTACCTAGACTTATCGGTGCGGATAATGCTCTGGAATGGATTTGCACAGGCGACCAAAAAAAAGCAGATGAAGCATTTAAATGTCATGCAGTGGATTCCGTGGTCTCGATTGAGCAACTCAATGAAGCTGCGATGCACATTGTTCAACAATGCTTAGACGGTAAGCTGGATTACCAGCAGCGCAAACAAGATAAACGCCAACCCCTACAACTTAACCCACTTGAGAGCATCATGGCATTTGAGTCGGCTAAAGCAGTAGTGGCGGCTAAAGCAGGTCGTCATTTTCCTGCGCCTATTGCGGCAATAGAAACCGTACAACATCATGCAACCATGTTGCGTGATGAAGCCATGCAAGTTGAAGCACATGGTTTTGTCAAAATGGCGAAAACTCCTGTTGCACGAAACTTAGTGGGCTTATTTCTAAATGATCAACGTATCAAGAAAGTTAGTCGCGGATATATCAAAAATGCTCAAAATGTAAAACAAGCTGCTGTATTGGGTGCCGGTATTATGGGAGGAGGCATTGCCTATCAATCTGCATGCAAAGATATCCCAATCATCATGAAAGATATCAAGCAGGAAGCTCTTGAGCTAGGCAAAGGCGAAGCAGGAAAATTACTCTTGAAGCAAGTCAAGCGTGGCAAGATTAAACCAGAAGATGTACCTGAAATCTTAGCAAAAATTGATACAACATTAAGCTATGGAGATTTTGATAACACTGATTTAGTAGTTGAGGCGGTAATTGAAAATAAAGACATTAAGTCATCCGTTCTTGCCGAAGTTGAACAGCAGGTGAAAGCGGATTGTATCCTGACATCTAATACTTCCACCATTTCAATCACAGAACTAGCTAAGTCACTACAACGTCCAGATCAATTTTGTGGTATGCACTTTTTCAACCCGGTATATCGCATGCCATTAGTGGAAGTAATACGTGGAGAAAAATCGAGTGAGACTGCGATTGCAACCACGGTAGCTTATGCTGAAGCAATGGGTAAAACACCTATTGTTGTAAATGATTGCGCAGGCTTTTTAGTAAACCGCGTGTTGTTCCCATACTTTGCAGGCTTTGATGCATTGGTCCGCGATGGTGTTGAAATTCAGCATATTGATAAAGTGATGGAAAAATTTGGTTGGCCGATGGGGCCCGCTTATTTATTGGATGTAGTAGGGATTGATACCGCGCATCATGCCTCTGAAGTGATGGCAGAAGCTTACCCTGATCGAATGAACAAAGAATTTAAGTCTGCAACCGATGCCTTATATGAGAGCGAACGTTTTGGTCAAAAAAATAACGTTGGTTTTTATAAATATGAGCTTGATAAACGTGGCAAGCAGAAAAAACTTGAAGACGAAAATGCTACAAGAATTATTGAAACGGTACGTTTGAGTATGTCAGAAATATCAGACGAAGAAATTATTGATCGCATGATGATTCCAATGTGTATGGAAACCGTGCGTTGTGTAGAAGAGGACATAGTTGATCATCCGTTAGATGCGGATATGGGATTAATACTAGGTATTGCTTTCCCAACCTTTAGAGGCGGCGCATTACGTTATATAGAAGAAATGGGTTTACAAGAGTTTTGTGAGCGCGCTGAAAAATATTCTCATATTAGTCCAATTTATGCTCCAACCAAGCGTTTGTTGAGCATGGCAAAGAAAAATCAAACTTTTTATCCTAAAGTTTAAGTATTTTGTTGAGGGTAGTTTAATGAGTTTACAAGCACGAGATGCAGTAATTATTGATTGCGTGCGCAGCCCGATGGGTAAATCAAAAAATGGCATGTTTCGTTTTGTTCGTGCTGAAATGCTATCTGCTGCGCTGGTTAATGCATTATTTGAGCGTAATCCAAATGTCGACCCATCTGAAGTTGAAGATGTTATATGGGGTTGTGTCAATCAAACTTTAGAGCAAGGTTGGAATATTGCACGCTATATTTCTTTGATGACGAAAATTCCACATGCTGCAGCTGCGCAAACGGTGAATCGATTATGTGGTTCATCTATGCAATCAATTCATTCAGCTGCACAAGCAATCTATGCAAATTGTGGAGATGTGTTTGTTATTGGAGGTGTGGAGCATATGGGTCATGTAGGCATGACACATGGTTGGGATCATAATCCGGCTTCGAGCAAATATACTGCCAAAGCTTCAAATATGATGGGGCTTACTGCGGAATTACTCGCGATGCAGCATGGCGTAAGTAGAGAAGATCAAGATAAATTTGGTTTACGTTCACATCAATGTGCGCATGCAGCTACCGTAGAAGGGCGTTTTAAAAATGAAATCGTCCCAATAGAAGGGCACGATGAAAATGGTTTTAAACAATTATGCGAAGTGGATGAAGTTATTCGTCCTGAAACATCATTAGAAAAACTTGCAGCCTTAAAACCAGTATTTAAACCCAGTGGCGGTACAGTTACTGCAGGAACATCATCTGCTATTTCAGATGGCGCATCGGCGGTGATCATGATGTCAGCAGAGCGTGCACAGTCTTTAAATATACAACCCAAAGCAAAAGTTAAAGCCATGGCAGTAGCA
This sequence comes from Gammaproteobacteria bacterium, assembly GCA_028279275.1. Lineage (GTDB taxonomy): Bacteria > Pseudomonadota > Gammaproteobacteria > UBA4575 > UBA4575 > JABDMD01. Next base: position 185,119 of record JANQOB010000006.1, on the reverse strand, counting down.
GGTGTGGATCCTGCAATCATGGGTTATGGGCCTGTGCCAGCAACACAAAAAGCTTTGAAACGTGCTGGCTTGGATATAGATGATATAGAGTACGTCGAACTTAACGAAGCTTTTGCAGCTCAATCATTACCTGTTCTAAAAGATTTAGGATTGCTTGATAAGATGGATGATAAAGTAAACCTTAATGGTGGTGCGATTGCATTAGGACACCCACTCGGTTGTTCAGGCGCTCGGATCAGTACAACCTTGCTACACATAATGGAAGACAAAGATGCAACAATTGGTTTGGCTACTATGTGTATAGGATTAGGGCAGGGAATAGCAACTGTATTTGAGAGAGTTTAATAATAAGGCATTCTTAATAAATAAAAGACTATTTCTCTGTATTTATCAATTCCAGAATTTCATCTATATAATCCAGTAGCGCACAAGCCATCATATCGTCTTGTTTTTTGTCACCAATTTTTGACAAAGCTGTTAGGGCAGAGACAACTTTTTCTGTATCCTTGCTCGAACGATTGATTTGTTCTTGTAAATTGTCTAAATGAATCTTTGCAGCGGCTTGATCGCGTTCATCATCTAATATTTGTGGAAAATAAATCTGGGCTTGTGTGGTGAATTCGGCCAGGGTCTCATGCAGACTATGTTGAAGAAATTCATCTAATTCTTCATTTAATGCAGGAATCGGCGCTGGGTCGTTTAGATTTATCTTGTCTTTTTCGTTATTCATTAAAACTATTTGAGTTTATTAAGAGCCAATAAGAATTTGTAATGTCATTTTTAAGCAGGTTTAAATTTCAAAACTTGTCCATTATTGCACCAACGTTGTCCTGTGGGTAAAGGTCCATCCATAATTAGATGGCCATGATGACCGCCACATTGAGCACAGCGATAACCTGTTTTTGGCCAAATTCCTTTTAAGTCAGTATAAGTTTCAAAATGACCATGAATATGATCACTGAAACTTGGCCAGCCAGTATTGCTGTCATATTTCATATCTGAATGAAATAGCTCTAACTCGCAGGCGATGCAACAATAAATGCCATCCTCATAAAACTTTGTAAACTTGCTGGAATACCTTGGTTCTGTGGCGCCTGTACGCAATATGGCGTATTCAGCCTCACTCAACTTATTTCGCCAATATTGGTTATCATAGTTCAACTTAGTGATATCAGGTGCGGCTTTAATGGCTACTTTATTATGCTTGGAGCCAACTTGTAACAGTGTAAATAATGTGAAACCGCCTGCTACGATTAAAAAGTTTCTTTTGTTCAAAGGTATCCTTGTCATTCCGTCCAGCCTGCAGTTTAGTAGTGTAACCTGTGAATTAAAAATGCTGTTTTTAGACAACTTCATTACTGATAAGTTAAATTAGATAATTGCGATAACCCCATGAATAAAAACAGCTATTTTGTATTAATAATATTGATATTAAGTATTTTGGCCCAGTTCAGTCTAAAGTCCGGTATCGATTGGTTTCAATTCGCCAGAGCGGAAATAGAAGCAGGGCAATGGTGGCGTTTTATCACGGGTAACCTAGTGCATTTAAATTGGCGTCATTTTGCGATGAATGCCGTTGCACTGGTTGCAATCTATATTCTTTTTCCCGATGTTTTGAAAATTACAGGATGGGTTTTGGTTTTTCTCATGTGCTGTTTGACTGTATCCATATGCATTTGGCTCTTTAATCCTGAAATTCACTGGTACGTAGGTCTGTCCGGCACCTTACATGGTCTTATGGTCGTATTGCTTTTATTGGATTTTATTACACATCGGAACTTGTTAAATGTAGCCTTGTTTTTAATTTTATTGGCTAAATTAGTCTGGGAGGCCTGGATGGGGCCCATACCAGGTAGCGAACAAACTGCAGGCGGTCCAGTAATTGTTCAGACTCATTTTTATGGGTTTATAGGGGGCTTGTTAAGCACAATAAGTATATTATTCTTTACATACAATAAAAATAAGAAGTTACAGTAATGTCTGAAAGTAAATTATCTCAAAGTCTATATAGCGAATATCATGTGCTTAATCGTAATTTAACTTATATGACAATCGCGTTGGTATGTATAGCGGCGCTGATTATTTGGGTATTTAATATCGATTTAAAAGGCGAGAGAACCACTTTAATGGGGCTGATGTTTATGCTGCTTGCGGCATTTACTTTCAAAATACCTCACATCAGCTTTCGCTATTTGAGAGGCAAATATAAGAATCATCCCGAGAAATGTTCTATATTGGGTGCAGATTGGAAATCATTCCGTGATGCAGCCATGTTAAACCGCTAGAGATTAACGGTCTGTTAAAGCCTTTTACTACTGTCCGTTTGACAGGAATTACTCACTAGCTATCGGCGCAGGCTGTTACAAATCACTCCACCTCCCTATGGTAGCTTACAATTTAAAGCATTCTTTTTACTTGATTTAAATAAAAAAAATACGATCCAAGCAAAATTTTTCTAATATGTTCGGCATTTTTCGGAAAAAGAAATTACGTAGCTCATTTTATCCACGTAAAGAGCGCACAGAGCTCCAAGGCGATGTTTATATCAAGCGCTCTGGCCTTCCTACCTTACGCTCAAATCAAGGCAATATTAGTGACGGTGGTTTGTATGTACTAATACCCGAACATGACCTGGATCGAGGTAAAAAAGTGGAGATTGTGTTGGTGAGTAAGGAGGGTTCACTGCGACGTATGAGCAGGATGATGGGCATTATTATCCGTACCGATGAAGCGGGAGCCGCCATGGTGACTTACAAAAAACAGAACTTGGACTCCCAGCCAGAATTACAACGAGAAGAGGAGTCCCTGAAGCAGGAATTTGGTGTCGTATAGAGATTCTAAGGCGAAATTCTGGCTATCTCTGGCTAAAAGGCAGATAAACACGGATGAGCTGCAAATTTAGCATCTCTGTCCAGTTTTATAATACAGACTGTAGTTTCTCTCCTTCTGAAACTGACCCACGTTTAGAAAATCTCAAAACGTGGGTTTTTTTTGCCTAAAACCTATCCCTTTTTTGTGTAGCACAAGCAGAAAGCTTCATTTTGGTCTGTGATAGCATTTGTGGATGAATGCTTTATTACTTGTTGCACATGGAAGTCGAAGACAGGCCTCAAACGAGGAGATCAGGACCCTGACAGAGCGTCTTGCTGACCATAGTGATCATGAATTCTCAATTGTTGAATATGCTTTTCTGGAGATAGCTGAACCATCCATTGCAGAGGGTCTGTCTAGCTGTGTGGCTAAAGGAGCAAAGGCTGTTACGGTATTGCCATATTTTCTCTCTGCGGGACGACATGTGGCGACAGATATTCCAGAAGAAGTGCAAAAATCTCAAATTCAGCATCCAGATGTCAAGATAAAAGTCGCCCCTTATCTTGGTTCCGCTGAAGAAATTAGTAATATCTTAGTTTCGCTTAGCAAACTAGCACTTTGATATCTTGGTTACTAGAATTACATCAAACGATAAGACGACGCAAAGTTATAGAGGACGCGGCCACAGTACGAACATACCTGGCAGATTTGAAAAAACGGTTACTGAATTAGATTCTGGGATTTCTAAATTTGATTCAAACATTGTTTTGACAGAAATCTCTTCGTCATCTGCAAAATCAATTTTAAGTAAAAATCATTCACCTGATGTTCCTTTTGAACGTAGTTTGAATATTTATCGTGGCTGTGAACATGGATGTATCTATTGTTTTGCAAGACCTACACATTCATATTTAGATCTATCACCCGGTCTTGATTTTGAGCAAAAGATCTTTTTTAAAGCCAATGCAGCAGATCTGCTCAAAAAAGAATTTTTAAATCCGAACTATGTAGTTAAAACGATCTCATTAGGAAATATCACAGACACTTATCAGCCTGTTGAAAAAAAATTAAGAATTACTAGAGATATATTGAAATTAATGCTGGAGTATAAGCATCCAGTAAGTATGGTGACTAAATCTGCTTTAGTAGAGCGTGATATTGATATTATGAAAAAATTAGCAGAGCAGAATTTAGTGCATGTAGCGGTTACGGTAACGACCTTGGATAAAAGCATTGCGCAACGATTAGAACCGCGTGCAGCAACACCACAACGTAGATTGAAAGTAATTGAATCTTTGTCAAAGGCAAATATACCCGTAAGTGTTTTAGTTGCGCCGATAATCCCTGTGCTTACCGATGGCGAACTTGAGGACATCATCGCGACTGCAAGTGATGCAGGTGCTGTCGGTGCTAATTTTGTTATGTTGAGATTACCGCATGAGTTAAAGACGTTATTTGTCGACTGGCTTGAAAAGGAATACCCATATAAAGCTAAACATATATTAAACCGGCTAAAAGAAATGCATGATGGTGAGTTATACCAGTCTAGCTATGGAAAGCGCATGCGAGGTTCAGGTGAGTATGCAAAATTAATTGAAGATCGATTCGCGCTTGCCTGTAAAAAACATGAGTTACATAAAGATCTGCATCACTTGGATGAAAATAAATTTGTACGATCTAACAGACGAGTAAAGCAGTTAGAGATGTTTTAATGTTCTGCTCTATCGAGTTGTTTCATTAAAGCGCTTTCGCTTTGTGATGAGTAGGGGGAGTTTCTGATTTGATCGTGAATTTTCATACGATAAAGTACAAATCGGTCTACATCGGTAAAATGCATAAATGGGTTGCCTTCGATCTCTTCTTTTAAAGTAGAAGATTTTTGCACCGCATAGTTATGGCCAGGATGGATTACAATATCTTTAGGTAAATCTGTTTTGAAGTGTTTTAAGGTCTTGTACATTTGCTCAGGATTTCCACCGTGTAAATCGCAACGTCCACAACCAAACACGAATAATGTATCGCCTGTAATCAAATCATTCCCTACGCGATAACATGCTGAACCGGGTGTATGACCAGGTGTATGCATGATTTCAATTTCAGTTTGACCAAGTCTAATTTGATCTCCACCATGGTGAATATTGGGTTTAGCTAAATCTTTACCCCAAAAATCAGCTTCGCTTTTTAATAAATGCACTTGGGCATCGTAATGGTTTAATAATTCTTCTACACCATTGATGTGATCATGGTGGCTATGAGTTAATAATACGTCAGTAATAGTAATATCGAGTTGCTTTGCGTTTTGTACAATTGTGTCCACATCCCATGCGGGATCTACAACAGCTGCTGTTTTACTATTTTCATCCACTAATAAATAGATAAAATTTTCCATTGGACCTAGTTCCATGGCATGTATGGTGTGACCGATATTGTTTGTAGGCATAATTATTATTTAAGCAATCAAAGAAACTCAATTGTAACAATTTTTATAAATGAAAACGCTATTAGATTATATTGATTTTGAGCTAGAAATTCTCTCAATCGGTCTTAATCCTTCAACTATATCTGTAGAACGAGAATTTTATTTTGCTAATCCAAGGAATCGTTTTTGGAAAGCGTTGAATGCAAGTGGCTTGATTTCTGAAGAATTGCTTCCATCAGTATCTTCCCAGCAAAAATTATTACAAGAGTACAAAATTGGGTTCACGGATGTTGTTAAGCGGCATTCATCTATGGGCAAAGATTTATGTGCAAATGACTATAAAAAATGGGCGCCTAAATTATTAAAAACGATCAGGCAATATCAACCAAAAATTTGTTGGTTTCACGGCAAAATTGCTATGCAAAAATTCCAACAGTATTCCGATTTGAAAAAAAATCAGATTCAATGGGGATTGCAAGAATTTCAGATCGGCAACTCTCTGGTATTTGTAACACCTAATCCCAGTCCTGCAAACGCGGCATATTCGCTGTCAATACTAATTGAATGGTATCAAAAGCTTCATGCCTTGCATTGTGAGATGAGTGACGAGTAGATACACTAGACTTTCAACATTCACTAGGCATTAGGTCAATTTAATGAAGTTCTTTGCAATAAATTTTTTCACATTATCCGTATTACTAATGTCATCTATTTTTATTAGCTCGTGTACACAAAATCCGGAAGTAAAAGATGATGATGCTAAATCAAAACAAGCATTAGTAGGCGTGTGGCGTGGAGAGGGCGGATATGAAGGAGAAGAAGATGCTGGCTGGACGGAATCTTGGAAGATTGTGCGTGAAGCTAATGGTAAATATTCAGTTGATTATTTGATTTTGAATGACAATGAAAAACTTTACGAGCTGTCCACCGATAAAGGAACATGGTCTTACGAAAATGGTGTGTATTACGAAGTCAATGGTAACGGTGACCAAGTCGTATATGATGTTTACTCAGTAAAAGATGATTGGTTTGAATATAATATTTCTAATAGAGACGGTACCGCTAATATCCAAGAAACTAAAACTGTTGACTCATATCAACTACAAGAGCCACCTAAAGGTTATTCATTAGTTGAGTATGATCAACCTGTAGAACAGGTAATTGAAGAAACTGTTCAACAAGCCATCAAAGAATAATTTTCTATTGATTTATGTTTAGTTATCGTTCGCTGGCATTTATTGGGTTACTGACATGTATTGCCTCAATGTTATTTGCCGTACTGTATTTAGAAAATATCTTATATCTAGACCCTTGCCCACTTTGTATTCTAGACCGAGTGGTAATTATCGCTCTCGGAATCGTTTTTCTAATTGCCTTACTACATGGCCCTAGAACAATCTTTGCAAAGGTTTATGGATTTCTGGGGATAGTGCTCAGTTCTATTGGAATTGGATTGGCATCTAGACATATATGGCTTCAAAATTTACCTAAAGACCAAGTGCCGGAATGTGGCCCTGACCTGTATTATATGCTCGATACATTGCCATTATTCGATGTATTAAAGAAAACGCTGTCAGGTTCTGGCTCCTGTGCTGAAATAAGCTGGACATTTGCGAATTTAACTATTCCCGAGCAAACGCTAATTTTGTTTGTATTTTTGCTGATTTTGTCCGTAATTCAGGCATTACGTCCAAGAAAGTCTGTTTAATTCAGAGCTTCAAATATTAGTTACTGCTAGAATTCACTTCTTTTTATTTACATAAGTTATTAAATAGTTTCTAAAAGGACAATCGTGAGCTCAACTGCTAAAGAAATTCATCCCATTCCAAACCGTATGCCACCAGCAACTCGGTTGGTTGAGCTGCACGGTGATTACGGGACAACAGATTTTATTATGCGCCGCGGCGAAAGTTTGCCAGAAGTGCAAGTGGCATATGAGTCTTGGGGCAAGCTATCTGAAACACACGATAATGCAGTATTAGTATTTACAGGCTTATCGCCTTCGGCTCATGCATGCTCATCGGAGGAAGATCCGTCACCTGGTTGGTGGGAATACATGATTGGTCCAGGCAAACCTATTGATACAAATCGTTTTTTTGTTGTCTGTGTAAATTCATTAGGTAGCTGTTTTGGTTCGACAAGCCCAAATTCCATAAATCCAAAAACAGGAAGTCAATATTGCTCTGACTTTCCAGAATTGACTATCGAAGATATTGCTAAAGCAGGGCATCATGCGATGCAAGAGCTGGGAGTGGATCATTTGCGTGCTGTTGTCGGTGCATCAATGGGTGGCATGTCATCACTTGCTTATGCTTTACAATTTCCTGATGAGTTAGATTATCTAGTTACAATTTCTGGCGCATGTCGCTCCTTGCCTTTAGCGATTGCCATGCGTTCATTACAGCGCGAAATTGTCACTTGTGATCCAGACTGGAAAAGTGGTTGTTATGAACCTGATGAAGAACCTAAACATGGAATGGTGTTAGCTCGCAAGCTTGGGCTAGTAACCTATCGTGCAGCGGAAGAGTGGAACGAACGTTTTAATCGTGCAAGGGTAGATCCCAGTAGGAAAGGCAAAGAGAAATTTGGCATTGAATTCGAGGTTGAATCCTACCTTGATTACAACGCGCATAAATTTGTCGATACATTTGATGCAAACAGTTATCTTTATTTATCTCGTGCAATGGATTTGTTTGATGTTGCAGAGCATGGTGGCTCTGTAAATGCAGGATTAGCAAAAATTCACGCCAAGAAAACCTTAGTGGTAGGGGTTGATACAGATATTTTATTTCCGATCCAGCAGCAGGAGGAAATATATGAAGGGATTAATAACGCTGGGCGTAATGTCCAGTTTGAACGCATCGCCTCCAATAAAGGACACGATGCATTTTTGGTTGATGATGAGTTGTTTAGCCCGGTTTTAGCAAAATTCTTTGCAGAGATCTGATTTTATCTATTCTTGATATCAACGTAATCTCTTTCGTCTGAGCCCGTATACAATTGACGTGGGCGGCCAATCTTTGCAGCAGGATCACTCATATGTTCTTTCCAATGCGAAATCCAGCCCACTGTTCTTGCTAAAGCAAAAATTACAGTAAACATCTCCATAGGAATGCCCATAGCACGCAAAATTATTCCAGAGTAGAAATCTACATTTGGATAAAGCTTACGTTCAACAAAGTAATCATCTTCCAGAGCGATTTTTTCAAGCTCCATTGCCGTATCAAATAGTGGCTTGTTTGGATTGTCGTCACCCAATTCACCTAATAACTCGTGACAAACTTCACGAATAATTTTTGCACGCGGATCATAGTTTTTATATACGCGGTGTCCAAATCCCATTAGACGGAAAGGCGAATCTTTATCTTTTGCGCGATCAATGTAGTACGCAACATCATTATCAGATTGAACAATGTCTTCAAGCATGCGAATAACAGCTTCATTTGCACCACCATGTGCTGGTCCCCAAAGCGAACTAATTCCTGCCGAAAGTGCTGCATATGGGTTGGCACCAGAACTACCTGCCAGCCTAACCGTAGATGTAGAGGCATTCTGTTCATGGTCGGCATGTAAAATTAAGATTACATCCATTGCTCTTACAAACGTTGGACTTGGCTTGTAATCCATCGTGGGTAAACCAAACATCATGTGTAAGAAGTTTGATACATAATCCAAATTATTATCTGGATAAATGAATGGTTGGCCGATTGAATATTTGTGTACCCATGCAGCCATAGTAGGCATTTTTGCAATTAAGCGATTTGCAGCTATTTGCCGTGATTCAGCATCATGTACATCAATATGATCATGATAGAATGCAGATAATGCACCTACAGTGGCTACCATCATGGCCATAGGGTGCGCGTCATTATGAAAGCCAAGATAAAAGCGGCGCATCTTTTCATCCAGTAAAGTATGCACACGCAATCTGGATTCAAAACTATCAAACTCAGCTTGAGTAGGTAGCTCTCCATTTAGCAGCAGGTAGCATACTTCTAAGAAAGTGCTTTTCTCAGCGAGTTGTTCAATTGGATAACCACGATATCGAAGAAGACCGATATCACCATCAATGAATGTAATGGTGCTATTACAACTACCCGTTGAGACAAAACCAGGATCAAACGTGAAATATCCTAGCTCCTTATAAAGTTTGCCAATATCTATAACGCTTGGGCCGTTAGTGCCATCATGAATCGCTAAGTCGACTTTTTTCCCTGTCGTATTGTCGGTTACTGTGACGGTACGATCTGCCATGTTGCCTTCTCCTAGTAGGTCTAATTAGTTAATTTGCATCCAAAACTGGGCGCTACCCAAATTAATGGATAATCAGCTAACTAATTTTGTAATGTTTAAGATTAAAAAGTATATGTAACTAATTGATATTTCATGAGCTACATATCAATACATTGTTGTTATTCTCTGCACTAACGTGCCTAAATATAAGCAAATTATAGCATTTTTTTAACTGGCCAGTGGAGAGAGATCTTATATTTGGCCAAGGAATGAACAAAATATGTACTTAATTACTGTTAACAAATTTTTCAATATATCCCGCAATCACTTCAGGTTGATTAAGATCCAACAAAGGAAGCTTGCTGTCGATCGAATCAGCATCATCTGTAGCAATCGCAATAACATGTGGATCATCAGATGAGATTAGTGGTTTGCCTAAAGCTGGACGGTGGATTTCAATTTTGGGAATTGCAGCCGCTTTGAAGCCCTCAACAATTACAAAATCTATATTTTCAGCATCTATTTTTTGTAAAGCATCTTCTAATTTTAGCTCAGCTTGATTGTCTTCTAGTTCATGAATCATTGCCCAACGTTTTTGAGATGAAATTAATATTTGTTGAGCACCTGCTTTTCGAATTTTGTAACTGTCTTTTTCAGGATGATCAATATCAAATGAATGATGTGCATGTTTAATTACAGCTACTCTGAGCTGATGATTGTTGAATATAGGAATGAGTTTTCCAAGTAATGTTGTTTTCCCTGAACCACTATAGGCAGAAAGACCAATAACGGGTCTGGAATATGAAATTTGCTGCATACTAATTTGAAAGTTTTTTAGAAATAATGGTTTGGTCTTCAGGTGTATTGATATTAATAAAGCAATCTTGCTTGTCGCTAAAGTCAATTTCTACACAGTTATTCTGAGTGAACCAACGGTCAATTTTACGTTCTCCATTCTCAAGGTAATTCATCAAGCTTGTATGTAAACTACAGGCCATTAGAGCATATACAGGTTGCATTCGCTTTCCATCATGTGCAACTGCAATTTCTGTATCTTCATTTTCAAATGCAGAAAATAATCGTTTTACCAGGTCTTGAGCGATCAGTGGTCCATCGCAAGGACATGTGCATATATATTCTGTTTTCGCGTTAGTCATTGCTGTGGCAATACCAGCAAGCGGACCTTGAAAATCTTCTAGTTGGTCGGAGATTACACTATAGCCGAATTCTTCATATCTCTTCACATTACGATTAGCATTGATCAAGATATCTGCTACCTGGGGTTTAAGTATATCAATTACATATTGAATCATTGCCTGATTGTTGATTTCTATTAATCCTTTATCGCAACCCCCCATGCGTCTAGCTTTACCGCCGGCTAGAATCACACCCGTTACATTTTCATTATAAATAGTAGTCATTTAAATAGTATGGCAAAAATTAAAGCTGATTGTTTTAAGTATTGTGGGAAAATATAAATATAATATTGCAAATTTACTACTTTGAGGAATTATTGTGAGTAATGAAATGAATGACCAGCAACGGTTGGAAATTGAAGCAGCTGTATACAGAAGGTTAGTTGAACATTTACAGGCCAAGACCGAAGTTCAAAATATTGATTTGATGAATTTGGCAGATTTTTGTAGAAATTGCTTGTCTAAATGGTATGTGGCAGCAGCGGAAGAAAAAAACATTGCAATGGATTATGAGCAGGCGAGAGAAATTGTCTATGGTATGCCGTATTCTGAATGGAAAGATAAATATCAGAAAGAAGCTACACCGGAACAGTTAGCCGCTTTTGCTGAAGCGGAGAAAAGACGCAAAGGTGAATAGGTAAGTTAAAGATGGAGTTAAGTGATAACGAGTTGTTACGCTATAACCGTCAAATTATGTTGCCGCAAATTGATATTAATGGGCAGCAAAAGCTACTTAATTCAAAAGTATTAGTATTCGGCGCTGGTGGATTAGGTTCTCCTGTTAGTATGTATTTGGCAGCTAGTGGCATAGGAGAGCTGACTATTGTAGACCCTGACATTGTTGATTTATCCAACCTACAAAGACAGATTCTTCATGGAACTGATGATATAGGTAAAAATAAAGTTGATTCTGCGCAACAAATGTTGCGATCGCTTAATGCGCAAGTATCGGTGCGTACTATCGCTGAGGTATTAACTAACGAAAAGCTTGCAAAAGAAGTACTAAGAACAGATGTTGTGGTAGATGCTACTGATAACTTTGAATCGCGATTTGCAATCAATGCTGCCTGCGTTAAGCATAAAAAAGCATTAGTGACCGGTGCCGCGATTCGTTTTGAAGGACAAGTAGCTGTATTTAACATGCAAGATGATAGTGCATGTTATCAATGTTTGTTTCCAAATATAGAATCAAATTCGGGTGAGCTGGAAGAAAGTTGTTCAGAAACAGGAATCCTTGGCTCGGTTACTGGACTAATTGGCAGTATACAAGCCACTGAGGTAATAAAGCTCATAATAAATATTGGTCAAACACTTTCAAACAAACTCTTTCTAGTAGATGTACTTAATATGGAGTGGCGTAGTGTCAAAATAAAAAAAGACCCTAAATGTGCGACGTGCTCATCATAAACTTTATTTTGTAACTATATTTTTATGCTGCGTATCAATAAACAGCGTCGCAAAAATTAACAATGTTGAGACATCAATCAACATTGAAACAATCACTGGGTATGGATTTCAGCTAAAAGATGTTGCTCTAAAATTAGATTCTTCACTTAACAACTCCTCTTATTCTATACAGATAGGTTCGGTCAAATTGCCAGAAGGATACGGCGATATTGAGGGCATAATTTTGCAGTGCCGAAGTGGCATTATTTCAAAGCTAGAAATTGCTTGTGATGATGGTGAATTATCATTCAGTGACTCGCTCGTAAGTGCTAAAAAAGCCAAACTTAAATTCAGCCGAAAAGAAAGTGGCAATTTACATTTTAAGTTGGACGAATTTTCATTAGCTGGAGGAACTGCAACATTAGACGCTGAAATGAATGCGGATGGTTGGTTGGCTACGCTGAGCAGTGATGGTATTTCACTTGCTGAATTACAAGACCAATTACCTGCATTTCCAAAAATTATATCTTCGGGTTCTGTTAAGAGCACTATTAAATTATCTGGAAAGCATAATTCATTAACCAGCATAGATGGAAATATGTTGCTTAGAAATATCAGCTTCTCAAATGAGGAAAGTACTATAGTTGGTGAAAATGCTGCCTATAGTCTAACTTTTATTAGTCAGCGAGACGGTGATACTTGGAGAACAAAATTAGACTCAACTGTCTTTAATGGCCAGTTATATTTTGATCCCATATTTATAGATGCTAACGAGAACTCGAAGGATTTATTTGGAAATATAAATTGGGAGATTGGATCTAAACAAGTTGAGTTATCAGATTTTAATTTTGAAGATCAAAATTCTATGCATGTGGGGTTTACAACAATAATTGACTACGAAAAAAAAGAAATAATTAGCCCAATTCAGGCAAAGATCAACTATGCTTTATTTCCAAAAGTTTATGATTTTTATATTCAACCTTTTTTGCTTGAAACGAATGCTGCGAATCTTGCTACCAAAGGGCGATTATCCGGGCATGTGCTCATAGATAATTTCAAAGTCACACAAGGAAGCTTAAGTTTAAATAATTTGTCACTGGCAGATAACCAGAAACGGTTTTCTGTTACTAATCTGAATGGAGATGTTGGATGGGGTGAAATTTACACAAATCAAAATTATTCTTTGAGTTTCGATTTAGTTGAATTATATAAATTAAAATTGGGTTCCAGTTCGTTTTCATTTGTAAATCACGGGCAATCTCTAGAGCTTTCAAAGTCGGTAGAAGTGCCGTTATTTGATGGTTCTATAAACATCGAATCGTTTGAAATTAACCAGCCTGGTAAAAACGATCAGTTTGCAACGATGGACATCAGTCTTACTCCAGTATCTATGGCAAAACTATCTACCGCTTTAGGTTGGCCCGAAATGAATGGCAATTTAGCCGGTTATGCTCCTAAGGTTCTTTATAAGAAAGGTGATATTGAAGTGGGTGGGGCTTTGTTAGTTAGAGGATTTGGGGGAACCACAACAATTCATAATTTAAAAGCAAATGACATATTCGGTATAACACCAAAATTGTATGCAGACATTCAGCTAAACAATTTGGATTTAAGCTCATTGACCGAAACATTTTCATTTGGCGAAATAACCGGAAGGGTGAGTGGCATGATTAATGATCTAGAGTTTGTTAGTTGGGCACCCGTAAAATTTGATGCATGGTTTGGCACACCCGAAAATGACAATTCACGTCATCGGATCAGTCAAACGGCAGTAGATAATCTTACTCAAGTCGGAAACGGTGCATCAAATGTTCTGTCAAAGAGTTTTCTTAAATTTTTTGATAGTTTTGGTTACGATAAACTAGGTTTAGGGTGTAGCTTAAATAATAATATTTGTAAAATGCGTGGAGTAGAGGAGTTCGGTACTTCAAATCAACAAGGTTTTTATATCGTCAAGGGCAGCGGTATACCACGTATTGATATCGTTGGATTTACGGAAGAAGTATCTTGGTCTGTGTTAACCGCACGACTTAAGCGTGTAATAAGCACTAAGGAAGTTATTGTAAATTAATATAAATATGGATAGATAATAACTAGGAACTTAATATTCATAAAATATGTCAAATTCATGAGTGGATCATACAGGGTGGAAAGACAATGAAGCATAAGTCGATAATAAGTAGTTTTCTATTTGGGTTGATGTTGTCAGCATGTGTAACGATTAATATATATTTTCCAGCAGCAGCTGCAGAGGACGCTGCAAGAATTATTGTTCGCGATGTATTGAATGAAGAAGAAGCTGACATTTCAAATGATAAGCAAGAAACTTCAAACGAACAAAGTAATATTGAAAGTATTGGTAATTTAACTTACTTGGTTGCAGGTACATTTTTAAATGTTCTTATTTCTCCAGCACATGCAGAAGCAGATATAAATATTAACACTCCTGCGATTGGCGCATTGCGTGCAAGCTTGAAAAAACGAGCGGTCGCATTAAAACCTTATTATGCAAGTGGAGCTGTAGGTTTAACCTCTAATGCAAATGTGCAAATTAGAGATCAGTCTGTTATTGCACTCAAAGATCGAAATCAGGTAAAAAAATTAGTTGCGGATGAGAATAGAGAACGTGGGGCCCTGTATGCCGAGATCGCTCGTGCGAATAATCACCCTGAGTGGGAAGCGGATATCCGTTCGACTTTTGCGCGTGTGTGGATCGAAGAAGTTGCAGCAGGCACTTGGTATCAGGACGGTTCGGGTAATTGGGTTCAGAAATAAATTGATAAGAAATTTCCACTTTTCATTACAATCTCGCTTCATCTAGTTAGGGCCAGATAGGCGCTATTACTATCAATAGCCTCAAAACATGCCATCAATAACAATCATTTGTCTAATTATCGATGAATGATTGATTTCTAGGGGATATCTAGGTATCTGCTACAATTCATACTCGAATAAAAGCTCACATACCCGAACTTATGCTGCCCATTCAAGAAAAAATAACCAACAAAATCTGGAATACAGATATCAACTCACTTCCATGGTTGCAGGCTGCGCTTTTAAGCATCGTACGCTTTGTGTATATCTTGATGATTGATTTTTTAGATGGTCAATTAAATCTGCGCGCGATGAGTTTAGTGTTTACGACTATGCTTTCTATCGTACCCCTTATTGCAGTAAGTTTTGCAATGATGAAAGCATTTGGTATGCATAATCAAATGGAGCCCATGTTGCTACAATATCTCGCACCACTTGGTGCGCAAGGTGAAGAAATTGCGCAGCAGATAATGGGCTTTGTAAACAACATCAAAGTAGGCGCGTTGGGGATTTTGGGATTGTTAGTATTATTTTATGTAATTGCCCGACTAATTAAAAAAATTGAGTTTTCGTTCAACTATACCTGGAGAATAAAACAAACAGGTTCATTAATTCGAAGACTTGGTAATTATGTCGTCATAATGTTTGGGTTTTTTTTGGTATTTGGTGCATTAGCCGTTACAGGTACCGCCATGAACTCAAACGTGGCGCAAGCAATTTTGGCAGTGGAACCATTTGGTACGTTGTTAAGTTTCGCAACGCGCTTGCTTCCATATCTTATGATAATCGCAGCATTTACAGCGGCGTATTTATTTACACCCAATACAAGAGTTAGATTTATACCTGCATTGATAGGTGGGATCGTTGCCGGGATTTTATGGCAAACCGTTGGTTGGGTATTTGCAACATTTATTTCTGCATCAATGTCAACCAGTTACACGGCTATCTATTCAAGTTTTGCCTTTTTGTTTGTATTTATGATTTGGTTATGGTGGAGTTGGTTGATATTGCTCATTGGATCAAGTGTTGCTTTTTATAAGCAACACCCGGAATACCTATATATTAATTCACACGACCTTAGCTTAACCAATCGGCAAAAAGAGGAGCTGGCATTACAGGTTATGACAGTGATCGGCAAGCGTTTTTATAATAATCAATCTTCTATAGATATTGATAACATAGTATGTGATTTAAAGTTTCCTAAGCAGTCAATAGAAGAGCAGTTAAGTTTGTTTGAAGAGCATGGATTATTGGTGAAAGCTGAGTCAGATATTTTGGCATACACGCCTGCCAGACCTCTCGAAGAGCTTAGTTTAAAATCTGTTATTGATACGGTTAGGGAGCCTGGTCCAAATAGCCATTTGAAATCAATGCAGAATCAAAATCACTCCCAAATAACCAGACTCATTAAAGATATGGATACAAACTTAGAAGAATTACTTGGGAGTAAAACAATCCGAGATATTGTTAAATCATCAGACATTTCAGATGCTAATGAGCTTGATAGTAAAACAACAAATTCAGTAACTGAGATTGCAAAAGTCAGGAATAAATAGATATGAGTGAACCGGCAATTGAGGAATTAAAACTAAAATTAAAAGAATTCGCTCAAGTTAGAGACTGGGAACAATTTCATTGCCCAAAAAACCTTTCTATGGCTTTATCAGTAGAAGCGTCTGAATTACTAGAACATTTTCAATGGATGAGCGAGAAAGATAGTTATGAGCTCGAGCCTCAACGTCATGCAGCAGTGGCATTTGAAATGGCAGACATATTCATTTTTTTACTACGTTTATCTGATCAACTCAATATTGATTTAATGGAGATCACGAAACGTAAAATGGAACTCAATGAAAAGCGTTATCCAGTTGAGAAGGTGAAAGGTAGTTCTAAAAAATATAATGAGTATGATGAAGCATAAAGATATACAGCCTTTCGATTACATTTACAATTTCTTTAATTAATTCAAGTCGTGGAAGAACCTATTCAATCGCTCTCTTTTGGTGAGAGCAAGCTTACTATATTAGGCACAGCACATGTCTCGCGCGCAAGTGCTGAAAAAACGCAGCAACTTATTCAGTCTGGCGAGTTTGATATTGTGTGTATTGAACTTTGTCAAAGCAGGTTTAATACCATGACAGATCCTAATGCATTGGCAAAAATGGATTTGTTCGAAGTAATTCGCAATGGAAAAGCAAGCATGGTTACTGCAAGCTTAGCGCTTGGATCTTATCAACAGCGTATGGCTGAACAACTGGGAATTGAACCTGGTTTGGAGATGAAAACTGCAATTAAGCATGCAGATGAGCAGAATTTGCCTCTAGAACTTATTGATCGAGAGGTGGGTACAACACTTAAACGTGTTTATCACAATGTACCTTTTTGGAAACGACTTTATATAATTTCAGGACTATTTACGAGCGTTGTTTCTCGCGAGACGGTTTCAGAAGAAGAAATTGAAAAGTTAAAAAGTGGAGATTTGTTAGAAACTACTTTTGCTCAATTTTCTGAAGATGCGAATGATTTGTTTGTTCCTTTGATAGATGAGCGCGATCGATATATGGCTGCAAAATTGCTAAAAGTGCTTCAAAAAAATTCTGGCAAAGACTTGTTAGCAATTGTAGGTGCAGGGCATGTAAAAGGGATGACGAAGTATCTAGAAGAATATGCCGCACAAGTAGATACCATGAAAGTAGACGACGTAATCGCAGAATTAGATATTATTCCAAAAAAAAGATCATGGCTTAAATTTCTCCCTTGGATAATTGTTGCCTTAATTCTATTTGGTTTTTATTTAGGTTTTCAAAAAGGCCCTGAATTAGGTTGGAGTTTAGTTTGGCAGTGGGTAATTATTAATGGCAGTTTATCAGCCTTAGGTGCAACAATTGCGGGTGCGCATTTGTTGACGATAATTACTGCATTTATTGCAGCTCCGATCACTTCACTAAATCCAACCATTGGTGCGGGTATGGTTACTGCTGCAATGGAGTTATTTATACGAAAGCCAACCGTGAGTGATTTCAGCGATTTACGCAAAGACACTTCAACTGCGTTGGGTTGGCGTAAAAACAGAGTCGCACGAATATTATTAATTTTCGTGCTGAGTTCGTTAGGTTCTGCAATTGGAACCTACGTAGCTGGATTCAGAATTTTTGGGCAATTGACATAAATAATGTCATTTACCAGTATTTTGCGATAAAAAAACTTCTTGAGTTTTATCAATATAAAAATCGCGTAAACAAGTTTTGTTCGTTTGTGAATATATCGTGTCATGCGTGACAAACTCATAAGTACCATAAATTCTATCGATTAAGCTCAAAACAATTAATTGCTCATTATAATCGGCTTCTTGTTTTAGATATTGAGCAATAATCTCTGTTTCATCTAGACCAATATCTCGATTCATGGCAATTACTTGTGCTGCGCTCGCTTTCCACATACAAAATCGATTAATTTCAGGACGCTCTTCTGAAAGAGCTGGATTAGGGATGGCAAAAATAAAGCATAAAACTAAGAAGACACTCGAAGTCTTTAACATTGTTAACTCCCTTTAACAGAGCGGTGTTAACATCTTAAGCGGCTGGAGTGCTTAAAAGCTAAGCATTAACACTTTATATTATCCAAAGGGTTTGAATTTACAGACACTTGGAATGATAAATTTTTATTTATGTTAAACATGAATAATATTGATGTAAGTTTTCACGATGAGTGGTGAGCACAGGGAAGTGCGAATTGCATATGCATCGAGGATGATGCAACAGATTAAAGTTATTCAATCTTATATATAATGTCCGCTATGGAGAAAAAGCGGAAATCATTCGTTTGATAATATTCTTTTAATAAGTAATCTTGTGATAAATAGTGCACAAAAAGTAATTACAAATAATATTATGAAGCTAGAAATAAACTCTTGTATATACACGTATACTATTCTATAGATATTATAAACAACTAAACTATTGCTAATAGTCGAACATAGAAACTATATGATTTTAATATGGTTCGACATTAATAAATAATTTGCTAGTCCACAATTCGTATTTGTTTGAGAAGTTATTCGATTATATCGAATATATTATTTATTCGATTTATATTTAGTATTTTTTCCGTTGTTTAGTTTGCATGGAAGTGTCAGAGATTTTTATATAGGGATATTATTGGTCTAAAATGGACATATGCTTTATAGCAAATCTATTTCTAATATTGTTGTTTGTTTTAATTTCAAGAAGATATATTTAATTGTTTGCAATATTTAATCTAGGATTACTTTGTATTGAGGTGATATTAATAATTGCTTGGATTTTAAATCCAAAAGAAAGCTACATCCCTGTGATAGTGATATTAGGAGTAACTCTGGTAATAATGGAGTCTTTTAGAAGGTTTTTAATAAATAAAACTAGTAATCATGACTGATAACGACCTAATGCGAACATCAATAGAGAGTTTTATGACAGTAACAATTTTCATTCTCCCGATGATTTTTTCTGCTGAAGTATTCTCTGAGATCACAGGTTGTTATGCCGCTCCTGACAACACAGTAACTTGCAACGATGGTATTACGGGTTATACAGATGAAAATGGAGTTACTTACCATTAGTAATGGACTGATGTATTATTCAGACGAATCTGGTATAACAAATTACAGTGATGGGGTTACTTCATATACTGACGAGTATGGAAATACAATTTACAGTAATGGGAGAACTACTTGCGACTACTAGATTTGATGACTGACAATCTTATGTTTGTACTTTGAAATCGCTTAACTTTAATCTACTGCATCATGGATGATGCATCTCATATTCGTACTTGTTTTTACTTACTTAATAGTTCCTATAAACAAAGGAACTAGAATTCTGTTCTTTTAGTAGCTTGACAAGATCTGTTGCTATATGTGCGGTCTCGTCCAAGAGCACATCTATGAAAGCTTCGTCGTCATCTAGTTTGTTTAGGTTTTCTTCAGTATCTTTTAGTAATATTTCATATTCTGAGCGAGTTGATTCAACGCGTTGATATTCCGCTTTTCGGGTAGATTCTAATAAAGAAATAGTTTTTTGGTTTCTTACATCATAGTCAAGCTGGAACATTTCGATAAGAGAGTTAAATTTTTCATCCGAGTAAGCTCGATTCTTATGCATCTCATTTGTTTGTGTAATGATCCTTTCATCTATGTCACCGTAGTGGTGTTTTACAGGTGCGATAGTATTTGAAGGCAAAGCATTTTTTAATGCGCGTTCACCATAGTCTTCATCTTCAAAAAGTGTGTGGAAGTCTATATCTGGAATTACACCACTGTGTTGAGTGCTGCTACCGTTAATTCGAAAGTATTGGGCGATTGTGGCCTTCAATTGACCGAGTTTTTCATCATCACTGGTACTAAAGTTATTCAAGTCAACCAGTTGCTGTACCGTTCCTTTACCAAAAGTAGTTTCGCCTACGACGATACCACGGTGGTAATCTTGAATAGCGCTGGCAACAATTTCAGATGCAGATGCGCTATAACGGTCTACTAAAACCACTAAAGGGCCATAGTAGGAAATTTTTGGATCACGGTCACGGTGAACTTCGATGTGCCCACTGGAATCCTGAACTTGAACAATAGGACCTTCATCAATGAATAAACCAGCAAGCTGAGTTGCTTCAGTAAGTGAACCACCGCCATTACCACGCAAATCGAGAATAAGTGCATCGATCTTTTGTTCTTTAAGGTCAGCAATGAGGTTATCTACATCTCGGGTTGTGCTGCGGTAATCCTTGTCGCCACGCTGATAGGCAGCAAAATCTATGTAGAAAGTTGGTACATCTATTATGCCAACTTTATATTTTAAAGAATCTTCTTCTATTTCTATGATTTCGCTTTTGGCAGCTTGTTCTTCTAATTTAATTTTATCTCGGGTGATTTGAATTTCTTTGATTTTTGCGGCTGTGCCTTCGTCACCCGGTAGTATTTGTAAATTTACCTTAGTCCCTTTAGCACCACGAATCAGTGCTACGACTTCTTCTAAGCGCCAACCAACGACATCTTTAAATTCTTTTTCGCCCTCTTGAGATATACCTACGATTCTATCCGAACCATGTAGTAGATCACTTAAGTCTGCTGGACCACCAGGAATAACTTTTTCTACTACAGTATATTCTCCATCTGTACGTAAAAGTGCTCCAATGCCCTCAAGCGAGAGACTCATGCGAATTTCAAAGTTTTCAGATGTTCTTGGTGACAAATAATTAGTGTGTGGTTCCAAGGTGCTAGCAAAAGCATTAATAAATATTTGATAAACATCTTCTGCATCTACTTGCGTGCTTCGCTTAGCGATACCTTTGTATCGTTTTTCAAGTGTTTCCTTAATTTCAGCAGGTTTCTTATTTGCAAGCTTTAAAGTGAGGACATCATTTTTAACACGTTTACGCCATATTTCATTTAAATCATTAGTATTAGTCGCCCAGGATGAGTTGGAACGATCAATAATCAGTTCTTCATCAATCTTAAAATTAAATTTAGTGTCTAAGAGCTCTAAAGCAAATAATACACGCTCTTCTACGCGCGCTTGATATAAGCGGAACATTTGAAATGGTGCGCTCAGTTCAGATTTTAATATTGCCTCATCAAGTTTGAACCGGAAAATTTGAAAACTATTTATATCTTTTTGGTAAAAATAACTTCGATTGGGATCTAGTGCTTCAAGATAAGCATTGAGTATTTCGCTTGAAAGCGCGTTATTAATATCGAATTCTTTATAATGATATTTATCTAAAAAATGAGCAATGAGCTTAGTTGCACGATTATGTTGTTTCTCCGGTGCAAGAACATCATTTACATTGCTATAGCTTATATTGCTGATGATGCATAAAAAAATTACAGCTATGCTTAGCAGAGTTGGTTTGTGTACTAGTTTTTTCAAAATAATATTTAAGAGTTAGCGTTTTTGTTATGCGATTCAGACAACAAGATATTCGAGTGATAAAGCGAGTCTTTATTGATGATTAATATAGATTAAATTTTATACTCCAAATTATATTAGTTAAGTGATGTATTTTGATATTTTGCCCTAATTTATTGAGTATATAGTTGTAAGCAATTGATTGTAAGGACTATATTTAACTTGCTATGCTTTTGAGGTTAAAGCGGCATAAAGGGCTACCCAAATACGATAAACTGGGTATGCAAGCATCTTGACGGCGCTTCTTTGCTTATAAGTATAAAGACCATAAAAATAATAGAAAAATCCTTTGATTACTGAAAATACGATCGTTATTGGTAAGAGCGGTGCTGTACAGCGTCTTTATCTTTCGCGTGCTAATCGGCATGGTTTAATAGCAGGGGCAACCGGAACAGGTAAAACCGTTACCTTACAGATTCTAGCAGAAGGCTTTTCTCAAGCCGGTGTGCCAGTATTTGCAGCCGACATAAAAGGCGATTTAAGTGGTATCAGTCAAGCGATTGAAGAGAAACCTAAGCTTGTAGAGCGGGCTTCAAAAACGGGTGTTGAGGGTTATACGCCTCGAGGGTTTCCGACCATATTTTGGGATATCTTTGGCAAGCAAGGTCACCCGGTTCGCACCACAATATCTGAAATGGGGCCATTACTCCTGTCGCGTCTCTTAGATTTAAACGATACCCAAGAAGGTGTGCTGAACATTGCCTTTAAATTGGCTGACGATCAAGGATTATTACTGCTTGATTTCAAGGATTTGCGGGCTATTCTTAATCATGTTGGCGAGAATGCATCCGCGCTTACTGTGGACTACGGTAATGTCAGCAAACAATCGATAGGGGCAATACAACGCCGATTGTTGGTTCTCGAGCAACAAGGCGCAAAGAACTTTTTTGGTGAGCCTGCTTTGGAATTAAAAGATCTGATGCGAACGACTGAGGAAGGGCACGGTTATATCAATTTATTTGCTGCAGATGAATTGATGCAAAATCCACGTCTTTATTCAACATTCCTGCTATGGCTGCTGTCAGAATTATTTGAAGAGCTTCCAGAAGTGGGGGATCCAGACAAACCCAAGTTGGTATTTTTCTTTGATGAAGCGCATTTATTGTTTAACGATGCCCCCAAAGCTTTAATACAAAAAGTAGAGCAGGTTGTGAGGCTCATTCGTTCCAAGGGCGTGGGCGTGTATTTCGTTACTCAAAACCCAATAGATGTACCAGACGAAGTGTTGGGGCAACTGGGAAATCGTATTCAACATGCATTGCGTGCCTATACTCCTCGCGACAAAAAAGCAGTAAAAGCTGCTGCTACGACTTTTAGAGAGAACCCAGATTTAAATACAGAAAAAGTAATTACTGAATTAGGTGTTGGTGAGGCTTTAGTTTCGGTTTTAGACCCTGATGGCGTTCCTACGATAGTGCAGCAGACGAAAATTCGTCCTCCAGAATCTCGAATGGGTCCAGCGACCAAGCCTGAACGTAAAGAAGTATTTGGTAAGAGCCCGATTAGAGACGTTTACGATAAGCGCGTAGATCGTGAAAGTGCGGCTGAAAAATTGAAAGCACGAACAGAAGAAGCCGCTAAAAAATCTGAAAAACAAGTTGATAAAGAAAGAGAATACAAAGCACATAAACCTAAACGTTCGACAAGTAAACGTAAATCGCGTTCGAGAAGCGAAACAACTACACAAACTGTAATTAAGAGTGCTACAAAAGTTGTAACATCCAGATTAGGTCAATCTATTATACGTGGAATAATGGGTTCGATATTTAAGGGTAGGTAATTTCTACAATGAGTGAAAGCCTGCTCCGAAAATGGGAGACTTGTTTAAATAATGGCGACCTTGATGGTATTGTTAATTTGTATGCAGAAAATGCCGTATTGTGGGGAACTTTTTCAGAAGTAATACGTGACAATCGTAAATTGATTCGTAAATATTTTGAAACTTTGTTTTTAATGCAAAATATAAAAGTGAAATTTGGTACCCCTAATGTAAGAAGTTTTGGTCAAGCTGCGATATATTCTGGAGAGTACGAATTTTCGTATCAAAGTGATGAATTAGTGAAATGTCCTGCACGCTTTTCATTTGTATTTTATAGGGGAGATAATGGAGAATTCAAAATTATTGACCATCACTCATCGCTAGTGCCCGAATCAGACTAATTCAGTAAGGCCTTGAATAAGTCTATCGAGGCCTTCATTTATTTCATTCTCTAAAAGAGCACCGTAAGACAATCGCAAATAACAACCCGATTCAATTCCAAAAGCTGTACCAGGTATAGTAGCTACTTTGTATTTTTCAATTAATTGCTTCGCAAGCTGCATGTCACTTTGATTAGAATCTACACTTAAGAGTGTGTAGAAAGCCCCTTCAGAAGTGGGTTGCTTATTTAAATTTCTTAAATTGAGCATTTTATTAATCACCAAATCGCGTTTTACAGACATGGCTTCGCGTTTATCTTTGAGAAAAGAAGTCTCGGCACTTAAAGCACCAATTGCAGCATATTGAGAGATGATAGGAGGGGAAATTAATATTGTATCTTGAATTTTCTTTACGGCAGCGAGTAAATTCACAGGAATAACCATGTAGCCAATACGCCAGCCAGCGAATCCATAGCCTTTAGAGAATGAGAATAATGAAATTGTATGCGAATCTGTATCTGTTATGGAGGCAGGTGAGAAATGTAGGTGATCCCCGTAATAAAAGTCTTCATAAGCTTCATCATTAATATGATAAATACCATGATGCTTACACAGAGTATTTATCTCAATTAATTCTTCTTTCGAGTAGACAGCTCCGCTTGGGTTATTTGGGCTGATCGATACGATGGCTTTAGTTTTTTCAGTAATGGCAGCTTCGATTTTATTAATGTCTAGGTGAAAATTTTCTTGACTTGGAATCAATACGGGAACACAGCGTTCCATCACCAGAGACATTTCATGATTGAAATAATAAGGAAGAGTTAAAATAACTTCATCACCAGGATCCGTAACAGCAAGAATGGCAGTATTAAAAGCCATGTTAGAACCGGCGGTTACGACTACCGCATTTTTATCGTTAATAATAATTTTATTAACCGAGCTCAATTTCTTAGTGAGTGCTTGTTGAAGCTCAGGAATTCCCTCAACAGGTCCATAACGATTAATCGAATCATCACCGAGATGTTTTTGCACATGTTCAAATGCTTGCTTGGGAGGCCCATAAAACGCAACACCCTGTCCAAATGAAATTGTGTTCGGGTTATTACGACTTATTTCACCTATGTAAGGGATAATAGGGGATTGAACAGCATCCAGCCGTTTACTATTTTGCATGCTAAATTAGTTAAACTGTGATACGCCGATAGATATCAGATACTTTATAGGGCAATTTATCAACATGATCAATTACCGCAAAGTTAACTGCGCCATACATATGTTGTAAATAATCCATTGCTTCTTCATCAATTGTTATGCAAAAAGGATGTATACCCAAAAACTTTGCTTCTATTAAAGCGCGTCTTGTGTCTTCAATTCCATATGGCCCACGATATCCATCTTTGTCATCGGGTCGTCCATCAGAAAGTGTTATGAGTAATTTTGTGCGTGCTTCAACTTGATGAAGTTTTTTTGTTAAATGCCGGATGGCAGCACCCATGCGAGTATAGTCTTGTGGTTGGATACCACTGATACGTGCTTTGACTTGATTGTCATATACTTCATCTAACTCTTTAATGACATATAGCTCGCAACGCTCATGTGTAATCCCGGAAAAACCATAAATTGCGTAACGGTCGCCTAACAGTTGTAACGATTCACATAATAAAACTAAAGCCTCACGTTCCATTTCATTTATCCAACCTGCAGTTGATCCACTCATATCAATCATAAACATTACCGCTATATTTCGATCAATCTTTCTGGATTTAGTAAAAAGATTTTGTGAGGCTTCGAGTCCTTTTTTAATATCTGTATACGACTCTATGACAGCATCTAAATCAATGTCATCACCATATGGCTGTCTTTTTAAACGTTTATCATCCTCACGAAGAGCTTCAAAAGTACTACGTAAATGTTTTAGTAAATTTCGATGTTTATGTATAGTTGAATCAGCAAAGTTGTCGTAAATAGGTTTAATTTCTAATTCTTTTAAGTAGCACCATTCTTTCCTATATTTTTGTCTTGAATGGTCCCATTCATCGTACACATAAAAATTTTCTTCATTTTCTATTGTAGAGGATAAATTCTCATCGTTACTCTCGTCTTCTATTTCATCGACTTCATAAGTGTTTGGTATTAAATATTCATCAGGAATTTCTCCAAGGTCTTGCATAATTGATCGTAATAGCTCCTGTAACTCTTCTGGAGGTTCAATTACTTCATCCTCAAAACGTAGTTCGACGCTAAAGTTATCTGACATGGAATCATCTTCATTTATTTCTATAGTAAAGCCTTCATCATTTTCAGCTACATCATTATCTATGGAAGGCTCTGTGGATTTTTGTTGCATTTCATTTTTTAGCTCGGCGAGTTTATCTTTAAATAATTCTCTTTCTTTATCTGTCCTTTCTTTGATAGTTTTCCATGTTTCTCTAGGCCTTAATTCACCTTGATATGGTCTGTCTTCAGGCGAATCATTTTCTTTATAGACAGTTTCTAGAAGAAAAAAAGTGTCTCGAACTGTCGTATCACTTTCTTGCATTTTTTCGATAGCAAATTGCCATTTCTTTGATAAGTTTGCCGTATCCGGTTCACCAAATAAGTTTTTTATGGTTCTAGCAATGCCCGGTAATTCACGTTTAATGCAAGCATCTAATCTTACGGTTTCTAACTTATGAAATAATTTTAGTGCACGATCTGGATCTTGATATGTTTTAGCCATGGCATCAATATTCATTCTCCAAGTACCAAACCAAGTTTGCGCCCATTGATGAACTGCCATGGCTTTGTATACGGCAAAATTATCTTCTTGGCGATCAAATTTAGATATGTTATCAGGCAACCTGATTAGTTCAGTATCGGTGTAAAAACTATCATTGGCTTCAATAGATAGCTTTCTACCACTTAGCCCAATTATAAAGTTTTCTAAAATTCTTGAAATTTCATTTAACGCAACATTTGATGGGGCGTGTGTGTATGATTTTATGTAGTTTTCGACATTTTTTATTCTATTAACTGCGGTCTCTAATCCTTCTTTGTCATAGACTGTTAGGATTTTATTATTCCAATCGCCCCAATTTTCTTCGTCTACTAATCGCAAGCTTAGTGGCCCAAACTGGCAAAACATAAAAGCTAGTTCGATGTTAACTTTAGATATATTTTCTACAGACTCTAAAAATCTATCTTGGTCAACCTTAGAAAATACAGCAAGCTCTTTTGCTGGCTCAAAAACACTGTTTTGCTTTGATAAAATTGGTTCGACGATAAGCTCCATTCTCAATTGCAATTCACGAACACCCATGCCACCGTATGATGCACTCGTGGTTAATCCTCCTTGTCTTTCAAGTGATTTAATATGCCCGCCATCTTTGCTGTAGGCAGGGATTTCATATTTCTCACTTCCATCTTTGTTTTGGAGTTTTTTCCATTGTTTTTTCCAAAACATAATTAATATATTCCTTTCATCATTTATTTAAATTTTTCAGCATATAATCTTTTGCCTGATTAATTTTTGTAGCGAGATAATCATTACCGCCACGATCAGGGTGAATTTTTTGAATTAATTTTCGGTGTGCCTCAATAATTTCTTCTTCAGTCGCGTCTTTTTCAATGCCTAGCACTTTACAGGCTTCCTCAATTGTCATTTTGGAATATTCGCTACTGCTAGTCCCCTGTGAAGGATTCTCAGTAGAAGAACCAGAAAATATTCTTTGCAGAAAAGGAAGAAATCTCAATAGACCTGCAAATTTTTGAAACATTGCTACTGCAGCTGCGATGATAGCAAATAGCCAGTGTAGTCTTCCTGTGGCGGCCATTATAATCAAAACAATAGCTGCAAAAATTAGAATGGCTTGTACTTGCTTATTCTTCGGCTGTTTACGTAGCCATCTTAGGAACAGCAAAATGCCTATAATTCCAGCGATAATTAAGATCTGATTCATAGAAAAGATAAATTTTTACGAGAGGTAATTAGAGGTTTCCTTACTCAAATTTGTATATCGTTATGGCTCCCTTTGCCATATTTAAATTTATTTAGCTTTATTTTAACCCATATGGCTATATCAATCGTTTAAGTATGTAAATCTACAAAATATAAAGGATTACATATGAAACGTGTCAAAACCAAGTCTGTATTCATTATCACTTTCCTATTAAGCCTGATATTGGGTCAGGTAAGCGCAAAAACTCATGTGACTGAGCATCGAAGTACATTACAGGATCAAACTGAAGTCGCAGTCACGATTTATAACGACCAACTGGCCCTGGTGAAAGATTTGCGTACCATTCGCTTAGATAGTGGATTTAATAAACTTGCCTTTCGAGAGGTAAGTGCTCAAATTCGTCCTGAAACTGCCTTACTCCGCAGTCTAAATTATTCTGATGGTTTTCGCTTAATTGAGCAAAACTTCGATTTTGATTTGTTAACCCCTCAAAAACTCTTAGAAAAATATGTGGGCAAAAAGGTCAAGGTTGTAAAAACACATCCCACGACGGGCGAAGAAAAATTGCTCAATGCCGTGGTATTGAGTGTCAACAATGGTGTGGTATTACAAATCGGAGATCGAATTGAAATGGGTATTCCAGGGCGTGTTGTATTTGATGAAGTTCCAGGCAATTTGCGCGACCGCCCAACCCTTGTGATGGAACTTAATAGTGCAACTTCGAAAGCCCAACAATTACAGCTCAGTTATTTAACAGGTGGATTGTCATGGAAAGCGGATTATGTAGCTGAACTTGACGAATCAGATCAATTTATTGATCTCACAGGTTGGGTAACATTAAATAATCAAAGTGGTGCTACGTATAAAAATGCAAAGCTACAATTGGTCGCAGGTGATGTGAATCGTGTTCAAGATGATTTTAGAGAAGCTAAAAGGAAATTTGAAAGGCTTGCTCAATCGTCGATGGCAGCAGAAGCAGACATGGTTGAAGAGGCCTTGTTTGAGTACCACTTGTATACATTACAACGCCCCACCACTATAAAAGAAAATCAAAGCAAACAAGTTTCATTATTAAGTGCAACTAAAATCCCCGTTAATAAAGAATTTTTGCTTAAAGGCCAAAGTTACTATTATCAAAGTTCTTATGGATCAATTGGCCAGAAAATGAAAGTAGGGGTTTTTGTAGAACTCAAAAACGATAAAAAATCCAATCTGGGCCTTCCTTTACCCAAAGGTGTTGTGCGCGTATATAAAAACGACAAATCGGGTAATGCGCAGTTTATAGGTGAAGATCATATTGATCATACGCCAAAAAATGAAGAAGTAAGATTAAAACTAGGTGATGCATTTGATGTCACAGCTGATAAGAAACAAACTCAGTTCAAGAAAGCTCATGCAATAGGGAAATATAGCTACGCATATACAGCAAGCTTTCAAATCGATCTTAAAAATGCTAAGGACGAAGAAATTGAAGTAGTAGTTCAAGAACCTATCCCTGGTGATTGGAAAATGAAGCAAGAAAGCCATAAACATAAAAAAGTAGCTGCAGGTACTGCAGAGTGGAGAGTTAAAATTCCTGCTGAAGGAAAAACTACATTAAGTTATGATGTATTAGTTCGCTACTAAAGGCATTTTCTAATTAATCTCTAGGGATTCAAATCTACAATGTACAATGCAAAGCCACTAGACTGGCTTGGCATGGCGGCACTTGTCATTATGTTTGGGAGTGCATTCATGCTTATCAAAATTTCCGTACAGGAGTATCCGCCTGCAGTTGTTGCAGCAGGTAGAATTACTATTGCTGCTATTTTTTTAGTTTTAGTTTCATTATTAAGGTGTGATTCATTTGCGTTTATTAAAGGACGTCTAGGTTTGTTAGTAGCGTTAGCCTTTTTTGGCAACTGTTTGCCTTTTTACCTCATTAGCTGGGGTCAACTAACCGTAGATAGCAGCATCGCAGGAATTCTGATGGCCATCATGCCACTAACGACAATTGTTTTAGCGCATTTTTTTGTTGTAGATGAAAAGTTATCACTGAATAAAGTTATTGGATTTATTTTAGGGTTTATTGGAATACTTGTGTTGTTTGGTCAAAGTGCATTAGCAAATTTTGAAAATGATATGGATAGACTACTTGCAATGCTAGCAATATTAGGTGGAGCTGTAAGTTATGCAATAAATACAATAATTGCAAAACGACTACCAAAAGAAGGGTTTGTTGCGATGTCGGGTGCTGTACTGTTGATCGCCAGCGTGCTTATGTTGCCCTTCGTATTTTTATCAAATTACGATTGGGAATTTTCAGTGAATAGTATTGAATTTGTTTCTTTATTTTTATTAGGTATTTTCCCTACAGCTTTAGCCACAATTATTTATTTTGCAGTCATTGCGAGAGTAGGACCATCATTTTTATCGCAGATAAATTATTTAATACCTGTATGGGCCGTTATGATAGGTGTTGTGTTTTTAAATGAAAAGATTGGTATTAATGCAATAATTGCATTGATTATAATATTGCTTGGAATTGCGATTGCACAGCGAAAGAATTTATCATTTGCTAGATTTTAAAAATAAAACTAAAGGGAAATAGGATGCAAAAAAATGTACTTGGTGGGGATTTACAGAGTTGTTGTGAAGAGTTGCTAACAGGATATTATCGGAATGGGCGTTGTGATACCGATGAACATGACATAGGAATGCATACAGTTTGTGCGAATGTTACAAAAGAGTTCTTGGAATTTTCTAAATCAAAAGGTAATGATTTAATGACGCCTTATCCAGAGGCAGACTTTCCAGGTTTAAAACCGGGTGATAAATGGTGCTTATGTGTGCAGCGTTGGATTGAAGCTTTGGAAGAGAATAAAGCACCCAATATTTATTTAAAAGCAACACATAGCTCAGTTCTAGAATACATAGAACTAGAAGTATTGGTCAAATATGCCTTAGATAGAAATTGAGTTAATCAGTTTAATTTTTTCGAGATATAAAATCTTCAAGTGCTTCAGGCTTAACGGGTCCTGGGTTGTGTCCCACTAGGTATCCATCTGGATTGAACATTAAAAAGGTAGGTGTTCCACGCAGCGTCTCTTCGGTAGCAGTTTGATAATTAAATGCAACAACCGTAAGCTCGCCAATGAGATTACCAAAAGTCATGGGCATTTCTTCAATATGCTCAGTAATTTTATCCAGTTTAGAATATCCGTCTAAAGATACCCCAATTACTTTTGCCTTTGTGTCTTTATGCTTGTCATGAAATTCTGAAATAATCGGATATTCGCGCTGACAAATCCCACAATCCATTGTCCACAGCATTACAAGCGTCCATTTATCTTTTTCAAAATGTTGAGATAAAGTTGTAAATTTGCCTTCTAGCGTTCTTACTTCTGTCCAGTCGGATGCTATTGAGCTACTGCAAAGAAGAAACAAAGCTAAGAATATAGATAAGCGAATAGTCAAAATTGAAATTTTAGGTTTCATAGTTGTTTAAGCGGATAAAATTATTAGCAAACTAAGCAAATAGTACGCTGATTTTAACTTAGAATTTATGGATAACTCGAAAGTTCCGATACAGTGTACTAATATACATAACAAACTATAAGCTAACAAATATGCCTAATAAAAACGTCCCAAATAATAGTATTCAGAGCGTGTTAGATAGAGTGGGCGCTTTGGCGTTCCCTGGAATCTATGACACACTTTCTGCCAAAATAGCCGAGCAAGTAGGCTTTCCTATGGGATTCATATCAGGATATTCGCTTGCAGCAGCCACAATAGGCGAACCCGATTTTGGTTTGCTCACACAAACTGAAGTCGTTGATCGAGCACGTGCGATATGTAGTAGTGTCTCTATGCCGATAATCGTGGACGCTGATACTGGCTATGGAAATCCTCTTAATGTTCATCGAACCGTTACACAATTAATCGATGCTGGCGCCAAGGGATGCTTTTTGGAAGATCAAGTGTGGCCTAAAAAATGCGGGCATATGCGAAATAAAAAAGTAATCGAACGTGAAGAATACTTATATAAAATCCAGGCTGCAGTGGATGCAAGAGGTACTAGTGATTTTTTTATTGTCGCGCGCACCGATGCAGAAGCGGTTTTAGGTTTGGATGAGGCAATCGCACGGGTAAAAGCTGCGCGAGAGATAGGTGCAAATGCTAGTTTTGTAGAAGCACCTGGTTCTTTAGAGCAGTTAAAAAGAATAGGTAAAGAATCACCACACCCCAATGTTGCAAATATGATAGAAGGAGGAAAAACACCTGTCCTTCAAAAAGATGAACTCGCTGATATGGGTTTTCACCTCATTCTTTATCCCCTTACGGGTTTATATGCCGCAGGTAAAATTATGCGTGATATTTATACCAAGCTTCATAATGATGGAACCACAATAGGAATGGAAAACAATTTATTAAACTTTGAAGAGTTTAATGATTTGATTGGGGTGGAGGATAAGTATATGCAGTCTGAAAAATATGGAGTTAAGTAAATAAGTATTACTTTAAGCTTCCAGTATTTTTATTAAGTAAGTGCTTAATCCATACGCTAGAGTGGTGAGGATTAATATACTTAACAAATTTAGCCAAAAACCTGTTTTACGCATCTCTTGCATAGAGATATGGCCTGATCCAAATACGATAGCGTTAGGAGGTGTTGCGATAGGAAGCATAAACGCACAACTTGCTGCAATTGCTGCAGGAATAATGAGCACATAAGGATGTATATTTAAAACAGGGGCAATAGCGGCGAGAACAGGTACAAGTGTTGCAGTTGTTGCAGTGTTTGATGTCAGCTCTGTTAAAAAGACTACTGCAGTTACAATAATTAAAAGAATTAATAATGGAGGTAACACAGAAAGAATCGTAGCTTGTGCGCCAATAAATTCAGTTACACCATTTGCTTTTACAGCAGCGGCCAAACTTAAACCTCCGCCTAACAATATTAATATTCCCCAAGGCAACTCTTTTAAATTCTCCCATTGCAAAACAAAGGAATTGCTTGTTGATTTGGTCGGAATCAGAAACAACAAAATAGCAGAAAAAATTGCAATACTTGAGTCTGTAAGGCCAGATAATGGTTTATAGCTGTTTTCGTTAAACGAAAACTCTAGGCCCTGTAAGAATGTGCGACTTAGCCACAAAAAAACTGTAAAAGAAAAAACCATACAAACCATTTTTTCTTCATAACTCATTTTTCCAAGCGCGTACTTTTGTTCTAATAGAGATTCTGAAGAGTGTTGCAATGTAATTTTGTCTATTTTGTAAATTAGCTTGGTTAACAACCACCAAGCAATAGGTAATAAAACACATACTACGGGTACGCCTACTTTAGACCATTGCAAGAAACTAATATCTTGCTGAAAAGGAGTATCAATTGCATCTTTGATAAAAGAAGCTACAAATAAATTGGGAGCGGTACCAATTACTGTTGCAATTCCGCCAATATTAGCGGCATATGCAATGCTTAACATAATGCAGGTCGCAAAAGCACGTTGTTTGAATTCTTTTCCTGTTAGTAGTGCAATAACACTTAAGCCAATTGGTAGCATCATTGCTGTAGTTGCGGTATTTGAGATAAAGGCACTTAGAAAAGCAGTGGCCAACATAAAGCCCCCTACAATTCTAGAAGGGGAGCTACCAATTTTTGTGAGAATACCTAGTGCGATGCGCTTATCTAAATTCCAACGTTGGATTGCGATAGCAATAATAAAGCCGCCTAAGAACAAGAATATAATATGAGAAGCATATGGAGCCGTTGCGTCTTTAATGGAAGCCACCTCAAATAATGGAAACAATGCAATAGGGAGTAATGCTGTAACAGTGATGTGTGTGGCCTCGGTTAGCCACCAGGTAGCCATCCACACCAACAAGGCTATGGTTGCTTTGGCAGGGTGTGGGAGGAGAGTTTCCTTGCCATCACTAGCGATGTATTGATCAGGTAGCCACCAATAAACTACCAAAGACAATATTGGGCCTAAAATAAGCCAAATAACCTTGAATTGAGCAGAGTTCATATCTCTTTAGTCTAATGCTTTGATATACCTTTAAAAATTCCCTTTCGATAGAATATCAGAAGGATACTAATTTACTTTGTAATGCAAACAAATACTCAAATACAAGATACCTTATCACGGCCTATTCGGGATCTAAGAATATCGGTCACGGATCGTTGTAACTTCCGTTGCACTTATTGTATGCCGAAAGAGGTTTTTAATTCTGAATATGAGTTTTTACGCAGAGATGATTTACTTAGTTTTGAAGAAATAACCCGAATCTCCAAAATATTTGCGCTACTTGGCGTAAAAAAAATTCGTTTAACCGGTGGCGAACCCTTATTGAGAAAAAACCTTCCTATCCTCATTCAACAGCTTTCCAAGATTGATGGCATTGAAGATATTAGTTTAACCACTAATGGTGTTTTACTTACTTCTGACGTAGCAAAACAACTTAAAAATGCAGGATTGCAACGCATAACCATTAGTCTAGATGCGCTAGATGATGAAACATTTAAAAATATTAGTGACGTAGCTTTTGATGTAGATAAAGTTCTAACTGCAATTGAAAATGCACAAACTGTGGGTCTAGATCCCATTAAAATTAATATGGTGGTGAAAAAGGGTGTAAATGAACACTCTATTCTTCCAATGGCAAAACATTTTCATAATAGTGGAATTATTTTGCGCTTTATTGAATTCATGGATGTAGGCAGTACCAACCAATGGCAAATGGATGATGTGTTCCCGGCAAAAGAAATTGCAAATGTGATTAACCAGGAGCTATCTATAGAACCTGCGGAAGCAAATTATCATGGAGAAGTAGCTAAGCGTTGGCAATACAAAGATGGTGGAGGGGAAATCGGAATTATTTCATCCGTTACCCAACCATTTTGCCAAACCTGCACGCGTGCAAGACTTTCAGCAGAAGGAAAGTTATATACCTGCTTATTTGCCACACAAGGTAAAGATTTACGTCATCTTCTTCGCGAAGGTGCAGACGATAATCATATTAAAGACGTGATCAGTGCAATTTGGAAAAAACGTAATGACCGTTACTCTGAATTAAGAACATCTGAAACCGTTTTACTTCCAAAAGTGGAGATGTCATATATTGGTGGTTAGTGAGTACAGGGACGTACGAATATGACGTCCATCAGGGACGATGCAACAGATTAGAGTTAGACGATTTCAAAATGTCCGCATTGAGTCGTAAGCAAACATTCATTTTTCTTTCAGTCTCGGCATCAACTCAACCAAATTACAGGGGCGGCTCCTGTAATCCAACTGATGAGAAATTAATTTATCCCATGCTTCCGCGCAAGCGCCTGCAGATCCTGGTAAACAAAATATGTAAGTGGCATTTGCAACCCCCGCAAACGCACGAGATTGAAGGGTAGAGGTTTTAATGGTTTCATAGGAAAGCACACGAAACATTTCGCCAAAACCCGTAATTTCTTTATCAAGTAAGGGGCGAATAGCTTCAGGGGTGCCATCCCTTCCGGTTACTCCAGTGCCACCCGTCGTCATCACAACATCTGGCTTTTCTTCTGCGATCCAAGGAGCAACTACGGCACGAATTTTATAAATATCATCAGGAACTATTATCTTTTCACGTAAATTATGGCCTGCTGCAGTTAATCGGTCACATAAAAGCTTGCCTGATTTATCATCAGCTTCTGTACGGGTATCCGAAATCGTCAGAACGGCAATATTTAGAGGCTTGAAAGAACGTTCTTTGTTGCTCATATATAATAGTGTTTCAAATAATTTATAGTCTTAATGTAGCGTACTTAGCAATTAATGTCATAGAAAATGAAAGTTGAGATAAGAGAATCACAATATGATCCATGGCAGGAAGCTTGTGACTATGAAAAAGAGTTTCTGCGTAAGGGCGAGCATGGTGCTAAATCTATTTTTATTGGATCAATGCGCGATATGAACGAAGGAGATTCGGTTGCTTCAATGGTATTAGAGCATTACCCAGAAATGACGCAAAAGCACTTGGAAACAATAGCTAAAGATGCATTGGATAAGTTTGATATTTTAGATGTGTTTATATTACATCGGGTGGGTGAAGTATTTCCCAGTGATCCGATTGTTTGTGTAGTTGTATGGTCTATACATCGTGGACCTGCCTATGATGCAAACCGATTTATTATGGAAGATTTAAAATCTAAAGCACCATTTTGGAAAAAAGAAACTTTAACTAAGGAAAAAGATCGTTGGGTAGAGAAAAATACCCCAGCTTAGAGATTCTTTTTTAGATAATAGCTTCAAAGGGGAGTACTTGAACTTGGTCCTCAACTTCCACTCCGCTAGACTCCATTGGCAATATAATAAAACAATTCGCATCAGACATAGAACGCAAAATTCCCGAACCCTGTGCTCCAGTTTTAGCTACATTATATTCAAATGGATTGTCATGATTTCGTGTAAGAATTCCGCGTTGATATTCGACACGACCAGGTCGTTTGCGTAGCTTCGTTTTGCAACTTGCATTGATCATTAACGGTTCTTTATATTCTAAACCCATTAATTTTTTAAGTGCTGGTTGAACAAACATATAAAAAGTCACCATTACAGATACAGGGTTCCCCGGTAAACCAAAAAACCATGCGTTTTTGATTTTTCCAAATGCAAGAGGTCGTCCAGGCTTCATTGCAACTTTCCAAAAATTAACTTCACCCATTTTTTCAAGTGTTTCTTTTACAAAATCAGCTTCGCCAACCGATACCCCGCCAGAAGTTATAATGACATCTGCTTTGTTGGCGGCATTTAAAAAGGCTTCTTCAACAGCCTCGCGTTTGTCTTCGACAACGCCTAAATCAATTATTTCAACACTTAATTTAGAAAGCATGCCATGCAATGTGTAGCGATTGCTGTCATAAATTTGCCCAACTTCTAATTTACTACCAACCGGACGTAATTCATCACCTGTAGAGAAAAAAGCCACACGTATCTTTTTATTAACTTCTATTTCACTAATACCAACAGAGGCAATAAGACCTAAATCTGCTGGTGTTATGAGTTTGCCTTTTCTGAGAACCTGCCCACCCATTGGAATATCTTCACCGGCTAAACGTACGTTTTGACCATGTTTATTTGCGTGATCAATAGTGATGTCATCACCATTCACCTGGACATGTTCTTGTATGATTACAGTATCAGTATTAGCAGGCATTGCTGCGCCAGTCATAATGCGTACACATTCACCTTTACTGGTTTCACCTGGGAAAGGTTTTCCTGCCCAAGCAGTCCCAATATTTTTAAGTGTGACAGTCCCTTGTTGAGGGATTTCTGATCCATTGACGGCATAGCCATCCATTGCTGAGTTGGTATGTCCCGGGACATTAATTTTAGAACTTATATCTTCAGCTAAAGCACGACCCAGTGTGTCACGAATAGGCAACTTTTCAGTCTCATTGGTCGATGTAATTGTTTTTAAAATTGTTTGTAATGCTTTATCAGCATCTAGTGATGCAGGATCAAAGTCATCCATGCAACTCGGGTCATATTTAATTGTGTTGGTGTTCGTTGGGGTCATTATGGTTTTGCTGGTTCATGCCTTAACATTTCCAAGTATAATGGCAACCAAGCATGAACGTGAACTTCTATTTTCTGTCTAACAGCTGATTCATATTTTCAATATAAGTCTATATCTACCCAATGCCATTTAAACAATTAGTCAAATTTCATTTATTTTGTTTAATTTTATCGCTGTTTTCATTGCCGCTGGCAGCCGAGTGGCAAACGGAAGATGCCGCAATCATGGGTACCACAATTCGTGTTGAGGTTTGGCATGCGGATGCTGACAAACGAGAACAGGGTATTAATAGTGTTTTAAATGAAATGGAGAGGGTTAACCGTTTAATGAGCCCGTATATTGAGGATAGTCAACTTTCTAAAATCAACAAATCAGCCCATGAAGAGCCAATAGAAGTTGATCGTGACTTATTCCATGTAATTGAAAAATCACTAGAAGTTTCGCGTCTCACAGATGGTGCATTTGATATCACTTATGCAAGTGTTGGGCATTTATTCAATTACAGAAAAGAAATTAAACCGACAGAGGATGAAATTGAACAAGCCAAACAATTAATCGATTATAAAAATGTAGTCTTAGATGAAAATCAATTAACCGTTCGTTTTTTAAAGCAAGGTGTGAAAATTGATTTGGGAGGGATTGCCAAAGGTTTTGCAGTGGATCAATCGATTCAACATTTGAAACAATTGGGCATTGAACATGCTTTAGTTTCTGCTGGCGGAGATACTCGTTTATTAGGTGATCGCCGTGGCCGCGCTTGGTTAGTGGGCATTCGTGATCCTGCTAATACTGAGGAAGCCGTCGTGATGTTACCGCTAGAGGATGAAGCATTGTCGACTTCCGGTGATTACGAACGATTTTTCATAGAAGATGGTGAAAAATATCACCATATTATTCATCCCAGCACGGGGAAATCTGTAAGTGAAGTGCGAAGCGTTTCTATTCTTGCGAGTGATGCTACAACTACAGATGCATTATCAACCAGTATATTTGTTATGGGCGTTAACAACGGCCTTGAATTACTCAATCGTTTGGATGGAGTTGAAGGAGTGATCATTGATCAGAACGCAAAACTCTACTATTCAGAAGGGCTTGAACAACCCGAAAGTGCCGCAAATCACAATGCTAACGTGAAGTAATTCACGTTTAACCTGCTTAAATTCCACATCAAATTTCAAAAGGTAAAGTTCTTTACCTTTTGTCTGTTTCTTTAATCCGTTGGTGCTTCTGTCGCGGTTTGATTCATTTAATCGAGAAATAATCGATACCGTATAGTCCTTAAAAATCAAGGAGATAGGGCTATTTGTTAACAGACGTTGTGGCCATGAAAAATCAAATATTAGTGGCTGAATTTACGTGAGTTTTTGGGAAGAAGGATCTTGCTACATTTTTGGAGTTGGTTATGAAAAGGAACTTTGGTCAAATTTGGGTTGTAATAATTTCCTTGTGCGCATCACTTGGGATTATGCAAGGTTGTAAGACAGGTTCGTCAGAGTCTACAGACGGCTTTGCTACCATTAATGGAAATTATCCAATGGTGTACGTACAACGAAGTATGTCAGCTCTTGGTAATCCAACTGATGGTGTTACTTTCGCTCCTGGTGGAGATCTGATGTACAAAGATGCTTCTACCGGTTCAATCGTACCTATAAACATCACATCGGCATATACACAGGGTCAAGGTGATGTTTCTGATCCTGCTGTAAATTATGATGCAACAAAAGTTGTGTTTTCTATGCGTGGTCCAGATGACGAAACCTTTAGTCTTTGGGAAATGGATGTTGCTACTAGACAGTACACACCTTTAGTTTTAGATCCCGTATTAGCAGAACTGGGGGATGATGTAGATCCCGCATACTTACCTGATGGGCGAATTGTATTTACTTCTAATCGCCAAAAGCGAATGCAAGAAATGATGTTGGAACAAAATATCGCCCAACATAAAACTCTAGATGAGTATGAGCGTGAAGAAACGCTTAACTTGCATGTTCTAGACCCTCTTACTCAAGATATTACACAAATATCTTTTAACCAAAGTCATGATCGAAATCCATCAGTTTTAAGAGATGGTCGAATTATGTTTAGTCGTTGGGATCATTTAGCAAATCGAAATCATTTCCCAATTTTTACAATCAATCCTGATGGTACAGATTTATTTATCCTGTATGGAGCGTTTAGTCCTGGAAACTCTTATTTGCATCCTATGGAACAACAGAATGGAACTATATTATCCACTGTGATGCCTTTATCCGGCACGGATGAAGGTGGTGCGTTATTCGCGATTGATGCAGAGAACTATTCAGAAAACTGTGAGCCAGCACCGGGGATTGCACCTGGATGTAATGGTCAAGTGAAGCCAGATGGTTTAGTAAATTTAGCTGAAGTTACATTTGATGGAAGTTTTTCACCAGGTGGACGTTATACCAGTCCGGATCCTTTGTGGGATGGAACAGGACGTGTGTTATTGTCTCGCGCAATAGCTCCAGATGGTACATTCAATCCCATTCCCGTAGAAACACATCCATTGGATGGCAGTCAAAAACAAGTATTTGGTCCATCTAATTATCGTATTTGGATGGTAGATTTTAATGGTGATGCAAGGCCGGTAGAAACTGCACCACCAAATGGAATGGCATATTTAGACCCTGTAGCACTATTCCCACGCCCATTAAGCGACGTTCCTGCTGTTCTGCCAAATAAACCAGTAGATCCTATTATGGCGACAGAGCCAAATGGCTTAGGTGGACAAGGCATGGGCGTGTTAGGTGTACGTTCGGTCTACCACACTGACTTTTTGGACATTATGGGTGACCGAGTATTGGTTCCTGCATTAGGCGAGAACATTCCTACCGTTGGTGGAATACCTGATTTGTTAGCAATGAAAGATCCAAATAACGCAAGTTATTTGAATCGTCCGGGATATTTTGCTCGTGTAACGCGAGCCTTACCAACACCTCCAGGTATTGCTAAACATGCAATCGGTCATGGTAGTTTTGAGATGCAGGAAGTACTTGGCTATGTGCCTGTGGAGCCAGATGGTTCGATACTTGCCAAAGTGCCTGCAGATTCTGCATTGACCATTTCTGTTTTAGATAAAACGGGTCGTGCTTTCCAAACTCATACTAATTGGTTGCAAGTTCGCCCGGGTGAATCACGTACTTGTAATGGATGTCACTCACCAAGACGCGCGCTTAGTTCAATTAATATCGCGCCTATTGCTGGAAGTCATGCAAATGCCAACGGTGCAGAAACCATGGCGGAAACACGTGCACGTTTGAATAATGAAACTGCACCAAGTTTGAGTCAAAGTGTGGACTTTACGGAGTATTGGTCAGTAGGTCTAGAAGCAGATTTCTCATTCTCTTTAGCGAATATAGAAACACCTGTTCCTGATAATGGACGCATCGATTATGTTACGCATATTCAACCGTTGTGGGATAAAGACCGTGGTGCAAATACTTGTACTAATTGTCACCGTAACAGCTTACTTGCAGATCCAATTTCAGCAGGATTGAGTTTAGAAGGTGGGCTGTCTGGATTTGCAGGTCGTGTAATTTCTTATCAAAATATTTTTAAAGGGCCTTTATTACTTGATGAGAATGGAGTACCACTTCCACCGGTTGTTTCCGAAAGTGGTCTTGTATATTTTCAACGTGGTCCAGGTCTAGTGCGAGTAGGAACCTCTGGAGCGAGTTCACGTACAAGTCACATAATAGAGACTATTTTCAATACTAAATTACGTGCTCCAAATAGTTTTGAGCTTGGAATCACTGACCATGCATCGATGTTGTCGGCTGATGAAAAATGGTTGATTTCAACTTGGGTAGACGTAGGTGGTCAATATACAAATGAACCTTACGAGCTTGTAAATGGACAATATGTTGTTCGAGATGCAATCGTTTCAAGTCGTAGTGTAAGTCGTGATGTATTTAATAATCAGATCCACCCAATACTTGAAAATGAATGCTTCGCTTGCCACGTTGCTGATGGATTTAGTGGCGACTCTACCGTTGACCCTGATGAATTTGCTATAGATGTTGACGGTAAGAATGAATTTAACCGTTTTGTGTTAACAGGAAATCAAGCAGGTGACTTTAACGTGACGCGTGCAATGATTAATAATCTTTGTGATCCGCAAAATAACGATTTACTGTTAAGACCTATTTCGGACAATGTAGCACCGAATTTACCGCACCCTCAGATCTTGTCTGATATCAATGATCCTAACAGTGCCACTCAGCCGGTATTTTCAGACACCGGTCCAGGATCCTCCTATGACACTATTTTGACCTGGATTAGCATGGGTGCTGCTAGTAATCCAACCTGTCTAAATTAGTAATTAAAACAGAGGTTTGTCGTGAAGTTAATACGGCTGGTGCTACTAGCCGTAGTAGCACCCGTGTGTCTTTTTCAAGGATGTGACAGCACATCGAACGAAGAGCTGCCCAACAGTGGCGTAAGCCTATGCATCAATCTTTATGAAGATTGTATCGAACCCATTATGCATAACCGAACAAAGAATGCGGTTACGGGAAACTCATGTTCACAGTCAGGTTGTCATGCGCCTCCAATTGGACAAGGCGGATTTTTCTTATTTAATCCTCCATCCCCT
Organism: Gammaproteobacteria bacterium; assembly: GCA_028279275.1. Lineage (GTDB taxonomy): Bacteria > Pseudomonadota > Gammaproteobacteria > UBA4575 > UBA4575 > JABDMD01. Next base: position 143,096 of record JANQOB010000006.1, on the reverse strand, counting down.
ACAGAGTTAATTACAAACAATTTTCCTCAAGTAGAAGCAAGAACACTTAATAACAACTTACTTCTAAGCAAAGCAACAGGAAATTCTCATGGTGGAGGACAACAGCTTACGGTTGGAGACTTATGTTACAACGCAATTTCTGAATGGGCTTCAACACCTGCTCCTACAGATGGCTCAGCATGCATGGTTGCTCCTGCAACAATTCCAAGTTGCACGATCATTAGTAATGCCGTAAACCCCGCAATCCTAATAAACGCCTGCGGACTATAAAGCTCAATGTTAATAGCGAATAAACATAGAGCTTATTTTGGTTTGGCAAAGCATGTAACTCACTTATTTATAGTGATTTTATTTTTATTTTTTATACCGTATTCAACTGCTTTAGCGGATCTTTTTGGTGATAAGGAATATCAACGCGTAAAGATCGTTGACCCCTATATTGAATTACATACCGGTCCTGGTCGAGGTTATCCAATATTTCATGTTGTAAAGCGACACACTTGGATTGACATCATGAAGCGCAAAACCGACTGGTTCAAGATAAAAGACGATCGTGGTGTTGAAGGTTGGGTAAGCCGTAAACAAATTGAACAGACGTTAACAGTCGCGGGTATTCCTAAATCATTTAGAGATGTTTTGTATGACGATTACTTGCATAGACGTATTGAGTTTGGAATTTCAGCAGGTGAATTTGATAGTGACCCAATTGTGTCTGCAAGACTTGCATACAAGTTTACTGAAAATATTGCACTGGAATTTCAGGTTTCAAAAGTTGCGGGAAAATTATCAAGTTCAGACATTTACGCAGTAAATTTGGTTTCAACACCTTTCCCGGATTGGCGACTTACTCCACATTTTACGGTTGGTTATGGACGTTTTGAAAATGAGCCGAAGGGTGCACTCATTCAAGATATTGAAACGGAAGACGACTTAGCCAATTTTGGAATTGGTTTACGTTATTACTTAACAAAAAGATTCTTTTTGCGCGGAGATTATCGACGCTACATCGTTTTATCAGAAGATGATCGAAATGATGAGTTCGATGAATTCAGCGCAGGGATTTCATTTTTTTTCTGATGCTAAAACTTAGGACATCATATGAAAACTAAATTACTTTTAATTTTATTAATTATATTTCTTTTACAACCAGTGTATGCAGACGAGGATGCGCCCGAACCTGAGTCTACTCAGGAACAGGTGATTGAACCCGATATATATCGAAGAGACATCGTTGTACCGCGAATTGATACAGAAAATTTTGAGATCACGGCCTACTACGGAGTACTAGATGTAGAAGACTTTGGAACAGAGCCCGCGTATGGCTTACGTGCAGCCTACCATGTTACAGAAGACTTCTTTATAGAAGGCTCAATTGGAATGTCTGAAACCTCAGATGAAACTTTAGAAAACTTAACTACTTTCAATATTTTACAAAATGAGGACATCACCTATTACAACGTTTCAATTGGTTACAACATCTTTCCAGGAGAAGTTTTTCTTGGCAGCGATATTGCAATGACCAGTAGCTTTTACCTGATGTTTGGAGTAGGCAACGTGGAATTTAATGACGAAGATGAGTTTGCCTACAACATTGGTTTTGGATTGAAAGTCTTGCCAACTGATTGGTTGTCATTTCGTTTTGATGTTCGTGACATTGTCTATGAAACAGATTTATTAGGTGATAACGAATTTACAAATAATTTTGAAATAACTGCCAACGTAGGTGTTTTCTTCTAATTATTCAGAAAAGTATCATTATGAGTAAAAAATATATTTTAGTTACAGGGATTTTAACTTTATTACTTATAGTCAGTGCTGCAAGTGTAGTATCAATTGCCAAAATTAAAGTCGATACAGCACCTGATTTCACTTTAAAAAGTGCTTCTGGCAAGAACATACGTTTAAGTGAATTGAAAGGCCGCATTGTCATGCTAAATTTTTGGGCTACATGGTGTGGCCCATGTACAGAAGAAATTCCTCACCTAAATGAATTGCATGAGTCTTTAGATCCATACGACTTTGAATTGCTAGGTATAAACATTGACGAAGATCAGTCTAAAGCAATGTATTTGGCAAAAAAATTAAAAGTAAATTTTCCCGTCTTATTTGACGAAGACAAAAACGTTAGCAGAAGTTTTGATATCAAAGCCATGCCAACCACGATCATCATTGATCGCGCAGGGAAGATTCGTCATGTAAATAAAGGATACAAGAAAGGCTATATAGAGCGCTATCACCGCCAAATTCAAGCCTTAAGAAAGGAATGAGCCATGTTTATTAATTCTAAAAAAGTTTCGCGGTTGTTATTTATTATAGTAACACTTACTGCTCTCAGTGCATGTTCATCATTCCGCTTACCAAGTTTACCTGAATTAGAACCTTGGGTTGCCCCATATGAGCGTGAATATTTGGCAGATCCCATAATGAGTTTTAATAAAGATCCGTTATCAAATAAATATAGACAGCATGTATTTAACACACGAGAAGGTGCGCGCGGAGCCGGTTACGCACATGGTGGCGGGTGTGGCTGTAATTAAATTTGTAAATAATGATTAAAACGTATTACAAAAAATATTTTTTAATTTTGCTGCTAACTATGTTTAGTAGTCATCATGTATGGGCAGAAGTATTACCTGAAGAACGAGCAGATATAGGCTACCACTATTACGATGGAGGTGGAGTGGAAGTTGATGGTGCAACAATGTTGGTGCGTAAAAACTTTGCAGGAAAATATTCTATTTATGGCGGATACCATCATGACAGTATCAGTGGCGCATCGCCAGATGTCTTAGCAGGTGCAAGTGAATACAACGAAGAACGTGATGAGTTCACGTTGGGTGGAACATATTTATATGACAACACGTTAATGGATCTATCTTATACCTATAGTGATGAAGATGATTATGAATCTAATTTAGTAAGTTTCGACATATCACATGAAATGTTTGGTGCCATGACAAAAATGAACATTGGCGCATCAGTTGGAACCGATGATGTTGAAAGAGTCGATTTAGATAGTTTTGCAGAGGATTTGGATCGATATCTATTCCGTGCCGGGATATCGCAGGTGATTACTAAAACGTTTGCCATGCAGTTTGATTATGAGGCAACTGTTGAAGAAGGTTTTTTAAATAACCCTTATCGTTTCGTATTTGTAAATGGTGTTTCACAGGGCAGCGGGTCTGAAGAGTATCCTGATACTCGTACGGGACAAGCCTATTCTTTGAAAGGTATTAAATATTGGCAACACAGGGCTTCTTCATCAGTCGGCTATCGGTTTTATAGGGACACTTGGGATATTCGTTCACATACAGTAGACCTTAATTATTCACAATACATTGGAAATCAATGGGTTGTTGACGTTTATGGTCGCTATTACACCCAGGATAAGGCGGATTTCTATAGCGACAATTTCAGCACCCGGTTGAGGTATATGGCGCGGGATAAAGAGCTTAGTACGTTTGATAGCTTTGCTATAGGTGGACGTGTTCGTTACGACTTATTTAAAGACTACAAATTTTTACGCACTGCCTCTTTAAATCTCGCAGTTGAGTATTTGGATTACGACTATGACGATTATTCGGGAATAGAGTCAGTTGCTGATACCGCAAGTTTAGGAGGCGGGTATTCATTTGATGCTACAACCATACAGTTCTACATTTCTTCTTGGTTTTAGTAAATCGTTAACTAAGTGTTAACAAAAGGATAGTAGAAGTGTCGGTGGAGAAAAAATATGCATAAGAAATTAATTTTGATAGTTAGTACTGTTCTACTGGTATTTGTATGCAGTGTCGGTGCTGATATTGGCGAATTAAATACTAGTGAAGAACAAGATTTCCAAGATTTGGATGATGACATTCAAGTATTAAAAGAAGAAGTTCTTGAATTGAATCGTGATCTTTATATTTTAGAAGAAGAGCTTCTTTATCCATCCAGCACTCAAGTTGCAGTTTATGTTTCCGTTGATGTAGGTGATTTTTTTGATTTGGATTCCGTTCAAGTCATGTTAAATGAAAAAGTTGTAGCGAATTACCTTTACACTGAACGTGAAGTTGATGCATTACTGCGTGGCGGCGTGCATCAAATTTATATTGGCAATCTACCATCTGGTGAACATGAGCTCGTAGCCTATTTTGTTGGCAGAGGTCCTAAAGGTAGAGATTTTAAACGAGGAGCAAACCGAATAATCGACAAAGGTCTAGGAGCAAAATATCTGGAGTTAAAAATTACCGACAGAACACCAAAGCATCAGCCCGATTTCATAGTTAAAGAATGGGAATAATAAATTAATGTTAACCGCTAAATTATCATCAGTGGTGAATAAATACAAAGCCAAGGGATACTTGGCTTTTTGCGTTTCTATGCTTTTGCTATTTTCTGGAATGTCACAAGCAAAAGTAGAAGAACCGAATATTATTAAGGATCTTCATTACGGAGAAGTTTTATTTCATTTTTACCAAGAAGACTATTTTACTTCTATTGTACACTTATTAGCTGCACGTGACTTAAACCGAACATCCAACCATGTTCCAGAAGATGAGTTATTACTTGGTGGTATAGACTTATCATATGGATTGCACAAAGAGTCAAAACGTATTTTCAATAAACTATTAGAAGGTAATGTACGTGAAACCATAAAGAACCGTGCATACTATTATCTGGCTAAAATTTATTTCCAGCGTGGTTATTTAGATGAATCTGCTGAATTTTTAAGAAATGTAAGTGGGCCAGTACAGGAAAGCATATTTGGCGAGTTGAAACTGCTCACTGGTCAAGTATACATGTCGCAAGGAAAATATGATGCGGCAATTTCTAGTTTAGATAACTGGAAAGCTTCAAAGAGATATAAACATTACGCGAATTACAATTTAGGTATTGCACATACCAAACAAGGCGATATTGAAACGGGTATCGATTACTTAAAAAAGGTTGGTAAGTTAAAAGCAGAAACTGAAACGATGCGCACACTTCGTGATCGCGCCAATCTCGCTTCAGGTTTAACGCTCATTCAAAATGATCGACCAGAAGATGCGATTGAATATTTAGAAAAAGTTCGCCTTGAAGGTCTTTATTCCAACTTAGCATTACTTGGTATTGGTTGGGCAAATACAAATGCTAACAGACATAATTATGCGTTAGCTCCTTTAATGGAACTACGTAACCGCAGTGCTTACCACTCTGAAGTGCAAGAAGGTATTCTGGCTTTAGCGCATGCATATAACGCGATGGGTTTGCATGGAAGAGCTGTGCAAGCATACGAAAAAGCTGCTGAGATTTATTTAACTGAAGCACAAGAACTTTCTTACGCCGCGCGTGAAATTGAACAAGGTGCACTAGTTAATGCCTTATTAGATAGAACTAAAGGCGGCCCGCAAATGGGATGGTTTTGGACGCTGCGTGATTTGCCTGAGTTGCCTGAAGTTAAATATTTTACAGAACTATTGGCTGAGCATGAATTTCATGAAGCGTTAAAAAATTTCCGTGACTTATTATTTTTAAAGAAAAACTTAATGTATTGGGATGAGAATATACAAATTTATCTCACCATGCTTGATACGCGCAAAGCTCGTTATCAAAAATACTTACCTCTCGTAAAAAAACGTTTACATGAATTAGATTTAAACAAATTACAATCACAGAAGGATACCTTGTCTTATGTATTGAACGAAATTGAAAATGATGATGAATTCATTCAATTAGCTACCGCAGAAGAAAAACATAAATTAGCAAAAATAGATGAGCTTGAAGAGCGTCTTGAATTACTAGCCATACAAGAACCAGATAACAATAAAATCGTTCAAATGCGAGAAAAAGTAGATTTGATGCGAGGTATTATGAAATGGCAAATTCATAGTGCCTACATTGAGCGTAAATGGAATCACAGACAAAAAATATCAGAGATAGAAAAACATCTGTCTATAACGCCCGACAAAAGTGTTTCAATTAAAAAAGCAATTTCAGAAAGTGTAGAAAAATTTGATGAATTTGAAGCTCGTATACATGCTTTACATAAAGAAATAAAAAGACTGATACCTATTTCTGAACGAGTATTTTTGCAACAGTCTCGGTATCTTGAGCACATAGCTGTAAAAGAGTTAAAGAAGCGTGAAAATATTCTAGTGGGCTATGAAAAACATGCTCGTTATGAGTTAGCAGCTGCATATGATGCGGTTGCTTCAACGCCACCTGGTCAAAAACAAATTGATATTGATGTGGAAGATCAGTCTAAAAATTCTAAAAAATGGTGGAAGTTTTGGTAGGGTTCGTGCAAAAAATTATTCTAGCTATTACGGTTGCTAGCTTATTGGCTTCTTGTGGTAGCTTTGGTAAGGGCCGTGGTGAAACTATTGGCAGTGTCAGTAGCAAAAAAGCCAAAGTAAATGAAGATGTCCCTGTAAAAAGCAGTCGTACCAAAGCAATCAGCCAATATAGAAAAATTGTCAAAGAAAATCCTAACGATGTTCATCCTGAGGTTCTGCGTCGTTTAGGTGATTTACGCATGGAGGAAACAGAAGATCATTTAGCTGAAAATATTCAAGTACCTAATAAATCTAGTTATGCAGAAACTATTAAGCTCTATGAAGACATTTTGGCTAAACACACTTCATACGAGGGGAGAGATCGTGTCCTTTATCAAATCTCGCGTGCTTATGAGCTAAGTGGTGAACATGAAAAAGCATTAAAAGCATTGGATCAATTAGTTTATGAATTTCCTGATTCAACATACTTTGCGGAAACACAGTTTAGACGTGCTGAAATTTTATTTGTTGAAAAAAAATATGCGCAAGCAGAAGATGCATATGAGTCTGTAATCAAACACGGACCGGAAAGTCGTTTTTACATTCACTCACTCTATAAACATGGTTGGTCGCACTTCAAGCAAGTTGATTATGATTATGGCCTCCCATCGTTTAATTTGGTTTTGGATAATTTGCTCGTTAATGGTGTTGAAAAAGAACAAATTGCGCAACTTTCTCAACCTGATCAAGAGCTCGTAGACGATACTTTGCGTGCAATTAGTTTAAGTTTTGCATATTTAGGTGGCCCTGATGAAGTGTCAGGATTTTTTGCAAAATCCGGTAGAAAACCATATGAAATTCTAGTTTACGAACGATTGGGTGAGCAATATTTAGAAAAACGTCGTTGGAGTGATGCTGCAAATACTTACCGACAGTTTGTAGAAACACATAGATTCAGCCCTAAAGCACCGCATTTTCAAATTAAGTCTATTGATGCATATAAGAAAGGTAACTTTCCCACAGAGGTTTTACGAGCAAAGAAAGAATTTGTTGTGGACTACAATTTAAAGTCTGAGTATTGGGTGAACAATGAAATAGCTGACTCAGAAGATATTGTTTCACTGCTTAAGTCTACAATCACTGATCTTGCAAAACATTATCATTCTGTTGCACAGAAAGAACGTCAAAACCCTAAGGAATTCTATGATGAAGCTGCAACCTGGTATACAGCATACTTAGATTCATTCCCTGAGGATGAACAAGCACCTGAAATGAATTTCTACCTAGCAGAAGTTCAATATGAAACTAAACAATATGCTAAGGCTGTGCAATCTTATGAAAAAACTGCCTATGATTACAAAAAACATTCTAAATCTGCCGAGGCTGGTTACGCTGCGATAATCGCTTATAACGAGTGGCTCAAGTTAGAAAATGGTGCTGCTCAACAATCAGCAATCAAAAATCAACTTATCGATAGCTCATTCAAGTTTAATGAAAATCATCCTGAGCATCCGGAAGTTGCTAAGGTTATGACGGTCACTGCAGAAGAACTTTACGCGCGTAAGGATTATACGCGTGCTACAGAAGCATCCGATATTATCATTAGGGAGCACTCTAGCTCAGATCAAAAATTGGTGTTATCAGCGTGGGCCGTCAAAGCTAATTCAGCATTTGATACAGGCCAATATGATAGTTCTGAAAAGTCATATGTAGAGGCTTTGCGTAGAGTTGAAGCCAACAAGGAGTTACGTGAACCATTAAAAGATCGACTAGCAGCATCTGTATACAAACAAGGTGAAGCAAGTAAAAAAGAAGGTGACTTGAATGCTGCCGTTTCTCACTTTCTAAGGGTTGGGCAAGTGGTACCTGATGCAAAAATTCGTTCGACTGCTGAGTATGATGCCGCAGCAGCTTTGCTTGAACTAGAAGACTGGAATCGAGCATCAACGACATTGGAAAGTTTTCGTGTGCGCTATCCAGAACATGAGTTACAAAGTGATGTAACGAAAAAACTTGCTGTGTCATATGACAAAGGCGGTCAACATTTGAAAGCTGCTAAAGAATATGAAGCAATTGGTGCAAGCTCAAGTGATCCTAAATTAAAACGTGAAGCACATTTACAGGCCGCAAGTCTATATGGAAAGGGTGGGGATATTTATGCTGAAGAAAATAGTTTAATCGCATATGTAAAAGAACATCCTAAGCCTGTTGAACCAGCAATGGAAGCAATGCAGAAACTTGTAGAGATGTATCACGGGCGTAAAAAAATTAAAGAAAAGCGCACTTGGCAACGAAATTTGATCGATACAGATGCACGGGCTGGTGCAGAGCGTAGTGACCGCACAAAGTATTTGGCTGCAAATGCAACTTTGGATTTAGCAAAGATTCAATATGAAGCATATAAACAAATTTCTTTGAGACATCCATTAGAAAGAAGTTTAAAACGCAAGAAAAAACAAATGCAAGTTGCGTTAGATGCGTATGAAACCGCAAGTAATTATAAAGTTGCACAAGTTACAACTGCTGCAACGTATTGGACAGGGAGGATATATCAAGACTTTGCAATTGCGATGATGGAATCCGATCGTCCTAAAGGATTGTCTAGCGAGGAAATTGAACAATATGAAATTCTTCTAGAAGAGCAAGCTTATCCATTTGAGGAGCAAGCAATTGAAGTACACGAATTAAATGCAGCACGTATTTCAGCAGAAGTGTATGACGAATGGGTAAAGAAAAGTATGACTGAATTAGCAAAATTATCACCGGCACAATATGTGAAAGCTGAAAGGAGTGAAAGTCTTGTACAGAACATCTATTAAATTTTTAGTAGTTCTCGGTGTGATGGTATTGGCTATTACAACGTTGTCTAGTTGTGCAAATTTACCAAGCCTCAAAAAGCCGACAAGCGCAACTAAAAGCGAAACAAAAAATGAAAAGTCTTCTGAAAAGTTATTAGCTCAACCAAAATTCAGGGTTAGTAAGAAAACAATTACGGCTTACAATGAAGCATTAAAACATATGCGCGCAAAAAATTACGATACAGCTATTTTAGAAATGCAAAAAGTAGCTAAGATGGATCAAAGAATCTCCGGTCCATGGGTCAATATCGGTGTAGCTTATAAAGAACTGGGTGACACTAAGCGCGCGCAACTTGCGTTCGAAAAAGCAATTATCATCAATCCAAATAATCCATATGCCTTAAATCAACTGGCTATATTAAAGCGTGAAGAAGGTAAGTTCGATGAGGCTGAGAAGCTATACATGAAGGCTCTGGCCGCGTATCCGGATTATAAAAACGCCCATCTGAATCTAGCTATTTTGTGTGATGTGTATTTAAGGAAAATAGGGTGCGCATTAAACCACTATCAAGAATATTTGGATTTATCTGGTGGGCAGGATAAGCAAGTAATTGCGTGGATGTCTCAGTTAAAGAAGCAGGGTAGCTGAATAAAATGAAAAAATTATTAATTTTCGTCAGTTTATTTCTAGCTTGTTGGGTTGTTACGGCAGAAGAAAATCCGCGAGTAAAGCAAGTGGGTCCTACCCAAGAATTAGAAGGTATCTCAGTTATTGGTAATCGTGAATTACCCAAGGCATTGGTTATTGTTCCCTGGAAGGCGCCAGAACCAGGAGAATTAGATGGATCGCCTTTACAGAGTTTACTTGATGAAGTGCTGGGTCCTGTAGATAAGGATGTGCACAAAAGAAAAGTAAGCTACTACGAACAATATTATTAATTTAGGTTTTCATTCCAGCAATTTAGCTGGATTTTATTAAAGCGTTAAACGCTAAGGAGCAAAAAAATGGAAGAGAACGGGTCAGAAATCATCACTACCGATGGTTCAGAGACTGTAATGATGGAGGATGGCACAGAATTGCTAGTAACTCCTGAAGTGCACGATCCGAGCCTATATGAGACGGTAGTTTCTTTTTTCCAATCTGGTGGGCCATTCATGATTCCAATTGCAATTATTCTTGCAATTGGTATTGCGATTGCAATTGAAAGATATCTCTATCTTTCTGCATCACGCACGCGCAATCAGTTAGCTTGGAACAAACTACAGTCTGCATTAAAAAGTGGCAACATGTCACAAGCGATGGGTTTTGCAGAAAAATCAAAAGCTGCAGTTAGCCGTATTATTCATTATGGCTTTCTACGTGCAAAAACAACACGACGTCGAGATGATGTTGAGATTGCAATGGAAGAGGGCTTGATGGAAGTGTTGCCGAAATTAGAAAAGCGTACGCACTATCTTGCTACCTTCGCAAATATTGCCACTTTGCTTGGATTGCTCGGAACCATTATTGGTTTGATTGGTGCATTTACATCAATCGCAGAAGCAAATCCTGCGGATAAAGCGGATATTTTGTCTGCAAATATTTCTGTAGCAATGAACACAACTGCGTTTGGTTTGATGGTAGGTATTCCTTTGTTATTAATTCATGCATGGCTTTCAACCAAGACAACTGAAATTGTTGACAGTCTTGAAATGGCATCAGTAAAAGTTCTTAACTTTGTGACTGATAGTCAAACTGAGGCATCTGCTGCATAACCATTTGCATAGAATCAAAGGAACCTGGCATGCGTAATAGAAAACGTTGGAAAAAACGCTTCGCGAAGAATGAAGCGGAACTAAGTGTAACGCCATTCATGAATTTGATGGTGATTTTGGTTCCTTTTCTACTCATCATGCTAGTGTTCGCTAAGATTACAATTTTAGAAGTGCATTTACCTTCGGCATCTAATGAAGTTAAACCAAATAAAAGAGAATTGGTATTAGAAGTTATCGTGAAAGAAGACTATTTAATTGTTCAAGATAAGAACGGAAGTTTTCGAAGATATATGATAGAGAAGAAAGATGAAAGTTATGATGTCGAATTACTTTCACAAACTTTGCAATCTCTTAAAAGTAAATTTCCCGATAATGTAGCTGCATCAATTCTACTTGAACCTGATATAGGTTATGAGAGTTTAGTTCTGGTTATGGATGCGGTAAGAGCGATTGATATTGAAGATGAACAGGGTAATTTCACACGTGCTGAATTATTTCCCGACATATCATTAGGCGATGCTCCTGTCTAACGGATATCTAAGGAATTAAATAGGAAAAAAATAGTGAATGATCGCAGACTAAAACGAATGGAACGACAACATAGTCGTAATAAGCAACCGCCTTTCAATGTTGTTTCGTTGATGGATATTTTCACAATATTGGTGTTTTTCTTATTGGTTAACACGAATGAGATCACACCATTACCTAATCCTAAAGGCATTGAAATGCCAGAGTCGATCTCTGAGGTTACACCACAGGAATCTGTGGTTGTGATGCTGGGTAAAGATACGGTAAGGCTACAAGGTGAAGAGGTAATCACAATCGAAGAAGTAATGAAAGAAGACTCTATTGAAGTTTCACTGTTTGTTGAAAAATTAAAACAACTTGCAGATGAAGTGGAACCAGTATCAGAAGAAGATCCGGAAAGAGAAGTCACAATAATGGGTGATAAAGAAGTGCCATATAAAGTATTGGATCGTGTAATGCGTTTATGTGCAAATTATGCAGGATTTTCAAAAATTTCATTATCTGTAATACAAAAAGAAACACAACTAGAGTCTTGATACTAATATGGCTGCAGTAATACAAAATTCGTATTTCCCACATGACTTGCCCTGGTCAATTCATCCAGATCAACAAGCTAGTTTTAATAAATTATTACGTTGGTCTGTAGTCGCAGTTTTATTCTTAATATTTTTATTTGCTATTCTGCCGCTACCAGAACCAGAAGAGGTTGAAAAACAAGAACCCGAACGTCTGGTGAAACTTATACCAAAAGTTGAAGTTCCTCCGCCGCCTCCGCCTAAAGTGGTGCCGGTTGAGAGAAAGGTGAAACCTAAGCCTAAACCTAAACAGGTTAAACCAAAGCCACAACCTAAAAAAGAACCTATTAAAACGGCTACAAAGCCTAAAAAAGCACCTGTACCTAAAAAGTCGGCGAAAGAAATAGCTGCAAGCTCGGGTTTGTTAGCCATGAAGGATGATCTATCTGACATTAAAAAAACCTCTTCCTCTGCTGCGTTAGGTGAACGTTCTCTTAATACAAGTGGTACAACTGGACAGACAACAAAACGATCTTTAGTTACCAAAAATTACGGAAAGTCTAGTGGCGGAATAAACACAGCGAATTTAAGCACAAGCACCGGCGGTAATGGTTTGGGTGGGCGTGCTGCAGGTTCCGTAGGTGGTTCAGGAATTGGCGGCAGCGGTACTGGCTCAGGTGGTGGTGATGGTTCTGGTACGGGTGATGGAGCGGGTTACGGAAAGACGCGTGATTTAGAAAAAATTCAAATCATGTTTGACCGTAACAAGAGTGGATTATTTACTTTATATAATCGTGAATTACGCAAAGACGCTTCTTTACAAGGAAAGGTAGTCCTAAATATAACGATTGCTCCCTCCGGTAAAGTTACTAGTGCAAGTATTATTTCCAGTCAATTAGGTAACGCACAACTCGAAAACAAAATTCTTCAACGTGTGAAACTGATAAATTTTGGAGCAGAAGATGTTCCACCTTTCAATTTCAATTATCCAATTGACTTCTATCCTACGTAAACCTATATGGCTAGCATATTTAAAGCTAGTCATATTAGTTTTGTTCATTCCTGTAGTTAATGCTGATCAACCTAATTGGGTGCTAAGCGGGACATTTGTGGATGCTACTAATGCGCATGCCATGTTTGTCGAGGAAAATGGTGATGAGTTGTTGGTTCAACTAGGTGATGATATCCAAGGATGTGATTTGATGGATGTTTTGCATGATTCAGCAAAACTTCGTTGTAAAGGTAAAGACTATGACTTGCAGCTTCGAAGTAGTGTGGGAGATCTATTATTACAAGCAGAATATGAAGAATCTCAAATGCAAAAAGCAACCGTTGTACTTTCGAAAAATGAAGTGACTGACTATGTAAGCGAAAAACAACGCTTGGTTTCAGAAATAGGTTTCTTACCACTGATAGAGGGGGAGCAAGTAGTGGGTTTTACCTTATCCAAGATTCAGCCAGGCACAAAGGCCGCATCGTTAGGCCTGCATAATGGGGATGTGATTAAATCTGTAAATGGCGTATCTGCATCACAATCAGAACTATTCATGCAAACGGTCCAGGAGCTGACAGATGTACCCGAAGTCACGGTTGAGATAGATCGCTCAGGTCAGTGGATGGCCTATACATATATAATAGAGTAATAAAATAGCAATAAATCTATAAATTACTTTTTTATTAATAAGTTACGACTCTATTCTAATTTAAATTCTCTAATTCATATAAATTTATCGGATTACGGTTAAATAAAGATTCCGATACGTTCATATAGGTATGCTCGTACTACACGCTAAACCACGAGATACCGGTCTATTGCAGTACAATATTAATAATAATAGATATACAGCCCCATTTAACGGAGGTTATTAGCATGACACTTTTAGTTTGGTTGGTAGCAATTGGTGCTCTGGTTTACGGCCTGGCTAAAGCGAAATGGTCCTTTGCAGTCTGGACAGCAGTTATTGGTGGAGCACTTTTAGTTCTTACTTTTACACCTTATCTCGGCGGTATTGCGGCGTGGATTCTTTGGCTTTTATTCATACCCATCGCATTAATGAATATCGATGACTTGCGTATCTCTGTACTTAGTAAACCCATGCTGTCGTATGTAAAGAAGATTCTACCTCCGATGTCACAAACTGAACGTGATGCGATTGAAGCCGGTACCGCGTGGTGGGAAGCAGAGCTATTTCGTGGACAACCTGATTGGGGTCAACTTCTTAATCACAATGTTTCTGAACTGTCTGCTGAAGAGCAAGAGTTCTTAGATGGTACTACAGATGAACTTTGCCGCATGATTGACGATTGGAAAGTCACCAATGATTTAAACGACCTCTCACCTGAGACTTGGGAATTTATCAAGAAGAATAAATTTCTTGGCATGATTATTCCGAAAAAATATGGTGGTTTGGAGTTTTCTGCGATTGCACATTCATCTGTTGTAATGAAGATTTCTACTCGAAGTGGTACGGCAGGTGTTTCAGTTATGGTTCCTAACTCGCTCGGTCCGGCTGAGCTACTTTTACATTATGGAACGGAAGAGCAAAAAAATTATTACTTGCCACGGTTAGCGGTTGGAGAAGAGATTCCATGTTTTGCATTGACGGGACCTAACGCAGGTTCAGATGCAGGAGCAATTCCGGACACTGGAATTGTCTGTATGGGCAAACATGAAGGTAAAGAAGTATTAGGTTTGCGATTAAATTGGGAAAAACGTTACATAACCTTAGGACCTATCGCGACAGTATTAGGTCTAGCTTTTAAAGCCTATGATCCGGACGGCTTGTTAGGTGGAGAAGAGGATTTGGGAATTACTTGCGCACTGATACCAACAACGACCCCTGGAGTAAGTATAGGAAATCGACACAATCCCCTTAACTCTGCTTTCCAAAATGGACCGAATTGGGGAAAAGACGTTTTCATTCCAATGGATTGGATTATTGGAGGACAAGACCAAATAGGAAAAGGCTGGCGCATGTTGGTTGAATGTTTGTCCGTAGGCCGTGGAATCTCTTTACCTGCATTAGGCACGGGAGCAGGCAAGTTTGCCAGCTATATGACAGGTGCTTATGCCGCTATCCGCAAGCAATTTAATGTACCGATTGGCAGATTCGAAGGTGTGGAGGAAGCGCTGACACGAATAGGTGGACTCACTTATATGATGGAAGCCGGTCGCAGATTGACCGCGTCAGCCATTGACCATGGAGAAAAACCATCTGTAGTAACAGCCATACTTAAATACCATAATACTGAAGGCATGCGTCAAGTCATTAATGATGCAATGGATGTGCATGGTGGTCGTGGAATTTGTATTGGCCCAAGTAACTATTTAGCCCGTGCTTATCAGTCCATACCTATCAGTATTACTGTTGAAGGTGCAAATATATTAACCAGAAGTTTGATTATATTTGGTCAAGGTGCGATGCGCTGTCACCCATATTTAATCGAAGAGGTCACGGCAGCTTCACTTGAAAATAAAGAAGAAGGTTTACAGCGCTTTGATCAGGCATTATTTAAACATCTTGGATATGCGGTGTGTAATGGTGCGCGTTCGTTTTTATATGGGCTTACACGAAGTCGTCTCGCACTTAGCCCAATCGATGGGCCTACACGCGGTTACTTTAAGCGCTTAGCTAGAATGAGTGCTAGTTATTCGTTTGTTTCTGACTTTGCAATGTTGTTTTTAGGTGGTGGTTTAAAACGTAAAGAAAAACTTTCAGGGCGTTTTGCTGATGCACTTAGTTATATGTATCTCAGCTCAGCAGTTCTAAAACGTTTCGAAGATACAGGCCGCCCAGCAGAGGACTTACCCTTTGTTGAATGGAGCACAAAGTATTGCTTGTACAATGTTCAAGACGCGCTCGATGAAATTTTACGTAATTTCCCATCGGTAATTGTTGGGCAAATTTTACGACTGATTGTATTCCCAACCGGTAAGAGTTTGCGCTATCCAAATGACCGTGTTGGTCATGAAGTTGCGAAGCGTTTAATTATGCCTTCTGAAGCAAGAGATCGGTTAACGGATGGAGTTTACAAAACCACAGACCCCAATGATCCTATTGGATGTGTGCAATATGCTTTTCAGGCTGTGGTTGCAGCTTATGAAGCTGAAAAGAAACTCAAGAAAGCAAGTATAGCTCCACCTGAACTTGGTAGGCCTTCAAATTGGTTGGAAGATGCCGTATCACAGGGTGTAATTACCAAAGAAGAGGCTAAACTCGTAGAAGTCGCGCATGATGCTACACGCGAGGCGATTATGGTGGATGACTTCCCACCTAAAAAAGCGGTGTCTAAGAGGAAAGCAACTAAAAAAGCAGCATAGAGATAAATTAAATGTCCGATGCCGAATTAGGCGGTGCAATTAAAAGGCTTGAAAGTTTCGAGCCTTTTAAAATGATGCAAGTGCAGATTTTAGAACTTTCGCCGGACTGGCGCTCGATAAAACTATTGCTGCCTCTTTCTAAAGCCGCTACTAACCATCAGGGTACAATGTTTGGCGGTTTTATGGCATCTCTTGCAGATCCCGTCGCAGCCCTATCCTGTGGAAAGCAATTTCCAGGCTATGCGGCATGGACACGTAAGTTAAGCATAGATTTTTTACGTGCTGGAACAACAGATCTTGAGCTTCACTTTGATTTCCCACCTGAGTTAGAGCCTGTTATTAAAAAAGAATTAAATGAAAAAAATCGTAGCACACCCACCTTTACTTATGCATACTATTTAAATGATGGAACACTTTGTGCACAAGTGGAATGTACCGTAGCAATTCGCCCTCAAGGTTATATGAAAACGTAAAAATATTATGAAAAAATTACTCATCGGCATATTAGTTCTTACAGTTGTTATAGCTGTAGGCGCCTATTATCTATTAGGCAACCTAGACAACATTGTTAAAGCAGCAATTGAAAAGTATGGCTCAGAAGTTACCCAAACCAGTGTCGGTGTGGGAGGAGTTAAAATTGGACTTTCGGATGGTTTGGGTTCGATTTCTAATTTAAGCGTTGCAAACCCCAAAGGGTTTTCGAATAAGCGTTTGTTCCAAATGGATAACACCAGTGTGCAACTTAGTTTGGAAAGGACAACCACTGAGTTAATCGTTATCGAACAAATACTATTGGATGGTCCATCTATCGTTTATGAACTTAGTAAAAATGGTAGTAATGTTGATGCAGTTAAAAAGAATGTTGAAGCATATACAGCAGGGGGCTCTGGTAGTGATGAAAGTAGTGGACCAAAATTGATTATTGAGAATTTAATTATTAAAAATGGTGAAGTGGAAGTGTCATCGGATATGGTCAAAGGTAAAACATTGTCCACGCCACTTCCGGCGATTCATCTGCGCGATATTGGCAAAGAGTCCGGTGGCGCAACACCTGGCGAAGTTGCAAAGAAAGTAATTGCAGTGCTTACAAACCAAATAGGTTCTGCTGCTAGTAAGCTTGATTTGCGGTCATTGATGAATGAAGAAATGTTAAAGCAGCTAGGTAAAGAAAATTTAAACGTAGATGATAAGGCTTTAGATAAGCTTAAAGATATTGGTGGAGCGGGAGATAAGCTTAAAAAATTATTTTAACTTTCAAAATGAATCAGTGTTTTGTAAATAACTTTCGCATTCAATTAGGCGTAAGACTGAATTTTACTGCACATTAATCAATATACTCCAATGGGCAAGTTCTGAATGATATTGCCTGACTAAATTCCTAGAAAATCAGTCATTATAGCTTTAGCTGTTTCAACAGTTTTCTAGGTCAATGATGCCAGTCATAATGCCTTTTGTCGTTATACGACTAGGTGTTTTCGCTCAGATTAATACAATCTAATCAAAGATTTAGATTAAGCCATTATGAGCGAATCATCCACTTATACGGTAATTAGTACCGGTCAGCTGCAAAAAGATTTTGGGCTTGAAGACGTTAAAAATAACTTTGCAAAGTTATTTAAAACCACACCTGAGAAAGCCAGTTCTTATGTGGGAGTTCAAAAAATTCTCAAAAAAGACTTGGAGCTCGCTAAAGCTAAAGCTCTAAAGTCTCGCCTTGAGCAAATTGGTATGGTCGTCGCCTTAAAAGAGCATAAATCTGAAGTCAAGAATGATGGGATGACTTTGTCAATTGAAGAAAAGCATCCCGTTAAAGAAGACACTACAATGACGTGTCCTAAATGTAATTTACGTCAGCAAAAAGCAGATCAATGCGCTGGATGCGGTGTTTACGTTCAAAAGTTATTGGCACCATCGGCAAGTGATTCGGTCATCGGGTCATCTACTATCATCAATGCCCCACAAGATTCAAAGAAAGACGATCCTCAATCCTCGGCTATACAAAGTGTTACAACAAATGTTAGTGCAAAACAAGATAAAGCATTAAATGCTAAAGGAGTTGCCGCCGCAGCTGTAGTTGCAATTATAGGCGCGCTGCTTTGGAAATATATTACAGTTTGGTTTGGTTATGAATTTGCCATTATTGCGATTGGTATTGGAGCCGCCGTGGGCATTGTAGCCGTTATGTTTGAATCGCAAGGGGTTGCAACTGGAGTAATTTGTGCGATCTTTACTCTTTTATCTATATTTGGTGGTAAGTATATGGCGATGTCCCATTTTCAAGAAACGTGGGCTCAAGACATCACTGCTGCGATCGAAGGCGAAGAAGATATTTATAGAGAATATTATCAACAAGATTTAAAAGCTGCAGAAGCGTTTGGTGATGGTATTGAAGATAAAAAAGAGTTGGTTGCATTTCTGAGTGAACATGGATACTCCGAATATTATGATGTTGAAAACATTTCTGATGCAGAAATTGCAGATTTTAATGAATACGTTGTGCCTCATTTAAAAAGAATTACGGATACAAACCCCAGCTTTGAGGAATGGTTAGAAGGAAGCTTTCAAGAAAATGTTGAAGCAATGTCTACAACTTCACTGATGTTCTTAGATTTTGGAATACTGGGAATTGTATTTCTCTTTTTAGGGATTGGTACTGCATTTAAAATGGGAATAGGGGAAGGTTAGGATTATGAGTAAAACAGATTTTGATAAGTTTAATCTTGAAGGTTTGTCTCTGGAGGATACAGAGCCGGTAAAAACCAACAAGTTAGAATCGGCAGTGCAGGCTGAGAAAGTAGTGCCTGTAAATCAACCCGCGAAAGCTGCTGCGGATAATGACGATGATTCTGAAAAAACAGAAAATCTAATGATTTGTCCAAAGTGTGAGCTAGAACAACCTAAAGCTGAACAGTGTATAGGTTGTGGAGTTTACGTTCAAAAAGCGATGGCACAAATGGGGCAATCAAAGATTGAAATCACATCAACAAAATTTTAGTTGCGTTAATTAACGATATTCTAAATTTATCACCGTAGTGACTTAAGTAGAACGTAAACTGCTCCAGTACCCCCATCAATGGGTCTTGCAGAACAAAATGCAAGTATTTCGCTACGTTGTTGTAGCCATTTATTTACCAAAGGTTTAATTTTGGGCCCTTGGTTGTTTGACCCATAACCTTTACCGTGAATAATGCGTACGCACCGAATGTTTTCTTCTCTTACTGTTTGAATAAATTTAGCTAGCGCGACTTGAGCTTCAGCTTGAGTGTGGCCATGTAAATCTAATTCTGCGCCAATATTGTATTGACCCTTTCTAAGCTTTTTGAAAACACTTTTTTGAATTCCGGAGCGACAAAAAGACAAAATGTCACCAGGTTGTAAATCACCAGATTCATGGCTTATTTCCAAAGACTCTTCTAAAACTCGTTGCTCATCTTTAAGTGTTTCCCTTGGTGTAGGGTTTGGCTTAGGATTTTGATGAGTAGCCTGGTTTTGATGATCTCTATGTAAGGGCTTGACGTTATCAAGCAAGTCCTCAAAACTTAGTTCCTCTTCAAGGCCTGAACTATTATTTGGCTCTTTATTCCGTTGCATGAGCAATTTCCATTTTAGTATTTGAATTTGTTACTATTTTCAGCATAGACAGTGGTCTATTTACCGCTCATAATAATTTTACCTAATTTCAGAAAATCACATGCACCTATTATTAAGTAATGACGATGGCATTCATGCTACCGGTCTTAAACTATTGGCTGAGGCACTTGCACCTTTAGGTAAAATTTCAGTGGTAGCGCCGAATCGCAATCGCAGTGCTGCCAGTAATTCTTTGACTCTTGAACGACCTATTCGTGCCCAGCAAGTTGCAGAAAATTGGTACAGTGTGGATGGTACCCCCACGGACTGTGTGCACTTAGCCATCACAGGATTATTAAGGGATGAGCCTGATATTGTCGTTTCAGGCATCAACGCAGGCGCTAATTTGGGTGACGATGTAATTTATTCAGGCACCGTGGCAGCAGCAATTGAAGGTCGTTTTTTGGGTTTACCGGCTGTAGCGATTTCATTGACATCCTTTCAACCTCAGTTTATGGATGATGCCGCTCATGTAAGCTTTGAATTGGTTGCAAATTTATACAAGACGATTTTACCAAACGATGTGATCATAAATGTGAATATACCCGATGTGGCAAAAAGTGAGCTAAAAGGTGTGCAAACGACTCGTTTGGGAAATCGACACAAGGCTGAGCCAGTTATTGAAGACAAAGACCCTCGTGGAAAACCGATTTATTGGGTAGGTGCGGCAGGTCCCGAACAAGACGCAGGTATCGGAACTGATTTTTATGCCGTGAATAATAATTATATTTCTGTTTCTCCTATGCATCTTGATTTAACGCATTACAAAGCCATGGAAGATGTTGAAAAATGGATTTCTAATTGTGAAATTTAAACTTCTGAGAACGAATAAATGAATACAAATAATCATGCCGGGATAGGCATGACATCTCAACGTACTCGAGACCGGTTAATATCCCGTCTTGAAGAAAAGGGAATCAAAAATGATCGCGTATTGGAAGCGATGCGTATGACTCCAAGACATCTTTTTGTTGATGAAGCCTTGGCATCGCGCGCGTATGAAGATACTGCTCTACCTATTGGACATAAACAAACAATTTCACAGCCTTATGTTGTTGCAAGAATGACAGAAGCAATTTTGAAGGATGGCATTCCTGAAAAAGTTTTAGAGATTGGTACGGGCTCCGGATATCAGGCGGCTATACTCGCTGCCATTGTTAAAGAAGTGTATACAGTAGAAAGAATTGAACCGTTGTACCAACAAGCTCGACGAAGAGCTATGCAAATGGGTTTGCGGAATATAAGATTTAAACTTTCAGATGGATCATGGGGTTGGGAAAGTTATGCACCTTACGATGCCATTGTTGTTACAGCTGCACCAAAAGAAATACCTCAAGCACTTATCGACCAACTAGATGTTAATGGCCGCTTGGTGATACCTGTGGGGAAAACTTCTGAGGTCCAAGATTTATTGTTATTACATAAAACTCCTGACGGAATCCAACAAGAACGCTTAGATCTGGTAAGTTTTGTACCACTTATACAAGGCGGTGTATGAATAAAATGAAATTTCTACATGCGAATTTTTAGTTGGCTTTACGACAAGGTTATTGGATGGTCTAAGCATCCGCATGCATCGTATTATTTAGGTGCGTTGAGTTTTGCTGAATCTTCTTTTTTTCCTATCCCGCCTGACGTCATGTTGGCACCCATGTCTTTGGCGCGACCTAATAGGGCCTGGTGGTTCGCATTTTTAACTACTGTGACTTCTGTGTTAGGTGGAGTGTTGGGTTATTTTATTGGTGCTTTTGCATTTGAATTTATTGAACCATGGATACAATCATCGTCTTACTTATCAAAGTTTGAAACCGCTAAAGTTTGGTTTGCTGAGTGGGGGATATGGGTTGTTTTTGTAGCAGGATTTTCCCCTATACCTTATAAATTGTTTACGGTAACCGCTGGGTTGCTTTCTTTGGCATTAATTCCGTTTATTATCGCTTCTTTTATAGGTCGCGGTTCACGATTTTTCTTAGTTGCAGGTTTACTTAAATATGTTGGTCCAAAACTTGAGCCTTTAGTACTAAAATATGTGGAATGGATTGGTTGGATTACGGTCTTATTACTTATAGTAGCGATAGTTTATTTTAAGTATTTACATTAATGCAAAGTATCACAAGAAAAGTAATTTTCTATTTGCTTTTATTATCGTTAGTCTCATGTGTATCTAATCGTAATAGCCAAGTTTATTATGATTATGATCATGGCTATCATACGGTGCTTAAAGGTGAAACATTATATTCAATAGCATTTCGACATGGTATAGATTATAAAACTCTAGCCAGGTGGAATAGTATCCGTCCGCCCTACACAATTTATGCTGGACAGCGTCTTAAACTAACGCGCCCGAATGTCACATCAAAAACATATGCTGCAAAAGCCAAAGCTGCAAAACAAACTAATAAGACTGTTGCAAAAAAACCAGCCATTAAAAAACCTGAAAAGGTAATTAATCACAAATGGAATTGGCCAACCAAAGGGAAAGTAATTCGAACATACTCATCCCGCTTAGGAGGCAATAAAGGAATTGATATAGCGGGTAAAATAGGTCAACCAGTATTGGCTGCATCATCCGGAAAAGTAGTTTATAGCGGAAATGGTTTAGCAGGTTATGGAAATTTAATTATCGTAAAGCATAGCGAGCAGTTTTTAAGTGCATACGCGCATAATAAAAGATTATTTGTAAAAGAGGGGGGTGAAGTAAAGCGCGGTGAAAAAATTGCTGAACTGGGAAAGTCGGGAACTACTGAACCCAAACTGCATTTTGAGATTCGCTATAAAGGTAAACCCGTCGACCCGTTAAAATATTTACCTAAGCTTTAGTTATTTGGGAAAATAATTCCTGCCATAGCTTTTCTGCCTTCGGCAACTAGAATTCCGTATGTTCTACATGCAGCACTAGTGTTCATTGTCTCAAGCCCAATACCAAATTGAGAAAATAATGCGATAATTTTTGGTTCAGGAAATATTAAATTTTTACCTGTTCCTATAATTGCAATTTCAGGTTGTTGTTGGAAAATTTCGTTTAAGTTGGATTCATTCAAATCACTAATTTTATTAACTTGCCAGGGTGAAATTAGAGTATCTGAACTGACCAGCACGCTATGATAATGGGGAGCGTTATTGATCATTACACAATCTTGGTCATAGCCCGTGATCATGAATTTTGCATCGGCAAAGTCTTGTGTAATATCCATATCAGTTAATGTTTGGTTCTGTATTTTTTAGTAATAGATTAGGTTAGGCACACGTTGGCGAATCAAGTATTATACCCAGCGCTTATAGGATAGAAGAATCAAATGGAAGATTTTCCCAGAATATCACGGCTTCCCCCGTACGTTTTCAATATTGTGAATGAACTCAAAGCGAGCGCCCGTGCTCGTGGTGAGGATATTGTCGATTTCGGTATGGGTAATCCGGATAAGCCTGCACCCAAGCATATTACTGATAAATTAGTCGAAGCGGCACAACGGGATAATACTCATCGTTATTCATTATCTCGAGGAATCCCGCGCTTACGCAAAGCGGTAGCGGATTGGTATGAGCGTAAATTTAATGTCGAGATAGACCCAGAAAAAGAAGCTATCGTTACCATTGGTTCAAAAGAGGGCTTAGCGCACTTAACCCTTGCGACCTTAGGTCCTGGTGATGCAGTGCTGGTGCCAAATCCTGCTTATCCTATTCATCCCTATGGTTGTGTAATAGCGGGTGCGGACATCATTTATGTTCCTTTAACCGAGGGTTCCGATTTTTTCTCTGAACTAGAAAAAGCTATTGAAGATTCTTGGCCCAAGCCGAAGATGCTAATTGTGAATTTTCCTGGCAATCCAACCACACAATGTGTAGATCTTGACTTTTTAGAGCGCTTAGTGACGATTGCTAAACAGCATCAAATGTGGCTGGTGCATGATATCGCATATGGCGAAATTACCTTTGATGGTTATGAGGCTCCATCAATTTTGCAAGTAGCGGGTGCCAAAGATATTGCAGTGGAGTTTTACTCTTTATCGAAAACTTACAATATGCCAGGTTGGCGGGTTGGGTTTATGTGTGGTAATCCTACCTTAGTCGAGGCACTATCGCGCATTAAATCTTATTTGGATTACGGCATGTTCACACCCATCCAGGTAGCTGCAATAGAGGCTCTAAACAGTCCACAGGAAGTTATTGATGAGGTTCGTGATACATATAAAAGAAGACGTGATGTGCTTTGTGAAGGTTTATGCAGTGCGGGGTGGAATGTGGAGAAGCCTAAAGCCACGATGTTTGTTTGGGCTAAAATCCCACAAGAGTATGCTCATTTAGGGTCATTAGAATTTTCTAAAAAACTATTAGAGGAAGCAAAAGTGGCAGTTTCCCCAGGTATAGGATTTGGCAAGTATGGCGATACCCATGTTCGTTTCAGCTTAATAGAAAATGCACATCGAACCAGACAAGCTGTTCGTAGTATCAAGAAAATGTTTAGAGAATCTTAATGGATAAAGAAATATGTCTGCACTAGAACCAGTAAAAGTAGGCGTCTTAGGTCTAGGTACCGTAGGCTGTGGCACCGCAAATATATTATCGCGTAATGCCGATGAGATTGCGCGAAGAGCGGGTCGGGGTATAGAAATTTCTATTGCTAGCATGCGTGATACAAAAAAACAACGTGCTTGTGATACGTCATCGATAACGTTAACTGAAGATTCAAACAAAGTTGTTACTGATCCTGATGTTGAAATTGTTCTTGAGTTGATTGGCGGGACGGATGAAGCAAAAGACCTAGTGCTTAAAGCAATAGAACATGGCAAGCATGTTGTTACAGCAAATAAAGCGCTGATTGCGCTCCACGGGAATGAAATTTTTCAACGAGCTCAAGAAAAGGGTGTAACCGTTGCATTTGAAGCGGCAGTGGCTGGAGGTATACCAATTATAAAAGCCATACGTGAAGGTTTATCTGCAAATGCTATTCAATGGTTAGCCGGTATAATTAATGGGACGGGTAATTTTATACTCACTGAAATGCGTGACAAAGGTCGTGATTTTGATGATGTATTAAAAGAAGCTCAACAATTAGGATATGCAGAAGCAGATCCAACATTTGATGTTGAAGGTATAGATGCAGCACATAAGCTAACGATATTAGCGTCGATTGCATTTGGTGTGCCATTGCAGTTTGAAAAAGTTTATACCGAAGGTATTACTGAACTCACACGCGATGATGTGGCGTATGCTGCAGAGTTAGGTTACCGAATAAAGCATTTAGGTATAGCTAAGCGGACGACTAAAGGACTGGAGTTACGTGTCCACCCGACATTAATTCCTCATCGTAGATTGCTAGCTAATGTTGATGGTGTCATGAACGCAGTAGTTGTGAAAGCCGATGCATTAGGCCCAAGTCTTTATTATGGTGCGGGTGCGGGCGCCGAACCGACAGGTTCTGCAGTCGTCGCAGACTTAGTAGATGTTGTACGCGCACTGACATCAGATCCAGAAAATCGTGTACCACACTTAGCTTTTCAGCCAGGCGCATTGTCTGATATTCCAATATTGTCTATGGATGATGTCTCTACTGCTTATTATTTACGAATTCATGTCCAAGATAGAGCCGGTGTTTTGGCAGATGTCACACAAATTTTTGCTGATCATACAATTAGCATTGAGGCAATTATCCAAAAAGAACCACAAGCTAATATATCAATCGTGCCCATTGTAATTCTTACTCATGAAGTAAGTGAGCAAAATATGAATCAAGCTATTGATGAAATTGAAAAGCTTGAAGCTGTGACAAATAAAGTTATGCGAATTAGGTTAGAAACTCTTTCGTAATCATTTTCTATTAATATAATTTAT
Source organism: Gammaproteobacteria bacterium (assembly GCA_028279275.1). Taxonomy (GTDB): domain Bacteria; phylum Pseudomonadota; class Gammaproteobacteria; order UBA4575; family UBA4575; genus JABDMD01. The sequence goes on along the minus strand of JANQOB010000006.1, from coordinate 117,481 downwards.
TTATGAAAGCACAACATTACACCGGTCTGATAGACCGTTACCGTTCAGTTTTACCTCTTGCACCTGATTGCAAAGTAATAAGTTTATGTGAAGGAGATACTCCTTTAATTCAATGCCACAACATACAACAGTTAAACGAAAAAAATATTAAGCTGTATTTAAAATTTGAAGGCTTAAATCCAACCGGGTCATTTAAAGATCGTGGTATGACGGTTGCAGTGACGCAAGCGGTTTCGGAAGGTAGTCAAGCAATTATTTGTGCGTCTACAGGCAACACCTCTGCATCAGCCGCTGCCTATGCTGCGCGTGCGGGAATAAAAGCGTTTGTGTTGATACCCGATGGAAAAATTGCCATGGGCAAACTTGCTCAAGCAATGATGCATGGTGCGATCATCTTGCAAATACGGGGCAACTTTGATGACGGAATGCGGTTGGTTAAGGAAGTCGCAAGTGAAGCGCCTGTAAATATTGTTAACTCAATCAATCCTTATCGTTTACAAGGACAGAAGACAGCTTCTTACGAAATTGTGGAGTCATTAGGTCGTGCTCCCGATTTTCATTGTATACCTGTAGGCAATGCCGGAAATATTTCTGCTCACTGGACTGGCTATTCGGAGTTAGCAGCTAGTTCAGGCAAGAACGTTACTGAAGCGTGTGGTTTTTGTAATGGTGATTGTCAATTTGTGAGTGAGCCGCAAATTGCACTGAGGCCTAAAATGTTGGGCTATCAGGCAGCCGGTGCTGCACCTTTTATTAAAGGTAGCATGATCGATAAGCCTGATACGGTAGCCACTGCCATCCGCATTGGTCATCCACAAAGCTGGGATTTTGCTCACGCAGCTGTTAGAGAATCTGGTGGGTGGTTTAATAGTTTTACAGATGACGAAATCTTGGCAACACAAAAACTACTTGCTTCTACAGAAGGTGTATTTTGCGAACCTGCTTCTGCCACTTCGGTAACTGGAGCTTTGCATGATGTAAAAGTAGGCAACATTCCTGAGGGTAGTTCCGTGGTTTGTACGCTTACTGGGCATGGTTTAAAAGATCCTGATATTGCGATTAAGCAAAGCACGGCTGAAATGATTACTATTGATGCTGAACTTGAATCTGTAAAGAGAGCCATCTTAGATAGCATTTAGATCTTAAAGCAGTCGATAAATGGTAAATTTGCAGGAATAGCTGTGATTGCCAAACCCTAGTTTATAGATAAAATTTTCTCTGGTTTTAGATTTCTCTCCTCATAGATGTTTTTCACTGCAGATAAAATCAAAGCTTTTTTAATTCATCTAACTATAAGCGCATCAATTGTCGGTATTGTTATCGCATTAATATTTTTCTATTGGTATCCGAGCCCATACTTTGAAGCTAACGGAGCTTGGACGGTGCTGCGAATATTAGTAATGGTGGATCTGATCCTTGGACCTTTATTGACGTTAGTTTTATTTAAAAGAGGAAAAAAAGGCTTAGTAATGGATATGTCTATTATCGCAGCAATACAAATAGCAGCATTAGTATATGGTGTGCATGTTATTTATGGTGAGCGTCCTTACTATTTGGCTTTTGCAGTTGATCGCTTTGAAGTAATAGGCAAGGTTGAGATTGACGTGAATAAGATAAAATACCCTGAATTGAAAATTAAACCTAACAGGGGCCCAATTTTAGTTTACGCAGATTTTCCTGAGGATAAAGAAGAGCGAAATAAATTCCTATTTGAAACGGTGATGGAAGGCAAGCCAGATCTAGAGCGGCGACCGGAATACTATCACCCATATCTTTCAAATAAAGAAAAAGTTATACAGAAAGCTAAACCATTAGCTGAACTAATAAAAAATGAAAGCACTGATCAAAAGAAAATTGCTAAATTTTTGCAAAAACATAAAGGTGATGAAGAAAACTATTTATTTTTACCTCTCGTTGGGAAAAATAATGATTTAGCACTTGTGATAAACAAAACGACTGGACTGCCAGTAGATGGCATTGCTATTGACCCCTGGTAGCAACTAACTATTTCTGTTGCCAATTTGCTATGTCTAGTGTTTCATCTAATTTCCAATAAAAAGAGTCTGCTAATTGATTGCATAATGGCGTCATTATTTTTATATAGTCAGATCTACTAATTGATTCTGCACCAAGGCTTGCCAAATGGGTTGAAGGTAATTGGCAATCTAGTAATGGAAAACCCCAATGATTCATGTGCATGGCTAAATAAGCTAATGCCACCTTAGATGCATTGGTTTGAAAACTAAACATTGATTCGCCATAAAACATTTTGCCAATTTGTACACCATAGATTCCACCAATTAATCGTTCTTGTTGATCCCATAGTTCTATCGAATGCGCATGCCCTATCTGATGTAAATGACAATATGCATCGGTCATTTCATTGGTAATCCATGTTCCACGTGCATAGCTTCTTGGTGCAGCACATGCCATGACTGTCTTTTTAAAATCGCCATCGAAAGTGATGGTCCAGTCATGTTTGCGTAATGTTTTTCTTAAACTGGTTGATATCTTAAATTTATTTGTAAAAAGCACCCCGCGAGGATTGGGCGACCACCATAAGATGGGCTGACCCTCTTCATACCAAGGGAAGATGCCATTGCGATATGCGTTTAATAGTCTTGTTTGACAAAGATCACCACCAGCTGCCAGCAAGCCCTCTGGATTAGTGAGAGCTTCTTCGACATTGGGAAATGAAGTATCAGTGTTGCTAGGATCTATCCAGGTTATATCCATGTATTCAATTTACATAGTTTTTGGCAATCTATGAACGATAAGGTGAGAGGTTCATTAGATCATCATAATCATTTTGCATGAAGGTTTGCTCGCGTTTGCAAAAATCACGAATAGGTATTTCAAATCGTGAGTCATGAATTGCATGTGCAGACCAAGTTTTCGTTGGCAGGAAGCCACGACTGATTTTATGTTCTCCTTGTGCTCCTGGTTCAAATGTTTCTAGCTTATTTTCAATGGCATATTCAATCCCTTGATAATAACAGGCCTCAAAATGCAGGCTATTAAAAGTTTTAGTACAACCCCAAAAGCGCCCATATAATTTTTTTGAGCTACAGAAATTTATTGCGCAGGCAACAAGCTCATTTTCGCTGTAGGCTAAAACCAACATTATTTTATTGCCAATGGTATTTCCAATTTCTTTAAAAAAATTCAAACTCAATGTTGGTATCCCGCTTTTACGAAAAAAAGTACTTTCATAAAAGGAATGAATCTTTACCCATTCTTGTTCACTTAGTTCGTTACCATGCAAACGCTGTATATTAATTTTTTGTTCGTTCACATATCTGCGTTCTTGTTTTATTTTTTTGCGTTTCCTGGAAATAAAGCTCTCTAAGAAATGATCAAAAGAGGAGTAATCTCTATTTTGCCAATGGAATTGGTAACCCATACGAAACATTAATCCTTGTTTATCAAAATAGGCACACTCATCTGCTTGATTAAATAACCAATGACAACCTGACATTTTAAGTTTTTCTGATTCGTCTAAGGTAACTTGGATCATAGATGCTGCAAGATCAGATTGCTGTTGTGTAGGTAGTGTAGAAGAGAGAAGTATGCGTTTGCCTGTAACAGGAGTGTACGGGATAGATGAAATAATTTTTGGATAATAATTTAACCCGGTTTGTTCATAAGCAGAAGCCCAGGACCAGTCAAAAACAAATTCACCGTAAGAGTTAGTTTTTATATAAAGAGGTGTCGCAGCTACTAAATTATTATTTTTATTTCGTACAATTAAATGATGAGGGTACCAGCCATACCTCTCGCCCAAGCAATCGTTTTTTTCTAGCGCAGATAAAAATTCATAGCATAGGAACGGATCTTCATCATCGATTAATGAATTCCATTCTTCAAGTTTAATATCCTTAAGCGAACTTACAAATTCAAAGGTAAAGTCTTCAGAGGATAAAACGGAATGATTCTCTTTATTTGTCAAACGAGAATAATCATCAACTATTAACTATTATTTAAATGATCTAGATACTTCTCGGCATCCAAAGCCGCCATGCATCCAGAGCCTGCAGATGTAACGGCTTGCCTGTATACATGATCCATAACGTCTCCGGCGGCAAATACACCCGGGACGCTGGTTGCAGTAGCATCTCCATGCAAACCACTTTTCACTTTAATATAGCCACCATTCATATCAAGCTGACCCTCAAAAATTTTAGTATTAGGAGTGTGTCCAATTGCAATGAATACACCGCTCAAGTCGATATCTTCAGTAGAGTTATCTTGAGTACTTTTGATTCTCACACCCGTTACGCCACTATCATCGCCTAATACTTCATCAAGTGTATGGTTCCACTTAATTGTGACGTTAGCATTTTTTTCTTTTTCAAATAGTTGGTTTTGTAGAATCTTTTCACTGCGTAAGGAGTCACGTCGATGAATTAAAACAACTTCACTGGCAAGATTCGATAAATATAATGCTTCTTCTGTAGCAGTATTTCCGCCACCCACTACTGCAACTTTTTTATCTTTATAGAAAAACCCGTCGCAAGTAGCACATGCAGATACTCCACGACCTTTGAATTCTTCTTCAGTTGGAAGACCAAGATATTGTGCGGATGCACCAGTAGCTATGATTAAAGCGTCTGCAGTGTATGTCCCTGAGTCACCATGGAGTACAAAAGGGCGCTTGTCGAGCTCAGCTGTATGGATGTGATCAAAGATCACTTCAGTATCGTAACGCTCCACATGTTTGAGCATTCGATCCATAAGTTCAGGCCCTTGTAGACCTTCAACATCCCCCGGCCAATTGTCGACATCTGTCGTAGTCGTGAGTTGGCCGCCTTGCTCTAAACCTGTGATGATGACAGGGTCTAAGTTTGCGCGCGCAGCATACACACCGGCTGTGTATCCTGCGGGTCCTGATCCTAGAATTAAGAGCTTAATATGTCGCGAATCAGCCATTTTGCTTCCTTTTACGATTTCCTATGTTGCAAATGATAATAAGTTAGTCAGTGTTGTGGGCATTAGACCGTATGACTGAATGACTTATTGCAGCAGATAATAATTAGCTTGGAGAGTTTAACGATATTAAATAGTGGGTGTGAAACGGCAAAATTCAACCCTGCTGGAGAATACACTAAAAATATGTAGCTAAGTGAATTGATGCTATACTGATAAGATACATTAAAGTGCAAAGTTAACCGTCTGGTTTTAAACATATAAATAAGCACTACAATAACAAGACCTACCAAAGTCTGGCCCCAGACAAAAAAAATGCTATACCAATTTTATGTTTGGTTTATGCAACTAAATTTTATATTATTCAATTAGTTAAATAATTATTTTAAACTATATTGTAACATTTGCTATTTGAATCTATAGGGTAAGTACATTGAGACAAGCCACGCTTAAAAAATCAGCCGCAAGATCCAGAAAAGGTTCTTCGGTGCCACATAATCTCACTTTGTTAAAGGGACTGCGTGAGAGTGCGCTAGTTGTTTTGGTAGCCTTAGGTGCTTATTTTATGGTCGCACTATTGAGCTATGATCCCGCTGACCCAGGCTGGACGCATACGGGTACAAACCATTTGATCAGCAATTTGGGGGGTACAGTGGGTGCGTATTTTGCTGATTTGGCCTTTTTTTTATTTGGCTACCTTGCTTATCTGGCTCCTCTGATGGTGGCCTATAGTGGCTGGCTGATTTATGAAGGCAAGCTGGAGAATGGTCAAATCGATTATCGAACATTGGGAGTTCGGTGGGCAGGATTTTTATTAACTCTAGGGGCAGGTTGTGGGTTAGCTACTTTACACTTCCAAGCCGGATATATGCCTAGCTTTGCTGGTGGTGTATTTGGTGATCTGACAGGAAATGGCTTTGTTTTAGTGTTTAGTTTTGTTGGTGCCACACTTTTATTATTAGCTTTATTTTTTGCTGGCATCACAATATTTTCCGGATTTTCATGGTTATGGCTGCTTGATTTTACCGGTAAGCACACAATCAAATTTAGTTCGTGGGCTTGGGGTCATGTAAATGAAATCATTGAAGAGTATGCAAGTAGAAAAGCGAAAGTAGAGCGGGCAGAAATTATTAAAGAGACAAAAGTAAAAATTCAAAAACACGCTAAACCAAGAATTGAACCGATAATAAAAGAAATCGAACCGAGTGATAGAAAAGAAAGAGAGCGACAAATTCCGTTATTTAACGCTGCTGCTGCGACAGATTTACCACCCATTTCTATACTCGATAAAGTAATCGATACATCTAAAGGTTATTCTGACGATGCATTGGAAGCGATCTCTCGGCAGGTAGAACTTAAGTTACTTGATTTTAATATTGAATCTGAAGTTGTAGAAGTACATCCAGGGCCAGTCATTACAAGGTTTGCGATTCAACTTGCTCCTGGAATTAAAGTTAGCAAAGTCACCAATCTAGCAAAAGACCTGGCCCGGGCACTTTCTGTATCGAGTGTTCGCATTGTTGAAGTCATACCAGGTAAGTCTTACATAGGCCTTGAAATTCCCAATGAGCATCGTGAATTAGTTGTGCTCAATGACATTATTGAATCTGAAACGTATGACGAAGAATTATCGCCACTAACATTGGGTTTAGGTAAAGACATTAGCGGTCGTCCTGTAGTTGCTGATCTAGCCAAGATGCCTCATTTGCTGGTAGCGGGAACAACAGGTTCTGGTAAGTCGGTTGCGCTCAACGCCATGTTGTTAAGCATTTTATACAAAGCTACTCCGCAGCAAGTTCGACTAATACTGATCGATCCTAAGATGTTAGAGCTGGCAGTCTATGAAGGCATCCCTCATTTACTTTCACCCGTTGTAACGGACATGAAAGAAGCTTCAAATGCATTGCGCTGGTGTGTTGCAGAAATGGAGCGGCGTTATCACCTCATGTCAGCATTAGGTGTACGTAGTATGGCGGGATACAACAGTAAAGTGCAAAAAGCCATAGATGCAGGTGAGCCTATTCTAGATCCTCTATTTAATGGTGATCAAATTGAAGGATTAGAACCTCAGCAAGCTGAGGAGCTAACACCGTTACCCAATATCGTCATCATAATCGATGAGCTTGCCGACATGATGATGGTGGTAGGTAAAAAAGTTGAAGAACTCATTGCGCGCATCGCTCAAAAAGCGCGTGCCGCCGGGATACATTTGATTCTAGCTACGCAACGCCCCTCGGTTGATGTCATTACAGGGTTAATAAAAGCCAACATACCTTCTCGAATTGCATTTCAGGTATCTTCCAAAGTGGATTCACGAACAATTTTGGATCAAATGGGTGCAGAGCAATTGCTTGGACATGGTGACATGTTATTTTTACCGGGCGGTACCTCCATTCCGGAACGTGTGCATGGTGCATTTGTATCGGACGAAGAAGTACATAAAGTTGTAGCATTCTTAAAAGATAAAGGTGAACCAGCATATCTAGATGAAGTTACCCAAGATCCAATTAATGGCGGGGATGCTATTCCAGGTTTAGAACCATTGGATATTAGAGATCAAGACGATATGGACCCGCTCTATGATGAAGCTGTAGCGATCGTCACAGAGACAAGAAAAGCTTCTATTTCCTATGTGCAAAGACGCCTAAAAGTGGGCTATAACCGTGCTGCTCGTATGATTGAAGAAATGGAAGCAAGCGGTGTGGTGAGTGGCGTTCAGTCCAATGGAACGCGCGAAGTAATAGCGCCACCTCCAGTACCCGTTTAAATAGTTCATTATTTCTTCATTAGTTTTTTATTGATTTACTGAATCATTTGTATCAGATTCTGGTCTAATTAGCATAATCAAGTAAATTGGATATAAATCTAGAATAGAGAAATATCTCTAGGACTCATCATGAAACATGGATTGCTTCTAGTGCTCTTATTTTTTTCGTTACCTGTTTTTGGTAGCGATGCTATTCAGCGTCTGGATAAATTCTTTGCAGAAGTTAATTCCTTTAAAGGGCAATTTTCACAAGTTGTGTATGACGAAAATGGTGAAGTAATGCAAGAATCAAAAGGAGATGTCGCATTGCACAAACCTGGGCGTTTTCGGTGGCAATATACACAACCGTATCCACAATTAATTTTGGCAGATGGCGAATACTTATGGATATATGATGAAGAATTATTGCAGGCTAGTGCTAAGCCAATAGACTCAGCACTAGGGAATGCACCTATTATGCTATTAACGGATATTCGACCACTTGCTGAAGACTTTGAGATTGTTGAGGGAGGTAATCGAGAGAATTTAGATTGGGTTGAGCTTACACCTTTAGTTCAAGATACCGAGTTTCATAAAATACAAATCGGATTAGATAATAATGGTGTTAAGAAAATGGAATTACATGATCATTTTTCGCAAAAAACAGTAATTGAGTTTTTAGATTTGCAAACGAATATCTCATTTTCTGCAGATCAGTTTAAGTTTGTAGCAGCTGAGGGTGTGGATATCGTTGGCTATCCTGGCGCAGAATAACTGAAAAACCTAGTCATCAAAGATTAAAATATATAATAATTACCTAGATACACTAATTCTAGGAATATACGATTTCAAATTCAGTACTAAATTCACCTGATTTATTCGAACAAGCCGATACTCATTATCGTCCGCTCGCGGATAGGATGCGCCCACTGACATTAGATTCATTCGTTGGGCAAAGCCATTTACTAGCTGAAGACAAGCCTTTAAGGGTCGCTATTGAGCAAGGCAAGTTGCACTCAATGATTTTCTGGGGCCCGCCAGGTACAGGTAAAACTACTTTAGCACGTATTATTTCTAACACCTCTGATGCTCAGTTTATTCCAATCTCAGCGGTGTTATCAGGTGTAAAAGAAATTCGTCAAGCGATCGATCAGGCTAAAGCTTATAACCAAGGTTACCAGGCTCGAACGGTTTTATTTGTTGATGAAGTTCATCGCTTTAATAAATCTCAGCAAGATGCTTTTTTGCCACATATTGAAGATGGCACAATATATTTTATAGGCGCCACTACAGAAAACCCCTCGTTTGAATTGAACAATGCATTGTTGTCAAGAGCGCGTACTTATATTTTAAAACGCTTAACGGTAGAAGACATTCTAGCGTGTATTGACCATGCCATTAATGATGCTAAATCTGGTTTAGCTAATCAAGTAAGCTTAATAGAAGATGATGCAAAGGAATTATTAGCGCTATCCGCTGATGGGGATGCACGACGCGCTCTCAATTTCTTGGAAATTGCCGTAGATTTATTAGAAGGTGAGTCACATGAAAGTGTAATTACCAAAGAGATTATTCAAGAAGTCACTTCACAAACCATGCGCAGGTTTGATAAGCAAGGCGAGTATTTTTATGATCAAATATCCGCTTTACATAAATCAGTGCGAGGCTCAGATCCGGATGCAGCACTATATTGGTTTTGTCGCATGATTGATGGTGGCTGTGACCCACATTACATCGCGCGAAGAGTAGTGCGTATGGCAAGCGAAGACATAGGTAATGCGGATCCAAGGGGGTTACAAATTACTTTGGATGCATGGAATACCTATGAACGCATAGGTTCCCCAGAAGGAGAACTCGCAATCGCACATGCAATCGTATATCTGAGTTGTGTGCCAAAAAGTAATGCTGTGTATACTGCTTATAAAGCAGCTATGCATGATGCAAAAGAATATGGCACCTTAGAAGTTCCAATGCATTTGCGTAACGCTCCAACAAAGTTAATGAAAGAGATCGGCTATGGGGAAGGGTATCGCTATGCACATGATGAAGAAGATGCCTTTGCTGCAGGAGAAGTGTATTTGCCTGAAGAGTTGCATGGGCGGCAATATTATCAGCCTGTAGACCGGGGTCTTGAGGCAAAAATTAAACAGCATTTAGATATATTAAAAGAGAAGAATAGCCAAAATAAATCAGAGATTTCGAAAAGGATAAAAATGGATCAGTTAAAACTCTCAAGAGAACTCATCGAGAAAATTGAAAAAGTACTGGTTGAGGAAGATGATCGTGCTAGAAATCCGTTATTAGCGGGACAATATTTGGCAGCCATAATTGGTTTCATAGTGGGTAATCATGATTTACCTGCAGGAGAAAAAAATGAAATCATGAATGAACTGAACGCATTTTCAAAATACGTTTTTGATGATATTACACGTCAACGTCAGCAGACTATGCAACCAAAAGGCGAAGCGTTTGGGATCTGGAAACCAGGGGATTAATGAAGCTAATCTGAAATTATTAATTATTTGGTAACACGCCTGTCTCAATATAGTTTTTATACTCTTCGCAGTGTTTTTTCATACCTCTTTCACTTGTCTGTGTTTGCATATCTTTATGCGCGATTTGCCATTCGCTGCATTTTTTTGCTAGACGGATTCCAGTATCATCCAGTTCTCTTTGCTTCATTAAATACTCTTGACTAGTAATTTTTTGAATTTTTGGTTTTTCCTGTTCTATTTTAACTTTTTGTTCTACTTCTTTAGTTTGCGTAGAGATTTCTTTGGAAATTGCTTTTGTAGCTTTTTCGACTTCGGATTCAACGAATTCAGCAGTTATCCAATTTGAAATGAGATTTCCAGTAGCGACGCCAACAGTCACTATTATAAATAACGCGATATAGTTAATTCTGGAGCCCATCTAGTTTGCCTGGGAATTGCATTAATCACGCCTTAATTTATCTGAAATAGCAATAGGAGTTGGGTATTTTAGGACGATCAAGTACGTAGAAAGTATAAAGCTTACAATTGTGCAAACTTGAATAAAATTTGCTGCTTCTAATGAGATTACACCTGCACCTAATGCAACAAAACCAAGTAGTAATGAAAACTCACTAAGCTGTCCAAGTCGGACACCAATTTCATTCGCATCTTGCTTCGACTCACCGCTTTTATAAATAAGTAACTTAAATATATAAGGTTTGACAAGAAGTAAAACTACAGAGGTAATCGTTGCGGGTATTATTAATTCCCAAGCGATACCTATATCTAAGCTTGCACCTAGTGAGAAAAAGAAAATTACTAAAAAGAAGTCTCGGATAGGTTTTAAACTTTCCGAAATATAAAAAGAAATAGGTCCTACAGCTATAGATACTCCTGCTATAAAGGCACCTGTTTCATGAGAAAGGCCTATAAAATGTGCAAGTTCTGCAATACCTAAACACCACCCGATTGCGAGCAAGAAAATATATTCTTTAATCTTATCGAATTTGCTCATCAATTTAATGATGATGAAACGTTCCACAATAAATGCAAACGCAATAAGCCCAGGTAACGCAAGTGAAAGTTTTGCTAGTGCGTGGAGAGTGTTGGTATTTGTGCCTTGTGTTTCTATTAATAATAAAAGAATAATCGCTAATATATCTTGTAGTAGTAAAATGCTTATAATAATTTCGCCTACATGCTGATGGTGCAACACGGTAGTGGGCAATAGTTTCAAACCAATGATGGTGCTTGAAAACATAAAAGCACCAGCAATGATTAATTGATCGATGCGGGATAATTCCAAAAGCCAAGCCGCTATAAAACCAATAAATGCGAAAACTAATGAAGCAATTAAAGTAACTAGTGTAGATTGTTTAAGGGATGCAAGAAGTTTTTGTGGGTGTAGATTTAAACCCAGCAAAAATAATAAAAACATGATTCCTACTTGTGCAATTTGGCGGGAAAATTCTGTGTCAGGTACAAAATTTAACACCGAAGGTCCTAATATAATTCCAACAGCAATATAGGCAACAAGTAGTGCTTGACGAGCAAATAAAGCAATAGTTGCTAAAATTGCTGCACTGGTAAAAATTATGAATATAGAAAAAATTATAGATTCAGAAGAAGAAACACTCAGGTTTATTAATTCTGTATCCATAAATACTAATATTTAAACAAGCAATTCAGCCCAGTGTTTAACAGCAACCTTTGAAGCTGATTGTAGATGCATTAAACATCCTATATTAGCTGTGACGATTACGTCTGGTTGATTTCGCTCTAATTCAGAAATTTTATTGTTGAGAAGTTGAGTGGATAATTCTGGTTCAAGCAAAGAATAACTGCCTGCAGAGCCACAGCATATATGTGAATTGTGGACCTCAACTAATTGAAAGCCTGCGTCAGTGAGTTTGTTTTCGATACTACCTTTTATTTTTTGTACGTGTTGCAGAGTACAAGGACTGTGGAATGCGATGATTTTATCTGGTGAATTCGTTTTCTCTATATTTAATTCAGGAGCAAGTTCAGCCAGATCAAGACAGCGTTCGGAGATGTGCTTTGCTTTATCAGCGTAGTTAGAGTCATCCTGCATGATTGTTACATATTGCTTGATAAAACTGCTGCAACCACTTGAAGTTATTATTAAATTATCATAGTTAACGCTTAATTTTTCATACCACTCATCAATATTGCTTCGAATCGTTGCATAGGCGTTATCTAAGTCTGTCAAATGGAATGCGAGTGCACCACAGCATTTGCTGCCTGAGTCATCACATTGAATATTGGACTTGGCTAAGGCCTTTTTGGCAGCTTGATTAATTTGTGGAGCCGTTGCTGCCTGTACACAGCCAGCGATGGTTAAAGTGCGTTTTTTAGGATTTTTGCAATTAAATTCTGGTTGATTCAGTTGTTTCGTTTTAGCAGGTACTTTTTTTGCCAAATGCGACGGTAGAAAGGGTTTAGCCATTCTCGCCAATGCAAATACAAAAGAACTCTTTTTAGGATTTGAAAGGAAATTAATAATTAACTTTCGTTTGAGTTTGTCTAGTAAATTGCGTTTTACATTTGAGTTAATATGTTTACGGCCTATGTCAACTAATTCCCCATACTTGACGCCAGATGGGCATGTGGTTTCACATGATAAGCATGTTAGACAACGATCAATATGTTTCAAACCAATTTCATTATTGGAAGTGGAGTCATTATCTTGTTTGGACTGTTCTTCAAAGAAGTTTTTAATTAAATAGATACGGCCGCGCGGACCGTCTAATTCATCTCCTGTCAGTTGATAAGTAGGGCAAGTTGCATTACAAAACCCACAATGCACACAACTGCGTAGTATTTCATTTACTCGTTCGCCGTCTTTAGATTTTATAAAATCTGAAGAGAAAGAAGTTTGCATGAGTATGACTGAAATTATTTTAGAGCTCGGCAAACATTTTGCCTGGGTTTAAAATATAGCCTGGGTCCATAACTTGTTTGAGATGTTTATGAAATTTCATAGATGCTTTAGACAAAGGATGAAAAATATTTTGTGTACTATTCCCTTTAAATAAAGTGGCTTGACCACCAACACGTTCCACTTCGGTGCGGATAGCTCTTTCATCCGAATCCGTAGCATACCACCTCAATGCACCGCTCCATTCCATCAGGCATTCTCCTTGTATATTCAATTCAGGAGTGCTTGGAGGCACTGATATTCGCCATAAAGGTAACTCTGTGTCAAAAAAAGGATGCTTATGCTTTTTGACTGTTTCCCAGAATGTTTCATTTTTTTCTATAAATTCTCCCTGCATTTCCTTGGCACTTGATTTTATAGTCGAAGGTGATCCTGATAAGCGTACATATAAAGTATTCATATCATGGAAAGTTGCTGATATAGGTAAGGGAGTATTTGCCCATTGGTTCATTTTCTCGATTGCTTCCGTGCAACTCGTCTCAAAAGTAATGGTTTGTTCATTTTCAGGTTTGGGTAAGAGACGCAGAGTGATGGATGTTATCACTCCCAATGTTCCAAGAGCTCCACACATCAACCTTGATACATCATAACCAGCTACATTTTTCATGACTCGGCCGCCAAAATGTAATTGTTCCCCTTTACCATTAATTACATCTGCACCCAATATGCAATCACTTAAACTGCCACTATAAGCACGTCGTGGACCAGACAGACCGCATGCTACCGTACCACCGATTGTTGCAGAAGCGCCAAAACGAGGAGGCTCAAATGGTAAAATTTGATTTTTATGGTCAATTATTCGCTCAATCTCACTTAATGGCGTGCCACTGCGAGCCGTGATATACAATTCCGAAGGTTCATACTCAACGACACCTGAGTGGTTTTTCACATTTAATATTTCAGCATTAATTTTTCTACCGTAAAACTGTTTTGTTTTACCAGAAGTTATTTTTAATGGTTGTTTTTGTTGATAAGCAGTTAATATCTTATCTGCAATCTCTTGCGCATAATCATTCATGCGTAAATCACTAAAACCGTGGAAGTTCGGGGTGAGGTAGTTTTCCATGATGTACATGCATGGCGCCTAATTCAGCGCAACGATGTAGGGTTGGAACAGCTTTTCCAGGGTTTAAGAGTTGTTTTTTATCTAATGCATTTTTAATTGCAAGGAAGGTTTCAAGTTCCGCATTAGAAAATTGCACACACATTTGATTGAGTTTTTCTACTCCTACACCATGCTCGCCGGTGATCGTTCCGCCCACTTCTACACATAGCTCTAATATTTCTCCACCTAATTTTTCTGCTGTTTCCAACTCACCAGGAACATTTGCATCATATAAAATCACAGGGTGTAAATTACCATCGCCTGCATGAAACACGTTGGCAACACGTAACCCATGTTTGACTGAAAGTTTATTAATATTATCCAAGACTAATGCCAGATGTTTCCTGGGTATGGTCCCATCCATACAATAGTAATCTGGTGTTAAATTTCCAAGAGCAGGGAAAGAAGCTTTGCGACCCTGCCAAAGCAACTCGGCTTCTTGTTCATCTTTTGCGATACGTACTTCGATAGCATGATGTGAATGGAAAATATCGGATACTCGTTTTACTTGAACCTCAAGTTCTTCGTCATATCCATCGAGTTCACATATTAAAATTGCCGCAGCGTTGGGTGGATAGCCGGGACTGCAATACATTTCAGTGGCCTGAATAGTCAGGTGATCTAACATCTCAAGCCCTGCAGGTATAACACCGTTTGAAATAATTCCATTCACTGCATCACCCGCGTTTTGGATTTGATCAAAAGCGGCTAGCATCACCTTTCGATCATGTGGGTGAGGTAAGAGTTTCACTGTAGCTTCCAATGTAATCCCTAACATGCCTTCTGAGCCGGTCATCAATGAAAGTAAATTAAATCCAGAAGAATCTAAATTTTTCCCACCAATTTCTAAAATTTCACCTTCGATAGTTAAAATTTTAAGTGCCAAGATATTATGTATGGTTAGACCATATTTAAGGCAGTGAACCCCGCCAGAGTTTTCTGCAATGTTTCCTCCAATTGTGCAGGCAATTTGCGAAGAAGGATCTGGCGCATAGTACAAACCGTAAGGTTTAGCAGCTTCTGAAATTGCTAAATTTCGTACACCCGGTTGTACCGTAGCGGTGCGATTGTGAGGATCAATTTCGAGGATGTTATTAAGTTTGGCTAGATTGAGAAGAATACCATCAGAATGTGGTAAGGCACCGCCGGATAAACTTGTTCCTGCCCCACGCGCAACAATAGGAATTTCATATCGCCTGCAGACATTTACGATTGCTTGAATTTCTTCATTGGTGCTGGGTAGCAATGCTAAACGAGGCAATTGTCTATATGCAGTTAACGCATCGCATTCATATGGTTTAAGTTGTTCCTCTCTGTCTAAAACTGAAGCTCTAGGGAGAATTTTACAAAACTCGCGTGAAAGGTCGGCTGTAGAGATTGAGGTGGACATTTATTGAATTATTGTTCGATTACCATTTCTATGTATCGCAATATAACATTGATTGGTACTATGCGCGTCAGAATACAAGCTAAATTCATCAGCAAAAAAGGAAGGTAAATTTTGATTATCGCAGGTGTGGCGATAGGTGGAGCCATTGGCACACTCATGCGCTATTTAATTCAAACTCATTCTTTGCAATGGTTCGGGGATTCTTTTCCTTATGGCACTTTGCTGGTTAATGTAGTGGGTTCTTTATTAATTGGCTTTTTGTCTTTTATATTCCTAGAACGTATCACCGTTTCAGAAGAGCTTCGATTGACCATATTAGTGGGTTTTCTAGGAGGCTTTACTACTTTTTCTACCTTTTCGCTAGAAACCCTGAACTTGTTACAACAGGGCAGCATTATGAGCGCATTTGCTAATGTATTTCTAAGCGTATGCATGTGCATTTTTGCATGTTTCTTGGGCATGATGTTCGCTCGAGCTTTATAGTTAATTCGTTTATTACACCCATGTTAGATCCAAAGTTATTGCGTGCCGAATTCGAAGATGTTGCAAAACATTTGAGTCGAAGAGGATTGAATTTAGATAAAAAGCGTTTTTCTGAATTAGAAGAGCAAAGAAAACGTTTGCAGGTTAGAACAGAAGAGCTACAAGGACAGCGTAACAAAAATTCAAAATTAATTGGACAGGCTAAATCAAAAGGAGAAGATGCTACCGAGCTTTTGACTGCGATGGAGACAATTAACCAAGAATTGAAAACTAGTGAGAACCAATTGGAAGATTTGCAGCAAGAGCTACGCACTTGGATGCTAGAGTTACCAAATTTACCCGACACATCGGTGCCCGATGGTAACACCGAAGATGATAATCAAGAGATCCGAAAGTGGGGTGAAATAACTAATTTTGATTTTGAGGTAAAGGATCATGTTGATTTGGGTGAACATTTAGGAGGTCTGGATTTTGAAACTGCTGCAAAAATAACAGGTAGTCGCTTTGTTACTATGCAAGGTAGTGTCGCAAAATTACACCGTGCTCTTATTCAATTCATGCTGGATACACATATCAACGAGCATGGTTATCAAGAAGTTTATGTTCCCTATATTGTTAATGCACAAAGTCTAACGGGAACAGGTCAATTACCTAAATTTGAAGAAGACTTATTTAAGCTTAATTCTGATAGTGAGTACTATCTAATTCCTACTGCTGAAGTACCTGTTACGAACATATGGCGTGATCGCATAGCAAAAGAAAATGAGCTGCCTATTAAATATGTTTGTCATACACCATGCTTTCGTTCAGAAGCGGGGTCATACGGAAAAGATACACGTGGCATGATTCGACAGCATCAGTTTGAGAAAGTAGAAATGGTGCAGTTAGTTAAACCAGAGGCTTCTTGGAGAATGTTAGAGGAGCTTACGGGGCATGCAGAAAATATATTACAAAAACTCAATCTTCCTTATCGAGTTGTATCATTATGCACAGGCGATTTAGGTTTTTCATCTGCTAAAACATATGATCTTGAAGTTTGGTTACCTGCACAAAATACTTATAGAGAAATTTCTTCATGTAGTAATTTTTTAGACTTTCAAGCGAGACGTTTAAAAGCAAGATGGAAGAACTCTGCTACGAATAAAACAGAATATTTGCATACTCTTAATGGTTCCGGTTTAGCAATTGGGCGTACATTAGTGGCTATTTTGGAAAATTATCAAGATAAAGATGGGCAAATTAATATTCCTGAAGTTTTAAAACCGTACCTGGGGGGACTAGAGAAAATAAAGCGAAACTAAAAAGCCAGCGTGGGTTGGGGCACGCTGGCTTCGGGACCTACATTAAATTAATAACGTAGGTTTGGGGACTCGGTTTAGGTTTATAACATCAAACCCAGTCTTTGAAGTCTAGCACAGCTACAGCTTTCACGAGTATATAATTTCATTTGCAAAACGCAACTACCTGATTCTCAGTGAGATCTCAGCTTTATTTATATTTAATCACGTAGATTTAGAAGTAAATTTGCTTGACCTGCATAAAAAAGATTATGTCTGCCATAAGCCAATTAAAAACACATTTTAAGCAGCCAGGTGAGATCGAATGGATTGGGTTAAGACCTCACAGGAACGGGGAAATAATAGAAGTTAAAACTGCAGAACTCATAGCGGGGCATGGTTTGGCAGGTGATAAAGCTGCCCTAAGATTGGGCAGCAAACGGCAGGTAACCATAATTCAGAAAGAGTACATACAAGTCATGGAGTCTTTACTAAATAAAAGCATTTCTCCTGCAATTTTGAGAAGAAACATTGTTGTATCAAAAATATGCCTAAGCATACTGCTTAAACATACTCTAAAAATTAATGATGTTGTGCTTGAAGTTACTGGTAATTGCGCACCCTGTGCAAAGATGGAAAATGCACTAGGATATGGGGCTTACAATGCAATGCGCCCCCATGGTGGAGTGAACGCAATTGTTAAAAAAGGCGGAATCATTAGCGTTGGAGACCAAGTTGAGGTTTGTCAGTAAAATTCAGATTCTAACAAAGGCCAAGAGCAATTATTTTAATGTCAACTTAATTTATGGCCGCTTAATAAAAGCCATGAATACACAAAGCCACGCCGAAATAAAGGCTAGCCCTCCAATGGGTGTGATCATTCCAAACTTGGTGATACCACTCAAACTAAGTGCATAAAGACTGCCACAAAATACAATGATCCCGAAAATCATTAGATAGGTTGCAGCAGTTAAAAACTTATTTTTAGGATGTTGATGGATTAATACTCCAATCAGTACCAGTCCTATTGCATGATATAAATGATAGTCTGCGGCTGTATTGAATATCTCCTGCATACGCGCAGTTAATTTATTTTCTATGGCATGTGCTGCAAATGCACCTAGAAGAATGGCCAGGACTGCATTGCCAGCTCCAAGAAGGATCGCTAATCTAGACATCATACAATTTTGCCTGAAAAAATATTTTTGTAGGAGAGTTTCGCCATGCCTTCATTTGATACGGTCTCCGAAGTAGATTCTCATGAGCTTAGTAATGCTATTGACCAAGCCAATCGTGAGATATCCAACCGATACGACTTTAAAGGATCTGATGCTAAGGTTACACAGGAAGGAGAAAATCTTCGCATTGAAGGTGAGTCGGAATTTCAGCTTGATCAAATCTACGATATTTTAATTACTAAAATGGCTAAACGGGGCATTGATGTATTGTGCTTAGAACGAGGCAAAGTAGAAGAGACTAATATGCGTGCACGGCAAGCGATTCTGCTAAAGCAGGGTATTGATAAAGAAACAGCCAAAAAAATGGTCAAATTGATTAAAGATTCTAAGCTAAAAGTTCAGTCATCGATTCAAGGTGAAAAGCTTAGAGTAACGGGAAAAAAGCGCGACGATTTGCAGAATGTCATGAGTATGCTCAAAGATGCAAAGCTAGGCATACCATTACAATTTAATAACTTTCGAGATTAAGTGAATTTAATTTAAATTAATCCCATATCTACATGAAATTAAACAAAAAAACCTCTCATTTAGGGAGGCTTTTTTGTATCTGGCGGAGAGGGAGGGATTCGAACCCCCGGACCCTCGCGAGTCAATGGTTTTCAAGACCACCGCATTCGACCACTCTGCCACCTCTCCAAATAAGCAGGCAAGCATACCCGAAGGGTGTAGGGAACTGCTATACCTTGAAGTGTCTAAATATATAGAATATCTGGGCTTGAATTAGCTAAAAATACCATTATGTTAATAACTATAGTATCTATAAATTGTATATAGGAGAAAGGTCATCCATGAGTGATTCTCAATTTTCTACTAAACAAATAGCACGTGAAAGCGCTTTATCAACCAATAAAGTGCTACGCAATACCTATGCATTGTTGTCTTTGACACTAATATTCAGTGCTGTAATGGCGATGGTCTCTACCACTATGAATGTTGGTTATGGCGCGAGTTTGGCCTGCACTTTTGGCGCTTTGGCGCTTATTTGGTTCGTACTACCGCGAACAGCTGAATCGGGCGCAGGTGTTGCAGTCGTTTTTGCATTTACGGGCCTACTTGGTTTTGGATTAGGGCCCATACTTAATCACTACTTAAGCATGGCGAATGGCGGTGAACTCATTGCCACATCAATGGGTGGAACGGCTGCTATATTTCTAGGCCTATCAGGCTATGCATTGACGACACAACGTGATTTCAGTTTTCTAGGTGGGTTTTTATTTGCAGGCTTAATTATTGTACTACTTGCAGCCTTTGCAGGTATTTTCTTGCAAATGCCTGGACTATGGCTTGCAATCAATGCCGCAGTAATCATGCTGTTTAGTGGCTTCATCTTATTTGACACCAGCCGAATTATTAATGGTGGTGAAACAAATTACGTCTTGGCCACTACAGGGATATTTCTAAGTATCTATAATATTTTTACTTCGCTGTTGCATTTATTGGGCTTTGCTAACGAATAAGCTTCGCTGCAATTGATTGATATGTCATGAGCGCTTTGGAAATTGGCTATGCGCTACTGATCGTCGCGTTGTTAATTTTTATATTTCCCGCAGCAAAATATTGGTTAAAAAATAGCCCAAAAGCTGAAAAAGGGGATTGGCAAGCTTTTCTTTTTCCTATTTCAATGGTCATAGCCTTTGTTGCGATATTAATGCTTATCGTAGCTCGTTAAGATCATGATATTTATAGACTAAAAGGCCTCTCAACTGAGCGGCCTTTTTATTTGGCCAAATTACAGGCACATCAAAGCTTTCAATCAGTATCGTTTTTTGTGAGAATTGTGTCACACTTTAAATGAGCTTGCTCACGTAAGGTACTCATTACAATAATAAAAATAATAAAGGTACGTTATGAAATATCGAACGATTGAAAGTTCTGCCAATGTAAGGCTTCGCCGAGAAAGGCGTTCAGCAGTTCAAAACAATGAATTTCCACTTGAAGATTTGCAAGGCAATATTGTTATCGAGAATCGTCGTGCCCCACAGGAAAGCGAGATAAAAGGAATAGAAGTAACCGATATCCGGATTTCAAAGGCTGAGTTTCTAGAATATTTTAATAAAGTTCAAAACAGTTAGTTCATTTAAACTGATAGGTAGTACTCCTGCATTTGTTTTCTTCGGGATGCGTCAGGTAATGCTCCTCTAAGTGCTCCCATATTTTCATCCATATGCTCCGTCTTTGAGGTTGCAGGAATTGCGACAGTTACTGCTGGGTTTGAAAGAATAAATTTCAAAAAGAATTGTGCCCAATTGTTGCAATCAAATTCTTTACTCCAGTCAGGTAAGGATTTATTTTCAATTTTATTAAACAGCCTACCACCGTCAAATGGGCGGTTAATAATCACAGCAATACCTTTGTCTGCGGCAAGTGGTAATAAAATCTTCTCAGCTTCAGTGTGAGTAATGTTGTAGGTGAACTGAACAAAATCCAATGGTTCCGTTTGCATAATTTTAATTAATTCTTCATGTCTGCGGCCATGAGACGTGGTAACTCCCAGATAGCGGATACGCCCAGATTCTTTCCAGTCGCGCAATGTTCTTAAATGAACCTTCCAATCCAATAGATTGTGAATTTGCATCAAATCAATTTGATTTAGCCCCCAAAGCTTTTGAGAAGCTTCCATTTGCTGAATTCCCAGCCATTCGCCAGGTGTCCAGACTTTTGTTGCAGAGAAAAGTGATTCAGGTGGTGTGAGTTGCAGGAAACATTTACCTAGAACAGCTTGAGCTGATCCATACATAGGAGAAGAATCAATCATACCGCCGCCATTTGCAAAAAATCGTTTTAAGATTTCAGCACGATGGTTGATGTTAGATTCATTTTCGCTGACATCAAAAGTTATCCATGTGCCCATCCCAACACAGGGGATTTTTTCAATAGTAGAGGGGATGCTCCGTGTAAGAATACTTGAGCTACGCGTAGCAAAAGCAGGTAAGACAAATAAGGCAGTGCCTGTAGCAGTTGTGTATAGAAATTCACGCCGGTTCATACAGCGTAATTATATCAAGCCTAAATTAGGCTTTTATTGCGACTGATTTGTATCGTCTTTAAATAATGTATCAAAAACCTCATCGCGCACATGTGCTTCGTCGACTTGAATATTACTGGCGACGCGTCGATCCGGGAGACGGCGTCGATCGGCTCTCACGCACACACCATTTCGGGTAATGATCGGAAATTGCGCCGCTTGCATAGAGGTGCGGCGATCGTTATGGTTGCGCCTTTCCAATGGGTTAATTTCGTGCATTTCGATCCCTAAAAACAACTAACTATGAGTGTTATTATTTTTATAGGAATACCCTACCTAAAATAGGCCTACAAATATCGTGATGTGTTTCACGTTTTTATCTAAATTAAGCCCAGAAAGCCATTTATATCTTAATTAAAACAACAATTTATATAGTATTTTTAAAGTAATAAGTCTTAGTCATGCATGATCTATTAATTACCAACTGTATGCTCGTAAATGAGTCTGAGATCAAAGAGTGCGATATTTTGATTTCAAATCAACGTATTAAGAAAATTGCGGCTGATTTACAGCACGAACAAGCCAAACGTGTAATCGATGTTGAGGGTAAGTATGTAATTCCTGGAATGATGGATGATCAAGTGCACTTCAGAGAGCCTGGGTTAACTCATAAAGGTGATATTGCGACGGAATCTCTTGCAGCTATAGCAGGTGGCATCACCAGTTTTATGGATATGCCTAACGTTAAACCACCTACCTTAACCATTGAGCTCTTAGAGCAAAAATATGCTGCTGCAAATCAGCGCGCTCGAGCAAACTATGCTTTTTATATGGGAGCCAGCAACGATAATCTAGAAGTGCTCAAACGAGTTCCTCCTAAACTCGCTTGTGGGATTAAAGTTTTCATGGGTGCTTCCTATGGCAATATGTTAGTGGATGATTATGACGTATTAGATGGAATTTTTAAGCATGCTCCTGTCCCAATCATTACTCATTGTGAAGACTCACCTCTGATTAATCAAAACTTAAAAAAATATCAACAAGAATATGGTGATGATATACCGATTGAATATCACCCCATCATTCGCTCAGAAGAAGCGTGTTATCTGTCATCATCTAAAGCTGTTGAATTGGCAAAAAAACATAACACACAGTTACATGTGCTGCATTTAACAACAGCTAAGGAAATGGAATTATTTACTACAGGTGAAGTAGAGCAAAAAAATATTACTGCAGAAGTTTGTGTTCATCACTTGTTTTTCAGCGATAAAGACTATGCTGAAAAAGGTTCATTGATCAAATGCAACCCTGCAATAAAAACGGAACAGGACCGCTTAGGTTTATTAAAAGCTGTTTCAGAAGACCGCATTGATATTATTGCCACAGACCATGCGCCACATACATGGGAAGAAAAACAAGGCAACTATATGACAGCACCTGCAGGTTTACCACTTGTGCAACACGCATTATTGAGCGCTTTAGAGCATGCCCACAATGGTGTGCTAACTATAGAAAAAATTGTTGAAAAGACTAGCCATAATGTAGCAAAGCTTTTCTCAGTAAAAGATAGAGGATTCGTGCGCGAGGGTTATTATGCGGATCTAGCCGTTATTGATTTC
Organism: Gammaproteobacteria bacterium; assembly: GCA_028279275.1. Lineage (GTDB taxonomy): Bacteria > Pseudomonadota > Gammaproteobacteria > UBA4575 > UBA4575 > JABDMD01. Next base: position 94,299 of record JANQOB010000006.1, on the reverse strand, counting down.
AATAAACCACACGCTGTATATAATGAAGATGTACTGTATAAATGTGGCTGGTCTCCTTTTGAAGGATATCAATTCAAATCAACTGTCGATAAAACAATTCTTAATGGGCAGGTCGTCTACGAAGATAGCACTTTTGCTAAGAGCCCATTTTACGGTGAAGCGCTTCAGTTTGATCGATAATTTATATGCGTCGCTTACTAATCATTCATGTTTTTTTGTTACTTATTGCTTTATTTATTACGTTTGCATTAGTACCGCTTGATCGCATGTATTTTAAAAACATACCAACAGACGAAATCTCACTGTACTATGAAAATGCTTTAGCATTTAAAAGTGGAGAAGCATGGAAGATAGCTTTTACGTGGTTCTTAGGCTTAACATGTGGTCGCATTATGGTTAAAGCGCTGCTCAGTAAAGAGAAAGACTGATAGAATTTTGAAAACTTTTAGTGTGCTATTTGTTTGCATGGGGAACATATGTCGCTCTCCAACAGCCCAGGGAGTTTTTCAGTTCTTAGTTGATAAAGATGGGTTAGATAAAAAAATTGTTATCGATTCAGCAGGTACAGTTGCGTATCAAGCTGGAAAAAAACCTGATGCGCGCGCAATAGATGCTGCTACTAAACGCGGGTACGATTTATCAAAATTACGTGCACGCAAAGTAGAGGATGCTGATTTTGAAAAATTTGATTATGTGCTAGTTATGGACTCTGACAATCACATGGATCTAATCGAACAATGTCCAGAAGAGCACCATTATAAAATCAAATATTTTTTAGAATATTCTTCTAATAAACCAACCTTGGAAGTACCAGATCCTTATTATGGCGGATTGAAAGGATTTGAGACGGTACTAGATTTAGTAGAAGAGGCAAGCGAAGGCTTGCTTGCACATATTAAAAAAGATCATCTCACATAAGTTCGCTTTCTTTAAAAAAACAGTTAACCATGAGTTTAAGGTTAAACTAACCTAAGGGTTAGCACTTGTATTGCGATCTGATGATTTTGTTGTGTTTGACGCAGCGTTGCTAACCGTTTTATTTTTTGATGACCCTGAATGATGTTTACCATTGTTGCGATTGCGGTGATTAGAGGTTCTGCGCGTATTGTCATTTCTGCGTCGATTTTGATTATTGCCACGGCGACGATTATTTCCTCCTGAACGATTACGTCGATTTTTATCACGATTATTTCGCGATCTATTTCTACTGCGTTGTGGCTTATTGGATTTTTCCGGCGTTTGATCTGCTTCGCTATCGCCAATCCAGGTAAAAAACCGAGCAAGCAATCCAGGTTTTTTAACCGCTTTTGTGCCTTGTTGCGGTATAGGTGCTGGAGACGACGTACTGATAGATTTTACTGCGGGTTGTTCAGCTGCAATAGGTGCAGGCTGATGTAAATTAGGTTCCATTTCTTGCTTCGGAATAAGTTCGTAACTTGGTTGATTAACAACTTCTTTACCTTCGTCACGAGTTCTTTCAACATTGAAATGAGGTGTTTCTAAGTTCGGATCGGGGACAATAATAACTTGCACTCGATGTCTTTCTTCTATTTCACCAATGTTGGAACGTTTTTCGTTAAGTAGAAAACTTGTAACATCTACCGGTAGTTTTGCAGTAACCGTAGCGGTTTTTTCTTTAAGCGCTTCTTCTTCAATCAGACGCAATACACCTAATGCTAATGATTCAATACTGCGAATCGTTCCATGGCCTGAGCAACGAGGACAGACAATCTGGCTCGACTCTTCTAGTGAGGGGCGTAACCTTTGACGAGACATCTCAAGTAAACCAAATCTTGAAATTTTCCCAATTTGTACTCGCGCACGATCAATTCTCAGCGCTTCCCGCAAACGGTTTTCAACCTCACGTTGGTTTTTGTTTGCCAGCATGTCAATGAAGTCAACAACAATCAATCCGCCTAAATCTCGAATGCGAAGTTGACGGGCAATTTCATCTGCAGCTTCTAAGTTGGTATGTGTGGCGGTTTCTTCAATATCGCTACCTTTAGTTGCTCTTGCTGAGTTGATGTCGATAGCTATCATCGCTTCAGTATGGTCAATTACGATTGACCCACCCGAGGGTAAACTTACTTCTCGTTCAAATGCAGATTCAATCTGTGATTCAATTTGATAGCGATTAAATAATGGAACTGTGTCTTCATATAACTTGAGTTTATTAACGTTATGCGGCATGACTTGTTCAATGAATTTTTTAGCATCATTGAAAACTTCTGTGTCATCTATAATGATTTCACCAATGTCATCGCGTAAGTGATCACGCAATGCGCGAATAATTACGTTACTTTCTTGATAGATTAGGAACGGTTTGTCATGAGTGTCAACCGCATTTTTAATAGCGTGATAGATTTGCTCGAGATAATTAAGATCCCACTGCAACTCTTCAGTGGAGCGACCTACACCTGCCGTACGTACGATTGCGCCCATGCCTTTGGGAATTTCCAAGTCTGAGAGTGCTTTGCGTACTTCTTCTCGCTCTTCGCCTTCGATACGGCGCGAAACACCACCCGCCCTAGGATTATTTGGCATTAAGACTAAATAGCGACCCGCTAAACTGATAAACGTCGTAAGGGCAGCACCTTTAGTGCCACGTTCTTCCCGCTCTACTTGAACAACAATCTGTTGCCCTTCAGAAATTTGATCTTTAACAGAGAAACGTTCACCGGAATTTTCCGAGTCATTAAAATAGTCTCTAGAAATATCCTTAAAAGGAAGGAAGCCATGCCGTTCCGAGCCAAAATCAACGAATGCGGCTTCTAAACTAGGCTCAATGCGGGTGATAACACCCTTGTAGATGTTATCCTTCTTTTGGTTTCGAGAAGGAAGTTCGATATCGAGATCGTAAAGTCGTTGTCCATCGACCATGCCAACACGAAGCTCTTCTTGCTGTGTGGCATTGATTAAAATTCTTTTCATGTTTGGTTTCGTCCAAAGTCGTTATCCTTCGGGGCTGTCTTTGATTATCAATGTCCACAAAGTATTCAGCACAATACAAAGTATTGGAAAAACCAACCAACTGGATTGATTCCACGATATAAGACCGAAGGAAATGAAATAATGTAAAGATGTTTATCATTCTGTTTTGTTATGAGGCGACTATGGTTATTTATAGTACATAGTACGTCTATATTTACGCTTTATGGATATATTAACCATAAAGTGTAGAAATTCATGTTGTGCAAAAGAGAAATCCTTCTCTGGCCTAAATTTTGTAAAAAAACCAGATTTAATAGGGCTTTCTCAAAGTGTGCGCTAAAATTAAACAACTGCTTAAATTGCACACCACGAACTATATCAACCCAGGCCATGCTCAGCAAATACTTAACTAGCCGTTTTTATGGGAGTTTTTTACCTGCCTGTTCAAAGGTCGTTGTCCCGTAATGAATGGTTGGACTAAATTTGTACTACCCGGCAGAGAAGGCCAACGTATTGACAATTACTTATTTAAGCAGCTCAAAGGTGTGCCCAAGGGCTTAATTTATCGATTGTTGCGAACGGGAAAAATACGTGTCAACGGCAAGCGTGTTAAACAAACGTATCGTTTACAAGAAGATGATGAAGTAAAAATTCCGAATATCGATATAACAGAGAATCGTGTTGCGAAAATCAGTGAGACTGTAAAACAAAAAATAAATAACAATATTATTTACGAAGATCAAAACGTCATCGTAATTAACAAACCGGCTGGTTTAGCAGTGCATCCGGGATCTAAAGTAGCCTATGGTGTAATAGAGGTGTTACGTGAGTTGCGGTCAAATACTGAATTTTTAGAGCTCGTACATCGTTTAGATCGAGATACAAGTGGATGTTTATTGGTTGCAAAAAATAAAATTACTTTAAACGAATTACATGAACTACTACGTGCAAAAAAAATTGATAAGAAGTACCTGCTTCTAGTTAAAGGAGAATGGGACTTAGGAGTAGTTAACATAGACACTCCGTTGCAAACTAGGGGATATGATGCCGAGGCAGATGATGCAAAAAATAGCTGGAAAGAAGCTTATACAACATTTAAACCTAAGGCGTTTTATAATGGCTTCTCGCTACTTACTGCTCATATTGAAACTGGGCGAACTCACCAAATTCGCATACATGCAGCACAATCAGGATATCCGATCGTCGGCGACTCAAAACATGGGGATTTCGCATTTAATCGTGAGTGTAAAAAAATGGGTCTGAAAAGGATGTTTTTGCATGCGGCTGAGATCTCATATCAACTATCTGACATGCCTGAGGTGAACAGAGTAAAAGCGCCCTTAAGCGATGAACTAACCACATTTATTGAGGGTCTAGATCAACGAAAGGGTGAAATTTCTAAGTAAGTGGATTTGATTTTCCACTATTGATGGGGTTTACTGAAACATAGATTATTTACTGATTTCAGTGCTTAAAATTGACATTCATGAGTGAAAAGAGAGTATGGAACCAAGAATTAATGTAGGCAAAATTACCAGCGAAGATCGTTCAGGCGCTGGTTGGGAGCGCGATGCCATTATCAATCTAGCCAACGCTGGTCTTAAAGAACAAAGGCGTGCGCGTCGTTGGGGCGTATTTTTTAAGTTATTAGGTTTCGCTTATGTTAGTTTATTTATAATTAGCTTGTTTGCGCCTCATTTTTCTAGTTTGGGCAAAGGCGTACAGCATACCGCTTTGGTAGAGCTTGCAGGGATCATTGCAGATGGAGAAGAAGCCAGTGCAGATAATGTTGTATCCGGTTTGCGTGCGGCATTTGAAAATACTAATTCTGCAGCGGTAATCTTAAGAATTAACAGCCCTGGCGGGAGCCCGGTTCAAGCGAATTATATAAATCGTGAAATTAAACGCTTGCGCGAAATTCATGAAGACAAACCTATTTATGCAGTAGTAACCGATATTTGTGCATCAGGCGGAGTATTTGCTGCTGTAGCCGCCGATAAAATTTATGCTGATAAAGCCAGTATTGTGGGCTCCATCGGTGTGCGCATGGATGGCTTTGGGTTTGTAGACGCAATGGAGAAACTTGGCATAGAACGAAGATTGATGACTGCCGGTGAACACAAAGGAATACTAGATCCTTTTCAACCAGAAAATGAATTTGAAAAACAACATGTGCAATCGCTTTTAGATGAGATCCACCAACAGTTTATTGATGTAGTCGTTGAGGGAAGGGGCGATAAACTAGCCAAAGATAAAAATATGTTCAGCGGATTATTCTGGACCGGTGAACAAGCATTAGAACTTGGATTGGTAGATGGTTTCGGAAGTGCAAGCTATGTTGCAAGAGAAGTGATTGGAGTAGAAGAAATCCAAGATTACACTTTCCGTGAAGATGTATTCCAGCGTTTTGCAAAACAACTGGGTACGGCAATGATGAAGCCAATCGAACAAGTATTAAATTACCCCGTCTTACGCTAGTAGATCATATCCTTCTGAATGCAGCATAGACGTTAATTTTATTAACGGAAGACCAATAAGTGTGCTTGGGTCATCACCTTGCATTTTTTCAAACAAAGCGATTCCTAAACCTTCTGCTTTAAAACTTCCGGCGCAATCATAAGGCTGATCTTTTTCAAGATAAGTTTTTATTTGTTGATCGGTTAAATCGCGAAATGTTACTTGATATGTTTCATAACTTGCTTGTTGAGAACTTGTTTTGGTGTTGATCACACAAATACCCGTATAAAAAGTAACAGTCTTGCCGCTTGAACTCTGCAGTTGCTCAAATGCTGCTTCGTGCGAATTAGGTTTGCCAATGATTTCAATTTTCAGAACAGCACATTGATCTGAGCCTATGATTAATGCAGGTTTTTGTTTGTCACTTATAGTTTCAGAAACTGTGAATGCTTTTTCTAATGCAAGACGCTTCACATAGTCAGGTGCAGATTCATTTGAATTATTGGATTCATCAATATTGGGTGCGATGCATTCAAATTTTGTGATGAGTTTCTTGAGTAATTCTTTCCTGTAGGCTGAACCGGAAGCTAAAATAATGTTCATAAAAAGCGAACCTATATTCGAAGATAATTGGAATAATAATGAAGCGGATAGGGTTCTTTTGTATACTCAAATTTAAGGTACATTAGGCATGCCAAAATCAGATTTAGAGCTACTACCGATCCGGTTTGATCCGCAAAACTTTGCCGATCATTCTACCGAATTGCATGGTTTAGTAGCTGTTAAAGCAATGACACGATTACAGGAGAATGTGATAAGCCTGGAATCCATGGTGACAGTCAAACTTCAATTCAGTAGAGGGCTGTATGGATATCCATTAGCGATTGGCAAAGCCCATGCTGAAGTTTCTACCCAATGTGAAAGATGCTTGGATGAAATGCAGATAAGCCTTGATCCAGATATTAATATCCTAATAAAGCCAGAATCTGAGAGTTTGCCTGAAGAAAGTGAAGGCCTAGAGAATAGCCCTGATTTTCACGAATATGACGGTAAAAGCTTGGCCTTGTCAGACTTAATTGAAGAGGAACTGCTACTCTCATTGCCTTTGGTGCCTAAACATGAGGATATTTCATTATGTAACCAAGATATGGTAGCTTGGCTCGCCTCAGATGAAGGGCAAAATGAGATTCCTGACGAAAAGTCAGATAATCCTTTTGCTATACTAAAGCGCTAAACAGTATGGAGAACCAAAATGGCGGTACAAAAGAGTAAGAAAACTCGATCGAAAAGGGATATGCGTAGATCTCATGACAGCTTATCTGCGGCCGCTTTATCGGTTGATGGAACAACCGGTGAGACTCACTTGCGCCATCATGTCACGCCTGATGGTTATTATCGTGGTCGACAAGTAATTGAAGTACCAGATGAATACGAGGATGATGAAGAATAGTACCATTCTTTATCTTATGGTCAGGATCATTTAACTTTTCTTGCACCACATTATAATCCTTCGAGATTCATCTTATTCAAAACAAATAACTGAACTCCAAAGTGACTGATTTAACCATCTCGCTTGATGCAATGGGTGGTGATTTTGGTGCAGCTGTAGTAGCCAAGGCGGCAGTTGAGTTTCTCGAAGAACATCAAGATCTCGCACTAATCTTGGTAGGTGATCAAGAGGTCATCAATACCGAGCTCAAGAAACTTAATGTAAAACCTTATGAACGTTTAAGGGTACAACATGCCAGTCAAAAGGTTGAGATGGATGAACCTCCCTCTCAAGCATTACGGAATAAAAAAGATTCCTCCATGCGCGTGGCAATTAATCTGGTTAAAGAAGGTACGGCGGATGCTGCGGTAAGTGCAGGGAACACAGGTGCGTTAATGGCTACAGCACGTTATGTTTTGAAAACCTTACCAGGAATTGACCGTCCTGCTATAACAAGTTTAATGCCTTCCATGCATGGTACGACATATATGCTGGATCTTGGTGCTAATGTCGGTTGCAGTAGTCAACATTTACTCCAGTTTGCAGTGATGGGCACCGTGCTTGCTTCAGCTGTAGATAATATTGATAAACCAAAAGTAGGTTTGCTTAATATTGGTGAAGAAGAAATTAAAGGAAATGAACAGGTAAAAGAGGCACATGAAGTGTTGAGGAAAAGCGATCTAAATTATATTGGCTATGTGGAAGGGGATGATATTTATTGTGGAGATGTACAAGTTGTAGTTTGTGATGGTTTTGTAGGCAATGTTTCGCTTAAAACAAGTGAAGGCGTGGCTAAAATTGTCGCGCACTACGCAAAAGAAGAATTCTCGCGTAATATTTTTACAAAGTTATGTGGTTTATTTGCCATGCCGGTGCTAAAAGCATTTAAAACACGTATTGATCCTAGACGTTATAATGGTGCTAGTTTGTTAGGCTTGCGTGGTGTAGTTATCAAAAGTCATGGGGGAGCTGATGCATTTTCTTTCAAGAATGCTATAGAAATTGCACGTATTGAAGCTAGTCAACAAGTGCCTAAAAAAATTGAAGCACACATAGAAGAGTATTTAAATCAAGAAGTAGCAGCATAAACATGAAATACTCAAAAATTATTGGTACGGGTAGTTATCTACCTGAAAAAATATTAACAAATAAAGATCTAGAGAAGATCGTTGACACTTCTGACGAATGGATTCAGGGACGTACAGGAATAAAACAGCGACATATTGCTGCAGATGGTGAAACTACTTGTGATCTAGCCGTAAATGCATCAAGACGCGCGTTGGAAATGGCCAATAAAACCAATGCAGATATAGATTTAATCATTATGGCTACGACAACGGCTGACAAAATTTTTCCAAGTACAGCTTGTTTGTTACAAAAACGTTTAGATATTCATGGATGTGCAGCATTTGATGTTCAGGCAGTCTGCACTGGATTTGTTTATGCCTTGGCAATAGCTGATAACTTTATTAAAACTGGAAGTGCAAGGTGCGCTTTGGTTGTAGGTTCTGAAACACTGTCGCGAATTTTAGACTGGAATGACCGTAGCACATGTGTATTGTTTGGCGATGGAGCAGGAGCAGTAGTACTCGAGGCTTCTGATGAACCTGGAATTTTATCTACACATTTGCATGCCGATGGTAGTTATGAGCATCTATTGCATGTACCGCATGGCATTTCTCAAGGTTATGAACAGCTTAAAGCTGGTGAAGCTTATGTGTATATGGAAGGAAATGCAGTATTTAAAATGGCAGTGAATACTCTGGGCAGAATTGTAGATGAAACTTTAGAGGCAAATAATATTAAAAAAAGCGATATTGATTGGCTTGTTCCACACCAAGCGAATAATAGAATCATTGAAGCAACAGCTCGCAAATTGAAAATGTCTATGGAACAAGTCGTAGTGACAGTTTCCGAACATGGGAATACCTCTGCCGCATCCATTCCCTTGGCTTTAGATTGTGCGGTTCGTGATGGTCGAATTAAAAAGGGCGAAACCTTAATGCTTGAAGCATTTGGAGGTGGTTTTACCTGGGGTTCAGCATTATTGAAATATTAGTTTCCATATAATCGTATATGGTTTCTATGACAACATCTCTTTACAAGGCAAACTGCAAAAAATGCCCTCGACTTGCAGATTACTTAAGCTCTTCTAAAAAAAAATTTCCTGATTATTTTTGTAAACCTGTGCCTGCATTCGGTGATCCTGATGCAAGGCTTTTAATTGTTGGTTTAGCTCCTGGTTTGCATGGTGCAAATGCAACAGGGAGACCATTTACAGGAGATTATGCAGGAGTGTTACTTTATGAAACTTTGTATAAATTTAAATTATCCAGCGCGCCAAAATCTACCAGTGCCGAAGACAATTTGAAGCTGATAAATTGCAGAATTACCAATGCAGTAAAATGTGTCCCCCCTGAAAATAAGCCCACAACTGAAGAAATCAAAACCTGTAACGTATATCTAAAAAATGAATTACAAGCTTTGCAACCAGGTACAGTTATTTTAGCGCTTGGCAAAATCGCTCATGATTCTGTGATTCGTTCATTTGATTTAAAGCTCAGCCAGTATCCATTCGGACATGAAAACAAGCATACAATTTCAAATCAAGTTACTTTAATAGACTCATACCATTGCAGTCGTTACAACACGCAAACCAAGCGTCTAACCACCAAGCAGTTTGAGCGAATATTTAAAATAGTAACTGATCTTATAAATACAAACTAATTGCGATGGTAGATCTACATAAGAATCTAAAATTTGATCCCAAGGAGTACATTAAATCGTTACCGAGTAATCCTGGCGTCTACCGCATGTTGGATGCGAATGAAAAATTACTTTATGTTGGTAAGGCAAAAAATTTAAAAAAACGCGTAAGTACATACTTCTCAAAAACACAGCCCAGCGCACGTATTGCAAGAATGTTATCTCAAACCACTAATGTAGAAGTGGTGGTTACAAATACTGAAGCAGAAGCATTATTGTTAGAGAATAACTTAATTAAACAGCATCGTCCTCGTTATAATATTTTATTGAGAGATGATAAAAGTTATCCTTATATTTACATTTCTTCCAAGCATAAATTTCCTCAGATTACCTTTTATCGCGGGAGCCGCAAAAAACAAGGTCGTTATTTTGGACCTTATACAAGCGTAGGCGCGGCACGCAATGCATTAAGTCTTTTGCAAAAAGTTTTTAAAGTACGGCAATGTGACGACTATTTTTTCAGCCACAGAAGTCGGCCATGTTTACAACATCAAATTGATCGCTGTAGCGCACCCTGTGTAGGTTTAATAAATGAGGAAGATTACAGAAATGATATAGATTCTGCCGTTGAGTTTCTTGATGGTAATAGTGAACAACTTATCGAGCGATTTGTAGAAGAAATGGATAAAGCTTCTACAGATTTAGATTACGAAAAAGCAGCAGAATTTCGTGACAAAATCGGAATGTTACGCGAAGTGTCAGAACAACAATATGTCAGCTCTGAAACTGGTAATGTAGATATCATTGCAGTGCAATGCGAAGGTGATATTGCCTGCGTACAAGTATTTAACATACGTGCTGGTGTGAATCTTGGTAACAAGAGTTATTTTCCAAGTCTGCCTGAAGCTATCAAACCTAAAATAATATTGACTGCTTTTTTAGGTCAATATTATTTAACTCACAGCATACCCGAAGAAATTATTACCAGTCATGAACCGAGTGATGTTGCTTTGCTCAAACAAATGTTAAGTAACAAATTAGGCAAAAAAATTGAAATTGTGCATGCACCAAGAAGTAAGCGGGCACGTTGGTTGGAAATAGCTAAAAAAAATGTGGCAACTGCATTAAAGACCAAATTAGCCACTAAGGCCGGTATGGCACAACGATATGAAGCACTACAAGAAGAGTTGCAGCTCGAGTTTATGCCTACACGCATGGAATGTTTTGATATTAGTCACACGCAAGGAGAAGCTACCGTCGCTTCATGTGTAGTGTTTGAGCAAGTAGGCGCAGTTAAATCAGATTATCGTAGATTTAATATTGAAGGTATTGAACCCGGTGATGATTATGCAGCTATGCATCAAGCATTGACTCGACGTTATACACGCTTAAAAAAAGGTGAAGGGAAGTTGCCGGATATCTTATTTATCGATGGCGGAAAAGGACAAGTCTCCAAAGCCAAGGAAGCTCTACAAGAGTTACAAATTGAAGGTGTAAATATTATTGGTGTAGCTAAAGGCGTTGAAAGACGCGCCGGATATGAGACCTTAATCTCTATGGATGGAAGTATCATTCATTTAGAAGAACACTCTTTAGCACTCCACTTAATCCAGCAAATTCGTGATGAAGCACATCGATTCGCGATCACCAGTCACCGAAAAAGACGTAATAAAAAGCGAGTTCACTCACCACTTGAAAATATTGAAGGATTGGGACCAAAACGCAGGCAGAATTTACTCAAATATTTTGGTGGTATTCGAGGAGTTTCCAAAGCAGGTGAGGAAGAGCTTGCTAAAGTACCTGGGATTAGCAAGAATCTAGCGAAAGCCATTTATCAAGAGATGCATATAACAGGAAGTTAAATTAAAGTGACATATAGTATTCCTAACCTCCTAACATTTATAAGGATTTTGATAATTCCTCTTCTTGTATTTGTGTATTATTTTCCTCCAAATGTAATTGGAATGCGTCTTGCGGCTTTACTGTTTGGGTTGGCTTGTTTGACGGATTGGCTGGACGGTTATCTGGCCCGAAAACTTAACCAGACCTCTAAGCTGGGCGCATTTTTAGATCCCATTGCCGATAAGCTTATTGTTGTAACCGTGCTGGTCATGATTGCGGATGAATTCGGCAAACTTTCCATACTTATTCCTGCATTAATTATAATTGGCAGAGAAATTGCCGTTTCCGGATTACGTGAATGGATGTCCGAATTGGGTTACCGATCAACGGTTTCGGTTTCAATGTTGGGTAAAATCAAGACTACAGCTCAAATGCTTGCGCTTTTTTTGCTGCTATATCGCTATCCAATTATGGGTTTTCCTACATTTGATGTTGGTGTATGGCTGTTATATCTTGCAGCGGCCCTAACGCTGTGGTCGATGTTCGTTTACTTCAAGAGGGCCATTGAGGTGTTTGGGTAATTAACCACTTAAGCACATTGACTCAGTTGAATGGTCGAATAGAATAAGATTGTCCTAAAGCGGGAATAGCTCAGCTGGTAGAGCGCAACCTTGCCAAGGTTGAGGTCGCGAGTTCGAACCTCGTTTCCCGCTCCATCATTTCTTCTGCAAATGAATTACTTATAAAATTTGCATCAATAATCCATTTCATAATTTAGTCCACGGTAGTATCAACATTGTAGATTAATCTCATCCCTCCATCACACTCTAAAAATGCTTTCGAGACTCCACCTAAAATCTTATTACCATTTGTATTGAATAATTCTATTCCTTTTTCCATGTAATTAAGTTTTGCATATTCACCACTATAATCTTCATGCTTTTGCATACATTCATTTAATTTATCTACATATTCTTGTGGTTTTATTATCTTCATAGAAAGAGCTTATACTGAAGTACTAATCATTAATCAGGTGTATTTATCGCCATGAACCTAGGTACAGAGTCAAGCACTTTTGATGTCAAATAAGTGCCATACATATTTAATAGATAGAGAGCAGCGGTTTACCTTAAAGGGAAGTTTAGGGATAACTCGAAAAAGGGAAATTTGTTTATCTGAGACTTAGAATCAAAAAAAATCTAACCTCTAATAAAATAAGCTGACGGACACTTTAGGAAGTCACAGCGAAGATTTGTGATGGGGCAGCCCGCCAGCCGAATATAATGTAAATGACGTTTGTTACACTACTATTGCAAATTTAGTGTGTACTAGACATTGAATAGCGATAATGTTGAATAAATATGCGTTACCGCATCTCATTAGAAAATTTCCTACTTTTTAAAGTATTATCTAATAATTGAATTTGCCTATATACAGGCTAGAGAAATATATGACATATATTTCAATTGTAGCTTATGTTCGATAGAGACACCGTTTTTGTAGATATTGAAACCACCGGTGGTAATGCCAATCGTGATCGTATTACAGAAATCGCGATTATTTCTATGCGAAATGGTGAGATTGTTTCTGAGTGGAGCACTTTGGTAAATCCCTTGGCCTGCATTCCAGAATATATTCAAAATCTCACTGGTATCAGTGATTGTATGGTCAGAGACCTACCGCCATTTGAGGAAATAAGTAATGAGGTATATGAGCGTTTATCTGATAGTGTGTTCGTAGCTCATAATGCACGTTTTGATTATGGATTTTTAAAGAATGAATTCAAACGTTGTTCAAAAACATTTCGTGCACCAGTTCTTTGTACCGTAAAACTTTCGCGAAATCTATTTCCTGAATACAAAAGGCATAATCTTGACAGCATCATGGATCGACATGGTCTGCATTGCAGTGCACGGCATCGCGCTCTGGGGGATGCGAGAGTCTTATTTGAGTTTATGCAGCAATTGTATGCATCACTTGAACCGCAGCAAGTTGATGAAGTAATCAAAAAATTACTTAAACGCCCAAGTATGCCAGCCGGTATCAATGAAGATGATATTGATGAATTACCAGAAAGCCCGGGCGTATATATGTTTTATGATAAACGCGGTGCCCCTTTATACATTGGAAAAAGCGTAAATATACGAGAACGTGTTTTGTCTCACTTTTCAAGTGATCATCTGTCTGCTAAGGAAATGAAAATAAGTCAAAATTTAGCAGCAATTGAACATATTGAGACGGCTGGAGAGTTAGGTGCATTGTTACAAGAAGCACGATTGATAAAAAAACGTCTTCCGATTTATAACCATCGGCTAAGAAGATACGACAGCCTTTCTACAATTCAGTGGAATGAATCCAATGAAGAATCGATACCAACAATAATTGATGCAGATTCACTCGACCCTGCTTCAATATCAAATCACTATGGCTTATTTAAAACTAACAAGAAAGCGAAAGACACGCTACGTAAACTCGCTAAAGAACACCAGCTATGTGAAAAATTAATTGGCATTGAGAAGGGGAAAGGTGCTTGTTTTGCTTACCAATTGAAGAATTGTAAAGGTGCCTGCGTCGGTGAGGAGTCTCTGATGCAACATCAAATTCGTTTGATGGAAGCACTTCAACCGCTCAAAAACAAAACTTGGCCATTTGATGGAAGAATAGGTATACGAGAAGTGTCATTAAACAGACGTAACACCGATATACATATATTCGAGAATTGGTGTTACTTAGGAACAGCTCATGACGAATCGCAACTAAATCAACTGAGTCTTTTTAAAAAAGAAGAATTGATGTTTGATTTGGATACTTACAAAATCTTAGTTAAGTATTTGAGAAATAATAAGTCTTCTGATCTTATGTATATATAAGTTTGTTAAGACAGGCCATAATTCGATATCAATATTACTTCGAAGTACTATCTATTAATTAAATTTTGGTCCTATATTCAATTTGAAGTTTAAAGATTCAATAATTATCCCTATTAAATAATAAAACTAAATAATTTAATGTCTAAAGATATTGTTATTCATTGGTTCAGGCAGGATTTGCGTTTAGCTGATAACCCATCTCTAAGCGCAGCTGTTAAACAAGGCACAGTTCTGCCTGTTTACATTTTTGATAATAAGAATTCTGGAGAAAACCAACTTGGTGCTGCCAGTCGATGGTGGCTCTATTATTCTTTATCTGCTTTAGATGAGTCCTTGAATAATAAGCTTTGTATCCAAATAGGGGATCCAAAGAAGGTTCTGATTGATTTGATTGAAGAGCATAATGTCAAAGCTGTCTATTGGAACCGTTGCTATGAACCTTGGCAGATTGACAGAGATAAACAGATTAAAAAAGTTATGCAAGCACATAACACTGAAGCGAATAGCTTTAACGGTTCATTGCTTTGGGAACCATGGGAAGTTTTAAAACAGGATGGTACACCATACAAAGTGTTCACACCTTACTATCGAAAGGGCTGTCTGAATGCAGATCCACCACGGGATCCGCTATCGAAACCAAAAAAGTTAGAGTTATTTGATAATAATGATTCTGGCATAACAATCGAAGATTTAAATTTATTGCCAAAAATTCGCTGGGACCTTCAGTTGGAACCTCACTGGAAAATAGGCGAGAAACCTGCACAACATAAATTAAAGAAATTTTTAAAAAATGCTATAAATAATTATAAAGAGGGTCGTAATTTTCCTGCTAAAGCTTACACATCACGTTTATCACCACATCTTCATTTTGGGGAAATTTCTCCAAATCAAATCTGGCATGCAACAAAATCAATGGAAAATAGTGATAGTCTGGATCACTTTCAAAGCGAATTGGGTTGGCGAGAATTCTCTCATAATCTTCTATACCATTTTCCTGAGTTACCACATAAAAATTTGCAGCCAAAGTTTGATGAGTTTCCATGGGTTGAAGATCTAGAAATTCTTAAGCAATGGCAACAAGGGCAAACGGGTTATCCATTAATAGACGCGGGGATGCGTGAATTATGGCAGACAGGTTATATGCATAATCGAGTGAGAATGGTTGTAGGGTCCTTTCTAGTCAAAAACTTATTATTGCATTGGCATAATGGTGAACGTTGGTTTTGGGATTGCCTTGTTGATGCGGATCTTGCAAACAACAGTGCAAGTTGGCAGTGGGTTGCAGGATGTGGTGCTGATGCTGCACCTTACTTTCGAATTTTCAATCCTGTAACCCAGGGTCAAAAATTTGATCCTGACGGTGTCTATACGCGTAACTTTGTTCCGGAACTGAAAAATCTCCCCGATAAATATCTGTTTAGTCCATGGGAAGCGCCAAATGATGTGCTTCTCGAAGCAGGTGTAAAACTTGGCGAAAACTATCCAGCCCCAATTGTCGAAATTAAAAATTCACGTGAACGAGCTTTGGAAGCTTATCAATCTATAAAAAATACAAAATAACAATTATTAAAGGAACTCAGAGAGTTCAGTACCAAGAATATTTTTTAGCGGCATTTTAAATTATGAGCTAGTTGAGAGACTTTAAAGATGGGTCGATTCCAAAAGAATTCATACGCTCATTCCATAATTTTTTTGCAACTTCGCGCATATCTTCAATCGTGTCGGATTCGTCTACAATCTCTAGCCCAATCAATGTCTCAACAATATCCTCTAGTGTTACTAAGCCCTGGATTGAACCATACTCATTAACGACAAGAGCGATATGGCTTTTTTCATGCATAAGGTAATCAAATAAGTTTGATGCCATCATCTTATCTGAAACGACTTGTATATCTCGTTTGAATTCAGAAAGTTGTTTATTAAATTCCTTATTTGCAAACGCTATCAGCAAGTCATTTTTCAGGACATATCCTTTGATGTCATCAGTATTTTCATCATATATGGGTATTCGTGAAAAAGGACATTCATTGTGAGCTTTAAAAAATTCTTCAACACTTTTTTTCTGCGAGACCGAAAAGATAACCAAATTTGGAGTCATAATATCGCGAACAGATAGTCGATGTAATTTCATAAGATTCGAGATAATTTTATGTTCTTTTAAGTCAAGTAAGCCTTCTTCTTTGCCAATTTGAGCCATCGCTATCATCTCATCACGACTGAAAGTAAAGACGCTATCATCGGTGCGAGACAACATCCTTGTTAGCTTTTCAGTCATCCAAACAAGTGGAGACAGTATTTTCGTCAGCCAGGTAATTAATGTTGACATAGTAGGTGCAAGTTGTTTCCAGTACGTAGCGCCAAGCGTCTTAGGGATAATTTCTGAAAAAACCAATATCAAAAAAGTCAAGATAGCTGAAGTTATGCCAAGATATCCACTGCCAAATATAATAGTGGCCTGTGCTCCAACGCCAGCGGCACCTACAGTGTGTGCAACGGTATTAGCAGTGAGAATAGCAGCTAGGGGACGATCGAGGTTATCTTGTAAAGCTTTTAACCTGTCTCCACTTTTTCTTTTTTTCTGCTGAAGTGCGGCTATATAGGAGGGTCTGACCGAGAGTAATACTGCTTCTGCGATTGAGCAGAAAAAAGAAACCCCAATCGCAATTAATAAATACAATATCAGAAGAGTCATGTATTAAGTCTAAGTTTGAAAATATAGATAATAATCTAATTTACTCAAATATCTACTTAATTTTAAGTATTTTTATATTAGAGTATGTGATGAATTAGGGATTATGCTTCGAGAAAATCACCACGTTTATTTTCTGTATTTTCCTTAGAATTATTTTTCGCAAAGAAAATGAAAGGGAGTATTAGTAAACCGAAGATAATTGCCATGATTATCCAGAACTTGACGTTTAGACCTTTTTCTGTGGCTATATGATATGCCAATAAGACAGACACTATTGTCATCATTATAGGCAACAAGAATTCCATATTGATCGTCCTCTATTATGTAATCAAATCATACCAAGTGTTCATACTTATTAGATATGGGCAGTCTAGAAAAATTCAACAGTTAGCTGAAAATTTAATTCGTGTATAAAGAATAGATTCCGATACTTCTTTGTCTATGAATGACCTAATTCTAAACATTCCTACATAATTATAAGATTATTTCTGAGCTTAAAATCGGAAAAAACGTATACTTAATCTAGAACTTTTACTACGTGCTCAAATCTATGTATTGCAGACACAAAACGCATTTATGTTTCATTTGTTTCCTTTAGCAAAACGAGATTATTTTTTAAGAGTGTATCGAAAGCATAATATTCACAAAGTAAAGGTAATCGGACGATCATAAATGATTTTTTTAATACAATCTAAATAAAGGAGTAAATGACATAATGATTCAACGTTATGATCTACACCCAGTAATTAATCGATTACATTCTCAAATGAACGATATTCTAGAATCAGCTTTACACGAAGATCGTGACACCAGTGCAGCAACTGCTGAGTGGACACCATTGGTAGACATTCTAGAGTATGATGATCGCTTTGAATTATATGCGGATATGCCAGGAATTGCCGCAAATGCAATAGAAGTTGGCCTAGATAAAAATGTCCTTACTGTTTCTGGTGAGCGAACAAAGTATGTATCTGATAATGACAACAGTCGATCAAAACTAGAGCGTCCAGTGGGAAGATTTCATCGTCAGTTTGTGCTTCCAAATGTTGCGGATTCTGAAGATATCTCAGCAAGCAATCATGACGGTGTACTTCAAATAATCATCAAGAAAAAAGATCAGGCAAAAGCACGGAAGATTGAGGTGTTATCAAAGCACTGAAATAACCAATTCCAACTCCAACTCCATGAGGTCGGTCTAAACTTATTATAGGGCCGACCTTCATTTGTGTTTTTCTATTATCTTTCTAACATGGTACGAATTTTATTTTTAGTTCTTTTAATAATTATTACCTGTCAGCCTATCTATGCATTAGAGAGCATAAGTGAACTAAATTGGAACTCAAGAATAATTCTTATTCAAGAATATGAAGAACCTGAAAAAGTTTTACATGCGCTAAAAAAATATGATCCAGAAATACGTGATAGAGATATCTATTGGTTTGTATTTTTAGAGAAAAGAGTAGAAAGTAATTTCAACGGTGAAATTAAAGAGAAATTTTATAAAGAATCACTAGATAAATATTTTAGTGATACAGAAACTAATGTAGTCCTGATAGGGAAGGATGGTGGTGTTAAGAAAAAAGGAAAAGATCTAGATTTAGAAGGCATATTTGACTTAATTGATACAATGCCTATGAGGCAAATGGAAATGGAGAAAAGTAGAAATTATTGAAAACATCCAATCTAGCAAAAGCATTCAATTAAAGAGCTAAAACTCGCACTGTAATATTCGTTTAGTAAAGAAGTGACAATATATTAAATTAACTTTTTGCTATTGTATTAGTTATAAATTCTCCCGAGTTGAACATAGATTAAATTCCATAATGCCCTATAAGAAAGTATTAATTGCAGTAGATGATAGCGAACATTCTATTAAAGTCGTTGAGCATGGTGTGAATTCGTCATCGCAGCTCGGTGCTACTATTGCTTTAGTCTTTGTAATCGATACTACAAAAGTAAACAATGAAGGTAAATCAGGAAGACTTCCCCAGGAACAAATTGCCAAACTAAAGGATGGGGCAGAAAAGTTTATTGATGGTATTGTCAACCAACTTAATCTGGATAAATTTGAACGATTTTTGCCAGAAGGGAAACCAAGTAAGGAGATTGTTTCAACAGCAAATACTTGGGGAGCTGATTTAATCATTATGGGCACGCGAGGAAAAACTGGAATAAAAAGACTATTATTAGGGAGCACTGCTGAAAACACCCTGCGTTTGAGTAATATTCCCATACTTATTGTGCCATCTAAGTCTTAAAAATCAGTTCTAGGTCAGCTATTAGCACCAGGAAAAGAAAGTTGCAAATGATGCTAAGAAATAGGCATACAGTACAGTAATTCGGTGACCAATCAACAATAGAATAAAATGTAAATATGTAACTAAATATGTATTATGAATGAAGAAAAATATTTTAATTGTTGGTGGTAACAGCGGAATTGGTTCTGCCTGTGTAGATGTGCTTGCAAAAGATAACCAAATTTACTCATTAACTAGAAGTGGTAATGTAAATAGACCTGTAGATAATGTAGAGTATTTCACGGGCGATGTTTGCAAGGCTGGATTAGATTATTCGTTTTTACCTCAAGAACTGCACAGTGTTATTTACTGCCCAGGTAGCATTAAATTAAAACCATTCACCAGTTTAAACAGCGATGATTTTGAAAAAGACTTCAAAATTAATGTAACTGGCTTTATCAATACGGTTAAAGCTACCATTAACACCTTAAAAAAGTCTGGGAATGCCTCAGTAGTTGCATTTAGTACTGTTGCAGTAAAGCAAGGTATGAATTATCACTCCTCAGTTGCAACGGCAAAAGGCGCACTTGAAGGATTGGTCCGTTCGCTAGCCGCTGAGTTTGCTTCGGCTGGAGTTAGATTCAATTCTATTGCTCCCTCTCTAGTTAATACACCTCTTGCAAGTAAATTTACTCGTGATGCCAATAAGCTCGAAGCTATATCGAAACGTCATCCATTAAACCGTATTGGCGAACCACACGAGATTGCGCACTTAGTTAAATTTTTAGTAAGTGATGAGTCTAGCTGGATGACAGGTCAGGTTATTAATTTTGACGGTGGTTTATCTTCGATTAGAGGAATGTCATAAAATCATTCAATAGGGATGTGTATTTCATTTCTCCTTAACATAGGTAATGTCCATGGTGGATCATATGCAGCAGAGTAGGGGCTGGCAACTGCGCTAAAGCTTTTTTGCTTCACCCAATCCTCAAGTAAAACCGTATTTTTCTGGATACTGTCTTCACTTAGTCTTCCGCTGAATCGGAGTGTGGCGACTTTAACTTTCGGTAACACTTTTACTGTTACATTCTCATCTAAGGGCATCGGAACAGTATCGATGGTATATTTGTTGGGCAAGACAAATGTCATAGTCCAGTCGGTGTCTGTCTGTTGTTGAAATACTGGAACAGTCATATCCATCTTTTCAGATTCTTTCTTCTGAAGCACAGGAGTAGTCATATCCATTTTTTGGTTAGCTATGTTTTTACCGAATATATATCCAGCTAATCGTTCAAAGTTTGATTCTGAGCTTTCTTTATAGTTTCCGGATGATGTGGACTGCGCGATCAACACATCTGAATAAAGTCTAACTTCAAATTTGTCTTCTTGAACCAATGCTTGATAATTTGGTTCTTCGTAGTTACGAATACCCACTGCAGAACAGCTTGCTAGAGTAATTGAAAGGATTGATATATAGAAACATTTCATTGCATACTAGTAATTTCATTAAGATAACAGTAATTATAAATTAGTTACTTAAATTAAATATGTACGCAAGGTTAAATTAATTTAATGTTGTAAATACTCATCTATAAAGAATACCCAACCAGCCAATGATGATGCTAAAGCATGCGACCAAAGTCAGATGAGATCTTAATCGCATATACCAACTGGATAAATATTCATGAAAGTATAATTTTTCAATTAACCAAAACATACCGAAGCATAATGCAATAATTACTAACCCAGTTGAATTGGAAAAAACGATCGCCGACCATGCTATCAAAGAAGGAATGACACTAAAAATAAATTGATTACGAGTGTTAATTTTAGATTGGTTTTTATTTTGATGAGTATGCATGGCAATTCCCCAATGCACACCACCAATGAAGGTTAATATAACAGCAGCATAGATACTTAAACTTTTAATGGCATAGGTATGGAACTGTGTAAACCAAATAAGCACACCGGATGTCAAAAAAGGTATTAGGCCTAAATAACCTAATATTTTAGGAGTTAGCGCACTTTCGTGTGTATTCAATCTGAGAACTCTTCAGTAATTATTTTTTACAATCTAAGCTCGTGAAGCTATTTGCTCCTTAGCATCAACTACTGCTTGATGATGCAAATTGACAAGCTCTTGTAGTAATTTGTGTGAGTGTTCAGGATTGATATCCACCATACGGCTGCGAATAGCCATAACCATAGAGAGGGCTTGTAGGATATCACCATCTTTACAACTCTCTAATTTATTTACGCATTCGCTAATTGTGTTCAATAATTCCGTTACGATGTTTGAAATTAATTCAGGTGATTTTGTTTCAGGATGCAAAGGAAATTCAATTTCCTTTGAGGTTCCAGTTGAGGTAATAGTAGTAAAGCAAAGTAAGTTCATATTCATTTCCAATGGTTAACATTGTGTGTTGCAATATTCACGTTTAGAGCGCCATTTAGCGAAAAACTTATAAAAATATTCGAGAAATGGTATTAGATGTAACTTATACACAAGTTTTCCAAGCCAGTGATAACGTTTAATGGAATACCATATCGTTGCAAATGCGGAGGCCCCAGTCACAATTACACCATCACCGCGAACTACATGTAGACGTTCTAGAAGAGAGATTTTCGAAAAACCAAAACTTTTCACAAAATCCTCTTCTTTATGTAACGGTATCCATTCGATAGGATGACGAGTTTCTAACTTACGATAGTGATTGATTTCTTTTGAGCATAAAGGGCAGGCATCATCATAAAAAACGAGATGCGGTACTTTATCCACTAAACCAGTATTTTTTGTTGATCGCACAATTTTGCCTTTATTGGTTTAAATCTATCCCTTCTATACGTATTAAGTGAGACATTGCTTCTTCTAGCAAGCTTCTCGCTTGTGCCGTTGTTGCATGAAGATAGCTATGAAGAGCAGAATCTTGTTCATTTTCGGTTTCGCATTCAGCACTGTAAATTTCAAATGCTACTAAATCTCTAACAATATCTGATAAGTGTTTTGGACACTCACATTTTATAGTGCTGGAGATACTTGCAAGCTTTGTGAGTTGTTGATTGCTAAACTTCCTCGAAGGGATTGTTTGCTCATAGTGAAGAGTTGAACCGCTTTTTAGGGTTGGTAATTGTTCACTTCCTCCGGAATGATAAATACACAAACGAGCTAGTTCTTGTACATCGACTGAAGAACGAATTACTGATATTTGAGAGGATTGTAACTGTTCAATCTGTTCATGATTTGCAAAACCATAAAGTACTATGACATGCCACGCACCAGAGATTTCAATTATTTGCGTGATTTCTTTTTGAATCTCGGCATTTAGCGTCGGTTTTTCAATAATCACAACATTCGTTTGATGGCTCTTATTCACGTTTAGCTGGAAATCAGCTAATGAGTTGTAAACGCCCGTGACATTGATACCTTTGACTTCTTCGAGATTGTCTAAAATTCGTATTGGAAAACCATCACCCAATAATGCCACGCGACATTCTGTAGTGTTTGAGTTAGCTGTACTGTTATTTAAGCTTGCAGAGTAGTCTTCAGCAAGTTGCTTGAGTTCATCAATATCTAGTTCAGCAATAGTGCCGATTGCTATTCCACAATCTACAATATTTTTTAGTAATAGTAGTTTTGTTACGTCCTCTCTTGAATACATACGGTCACCAGAGTCTGTCCTGGTAGGTACAACAGCTTGATAGCGTCTTTCCCAGGCTCTTAGAGTTTCTGAACCTATTCCTGTAATGCGTGAAACGGCACCAATCTTATAGCCCGCCTTGTTTTGTAGTGATTCAAAACGTTGGATTGGTAATGTTGCAAAATTTGTATTTAACATGATTAAACCTTCTTGTGTTTCATTTAGTGAATATCTGTATATCTTTGCTAACTAAATCGCTAAGCGTATCGATTAGCTTCTTATCTCTGTCTCTTAAACTGTGGGTGGTCAGTGCTCTTCACTGGAATGGGCTCTAAAGAGGTCATTCTTGAAATTAAGACTGGCAGTAAAAGTAATCCCGACAATGGGATCGTCATTAATGTGATAAGTGTTAAAACTGTGTAAAAATCCATAATTATTCCTTTCTGTACATATAGTGTATAAGCATTGACACAAAATATACTTAATCAATTAAGAAAAATATAGGTTTATTAAAATAAAACCTATATATGTACTGGACAAATATAGATATATTCTCTTCAAGAGCTATATTTTATCTGTGCATTTGGCTATATTAGCTTCATGAAATTCTTAGATATCAAGCAAATAGCTGTATGACAGTTAATTAATTTGATCAATTTTTAAAAAATAGTGTACATAACCTGTACAAAAGGAGTTCTAATGAAAAAAATACTTGTTAACGCGCGATATTTTTCTGCGCCCATGCTGATATTTGCAACGCTCTTTGGGGTACTTGCTGGTGGACCATGGGTGTGGACAGGTGTGGTGCTCTTAGGCATTGCGATAATCGCAGACACACTCATCACTCGCAAAACACCTGGCGCAGGATTCGATAGTCAAGGAGAGACCAACGCCAGCGTACCGCTACAAAATGGCATGATGTACGGAATGTTGGGCGTTTTTATACTCTTACAAGTGGCTTTGGCATGGAGGATTTGGCAATACGTAAATGGTGTGCCTATCTCAGATGCAACGATGCTGGGTCTAGCCATCCAAAACGGTATTTCAGGCTCACAACTTATAGGCGCAATTTTGTCGACCGGTATTTTTGCTGGAATAGGCATTATTTATGGCCATGAGCTTGCTCACACCAAGGGATTCAGCTTTGTAATTGCACGTTGGATGATGGCGCTAAGTGGAAAAGCTCATTTCTGTTATGCGCATGTCTACAACCACCATTTAGAACTTGGGCATCAAGATGATCCGGCAACAGCACCTAGAGGTAGAAGCATCTATGCACACTTACCATTGTCTGGTTTTGGTCAGAGTAAATTCCTCTTCAATATGGAAAAGAGAAGACTAGAAAAACTGGACGTGCCATTTTTATCATGGCAAAACAGATGGATTCGTGGTTACGCAATGTCGTTGCCTACAGTCTTACTTTTCTGGTTTGTAGGTGGGTGGATCGGAATTGCGTCACTTGCAATTGTCTGGGCCATCGCTAACTTTGAATTAGAGGCGCTGAATTATCTTGAGCATTACGGCTTGATACGTGAAAAAGGTCAGCCAATAGACTATCGACATAGCTGGGATAACAGCACTGCTTTCACAAGCTGGTTCTTTATCGAAATAGGTCGTCAAGCTGATCATCATGATCGTGGTGAAACACACTACTGGGAATTAGATGAAGTAGGTGCACCTGATTGTGGACGTGGTTACTTTACTCTCTTTGCTTTAGCGATCATTCCTCCTGTCTGGCACAAGTTTATCAATAAGAGACTTACCGAATGGGATGATGAGATGGCTTCAGAAGGTGAGCTTAAGATCGCAGATGAGATGAACAAGCAAGCTGGTTACGCATAGTTCAATCTCACTAATTACAAAAATTCGTGTTGTCGCTCCTCATCAACGCGTGTTAAAGCTCCCTTCGGGGAGCTTTTTTTATGTGAATTAATTCTTAAACAAGATATTGTTAAGTAGATGAAGTTTAAAATGCTAAGTTGACAAGTAAATCTCTAACTAGATTTTATAAATTCATCTCGTTTTTGACTTGGAAAAAATGAGTTCTTACGGCTTCCATGTTTTTCATACACAACTTTTGCAAGGTGTTGTGTTTTTTCAGAGGACTTCCATTTATATACAGTGTTCCTAGCCGAAAGGTATGACGGGGCATGTTCGACTATGGGTTTGGGGTAGTCTTTTCCAATAGTTACACCTGATGTTATTTGCTCAATGGGAGACATTGTATATGGTTCATGTATGTTTTGAGTTGTTAATCCATTCAACTCAGGGCAGTATTTTTTTATAAATTCGCCTGTTGGATCTTGGTCTTTTGCTTGTTTAATGGGTGAGTAGATCCTTATGGCATTTATACCTGTAACTCCAGATTGCATCTGTGCTTGGCTGTAATGAATACCTGGCTCAAAATCTGTAAAAAGTTTTGCTAAATAGTTTGCTGGCTTTTCCCAATGTAACCATAGTTGGTAGGCTGCAAAACTGATTAGCATCGCACGCATTCTAAAATTGATCCAGCCATGTTGTATTAGAGCACGCATGCATGCGTCAATCATTGGGAAACCAGTTTCGCCTTTTTTCCATGCTTCAAAATATGCATGGTTGAAACTATCTTCACGCATTCCATCAAATCCAGCATTCACATTCTTAAATTCTATTGATGGTTCTGACTCGAGTTTTTGAATGAAGTGGCAGTGCCACCATAAACGACTCTCAAATGCTTGTAGACTTTTAAGCCAGTTACTTTTCAAATTTGTATTACTGTCTACAATCTTGTCACGTGTTTTTGAGAGTAAATTATGAATTTCTGATAACGATAATGTGCCCCAAGTTATGTGGGAACTGATACGACTACAATTATCATATGCTGTCATTGGCGAGGACATATTTTTAGCATAATTCAAACCTCTATCGTTGAGGAAACTATTCAACATGTTTATGCCTTCATTTCGACCACCTTTTTGTATATCGAGGAGGTCTCTAGACAAGAGATCATCAAAGACAGATTTAACAGTCAACGACTTAATCTTGCTTACATTGAGAGAATTATATTGTCTTGTGGGTCTTGGAAAGGTGTCACGCTCAATAAGTAATTTTCGTTTTTTATTCCACTCATCTCTAGATTTCAAATTTCGCACGACTGCAAATTGATGAAATTCTCTCCAGTTAATATTATTCTCATTACACCATTGTTTTACTTTTTTATCTCTTTCATAAGTCCAAGCAACTCCTGTTTCATAATGGCTGAATAATGACTTAATTTTTAGTTCGCGACGAAGATCATTCAGACATGCAATCATATCGCCTCTTTTAATAATTAGTGGAATGTTAAGTGTAGCTAACGAATCACTTAACTCAATTAAGCTATCCCTTAGAAACTGAGCTTGATGTTGAGAAAATTCCTTGCTTGAAACCCAATCATCTTCAAGAACATACAATGCAATAGCTTTTCCAGTATCGCATGCATTCATCAATGGCTGATGGTCAAAAGTTCGTAAGTCCTTCTTGAACCAGACTAAATTACAGTTATCCATAAAAATAACGATCAGATAGATCGGATAAAAGATTTAGCATCACTACGAATATCGGAGAGCCTTTCGTGACCCATTTTATTTAATGTGCTATACACCATTGTCAGTCTTTGATTACTTGACAATTTTTCACGGTGTTTATCTAAAAAATTCCAGTATAGATAGTTAAAAGGGCAGGCTTTTTCACCAGTTTTTTCGCTAACTTTGTAATGGCATGTTTTGCAGTAATTTGACATTTTATTGATATAAGCACCGCCACTTGCGTAGGGCTTACTCGCAAGGTATCCACCATCAGCGAATAAGATCATTCCTACTACATTGGGTAACTCCACCCATTCAAATGCATCCGCATATACGATTAAATACCATTCATTCACTTGCTTAGGTTGTATTCCAGTAAGCAAGCAAAAATTACCTAGCACCATTAACCTTTGGATGTGATGTGCATATGCGTTGTTTTTTGTTTCATTGATGCATTGAGACAAGCAATTCAGTTTTGTATCTCCATTCCAGAAAAATTCAGGTAATTGTTTTTTTGCGTTGAAGAAGTTACTGTTCGAATAATTGGGCATTTTGTGCCAATAAATTCCACGGATATATTCTCTCCATCCTAATATTTGTCTGATAAAACCTTCTGCTGCATTAATCGCAACATGCCCATTTTCATATGCCTGTTGTGCTTTAACGATAATTTCATTAGGAACCAATAAACCAATATTCAAGTAGAAACTAAGTAGGGAATGATACATAAAAGGTTCATTTTCTAGCATTGCATCTTGGTAATCACCAAAATTAACCAAGCGTTCATTTATGAAATGATTTAAGGCTATTAGTGCTTGTTTTCGTGTTACCGCAATTTCAAACGGTTCTAAATCTCCGAAATGATCAGAAAAATTCTTTTCTACTAGGCTTAGGATTTCATTAGTGATTGCGTCTGGTTTAAATTTTCTGGGTTTAGATGGTATTTCTCCATTTTTTGGTGTTTTACGGTTATCTTTATCAAAATTCCATTTCTTACCCTCAGGTTGTTTGCCCCGCATGAGAATATTGTGTTTTTGTCTCATATAGCGGTAAAAGTTTTCCATACGTGGTTGCTTTTTTTCTTTTACCCAATCAGCGAATTCATTACGACTGCACATGAAGCGGTCATCCTCGATCCACTGAATTTCAAGATTACTATTTTTTAACGAATCTAAATTTTCATAAACCCGATATTCTCCAGGGTGCGTGATAATTACCCAGCTGCATTTTTTTGCTTTTGCGATTCTTTGAACTTCAGATTCTAGTGAACCAGTATTCGATTTATCATCGAGTTTTATATAAATGACCTTATATCCAGCATCGGTAAGTTCCTGAGAAAAATGGCGCATTGCACTTAATACCAAGGCAATCTTTTTCTTATGATGTTTCACATAGGTAGCTTCCGCACTCACTTCACACATGAGGATGAAATCTTCATGTTTATTTGCTTTTTTAAGACTGGAGATATTTCTATTTAGCTGATCTCCGAGAATGAGTATTAGTGAGGGCATATTATTTAGAATTCTTAGATTGAAATGCTTATCAATTGCCGGAATAGTATTGAAAAAGTCTCATTAGGCAAGACGAATACCATATCTGTACAGTATAAACCTTAATGAAAAGGTCGGATTTAATACTTTAAAGATATGTGATGGGTCTAAAGATCTTGAAATATTGATCTTTAAAGTTTGCTGGTTGTTATCAGCTATGAAAATTCGTAAATTAACGGTGTTTATTAATAATAAAATCTAAATCTAATTTTGTATCAATATCTGTTACTACACCATAATCCTCAGTTTCGATATTTTTTACGATATTCATATTTTCTTCAATAATTTGTTTAGCTCCAAAATCTTGATTTAGTTCTTCTAAATCTTTTCTAAAGCACGAATTAAATCCTACAGGATGACCTCGGGTTTTTTGGAAGTAGGGTGCAACAATCTTGTGGTTCAGTAACAGGTGTTGCACGACTGCATCAATCGTAGTTTTACTAACAAATGGCATATCTGCGTGCGCAAACACCCAAGCATTAGGACTTGTATGTTTTACTGCACAACTGATACTGCTTCCAATTCCATTTTGATGAGCAGAATTTTCAATCAGTTGATAGCCTTCGCTATCTAAGATACTTGAAATTTCAGAATTTATATCTTGAACGATTGCTACAGAATACGGTATCGATTGTTTTAGAGTTTTTGACGATAACGAAAGGATAGTTTCTTTATTTGGTAAGTTATGTAGAAGTTTTTGACTTCCAAATCTGGTAGATGAACCCGCAGCGAGTAGGACGCCACATATTTCAAATGACATTAAGCTGTTCTGAGAACTTCGTCGAAATCTATCGACGCAGGAGCTTTCTTCTTATTTTTTAGCTGAATAATTTCAGCTAAAATTGAAATCGCAATTTCAGAAGGTGCTTTGCTACCAATCTCTAACCCGACAGGACCATGAAGACGGCTGATTTGCGAATCTGTTAAATCTAGCTGTTTTAATCTATTCACTCGTGCAGCTTGAGTTTTCTTGGAACCAATCGCGCCAACATAAAAGAAATCTTGTTCCAATGCACGCATGAGCGCCATGTCATCCATTTTTGGATCATGCGTAAGAGCCAGAACAATACTGTGACTTTTAGGCTCTAGTTCATTTACTACATCATCCGGCATTTCAGTAGTGAATGCGATCTTCTCATCTATCCAACTTAAATTAATGTGTTCTCGTGGGTCGCAGACAACAATTTTGAAATTAAGCGTCATTGCAAGGTTTGCAACCGATTGAGCGAGGTCGTTGGCACCAATGAGTAAGACTTGCCATTGTGGGCCGAACACCTTATCTAGACTATTATCGTTAAAATGCGTTGTTTGATAGGCATTCGCATTACTAAATGATACGAGACCACTTAAGATGCTAACGCGTCTGGTGATGGAATCTTTATTATCTATGGCTTTTGCTACTGGATTTAAGCTATCGAATGAATCTAATCTCTCAAGCACTAACTCTAGCTTGCCGCCACATGGTAAGCCAAATCGTTGTGCTTCTAGCTGTCCCACTCCATAGCTGAGCGTACTGACTTTTTTTGATGGAATTTTTCCGCTGATATATTTATTTACAAGATCTTCTTCAATACAACCACCTGATACTGATCCAATATATTCACCGTTTTTACGAATAAGCATCATTGAACCAACAGGTCTGGGTGACGAGCCCCATGTATTAGCTACAGTTACTAATAAAAGTTCATTGTCTTTTGTAAACCAAAGTTGAGCAGTTTTAATTATGTTTTCATCAGAACTGTTCATGCGAGTTTATTGGGTAATGGCATTGTATGATGAAATTTTCCTGTAACTGCAGCGATGGCATTGATTACTGCAGGGGCAATAGGTGGTGTTCCGGGTTCTCCCACGCCAGTTGGATTTTCATTTGATTCAACAATATGAACCTCGACCTCAGGCATCTGGTTCATACGTAACACTTGATAGCCATTAAAATTAGATTGCTCTACATATCCATCTTTCAATGTAATTGCGCTGGATAATGTTGCACATAAACCGTAACCCATTCCACCTTCCATTTGTGCACGAATTACATCAGGATTTATTGCGATTCCACAATCGACTGCGATCGTTACTTTATCTACTGAAAAAGTTCGATTTTCATTTACGGTCACTTCCGCAACCTCGGCAACGTAAGAATTAAAGGATTTGTGTACGGCAATTCCACGTCCTCTATTTTTACCAAGTGAAGACCCCCAATTTGCTTTTTCAGCAGCGAGATTTAAAACTCCAAGATGACGGGGATGTTTTTTCAATAATTCTCGTCGAAGTTCTACAGGGTCTTTGCCAACCTTGTGTGCGATTTCATCTAAAAATACTTCAGTTGACAGTGCCGTGTGTGTATGACCCACTGAACGCCACCATTGAATAGGTACCGGAAGAGTAGGTGAATGTAAATCAACGTGCATATTGGGAATGGAATAGGGTAGGTTCGCAGCACCTTCAACTGAGGTAGAGTCGATACCGTCCTTAACAAGCATTTCTTCAAATGCGGTTCCAGTGAGAATTGATTGACCCACAATTCTGTGTTGCCACGCAGTGATAGTGCCGGTTGCATCAACAGCAGCTTTTAATTCGTGATAGTTTAATGGCCGATAGTAACCCGCAAGGGTGTCATCTTCCCGTGTCCAAACTAATTTTATAGGGGTTGATAATTTTGATGCTTTTGCAATGTTGGCTGCTTCAACTACATAATCACCTGTTGGATTCGCGCGACGCCCAAATGATCCGCCCGCAAAGAGTGTATTAATTTTTACTTTTTCAGGCGCTAAACCAAGCGTTTGTGCGACCGCAAATTGATCTCCTGATTGAGTTTGAGAACCGTACCAAAGTTCACATGAATCATTATTCAATTGAATTACACAATTCATGGGTTCCATTGTGGCATGCGCAAGAAATGGGAATTCATAACTGGCACTAATGGTTTCATTTGCTTGTTTAAAAGCTTCATCAACACTGCCATTAGAGTAGGCCGTCGCACCGGGTTTTTTTGCTAATGTTTTATATTCATTGAGAATATCCTGCGAACTTTTAGTAAACGAATTACTTTCATCCCATTGAATTTCTAATGCATCGCGAGCTTTTTTAGCCGACCAAAAGTTTTTTGCTAGCACCGCTACACCAGAGGGAATTGCAAATATGTCTTTTACACCCGCAACCTTTTTTGCATTCGTAGCATCAAATGATTTCAGTTTTGCTCCGAATCTTGGGGGGTGCGCAACCACGGCAGTCAACATGTCTGGAAATTGGATGTCTTGTGTGAAAATTGCGGTACCATTACTTTTCGAAGCTGTATCGGTACGTGCTGCTTGTTTACCAATGTAGACGTAATCGTTTGGTGATTTCAATGTGACTTTTTCAGGTATCTTTTCTTTGGATGCCAATTCCGCAAGCTCGCCAAATTTCAGTGATCGATTTGATTCTTTGTGCAAGACGACACCCTGTTGTATCAAAATCGATTCGGGTGATACTTCCCATAATTTCGCGGCAGCATTAATTAACATTGCTCGTGCAGTAGCACCGGCATTACGTAGTTGCTCATAAGAATTTGCAATAGCTGAACTACCGCCCGTACCTTGGTATGGGCCCCAATGTAAATTGTTATATCTGGAGGCATCTGCAGGCGCACTTTCCACTTTGATTTGATCCCATGCTGCATCTAGTTCTTCTGCAACTATTGTAGGTAAACCTGTATGTGTTCCTTGACCAAATTCAATATGTTTGGCGATGATAGTAACTGAATTATCCGTTCCAATACGTACAAATGCATTGGGTTCTAACTGAGCTTGATTTGCCAGTTCCGCGGAGGCGTGACCAGGGCCGGACGTGAGTTCTTCAGCAAGAGACGAGCCAAAATAAATACCCAACGTTAGGCCTGTGCCAGAAACAACACCCGCCTTAAGAAAATTTCTTCTACTTAAATTTATTAATTCGGATTGTGGCATCGTTTATTGTTATACAAGATTTTTAGCAGCTTCTTTTATAGCGGCGCGAATACGCACATAGGTTACACAACGGCAGATATTTCCTGACATAAAAGCATCAATATCATTATCATTTGGTGATTTATTATTTTTTAATAAAGCTGTTGCAGACATGATTTGTCCGGATTGACAGTAACCACATTGAGGAACATCTAATTTTTTCCAAGCTTGCTGTATGGCTTGGCTTTCCTTTGACTCTAAGCCTTCAATCGTAGTAATTTTTTTACCAACAGCAGCGGCAACGGGTGTAATACAAGAACGTATAGGTTGGTTGTCAAGATAAATCGTACAGGCCCCACAAAGTGCAAGACCGCAACCATATTTTGTACCCGTTAAATGAGCTTCGTCACGAATTGCCCATAGAAGTGGTGTATCTTCATCAACCTCAAATGAAATATCTTTATTATTAATATTGAGAGAAACCATGCTTTACTTGGATTTGACTGTTTGATTAATGTTTTAGGTAAGCTTAGACATACTAACAGTATGTAAGTTTAAATAATATGACAGGCACATGAGCGTGCCTGTACAGTATAATTCGTTTTATAGATAAAACATGTTCTTATATAAATGAGCTAAAGTTAAATCTACGAATTAGAGCTTTGAAAATTGCCTTTTATACTTTTCGTGAAGGAATCATATTCAGGTATTTATAATTTAAAAACAGTCAATCATAAAAAAGAAAGCGCAGTAAATTCTTTAATTTAGCGCTGGTTTAGTTTCTTGAAATTGAATCTCCCGTTCGATTTCAGATGCAAGTTCATTTGGTAACCCTAGACGCATAGACAGCATCGTTAAATAATCCCTTTCTTGCTGGTTGATTTCGTTCATCGCCATTACCGACACTGCATATACTTCACTGGCAATTTCAATTGAAGAGGAGGCGCTGATAAGCTCATCCATATCTATGGCTTGACTCATTTGATCTAATAGCATTTTCTCTTCTTGTTCGTTTAGATTAAAAGACTTGATTTGCTTGAATATGGTTTGGCTTTCGCTTACATCCATTTGACCATCTGCGCGACTCGCTGCAATCATGGCTTTGATAAGTATCAGCTCAAGGTTTTGCAATGCTTCCGTATCATTTTTCTCTGGAAGAAATCCTGAATTATTAGGAACACTAAGTAGTTCATTTTGTTCGCTGACAATTTGTTCTGTGCCATTCTGTTTATTCGAGTATTTTTTGTATGCTGTGTACGCGAGTGCTCCTACGGCAGCTACTCCACCAACCTTTAAGGCGCTTTTGCCTATTTTGCGACCTTTTTTACTCATCAAAAATGATCCTGCCAAGCCACCAGCCAAACCACTTGCAAGCCCAGTAGTTGCGCCACTGGCCAAAACTTTATCAAGAATTCCATTTAAATTTGTCATAGTTGAATCAATCGATATTAATTAATGATAGTTAGAATTTTATGCATTCAGGAATCAAAAGAAAATTCGTATTAAATGTAAGAAGTGATCGAGTTTTTCGACGCTTAATTTATTAATAAGCCTTTTTAGAAGATCAAAATACTATGTTCGAAGCAGCTACAAGTCCTTATTCAAAAAGTGCAAGTTCGTCTTCTTTGTTGTGTAGGATGAATGCAGAAATAGACAATACAAACGTTGGAATTGAAATAATAAACCCGGCAGTCTCCAACATGAATATGGTCCGCGGCATTATGGAAAGATCATGTGGAAATATTGTCAGAAGATCTAAAGCATATATTAGAAAATATGAGATTCCACAAAGAGCAGATATGAAATAGCCCCACTTTTTATTCTCTAGTATGAAAAGAATCACTACGATGGATAACAGAGTTACCAATGTTAGCAGCGAATAATAGGTTTTAAGAAGTATCTTTTCTTCGATTGGGATGGCTCTTACATCAATACTCTGGCTAGACAGTAATGAGATAATAATGCCAAAAGATAAAACTAGAAGCGTAATTATAATTGGTTGATAGTATTTTTTAGGCATATTACCAGCTGTATTGATGTATGTAGCTAATAACAGCTATTTATTCTTCTCTTTTCTAGGCTAGCTGTTGATGGATTTTTACTATTTACATTCAGAATAGCGAGTTCAAGACACAAAAATATATCGTGATATTCAAAGCCTAGAGTTGAAGAGGAGTGATCCTGATTAATGACTTGAATGTTATAAAAAAAATTATTCAGATCAGAAAAACGTCGTGTTGTGGCACGTGAAATTATTACCTTGCTAATGTCTGTTCTGGTTTTGCATAACAAATTCACATGATCCTGTATACGCTCAAGCATTTCAGGCGTAAATTCAAGACCCTCTGCCTTGACATCTATATTTTGCATCTATTTCTCAGCTGTTTAACCTCAGCTTATTCTACGATCATACGCAGCGGTAACAATTCGTTTATTGTTTTCCAATAGTAAGGTTAAAGTTGTGCGAATTCATATAATTGGAGAGAAAACCTGAATTCTTCAATGATCTGAGGACTGATTCGACCTTACATATTATAAGAGCAACCGCTTGTTGTTCTTAACAAACCTCTTGCGCACCTTGTCACGAATTGAACCATAAAACCGAATAATCGTTAAAAATAAAACGAATTGTTCGAATTGTTTATTAACCATAAACTTTTACGCAATTCAAATGTATGAGAAATGATTAATGGATATTCATATAGAAACGAAGAATATTAAGATTACGCCAAAGTTTTATCGATATATAGAAAATCGAGTTAACACATTGTTGGAGTCTTATAACTCAGATATCAAGACACTAAGAATACTGCTAAGCAAAGCGAGTAGTGGTAGTGACAAAATTGTATGCCAAATAGTAATGGATAATGTAAACGATAAATCTACGTATGCTAGATATCGTGCAGGTGAAATTACACTTGCACTGGAAACAGCGATCCATCAATTGAGAATAAAACTATTCGAGAAAGTTAACAAGCTACATACGCTTCAGTCACGTATAAGATTTCTGAAACAAAATCGAAACAAATTTAAACATAGAAATTACCAAGAAATTAACCAACAATTAATAGGTGTTTAACATGAAAAAAAATATTTACTTTTTATCGAACAAATTAGTTTTGTTAAAATTGTTCATCGTTTCTGTATTCTTGCTTTCTGTTGCTACAACGGCATCAGCTGGAACAAACGTGAATAAAGATAAAGATAACAATAAATCTGCCTCGAATGTTCAGGCTTTAATTGAAGATGTTCTCAGGAATACTGAAAGTTCATTGATGTCTGTGGAATCTAATACCTGGGATTCGATACAGCATGTTGAAAATGCCTTATCTTCTATTCTTAAAATTAAGGAAGAGTTATCACCTGATACTCATGTTGAAGCGAAAAGCCCACTTGTTGTGGATAACAAAAGAGAATATTGGTTCATGTATCCACGTGTAGCGAAGGACACGATATACAATGAAGAAGTTTTTCCAACGCTTCATTCTAAGTATAAATCAGGTATCTTCTACGAAGGCGATGGAGCAGGCCAGGCAAATGACGAGTTTGCAGCCTACTTTGACTATCCTTTTGCCTACGCAAGTTTACTTACAGCACGTGATGCATTGAATACAAATAAATTTAAAGAAGCCTATATTGCATTGAAGTGGGTGTTTGAAGCCATTTACTTGAGGCCTGATTTTTATGTTAATGAAGAACATAGTTTTGTTCAAATGGATGACATGCAAATCAATTTGAAAGGAGAGTATCCGGTCGTAGGTAAAAATCAATAACATCTACAATAACATCTACGAAGATAATTATTAAGATTAATCTACAATGAACGCGCCCATATATCTAAACATTAATAAAGTTGTACAGATGAAAAATCATGCACAATTTTTAGAAAGTCGATTGTGGTACGGACTTGCTACGCTAACAGCAATAATGTTGTTAGCGTTCGGCTTATTGTGATTGATCTTTTTTAAATGTGTTTAGTTTGAACTTATCAATTCAATTACATTTTTTTAACTGAGAGAGCAATTATATAAACATATGAGTAACACAAGTTTTAATTCACCTACTGTTTCCAATACTCAAGTACTTTCTACCAATAAAGTACTGCGCAATACCTATGCATTATTAGCCGCCACACTTATCTTCAGTGCGGTAATGGCGATGGCATCAACCGCAGCTAATATTGGTCATGGTGCCAGCTTAGCGTGCTCTATTGCAGCCTTAGCACTGATTTGGTTCGTTTTGCCACGTACTGCGAATTCAGCAGCAGGTATTGCCGTGGTGTTCGCGTTTACGGGCCTTCTTGGATTTGGTTTGGGGCCGATACTTAATCATTACTTGAGCATGGCCAATGGTGGCCAACTCATAGCCACTGCCATGGGTGGGACTGCAGTTATATTTTTAGGCTTGTCTGGTTATGCGCTAACCACTCAAAGAGATTTTAGCTTTTTAGGTGGCTTTCTCTTTGCTGGATTGATTGTAGTTTTATTGTCTGCATTGGCGGGAATATTTATTCAAATGCCAGGTCTGTGGTTGGCAATTAATGCTGCAGTCATTTTACTTTTTAGTGGGCTTATTCTGTTTGATACCAGCCGCATTATTAATGGTGGCGAAACGAATTATATTATGGCCACAACAGGCATCTTTTTGAGCATTTACAATATCTTCGCTTCACTGCTGCATTTAATAGGATTCGCGCAAGAGTAGGGTGGGTGAGTGCGTGAAGAGTGCGTATTAATTTATTTGTTGTTTTAAATGCTCATGAACACAATGTTCTATTTTTTTCCAAATGACACGCTCATCCGGTGTCATATAGCGTTCAATATCATTAAATATACCTGAATAGCCCTGATAAATTGATTTAGCGACCGAAATTCCTTTTTTAGTAATGACTAATTGGATAACGCGTCGGTCGCCTTTATCATGGTAACGTTCAATTAAGCCTCTTTCCTCTAAACTATCTAGATGACGAGTAATTGTCGTTGGATCAGCATCGATCGTTTTGGAAATACTGGTTGGGGTGTCCGCACGTCCCAGATAAATTATTTTCAACACCAACCACTGTGTTAAGGTCAAATTTGCTTGTTGTAATGGCTTTTTTAAATGTAACTTTGCTTTGTTTACTAAGCTCAAGCCAAATAGTACTGAAGCTGCATTAATCTCTAAACATGCATCAGGAGTACCAGTTTTTTTTTCATTTTTATCTAATTTATCACTCACGAAAAATGTCCTTATTTATTCATGTCGCAGCTAATAAACAGGAAAATTAAAGATTTATAGTGTCAAATTTAGTACTTGCTGATATTGATAGACCTCGCAGATTCTTACTGAATGTAGGGTGTTAACAAAGTTTAACAAGTTGCTGTGTTTCAACTGAATTGTAAAAAAAGGTTACAAGGCGATAAGCCTTCCAAGTCACTAATAGTCATGCAGTATCTACTCTGAAATAGATGAATGAAAACTGGCTAAACGCTCAGCAATAGGCTCGTATACCTGATCTAGAAATTAAATGATCTAGCGCGTAATGAACTCGAAACATGGCTGTTAGAATCAAGCTAGGTTGAGGCACTACTAAATGATTTGAGAAAAACGGGCTGGATATGTCCATTGAATGGGCTTTTTTATATCAGCATTTTCAAATAGATAGCTGCAAATTAAAGTACTTTTACACATCGTTATGGATTGCTAATATAGCTCACATATTAGATAGAGCTCCGCCAAGCAAACCTCTGGTTCCTTCCGAGGTTTTTTTATTTGTATTAGTCTTGAACATACTCATTTAATAGTTAGTTTGGCTAGGTGGTAGAGTGGTTATACAGCGGTTTGCAAAACCGTAGACACCGGTTCGATTCCGGTCCTAGCCTCCAGACTTCCGCGCGGCTACTGCGCGGAAATTATACAATCGCGAAGCGATTCTATTTCTTTGCCCGGGTGGCGAAATTGGTAGACGCAAGGGACTTAAAATCCCTCGGTAGATAATACCGTGCCGGTTCGACTCCGGCCCCGGGCACCATTTAATACAAGCACTTATAGACTATATCTAATGTAAGCTATTACACATATGCTTTAAAAATTGCTACTTATAGGCTTCATATAATCTTTAACTTCTAAAAAATACAAAATTTTTCAATCTATCCACATAATGGCCGCTAATGATCCAAGGCGGACATTTTTTGATTATTCATGATTGAGCTACTTGTACAAACTACCGAATATCAAAAAGGTTATCGTGCCTTAGAAATTTTTGATGCCCAAGGAATGGAAGTTACACCGCTTTGGGTGATGATTTGGATAGTATTAGCGACAGCCTGTTTTGCAGCTGGACTATTTTTTGTTAAGCGACATTCTATCGCACGCTGGGTAGTTGGAGGTTATATAGCAGGCTTTTTGACTTTAATTTTCTCATCTGTATTTGGTCTAGTTCAGCTGCAGCTCGCGGGATTCAACGCATTAATCCATGTTATTTTCTGGTCTCCTTCTTTATATTTATTGCTTACTAAACGACCATTCTTATCCAATAAGTTGTCGGCTTTCTCAATATGGTCAGGGGCAATTACTGTTGTAATGTTATTTTCATTTATTTTTGATATTCCTTACTCGATTATCTATCTAAGGCATATTTTCTTTGAGATTTTATGACCTGAATTAGCTGTAAGCGAGCATATGCATGGTTAGAACAAACATCCCTCAATAGATAATACCCTGTCGGTTCGACTCCTACCTCTGATGTAAT
Source organism: Gammaproteobacteria bacterium (assembly GCA_028279275.1). Classification (GTDB taxonomy): domain Bacteria; phylum Pseudomonadota; class Gammaproteobacteria; order UBA4575; family UBA4575; genus JABDMD01. Next base: position 55,689 of record JANQOB010000006.1, on the reverse strand, counting down.
TTAATTCAGAAGCAAGCTTCAATTTATATTTTTACATTCTGTTGAAGAGGGTGTGGTATTAGAAATAATAAACATTATTGCAACGATGTATGAGTTAATTTTTTAACAAGCGTGATTATTGAAATTGAATAATCTACAAATATATAAATACGTTCAATATTGCGCATATTAAAATTGAATTACATTACCTGTAACTACTTTCTTATAAATCTACTCGATAACTAACATTAAATAATTAGTTTTTTGATTAAATGACTTTGCATATACCCTAAGATAATATCTATAAAGCTAGGTATGAACCTCACAAAAAAAGGGGAGTTTAGATATGGCTCAAGACGTACTAACCAAAAATGAGCAGATTTCATCAAATGATATTGAAATCCGTGTGATCGGTATAAATGATCTTTTCCAAGCATTAAATTCAGGTTTCAAAGACTTTAATTCGAACCCGCATATTATTTTATTTTTATGTATTTTTTATCCGTTAGCCGCTTTGTTAATAACACTCTATTTCATTGATTTAAATTTAAGATATCTTGCCTTTCCAGTAGTTTCTGGTTTTGCACTTCTTGGTCCGGTAGTTTTAGTTGGTCTTTATGAAATGAGTCGTCAGCGCGAGCAGGGAGTTGATAATATTACTTGGCGGTCAGCATTTCATTTCATTCATACACCCTCATTTCCTTCTATAGTTGCGCTTTCTGTGCTTATGATGTTTTTGTATGCCGCCTGGTTATTCATGGCGCAATTTATTTATTTTGGTTCCTTCAGTACAACACCACCTGATTCAATCACCGAGTTTTACAGTGAGGTTCTTTCAACACGACAAGGGAGTGGGTTGATATTTTATGGAACGATTATCGGTTTTATCTTCGCTGTGGTTGCGTTTTCAATTTCTGTAGTTTCCTATCCATTACTTCTTGATAAAAATGTGAGTGCAAGGACCGCAATTGCAACATCAATCAATGCTGTAGTGACTAATAGATTTGTCATGGCTGTATGGGGTTTGATTGTTGCAGCACTTTTAGTCACTGGTGCAGCTATATTATTGGTAGGACTAGTTGTAGTCGTACCGGTTTTGGGACATGCAACATGGCACCTATATAGAAAGCTAATTAAATGACTATTACACTTTGTTCAGTCTATAATTAGCATCTACTGAACTTAAAAAGACTGATTATCTAAATTCGATTTAGATACTGTTTTTTTTGGGAAAGAAAAGCAGTTTCTATTGTTCTTATATCTTGTCAGCTCAGGAGATCTGCTGCTTATTTGCTAAACGTATAAAAGTTAAATATAAGAAAATGCACAATATATTTAAACCGGCAACAATTTTTTAAAATAATTTGAAAAAGGTACTTAAATTTTCCCACACTCTGAGTGCATTTGGTCTATCTGCGGCTTTGATTAGCCACTTAATTATTTTATCCATTCTTCCGGATCAAACTCACAGTGCCGAATACGCTAATTTGCGACATACAATTACCGTATTCAATAAATACTTATTAATTCCATCTTTTACAGTCGTGCTGGTGTCTGGCCTGCTTTCCTTAGCATTTAACGACGCTTTTCATAATGCAGGCTGGGTATGGATTAAAGCCGCACTGGGGTTATTGATGTTTGAATGGGTGCTTATTGGAATATCAGGGCCTGCACAGAAAGCACAAGAATTAGTCAATAATAGTAATTTTGATCTTGTTTTACATGCCGAATTAACAAGACAAGAGTGGGTATCTTTATGGGTAATGCTGGGGGTAGTGGCAATTAATGTGCTAATAAGTATTTGGCGACCTAGATATTCACGTCGGAGTTTATGATATTGTTAATTTTAGCTTTTATATAAAAAAAACCAGAACAAAACAGATGCTGGGGTAAAATAAAATGTCAAAACCAAAATTATCTAACGACCATGCTGTAATGAAAGCCATTCAAGTAATTGAATGGTTTGCCTTATTCCTGATTACTATTTGTGTAATTATTGCTGTTTATCAAGAAGTGATGCTCATGGTCAGCTTAAGGCGTGTAGCCCTGCATGATATTTTACTACTGTTTATTTATTTAGAAGTCTTAGCAATGGTTGCATTGTATTTGACTAGTGGAAAGTTACCTGTTCGCTACCCAATTTATATTGCCATTGTAGCAATCGCGAGATTCATCATTTTAGATTTAAAGGACTTAGATGCTGTAGATGTAATTTGGCTTTCAGCAGCAATGCTTGTGCTCACTTTTGCTGCACTAGTCCTAAGATATGGTCATGCTAAATTACCATACGAGTACAAAGAGAATGTTGATTAGTTAAGATGCTCTATTCAGAGTAGGTAAGTTTTGATTTTGCTCGCGTTTTTCGAGCTCTTCAAATAAATCGATTACCCAAACAACGTTTCTCTCAAAGCTTGATACTTTCCTTGCATACAAAGGATTTAATGCAGATGGTAGCAGTGGATTAATGTCCACTTGGTCAATTAGAAACTCAGCTTCCTCAAGGGCATGATATTTTTTGTAAGGAGATGATCGAAGACTAAGTTTTGATTGAAGCATTACTTTTAATAAAAGTTTTATTTTCCTTTGCTTGGTAACGAAAGCGCGATGGTTCACTGAGTCAAGCCCCTGCTTTAATAATGTGCGTCCAATTTCACGATAAAGCGTGCGTGCCGCATTAATTCCAATTTGACAATCGTTTGGTAGTTCGTGAATGCCATGCATTGACCTCTCATAAAGTTTTTCGGCAGTATTTAGTAAGCGTTCAACCATTGCGCTTATTTTGGAATTGAATTTAGGGTTTTTGAGCCATTTTTCATGATCCAGGTCCATTTCTTCAAACCAGCTCAATGGTAAATATATTCTTCCGGCACGAGCATCCTCTCCAACATCTCTTGCAATATTTGACAATTGCATTGCAACGCCTAAGTCACTCGCACGAGCTAAGACATCCGGTTCTCTTTTCCCCATGATTAAAGACATCATGACTCCAACCGTACCTGCGACTCTAACTGAATAATCAATGACATCAGATAAGTCTTGGTAAAATTTACCATTCGCGTCCCAGGTAAATCCTTCTAAAAGTGCATCTAATACACTTCTCGGAATAGCAAAGTTGCTCACTACCGAGGCGAGTGCACGATCTTCAATATTATCAATATTTTCAAATGCGTAAATTTTGTCCAGTCGATCTTGTAAACCTTTTAAGGCAATGCATGGGTCGCTTGATTGATCTATTTCATCATCCGCAACTCGACAAAAAGAATATAAAGCCTTAGCTGGATTTCTTATATGTTTAGGTAATAAAAACGAAGCTGCATAAAAAGACTTAGATCCATTCTTAAGTAATTTGTTTACTTTATCTAATTCGGTTTTTGTAAAATCGCTAAGCATAATTAAAATCCTTTGCATTGGGTACAATACTGTCTAGAACACGTGCTGAAGATAAAACACCCGGAACACCGGCCCCTGGATGTGTACCTGCGCCAACAAAATATAAATTTTTAACCTCTTTACATAAATTGTGTGGTCTGAACCATGCACTTTGTGACAACAATGGTTCAAAACTGAATCCTGCTCCTTTATATGAAAGCAGTCGATTTTTAAAATCTAAAGGCGTAGTAACGAACGATGTTGCGATATTATTTTCTAAATCAGGAAGTATCGTTTCGCTTAATCTTTTTTCTATCGCTTTTCGATAAGGTTCTGCCTGTTTCTTCCAATCAATATCGGCAGATAAATTTGGAACAGGTGATAATGCATAAAACGTATCGCAGCCACTAGGCGCCATTGAAGGATCAGTGGCAGTAGGGCGATGCAAATATAAGCTAAAGTCTTTTGCCAGAATTTTGTTATTAAAGATATCTTCAACGAGTTCTTTATATCTTGGACCCATAAGGATGGTATGGTGTTTCACCTCTGGATATGTACGTTGAGTACCAAAATACCAGACAAATAATCCATTAGAGTATTTGGACTTTCTTATTCGCTTGTTTGTCCAACGGGTGCGTACTTTTTCAGACAGCATGTGCCTCATCGTCCATGCAGAGTCACCATTCGATACCACAATGTCGCTTTTAATCGTTTCACCAGATTTTAGTCGCACGCCAGTGGCAATTGAATTTTCTGTGGTGATTTCTTCAACCTCGCTGTTATATCGAATTTGATTACCTTGTTGTTCAATCAATCCGGCTAGCCCAGTGATTAATTGACCCGTTCCACCCATCACTGAATGAACACCCCAGCGCTGTTCGAGAAAGGAAATCAATGCATAAATTGATGTTGCTGAAAATGGATTACCGCCAATTAGCAAGGGATGAAAACTCATCGCAATTCGTAAATGTGGATCTTTAATATATTTTGCTACGAGGCCATAAACGGAGTGATAACTTTTTAGTTTGACCATGCTGGGAACAATCCGCAACATATCCGTAATTGAATTGAAAGGGACATGTCCCAGTTGCTCAAATCCCACGTTGAATATTTTTTCGCTTGTTTCTAAGAAACGTTCAAAACCTGCCACATCTTTTTTATTAAATTTTTTAATTTGGGTTTTGACATGTTCAAGATCGCCGCTGTAGTCAAAAGTTTTACCGTCATCAAAGCGAATTTGATAAAATGGATTCATTAAACGTAAATCAATTTCTTTATCAAAATCTCTGCCACATAATTTCCAGAGTTCTTTCAACAAAAAAGGTGCCGTGATAATGGTAGGGCCGGCATCAAATTTAAATCCATCACGTTCATATACGTAAGCACGCCCACCAGGCTTATCAAGTTTTTCTAAAACTGTGACTCGATAGTTCCGAGCTCCCAATCGAATTGCTGCAGCGAGGCCACCAAAACCACTGCCGATAACAACCGCATGCGGCTTACGATCAGATAGAATGGCTGGATCTATATTGTTTGGTAAATATGTCAAGTAAAATAGACTCTATTACATGTCAAAATATTTAGACAGTATAGCAAAGCTATTGATAAAGAGTGGAGTTTCTAAGCGGATTGATTAAATATTGATCAATTTTTCTCGTTCTACGATACCCATTATCAACTCATAGAACAGCTTTGGGTCTTCTTCATGGCCTAAATGGCCCAAGTTTGGGATGGTTTCTAGATACGCTCTTTCTGACCACGTACTAATACGTTTGGATTCATTCATGGATACGGTCTTGTCATTTTCACATGCGAGTAAATACAAATTCGCCTGTAATTTGGAAAATTCTCTGCCTATTGAATCTAGGTTCCAATTCGCCATCATTTGTAATGCAGCATTTACATGTTTTTGAGATTTTAAAAGTTTTTGATATTTTTCGATATCTTCATCATTAAGAGTAGAGCCTGTTTGTTCAACCATTCTTTTCGCAACTTTTGGGTCCTTATTCGCACGGGATACAAATAACTTTGGAATAAAAGGAAGGTTGGCGAGTAATTTAGCTGCAGGCGAAAAAAAATGTCCTGCAAAACCACGAAGTGGTAACAATGCACCATTAATACTAACAATGGCTTTAGGCTGAATTAAGTTACATAAACTCATTTCAACTAGTATAGCCGCGCCCGCAGAGTGTCCAATCACCATTGGTGGAGCGACTTTTAAATCTTTTAATAGTATTGCTATATCTGAAGCGATTCTTGATAACGTTAACCGGCCATGAGTCGGCATTTCAGTAAATCCATGGCCAGGTAAATCAATACTGATCACTTTAAAATGTTTTGTCAGTAAGGTAACTAGTTTTGCCCATGAGTGGGTAGACGCACCCGTGCCATGTATTAAGAGTATTTCTGGACCAGAACCTAATACTTGTACATGCCAGCGATAACCTGCTGAATTAACAAACTGACTTGCATTTGCGTGTGGCCAGTCGATGAAGACATTTTCATGTGCAGAAAAAAAGTCATTCATTGTCAAAAAAGATCTGTATTAAGCTGCTGATTATGGATTGCAATTAAATAGCGTGAATCTAATTTAAGCAGCTTGAGTATTTTTATGAGTAGAATGTTGTATGACATTAGATAGAGCCAATGCATCGGCATAAGGTAATGGCACATACTGAGCATGCATTTCCTTTGCAAGTTTTTGTGCATTCTCATGAGGTCTTGGTGAAGTATCTACGACTAAAGTTTTTATATTTTGAGCCCTAATCTGTCTGGAACATTTAAGAGCATCCTCGAATGCAAGCTCTCTATTCTGTTCTCCACTTAAGGTTATATTAGCGCGCCCATCTGTAAGCAATACAATTGTAGGCTCAATACCTCTTGACATTTCTTGTGTAGCCAACACTGCCGCACTGGTAATGCCTGCGGCCAAGGGCGTTGCACCGCCACCAGGCAAGCTAGCCAGACTGCGTTTTGCGCGTACCAATGATCGGGTAGGAGGTAATAATATTTCTGCTTGTGTTCCCCGAAATGCAACTAAAGCAACTTGATCTCTACGTACGTAACATTCACTTAAAACTAGTTCAACTGCACCTTTAACTTCAGCTAACCTATGTAAAGCTGATGAGCCAGAGGCATCTACAACAAATATCGTTACAGATTCCGTCTTGTGTTTAAACCTTTGAATTCTTAAATCTTCACTGTGAATCTTGACCGAGTTGTTTAACGCAGAATATTGCGCTTGTTTGCGAATATTTTGCCATGGAACGGAAGCACGTAAGGTAGCAAGTATATTTAGTTTTTCTCCGCCTCTGGGGACACCATTGCGTGTTCCAATTGCGCGTCCGCGGTGCTTAGACTTTTGTAACGTTCCAGACTTTCCAGAATTGATAGAAGAAATTTTCTTGTTAGATTTAAGATTGTTTAATAAATCACTTGGAATTGCAGCTTGTGCGGCTTCAAGTATGATTTCGTCATCTGGGCTAATATTTTGCTCGTGACTTTGATCTCCATCATTTGAATCGTCATCCATGTTTTCTTCATTCTCATCACTGGGTTGTTCTTGCTCGTCTTCATCTTCCTCTTGCATATTACTTGGCAACATTGTTGCTCTTGGTGAGATTACGAGCTGAATAGCTAATGAAAGATCGGAAGTGTCAATTTCAGTATGATCGTGTAACGCTGCAATAATTCGTGCAACATGCTGAGTGTAAATACAAGCACGTATAGAATGTACACCCAGTGACAATGCTATCGCGGATATTTTTTCACGGTCATTGTCTTCAAACTTAATTTTTGGTAATAAAGTTCTCGCAGAAACTACATCTGACTTTTCTATGTAAGCAGGGCAGATATCATGAGTGCTTAATTCATGCAAGTTGATATGCATACTTAATCGGTCTGTAAGGGCAGGGGAAAGTGATTCATTTAAATCACTTTCATCTAACGCAATCACTGAGAATTCTGTTTGATTAATTTTTGAGATTCCCTCTCGCTCAACAACTACTTGATTCGAGTCTAATGCGCTACAAATACTTGCAATAGTGAGCGGAGTATTTCTTTCTGCCATAGGCAGAAGTAAATAACCGCCATTGGCTTGGGATAAAATTCCTTCCTGAACAACGGGATTACCACTGTTAATAGTGGCAACTAAATCTAATCCACCGATTAAGCGCTCATCAGAAATATTAGTCGGAACTTTAACTATATGAGATGAGCTGGGTAGGAACTCATTAATGATATCAAGCCAAGTTTGTCGTACATCACTCGCAAATGATTTAACAACAATTCCACCAACAAGTCTTGGATTAACACATAGAACTGCTGCACTTAATACATAAAGGTCCCATAAATCTGAGTTTTGATTATTGGGGTATTTCACATTCAGAATAATTCTTGCAAAGCACGATCTACGCGAGATGTTGAGCTTGATTCATCTAGTGGATCTCTGCGTAAGCGATGACGCAGTGCTGAACGTGCCATCTTTAATAAATGTTTATCGGATACGTTTTTTTCTCCTTCTAAAGCAGCATGCGCACGCGCAGAGCTAATTAAAGTCAGTTCACCTCGCAAGCCGTCTGTGCCTAGCTGAGAACATAGGGTTGCTGCTTTTTCAAGCACACTATCTTTGACTTTTACTGAGGGTAGCAATTCTTTTGCTTTGGTAATCTTTCGTCGCACAGCCCCATCTTTGCGCTTCCACTTTTTGACGAAGGCTTCTTTATCTGATTCATATTCATCACGTAATCTTATAATTTGAGTGCGTGTTTTTATGTCATTAGGTGTTTTTACTTCTACGGATAAGCCAAATCGGTCCAGCAACTGAGGACGTAATTCACCTTCTTCAGGGTTTCCACTTCCGATTAAGACGAAGCGAGCAGGGTGCCGAACACTCAGGCCTTCGCGTTCAACTACGTTTTCACCAGAAGCTGCTACATCTAGTAATGAGTCGACGATATGATCTTCAAGAAGATTTACTTCGTCTATATAAAGAAAACCACGATTTGCTTTGGCCAATAAACCTGGCTCAAAAACTTTTTCACCTTTTGTTAGTGCGATTTCAATATCTAATGCACCAAGAACACGATCTTCGGTAGCACCTAGTGGCAAATCAACTACAGGTATGGTTTGCAATGAGGATTTTACGGATTCTTTTTTACTCGTTGAGGAGCACATTTCACAAAGAGTTAAGGGTAGTTCTTCTGGGTCGCAATTAAATTGACAATCTTTAACCATTTTTACTTTTGGCAGTAAAGATGCTAGTGCTCGAATGGCAGTTGATTTTCCTGTACCACGATCTCCAAATACCAAAACGCCACCCACTAGATGATCTACTGCAGAAACCATCAAAGCGAGTTTCATTTCATCTTGTCCGACGATTGCTGTAAATGGGAATGGAGGTGACAATGTATTAGCCTTGTTTAAATTGTTGTATTATTGGGATTAAAGATTTCATGTTTTTAATTATGCTAGTCTAACTGAGTATCTTTATCTTGAATTGCATTATTTTTGATAGATTTGCGTTTGCACTATTATGCTTTTCAATTTTTAAATAGACCAGTATATGTAAAGAAAATTTATCATGCAGACAGCACTGGCATCAGATAGACGAGAATATCTTTCTCATTTAAATTGTAGAGTAAGTTATTATTTAGATACGTCATGTTCTGGTCGTCCATTAGTGCTCATACATAGCATCAATGCGGCACCAAGCGCATTTGAAATGAAGCCGATATTCGAACAGTACCGTGGGCAAAGGCCTGTCTATGCAATCGAACTACCTGGGTTTGGTTTTTCAGAAAGATCAAATTTGAAATATTCTCCTGAGTTTTATGCACAAATATTATTTGAGTTTATAAATACTATTGTTAAAAGCACGTCTGATGTTATTGCATTTTCTTTAAGTTCAGAATTTATTGCACGCGCCATTCTTCAAGATCCAAAGTATGTTAAGTCTTTAGCATTAATTTCTCCTACTGGGCTTAGTAAACGTACGATGCCTAATAATTCTTTTAGTGAACCCATTAGAAAAGTCATTAGCTTTCCTCCAATTGGTAATATCTTATATTTTTTATTGACCAGTAAAAAATCCATAAAATATTATCTCAATTTGTCATTTATTAATGACGCTCCAGAAGAAATGGTTAACTACGCTTATGTTACCTCTCACCAGCCTGGGGCTAAACATGTTCCGTTTTACTTTCTTACTGGTCAATTGTTTACTAAAAACGCTTGCGAGATCCTTTATAAAAAAATAACTATTCCTACGCTCGTGCTCTATGATCAAGACGCAAATATTTCGTTCGAATTACTGCCAGACTTATTGAAGCAATGCACCAATTGGAGCGAGACTCGGATTCAACCAACAATGGGTGTTCCTCAGTGGGAAGAACCTGAAAAAACATTTAAAGCTCTAGATACATTCTGGAAAGAATAGTGATTATTTACCTCAAATTTATATAAATTATTTTTATTCTTTTTAATTCATTGCACGAAACAATAAAAGTGTCTGCTTGGCACGAGTTAATTCTTCTAAAAACTCACGTGGTTTTTGATCATCAACGAGAAAATCAGAAAAACCGTGTATTTCATTAATAGTAATGCCGTCCAAATTAACAAATGCCATTGACCATTCATTAAATTCTCTATCCTCAAGATTTTCTGAAAATAAGACTTTTACATTTTTATGGCGTGGGTCTTTTTCAATACGAACGTAGGTTTCCAGCACCTTATCTTTGTCACCTTCCAATACCTGTAAAAATGAATCCTCACGATGCAACAAGAGTCCAGTGATATCGTTGCTAGCGTTTATGTCGCGCGCTTGTTCTAAAAGCTCTTTGAGGTCATTGCTGGTCATTGGGCTACTTTCCTCACTTACATAACTAAGATGATAGAGCATCGAATCCTCCTAAAATACATGCAGTAAATAGACTAAATAGCTGAGTTAAAAAGTAATTCTTTATTATGAATGATTTACAGACTGATTGCAGAGTCGCTAAATATTTTCAAATAGTCAATTATTTTAGACAAAAATAGTGTAAAATAAAATTGACAGTTAATTAAAACATTACTATTAATAAGGTTTAAGTAGAACCAGTTTATTCGCTCAAATGCTAAACGTCACTGCGAGGATAAAAAAATGAATGCAACAACACTATCAAACGCTGTTACAAATGACTCTACAGTTAAAGCTAATACGGAGAGTTTGCTGAGTCCAAGATTTTACAAAACCAATTATGATGCGCTTGATCGTATCAATGTTGACCCGGTTCGAGAGGAATGGGATGAAATGATGGAAGCGTTTGAACGTGATGAAAATCGGGATCATTTCCGACAAGAAGTCGATTTCGAAAATGATGTAAAAGAAATGTCTGACTCGCTATATAAAGAGTTTTTAGATTTCTTAATTAGCTCCATAACTGCAGAGTACTCTGGATGTGTTTTATATCAAGAAATACGTGATCGTTCTAATAATCCTGATATAAAACAACTTATGGCTTACATGACCAGAGATGAAGCACGTCATGCAGGCTTTTTAAACAAATCTTTAAATAATTTTGGAGTTGCAGTAGATTTAGGATTCTTGAAGCGTGCAAAAAAATATAAATATTTCAAACCGAAATATATTTACTATGCAACTTATCTTTCCGAGAAAATTGGTTATGCACGTTACATCACTATCTTTAGGCATTTAGAACGGAATCCAGACAAGCGCTTTCATCCTATTTTCAAGTGGTTTGAGTCTTGGTGTAATGATGAATACCGCCATGGTGAAGCATTTGCGTTGATTATGAAATCGAACCCACATTTATTGAGTGGCCTAAACAAACTATGGGTGCGATTTTTCCTCTTGGCTGTCTATGCCACGATGTATGTCAGAGATCACACAAGACCTGAATTGTATGAAGCACTAGGGATGGATCCAACTGAGTTTGATCTAAGAGTGTTTGATATCACTTCAGAGATCTCCAAACAAATATTTCCATTAACCTTAGATGTGGACAATCCTAAGTTCAAAAAGGGATTAGATCGTTTAAGCAAAATTAATGTTGAAATCGCAAAAACTAAAAAACAAAAAGGTATGATGCCGTTCATGCGACGCATGGGATTGAGTGTTTTAGCGTCTAAAGAGTTTGTGAAACTTTATTTTATACCGGTCGTAAAAAATGAGTTGCCAGACCGTGTGACGGTGGCACCATCCTGGTAATTTCTTAATCAGATAATCTAACTCATGGCGTTAGAATTACAAGAAAATCATAGGATAAATGGTTTTAGTACTTTTCATCCGTCAGTTAACAATTTAACTGATGATCGCGGATTATCCAGCGTACTTAAACATCATACCAAACAGATTCACACTGAAGCAGAGCGAAGCGGGATAATAAAAACCATTATTCGCGGTAATGTGAAGCTGCAATCATATCTGTTGTGGTTACAATCTATGCAGCCGATCTATGAAAAAATGGAGATGCTACTAGAGGAAAATAGGCATTTAATTTATTTATCCGATTTTTATCATCCTGAAATGTTTCGCGCTCATTCTCTTGCAACAGACATCGATCAAATCATATCAACTTATCCTGATTTAGAGAATTGTTCTGAGCTAAATGTAAAAAACGAATATTTAGGCAGATTGAATGAAATTGATATAAGTAAACAGTTCAGCCTTCTTATCGCGCATATCTATGTACGGTATTTAGGAGACCTCAGTGGTGGTCAAATTATTGAGAAGATATTAAGCAAACAACAAGAATTCTCGAAAGATAATTTATCTTTTTACAAATTTGCGAATATTGTAGATTTGAATGTATTTAAAAATACAATCAGGGGAGCCATTGATAATGCTGCGATACACGTTAATACACAGTTAATACTCGATGAGGCATTAAGAGTATTTAGATATAATATTAATTTATCTAAAGAAGTAATGGGATCTGATTAAATGTCAACTTTTATCTTTATATTGATCGATAAGCCTTTCGATTAAATCAGCAGTACGGTTTACGGATTGTTCAACTTTATCCAGCATTTCAGGCACGGATTCCAATTTTGACCCATCCGTAATTTCCAATGCAGCAAGCCTTGCATTAACGACAACTGAAGACATTATTTCACGATAAATTGGATCTGATTGTGTATCTCGCAGGGCGGTTATCTTATGTTGCCTTTCAAGTATATTCTCCTGAAAGCCTTTTCTAGCAGATTCTATAATCTTGCGTTCAGATATATTGGTAAAATATAAAACGAAACCTATAAATTTTCCTGCATATCCTTGAACGGGGTCCGCACGCAAAAGAAAGTCATTGCCTTGTTCTGAGTCTATATTTAATTTTATTTCACCACGCCACTTCTTTTTTTCCTTTAGTAAATTAAAGAAAACTTTATTCTCTGCATCGCTTTCATGAAATAGGACACGCAACTCTTCTATATGCTTCAGAGAAGCACTTTCGGGGTTTAATAATTTTTCGAAAGCTTCATTCATAAGAAGAATCTCGCCCATTTGATTTGCAACGAGTATGGGTTGCTGGGCAAGTTGCACATCACGGCATGTTTGAATAAATTGATCTTGAACGATTAATGTGCTCACGGCCCTAAATTGATAGATTAGATCTTCGATGGATTCACCAATCAACTTAGCTGCCATAATTTCTACTGCTGACCAATTTATTGAAGTACCTTCAACTACCTGGTGCCATTGAGAAAAAGATCTTCTTGGTGATAGGTCACGTGGATCATCTCCAACTTCAACAGGTTTAAATGGATTACCACCCCAGGTTACAGTTTGAATTTGTTCAGGTCGAAACCAAATGAAATATTCTCCGGGTGATCTCGTGATCGGCGTAGCTAAAATTCCTGCTGCAACTGATTTTAATTGTGAAAATTTTTCATCTTCTGAAGTAAAGCGATTACTATAATAGGTCGTATGACTTTGAGAATCGTCTAGCCATTGTGCGATTTTTTTAATTGTATCCGTGCCAGGGACGTTTCCTGCTACGGAAATTTTTCCATCTAAAATAAGTGCTGCTCCACTCGCATTAAATGGTTTCAGTATTGTGGAGTGATTTTCAAAAAGTGCACTTCGCCATTCCCCATCTTGAAATACACTTTCTGCTATCCTGTTTTCAATTCTTTTAACTGATAACTCTGCTTCAGCTTGCATAAATCCTTCAAGGGCTGCTATCCGTGTTGCAATGGATTCAGCTAATAGTTCTGAAGCCGTTCGACATTCATAGCTGATATTGCGAGCTGAATAATGATGACAAGATATAAGTCCCCATAATTTTCCTGCGACCATTAAAGAAATAACTAATGTCGCGCTGACGCCCATGTTTTTAAGATACTGTATATGTATCGGTGACATGCTTCTCAAGACACTTAAGGACATATCGATGTCATTACCCGTTATTGGAGAGAGTCTAGGTTTTATATAGACAGGTTCGTAATCAACATCCACTAGAACCCTAATACGGTTTGTTTCATATAGGCGGCGAGCGATCTGTGGAATATCAGAAGCAGGGTAGCGGTTACCTAAAAATGCTTCTAATTGAGGTTCTTTACTCTCGGCAAAAACTTCTCCGTGACCATCCTCATCAAAGCGATAAACCATTACTCGATCATAACCTGTGACTTCTTTAAGAATACGTGTCGAGCTATCACTAAGCTCTTGTAGTGTCAAAGATGACACTATTTCATTTAAATAAGACTCAAGTTTAGTTGTCAGTTTAGATTCGGTGACATACGGTTCGAATTCAATTACAGCACCGCTATCTGGCAACTTATGTATAAAACTATTAAATAATTTTTTAGAATCTGAAAAAGTGAATTTAAAATGCTTTACAGAATTATGTTGCAGTTCTTTGAGTAGTGATTCAATTTGCTCGGCGAGCATTTTGTCAACGACATGCAGTGATTTACCTATTAGTTCTTCGTTGAGTTCTAAAATAGAATTAATATTCTCACTTACTTGAGTGATTATTAAATCACCTTCATCTACAATAAGTAGTGCGCCATGTGGTTGTATTGAGCCTGCAAGATGTATTTGTTCCAATTCACAATTTGATAAATCGGCTTTACCAAATTCTGGTTGATTAGACAGTACGGAAACCATAAAAAATGCTTTCTTAGTCTATTTGGCCACAGTGGGTATTTATGTTTTCGAATTAAAGCGGGCAAGTTTTACATATAGACTTTGCCGGCTTAAACCGAGCATCTTAGCTGCAGCAGTTCGATTGCCATTTGTTAGCGCAAGGGCAGAGTCAATATAGTGTTTTTCAACTAGTTCTATTGATGAGCTAACTAGTTTTCTGAATGATACTTTACCTATTAGACCAACTTTTGAATCTAGTAAACTTTTAAGTTCAGATGGATTGCTTTCAAAGGTTGTTTTTTTATATGGATGTATGCTTATGGCAATGCAATTATGATGAATGTCTTTGATATGAATCGTTGAAATACTAACTTCTATCATTGAATTTTTTGATGTTCTCAAATAGCAAGAGAGATTGCTTAAATATTTTTTAGTTTCCAGCAATTCTTCAATAGAATTATTTTTATACTCAATAAAAGTTGATAAATTTTGGTCAAATAGTTCTTCATCTGAGTTTAAATTTGCTAATGCATAAAATGTCGAGTTGGCTTCTATGATTTTTCCATTTCGATTTACAATCAAAAATGCATCTGGTAATCGATTGATTAAATCGGATAAAGAAAAATTCTCAATGAGATGCTTATTGTTAAAATCTTCGACAATAGGTTGCAGTTGAACAAGAATTTTTTCAGATTTTTTGAAGTCGATTAAAGAAGCTTTAATTAACCATGGTGTTTCTTCTTCTCCAAAATGAATTAGAACACCAGGAGAGGTTCCTGTCCTGCACGCACGACTAAGTGTGGAATTTAATAGCTTTTGATCCGCATCAATGACATTCTGGATAAGATTCCAATTGCTCTCATCTCCAGGCAATGTAAGAGCAATAATAGCCGCAGGGTTTGCTTCGGATATATTAAAAGTTTCACAATCAACGATCATCATTGCTTCACTTGAAGACTCAAAAAGCTTTTGATAATGAGATTCAATTTCTTTAAGCTTCCAATGATCTCTTTCGATAGATTTTTGTATTGAAGACAATCGTGATTGCAAATTAGCTACGACTCTTACATCTCTACCTATTGCAATAAAACCGGTGTTTTCGCCCAGTCGCACGGCCATGTATTCAATTGGGATCGTTAGACCACTTGGCAGCTTTTGATTTACGCGTTGATAATGTGAAATTTGAGAGTTTGTAGCTTTGTGAAGTAATCGTTCTAGTTTATTTCTTTCGGTCCTACTTACCGTTTCAAACCAACGAGAACCTAGCCAGTCTCTGATGTTCTCTGTTGCAATTTCATTTGCGAGTTCAATATTCGTGATCACGCCTTGCTGATCCAGAGCTAGTCGAATATCGGGTGCTGTGTTTAGTGTAAATCGCATATATTTTTTGTTTAATTACATAACCTTATGGAATATTATTAATTAATTACTCCACCTTTGTGCCAAGTCAAAACCATGTGCTACTAATGCCGTTATTAGACCGATTACTATCCATCCCCACCATGAATTTAAAAGTGCTAGTTTCATCGATACCAAAAGACTAAATCCTGACACTAAATTCGGCCATACAGAATAAAATGAAAGCCCTTTTCCTGTTTGTATGTAATAAACGGATAAGACAATCAGTTCTAAGACGATGAGTATAAGTATGTAGTCAATTATTCGGCCATTATGAATTATCTCCGTCAATTTATTATTTTATATTTGTAATCAATTTATGTGCGCACAACACCTAACAAATGCGCAAGATCTTTGAAAAAGATTCGCAAATGAGCTATAGGCTTTGCACGTACAAGTCTTTTATGCATATAAGCCTCCCATGTTAAGTGCTGAACGTCTTTGTCTTCACATATACTTACGAAACGTTCACGACGTTTGTCACTGCAGTACCAAAAGCGTTGCATTATTCCAAGCACCCAAAATACTTTTCCATGTTGTTTCATAAAGCGTTTTCTTGATTTTGCAAGTACACGGGTATCATTTGTTTCTAAAAATTCAACCATCGTTTGTGCTGCAATTTTTCCACATGTCATGGCGTAGTAAATGCCTTCGCCAGATGCGGGTGCAACGACACCTGCAGCATCACCCGCGAGTAAAACATTTTTACCGTCATCCCATCGTTTGAGTGGTTTCATTGGAATGGGTGCGCCTTCGCAACGTACTGTTTTAGAGTCTTCCAGATTTAAATCTTTACGAAGCTGGCTTACTGCACCACGTACTGAAAAACCACGTTTAGCAGATCCTGCACCTATGCTAATTGTTTTTCCATGAGGGAAAATCCAACCATAAAAGTCAGGAGACAATTTTCCTTGATAGTAGACATCACAACGTTTGGCATCATATTGATCAGTCGGATCGGATTCTGTAGGTGTCTGAATAATTTCATGATACGCACCGACGTATGTTGTTTGATTTGTTTTTGGGAAAACCTTGCGTGCTACTGCAGATTTTGATCCATCTGCACCAATTACAGTGCGAGATTTGATGGTTATCTTATCTTTCGATGCATTTTCTGGATCAGTTGATTTGTAGGTCACTAAAACCTGATGGTCCTCTGTATAAGACATATCAGAGAATTTCCCCAAACGTACATCTGCACCATTGGCTTTTGCTCGCTCACGTAACCATGGATCAAATACATCGCGATCAACCATTCCCACATAACCACCATTTATTGGCATGTCGACTTTACGGTTAGATGGAGAAATCATTCGTGCAGAATTAATTTTGGTCACTAATAAAGAATTTGGTATTGCAAACTCTTCAATTAATTTTGGAGGAATTGCTCCGCCGCACGGTTTAATTCGATTACCTCGTTCGAGTAAAAGAACTTTGAATCCTTCTCGTGCAAGTTGTGTAGCTGCAGTGCTTCCTGCAGGTCCACCGCCGACGACGGTTACATCAAACATTTCGTAATCATTCATTGTTATCTCCCATGAATCGCTTCAATTACGCTACCTTCCGGAACGGGTGTAAAGGTAGAAGTATCAGATTTATTTTCTTCGGTTGAATTTATTGTAGAGGCTACCAATGCTGCGATTAAAAAGAGTATGCCTTCACAACAAAATACAACTGCATATGCCGTGATAGGCGAGTCAAGAATTAATCGCGTAAAGTCTATTGCTACAGTGCCAATGAATCCGCCCAAACCAAATGCTATGGCTTGCGAAGCACCCCATAATCCCATTCGAATTCCTTCGTGTCGTTCTTTTCCCCTTCCAACGAGTGCCATCATTGAGCCTATTGCTGCAACTGCAAACGCGCCTGTTGTGATTCCTAAACAAAATACAACGATGTGGATGGGCCAACCTTCGCCAACAAATCCACCTGAAGCTAATATGAATAAAACAATCGCGGAGGCGACACAGCCTCCAACGGTCCAATTTTTTAGTGAGCCCAATTTATACTTTCTAAACCAAGTACAAGCGATGGCCACGAGTATCATGCCAACTAATACGCCACTATGTTGTAATCCTGCTAGCTGGGTAGATTCACCTGGTGTCATTGCAAAGGCAATGCCTGCATAAGGTTCAAGAATCAAGTCTTGGGCGCTATAGGCAAGCATTGAAATGAAAATAAAAATTGTAAATCTTCTCGCTTCAGGCTCTACCCAAACTGTTTTTAATGCTGTTATGAATGGAGGTTTACTATCTTTATTTCCAATTTTTGTACTTTCAGTAGAGTTTTTCTCAAGTTTATAAATTGCAAGTAAGGTAATAAGAAACGCGGCCATTGAAACAGAAGCAGAAACTAGTAACAGACGTTGAGGGGAAAATGGATCGAGAAAATGTCCTGCAAGACCCGCAGTCAATGCAAACCCCATAATCATCATAAACCAAACAATGCTTGCGGCGGCTGCACGTCTTTTTGCTGCTACTTGTTTTGCAAGTAAAACTAAAACAGAAGTTCCTGACGCGCCAACTCCTACACCAATGACAAAAAATGCAATAAGTGAAGCTGCAATTCCAAGTGCAGTATTTTCTTGCATAATGCCTGTACCATATGCTGCAAAAGTGCCACCTATGGCAAGTGTTGCCATCCCTCCAATAATCCATGGTGTAAGTCGCCCGCCAACATCAGAGCCGTAACCGAAACGTGGGCGTAACATTTGAATAGCATAATATAAACCTACTAATGCACCCGGTAACATGGCAGGAAGTGCATATTCAACAACCATTATGCGATTTAAAGTTGAAGTTGTAAGAACAACGATGGCTCCCAAAGAAGTTTGTATGAGCCCGAGTCTAAAAATTCCAAACCAGCTTAAATAATTCATATTACTTTGCATTGCCATTTACATTAAAGCGCGAATTGCGAAAGCAGTAATCATCATTCCTGAGACATATAACGTCACACCCGTTGCGTTATACCACGGCGCAAGTTTTTCTGGATTTTTTACTAAGCGAATCATTGCGATAAATTGCAAAAATAAAACTACTGCAACAGCAAGGGCATGAGTAGGTTGTTGCCATTGCAAAAGTAGACCAATAACAAAAATTTGTGGGACAGCCATGAATACGCAAGCAAGTTTTGCTGCTTTGTCCACACCTAGTTGTGCAGGAACAGAACGGATTCCCATTTTTAGATCACCTTGCACAGATTTAAAATCATTTAAGGTCATAATGCCGTGAGCACCAATGCTATATAAAACGGCAATCAATAAAATTTTTTCATTTGGCATGGTGCCACTGAGTAAAACGGCTGCACCTGTAATCCATGCCAAACCTTCATAGGAAAAACCAACTGCGGCATTACCAAGCCAGCCGTTTAATTTGAATCTAAAAGGAGGTGCGCTATAAGCCCACGCCAACACTAAACCTAAAATTGTAGCCCCATACACCCACGGACCAAGAGACAGTGCAAATGTAAGTGCAATAAGAGTCCATGCGATTGCAAAATAGAGTGCGGAGTTTCCGGGTACGCGTCCTGAAGGGATGGGTCTGTTCGGTTCATTAATAGCATCAACATCACGATCAAACCAATCGTTTACGACTTGGCTTGCGCCACACACGAGTGGGCCAGTTAATATAATTCCTCCAAGTAACAGCCAAGGGTTTGCAAATAACTCAACACCTGAAGAAATCGCACCACATGCAAAAGCCCACATGGGTGGAAACCAGGTGATGGGTTTCAGCAGCTCGAGCAAGGCAAGCACAGACAGGCGTGATTCTGGACGAATATTTTGAGTACTTTGCAGCATATAGTGTAAAGTAATATTGTCACATATAAATGTCAATTTAAATTGACAATTAGTACAAACTATTACTTATACTTATATATATGTTACGAGTAATTTAATGACTTGCCCGTAATAGGGCAGAGCAAGGATTCAAGGCTTATTCAATATTGCTTAAATCCGCAATTTCATGTGTTTTCAATTTGGCATAGAGGCTTTGGCGGCTTAGACCCAGGATTTCTGCTGCGGAAGCGCGATTGTCATCGGTGAGCTCCAATGCCGCCTCAATGCAGGTTTTTTCAATTAAGTCGGATGATTCGCGAACGATTTCTTTGAGAGGTAGTTTTCCAACCTGTTGGGTTATTTGTTCGATTGATCTTGGCAGCTTGGTCACTGTCGTGGCATCGCTACTAACACGTCTTTCAATATCACGGATAAAGATGATAAATAATTCTGGTTCTACTTCATCTATAACTGCTGCAGAAATTTCAACATTTGAAACCGCGCCGAGTTCGCCACGCAACTTGGATGCATAAAGTTTTACTGCACCATAATTTTGTAAATTTGTGATAAGAATATTCAAATCAACTCCTGTTCTGCCCAACCATCTTTCCATAGACTGGTTTACTGCTTGTTCGATTGAAGCTACTTGAGATAGTTTAATAAAAGAGGGGTTAGCGTATTGTACTAGACCTTGCATGTCAGTAATGACTATTGCATCAGGTGCACTTTCAATAACTTCGCTAAGCCGTGCAGTAGGTTCATGGGTTTGCGTTGTATTCGTATGAGCATGATAAAGACGGATTAAAAAGCGTGACTCATTGTCTTGCCGAATTAAGTTAATTGAAATTTTGTATTCACGTTCATTATCCAGTAAGTGAATTTTTGACGCACTGGATTTTCCTGTTACACGTGTCTCTGCGAGTAAGGAGGAGACACTATTCATACTTGATTTATCAAACCCTATAGGAAAACTTTTACCAATAATTGTTTTTGAATTTTGAAGTAATAGTTTATTAGCTACAGGGTTTGCTTCTAATATGATATTACTTGGTTCGTCTACAACCAGTACGGCGTCTACAGCCATATCAAAGATTAGACGATAACGTGTCTCAACTTGTCGCAGTTTCCAATAATCCTGTTCAAGTGTTTGCTGAGCATTTAATAATTGTTGTTGCAATATAGATATCTGACGAAGGTCGCGTCCCAATGCAATAAGTACATTTAACTCTTTTGAGTAAATACAACAATAACGAATGGGTAGTTCTGTACCATCATCCAACTGATGGTTGACCTCACGCCAAATGGGGTCTTTAGACTCAATTGCCGTTGCTAATGTTTCAATAACCCTGTCGCGACTGTCGGCATCAACCGTATCCACCCAATTTTTTTTCACCCAGGATTTTTTGATTTCCTGATGGATTTCCTCAGAGCCCAACGCAAAGTCAACAATAACGCCACTCTTGTTAAGAATTAAACAGACATCAAAAGCACCTGAGAAGATTGCCGCAATGTTTGAAGATTCAAGCGAGTCGATAGATTTTTCTGAGATGGATAGAATCTTATGCCTCCAAATAATTTCGCCAAATAATTAATTGGGTGATTTTGTTATATAAAAACTATATATGAATAATATAATTTATATATATGTACTATTACATACTTAAGCGGGCTGAAAATTAGTCAGTAAATGTACTACCGCTTATTTCTCTATATAAAGTAAAGCAATTCAAGTGTCAAATTAAAATTACTCGATCAAGTGTAATGAAAAGTTGACAGTTGGTTGACATAGGTCTAGATTCTTATTTCAGCACGTCGTGTGAAGGTGGAGTATGAATCAGAATTCTGGGCTGAACTTTAGCGATCAGCCACTTTATACAAGAGAGCAACGCGAACGCAGAGATCGTTCTAAGTGGACACTTGTGCAAGGCATACTCGCACCTTTTCAATTTGTCATTTTCCTTATCAGTCTCGTATTAGTCATTCGTTTTCTTTTAACGGGTGAGGGTGAGTTTGCTGCAACGATCTCTATCGTAATTAAAACTTTAGCGCTGTACGCAATTATGATTACCGGATCGATCTGGGAAAAAGTTGTTTTTGGTCAGTATTTATTTGCTCGTGCTTTTTTCTGGGAAGACGTATTTAGCATGTTGGTACTTGCTTTACACACTGCGTATTTAATTGTTTTATTTTTTGGATTGCTCACCGTTAAAGAGCAAATGTTGTTAGCCCTTGCCGCATATTTTACTTATGTGATTAATGCAGGGCAGTTCCTCTATAAATTACGCGCAGCTCGTTTGCAAAGTAATGAAAACTATCTGCAAACAACCATGCTTGAGAGTGCGAAATGAATACTGCTGCAACTGCATTTAATCCTGCATGCCCCGATAACACTTCAATAAAAGTTGATTCGCCAACTTTAACCGAAATACCTGTCCGTCAAGAACGTGGAGAGCGAGCAGTATTTTGTGGATTGACTTCCATTATTTGGTTACATCGAAAAATTCAGGATGCATTCTTTCTAGTAGTTGGATCACGAACTTGTGCTCACTTAATACAATCTGCTGCAGGTGTAATGATTTTTGCAGAACCAAGATTTGCGACAGCAGTGTTAGAAGATAAAGATTTGGCAGGTATCGCAGATTGTAATGATGAAATTGACCGAGTAGTCGAAAGAGTTTTACAGCGTCGACCAAATATAAAAACGTTTTTTCTTGTGAGCTCTTGTCCGTCAGAAGTGATCAAACTAGATTTGGGCAACAGTGCGCAGAGACTTAATAAAATCTATCAAGGACGTGTGCGATTTGCTGATTATTCTGGTAGTGGAATTGAAACCACATTCACCCAGGGCGAAGACAATTGCTTAAAAAGTTTAGTAGAGGAATTGCCAAATACCGAAAGTAAAGAAAAAAACTTAATTATCGCAGGTACCATTGCAGATGTTGTCGAGGATCAGTTTAAGCGCATCTTTGAACAATTGGGTGTAGAGAATGTTTCATTTCTTCCAGCAAGAAACGAAGAGCAAATGCCAAAAGTAGGTGACAATACTTATGTTCTATTAGCTCAACCCTATCTTGGCGAAACAACACGTTCGTTGTTAAAACGTGGTGCCAAATTAATTCAAGCACCTTTCCCATTTGGTGCAGAAGGCACATTGGAATGGTTACGTTCTGTCGCAAAAGTATGGGATATACCTGAAGATAAATTTGAAAGCGTAATTAGTATTCCACTTGCACGAGCTAGACGTGCTTTGACACATTATCAAGACAAACTTGCCGGTAAAAGCATCACGTTTTTACCTGATTCTCAATTAGAAATCCCTCTAGCTCGATTTTTATCGCGCGAATGCGAGATGAAATTAAAAGAAGTAGGCGTGCCATTTTTTGACCGGCAAATTATTGAAGCGGAAATGAATTTATTACCTGCAGACGTAACATTAACTGAAGGCCAAAGTTTAGATGATCAACTAGATCGTGTTCGAGAAGACAAGCCTGATTTAACTGTCTGTGGCTTAGGTATTGCAAATCCATTGGAAGCCGAAGATTTGCGTACAAAGTGGTCTATTGAGCTCATGTTCACACCTATTCAAGGATTTGATCAAGCAGGGGACTTGGCAGAATTGTTTGCGCGTCCATTAATTCGTGAATCAAGACTAGAGTGTTAATGGTATGCAGTTAACCGTATGGACATATGAAGGACCACCACATGTTGGAGCGATGCGTGTCGCGACATCTTTAAAAGATGTGCATTTTTTACTTCATGCACCACAAGGTGATACGTATGCAGATTTACTTTTTACAATGATTGAAAGACAAAATAAGCGCCCACCTGTTACTTATACTACTTTTCAAGCGAGAGATTTAGGTAGCGATACGGCAAAGCTGGTCACTGATGCAATACAAAAAACTTATCAACGTTTTAAACCAGATGTAATGTTGGTAGGGGATTCATGTACTGCTGAATTACTGCAAGATCAACCAGGGACTTTAGCTGAAGGAGCAGGTCTGCCGGTTCCTGTAGTACCGCTTGAACTATCGGCTTACTCACGCAAAGAAAACTGGGGTGCAAGTGAAACCTTCTACCATCTAGTACGTGCACTGTTAATTCATCAAAAAGAACAATCAGGTGATAAAGAAGAAGGTATAGATAAGCTTGAGTTTAAAAAACCGAAAGCCAACCTGCTAGGACCAAGCGTTTTAGGGTTTCGTTGTCGCGATGATGTTGTTGAGGTTACGAGTTTATTGCGTGCAATCGGTGTTGAGGTCAATGTTATTGCACCATTGAATGCGTCACCTGAAGACTTGCTGCGAATTCCGGAAGCAGATTTTAATATTTGTTTATATCCTGAAATAGCCGCCACAACTTGTGCCTGGTTAGAGCGTACATTTAAACAACCTTATGTAAAAACAATACCTATAGGTGTTGGTGCGACGGCGGATTTTTTGCGCGAGGTCGGTCAGTTAGCAGGAATTGATGTTGAAGAATATATACAAAATAATTCTTCTCGCTTGCCGTGGTATTCAAAATCTGTCGACTCTACTTATTTAACTGGAAAAAGAGTATTTATTTTTGCAGATGCAACCCATGCAACTGCTGCAGCACGTATTGCTAAATTTGAACTTGGTTTTGATGTCGTAGGCATTGGAAGCTATTCAAGAGAACAAGCACGCGATGTTAGAAAAGTCGCAAAAGAACTTTCGCTTGATGCTCTGATAACTGATGATCACTTAGAAGTTGAAAAAGCAATTTCAGAATTGCGACCAGAGCTTGTTTTAGGCACGCAGATGGAAAGGCATATTGCAAAACGCCTTGGTGTGGCATGCGCCGTTATTTCTACCCCTGCACATGTGCAAGATTATCCAGCTCGTTATTCTCCACAGATGGGTTTCGAAGGTGCAAATGTAATTTTTGATTCTTGGGTGCACCCTTTAATGATGGGATTAGAAGAACATTTGTTAGGGATGTTTCGAGAGGACTTTGAATTCAATGATAGTGCTGCACCTTCGCATTTAGCTGCAGAAGGTACCTTGAGTAATCAACCTGAAGAAGATATAGCTAAAAATACTAATCAAGAAATTGTATGGGATCTAGAAGCTGAGCGAGAGCTGAGAAAAATACCTTTTTTCGTGCGCGGCAAGGCACGTCGAAATACAGAAAAATTTGCCCTCGATAGCGGTTTAGATTCGATCAGTTTAGATACTTTGTACGAGGCCAAAGCGCATTTTTCGCGTTAAACCACTTATGAATGTCGTCATTATCACATTAGATAGCCATTTAAGAAGTGCGACACTACGCGCAAGTAAACGATTACAAAAAAATGTTAAAGGGTTGCAGGTGCAACTACACGCTGCAACCGAATGGGAAAATAATGCTGATGCACTAACTGCATGCCATAAAGATATTAGTAAAGGCAACATTATTATCGTGACGATGCTGGTGATGGAGGATCACATCAATGCAGTTCTGCCTGCACTGAAACAACGTAATGATAAGTGTGATGCAATGATTTGTTGCATGTCAGCAAGTGAAATCATGAAACTTACCACGATGGGCCGCTTTAGTATGGCTAAACCTAGTAGCGGACCACTTGCATTACTGAAAAGATTGCGGGGCAGAAAAGCTTCGAGCAATAAAACGGCTGGTGCACAACAACTGGCTGTGTTACGAAAGTTACCAAGAATACTGCGTTATATCCCTGGAACCGCACAAGACCTCCGTGCATATTTTTTAACTTTACAATATTGGCTTGCGGGTTCTGAACAAAATGTAGAGCAGATGATTCGCTTTTTAGTGAATCGCTATGCAGACGGTGCTCGTCATTCACTCCGCGGAACAATAAAAACCAAAGACCCAATTGAATATCCTGAGATAGGGCTTTACCACCCCAATCTAAAATCACAAATTACAGAACAAATAAGTAAACTACCAGTATGTAAAAAACCAGTAGGCACGGTTGGACTTTTAGTGATGAGGTCTTACGTACTAGCTGGCAATACGGCGCATTATGATGAAGTAATCAAGTCATTTAATGCTAAGCACATTAGAGTTATTCCTGCTTTTGCATGTGGTTTAGATGCACGACCGGCAATTGAAAAGTTTTTTGTAAAAAATAATAAAGCTGCCGTCGATGCAGTCGTTTCTTTAACTGGATTTTCCCTAGTGGGCGGTCCTGCTTACAACGATGCACAAGCTGCACAAGAAATTTTAGCTAAACTAGATGTTCCTTATGTTGCGGCGCAACCTGTTGAGTTTCAAACATTAGATCAGTGGGAAGATTCTGAACAAGGACTAATGCCCTTGGAAGCGACCATGATGGTTGCAATCCCAGAGTTAGATGGATCTACAGGACCAATTGTGTACGGTGGACGTAAACAACAAGAAGATAATCAAAGTTTTGATACATTCGCACATTCTGAACGTGTGCAGATGCTGGTATCGCGGATTGAAAAATTAATTTCATTGCGACGTAAAAAAACGAAACAAAGAAAGCTTGCAATTGTACTATTCAATTTCCCTCCAAATGCTGGAAACACAGGAACTGCGGCACATTTGTCTGTATTTGAATCTTTATTCAACACTTTGAAGTCTTTAAAGTCGCAAGGTTATGTAGTTGATG
Source organism: Gammaproteobacteria bacterium (assembly GCA_028279275.1). Lineage (GTDB taxonomy): Bacteria > Pseudomonadota > Gammaproteobacteria > UBA4575 > UBA4575 > JABDMD01. The sequence goes on along the minus strand of JANQOB010000006.1, from coordinate 29,463 downwards.
TGCCCGAGAATGTAGATGCATTACGTGAGCGAATCATTGATGGCAATGCAAAAACCTATGGTGTGGACGCCAATGTTCACGCTGCGATAAATGTTGATGACCATATTCAGCGTGAGTCGTGTTTAGAAGAAATTGAAAATCAATGGGGAGCTGCACCGGGGAAACAGTTATCCAATGGAAACTCGATTTTTGTGTTGGGCGAACAGTTTGGAAATGTATTTGTGGGCATACAGCCTGGTTTTGGTTATGAAGGTGATCCTATGCGAATGCTTTTTGAGCGAGGATTTGCCCCAACGCATGCATTTTCAGCTTTTTATCGTTATCTGCGAGAAGACTTTGCCGCAGATGCGGTATTACATTTTGGAACACACGGTGCACTTGAATTCATGCCAGGAAAACAAGTCGGTCTTTCAAATACTTGTTGGCCCGATCGATTAATTCAAGATTTACCAAATTTCTATTTATATGCGGCCAATAATCCATCTGAAGGTACAATCGCAAAACGTCGTGCTGCAGCAACCTTAATTAGTTATCTTACTCCTCCAATTGCTAAAGCAGAGTTGTACCGTGGATTATTGGAGCTTAAAAGCTCAATTGAACGTTGGCGCGAGCCCAACAATTCTGACAGTGAGCAGGCTAGAAATGAATTAGCGCATCTCATTCACACACAAGCTGAAGAACTTGACTTAGCTCAAGCCGAACCACCTTGGGATGCAAATTCAACTAGTGAAATTGAATCTCTGCGTCAACGTTTAATTGAATTTGAAGAAACTCTCATTCCATATGGTTTACATGTCGTTGGAGAAACACTAAATGAGAATGAAAGAATAGATATATTACAGGCTTTGGCGAATACAAATGATAAAAACCAATTCTCTAAATCATTTGTAGAGAAATTATTGAGCGGCAAAGACATTAAAAGATTGTTGTCAGCAGAACAGATTGATACAACTGAAGAGAATATTCAGCTATGTGAAGAATTAATTCGTTGTAATGAGCTGCTCTCTGAAGATCATGAGCTGGATTCCATTATACATGCGTTGGATGGAGGCTTTATTAAACCTGCGCCTGGCGGCGACGTTATACGCAATACACAAACACTTCCTACGGGTCGAAACATTCACGGCTTTGATCCATTCCATATCCCCAGCAAATTTGCTGTCATGGATGGTGTGCGTCAAGCCATGATGTTAATTCAAAAACATCAAGATGAAGGCAATCAATATCCTGAGTCGATCGCCCTAGTTTTGTGGGGAACTGATAATTTGAAGACTGAAGGAAGCGGTATTGGCCAAGCGCTTGCTTTGATAGGCGCTGAACCTCGATTAGATAGTTACGGCCGTGTAATTGGTGCGCGATTGATCCCTCTTGAAGACTTGGGCCGACCGCGAATAGATGTGGTAATGACTTTATCGGGAATATTCCGAGATTTGCTTCCATATCAAACAAGACTATTAGCAGAAGCAGCCTACCTTGCTGCGGAAGCTGATGAGCCATTAGAACAAAATTTTGTTCGTAAACACGCATTGGCTTATCAACAAAAACATGATTGTGACTTAGAGACTGCTGCATTGCGGGTTTTCAGTAATGCAGAAGGTGCTTATGGCTCAAATGTGAATATGTTAATTGATAGCAGTCGTTGGGACGATGAAGATGATATTGCTGAAACTTACTCTAGTCGAAAATGTTTTGCATACAGTCGATCAGGAAGTTCAGCGCGTCATGTGGAATTGCTAGAAAATATGTTAGGGGATATTGAACTTGCTTATCAAAATTTAGATTCAATTGATTTAGGTGTAACCTCAATTGATAACTACTATGACACGCTTGGTGGTATCACGCGGGCTGCTAAGCGCTCAAGTGGTGCTGACGTTCCCGTTTATATCAGTGATCAAACCAGCAATTCAGGTAAAGTGCGCACGCTTTCCGAGCAAGTTGCCCTTGAAACACGCACGCGCACATTAAATCCCAAATGGTATGAAAGTATTTTGAAGCATGGTTATGAAGGCGTAAGTCAAATCGAAAACCATGTCACTAACACTATGGCCTGGTCCGCTACTACTGGACAAGTAGAGCCTTGGGTCTACAAACAATTAACGCAAACATTTGTTCTCGATGAAAATATGCGTGAACGTTTAGCAGAATTAAATCCAACTGCATCTGTGAAAGTTGCCAATCGTTTACTAGAAGCACATGAACGAAACTATTGGACGCCGGACGATGCAACATTAGAAGCCTTGCGTAATGCAGGGGAAGATCTTGAAGATCGTTTAGAAGGTATTGTTAATCAAGGAGTCGCTGCATGAATTCAGTCAGTTCTATTCCAGTTAGTATAGAGCCCGCACGCACACCACCACCAGATGGTGCAGGTAGTGTGCAATATAAATCCAATGAAGTAGTTAACATAGGTAAAGCAAAAGTTTTTGCCGTGTATGGAAAAGGGGGGATCGGCAAAAGTACAACTTCATCAAACTTATCCGTTGCATTTTCAAAACTGGGTAAACGCGTTATTCAAATCGGTTGTGATCCCAAACACGATTCAACATTTACTTTAACAAAATCACTGGTTCCAACAGTAATCGATGCATTGGAGTCAGTTGAGTTTCATTCAGAAGAATTACAAACCGATGATTTTGTATATGAAGGTTACAACGGAGTCATGTGTGTCGAAGCAGGTGGCCCACCTGCCGGAACCGGTTGTGGTGGTTATGTAGTTGGTCAGACTGTCAAATTATTAAAACAACATCATTTACTTGAAGATGCAGATGTAGTGATCTTCGATGTGTTAGGCGACGTTGTTTGTGGAGGATTTGCCACACCTCTACAACATGCGGAACGTGCTGTGGTGGTAACGGCGAATGATTTTGATTCTATTTTTGCCATGAATCGAATCGCTTCGGCTATTTTAGCGAAGTCAAAAAATTATCCGGTTCGTATTGGTGGTGTCATCGCCAATCGAAGCGCGGATACCAATGAAATAGATCGTTTTAATGAACAAGTAGGAATGCAACGTCTGGCCCATTTCCCAGACTTAGATGTAATACGTAGAAGTCGCTTGAAAAAATCTACCTTGTTCGAAATGGAATCATCACCAGAACTGGATGCCGTACAAGATGAGTATTTGAAACTAGCACGCTCACTCTGGGATGGAACAGAAGGCCTTGACGTAACTCCGATGAAAGATCGTGAATTGTTTGATTTTCTTGGATTTGATTAATGGCTTCACTTACGTACCAACAGCGTCGTGCTGAAATAGAAGAGTATTTCGACCAGACTGCTGCTGAGGCTTGGTCAAGATTAACATCCGATGCTCCTGTAAGTCGTATTCGCCGTACGGTGCGTGCCGGTAGAGACCGAATGAGGAACACTATTTTAGAGTGGTTGCCTGAGGAATTAGAACATATAAAGATTCTTGATGCCGGATGTGGCACGGGTGCATTAAGTATCGAAGCGGCCATGCGTGGTGCAGATGTCATTGGTGCTGATCTTTCACCAAAGTTGATTGAAGTTGCTAGAAAACGCTTACCTGAAAATTTAACTCAGGGAAGTATTGAATTAGTTGTTGGGGATATGTCAGAAGCTCAACAATCCGAGTTTGATCATATTGTTTGTATGGACTCTTTAATTCATTACAACATTAATGATGTAATTAAAACACTGGTCCGTTTATCTTCGCATTGTCGTCAGTCCATTATTTTTACTTTCGCACCGAGTACCTTGCCTTTGCAAATGATGCACGCAGTTGGAAGGTTATTCCCTCGAAGCAATCGTGCACCTTCCATTGTTCCGGTTAACGAGAGAAAACTTAGACAAATGATAGCTAAGGAAGAGAAATTGACAGACTGGGAAATAGGTAAAACCTTGCGTATTAAAAGTGGCTTTTACACTTCGCAAGCGATGGAATTGAAGCACAGATGAATCGCGTCACTAGATTTATTGCTGAAGAGTGGATTGCTTTAGGACCTAAATTTTTGCCTTTTGCTGATGCAGCAACGACTGAATTACCGATTGGCCGTTTGTTAAGGCTTGCATTATTCCAGATCAGTGTAGGCATGGTGATTGTTTTACTTAATGGAACAATCAACCGTGTCATGGTTGTTGAACTAGATGTGCCGGTTTGGTTGGTATCCCTAATGGTTTCCTTGCCTCTATTATTTGCGCCTTTTAGAGCGTTAATCGGTCACCGCTCTGATTACCATAAATCCTTTTTAGGTTGGCGTCGTGTGCCCTATATCTGGATGGGTACGTTATTACAATTTGGTGGATTAGCGATTATGCCGTTTGCATTATTAGTGTTAGCGGATAAAACAGATTTACCGTATGGCTTTAGTTATTTCGGCGCAGCAATTGCATTTTTGCTAGTCGGAATTGGCATGCATACAACTCAAACTGCCGGATTAGCACTTGCAACCGATATTGCACCTGAATCTAAGCGACCCCGAGTGGTTGCGCTTCTATATGTAATGCTTCTTTTAGGTATGGTTGGAAGCTCTATTCTATTTTCATTTTTACTGGAAAACTTTAGTGCATTGCGCTTAATACAGGTGATTCAAGGTGCAGCGATTGCAACAATTGTTTTCAATTGTTTTGCGCTTTGGCAACAAGAGAGCAGGGATCCTAAAGTTACTTCGCCTACACTTGTGCGCCCAACATTTTCTCAGTCATGGCAGCAGTTTAGTCAATCAAGTCGTGCAATGCGTTTATTAATCGTTGTTGGTTTAGGAACTGCAGGGTTCAGTATGCAAGATATTTTACTTGAGCCTTATGGTGGAGAAATTCTTGCGATGTCTGTGAGCTCAACTACGTTGCTCACTGCTATTCTTACGACAGGAACATTATTTGCACTGTTGTTTGCTTCTTATAAATTAAATCACAATGCTGACCCTGCTCGTTTAGCAGGCTTAGGAAGTGTGGTTGGCGTATTTGCATTTGCAGCCGTGTTGTTTGCGGCACCTTTAGAATTACTTGTGCTTTTTTATATTGGCACTGCGTTGATTGGTTTTGGAGGAGGGCTATTCGCAGTTGGCACACTGATCTATGCCATGAGTATGACCGGGCAACAAAATCAATCCAAGCAAACGATTCAAAGTGGTATCGCTTTGGGTGCCTGGGGAGCGGTTCAGGCAACTGCGGCAGGAATTGGAATTGCTTTGGGCGGTGCTATTCGGGACATCTCATCACAACTTGCAATGAACGGTTTATTTGGTGAAGTAATGAATAGTCCAGTAACAGGTTATGGGGTCGTGTACGTTATTGAAATATTATTATTGTTTGCAACATTAGCCGCAATTGGTCCTTTGGTTAAATCATCAAACTTTACACAATCATCTCAGTCTTCATCATTTGGGTTAGCTGGGTTCCCAAGTTAGAAATTTGGAGGAAAACATAATGGAAATAGGTGCAATTACAGATTACATAGATGTCGCGCAGGTCGTACTGTATGCATTTTGGATATTTTTTGCAGGGTTAATTCTATATTTAAGACGCGAAGACAAGCGTGAAGGTTATCCACTTGAAACAGACAGAAAAAGAAGAATAAAAGTTGTTGGTTACCCTGACTTACCTACAAGAAAACAATTTATACGCCCTCATGACGGTGGTACACAAATAGCTCCAAGGGTTGATTTACCTGAGAGAGATGTTGCCGCACATCCAGTGGAACCCTGGCCAGGCGCGCCCATGCATCCAACAGGTAATCCTATGGTTGACGGTGTAGGCCCTGCGGCATATGCGAGCAATCGGCCAAATGTGCCTGACATTACCCTGCATGGAGAGGCGAAAATTGTTCCCATGCGCGTTGCCACAGATTTTTCTATCGAAGAAAAAGATCCAGACCCACGCGGTGTAAGTGTATTAGGTGCTGATGGGGAATTTGCTGGAAAAGTGACAGATGTTTGGGTGGATCGCAGTGAGCCACAAATTCGTTATTTGGAATTAGAAGTCAATGAAAGACAAGTAATGTTACCCATTAATTTCGTGAGCTCATGTAAAAGAGGTCAACCTATAAAAGTGAACTCTATATTGGGCTCACAATTTAATGATGTACCAAAACTTTCAAACCCAGATCAAATTACATTATTAGAAGAAGATAAAGTCACTGCTTATTATGGTGGCGGAACACTTTACGCGACTCCTGATCGGCTAGAACCTTTATTATGAGACTACTATTATGAGTATTACAGAATACGAATCAGAGCCCATTCACGGGTTACCTGGTGCATTACCCGCAGGTGAAAAACTACTTTGGCAAGGAACTCCGCATTGGAAAAGTTTTGCAAAACATGTTTTTCACGTTAGAAAAATCTTTTTTTACTTCGCTTTGTTGATTTCGATACAAGCAATCTATGGTGTATTAACCCAACAGTCTTATTTATTGGTGTTAAATGGTATTGCATGGATGAGCTTGCTAGCTGCGGTTACGATTTGCATTTTATTGTTACTCGCTCGGCTGTACAGTCGTTCGACTGTATATACGGTTACCAGTTCAAGACTGGTCATTCGATTTGGGGTTGCCTTTCCTATGATAGTGAATTTTCCATGGCAAAAGGTAAATCAAGCTGATCTAAAGTTACACTCTGATGGTAGTGGAGATATCCCACTTTCTCTAAAAACTTCTGAAAGAGTTTCTTATCTATTGTTGTGGCCAAATGTAAGACCTTTACATTTCACCAAAGTACAACCAATGATGAGAAATGTTCCGAATGGCCAACATGTTGCAAAAATTATTGCGTCTGCGGTGAATGTAGAAACTAAATTACAGGATACTTTCGATGAAAGTTACTCACATCGAGCGTTTCAAAAAGATGAGGCATTGGAAAGTGATCCGGGTGAACTATTAGGAACATAGCTGTCGAGGTATAGAAGACTAGAATTATGAGTGATACGTTTCATGAACAACCGATTCCCAAAGGAGCATTAATCGCTGTTGGATCGCTATTGTTGTTAACTTTAGTACTGGTTACTTACTCAAGGTTTGTTGCTGGTGGTAACTCTGCATCTTATCTTGCAGAGGATATTTCTGAAGTCACATACCGCGATTTAATATTCAAAGATATTTCAGGTGGATTGGTGCATGTATTTGATGCAAATGACAGCAGAATTATTCTTGAAATTGCTCCGGGGACAGAAAATTTTATACGAGGTGTATTGCGTGGCTTGGTACGCGAACGTAAAAGTCAGCAACTAGGTGACGAGGAACCTTTTAGACTGGCTAAAGCCGTAAATGGGCATTTGATTTTGCAAGACTTGGCGACAAAACGAGAAATTAACATCAATGCCTTCGGACATTCAAATGTAAAATCGTTCGCACAACTCTTGTATCAAAAACAAAACGATACGTTTCAATCTACAGAATGACTAAAAAGTAGTTTTAAATGGAATTAGTTCAATAACGAAGAGTAATACTAATGGAAAATTTCTGGTTACCGGTTTTGTTCACTTTATTAGCTTGGTGGTTAAGTACGGGTATCGTTTTAATATTAAATAGACAAGCAAACCATGTGCGTTCGAGAGTATTTATCATTGCGACTCTATTAGGGATTTTCTGTATTTATGGCTTGCTTAAGAGTTCTCAGCAACTTAGCCAAGTTCACACTTACTTAGCATTTGGATATGCACTCACAATTTGGGCATGGTGTGAAATGAGCTACTTTATGGGTTTCATCACTGGCACTCGAAAAAAACCATGTCCACAGGGCGCAACCAATTGGCAACGTTTTGTTCTGGCAATTAAAACGAGTATCCACCATGAATTACTCGTTATATTTCTAGGCTTGATGATTGTCTATACAACCTGGAATCTGCCAAACAAAGTGGGTATGTGGACATTTGTTATTCTTTGGCTAATGCGTTGGAGCACAAAACTAAATATATTTTTGGGCGTATCCAACTTACATAAAGAATGGATACCGAAACGGTTGGAGTACATCGCCAGTTACACGAAGCAGAAATCAATCAACTTTTTATTCCCGGTTTCCATCACCATTGCTAGTTTTATTCTTGCTGTAATTATTTTGGCCGCAAATTCTCCAACTGTCACAAACATTGAAGTGACTGCGTATACGTTAGTTGCAACATTATTGGCTTTAGCGATTTTAGAGCATTGGTTTTTATTGTTACCGATTAATGATTCGTTTTTATGGAAATGGGCGATGAATGCCAAAAAAATGACTTGTTCTGATAAAGGGTTGCGAGTAAATGATATCAACCAAACTGCAGATAAAAAGATTTATTCACAATAAGTAAAGTGCCTAAACCTTGTTGCATAGTTTAAAAATTAATCAACTTTATGTTGTATGTTATTGAATGTACATCTAGTTTGATAATGTATGTAAAGTTTATGTTGACGTAAAATAAAATAGACACTATTGTTCGCTGATAAGTAAAAATAAAGTTTCTATTCAATCAACTTATATCTAGGATTAAAAATAAAAATAAAGATGCGAAAGAGAGCAGTTGTCTGATTCTTAACAAACATACTCTCTCAACTCATCGCATCAACATAATAATGATAAATAAAATTGCGTTAAGTGCAGGGGTTATGTCAGATGTCCAAGGACATAATGAATGGTATTCCTGAAAAGTTAGTTGAGCGCTACAACCATTTAGGTTCTTACTCAGCAGATAAGATATCGTTTGCAGGTTCTTCCACCCAATCTGCAATTCATTATCGAGATGAGCTATCCAAGCTGCATTCGCAAGCGGGTGCGAGTCTTGCTGCGTATGTTCACTTACCCTTTTGTCCAGTTCGATGTCTAAACTGTGAACGTAATTCAACAATTACACAAGATCCGGGTGTCATCGATGAATACCTTGATAACTTAAACACAGAAGTTGGCTTAATCTCGGAATACATCGGTTCGAATATACATTTAAAGCAACTTCATATTGGTGGTGGCACGCCAAATTATTTAAGTGAGCCTCAGCTTGCTCATCTTATGGACATCATGCATGAACATTTTGAAATTGATCAGGAAACAGAAACTTCCATAGAAGCGCACCCTAAAAGAGCTTCTAAAATACAACTAGATTTATTGCAAGGGCTGGGTATAAAAAGAATTAATTTTGGGGTACGTGATGTCAATATAGACGTGCAAAACGCTATCGGGCGGGTACATTCTTTTGAAATGTTACAAGATGTATTTGAAACAGCGCGGCAAGCAGGCTTTGAAACCATCAGTACCGATTTAATGTATGGACTTCCAGGTCAAACACTTGAGAGCATAAAAGATACCATCAACAAAATAACAGTACTTGCACCGGACCGCATAGATTGTTTTTCATATGTGCGACGCACTACGTATCTCCCTCATCAAATTGCAATCGATACTGCTACCATCCCAACAAGAATTGAAAAGCTCGAGATTTTTAATGAAATCGTTGAAGGCTTGTCAGGGGCTGGCTATAGCTGGATTGGTCTTGAATGTTTTGCAAAACAGGATAGCCCACTTGTGCATGCAAAAAATAATAAACAACTAAGACGTAACTGGATTGGGTATACATTAAATCCGGCAAAAAATCTGATTGGTTTCGGCGTAAATGCATCTAGCGAAATAAACGGTCTATGTGTGCAAAATTCGGTAGATTTGAAAAATTGGACAGATTCACTTCAGCAAAAGACATTACCGATACAAGGTGGATTGCGTCTCGATAATGAAGATTTGGAAAAACGCGATAAAATTATTGAGCTGGCCTGTAATCCCGATCTAACACGTCAACATTCAGTCATTTCAGAAATTACCCCTGTTTACCTGGATATTGCTCAGGTGCAAGTTAAACAACTCACCCAACAAGGCACTTGATAAAAGCTAGTAACTTTTACAATAGCTGCCGTGGCATTCTAAATGGCAACATGAACTGAGTAAGTGGTTTTTTAAATCGATCTAGCTCAAGCGACTCATGTATAGTCAAAATGGATTTGTCTTGAGTTTCAGAATTCAAAACTGATCTTGAGTAAAAAGGCGTATCTTCAAGTGTTTTTAATACATTCACATTTCGATCATCTTCGACGTATGCTTTGCGAGGAACTCTCCATATTTTAGTTTCAGGTAGTATTTTTGCAATCTGTTGTTCACGAGCTGTAATTTTCCCGTCGGATGCAAAATGAAAACCTAAGTCTGTGTTTGTGTTATTCCTATTTACAGTGTGGTATTGAATGACCCGCTCTTCTTCATTCATTTTTGTACATGACCAGTTCCAACTTCTGAATCCATTTTCTAGAGGTTCTGCGCCCCAATTTGAATCAAAGTAACCAGTTGCATGCCATTGGAAATTAGGCCGTTGCATTTCAACTTCCACATGTGAGCAAGGTGCTATAGGGCACCATGCATGCTTTTGGGAATCTTCTAGGAAATAATTATTTGTGTTGATGTAATGTGGATGTACGCGCACCACACCACTCACTTTTGAAGGTAAAGGAACGGTATATTCTTGAATTTTAAATTCTAAGTAACTCCCATTCCATGTAATAGAACTGTTTGCCATCTCAAAAATTTCAGAACTTCGATAGACATGCTTTGCACTCCTTTCTGTCATACACCAATATTTTTTTTGATTTTCATGAAAAGCGATATTAAGTGCGCAGTAATTATCTGGATTTGTAGCAGCATTTTTTTTTCGAGCTCGAAAATAGTAGGGAGAAAATACACTACCTACAAAAGCGATTAAAGTAATACCAAAATCTGCATTCTCGCTAATTGCATCTACGTACCACCATGCATAACCACCTGACGGAACATTTCTATCGAACATCATCATTGATTAGGCTATTTGCAGCGAGCAAACCTGATGTTGCAGCCATAGGTATACCAGGTCCTGGGTGCACACTCCCGCCCGCTAGATATAATCCAGGGATTACGCTTCGTGATCCCGGACGTTGGAAGGAAGCTTGCCATCCATGTGTTGCTTGGCCATAGAGCGCACCATTTGTTGCGGGAAATAAGTTTGCAAAATCACTAGGCGAAGTTGCTACTGCGTTATGTTGATTAATATCGAATTCAAAACCACATCTTTTAAATGTCTCATTCATTTGCATTGAGCATTTTTTTATCTCTTGCTTTGTGTATTGGTGTTTTTCGCCATTGGGTGGAGCATTGATCAAACAAAACAAGCGTTCTACATTTTGGTTATCTCTATCATTTTTTCCTATTCGATCTTGAGCACAAATATATACTGTAGGTTGATCAGTTGTTTTTTTGTATTTAAATAAATCGTTAAATTCCTGTTCATAATTGTTTGAAAAAAATACATTGTGCATACTTAAAGGAAAATTTATTTTTGTAGCATTACTGCACCATGTTATAGCCGATAATGAGTTAACTTTGTTTTTTGATGGTTTGATTACATTGGAAACGTTCGAGCCTAATAAACCACTTGCCAATGCATTGAGATCCGTATTGCATATAATTTTTTCGCACTCAAAATTTTCCTCAGTTTTACTAGTTACACTACTCACACGGTCATATTTTAAATTAATCTCTTGAACTTCTTGATCAAAATAAAATTTCGCACCATTTGCAATTGCCACATTATGTAGTGCTTTAACTAACTGATGCATCCCGCCATCAATAGACCATACTCCGCTTTGTTCTACATGAGCAATTAATAGCAGTGTAGCAGGAGACATATAGGGGGAGGATCCGCAGTAAGTTGAATAACGACCGAATAACTGACGTAAACGTTTATCTTTAAACTGCGAGCTCAGGCTTGCATACATTTTACTAAAGGGTTTTATATCAAACAGTTTGTTAAAATTTTTAAATCCAATACGGGTAACCAATTCTAAGAGTGTGGGTCGTGATGCAGTAATGTATGACTTATGTAATACATTAAAAATTTTTTCTGTTTGCTGGCAAAAAGCTAAGTAATTCCTGCCTTCACTAGGACTTGAAAATGTGCTGATAGCATCAGCAGATTGATGTTTGTCTGCAAATAAATCTAGACGCTGTTCTTCATTCCAATAATGTCTTGCGAGTGTATGGAGAGGCTGCAGTGAAAGATGATGATCGAGCTGAGAGCCAGCTGCAGCAAAAATTCCCTCAAAAATGTTACGCATTGTGAAGACCGTAGGACCGGCATCAATGGGTCTACCATTAATGTGGATTTGTCTGATTTTGCCGCCAATCGTACTGGCTCGTTCCAAGACGATTACCTCATAGCCTTGGTGTGACAATATTGCTGCGGCGACGAGGCCACCAATCCCTGCACCAATGACGATGACACGGTTTGAGGTCATTAGCTGCTGTCCTTGAATTAGCTATGAATTAACTAGATTATATGTCTAAAATAGTTTACAGTATAGACTGTAAATTAATCTATACACTATGAAATGGCCTATTTAGGGGGTTTCTTATGGATGCAAAAGAAAGAATAGAGCATGTCTTGCATAAATCAATTGATCGAGCGACTTCTAGCGCATGTCCTCCTAAATTAGCTGAAGCACTTCAGTATGCTGTCTTTCCAGGTGGAGCTCGGGTCCGGCCAAAATTATGTTTAGCGGTCGCCTGCGCAAATGGGGATGTCGATCCAGAAATATCCAATGCTGCTTGCGCCGCGATAGAGATTCTTCATTGTGCGTCACTCGTACATGATGATATGCCATGCTTCGATGATGCCGATACACGCAGAGGCAAACCATCGGTACATGTTAAATATGGCGAACAGCTTGCATTGCTTACAGGTGATGCATTGATCGTGCACGCATTTGAAACAGTTGCGCTGGCGATTAATCAAGCACATGCACAAGGACGACAACCTCATCGTCTTACTCAACTATTAATAACTCTTGGCAAATCAGTGGGAGCGCCTAGCGGGATTTCTGCAGGTCAAGCATGGGAGTGTGAAAGCAAGGCAGACATTACTACATACCATCAAGCTAAAACTGGATCACTTTTTACCGCAGCAACTAAATGTGGCGCAATAGCCTCTGGTGTGGACCCCGAACCTTGGATATCTCTGGGTCAATATATCGGTGAGGCTTATCAAATTGCCGATGACATCCTTGATGTAACGATGCCATCAGAAAGTGTCCTTGGGAAACCTGTGAACCAAGATTCAAAAATTGATTGTCCCAATATTGTTTTGCAGTGTGGTTTAGAAAATTCTATTACGCGTCTAAAGGAACTCATCGCACAAGCTACAATATCAGTGCCAAATTGCCCAGGTAGAGATTGGTTACGTGACCTTATTATTGAAGAAGCGAATCAATTTATTCCATCTGATGAGCAGGTTTCTGAGGGCGAATATAAAAAGCAGCGTTTAAGTACGTTCGACGATACAGTTGATGTTCGTGGAATGGTTGCATGAAGTAAAATTAAAGCTTCGTAATAACCTGCTTACTAACCAGCGTTTTCAACGTTGGGCGTCATCTTCTTTTATTACCAAGTCTATTGCGAGGCGCAAAGCTAATGCACTCTTCGATATATGTGCAGGATTTGTCTATTCACAGGTTTTGTATACATGCGTAAAACTAGACGTTTTTAAGCATATTGCGACAAAACCGCTCACGCTTGAAGAACTGGCAAAGGAAATTAGCTTACCGATTGAGGCAACGGATCAATTATTAATTGCTGCCAAATCATTGAATCTGGTTGAGGAAGTTTCAAAACAAAAATACACATTGGGAGAGCTAGGCGCAGCATATCTTGGCAACCCTGGCATTGAATCAATGATTAGGCATCATGAACATTTTTATGCTGACTTGAATGATCCGATTGCATTGTTGCGTGGCGAAGCGCAGCAAACGCAATTAGCAAACTTCTGGGGTTATTCGCGAATAGAGGATCCGCTTGATCTCACCACACAGCAAGTAACGGATTATACGAATCTGATGTCGGATTCGATGCAACTACTAGCGGAGGATATTCTAGAAACATACTCATTTCGACAACATAAGAAATTGCTTGATCTCGCGGGTGGCAATGGCACTTTTTTATTAAATGTTTGTAAGCAATGGCCACATCTTGAGGCCGTTTTATTTGATTTACCCGCAGTAATCAAAAAAGCTGAAGAGAACTTGTCAAAACATCAAGCTAAAATTTCTACTGTGGCGGGCAATCTTTTTGAGTCACCACTACCGGCGGGTGCAGATGTAATCTCGTTAGTTCGTGTATTACATGATCATGACGATGAATTTATCTATCCATTACTCCGAAAAATTTTAGAAGTCCTGCAGAGCAAAGGCACACTTTTAATTGCGGAACCGATGGCGGGATCATCAGGGTCAGGGCAGGTGGGTGATGTTTATTTCGTGTTTTATCTGCTGGCAATGCAGAGTGGAAAACCACGCTCACCACAGTTGATATGTGAAATCTTAGATGAAATCGGATTCGATCAAATAAAAGTGCTTAAAACACCAAGACCGCTCATTACACAGGCAATTATTGCGCAAAAACCTTAAACAATTTAAGGATTATAGTGTCAATATATCTTGACATTAGCTACTGTCAATAGAACAATACACTACTATCATAAATGGATATAACCATGGGAGTTATATGCCGTGTTTTTTTACACCCACTAGATTTTAAGCAGGAAGTTTCCCATGCATGCCACCGCTGTGATATTTGAAAAACCAGGCAGTCTTTCTATAGGTGAAATTTCTTTAACCGATCCAACAGACTCTGATCTTGTAGTGCAAGTGGAGTGGAGTGGAATCAGTACTGGCACTGAAAGATTATTATGGACCGGGCGCATGCCCGATTTTCCTGGTTTAGCGTATCCACTCGTACCGGGTTATGAATCAGTAGGGCGTGTTGTTGAAGCAGGTTCTGCTTGTAGTCATAAAGTGGGTGAGCGTGTGTTTGTTCCAGGTGCCACTTGCTTTGGTGAAATAAAAGGACTTTTTGGTGGTACTGCTTCGAAATTAGTAGTGCCTGATTCCCGTGCGCTTTCTATTGATGATTCATTACAAGAACGTGGAACGTTATTAGCACTTGCGGCTACTGCACATCACATTTTAAAAGCAGATTCGAATACAGTTTTACCTGATCTCATCGTAGGTCATGGTGTTTTAGGTCGACTGCTCGCGAGATTGGTAATGGCATATGGTCATCCTGCGCCGACGGTTTGGGAAAGTGATCCGAATCGAATGCATGGTGCAAGTGATTATTCAGTCGTCAATCCATATTGTGATCAAGAAAAACAATACAAAACAATTTGTGATGTGAGTGGCAATCACGCATTGCTAGACGACCTCATTAAACATCTTAGTCCTGGTGGTGAAATTATTTTAGCAGGGTTCTACGACAAACCACTTTCATTTGATTTTCCGCCAGCGTTTATGCGTGAACTTCATTTACGAGTTGCAGCTGAATGGAAGCAGCCGGACTTGATTGCTGTGAATGAAATGATACATGACGGTAGCTTATCTCTTGATGGGCTAATTTCAAATTCTCAAAAAGCAACTCATGCAACTTCTGCCTATCGAACTGCTTTTGAAGATTCAACATGTTTAAAAATGATTTTAGATTGGAGGGTACATTAAATGAATGCATCCATTAAAGCAGCTGCAAAAGTTGCAGTTGAAGATATTGGAATGACAATAGAGAAACCTGATTCTTCAAAAACATCTCCAGCAGCTGAGAGAACACAAATAATTGCTATTTATGGTAAGGGGGGCATAGGTAAAAGTTTTACCTTAGCAAACCTTTCTTACATGATGGCGCAGTTAGGAAAAAAAGTCTTATTAATTGGTTGCGACCCTAAGAGTGATACCACCTCGCTATTGTTTGGCGGGAAAGCTTGCCCAACAATTATTGAAACTTCATCCAAAAAGAAACAAGCAGGCGATGAAGTTCAAGTTAGTGATGTTTGTTTTAAACGTGATGGTGTGTTTGCAATGGAACTTGGCGGACCAGAAGTAGGGCGCGGTTGCGGGGGGCGTGGAATTATCCATGGTTTTGAAACATTAGAGAAACTTGGTTTTCACGATTGGGGTTTTGATTATGTCCTGCTAGATTTTTTAGGCGATGTTGTTTGTGGCGGCTTTGGTTTACCAATAGCACGTGATATGTGTCAAAAAGTGATAGTAGTTGCTTCAAATGATCTACAGTCTTTATACGTTGCGAATAATGTATGTTCTGCCGTTGAGTATTTTCGCAAGTTAGGTGGCAATGTTGGTGTTGCCGGTATGGTAATTAATAAAGACGATGGAACAGGTGAAGCAGAAGCATTTACTAAAAAAGCATCCATACCTGTTTTGGCTGCTATTCCAGCGCATGAAGATATCAGACGTAAAAGTGCCAATTACGAAATCATAGGTTACCCACAGGGAGAGTGGGGTGCATTGTTTGAGGAGCTAGCGATAAATGTTGCCGACGCACCTCCACAGCGACCGACACCTTTGTCGCAAGATCAGCTCCTCAATCTTTTTAGTGGTGAAACGGTTGGTAGAGATGTGGAGTTAGAACCTGCAACTCTTACCGACATGTGTGGTGTTGAAAAAATTACCAAACCATCTCTCGAAGTTATTTATGACGCTGTCTAATTCATCAGTCATGTTAAAGGCGCCATCATTTTCAAATGGTGAACCTATACCCGTAAAGCTTGAAGCGAACTCGTCTGATAATCATTCTAGTAATGGCATTGGTTGCCACGCAGGGAAAGATGAGTTGAATCGTGCTGCAAAAAAAGCAGGTAAGACTGAAACGCTAGATCAGTATGCTAAAGATTATCCACTTGGTCCTCACGATCAACCACAAAGTATGTGCCCGGCATTTGGTTCATTGCGTGTTGGTTTGCGCATGCGACGCACAGCAACAGTGTTATCTGGTTCTGCCTGTTGTGTTTATGGTTTGACATTCACTTCACATTTCTATGGTGCACGGCGAACAGTTGGATATGTGCCATTTGATTCTGAAACACTGGTAACTGGCAAGCTTTATGAAGACATACGTGAATCAGTATACAAACTTGCAGAGCCTGAAAAATATGATGCCGTAGTGATCATAAATCTTTGCGTGCCCACCGCTTCAGGTGTTCCTCTGGATTTGTTACCTAAAGAAATTAACGGTGTACGAATAATTGGAATTGACGTACCAGGGTTTGGTGTGCCTACACATGCAGAAGCAAAAGATGTGCTAGCAGGTGCAATGCTTAACTATGCGCGTAATGAAGCCGAGCAAGGACCTGTCGCTGCACCACGTGAAATTTTATCTTCAAAACCAAAAGTTACCTTACTTGGTGAAATGTTTCCTGCGGATCCTGTGGGAATTTCTAAAATTTTAGAACCAATGGGTTTAGCGTTAGGAAGTGTTGTGCCCACACGAGAATGGCGAGAATTATATTCTGCACTTGATTCTCAAGTGGTTGCGGCAATACATCCTTTTTACACAGCGTGCATAAGAGAGTTTGAAACAGCAGGTAGATCAGTGGTTGGATCTGCACCGGTTGGATACGATGGGACAGCAGCATGGATTGAAGCAATCGGTGAATCTTGCGCAGTAGAACCTGCAAAAATTGATAGCGTTAAAAACGCGACACTTCCAGCTATCAAAGCTGCATTGTCAGCATTCCCAATTAATGGACGCATCACATTATCAGGCTACGAAGGATCAGAATTACTCGTTGCTCGCTTGTTAGTTGAGAGTGGCGCTGATGTCCGTTATGTGGGTACTGCATGTCCCCAAACTAAATGGTCCGAGCCTGACCGTCAGTGGTTGGATGCTAAAGGAATCAAGGTAAATTATCGTGCTTCATTAGAAGAAGATCTTGCTGCTATGCAAGAGTTTTCTCCTGATCTTGCAATCGGCACAACACCCGTTGTGCAAAAGGCAAAAGAGCTTTCCATCCCATCGCTTTATTTTACGAATTTAATTTCTGCGCGACCGCTAATGGGTGTGGCAGGCGCAGGCTCACTCGCTCAAGTCGTAAATGCTGCGATAAGTGGCAAAGAACGTTTCAATAAAATGAAAAGTTTTTTTACCGGGGTAGGTGTTGATGACAATGCTGGAATTTGGGAAGACATTCCAGCCGATCATTCAAAATTTAAAGAACGATACATGCATAAAATCGAACGCTTAGCAAAAGAACGCATGAATAAAAAGGTAGCGCAAGATGTTAGTGCTTGATCACGATCGTGCAGGTGGTTACTGGGGTGCCGTGTATGTATTCACGGCCATCAAAGGGCTGCAAGTGATCATTGATGGTCCGGTAGGTTGCGAAAACCTTCCTGTAACTTCCGTTCTTCATTACACAGATGCGCTTCCGCCCCATGAATTACCCATTGTTGTAACAGGTTTAGGTGAAGAAGAGCTTGGTCAACATGGCACAGAAGAATCCATGAAGCGCGCACATAAAACACTTGATCCTTCATTACCTAGTGTCGTGGTTACCGGATCCATTGCAGAAATGATTGGTGGTGGTGTTACTCCAGAAGGAACCAATATCGAACGTTTTCTTCCGCGCACTATTGATGAGGATCAATGGCAAAGCGCCAATCGTGCAATGTATTGGTTATGGAAACAGTATGGCGGTAACCGTAAAAAGATTCCCAAACCTAAAAAACGCAAAGAAGGTGAAAAACCCAAAGTAAATATTATTGGGCCCACTTATGGTTATTTTAACTCTGCATCTGATTTAGCTGAGATTCGCCGTTTGGTTGAAGGCATTGGTGCAGAGGTGAATATGACTTTTCCAATGGGCAGTCATCTTGCTGATGTTCCAAGTTTAATTAAAGCTGACGTGAATATTTGCATGTATCGTGAGTATGGGCGCATGTTATGTGAAGCGTTGGATCGTCCCTATCTTCAAGCGCCTATTGGTCTTGAAAGCACCACAGAATTTTTGCGCAAGCTCGGTGAGCTGCTTGAGCTGGATGTAGAACCCTTCATTGAACGTGAAAAACACACAACCATAAAACCAATTTGGGATTTGTGGCGGTCAGTAACGCAAGACTTTTTTGGTACTGCGAGCTTCGCAATTGTTGCAACAGAGACATATACCCGCGGTGTTAAAAACTTTTTACAAACCGAATTAGGTTTGCCATGCACGTTTTCATTTTCACGCAAGGCAGGCGTCAAACCGGATAACGAGGCGGTGCGTGAAGCTGTAAAACTAAAAACACCACTAATAATGTTCGGCAGTTATAACGAACGAATGTATTTATCTGAAATTGGTTCGCAAGCAGTTTACATACCTTCGTCTTTGCCTGGGGCAATCATTAGACGTCACACCGGAACACCTTTCATGGGTTATTCAGGTGCTACGTACTTATTGCAAGAAGTTTGTAACGCACTCTTTGATGCGTTGTTCAATATTCTTCCACTCGGAACGGATATGGATCAAGCCGTTGCAACCACGCCTTCACGTTTAGATAAAGAAATTGCGTGGGAAGATGATGCGCTAACCGCTCTAGATGAATTGATTGAGTCTTCTCCAGTTTTAGTTCGAATCTCTACTGCGAAAAGATTGCGTGACGCAGCGGAGAGAAATGCAAGAGTTTCTGGTCAAGAGCAAGTGACTTCATCAGATGTTGCTGAAGCAAGTCTTCGACTTGTGTCAGCAGGAAATTAAATTAGTAAGTATTTGTTAAACGAGGTGAGAAATATGAACACTGTATCTATAACTGAAAACAGAACTTCAGAAAAAATACAATTTAGAATCTTATTTGCAATCTCTTATATGTTCTTATTTATTTTTGTTCTGATTAATAGGGTAATGCCAAAGAAATCTAAATTTTTTGTAACAAGTGATTGCCGTAAATCTATTTTTCGAGAAACAAGAGAATTGGTTTATTCAGCAATTCCTATTGCGTTTATGAACTAGTAGAAGATTTTGCCTTTAAAAATTCAAAAAGCATTTAAGGATTAAAACATGTCAATGCTAAGTTTTGAAAAAAAATACAGAGTTAGAGGAGGAACTCTGATTGGTGGAGATCTATTTGATTTCTGGATAGGCCAATTTTATGTAGGCTTCTTTGGTGTAACGACCATCTTTTTTGCAACTCTGGGAACGCTGTTAATTGTCTACGGCGCTGCTATCGGCCCAACTTGGAATCTTTGGCAAATAAATATTGCGCCGCCAGATCTTAAATATGGATTAGGTTTGGCACCATTAAAAGAAGGAGGGCTGTGGCAGTTAATTACCATTTGTGCGCTTGGTGCATTTATCTCATGGGCACTTCGGCAAGCAGAAATTTCTCGCAAACTTGGGATGGGATTACACATTCCATTTGCATTTAGTTTTGCCATACTCGCTTATGTAGCACTGGTTGTAGTACGTCCTATGTTGATGGGGGCATGGGGTCATGGGTTTCCATACGGAATTATTAGTCATTTGGATTGGGTGTCGAACGTGGGTTATCAGTTTTTGCACTTTCACTATAACCCGGCACATATGATTGCGATTACATTTTTCTTCACGAATGCCCTTGCATTGTCTTTGCATGGTGGACTGATACTTGCGGTAACTAACCCTGGTAAAGGTGAAATAGTTAAAACCGCTGAGCATGAAAATACTTTCTTCCGTGATGATATCGGTTATTCAATAGGTGCTCTTGGAATTCATCGTCTTGGATTGTTTTTAGCAATATCAGCGAGCTTTTGGAGTGCAGTTTGTATTGTAATAAGTGGGCCATTTTGGACACGAGGCTGGCCGGAGTGGTGGAACTGGTGGCTTGAATTACCAGTCTGGAGCTAATTATTTAAGGTAAACGAGTTATGGCGGAATATCAAAACATCTTTACAAGAATTCAAGTACGCGAAGCACATCCTACTGGTGTATCCCTAGGTCGAGATAATTACTCAAGAGTTGGAGGTGGAGCTTTTAGTTATTGGTTAGGCAAAATTGGTGACGCACAAATTGGTCCAATCCATCTTGGTGGTACAGGAATTCTATCGATCATCTGTGGTTTTGTTGCAATTGAAATCATCGGCTTGAATATGTGGGCATCCGTTAATTGGGATCCAATTCAATTTGTTCGTCAGTTTTTTTGGTTAGCGCTAGAACCACCACCTGCACGTTATGGGTTAAGTATCCCACCACTTGCTGAAGGTGGTTGGTGGTTAATTGCAGGATTTTTTCTAACTGCTTCAATCCTTTTATGGTGGTTTCGTACTTATTTTCGTGCCAAAGCATTAGGAATGGGAACCCATATCGCCTGGGCTTTTGCGGCTGCTATTTGGCTTTACCTTGTACTTGGATTTATTCGACCCATCATGATGGGTAGTTGGAGTGAAGCCGTACCATTTGGAATTTTTCCACACCTAGACTGGACTGCTGCTTTTTCTATTCGCTATGGCAACCTTTTTTATAACCCGTTTCATATGCTGTCGATTGCGTTTTTATATGGGTCTGCAGTGTTATTTGCTATGCATGGTGCAACGATTTTAGCAGTCAGTCGTTTTGGCGGTGATCGCGAAATAGATCAAATTGTTGATCGGGGCACTGCGTCAGAACGTGCTGCAATATTTTGGCGTTGGACCATGGGTTTCAATGCAACAATGGAATCAATACACCGCTGGGCCTGGTGGTTTGCAGTACTCACAGTCATCACAGGAGGAATCGGTATTCTTCTAACCGGTACTGTTGTTGATAACTGGTATTTGTGGGCAGTAAAACATGGTGTCGCTCCTATGTATCCAGTTGAGGGCGCAATGGATCCTGCACTGGCTTTACCTACAGAAGGAGTAGAGCAGTGATGATTACAAGTATTCAAAACTGCGAAAAAATATTTACCCGTTTTATTGGTTTGTTGTTTATTTTTTTAGTAAGTGCATGTGAATTACCTCCTGTTGATTCCGAACAACAAGGCTATCGTGGCTTGGGAATGGAAAATGTTGTCAACCCTCGTACCAAAGCAAAAGTCCTTGCTGAGAATATTTCACCTGATCCTTCACCACCGGTTAGTTCTGAAGGGCCTAAAGCCGATGAGATATATGAAAACGTAAAACTTTTAAATGACTTAAGTATCGGTGAATTCACACGCCTTATGGCATCAATGACTCAGTGGGTTTCTCCAGAACAAGGTTGTAATTATTGCCATGTCCCAGGAAATTTTGCTTCTGAAGATATCTATACCAAGCAGGTCGCTCGTAAGATGATTGAGATGACGAGGAAAGCAAACTCAGCATGGCAAGCTCACATGGGTGAGACGGGAGTGACTTGTTATACATGTCATAGAGGAAAACCTCTTCCCACTGCAGCATGGAGCACTGATCCGGGACCTGCTCATCCTAGCGCGTTAAAAAGCACAGGACAAAATACGGTATCTGCCACCGTCGCATATACATCGTTGCCATATGACCCATTAACGACTTATTTAAATAATGTTAATGAAATTGAAGTAGTAGCCAAAACCACCTTACCTACCGGAAAACCAGGACCCAGCATCGTGCAAACGGAAGCCACCTACGGTTTGATGATGCACATATCTGATTCATTAGGTGTGAATTGTACGCATTGCCATAACTCGCGATCGTTTTTTGCTTGGGATCAAAGCCCCGCTGCACGTACTAATGCCTGGCATGCTATTAGACATGTACGTGAAATTAATGACGAGTATATCAATTCAATCGCAGACATTTTGCCTGCTACAAGTAAAGGGGTATTAGGAGACCCACTAAAAGTTAATTGTAATACCTGCCATCGCGGTCTGAATAAACCGTTGCAGGGTGTAAGTATGCTTTCTAGTTACCCAAGTTTATCGGGTGATAAATCAGGCACGGAGTAAGTGGAAATAGAATTCATCAATATTGACGGTTCTCAATATTGTGAATAATGCTCTGATAAGAGCATTTATAGCATTGTTAGAATAAATTCATCACAGAATTTATTTTATCTACGCTAGTTAGTTAACGTTAACAAACTTAGGAGAACTTTATGAGTGAAGATAATAGTCTTTCGGGACTAACAGATAGGGAAGCTAGGGAGTTTCACTCCATTTTTGTTAGGAGTTTCGCTATGTTTACCGCTATTGCCATTGTGGCTCATATTTTAGCGTGGACTTGGCGTCCCTGGTTTTAAATTTAACCTATAAATTCATGTAAAAAATAATTTTAAATAACTATTTTAATACATGGTTTTAATCAATAATAAAGGAGAACAAAATGTATAGAATTTGGATGCTTTTTGATCCAAGAAGGGCACTTGTTGCCATGTTTGCATTTTTGTTTGTGTTGGCTTTATTGATTCATTTTATTTTGTTGAGCTCAGCTAAATATAACTGGATCGATCCTGTTGCTGCACAATCTACAGCTTCTAACTCACAAACAACATCACTTTCTCATAAGCGTGTTGTCTAGGTAAGGAAGAATCTGTTTCCAAGATGGCTGCAAACACTAACCTCCCCCCGAGAGTGCTCCATAGTGTTTGCTGTCGTCTATGGAATAAATAAAAGTAGTAAGACAAAGATTAATTAAATCGAATAAAAGATTATGGAATCATGTCATAAAGTAGTGTCGTTCGACGATGAATTACTTATTCGTGTCGATAAGTACGACAATGTCTTAGGATATAGTAATAAATATGATGTTCATGCCGGGAAAGGGGTGATGCATCGCGCATTTTCTGTGTTCATTGTTTCTTTTGATGGAGAAGTGCTTTTACAAAAGCGTTGTAAAGACAAACAACTATGGCCATGTTTTTGGTCTAATAGTTGTTGCAGCCATCCTAGAAAAGGCGAAACTTATTTAGAAGCAGCACATCGCAGATTGAATGATGAGTTGGGAATAGATGCTCATTTAGATTTTATTTATAAATTTGATTACACCGCTTCATTTGACCAAACGGCTGCTGAGAATGAACTTTGTGCTGTATTTGTTGGTTTTATTGACAACAAAACAAAATTTCAAATAAATAAAAACGAAATTGAAACGATTGAATGGGTTAAATATAACGAGATAGATCAAAAGATCGTGAATGATCGGACCCAATTCACGCCATGGTTTTTAATGGAGTGGGAGCATTTAAAAAATATTGACATGTTTAATATGTACAAAGATGAAAATAGTTCCAGTAAAGCCGTGGGTGTGTGTTGATAGAGGAGGGCTTTATATGTTGATAACAAATCAGATTCAAACACTTGATGAAGCGAAACGATCCATGTTGACTGGAGTAAAAGTGCTAACGAACATCACATCATTATTAACCCTTTTAATTGTACTGGCTTTTATAAAACTTTCTCGCCTTGATATAAGCTATTTAATACCAATTATACTTGCCGGAATGCTCATACTTGTCCGTTATAGAATGAGTAAATTTGCAGCGATTTCATTACCTTTATTTCCACTGCTCATGTTGGCAAATATATTAAAGGATTTTGATTTAGATGGTGAATTCTGGTTAACCGCAGTACCGTTTATATTGCATATGCTATTTATCAGTTTCTTTTTTTATGGATGCTATCGAATTATTGAAGGGGTATTTGCATACCATCGTTTGCAAGAGACTGGTAAAGTACAAAAAGAATCTGCCGCTATAGCGGATTCAGAACACTCTACTAACAATTTTATTTAATCGTTTATAGGAGAAATCCTCATGGCTGTTGTTAGAAGATATTATGAGTCGATAGACCAAGCTACTAGGGCCTATCAAGCTTTGCTAAATGTTGGGTATAACAAAAATTTAGTTGCATTTATTAAAGACACATCAAATCCGGATTTTAACAGCACGGAAAATTTGAATTTATCGGACATATTTCCGATCAGAACAAGTTTGAGAGATGATATAAAGAAACATTTTTTTAAGCTGGGTCCTGGAACCTCGATGGTTGCGATTGAAACACCTTATGGTGGCACCGCTAAAGCAATGCGAATGCTGGATCGCTTTAATCCTATTTCTTTGTCTGAGGATGAGACCACTTCTTATCAAGAGCAATTAATTAGTGAGCAAGCTGCGCCATTTTCCGATGCAATTGGACTGAGTACCCTCTGCGATAGCAGTTATACTATGTCTTCATATTTTGGACTTAATACGCTCACAAATAAAACAAGTTATTTACCAATATTTGGAGAATTAGCCCGGTCAGATTATTCGTTCTTTGGGATGTTTGGCCTACCCAGCTTAACAAACAACGCTGCACCTTATTCTGCATTTTTCGGTAAACCTTTAATGCAAGATAGAACTGGAGCAGGACGAATAAGATAAGTTTACTAGGAGAATTATTATGGCTGTAGTTACTAGATATTATGAATCAATCGATCAAGCCACCAGGGCGTATCAAGCTCTTTTAGATGTTGGTTACAATAAAAAAATAGTGGCGTTAATCAAAGACACTTCATCACCACAGTCTGGAACTGATGGAGGTATGGACTTATCTGATCTTCTAAAAGCTGGTGCAATATTAAAAGAGGATACGCAAGACCACTCATCTAACTTAAATCGTGGATATTCGATGGTTGCGATCGAAACACCTTATGGCAAAACTGTGAAAGCGATAAGAATTCTCGATGGCTTCAATCCAGTTTCTATCCCTGGTTCTGAAGATATTGGAGATGAGAAAAAACTAGACTTAATCAGTGAGCAAGCAGATCCATTTTCTACTGCGATAGGACTTACAACTCTTGTTGAGAGTGGTCATACAACATCCTTGTCTTTTGGGTTCAACACACTCACAAATAAAAGAAGTTTTTTACCTATATTTGGAGAGCTGGCTCGGTCAGATTACTCATTCTCTGGAATGTTTGGAATGTCATGTTTAACAAACAATGCAGCGCCTTACTCTGCATATTTGGGCAATCCCTTGTCACGCGATAAATCAGGAGACAGTTGGACACGCTCACATGGGTTTAAAATGATTTCTAATAATCCCTCTCCATTGTCTGGTCTAATAGGTTTACCCTTGCTTGTAGGTGACCAAGTTTCAGAGTCTCACTCTCCATTACATACGCGCTCTAACATTAGAAATAATCCAGCGCCGCTTTCCAACATGTTTGGTCTTCCTCAATTAAGCAAGAAGCCACAAACTTTCTTAGCGCGAATTTTCCCAGCCTTGACTGGACCTCGATTTTCTATTTTTGGTTTCCCCAAACTGAGTGATAAAGCGGCACCTTTATCTTCTATGTTTGGTATTCCGTGCTTGAGTGGCAAATCTGGAGATGATTGGAGGTATTCTTTTGGGTTACCGATGTTGTCGAGCCATCCTACACCCCTATCTAGAGCACTAGGTTTTGGGGATGACGTACTACTCGACGACAGTATGTAATTTGTACTAATTTCCACTGAGTTTAAGAGGAAATAATAGTAAATTTAGGCTTCTCAAGAAGCTTAGGGCTAGGTTTGCTCAAACATTTCTATCCAATGCCCGCCTACAATAGTGTCAAATATATTAGACACTTTTAATTGACAATATTTCTTGACAATTCCTCAGCTCAGCACTACTCTGATGTACTAGGACAAAAGCTTTTTTTGAGCTTTGTTCTTTACACACTTTTAACTTAGGAGGTTAAAAAAATGTCAGATTTAAATGATCCAGATCGCGTGTGGCCAACCGGTCTTACGATCAAAGAATCAGAAGAGCTCCACAAACATTTAATTGATGGGTCTCGAGTGTTCTTTGTGATAGCCGCAATTGCGCATGCGCTAGTTTACACATTAACACCATGGCTAGGGTGAAGGAGGGATAGATGAATCAAGGTAGAATTTGGTGTGTAGTAAATCCAACCGTTGGTCTACCGCTCTTTTTAGGAGCTGTAGCGCTGATATCTTTTGTTATCCATTTTGCTGTTCTAAATAATACAACTTGGGTCGCAAAATTCTTCGCAGGTGGTTAATACTACAAAGATCATAAAATCAGTAAAGAAGGATCTGGGAAAGCTTTAGAAGTTTTTCCAGTTCCTTCACTAGCTAAATATTTGCGAGCTTGAGAGAAGATGAATCGTCTAAGCTTCAAGCTTATGAATCGTTGGATATCACTAGGTCCGCGGTTTTTTCCTTTTGCTGATATAGCAACTCCTGACTTGCCTTTGAGCAAGTTATTCAGGCTTTCTTTATTCCAAGTTTCTGTTGGCATGGCTTTGGTGCTGTTAGTTGGCACACTCAACCGTGTCATGATTGTTGAGCTTTCTGTACCTGCATCCATTGTAGCCATCATGCTTGCGCTACCATTACTGTTCGCACCATTTCGTGCACTGATTGGATTCCGTTCCGATAATCATAAATGTGCACTTGGTTGGCGGCGCGTCCCTTTTATATGGCGTGGAACGCTCCTGCAATTCGCGGGGTTTGCAATGATGCCTTTTGCACTTCTGGTCTTAGCCGGTAAAGGTGAGTCCGGAAACTTACCTGTATGGATAGGCCAAGTATCTGCTGCACTTGCATTTTTACTGGTAGGAGCGGGTGTACATACTGTTCAAACAGCTGGCTTAGCACTCGCTACTGATTTAACACCACAAGAATCACATCCTAAAGTTGTAGGCTTCATGTATGTCATGCTTTTGTTGGGCATGATTTTGAGTTCGTTAATTTTTGGTTACGCATTGAAAAACTTCAATCCAGGAAGATTAGTGCAAGTGATTCAATCTGCAGCTCTGATCAGCATAGTTTTGAATTGTGTTGCGATGTGGAAGCAAGAAACTCGCCACCCCTCACGTGGGAAGGTGTTGCCAGATGTGGATCCAAGTTTCAAAGAAGCATGGCAAAAATTTTGTGAAGGCACTGATACCATCCGGCGCCTGACCATAATTGGTTTAGGGACCTTAGCTTTTGGCATGTCAGATATTTTGCTAGAACCTTATGGCGGTCATGTTTTACAGTTAAGTGTTAGTGCAACCACAAAATTAACTGCGGTGCTAGCTATAGGCGGCCTACTTGGATTTGCCTATGCATCAAGGACCATCGCACGTGGTGCAAGCGCTTACAACGTTGCAAGGAACGGTGCGATTATTGGTCTCCCTGCATTTATATGCGTGATCATATCAGCACCGCTAGAGATGCCCATGTTATTTGTATTTGGCAATTTTTTAATTGGCTTTGGTGGTGCTTTATTCGCACACGGCACATTAACTGCCACTATGAATCGAGCGCCACGCGAGCAAGTCGGTCTTGCCTTAGGCTCATGGGGTGCCGTTCAAGCGACCGCAGCAGGTGTAGGTATGGCATTGAGTGGCGTGATTCGTGACTTAGTTAATTCAATAAATATTTCTGCGTTTATACCATCATCAGGAGAAGTCGCTAACGGTTATATCTCCGTCTACGCAATTGAAGTGATCTTATTGATTGCCACAGTGATGATTATTTTACCCTTGATAAAAAATGAGTTGAAAAATCAAAACGAATGGAACTCGACAGTGGGTCATCACGAACAGATATCAGCAAAATAGCAATAATACTCTTAATAAAATAATGAATAGACCTTCAATTCTTAAATATCCTGATGAAGAATTAAGGAAAATTTCTCAACCAATAAAAGTATTTGACGATGACTTAAAGTCTGTGGTGGATCAACTATTTGAAGTGATAAACACACAAGGCGGAATAGGGTTGTCTGCTCCACAAATAGGCGTATTGAAAAGGATATCCGTTGTGCATGTTCCAGATGATGAATATGGACCAAAAGTTTACATTAACCCTGTAATTCACTCGAAATCAGCTTATGGAATAGTCGAGGAAAGCTGTCTATCTATTCCTGAAGTCGTCGCAAACATTATTCGTGCTACAAAAATTAATATAAGCGCTCATGATATTTCTGGTAATAAAATACAAGCAAACCTGGTCGGCATGCATGCTGTTTGTCTACAGCATGAAATTGATCATTTAGATGGGAAGTTATTTATAGATAAATTAACTTGGCCACGCCGTATTTTAGTGAAGAATAGGCTTAAAAGAAAAAATCAGCGAACGGGTATCGTTGGCATTTAAGTAATTGAGCCATAAAAAAAGCCTCAGTATGTGAACCGAGGCTTTAACACTGCGAGTTGAAGTGCGAGAAAACTAATGTAAATCCACTACTGCGTAGTTGCGCATACCTTTGGAACGATCCATTATTCCAACATATTCATAGGTTACTAATTGCCTGGAGGAGTATGGCTCTGGCATTGCAAATTTATTGCTACTCTTTGCATTTCTATTTTTAGAAATATCATAACCAAGTGAGTTCATCGCATGCTTTTCAATATCAACATCAATAATATTTTGTATGCTATTTGTGTTTGCATGCACAATTGAAGTCACGATAAACGTAGCAACCGTTGCAATCAATAATCTATTTAACATCCTCTGTAGCCTGATAAGTAATTAGATTTGTGACTTCTTCTTAATAGTGTGCAGAAATACACTTCCTTCGTATCTACTATCTAGGAAATGATCACCTGTACGTTCGCAATATGTAGTTAACTCTTCAGAAGAAGTAGGATCAGTAGCAAGAATGTGTAAAGTTTGACCTGGGTATAGCCTTGTCAGCATTCTTTTGATCTTAAGCATAAGGTTAAAACTTTCTAATCCTCTAGCATCTAGTTGTATAGCAGTATCCATCGTAAGTAGTCCTCAAACATGTGGTTCAAAATTTATGCAAAAATTATAGTGATAAATTAG
>JANQOB010000016.1 GCA_028279275.1 Gammaproteobacteria bacterium | reverse complement strand
TCTAAATCTTCCGCAAACGCGGTCACGCCCACACTGTCACCGACATTCGCACTTTCGTTCACCGTGTTGCTCGCCGCATCACTGTCTACAACTGGACTAACATCTGAACTTGAATCGGGATCGGGATCAGGATTAGGATCTGGAATTAAATCATCGTTAAGGTCATTAGATGCAACTGCGCTAAATGAACTTTCAAAATCATTCGGCACAGGCGCGGGATTAAATTCAGTGGCATCTAGATTATTAGCAAATGAAGCAGTTCCATCATCTGTGGGTTCTACGGCGGGATTTGTTATATTTACATCTCTGACTGCATCAGAATCATTATCTGAATTTAAGAAGGCAGGGATATTAAATTCAGCGTTATTTTGTTCAGCAGGTATATCTGAATTTGGATCGACATTTCTATCAGCGATATCTTCCTCAGAAGCAACATTGATTTGTTCTGATAGATTGTCCTCACCAACAATTTCAGACCGAGATGTATCCCCCATAAGAATGTTTTGCTTAAACAATTCTTCACGAGGTGACTCAATATCAAGTTGTTCTTGGTATTGCTCGTCTAATACTTTTTCATCGTTAGGCTGGGACTTCTCAAGTGCTTTTTCGACCCATTGCTTAAACTTTTCAAATACCGCCATGGCATAACTTCCTTGTTATTTAATATTCTAAATACGTACTTATCCGCATTAAGAACTCGGCCAAAACTCTTAAAAATTTAGTAAAAAGAGAGACCTAATTAGCAGATTTGTGACCAAGTTCGTGATTTTGAGATGAATCAGCCTATTTATTTATTAAAAAAATCAAATATTGGCAGCATCAGCTAAATACCTTATACTTTCTGTGGTTTAGTGCTCCTAAACCTAACTTTTAAAGAAATGAAAAATAACGTTGGAACTACAGGAGATGAAAATGGCAGACTTTTATACCTTGCTAATTTTCTCAGGAACGGTGGGTGTGATTACATTATTTATGTATTGGCACTTTTATCAGGCAGATAACTTTCACCAAGGAGAATCGAGACAACATCGATAAGCAATATCGGAAATTGCAAAAAGCCCTGCTGTGCAGGGCTTTTTTTTACAATTAAATATTATATTCCAATTAAAAGACTATTATTTACACTAATTTTTTGGTGGTTTTAAACACATGCAACGCGACTTGCTAACACTTAATTTGAACTGTCTCTCATTTCCATCAGCATATATAGAATTGTTGATACTAACCTACTAATATAAAAATATATTTTGTAATTCATGGAGCGAGTAGAATGAACTTCGCTACTAAACTATTCATTTTTGTTTTTATTATTCTTCTTACACTTTTTCATGTTGCATCTGCGACCGAAAAAAATAATAAGAAAATCGAAAATATTAGTCTCTACGATTTTTTGTATGACGCATTAGTCATGGATAGTGAAAAAGAAGTAACACAATTCATAGCATTTGGTGCAGATGTTGACTATAGATATAAAAGTGAAAATGGTAAAACTCCTTTAATGATAGCTGCCACTGTAGGAAGTATCGGTTCAGTGCGTACACTAATCAAACTAGGTGCAAATACAAATTTAAAGTCAGATGAAAATTTAACTGCAATAGATTACGCGCTAAAAAACAATAAGCAATATATTGCATCAATGCTTGAGGCTAGTACACCTACAAGACTTACAGGGTCTAATAAGATTCAAACTAGAAATATCCAATTATTACTTATTAAGTTAGGCTATAAGCCTGGCCCGGTTGATGGAATATTTGGTAGTAGAACGAAGGGCTCTTTATCTAAATTTGCAAAAGAATCCAATCAAAGTTTCAAAATCGAAGTATCTGACAGACAAATCGCAGCATTAAAATCAGCTTTATATGATCAAATTACAAATGAAAACTCTGAAACTAACTTAGTAGCAAGTATTGATACTAACTCAGAAAAAAATAATTTAGCTTCTAAAGCTGAAAATGAATCCATAGAACTAATACAAAATGATGCAGACATAGACAAAAGCGTTATTGATAACCCAGAAAATCAACAAATGGTTGCGTTATTGGAAACAAGTAATGATGCAAAGAAAAATGAATTAGCAAAAAAAATTGGCAAGTACCCTGATATTACTGGCATATATCATGCAAAAACAAAAGCTGTCTTCTCGAAATGCGGCGCTTACAACCAGACTATCGAATATTTTGCTGAAGAATTAATTAGTAATTTAGAAGAAAATGGTAAATTTATAATTTCCTATTCTGCACCACTTTTAAAATGTAAAGGTAATGGGAGATTTACTAATAACGAAAAAAATATAAAAGGTAACTACGATTGCACTTATGAAACTGCAACTGGATTGAGAGGAACCTTGCGCATGAAAATTAAGGGTTTATTGGAAAAAAATGAACTTCGAATGAACTATAGCGGACGTGACACTTCCCCAGGAGTTACGTGTAACTATAATTGGGAAAGAACTTTAACTCTTAATTAATATCATACATACTAATCAAGTGTAACTATAAAATTGTTTTAAGCTTTTTCGACAACCTTAAGTTTATCTACCACCTGATCACCAACACGCTTGCCATAGTTCCAAACATCCCGGCCTTGATCATTACATTCTAATTTGACTAGTCTTCGATCACTATTTTCAACGGACCGAATACGTTTGATGAGATTTTTTGCTTCTAAGACTTCTAAAATTTGAGATACACGAGAACTAGCCAATCCTAGCTGTTTACCAATATTACTTGGTGTTGCAAAATCTGAATTGATCACAAGATCAAGCACTTTCCACTCTGTGAGGTTAATACCTTTACGCTTTAATGATGCATCCATCTCATCGTAGACCTTATATGCCACATCCGAAGCGATTGCTAAGTCATAGATACTAAAATTACTAGCAATTTCAATTGATTTTATCTGATCATCAATCATTTTACCCAAATCAATAAATAGACTTTTTTCCAGATCGGAAAAAGAACGCGGTTTTGTGTCCATAATACAAAACGTACCAACGTTTTCTTTGGTCTTAGACTGCAGTAAAAAAGCTAAGTAATAAACTATATTCGGTGGTCCCATCACCATAGGATTATCTACAAATCGAGAGTCCAGTCTCATATCTTGAATCTCGTATAATCTCGACAATTCATCATCACCCGTCTCGAGACAGATTGTATGACCACAAATAGATTCGTTACGGCTAATTTCGCAAACACTCACCCCTTGTGAAGCTTTAAACCAAACACGATCACGATCAACAAAGCAAAC
Source organism: Gammaproteobacteria bacterium (assembly GCA_028279275.1). Lineage (GTDB taxonomy): Bacteria > Pseudomonadota > Gammaproteobacteria > UBA4575 > UBA4575 > JABDMD01. Next base: position 89,170 of record JANQOB010000016.1, on the reverse strand, counting down.
TGTGGCAATAGGAACATCTAGTAACCTCGCGGCGACGCGCGTTACACGATCATAAATTACTTCAGGTTGTGTATCTAAGATGTTTAAAGCATAAAGCGCACGTAATCGTTCAACTTCATTATCAGGCATCGGCGCTAATTCCATATATATAACTCTCCTATTCTCTCAAACTCAAACATTGAGCAAGTGTATACATTTTTATACATTCTAAATATTTCATTACTTAACACAAATAAAATTTGATTTTTTCAACCAAAATAATTGGTGAAAAAACCAGCATTGATGAACAAATATCAAATTTTATTGGCCAAAATTATAGCTTTGATAATAAAGCTCAATAGCAAAACCGAATTTATATGGGGATTGCACAGTACATAAATTGATATAGATTATTTTGTACTAGTTATAAGAAAGATTCTCAACTGCGATAACAAATTTAGTTACGGTAACTTCAATATTAATAATTACAACATTTAATTTGATAACGTTGTTTTTATCCTACTCTTGGTGTTGCTGACACTTTATTTCTCAAAGAGTTATGGATAATATTTTCAAAGACGAAATCGTAGTGCTTTCGAATTCTGATAAATGTTCACCATTAATAAAAGCAATTGTTCGAAAAGATGAAAGTGCAGCAATCACACTACCAAAACACAAAAAAGATATCGGAAATGCATATAAGCTCCGTCATTATTTAAAAACAGACGATATACGTGAATATATTATCGAAGATATTTATATCGACGCAGAAAGACCACTCTCTAAATCGCTAATAAAACCCATCGTAATTAAATTAGCTAAAAGAGTTGCCTAAGCACAAAGAATATTTGACCAAAAAATATTCTAATTTAGACAAAAATACCTCGCAGCATCTCTGATATAAGAAATATGAGTGGCCATGCAATTTCCAGAATTATGCGTTGTTACGATGTGGAAGTTTTGAGGGGAATTTTAAAAAGAAAAGCAATGTTGATGAATATTAATTAATCTTTTCATTCATTGCTGGCTGTTAATGCTGGAAACTTATGTACATGGCCCTCTACATCTGTTGCGTAGATATCCCCAATTCTAGTTAGAAAACCTGTAAACTTTATTGATTCGTTATTTTTTTCGACATATCCATGAACTTCATATTCACAGTTGTCAATAACGGCCTGCCCCGGTAAGCCAGCAAGAGATAAAACTGCGATTACATAGATAGTGCAGATCATTTTGAATACTACTTATAAAAGTTATGTATATGCATCACAATATATACAACACCCCAAAACAATAACGCATGGGATGCTATGTAGAATTCAGTGGATAAAACGATAAATTCACTAAATATTAACCTTGTTTTCCCAACTATTACGTCATGAGATGTACAAATTGAGAAAATAGGATATTAAGTATTTGAAATGGTGGGCCGTATAGGATTCGAACCTATGACCAATCGGTTAAAAGCCGAGTGCTCTACCAGCTGAGCTAACGGCCCACGCGAAGCGCGCTATCCTACCGTAAATTTTACTAAAGCTCCATGTAGAACCCTATCCATTTATGGCAGCTTATACTTATATATAGAGAGTTGGGTCTGCGATTCCAGCTTCCTTGAAACCTTGCTTACGAAAATGACACGAATCGCAGTTACCACAAGCTTTGCCTTGTGCATCTGCCGCGTAACAAGAAACTGTATAAGAATAATCAACTCCGAGCGTAGAACCCAACTTAATGATCTCTGCTTTGCTCAGATCTATAAGCGGAGTGTGAATAGACAGCTTGTTTCCCTCTACACCCGCTTTAGTGGCTAAATTAGCCATACATTCATACGCTTTTATGTATTCTCCTCTACAATCTGGATAGCCAGAGTAATCTACTGCATTCACACCTATAAAGATGTCATTTATCTTAAGAACTTCTGCCCATGCCAAAGCAATAGATAAAAAAACGGTATTACGTGCGGGAACATATGTAATAGGTATGTCTTGTGATTGAGAATGTGCTAGAGGCACATCGATGCTGTGATCGGTCAGCGCAGAGCCTTTAAATACAGAAAGATCAATATCGAAAATTTTATGTTCAACAACACTTAGTAGTGTTGCAATCTTTTTCGCAGCATTTAATTCCGCATCATGACGCTGACCATAAGAAAAACTTAATGCGTAGCAATTGAAACCTTGTGATTGAGCAACCGCCAGTGTTGTAGTGGAATCAAGCCCTCCTGAAAGAAGAACGATGGCTTTGTTTTCTTGTGACATCAAAACTCACTAGAGATCTCAATTTAATAGGGGCATGTTCGCTAACATGCAAGCATAAGTGATCACATCACTTACCTGCAATCCATGATAGGAGAATCATATAGTAAGCATGCATTATCTATTTACCAGTCACGCATCTCACAAACGATTAGGATATGTGCATGCATCATTTCCCAGCAACGTCACCCCAAAGGATTTTATGTAGCTGCAATTGAAATCTAACACTCAATTGATCACGCATTATCCATTCTGCCAATTGTTTAGGTTCTAATTCCTCATAACTTGGCGAAAATAAAACTTCGCAACGATTATTTAGTTGATACTCTTTAACAATACTTTTTGCCCATACATAATCAGACTGGTTGCATATAACAAACTTAACTTGATCTTGCTCGCGTAAGTAATGAATATTTTCCCAGTTGTTTTTATCCATTTCATTTGATGCGGGTGTCTTAAGATCCATCACTTTTATTACGCGCGGGTCAACTTTACTTATATCTAATGCACCACTGGTTTCAAGAGAAACACTATAGCCTTGATCACAAAGTTTAGTTAAAAGGTTTAAACACTTTTTTTGTGCTAGCGGCTCCCCTCCCGTTACGGTTACATGCTTGAGATTAAAGCTTGAAACCTTGGTTGCGATATCTTCAAGTAGCATCCATTCTCCACCGCTGAATGCATAAGTAGTATCACAATATTGACAACGCAGCGGACAACCCGTAAGTCGAATAAAAACGGTCGGTATGCCTACCGTTGTTGATTCGCCCTGAATTGAAGCAAATATTTCTGTTATTCGAAGTTTTTCCAACTGCGAGCGAGGTTGCAATGATGTGACTGTCGCAGCCATAAAAAAGAGATTTAATTTAACGGCCTTCGCGGGCCATTCGTTCTAAACGCTGTTGCGCAAGACTAGCAACGCTTGAATTTGGGAATTGTGCACGCAAACGTGTTAACTCAGCTCTCGACTCTTCGTATTGACCGAGCTCATAATGTGTAAAGCCTAACTTTAACCTCGCATCTGCAACTTTTGAGCTAGCAGGATACTTCTCAACTACTTTGGTAAACTCAGTTAGCGCTTGCGGATATCGCTTTGAAACATAATTTGCTTCCGCCAACCAGTATTGGGCATTTGAAGCATATTTACTGTTCGAATGGACTTGCAAAAATCCATTAAATGCAACAATAGATTCATCATACTTACCTTGTTTCAACAAGGTAAAAGCATTTTTATAGTCTTGTGCAGCATCGCTAGAAACGCTATTTGAAACCATAGCGCCTGAAGTCGTTGCTAATTTCTGATTAGAAGAACTTGTAACATCATTTGGTTGATTTACAGAATCACTATTAATAATAACGCTGTCATTAGAAATAGTGCTGTTAGTCTTAACCGCATTAGGATCATCAGTTATTGTCGCTGTAGAAGAATTCTGCAAACGTCGATCAATATTTAAAAACTGGTCGCGTTGGCGCTCTTTTAAGGTATTTAGTTCATGAGTTAACTGCTCATTCTCACCACGCAATTGTTGGATCTCGCGTTGAAGTGCATCAATACGCTGCGACATATTTATCAAAGCTTGATTATTGGTAATTCGTTCGACACGTTGCACCCTGGCGTCGATGGCATCCAATCTTTCATTATTAGATTTATGCGCAAACAACAGGCTAGGCGCTTGTAATAACGCAAGCGCCATTAAACCTAATACAATTTTCTTCCCTAATTTTTTTTCCATATTTATATAGAAAATTTATTTAATTAGTTCAACTCTTCTGTTTTGTTGCCAGGACTCTTCTCCGGAGCCTACAACTGCAGGTTTCTCTTCACCATAGCTAATGATATCTAGCTGATTACCGCTCACGCCTTGCAGCATGATGAGATCACGTACCGTTTGTGCACGTTGCTCACCTAACGCTAAATTATATTCCCTTGTTCCACGCTCATCTGCATGCCCTTCTAAACGAAGTTGTGCGGCAGGGTTCGCGACAAGAGATTCTGCGGCAGCCATAATTAAAGGGATTGACTCATCACGAATCTCAGCACTGTTAAAATCGAAGTACACGACATTGCCTGAAGTTGCAATCATTTCATCCAGTGCCCCCATGGCAAGATCACCTTCGCCTTCAAGTCCCGTAGTGGCTCCATCCAATGATGGATCTCCACCTTCGTAATCATCACTAATCACATCACCAGGCATTTGTTTAGTACTGGTGCTGCATGCACTTATGCTTAAAAAGAAACTTATAATAAATACTATAAGTAGTTGCTTAGTCATAACTCACTCCTCTATGTGGTTAATCAAATTATGTTCCTATTTGTTAGCGAAATGGTGACCATGATGGCTCACGCACATCGCCTTCCGTTAATCGTAGCTTCTGCTTCACTCTTCCGTCTGCACTTACGGCAGCTAACACTCCACGACCTTGGTCGGCCGTAGCATACATGATCATACTGCCATTTGGAGCAAAGCTTGGGCTTTCATCCAAATGACCATCACTTATTATTCTCATAGCCTTTGATTGGGTATCCATTATAGCAATGCGAAAGCCATTGCCACTATTATTGACAAAAGTTATATATTTTCCATCCGGTGAGACATCTGTTGCAGCATTATATTTACCATCAAACGTCAACCTCTGTGCTTTACCACCATTTACCGATACTTGATATATTTGTGGCCCTCCACTTCGATCCGAGGTGAATAATAATGTTCGACCATCTGGCATCCAAGCAGGTTCAGTATCTATAGAAGGTCCACTGGTGAGGCGTTTTAGTTTTTTGGCTGCGATATTCAAAATATAGATATCCGGGCTGCCACCTGCTGAAAGTGTAAGCGCTAAATGACGCCCGTCTGGAGACCACGACGGAGCACTGTTGATGCCTTTTTTTGCGGATACCTTGGCACGAGTGCCCTGAATTATATCTTGTATGTATATTGCTGAATTACCACTTTCGAACGATACATAAGCTAGACGAGAACCATCTGGAGACCAAGAAGGTGAAAGTATTTGTTTGCTAGATGAAAAAATCGTTCGCGCATTGTAGCCATCCGCATCCGCTATTTGTAAAACATATTTTTGATTGGCTGTGCCTTTATTAATGGTGCTGACATAGGCCACACGCGTACTAAATGCACCTCGAATACCCGTTAAGGCCTCAAAAACTAAATCACTTATTTTATGACCCACTTTTCGAACATCTTTAGTACTCGCTGGGATTACATTGCCTAATATTCTTTTCTTGCGAATTAAGTCGATTAATTGGAATTCAATACGATATTGATCCCCACTTGTTTGAGTTATTTTCCCTAATAACACACTTTCAACACCTGTATTTCTCCAAACTTGAAAATTTAATTGCGATGGACTTGAAACTAATTGGGGGATACTTTGTTTATCTAAAACATCAAAAAATCCACTACGTCCTAAATCATTTCTAACAATTGTTTCAACTGCCTCAGGCGCACCATATGTATCTCCAGCAAAGGGAACCACTGCGATGGGTAAAGCACCCTCTATACCTTGAGTGATTTCAATTTCCAATACTGCCTGTGCACTTTGCCCAATAGTTAGAAAAACTAAGGCAATTAATAGTTTAAAAAAATTATTCATTAAGTCTCCGGAATAAATTTAAAACGTAAATCTCTTTCAAATAATTCGGGTACAGGTGGCTCGGGCAAAGGATCTGATTTCCAAACTGCTTCCTCAACTGAACGACGGAAAGATTCATCGCCCGTACACTGTTCTATTTGAACATTTTCAACATAACCACCAGGTGCTTGACGCACATACACTCTGCACCACGCATCGGGTTGTTCAGTTAATGGCTTGCGCCATCTGCTTTGTATCCTACTACGAATTGCATCTTGGTAGATGGCTATTTGTTTACTCATTGCTCGTGCCTTTGCAATTCTTTGTGCTTCCATTTCTGCTGCCTGAATTTCTGCTTCTTCAGCTTCTAAAATTTTTGCTAAACGTTCTTGCTCTGCAGCTTTTTCAGCCGCTAATTTTTCTTCTTCAAGTCTTTTCTTCTCTTCTGCTAATCTTTTAGCTTCTTCTTCTTTTCGTTTCTTCTCTTCTGCTAATCTTTTAGCTTCCTCTTCTTTTCGTTTCTTCTCTTCTGCTAACTTTTTAGCCTCTTCCTCTTTTCGTTTCTTTTCCTCTGCTAATTTTTGCTCTTCAAGTTTTTTCTCTTCTAATTTTTTTTGGGCCAACTCTTCAGCTTTACGTTTTTCTTCAGCAAGTTTTTTTTCTTCTTCAATACGCTTTTGTTCTGCAAGTTGTTTTCTTGCTTCTTCTTCTAAACGTTGCTTCTCAATTTCTGCCTGTTTTCTAATTTCTTCAGCTTTTTGTCTCTCAGCTTCAGCTTTTTTTTCTGCCTCTTCAGCTTTTTTCTGCTCGGCTTCTAATTCAGCTTGTAGTTTTTTCTTTTCTTCTTCTTGTTTATCAACTTTTGGTGGCTTTTCTATGACAGACTTTTCTGGCAAATCATTTGATTTAATGACAGTAGCATTGATCGTATTAATACTATCCAGTGGATTTGGTTTATGGTCTTTTTTAAATTGAAACCCAATCACTAAGAGCAAGACTGCCACATGAATGGCAATAGCAATAGTGACAGACACTGGCAAATGTCGCTTAACTTTGGCCATTGCTTAAGGGGTGTCAATTTCTTCGGCTGCAGGCTCGGTAATTAAGCCAACATTTTCAGCTCCAGCAGATTGCAGCATGACCATCACGGTAACTACTCGACCATAATCCACACCATTGTCTCCTCTTACATATACCGGGCTTGCATCATTAGATAAGATTTCACGAATTTGGTTTCTAAATTGCTCATCCGCAATGGGCTCGCTGGGAGTATCTGATTTATTTACGAAAATTTGTCCAACTCTATCCACTGAAATAATCAATGGTTCCTGATTTTCATCCGTTTTATCCAGTGGTTTTGCAGGGGCTGAAGGTAATTCCACCTCCACCCCTTGATGAAATAATGGAGCCGTAACCATGAAAATCACCAATAGCACTAGCATGACATCTATATATGGCACGACATTGATTTCTGACATGCGTTTTCGTCGACCGAGTGCTGTATATGCCATTTTCTTAGCCTCTAGCTTGCGTGTCTATGTCTTTGGTCAACGCCTGACGCTGTAATAATGCAGTAAATTCTTCAACAAAATTATCGTAACGAACGACCAGACGCTCCACATCCGTTGAATAACGGTTGTAGGCAATGACTGCAGGTATCGCTGCGAACAAACCCATTGCCGTTGCAATTAGCGCTTCAGCAATACCAGGGGCAACTGCAGATAAAGTTGCTTGTAGAACATCTCCTAATGCACGAAACGAATTCATAATGCCCCATACGGTTCCAAATAAACCAATATATGGCGCTGTAGAACCCACGGTTGCAAGAAAGGATAGATAATGTTCTAGAGTTTCTACTTCACGCGTCATGGCCACTTTCATAGATCGCAGTGCTGTGTCCGTTATTGCATCGGGCGATACGCGCTGTTGCCTATGTAAACGAACATATTCTTTGAAGCCTGCAAGAAATATACTTTCCATACCAGAGGGGTATTGCTTAAGGCGAACTTTTTCATACAACGCAGCAAGATCAGTTCCGGACCAAAAGCGATCTTCAAATTTATCCGCATTGCTGCGCGCATCACGAATAATTTTCCATTTGCTTACAATCATGGTCCATGAAATTAACGATGCAGCAAGCAACATCAACATAACAAGTTGCACTACCAGACTGGCTTCACTGATTAAGCCTAAAATACTGGTATCAGTTTGCATTCTTTATTTCCCCTAGTTTGATTGTTTTATGTAATGTTTTTGGTATCGCACATGGCGAAAAGTCATTGGAATTTAAACACACCACATTTACTTCGCTACTTGTATACAAGCTGTCTGTAAAATTTTCTTGCGTGATGTCTTGTTTAAATGAAATGCTTGCTGGTTTTAGTTCTTGCGGAATTACACTAACCTCTAACGAGTCATTAAACCTTGCAGGCCTTTTATATTCTATGTTTACAGACCGTACTGCAAACAAAACGTTCAGTTCCTTTATTAAAGTATCTTGCTCAACCCCCAAAGCACGCAGCCATTCGGTACGTGCACGCTCCATGTATTTCAGATAATTAGCGTAGTACACCACTCCACCTGCATCGGTGTCTTCGTAGTACACCCGTGTTTGCCACACAAACATCTTTAGCTAATAAACTTATTGAGTCGTCTCAGAAAACAAATCTTCGCTCATTTCTACCTCAGCGGCAGAAGCTAGATTGTGTTGAGGAATTTTAATTCCAAAATGACGATATGCATTTCCAGTTGCAACTCTCCCCCTAGGCGTACGCATCATGAAGCCTTTTAAAATCAAAAATGGTTCTATTACGTCTTCAATCGTGCCACGCTCTTCACCTATGGCCGCAGCAAGACTATCAACCCCAACGGGGCCCCCTTCAAACTTTTCAATTACCGCTAACAATAGGCGTCTATCCATATTATCGAATCCGTGCTCATCCACACTAAGCATATCTAATGCAGCATCAGCGATTTTGCTTGTCACCACTCCATCTGATTTAACTTGGGCATAATCTCGCACTCGTCTTAATAAACGATTTGCTATTCGCGGAGTACCACGAGAGCGTTTAGCGATTTGCGTGGCACCCTCGTCATTAATTTGAACATTCAAAATATTCGCCGAACGTAATACGATTTTGGTAAGCTCTTCAGTGTTATAAAACTCTAAGCGTTGCACGATTCCAAAACGATCTCGCAAAGGAGAAGTGAGCAAACCTGCTCGCGTAGTTGCACCGACTAATGTAAATGGCGGGAGATCTAATTTAATAGAACGAGCAGCCGGTCCTTCACCAATGACAATGTCTAGCTGAAAATCTTCCATCGCAGGATACAACACCTCTTCAACGACAGGACTCAAACGATGAATCTCATCAACAAATAACACATCATGCGGCTCTAAATTTGTAAGAATAGCCGCTAAGTCACCAGGTCGCTCTAAAACGGGCCCTGAGGTATGGCGCAAATTTACTTGCATTTCATTTGCCACAATATGTGAAAGGGTTGTTTTACCTAAACCTGGAGGACCAAAAATTAATACATGGTCTAAAGCTTCCTGGCGTTGCTTGGCAGCTGAAATAAAAATTTCCATCTGCTCACGCACCTTAGATTGCCCGATATACTCATTGAGTTGATGCGGTCGAATAGCGTTTTCTAAAACCGCTTCATCTTTTTCTACATGCGTATCGACTATGCGTGATTCTTCAATTTCCGTTGTTGCGGTTACCATACTTTACTCTTATGAAAAACTGGATTTTAAAGCTAATCGAATAATATCTTCACTATTTTGATTTTTAGCATCTACGCCACTTACCATGCGGCTGGCTTCATTGGGTTTATAACCTAAAGATACTAATGCAGAGACTGCGTCTGCAATGGGGTCTTGTGTAGCTTGACCATTTAAACCATTTGTACTCTTACCATTATTTATTCCTTGCGTTGTAATTTCTTTATCAAGCCGATCTTGCATATCCAAAATTAAACGCTCTGCAGTTTTTTTACCAACACCTGGAATACGTACGAGTGAATCGACATCCCCATGATGTATGCACTGTGAAAAAGAATTAGCATCCATGCCTGATAAAATCGCCAATGCCATTTTAGCCCCCACTCCATTAACTTTTAATAAATTACGAAACAAACTGCGGTCACGCACTTGTTTGAAGGCATAAAGTTTGTGCGCATCATCGCGCACAAGTAAATGCGTGTGTAACATCACAGTTTCGCCACATTCGGGTAACTCATAAAAAGTAGACATTGGTGCTTCAAGCTCATAGCCGACACCTTTGACATCTAATAAAAGATAGGGCGCCTGCTTCTCAATAATTTCACCTTGTAAGCGCCCGATCATGCGTATGCTCCAACATGATCACGTTTATTATTCAACAATAGAGCAGTGTGCGCATGACATAAGCATACGGCCAAGGCATCCGCTTCATCAGATTGCAGCTTGCCGCGTAATGCCAATAAACGCAAAACCATATGTTGTATTTGATCTTTGTTAGCTGCACCATTTCCGACTACAGCTTGTTTAACAGAACGCGCACTGTATTCACTGACAGGTATATGATGATGTACCGCTGCACAAATCGCAGCACCACGTGCGTGACCAAGTTTTAATGAGGAAGATGCGTTTTTATTTATAAACACTTCTTCTACGGCAACTTCATCAGGTTGAAATTGTTCGATCGCTTCGTTTAACTTGCTAAAAATTATACCCAGTCGATGGGGAATTGTTACATCATCCTTAACACTTTTTACTTTGATATTAGCACTATGAATGTAATGACTGGTTCGACCATCACTTTCAATGATCCCAAAACCGGTAATTTGTAATCCAGGATCAATCCCTAGAATACGAATAGTGTTTTGTTTTTTATCGGGTACGTTGTATTGCATTCAATGTTCTAGCTCACTGTTATCACGCAACAGCTTCATAAACGGACTCTGGAATATCAGCATTGGAATAAACGTTTTGCACATCATCTAATTCATCCAAGGCATCGAGTAGTTTCAACATGCTTTCACCTTCTTTATCAGAAAGTTCTGTCGTATTACTTGCTCGCATGGTGACTTCAGCTTGCACTGGAGAGAGATCTGCAACTTCTAAAGCATCTTTGACCATTATGAAATCATCAGGAGTGGCTAATACTTCAATACTGCCATCGTCTGCAGTGATAACATCTTCTGCACCTGATTCAAGTGCCACTTCCATTATCGCATCTTCATCACTGCCCGGCGCAAATTGAATGACTCCTGCATTTGAGAACATATAAGCAACCGAACCTGATGTGCCTAAATTACCATTGTATTTTGAAAACGCATGACGAACTTCTGCAACCGTACGGTTGCGATTATCCGTCATACAATCCACTAAAATTGCCGAACCACCTGGACCATAGCCTTCGTAACGAACTTCTTCATAATTATCACCATCCATCTCACCCGCACCACGCTTAATCGCACGATCCACTGTGTCTTTATTCATGTTAGCGGATAAGCCTTTGTCAACAGCCAAGCGCAAACGAGGGTTGGAATCAAGGTCCGAGCCGCCCATCCGTGCAGCTACGGTAATTTCTCGAATCAGTCTAGTGAATAATTTACCGCGCTTGGCATCTTGCGCTTTTTTGCGGTGCTGAATATTGGCCCATTTACTATGACCGGCCATTGAAACTCCTCTAGTTTTTACTCCAAATGATTTTCTCTAAGATCGTTTAGAGCACTCCCAAATAAACGGTCGTATTTTAGCACTTTGACCCGTTTAATTGCAGTTGCTTTAGTGACAGTCACCGGTGCGGATGAACGAATCCACTGCAGCAGCTACTTGCTTGGATAGCAGCATTCCCGTATGGCTATAAGGCACTTGAAGATGCAGAGTGCAGTTGTCCACTTTAGTTTCAGAAACGGCAACCGTTCCATCATTTGGTTTATCTAATGGTGCACCCAACATTTGCCCAACCCCATATCCTTTTGTGCCCGCTATTACCGCCAGTGGATGAGTACCTTTCCACTTCGGCACATTCCCAAGTAAAGTCTTAGCACTTGCCCCTAACATATTATTTTTCATGAAATTACTTTTCGAAACAAATCTAGCTACTCCACTTCCTGCAACAGGCGACCCTAGCATCACGACACGTCCGGGCTTGGCGGTATCAAATAAATCAAAATAATGCAGCAAAATCACCCCGCCTAAACTGTGAGCCACAAAATGTACAATATCCGCATCGAGTTGATCGACAAATTTACCTAACAAGACGGCATTCTCTCTCGGGCTACGACGCACACTCTTATAAGAATACTGCACACAATCATGTCCATGAGTGCGAAGGTAACGTGCAATTGGCTGCATGGCCCAGCCTTTCATCCAAATCCCATGAGTACAAACCACAACTTCACGCATTTACTTTAATACTCTAATGGTGATAAGGCTTTCCGAATGGCTGATAGTTTTATTATTCTGCATTGGGTACCCAGCGTTGAATGGCTTCCTGATTCGTATGCGAAAAAGCCCAATCAATTGCCTGATTCTTAGATAGCCAAACAAACTCGTGGTGCTCTCTTGGGTCTAATCTAATATCAATCTTTTTAGGCAGCTCAAGCACAAAAACATGCTCTGTATTTTCAGTCACCCCTGGCTCGTAACGGTCGCGCCAGATCGAATATATCTCGAAATTTTGTGAAAATTTGCAGTCTTTCAATTCATACCCAGAAATTCCTGTTTCTTCATGTAGTTCACGTAAAGCGGCTTGCATGGGATTTTCATCCCATTCCAGGCTACCTGTAACGGATTGCCAAAAATCACTTGGAAACTTACGACGTAACATCAAGACTTCACTTGCTTGTGTGTATACAATGACCAATACTGATTCAGGGCGCTTATATACCATATAACAATCGTAAAATTATTTATTAATGAACCACTTGGAAAATATTTCTAGATCAAAGTGTACAGTTAAATCTCTGCTTTTGCCTAAAGTAATCGCTATAAGGTTAATACAAATCTTGCTGGTATGTGCCCTAGCGTCTTGTGCAAGCTCACCTACAAAGACACCCCAGGAAGAAGGCTATGTCGTACAAGCCGTGCAATATATGAACGCAGGCCGTTTAGATGCAGCACTAGTCTCAGTAAGAAAAGCGATCCAGCTCAACGAAAAATCTGCTGATGCTTATACCGTGGCCGGACTTATCTATAAAGAGAATAATCAACCGGATTTGGCTGAACGCTATTTTAAACGCGCTTTATCATTTGAACCGGATCATTCTGCAGCACAAACAAATTATGCAAGCTTCTTGTGTAAAAACGATAAACCCTTTGAAGCCGAAAAATTATATCTAGCAGCAGCTAATAATGTTAACAATACTCAACGAGATGTGGCATACACTAATGCCGGTCTTTGTGTGCTTGGCATTCCTGATAAAGTCAAAGCCACCCGATATTTCAGTAAAGCTTTAAAAATAAATCCCAAATCTCCCGTGCCTTGGTATCAGCTTGCTAAGATTCAATACGGAAACTACAACTACGATAATGCATATCGATTACTGCAAGAATATGAAAAAGTTGCACAACCTACACCAAAAACACTTTTACTGGGCGTACAGATCAATGATGCCAATGGAAAAACTGATTTAGCAGATCAATATAAGCTCATACTTGTTCAACGGTTTCCAAATTCTAAAGAAGCAAAACAATTCGCCTCTAATTCTGATACTCAACCGCAACCTGCAGTTTTTGATGCGCGTGAATTTTTAGAAAAAGAACCTAGTTATCAATAACCTATATTATTTTTGTAAAACTAGTTATCTTGTTTAGGCTTATTCCGTATACGTATGTGTAACTCTTTAAGTTGTTTTTCGCTTACTTCTGCTGGTGCATCGGTTAACAAGCAAGTTGCATTTTGAGTTTTAGGAAATGGAATAACATCACGAATTGATTGACTACCCGTCATTAACATTACAAGCCTATCTAAACCAAATGCGATACCACCATGTGGAGGTGCACCATATTTGAGTGCTTTTAATAAGAAACCAAATTTTTCTTCAGCTTCTTTTTCTTCAATACCCAAAACTTCAAATACAGCAGCTTGCATATCTTGTTTATGAATACGCACAGAACCGCCACCAACTTCTGTCCCATTTAGCACCATATCGTAGGCTTTTGATAAAGCTTCACCAGGTTTTTCTTTGAGTTCTTCCGCACTACATGTGGGCGCAGTAAACGGATGATGCAAGGCTGACCAACGTTTTACATCTTGATCCCACTCGAACATTGGAAAGTCAATTACCCAAAGCGGTTTCCAGCCTTCTTCCACCATATTCATGTTATGACCAATTTTCACGCGCAAAGCACCTAATGCTGCATTCACAACCGTTTTCTTGTCTGCTCCAAAAAATAATAAGTCGCCATCGTCGGCTTTAGAGGCTTCGACTAATTGTTGAATAATTTCCTCGGGTAGGAATTTTAGTATGGGTGACTGCAAGCCCTCTTTAAGATTACTTACATCATTACATTTAATGTAAGCTAAACCCTTTGCACCATATTGACCTACATATTCGGTGTAGTCATCAATTTCTTTACGCGACAATTTTGAGCCTTGTGGAACTTTTAGCATTGCAACACGACTTTCTGGGTCATTTGCTGGAGCGTTAAACACTTTAAACTCAACACTCTTCATCAGATCAGTGATATCAATAAACTCTAATGGAATACGTAAATCTGGCTTGTCACTACCAAAGCGCTGCATGGCTTCAGCATATGTCATTCTTGGAAATGGATTGTCCAGATCAACATTACAGTTCTCTTTAAATGATTCTCGCATCATGTTTTCCATAATGGACATGATTTCATCTTGATCTAAAAATGATGTCTCGATATCCAGCTGAGTAAACTCTGGCTGACGATCTGCGCGTAAATCTTCGTCGCGGAAACAACGCACTATTTGATAATAACGATCAAATCCGCTCATCATTAACAACTGTTTAAAAAGTTGTGGAGATTGAGGTAGCGCAAAGAATGACCCCGGTTGCGTACGGCTTGGGACTAAATAGTCTCGCGCACCTTCCGGAGTGGCTTTGGTTAAGATAGGTGTCTCAATATCTATAAAACCATTGTTGTCTAAAAAGTTTCGAATACCACTTGCCACTTTTGCTTTCGCACGAATTCGCTCCTGCATAAATGGACGACGTAAATCAACATAACGATATCGCAAGCGGTTTTCTTCATGCACATCATCATCGTCTAACTGAAAAGGAGGTGTATCCGATTCATTTAAGACTTCTAATTCTTTCGCAAGCACTTCAATTTGACCGGTAGGCAAATCAGGATTGATCGTTCCTTCAGGACGCTTACAGACGCGTCCTTTTATACGTAATACATACTCATTGCGAATATGTTCCGCAATAGAAAAAATTTCGGGCGTATCGGGATCAAATACAACTTGCAGAATTCCCTCTCGATCACGTAAATCGACAAAAATTACACCACCATGATCACGTCTTTTATTGACCCATCCGCAAGCCGATACTTCCTGATCAATTAACGCTTCGGTGACTTGTCCACAATAGTGAGATCTCATTCCTTACCTTATATACAGTATCAAGCGGCGAATAGTACGTTTTGGCCTCATGGCATGCAATAGAAGTAGCGTATATTCGTATATTTTCCTGACGATATCAGTGATTGAGATGAGTTTCAGGAATCATTTGATTTTGAATTGGTTTTCGATTTATTTTGTTTAGTGTTTTTCGTCTTTTCACCTTGTTTATTTGAACCTGATTTATCTTTTTTGTTTTTACTGTCTTTAGAATCCGATTTTTTCTTGTCTTTTCCTTGGTCCTTGCTTTGGTCTTCTCTTTGGGAATCCTTTGTGCTCAAGTTTCGCTGTTTATCTTTATCCGATTTAAAATCAGTTTCATACCAGCCTGTTCCACTTAAACGAAAGCTTGGTGCCGAAATTAATTTTTTTAATTTAAGCTCTCCACAATAAGGACATTTCTTTATAGGAGGATCACCAATTTTTTGCAGCTCTTCGTGCACCGCTCCACAGGCTTGACACTGATACTCATATATCGGCATTTTTACAACACTTTAAAGTTATTTAAATCTATATTTTCTATTTCTTGATTACTAATGACTTCGCAGTCAACATTTTTAACTTTGGCATATTTTGGACCACAATTTAGCCATTGCTTTAATTGCCCGATGGCATCCTTATTTCCACATGCAATAACTTCAACTTCTCCACCACTCAAGTTTTTTGCATAGCCTTTAATATTGAGCTGCAGTGCTTGCTCACGTGTTGATGCACGAAAAAACACGCCTTGTACTTTGCCGGTAACAATACACCGAACCGAGATAATATTTTCACCTAAATTCATATTAAAAATATATGTCTATTTAGTATATGTATGCTTAGCTTTTCTTATATTTGTAATGATAATCCAATATACTAGCGGATAAATATAACTAGAATCATCCTGGAGAAAAAGTAGCAATGACTACCGAGAAAACTACTATCTACTTCAACCCCAAATGTTCAAAATGTAATATATCTTTAGAGTTACTGAAAGAGAACGGTAAAGATCCTGAGATAGTAAAATATTTAGAAACGGTTCCCTCTAAAGATGAGCTAAAAAACATTCTTAGTTTACTCGGCCTGTCTGCTGATCAGTTACTTCGTAAACGTGAAAATGCGTACACTGAGGCTGGGCTTAGTGAAGATTCCAGTGAAGAGGAAGTTTTAAACGCAATGATAAACTATCCCATATTAATTGAACGTCCCATTGTTGTTCATAATGGTAAAGCAGTTATTGGACGACCTCCTGAAAACATTTTAGAAATTTTATAATGAAAACTATTTTAGTCCTCTATTATTCTCGCCATGGTGCAACTAAAGAGATGGCACAACATATTGCAAGAGGCGTAAATTCTGTAGACGGTGTAGAAGCAAAAATACGTACTGTTCCAACTGTTTCAGCCACCTGCGAAGCAACTGAAAGCAGCATTCCGGATGAAGGCCATACCTTTGCTACAACTGCAGACCTTGAGCAATGCGATGGTTTATTAATGGGTAGCCCTACTCGCTTTGGCAATATGGCAGCCTCATTGAAATATTTTCTCGATAGTACAAGCTCGCTATGGCTCTCAGGTGTATTGATTGACAAGCCTGCAGGACTTTTTACCTCTACTTCGAGTCTTCATGGCGGTCAAGAAAGCACTTTACTTTCTATGATGCTTCCTTTACTACACCACGGCATGATGATTGTAGGTATTCCTTATAGCGAAGGAGAGCTTATAACCACTAGCACTGGTGGCACTCCCTATGGCGCGAGTCACTTAGCCGGACCTGAAAGCAAAAATAAAATTAGCGAAGAAGAGAAAAATTTGTGCTTTGCTTTAGGTAAACGAGTCGCCAAACTGGCATAAACAAGATTTTAAATTCAATGGTCCTGCAAAACCGTTTTTACAAATGGCACAGTGATTTTTCTTTGCTGAATCATTGATTGTTTGTCCAATTCGTCTAAAACCTCTATTAACTTATCAAGTTCTCGAGAATAACGCGTAAGCAAGTAGCTACATACCTCTTGCGAAACTTCTAAACCACGTGCTTTAGCATGTAATTGAATTGCTATTGCTTTCTCAACATCGCTTAGTAATTTTAGTTTGTACACCGGCCCCCAAACCAATCTGGAAGCTAAGTCTTCAAAACTTACTTTAATTTCATTCGGGTTATTACTTGAAGTCATCACCAGAGTTTTATTATCAGCACGCAATTCATTTATTAGATTAAATAAGATTCTATCCCACTGCTTTCTTCCTAAAATTATCTCTATATCGTCGATACAAACGAGATCAAATTGTTGCATTTCTTCTAATATATTTGCATCCATTTGTCCTAGCTCACGCATGGGCAAATAAACAGCTTTTTGTTGTGTCAACGCAGACTGATTACAAATCGCTTGCAGTAAATGAGTTTTGCCAACATTAGCTACACCCCACAAAAAATACTGGTGAGTTTCGTTTTGTGCAGCAGGCAAAGTATGCGTTAATTGTTTCAGTTCTGATGATAATTGACCGTCACTGGCATCTACAAAGGTATCGAACGTAGCAAACTTAGGTAGGGCAATATCTAATAAATACTGTTTAGGTTTCTGCAGACAGGAAGTCGCCATTTGATTAACCAGAAATTAAAGGCAGAAATAGCTTGACTATGCTTGTTTACCGGAGTGTCTTGCACGTCTTAAACGCTCTTCCGCTAAATAATCGTAACCACTAGCAATAGTCGTAAATAAGGTAATACCTATTAATATTTGAATAACAATAGATGGAAAGGCGTTTATTTGACCATAGATTACTGTAAGCACCAATATGATTTGAACAAACGTGTTTAATTTACTTATTAGGCTAGGCTCGATTTCCAGACGCCTAGTCATTGATACATATGACACCGCACCTGCAAGCAAAGCAACATCGCGCATTATGACAATGAATACTAGCCAGTGAGGAAGTAGATGAAGCGCACCTAAGGCAATATATGCACTAATCAGCATCACTTTATCCGCAGCAGGATCTAAATAAGACCCTAAGGTGGTTTTCCAGTTAAAAGTCTTAGCTAAAAATCCATCCAAGGCATCAGACAAGCCCATGAGCAAACACAGTAAAAGCGCATTGTAAAATTGGTTATCAATTAACCACCAAACTAGCAAAGGCACTGCAGCGAAGCGCACCAAAGTAATTAGGTTCGGTATAAATCTCCAATGAGACATGCTATGTCTAAACTCCTCAGTGGATTACAATAAAGCCCCATCCATCCACAATTAAAATACTTATTATTAATATCTTTAGATGGTATAAGTAACCGTATTATGAAGCAATTTAAATCGCAAAATAGCGATGTATTTCTTTAATTCACTCATCCATATTTAATAAATATCAATTAGTTACCATATAAACTTAATTTAGATAAATAAATGGGCCTTAGTTACAAAAAAGCCGGTGTCGATATTGATGCAGGCAATCAACTTGTTGATCTTATAAAACCTGCGATTCGTTCTACACACCGTCCTGAAGTTTTATCAGGCATTGGTGGCTTCGGAGGATTATTTGCCTTACAAACCGATAAATATAAACAACCCATTCTTGTATCAGGTACCGATGGTGTAGGCACCAAACTGCGCCTCGCTCAAAAACAAAATAATCACGCTTCTATAGGAATTGATTTAGTCGCCATGTGTGTCAATGACGTCATTGTGCAAGGAGCAGAGCCTCTATTTTTTTTAGATTACTTTGCTACAGGTAAGCTTTCAGTCCAAGAAGCGCGAACCGTAATTGAAGGAATCGCGGATGGTTGCCGACAGTCTGGAGCAGCTTTAATTGGAGGTGAAACAGCGGAAATGCCTGGCATGTATGACGAGGGGGAATATGATTTAGCAGGATTTTGCGTAGGCGTTGTAGAACGTGATCAGCTTATTGA
This sequence comes from Gammaproteobacteria bacterium, assembly GCA_028279275.1. Taxonomy (GTDB): domain Bacteria; phylum Pseudomonadota; class Gammaproteobacteria; order UBA4575; family UBA4575; genus JABDMD01. Next base: position 69,882 of record JANQOB010000016.1, on the reverse strand, counting down.
CGGAAGTAGGATTAACGATAAAGACGTCATCATTGGCCTCCCTTCAAGCGGTATTCATTCAAATGGCTTTTCGCTAGTCAATAAGATACTAGAAACCATGAACATTTCATTGGATGAGAAAATTGAAAATAAAACTTTGGCAGAGTTATTGCTAGAACCTACTATTATCTATGCAAATGTCATACTAAAAATATTAGAAAAATTTACTATTCATGGCTTGTGCCATATCACTGGTGGAGGCTTAATTGAAAATGTCCCACGGGTGATTCCAGATGGCTATTGTGCACAGATAGGTAGTAAAAGTTGGCAACGTCCTGCAATATTTGATTGGTTACAAAACATCGGACAAGTAGAAGATTCTGAAATGTTGCGTGTCTTTAACTGCGGTATGGGTATGTTAATCATCCTTCCTCAAGAACAAGCTGCTGAAGTCATTACACTATGCAAACAAAATAACCATCAAGCTGTTCAGATTGGTGTAATTAAAAATTCTTCCTCTGATCAAAAAATTGAATTACTTTAAACAGTAACCCTGTGTCTAACACTTCATGCCAGATTGCTGTTCTTATTTCAGGCGGTGGAAGTAATCTACAATCGATTATTGATCATATACAACAAGGGCATATTGATGCGTCCATTGCCTGTGTGATCAGTAACAATCCAAATGCATATGGTCTTTTACGTGCTAAACAAGCCAATATCACCACACATATCATTGAACATGAAAATTATGCTACACGTGAAACATTTGATGCGGAACTCCTTAAGACGCTCAGAGTCTATAACATTAAGCTAATCGTTTTAGCAGGATTTATGCGTATACTGAGTCCTAATTTCATAAATGAATATCAAGGCAAAGTCTTAAATATTCATCCGTCATTACTACCTAAATATACTGGATTACATACGCATGAACGTGCGTTAAACGCAAATGACGCCGAGCATGGCTGCAGTGTACATTTTGTAACAGCAGAATTAGATGCAGGCCCACTTATAATTCAAGCAAAAGTAAATATTAAAAAATCAGATTCGCCAGAATCTCTTGCCAAGCGCGTATTAGAAAAAGAACATATTATTTACCCACTGACTATGAAATGGTTCTGTGAAGGACGTTTAGAACTTAAAGCGTCACAAGTGTATTTTGATAACAAACCATTAGAACAGGCAATCATATTAAATTCTGAACACGAGAACGAGCTGCAATGAAGAAGATATTGTTTATCGTAATTGTTTCTGTCTTGTTGATTCAATCCGTTGCAGCCAGCCCCACATATATTTTAAATGACAGCACCTTACCACCTGAGTTTGAAGCTATTTACGATGTTCATAAAGGCTCAATGCGGGTAGGTAAAATGGATGTAAGCCTTAAAAAAGTGAATGGTGAATTAATTTACGAGTCCATTACTAAACCTGTAGGTATGGCAGCTCTCTTTTTAGGCGATCAAATAGTCACAGATCGTGCTGTACTTAAATTAATTAACAATCAATATCATACGATTGAGTTTAAACATGAAATGAAAAACAGCGATAAAAATCGCAATGAACATTACATTTTTGACTGGGATAACAAAAGGGCTGTTGTCAAATATAAAGACCGAAAAAATGAGATTGAATTACAAGATTACACCTTTGATAACTACTCAGCACAATTGCTGCTCATGCGAAAACCTGATCAAGAAAAAGTCACAAATCTTTATTCTGTAATTTCTAAAGGAAAATTAAAGGAGTATTCCTATCAACTAGAAAATAATGAAGTTATTGAAACTAAGGCGGGCAAATATGACGCACATAAACTTGTACGAAAAAAAGACAACGATAAAAAAACCACTTACTACAGCTGGTATGCAGAAAAACTAAATTATTTACCCGTTAAACTAGATAAATATGAGAACGGGAAACTAGATATTTCAATTCGAATAACTGAAGTGAAATGGTTGGATAGTACTTCTATTAATTAAAATTTTTTGCTTAATTCCCGGCTACCATCAAATCATCTATGAGCAACGAAGGTGTAACAATATTACTTCGCTGATCAATATCATTACCTACGGCAATAATTTTTTGGTACATCTCTTTTAAATTTCCAGCAATAGTTATTTCGTCTACAGGGTATTGGATTTCACCATTTTCTATCCAATAGCCGACTGCCCCACGAGAATAATCTCCTGTCACTGTATTCACGCCATGACCAATTAATTCGGTAACAAGTAAACCTTTTTGCATTTTTTGCATGAGCTCTTCTAAGTTATCTTCACCTTTTTGCAAAGCTAAGTTATGAATTCCTCCTGCATTGCCCGTAGATTGCATCCCCAATCTTCTTGCAGAATAACTACTTAACACATAACCTTTTAATATTCCTGCATCAACAAGTGTGCGTGCTTGAGTCGCCACACCTTCAGCATCAAATGAACTGCTTCCCAAACCACCTTTAATAAAAGGATCTTCACTTATAGTTATTTGGTCAGAGAAAACTTTCTTATCTAAATGATCAATCAAAAACGAAGCTTTACGATATAAAGCTCCACCACTGATAGCGGAGATAAAATGTGATAACAATGAACGCGCCATATTCGCCTCAAATATCACAGGTGTAGTTTGTGTAGATAGCTTTCTTGCACCAAGTCGGCTAACAGTTCGCTCCGCTGCTTTTGTACCTACACTTATTGCAGACTCTAAATTTTTTGGGTCTCGCGCAGTTGAATACCAGTAATCCCTTTGCATACTGCCGTCTTGTTCTGCAACTACAATACAAGTCAAGCTATGACGCGTAGAAGTATAGCTGCCTAGAAAATTATGTGTGTTTGCATAAATAGTAGTACTTCGGGACGTATTAAAAGATGCACCTTCTGAATTTGAAATCTTATCTGCATCTCTTGCAGTATTTTCACATTCGATTGCAATCTCTAGCGCTTCTTCAGGTGATAACCCCCAAGGATGATCCAAATCTAAATCCTCAACTTTCGTTGCCATACGATCGGCATCTGCCAAACCCGCACAGCTATCTTTTTCAGTAAAACTAGCAATATTGCACGCTGCCGTTACGGCTTCTTTTATTGAAGTTGGTTTGAAATTTGTGGTGCTTGCCGAACCTTTCTTTTGCCCCACATAGACTGTAACACCTAAGCCACGATCATTATGATGTTCTAATGTTTCTGCTTCACCCATTCGCGCAGTAACAGATAAGCCATGCTCAACATTAATACTTGCTTCTGCACTACTTGCACCTAACTGCTTAGCTTCGGACAAACATAGTTGTACCAAATTTTCTAGTTTTTCTTTTGAATAGGGCGAAGGCTGGATGTCCATACAATTAATTATGCAGTTTTATTTAGCTGTGCCCCCAACTGTAATGCCATCGATTCGTAATGTAGGCTGACCTACTCCTACCGGAACACTTTGTCCTTCTTTTCCACAGGTCCCAACACCACGATCTAACTCTAAATCATTACCAATCATACTGACACGAGTGAGCACATCAGGACCGTCACCTATCAAGGTCGCCCCTTTCACTGGTTTGGTAACTTTACCTTTTTCAATTAAATACGCTTCAGAAGCCGAAAACACAAACTTACCCGAAGTAATATCTACCTGACCTCCGCCAAAATTAACAGCATAAAAACCGGAGTCTACGGAGCTGATAATTTCACCAGGATCATACGCGCCCGCGAGCATGTAGGTATTCGTCATACGTGGCATGGGTAAATGAGAATAAGATTCACGTCTTCCATTTCCCGTGGATTCAACATTCGAAAGTTTTGCATTCAACTTGTCTTGCATAAATGCTTTAAGGATTCCATCCTCAATTAACGTAGTGCATTGTGTAGCAGTACCTTCATCATCAATATTTAAAGAGCCTCTACGTTTTTCTAGAGTACCATCGTCTACCACAGTAACTCCTTTACTTGCTACACGTTCACCTATGCGCCCGCTAAATGCTGAAGTACCTTTGCGCGTAAAATCACCTTCCAAACCATGTCCGATAGCCTCATGAAGTAATACACCCGGCCAACCAGGACCTAATACTACTTTCATTTGTCCTGCTGGCGCATCAACCGCTTCAAGATTTAACAGGGCCATTCGCACGGCTTCATGCACATAAGACTGAGCACGATCTTCTTCGGTAAAAAAATCGTAGGCTACACGACCACCGCCCCCAGCACTACCTTGTTCCAGCCTGCCTTTATCTTCAACGATAACAGAGACATTTAATCTCACCAAAGGTCTTACATCTGCCGCTATTGAACCATCGCTATTGGCAACCAAAATTATTTCATGCGAACCGGCGATTGATGCCATTACTTGTTTAATACGTGGATCTTGTTTGCGTGCCAATGCATCAAGCGAACGTAATAAATTAACTTTGTCTGATTCTGTTAGTGAGTTTGTCGGATCATCAGGTAAATAGAGTTCATTCCCTGTATTAGACTGCCATGCTTTCACCTGACCATTTTGGTTACCCCGTGCAATAGCACGTGCAGCTTTGCAAGATTCTATTAATGCCGGTAATACGATTTCGTCCGAATAAGCAAAACCTGTTTTATCATCTTTAATCGCACGAATACCTACGCCTTGGTTAATGTTGTAACTAGCGTCTTTAACAATACCATCCTCTAGTGACCAAGCTTCGTGTTTACGTACTTGGAAATAGATGTCGCCACTATCTGCGGAAGAATTTAATAAAGTTGAAAATGCCTGCGATAAATGCGTTTCATTTAAACCGGAAGGTTCTAAGATGTTTGCTTTTGCAAGTTCTAACGGGTTTTGCATAGTATTTAATATAAATGGGTTACGTAAATAAATTCATTTCATTCTTCGATGTTCTATACACGGAAATGTTTTTCGACGTGATTCTAAATAACTCAAATTTATATCTGCAATTGCGAACCCTGCACCATGCTTAATGCGGTTTAATATCGTACCCCAAGGGTCAACAATCATGCTATCTCCAAACGTTGCGCGACCATTTATATGATAGCCACCTTGGGCAGATGCAATAATATATATTAAGTTTTCTATTGCTCGTGCTCGCAATAAACTTTCCCAATGAGCTTCACCAGTTACTGCCGTAAAAGCTGCTGGCAGAACTACAATTTCCGCTCCTAAATCTAACAATGCTCTAAATAGTTCTGGAAAACGCAAATCATAGCAAACGGCTAAACCAATTTTTCCAAAAGGAGAATCCACTACCTTTAAATTTATGTCACCATATTCTATGGTTTCAGATTCGTTATATTTCTCACCTGTATCAACAAGATCAACATCAAACAAATGTATCTTGTCATAGCGTTCAACAAGATTACCTTTATTGTCATAGACTAAACAAGCTGCAAGAATTTTCTTCGGATCAGCACAAACCAAAGGCACTGTACCCCCAATAATCCAAACGTTATGGTGCTTGGCTTGTTCAGATAAAAAGTTTTGTATTGGGCCATCACCCTGAGGTTCTCGAACTGCAACTTTGTCTTCTTCTTCTATACCCATAATGGCAAAGTTTTCAGGAAGAACAATTAACTCCGCTCCAGCATCAGTAGCTTGAGTAATCAGGCGACTCGCCTCATGTAGATTGGCATCTACATTAGGACTTGAAGCCATTTGAATAGAGGCAACTTTGCTCAAATCAATTCCAGAATTTGTTGATTTTTATGAAACTATATTATTGCAACTCTTTGCATGAATCGGCTCTACTCTAGTAGAGATAAACAAACACTTTGTCTGCATCTTCATTTTGAAAAAACTACGGTGCTTCAGGACTAATATTTTCTTTTGATTGTGACTTTGGAGCCTGAGGAGAAACTGGAGGAGAATTTTGTGGTTGAGAGTTTGGTGATAGTTGTCCCTGATTGTTAGTTATATTTTCAGCAACTTTCCGTGAAATCGGCTCTAATTGAGGATCTTCCCAGCTCCCCGTCATGCTGTATTTCACTTCTGTGACTTTATCGACATCTACACCAATGGTTTTGGCAATCCTTTCACCAACGATAACTCCGACTGCACCTAATGGCCCACCTACAGCCAGACCAATCCAGGGAAGTCCTCCACTTACTTGCGGTGTAACTGTAACGATTTGATCATAATCTTTAGCGGTAATTCCAGTTCTTCCTTGAATAAGGATATCTGCAGACGGGCCTCTCACCTTCAAATTTTCAGTTGTTACATTCGCATCTTTAAACTGTAAATCACCACGTATTTTTTCAAAGGTATAACCTTTAGAAAAGAAATCGGTGAAATCTAACGATAGACGTCTAGAAATTTCCCCTAAATTGACTAAACCAATTAAACGACCAGCTCCCCCAGGCTCAACAGAAGAAATAGCACCTTCATTGAGCCTAATATTTACGTTTCCAGAAACAGATGCTAATGAAAATTGATATGGTGCTTTTGGCCAACTAAAATTCGCTGTTACCCTTCCTCTTCCATCTGTAACAGCACTTTCAAACCCCAGACCAGTAAGAGAATTTTGTATATTATCTGTTTGTAAAGTAATAAGAAGTTGAGATGTCTGTGAATTATCTGTCTCTACATTCCAAGCACCATTAGAGGAAATACTCAAATCATTACCCTTGCCTTGCAAAGAATCAATGGTCAGACCATGTTCTGACGGTTTCGTCTTAAGACTAACATCACTAAAAGCTGCATCTTTATATTTAAATTCTTTTGTATTGGCTACTAATGCGGGCAAAGAACGCGGATCAAAACTTGCGGTTTCATCTTCTGACTCATTCTTTGTTGAAGGAAAACGCAAATAATCAAAATCAAATGTTGCTACACTACCACTTTCTGAATCTACGGGATATTCAAACCCACCTTTAGCGACCGAAGAACGAATTTCACCAATCCAAAATTTTTCGTTTTTGCGTGTGTGAAAATCAACATTATCAACTTCTACATTACCCAATTCCACTTGATTTATATATAAGTCAATTTCATTCAGCTCAATATTATTTTCTTCATTAGAAGAAAATACATCGCGCCATTGGTTTAGATTTATATGCTTTAATCGGCCAGAAATTTTAATTCCCGACTCTGGCAAAATAAATTGTTCATTACCCATGTGCACGTTCATCGCTAATAAATTACCTGAGTCTTTACCGAGAATGGCTTTCATAAAAGACTGGCTATTTAAATTAACAAATATTTCGCTGTTTTTATCCTGCTGGTGTTTTGAATGTATTGCTAAGTTACGTAAATCATTAGGCTCTTTGCGAAATGGATCAGGTAATAAAATTTGTGCCCCATATAAATCACTTGCCACTGCTACTGTTAAGGACCTATCTGTACTATTTTTATCTAATTTTGGAATGTTAATTTCTGCAGTAACGGCTGTGATTCCTTTTAAATACTTATTCAAGTCACGATAGTTTTCAAATAAATAGGTATCTAGATCTAAATCCCCACTTATTAATAATTTAGTTCGGCCTTCATTCAGTTTCTCTGCACTGACTAATATTGGCGCGCCATAAAGTTTTGCTTTCACACCTTTACCTTGTGCACCACTTTGATCAAATTTAAGTTTGCCATTTATATTTGTAAATGGAAGAGATAAAGCATTTACATTTATATTAGTATCTTTAAATTCAATTTCACCACTTACTAAACGCTTTTTCTCTAATTTTTTAGTTAATGTAAATTTCATGTTCAGATCAAGCTCAGTGGTTCCGCTTGCTGTTAATTGTTTTACTACTTGACTATTTTCAGACAGCAATGAGGACTGCTGTAAATATTCCAGAATATTATTAGAAGGTCCGATCGCAGTACCATTAATAACCAACAATGGTAATTTTAGATCGTCAATCTCTGCGCGAACGTAATTCAAAGATGAATCAAGTATTGAACCATGTGTCGCATTAAGCGCTAAATAATCATCATCTATAATAAAATCAGCTACGATATCTTTTGCGCTTGGCCAGTTATTACGATAGTTCAAAACACCTTTTTCCACTTCAGCAACCACCTGGAAACGACCTCGCTTGTTTTTAAATGGAAAGTTTTTCGGGTTACCTTGAATAAGTAGCTTTCCATTTTTAATAGCTCCAGCAGATATACTTTCGTTTAGCCATTTTGATAGTTTTGGATTCATGCGTTTATATGGTAAATATTTTTTTATTGCAGTCGCATCAGCTTCTGGGATTGACAATTGGATATCTACATGTGGTGTACCATCAACAATGTGCGCAAGACCTTGCACATCAGCAATCATACCATTTGATTCTATATTTAACTTTTGCAGAGCAAACAACTGATCATTTTTACCAAGTCTCCATTTTATAACTCCAGTAATATCTTGATTTTCTATCGGGTAATTTAGTAACTCATTTAAAGTGATAGCGGTTGATTTGGTAGCAAAATTGATCTGGCCTGCACCATGATCTCCAGTCACATCACCTGTTATAGCGGAAGCGGAAAATTCGTACTCAGGTATTGAAAAATTTACTTCCTTCAAGGATGCTTGATATTGATATTTATTGATTCTTTTCTCACTAAATTCGGCTAATAGATTAATATCTTGTAGCTCACCATGTATTTCAATTTTACTAAGTACCTGGTTTAGCCGTTCAGCAATAAAGGGGAAATGTTGCAAGGTGGAAAGCAGTTGATCAGAATTTACATAATCCAAGGCTGTCGAAAGAATGAATGATTGTTGCTCACAATCTTGACAGCTTATTTCATACTGTTTACCAGGCCAGACATGGTCGGAGGTTTGAATATTTACATCATTTAATGCGAGCTGCCAATTATTCATATCGCCATTGAATTGAAAAAACGTATCTACAGCAATTATTTCTTTATTTATTAATGTTGGCATCAGTGGTATATCAACATCGCGATAAACTAGATCACGCAAACTAAACCTACCTGTCAACGAACGTTGTGTTAAAGAGCTGAAGTCTCCCCAAATTTGAAAATCAGAATTCCCTTTCTTAACACCTAGCTTAGACTTAGGAAAAAAGTCATTTATCAGTTCAAGATTAATATTTTTCCCATCAGCATAAAGTTCGCCCTTGATATTCTTTAAACCTTTATCTAGATCACGAATATCAGCAATAATGACGAGAGATTTACCTAAAGTTTCAGGCAATATAAATTCAGACGTTATATTAAAGTATTCATCCGAAAAACCGAGCGAAATATCCACTCTATCAAAAAAGAAATTTAACTGTTTAACCTCATCTTCAATAGAAATTGTACTATCCAGCAAGTTTATAATAAGTTTATTTTTTTGGTCTAATTTTTTGCGTTGTGCTAATCGTTCGCTAATATCTATTCCATTTAATATTATTTTTTCGTCAGCAGTCCTTAACAAATCGAGATTACTATCAATAAGCGTTAATTCTTTAAAAACTACTTTTTTTTGTAATAAACTCTTATATATATCTAACGATATTGTTGCTTTTTCAGCATTTAAGAGTAAGTCGTATTGACTTTCATCTTCATAAATAGACAAATTATTTGTTGAAATAAATGGAGTAATTCCATACCAGTCAATACGAATTGAATCCGCATGTACGGGCTTGCCTACAAGCGAAGAAATATTTTCTTGAATTACAGGCAAATATTTTTGATATAAGCTTGGATAACCGCGCGCGACACTAATAGTAAATGCAAGCAGCATTAATAATGCAAAAAACAGATACCAAGCCCCAAAGAGAAATTTACGCAGCATAATATTAACTAATCATAGCGGTACCACATCAAATTGCTCTTGGGAATATAATGATTCCACCTGCAATTTAATAGTTTTGCCAATATAATCTTCCAATTCCGCAAGACTAGCTGACTCCTCATCTAATAATAAATCCACTACTGTTTGAGACGCCAAAACAAGTAATTCGTTCGTTTCATATTGTCTGGCTTCACGCATTATTTCGCGAAATAGCTCAAAACAGATGGTTTCAGCAGTTTTAATATAACCTCGGCCGGAACAAGTAAAACAAGACTCACAAAGTACATGCTCTAAGCTTTCACGGGTGCGTTTGCGTGTCATTTCAACTAATCCAAGTGGTGACACTTCACAAACCTGACTTTTTGCACGATCTTTATCTAAAGATTTCTCAAACACACGCATCACTTGCCGCTTATGCTCATCATCTTCCATATCGATAAAATCTATAATAATGATACCGCCCAAATTTCGTAAACGTAGTTGTCTAGCGATAGCTTGTGCAGCTTCTAAGTTGGTTTTGTAAATGGTTTCCTCTAAATTTCGATGCCCAACAAACCCACCAGTGTTGATATCAATCGTAGTCATTGCCTCAGTTTGATCGAATATCAAATATCCGCCAGATTTTAGAGCTACTTTTCTATGCAAAGCTTTTTGCAATTCATCCTCTATAGAATAAAGATCAAATATAGGACGGCTTCCTGAATAGCGTTTTATTCGCGTTGACAATTCGGGAACAAGTTTTTCCGCGAATTCTTTAACCATTTCAAAACTTATACGAGAGTCAATACGAACCTCTTCAATATCGTCAACAGATAAATCCCTAAGGGTGCGAACTGCAAGAGGTAAATCCGAATATACCTCATCTACTGAGGAAGACTGTTTTACTTTTTCAACAATAGTAGCCCAAAGATTAATTAAAAATTTTAAGTCGCGCCTTAATTCTGCTTCACCAATACCTTCTGCAGCTGTTCGTAAAATACATCCACAATTCGCATCAAATTCTTTTAAAAGATTTTGTGTAGTTACGATTAAACGTTCTCGCTCTTCTTCGTCTTCAATACGAGTAGAAATACGCACATCATTTGAGTAAGGCAACAACACCATATAACGTGAGGGTACAGTTATATTTGTTGTTAAACGGGCTCCTTTAGTACCCAGCTGATCTTTAACGACCTGGACAAGTAATTGCTGACCTTCATGAAGTAGGCTAGTTATATTCTCATTGAAAGACTGCAAAATAGTTTCATCTGGAGAATTTGCTTCTGTTTGCGGGCTGCGTGAACTTTTTGGCAAATATGCGACATCAGAACTATGTATAAATGCTGCTTTTGATAAACCTATATCTACAAAAGCTGCATCCATTCCTGGCATCACTCTACTGACACATCCTTTAAAGATATTCCCGACTAAGCCTTGCTTACTTACACGTTCGATTTGAACTTCCTGTAGTACGCCATTTTCAACAACCGCGACCCTTGTCTCTTGCGGAGTAACATTGATTAAAATTTCTTCACTCATGCTTAATTGTACCTAGACGCAACTATAAAACTATAAATTTACCCGCTTAAGTAGCCTATAAACTTCGAGCAATGGTAATCCGACAACATTTGTATAGCTGCCCGAAATATATTCTATAAAGCACGCCGCTTCTCCCTGTATCGCATACGCTCCAGCTTTATCATAGGGTTCCTTCTTTTCTATATATGCATTAATCTCTATATTACTAAGTTGCCTAAATTTCACTTTCGTTATCACAATAGCTTGATATTCTCGATCTGAATTTTTTAAACATACTCCTGAAATAACTTCATGCTCTTTAGCAGATAAGCTTATTAGGATTTTTTTTGCATGTTGCTTATTTTCCGGTTTCCCTATCACTTCTCCATTGAGTGAAACAATGGTATCTGCAGCCAAGACTATTTTTTTACTACTCAACGATTCATTTACGGTTCTTGCCTTTAGACAAGCGATGCGCCCAACATACGGAACAGCCGATTCGTTAAAATTTAATGTTTCGTCCACATTTGGAATAAATGCACTGTAACGTATATTAAGTTTATCAAGAAGTTTTCGGCGACGACGTGACCCTGAGGCCAGAACCAGCTCACTTTCTGATGAATTCGACATTACCGGCTAAAAAATAATGAGTAGTTTTTATTCCCTGTGGTATGGGTGCCCCTGAAGGATAGTCCATGCGCGGTATAGTTGTTCTACCAATATTATACGAACTAACATATGCGGCATGGTTAGCGCAGACAAAGACCAAATCACATCAACTTGCTCAAGAAAATCCTTCGTAAAACCATCAGGTCCACCAATATATAAAGTGACTACAGGACTATTTTGTAACCAGCTTTTTAAATTACTGGCTAGCTTTGCTGTATTCCAACTTACTCCACTTTCATCTAAAGCGATAGAGTAGCTGCTTTTTAAACCAGCCTTGAGTAACAAGTCCTGCTCATGCCGCTGTGCCTGAGAAACTGAAATATTTTTTGCTCTTCTTGTAGTTGGCACAGTAATGACTTTTATTTTGCATTCATGTGGCATTCGAGCGAGATATTGATTTAATCCCTCCTCTACCCAACCTGGAGTCTTTTCACCAACTGCTACAATATTTATTTGCACTTAAATTTATGAAACTTGCTTCTGACTAGAACCAATTTGCCAAAGCTTTTCTAAACTATAAAACTCACGAGTTTCTTCTAGCATTATATGCACTATCACATCATATAGATCTACTAATACCCATGAACGATCTTGCTCAACCCCAAGCACTTCTATATTTTTCGCTTTTGCTTCTAATACCAATCGATCAGACATAGATTTAACATGTCTATCCGAAGTGCCGGTAACGATAATCATGGCATCAAATACATCTGTTTTACCTTGTGTATCAATTACTGTGATATCTTTACCCTTCATTTCTTCAAGCGCATTAATGGCAATTTCAACACTTTTATTATTTTTCATAAATTTTCTTATAGTTTTAATTATCTATAAAGATTATTGCGTTTTATATAATTCCAAATATTACCCGGAATAGAATATCTTGGTTGCTCTTCATCAGAAATAGTGTTTCTAACCGCAGTTGAAGATAAATCTATTTTTTCTATTTCGCTTAGGTAAATTTTACCATTTGTGTTGTTTACTAATAAATTAATGTCTTTTACAAGATATTCTTCAATAAAATCTTTTTCACAACCAGATTTTGGTAGTGTATAACCAGGGCGCTGCAAGAGCATCAAATGACAATAAGATAGAATTTCTTCATAACGATGCCACTTGCAAAATGACAAATAGGCATCCATTCCTAAAATTAAAACTAATGATTTTTTCTTACCAAATTTTTCCCGAAACTCAACCAATGTATCAATAGTATAAGAAGGAGCCTCTCTTTTTAACTCGCAGTCATCAACCACTAACTTATTATGGCTATCACACACTAAACCTAGCATTTTCAAACGGTGTTGGGAGCTAGCATGCACCTCATTTTTATGCGGAGATAATTGACAAGGCACAAATCGTATTTGTTCAAAATCAAATAGTTCAAGCAACGTTAATGCAGATTTGATATGGCCGAAATGAGGGGGATCGAAAGAGCCGCCAAATATCCCTAACATAAAGTGCCCACAAAGCCTGAGTCGAAACTTCTACCAAATATACCAATCACTCTCCTACCTTATTATTCGCGAATATTGCCATCACCTAGTACTATAAACTTTTGTGTAGTTAAACCCTCGAGACCTACAGGCCCTCTCGCATGCAGTTTATCTGTGCTGATACCAATTTCAGCACCGAGCCCATATTCAAATCCATCAGCAAAACGTGTTGAAGCGTTTACCATTACGGAACTTGAGTCCACTTCACGTAAAAAACGTTGAGCAATTAATTCATTATTTGTAACGATAGCATCAGTATGATGAGAACCATATTTTTCTATGTGTTGAATAGCATCAGCAAAGTCGTCAACAATTTTTATCGCTAACACTGGACCCAAATATTCCTCATACCAATCACCCTCGCTAGCACTTTTAATATTTGTTAGGATTTTTTGTGTTTTTGCACAACCTCTTAATTCTACCTGCTTTTCTTTAAATCTTTTTTCTAACTCTGGTAGGATTTGATTCGCTATTTTTTCATCTATAAGTAAAGTTTCCATAGCGTTGCATACCCCAAAGCGTTGCGCTTTAGCATTTACAGCTATTTCTGTTGCCATGTCCACGCCCGCGTCCTCATGAATATACACATGACAAACACCATCTAAATGTTTAATTAAAGGTATATGTGATTCTTGCGTGATTTTTTCAACCAAACCTTTGCCACCACGCGGGATTACGATATTAATAATTTCGTCTGCATGCAGGAGCTCTGTAACAGCCTGTCTATCTGCTGTTGCAATAACTTGCACAACATCTTTTGCTATACCTACTTTTTGCAAACCATTGTGAATACAGTTTGCAATTGCCTGATTAGAGTGTATAGCTTCTGACCCACCTCTAAGTATCGTTACATTACCCGATTTAATACAAAGAGCTGCTGCGTCGGCAGTTACATTTGGCCGAGACTCATAAATAATCAAGATCACTCCAATCGGAACACGCATTTTGCCCACTTTTATTCCAGTAGGTCTAATATTCATTTCGCTCATTTCACCAACAGGATCAGGCAGTTTACTCACTTGCACTAATCCTTCTGCCATCGCCTCAATACGTGCATCTGTGAGCTTCAAACGATCTATCATTGCACTCGCAAGACCCCGTTCTTTGCCTGCTTGCAGATCAAGCATATTTTTTCTCTTTAACTCTTCGCGAGATGCTAGAATTTCATCCGCTATATTTGTTAGTGCTTGATTTTTAACTTCCGTACTTGCAGCAGCAATTTCTGCACGAGCATCTGCAGCTCGTTGAGTTACATCATGGATATACTCTTTGATGGATGATGTTTGACCGGAAACTGCAACACTCATAATTCAAGTTTAAACTGATAATCTTGTAGCGATACTTAATTTTAATAACTCTTGCCAAGAATCACCATAGGAGCGCCCTTTTATAACGCGATCAACATGAGCACATTTCTTTAATAAATCTGACATTTTTAATTTACTATTCGTGTCTATATTTTCTTGGTTCAAAAAACACATATTTTGTAATGCGTTTTTATGATCAGTAGAAATTACAGCTTGGTCTGGTTTAGTTTCAATTAACTTCCTTATTTGCTCGGTTAATCCCCATAGCAAAAGTGGCGGTGCCACGTCTTCTTTTTTCAAGCTATCAATAATACGTATAATTTTAGCAACATCACCTTTAATCACTACATTCATCAGTTCATTTAGTGAATAGTGACTGCTATTACTTATGATCGAGCGAATAGCATTGCTATCTAAATTATTGTTCTGACTAATTAAAGAAATCTTTTCAATTTCTTGCATTGCAGCAAGTAGATTGCCTTCTACTTGCTGAGTAATAAACTCTATAATGTCATTACTTGCATTGAGTTTTTTTGCGCGTAATTTCTCCTGAATCCATTTTCGTGTTTCCATTTCATTCAATGGCCAAATTCGCAACATCACCCCTACTTTATCTAAAGCTTTAACCCAGGCAGAATTAATAACATTCCGGTCTAACCTCGGTGCTTGTATTAGTAACATCACATCTTCATGCATATCATGTAAAAAATTAATAATCGCTTTTGAACCAGATGCACCTGGTTTACCATTTGGAATTCGTAAATCAATTAAAATACGCTCACCAAACAGAGACATATTATTTTTTTCCTGCTCAAGCTCTGCCCAATCAAAATTTTTTTCGGAAGTCAAAACTTTACGTTCACTAAATCCAAGTTCCTTAGCTCTCGCACGGTACATATCACACGCCTGCATGTGTTGATAAGGCTCATCCCCGCTAACTAATAACGGCGAAATTAAAGACTTGGATAGCTTGTCTCTTAACTGTGTAAAGCGTATTTGCATCAGTACGAAATAATACTCTGGGGTCGAAATTATGATCTTATGTTACAGCGTACATGATAGCCGATGAACGGCACAATGGCCTCGATTAAGCGATTACTGATTATCATTATATTTAACAGGAATACCCTACACTATTTCTTGGAAAAATATAGTTATTTATAAGAAAAATCGAGAGAAATGCCTGAACCGAACCAGCAAGAAATCTTCGATAATGAAGGCCGTATCGACTATGAAAAAGTAGTCGAAATTGTTCATACCAATTTAAAAAATTTTCTCAATGCAATATTAGATGAAAGCTTTTCATTGGCTGCAGACAGTAATTACCGGATGCAGATCAACGATACCACCAGTAAAATTAGCAATCATGCATTAGACACTTTCCTAGAACGTAAACACATTGTTTGCTCAGAATTTTACGTAGAATTAGAGTCACGCTTCTATACACCGTATTCTGATAAATCGCGTTTTCAAGCTACCAATCAGGATGATATCCAAACAATGGATACAGGCTTGATTGAACTTTCTCTAGGTATTGATAATTTGATTGATCGCAGTGTTGATCGACATGCTAGTTTAATTGATCAACTTATTCTTCAACTTGAGGAATTATCATCTCACACACATCTAGAATTTAATACTCATTGCTTACACCCACAAGACTTTTACAAATTATTCCAAAACTGCATTGCACCTTTAAATATAGCTACTGATGGAAAAATTCTAATTTGCAAATTATTTTATCAAAATGTTGCGCCAAATCTTAATGACTTCTATTTAGCAATGCGGAAATTTTTACTTGATATTGGGATCCAACCAAGCGAAAGACCTAACACCTCAAGCAAGAATAAATATACTGAAAAATCGATTACTGACTCATCAATTATGAGTATGACAACAGGACAATTTTTTGCCCCTGTAGAACAAAAAATATGGAATCAGGAATTTGAAGCACAACATAATCCAGCAAGTGAACAACTAAATAAACCATCTGGACTGCTCAATACTGAGATTATAGATGAAATTGCAATGGACGTTTATGGTCCTGGTCAAACAGGCTTAGATGAAATTACTATTAGTCTACTGCTTCAACCATATAGCCCTGAAACCCAATCAAATTCTTCGCCAGCGCAAAGACGTCAATTCGTAAGAGCGTTATCACGTGTGCAAAAAGTTGAAGCAGCTAGTAATGCAGTTTTCAAAGCCAATCAGATTAAAACCGCAGTCAGAAGAACTTTGCATGAAAAAGGAGCTCTTGATGCGGTTGAAATTGTTGATAATGAAGAAAAAGTCATCGATTTTGTGAGTAATATTTTTAAAGTTATTCTTGAAGATGATTCTTTATGCGATGCTATTAAAGCACTTTTAGCGAGGTTGCAAATATCAACAATTAAGCTTGCGCTGATTGATTTTACATTTTTTCAAAATTCTAGACATCCAGCCAGACAATTACTTAATAAGCTTACTTCCATCGGCGTTAGCGTTAGTGGAAAAGAAGAAGAGTTATTCAAAAAACTGAAAATTATAATTAAAAATATCACCGATAATTTTGAAACTGATGTGAGAGTGTTTGATCAAGCACTTGATGAAATCAATAAGCTTGATTCACAAACACTCAATGATGCTATTAATCAGGCGAATGAACAAAGCAATTATCAATTAAGGTCACAACGTTCTGCTGCCAAACGTGTTGTAATCCATACAATAAAAAAGCTTACTCGTAAGAAAGAAATTCCCAACCCTATGCTTGAATTCTGCCTGAAATGTTGGGCACCTCACATGGCTTATGTTTATATGAACCATGGAAGATCGACAAAAGAATGGCGAAATTCTGTACGTACGCTACGTAGAATACTTGAAGTTTCTCAAGGCATTCATTCTCTAAGGGAAATAAGTCAATATATTAATGAACCAAATGAATTCTTTAACCATATACGCATAGAATTAGAACATTTCTCTAGTCACAACGAAGAATTTGAAGAGGCATTAGAAGAAGCAGAAGTTTGGTATTTGACTTATTTAAGAAAAATTCAAAAGGAAAGCGAAGAAGCTGCTGAACAAGAGCAAATTTCTAACAATGATATTGCTGAAGCTAAAAATATAGAATCACAAGATAATGTAATTCAATTATTCAAAAATTTATCGTCTGAACCAGAGTCTGCAGAATCGACTTGTGATGGCGATAAGAGTACGCAAAATCAAGAGCTAATCGATGCCACAGAAAAGAATACACTTGAAGACCATGATGTTGAGGATATTGAATCAACTAAAATGGTTAATGATAAGACCATCGAAACTGATGAAAACGAAATGTCTGATAAAACCAATGATTCGTTCGAAGCTAATGGGGATGAACCACTAAACAAAGACTCGGCAGATCAATTTGACTCTGAAATGGAATTTGAAGAAGGTGAACTTGAAGAAGAACCTGAATTGAGTGTTGAAGAACATCTTCCAGAAAGTATTGTACCTGGGGTTTGGCTAGAAATTTTTCAAGGAGAGGATAAAGCTAAACGCCGACTCAAATTCTCCAACGCTGACACTGAAAATAAAATACTATATTTTACAGACCGTTCTGGAGATTATCGTTTTGAGGTTGACCTTGAAACATTCTTAGATGACCTTTCAACTGGAAGAAGTAGCCTGATCAGCGAAAGTAATCGATTTGATTTAGCCTTAAGTTCAGTAATAAATAATATCCGCACCAATCAAGATAAAGCTGATTCCAACTGAGCTTTATTACAAACATAAACGCCTCACAATTATTGTTAAACTTTTTAGCATTTCTGCTAAGCTTGTCAATTCACTATTGTTTTAGAATTTATTAAATTATGACTATTAATCGAATTGGCCTAATCGGATTAGGTATCATGGGTAAACCCATGGCTAAAAATTTGTTAGATGCTAAATACCAACTTGGTTTATTTGCTCGAAACACTAAAAATACAGAGCCTTTTGCAAACGACAATTGTGAAATTTATAAAAGCCCTTCTGAACTTGCTCAACATTGCAATATCACTATTACTTGTGTAGCAGATACTCCTGACGTTGTAGATGTCATTACTGGTGACAGCGGAATTATCCACGGCGCTCAATCTGGCCACTTAGTAATTGACATGAGCACGATTTCACCAGAGGTCACACGCTCCTTGGCAAAACAACTCGCGAAAAAGAAGGTTGATATGCTTGATGCGCCTGTCTCCGGTGGTGAAGTAGGTGCTATAGATGGAACATTGTCGATTATGGTAGGCGGAAAGCCTGATGTATTTAAGCGCGCTTTATCAATCTTTAAAGTATTAGGGAAAAATATAGTACATGTTGGTGATCATGGCGCAGGACAAGTTGCCAAGGCTTGTAATCAAATATTAGCTGCACAAACAATTTCTGCAGTAGCAGAAGCATTATTGTTAGCAAAGTCTTCAAACGTGGACCCTAACAAAGTAAGAGATGCGTTACTTGGTGGATTCGCAAATAGTATAGTACTAGACCTGCACGGAAAAAGAATGCTAGAGAACAATTACAAACCTGGTTTCAAAGCTTCTCTACATCTAAAAGACATGGGAATTGCATTACATAGCGCTGAGCAAAATAAAATTTCAATTCCTGGTGCGAAAATGGCACAACAATATCTGCAAAAATTAGTTGAAGAAGGTAATGGTGATCTTGACTCTTCTGCGATAGCAAAAGTAATTTTTAATGAAATAAGTTAAAATTAATTCAATTAAATAGTTTGCAATCGATAAACCATTAATTTTGTAGCATCATTACGCATCTCATTGTAAAGTTCTTGTTCTTCTTCATTTGTTCCCAATAAATCATTTTTATCAAAAACAAAATCGCGTTTAAGTTCTATATTTTGCTTATTTAACAAGATACTGTTATCAGGGCGAATTACATCGAAGTTAATCTTCAATAATAATTCGAATTCCCTTGCCTTACCATCGCTATCTAATGTCAGAACAACTCTTTCTGTTTCCTCATTTAAGATACGCAGAAGTGCAGTTGCATCATCTTCATTGACAATATTAATCTGATTTGAACGTAAATTTTTTTCTACCAGGCGAATTAAGTCTCTGCTCGAAGAAAATGCTTGAATATGTGTATTACTAAGCTCATCACTAAACTCACCTTCGCCTGCCAAATGAAAGCCACAAGCTTGAGCTAAAAGTATTATTAAAAATAGGAGTACAAACTTCAGTGTAGACATAGGCTTGATTATATTTACTTCACTACAATATTAATTAACCTTCCTGGCACGATAATTACTTTCACTACATTTTTATCGGTTATTGCTCTGGAAACATTTTCATCACTTAATGCAGTTTCCTCAATCTGTTTGTTATCTGCATTTGCTGCAACACTAATAGTAGCACGCTTTTTTCCATTTACTTGTACTACTAATTTCATGTTATCTTTTTTCAGCGCATTCACATCAACTTTAGGCCACTGAACCTCATGCACGGCCTGAGAATTACCTAATTTTTGCCATAATATGTGACAAACATGAGGAATTATGGGCGACAACATAAGAACAATAGATTCCAAGGCTTGTTGATGAATAGCCTGGCCTTGTGTTGAATGATCGTCAAACTTTTGTAGCTCATTACTTAATTCCATATTTGCTGCAATAGCAGTATTAAAAGTATAGCGCCTGCCAATGTCATCTGTTACTTTTTGAATTGTTTCGTGAACTTTACGATGTAGATTATTTTGCGACTCGTTTAATTCTGAAGCTGAGATTTCCTGTCTCTCATTTACAATTTCTTTAAAGCTTTCTACCATTCTCCATAATTTATTTATAAATCTATAAGACCCTTCCACGGCTGTATCGGACCATTCAAGAGAGTGATCGGGTGGTGCAGCAAACATCACAAACAAGCGCACGGTATCTGCACCATATCTATTAATTAATTCCTCTGGATCAACTGTGTTGCCTTTGGACTTAGACATTTTTGCACCATCTTTTAACACCATTCCTTGAGTTAAAAGATTTTTGAAAGGCTCGTCGTATTCATATAAGCCATGGTCACGCATAAGCTTGTTAAAAAATCTTGCATATAATAAATGTAAAACAGCGTGTTCAATTCCACCAATATATTGATCTACAGGTAACCAATATTCTGCTCGCTCATCAAGCATGCTTTGATCGTTATCCACGCTGCAATAACGTGCGAAATACCAGCTTGATTCAAAAAAAGTATCAAATGTATCGGTCTCTCTTTTTGCAGGAGTGCCACACTTTGGACAATTTACATTTATAAAATCGTCTAGTTTATTAAGCGGTGAACTCGTACCATCTAAATCGATATCTTCGGGAAGCAAAACAGGGAGGTCTTGTTCAGGGACAGGAACTGAACCACAAGAATCACAATGAATAATAGGGATGGGACAACCCCAATAGCGCTGACGTGAAACGCCCCAATCGCGTAAACGATAATTTATTTGTTTACTGCCTTTATTTTGGGTTTCCAGCTCTTTAGCAATTTCTTCAAATGCCTCCTGAGAGCTTAATCCATCAAACTGTTGAGAATTAAATAACCAGCCTTTATCTGTAAATGCTCCCTCAGATACATCGACATTATTGCTATTTTGTTCATTTGTGATGACTGGAATGATCGGCAAATTATATTTTTTTGCAAATTCCCAATCTCGCTGATCATGTGCAGGTACTGACATGACAGCACCGGAGCCATATTCGATTAACACAAAGTTTGCAATCCAGACAGGAATTTTTTTATTACTAATTGGATGAATTGCAAATAAGCCCGTATCCATGCCTTGTTTTTCTAATGTGCTAATTTCTGCTTCAGAAACTTTTGTCTGCTTACATTGGTTAATAAAATCATCAATCTCTGAAGCATTTTTTGCAGCATAGTGTGCCAACATATGTTCTGGAGCAATAGCAATATAGCTAGCCCCCATTAATGTATCTGGGCGAGTTGTATAGACGCTAACGGAAGTTTGTTCTTGACCTTCAATATTTTCAATGGCAAATTTTATTTCTACACCTTCAGATCGACCTATCCAATTGTGCTGCATCATTTTTACTTGATCAGGCCAACCCTCTAGCTGATCAAGATCATTCAACAACTCATCCGCATACGCAGTAATTTTCAAAAACCATTGTTCAATTTCTTTACGTTCGACTACTGCCCCAGAACGCCAACCTCGACCATCAATTACTTGCTCGTTTGCTAGTACGGTTTGATCAACTGGATCCCAATTTACCGTAGCTTTCTTTTTGTATACCAAGCCTTTTTCATACAATTTGGTAAAAAACCATTGTTCCCAACGATAATACTTAGGATGACATGTTGCTAATTCCCGGCTCCAATCATAAGAAAAACCCAATCGCTTGAGCTGCGAGCGCATATAATCAATATTTTCATATGTCCATTTTGCAGGGGGAACTTTATTATTTATCGCAGCATTTTCAGCAGGTAAACCGAATGCATCCCAACCCATAGGTTGCATTACATTTTTACCTTGCATACGTTGATAGCGACTAATAACGTCGCCAATAGTGTAATTTCGCACATGACCTATGTGTAACCGACCACTGGGATATGGAAACATGGACAAACAATAAAACTTTTCTTGTTGATTATTCTCTTCAGCTTTAAAAGCTTGCTGCGTTTCCCAATACTCTTGAACAGAAGATTCAATTTCCTGCGGATTATACGAATCGCTCATGTAGGATTAGTTGTGATATATCAAAAGCGTGAGAGCATAACAGCTAGTGCACACTAGTCTCAACAGTAGAGAAGCTCAAAGAGAATATATAGATAATACTGCCAATGAAAATTGGCTTAAATGATTCAACTGAATTATTTAACGGCCATACACATCATCAAAACGCTCGATATCATCTTCCCCCAGGTATGTACCAGACTGCACTTCGATAAGTTCTAGTGGGATTTTGCCAGGGTTTTCCAAACGGTGCTTGGTGCCAATAGGAATGTAGGTAGACTCATTTTCACTAAGCAAAAATTCTTCTTCTCCACAAGTGACTCGTGCCGTCCCCTTAACAACAATCCAATGTTCTGCGCGATGGTGATGCATTTGCAAAGATAATTTTTGCAAAGGATAAACTGTGATTCGTTTTACTTGGAAGCGATCTTCAATATCAATGGTCTCATAAGCACCCCAAGGCCGGTAAACCTTTGGATGGATATCTACTTCGTCACGTTCAGAAAGTTTTAATGTATTAACAATTTCTTTGACATCTTGTGAGCGATCACGTGGTGCGACTAATACAGCATCTGCAGTTTCTACAATGACTTGATCTTTAACTCCAACTGCAGCGACTAAACGATTATTGGCATGAATTAAACAACCACTACAGTCTTCTTCCACAACATCTCCGTATGTAGCATTGCTGTTAGGATCGTGTTCAAAAGAATCCCACAGCGCATGCCATGAACCAACATCACTCCAACCACTTTCTAATGATACAACTGCGACATTTTTTGTTTTCTCCATCACTGCATAATCGACAGAGATACTAGGAGCAGAATCAAAGGACTCTTCATGCAAACGAATAAAATCTAGGTCCTTTTCACTTTTTTCATAAGCTTGTTTGCAGGCATTATAAACTTCAGGTTGATATTGTTGTATTTCTTGTAAAAAAAGTTCAGCACGAAACAAAAACATCCCACTATTCCAAAGGTAGTTACCACTCTTAAGATAAGATTCTGCGGTTTTAAGATCAGGCTTTTCAACAAATTTCGTTACTGAATAAGCATTATCCGAAATTGTTTTGTTATCGTGTTTGATATATCCATAACCCGTCTCAGCACGTGTTGGCATCACACCAAAAGTTACTAAATTATTCGCAGCTACTTCATAAGCATATTGAACTGCTACTGCAAATTTCTGCTTATCACCAAGAATGTGGTCTGCAGGAAGTACTAGTAAATAGGCATCATCTTGAGTGCTCATTGCATGTAAGGCAGCAATGGTTATTGCGGGAGCGGTATTTCTGCCAACAGGTTCTAATATAATCTCGGAATGTTCTACCCCAGTCTGACGCGCTTGTTCAGCTGCCATAAATCGATGTTCATCATTACATATAGTTAGTATTTTCTCGACGCCATTCAAATCTGTTATTCGTTCAAGTGTGGACTGGTACAGGCTTTTATCACCTTTTAAAGGAATAAACTGCTTTGGGTAAAGTTTCCTAGAAAGTGGCCATAAACGCGAACCCGTACCGCCCGATAAAACAACAGGAATAATTGAAATTGCTGACATAATATATTCGGATAATAATATATTTCCTGCATTCTTAATGTGTTGCAGTTAACCATCTTTGAACGGACAGGATAATCAAAAACACAAATACAGTGGTGACAATACCCCAATTCCCCCATTTCGCATAGAGCGTTGTTCCCGTATGTGGTTTTATAGTCGATCGAACTACATCGTCCTCAAACTGAACAGACTTATTAATAATCATCCCATTTGGATCAATCACTGCCGATATACCTGTATTCGTTGCACGTAGTAAATACCTCCCCGTTTCGACTGCTCTTGAACGTGTGATTTCTAGATGCTGATGTGGTGCAAGAGAATCACCAAACCAAGCATCATTACTTACATTTACCAAGAATTTAGCTTCTGGCAGTGCTCGTATCACTTCACTTCCATATACGGCCTCATAACAAATAGAAGCTCCCACGGCATGACCTTTCAACTTTACCAGCGGTCTTCCCTCGCCACTTGAAATGTCTGCCATTGGAAGATCGATATAACGCTCAAAAGTTGTAATTATGCCGCGAAAAGGGAGATATTCTCCAAAAGGGACTAACCTCTGCTTACGATAGAAACCCAACTCGTCACCCAATGTCATTACGCTGTTATAGACTTGCCCGTTGTCTGGGTTAAAAGTGAAAACACCAATTAAATAATCCAGATTATAATTTTCTGTAGTCTCGCTTACTTGTGGAATAAATGAATCTTTTACCATCGAATAATAAGTTGGAATTGCGGTTTCAGGCCAAATAATGATATCTGCATTAAAATGCCGGCTACTCATCTGTAAGTACTTATTCATTATGTAACTGTGCTTAGTCCGATCCCATTTCATTTCTTGAGGAATATTGCCTTGTATTAGAACTACATCCAATGATTCATCATCTGCTTCTGTCCATTTAATCTGATCAAAAAAATATAAAGAGAAAGCAATTACGACTAAAGCAGTAGTAGAAAATATTTTTTGCTTATTCTCAGCAAATAATATGGTAACTACTAAGCATCCTATTAATAATGTAACCCAACTTGCACCATAAGAACCAAATATAGGCAATATACTTTGCAAAGGCCCTGTATGATGAACATGCCCAATGAGTAACCAAGGGAACCCTGTAAATATCCAGCCCCTCAACCACTCAAATAATGCCCACAAACTCGCGAAAGCTAGAACACTAAATATATGATGGTTAATATTACGGCGTAAAAAAACACTTAATGCTGCAACAGTAGCAGGAAATAAAGCCAGAATTAAAACTAATAAACTTGCGAGAATTGCACTTAATAATAACGGTGCTTTCCCATATTCATGAATACTGTTAAATGTCCAAGGAACACCGAATCCAAAAAAGAATAAGCCAAATATAAATCCACATAAAAATGCAGTGCGTATTGGTAAATTTATAATAGCCAAGTAAAGAAATATGGGGCAAATAAATGTTAACCACCAATAAGAAAATGGTGCATATGCTAAAACAAGTGCTGCGCCTGAAATAGCAAGCAGAGTGATTTTAAATAACAATGGCATGTATTGCTGTTAGACTATAAGCCAATTAATTATTAGATAAAAAGATTTCCAAATTAGCTATGTTGCGATACATTCAATAGATGTAATCTTCTCCGATCAGCACGCAATACTTCTATTTTAAAATTATCGAATTCTATTTTTTCGCCTTTTTTTGGTAAGTGACCAAATTTACTCAACACCAAACCACCAAATGTTTCAAAATCAGTATCGCTATATTGTGTTGAGAAGAATTCATTGAAATCTTCTATTGGTGTCAATGCTTTTACACCAAAATGACCTTTTGAGTGCTCAAAAATATAACGGTCTTCTTCAATATCATGTTCGTCAGTGATTTCTCCAACAATTTGCTCCAGGACATCCTCAATAGTGACTAAACCTGACACACTACTATACTCATCGACTACAATTGCCATGTGATTACGACCATCTTTAAACTCGTTTAACAATGTATTAACGCGCTTAGACTCTGGCACTACTACTGTGGGACGCAGCACATCGGCTAAATTAAAATCTTCTTGTTTTCCTTCTATAAAAAAACGTAATAAGTCTTTCGCTAGCAATATTCCCAGCACTTCATCACGACTATCTCCAATTACAGGAAACCTGGAATGAGCCGAATCAATGATTAGTGGCAACATATCTTGCAAAGTTGAACCTTCTCGAACTACAACCATATGAGAGCGAGGAATCATGATATTTTTTACTTGTATATTTGAAACTTGAAACGCACCTTCTATCATTTCAAGCACGTCTTTACTTAAAATATTATTTTTTTCTGCATTTCTTAAAAGTTTAATGATTTGTTCACGATTTTGTGGAACTCCATTCAAAAATAACTTTATAGATGCAATCAATCCCAAGCCTGTAGAACTATTTTCGGTATCTGTGCTCATTATTATTTAAATATTATAATCAAGTCGCTTCATAAGGGTTTGAAATGCCCAAACTATGGAGAATCTTAATTTCTAGCGATTCCATCTTTTCTGCATCAATTTCTTTCTCATGATCATACCCTTGCAAGTGTAAAATTCCATGAATAAACAAGTGTGCCCAATGATTATTTAAGTCCTTATTATATTCTTGTGCCTCAAGAGTTACTATTGGCGCACAAATTACTATGTCTCCGAGAAAATCAATTTGCAAATGAGAGGGAATTTCTGCAGGGAATGAGAGTACGTTTGTGGCTTTGTTAATCTTTCTATATTTTTTATTGAGCGTTTTAGCCTCATGTTCATCGACAATTCTCAAACATATACTCGTTTCATAATCAATGGGGACCAAGTCAGCCCAATTCTTGAACTCGGATGCTTTAGGAATATCTAAACTATTGGAAACAATTTGCACATCCAATTGAATGCTCATTGGCACTTTATTATTTATTCTTTTGAGTTTTTAGCATAAGCCTGGATAATTTTTTTAACAAGAGGGTGCCTCACCACGTCTTTAGATTCAAAATTACAAAAAACAATTCCGTTAGTATTTTGCAAAATACGTATCACATGTTTAAGACCAGATTCTTTTGCATTTGGCAAGTCGATTTGTGTGATATCGCCCGTAACAATAGCCTTTGAACCAAAGCCTATACGTGTAAGAAACATCTTCATTTGCTCAACTGTAGTATTTTGAGCTTCATCTAGAATGATAAATGCATCATTCAAAGTGCGTCCACGCATATAAGCTAAAGGTGCAATTTCTATAACGTTTCTATCTACTAGTTTATTTACTTTCTCAAAGCCCATCATCTCATACAAGGCGTCATACATAGGCCTAAGATAAGGATCAATTTTTTGTGCTAAGTCTCCTGGAAGGAAGCCTAGTCTTTCACCCGCCTCAACTGCAGGTCTAACCAAAACAAGCTTACGTATATTATCTCTCTCAAGGGCTTCAACTGCGGATGCAACGGCCAAATAGGTCTTGCCTGTTCCGGCAGGTCCAACACCAAATACCAGATCATATTCCTCAATCGCTTTAATATATTTTTCTTGATTAACTCCCCTTGCTTTAATTATCGAGCGTTTTGTATGAATAGTTGAACGATTTATGTTCTGATCCTTTTCAGCACTCCGTGTCAGTTCTGATTCTTGAAGATATAAATGTATATCCGATGAAGATAAAGTATTTTTCTTTGTAGAGTCATATAACTCCTTCAAGACTTCGGCTGCTGTGTTTACAGTTTCAGCATCACCTCGAATTGAAAAAGTATTACCACGGTTATTTATCTCAATCCCGAGTCTTTTTTCCATTTGGTTAAGATGCTCATTTAGAGGTCCACATAAATTTGCAAGTCTTGGATTATCGGCAGGTTCAAGCACGACATCTATTGAATAAATTTCTGAAGACAAGCTTTAAAACCCTCTAGTACAAGGTCTCAAGATATTTGCCTCGTAAAGAATTTGTATACACATCAGATATAAATAATTTAACAAATTTCCCAATTGTATCTTCAGGAGCAGAGAAATTAACAACACGATTGTTTTCTGTACGACCTGAATATTCTTGATCTGATTTTTTAGACAAACCTTCTACCAATACTATTTGTTCAGTACCCAACATCACTTTTGAATATTCCGCAGACATTGTATT
This sequence comes from Gammaproteobacteria bacterium, assembly GCA_028279275.1. Lineage (GTDB taxonomy): Bacteria > Pseudomonadota > Gammaproteobacteria > UBA4575 > UBA4575 > JABDMD01. Next base: position 41,898 of record JANQOB010000016.1, on the reverse strand, counting down.
TATCAGTTGTTGTAATCGTTGCAAGCGTTGTTTTTTTACCTCAGGTTTAACATCGTCATCTAGAGATGCAGCAGGTGTCCCTGGTCGACGGCTGTATATAAAACTATATGACTGATCAAATCCTATATTCTCAACAAATTTCAATGTATCTTCAAAATCATTGTTAGTTTCTCCCGGAAATCCAACAATAAAATCAGATGTAATACTTATATCTGGTCGATGTTCACGTAATTTTTTTATAATTGATTTAAATTCTATAGCAGTATGCCCGCGTTTCATTGAGGCTAACACACGATCTGAACCACTTTGCACTGGCAAATGCACATGATTCACTAATTCAGGTATTTCTGCATAAGCATTAATTAAATTTTCAGAGAACTCTATTGGATGTGAACTTGTGTAACGAATTCTTTTAATTCCATTTACCTGACTAACAAAATAAACAAGCAAAGAGAAATCAATCAATTCACCATTTTCATCAAGACCGCGATAGCCATTCACATTTTGGCCAAGCAATGTAATTTCACGTACTCCTTGTTCAGCAAGTGAATTTATTTCACGCATAACATCTCTCAATGGGCGACTAAATTCTTCACCTCTCGTGTAAGGCACAACGCAATACGTACAATACTTGCTACAACCTTCCATGATTGACACATATGCTGTTGGGCCCTCGGCCCTTGGCTTAGGTAAACAATCAAATTTTTCTATTTCTGGAAAAGAAATATCAACGACCGCATTTTTAGTCGATTGTGCTTTATTTAATAGTTCTGGTAATCTATGAATTGTTTGTGGACCAAATACAAAATCTACTTGCTTTGCTCTTTTTGATAAGGCGTCTCCTTCTTGACTTGCGACACAACCACCAACGCCAATCATTAGGTTTGGATTTTTTTCTTTAAACACCCGCCACTGCCCTAATTGAGAAAACACTTTCTCTTGTGCTTTTTCTCTAATAGAACAGGTATTCAAAAGCAAAACATCAGCTTCAGTAGCATCTTGAGTGACTTGCATTCCACACTCATGACTAAGCACATCCAGCATTTTCTCTGAATCATACTCATTCATCTGACATCCTTGTGTCTTAACAAATACTTTCTTCATACTCGATAATTTTCTATAACGCAGGCTAATGTATAACACGATGGTTTGGAGAATCAATTCCACCATCAGCAGTAAGGACCAGATCACTACGATACTCAGGGATGATGATTTTTAGTAACTCAATGATTTGATTAAGATAATTTGCTTTGCAAATTTTTGCTAGTTCATCTAACTGATTTGAGAATTGCTCCCAATCTTCCTTTCTCGATTCAGCTAACAATATTTTTGGGTGTTTAGTTCCTGAATACTCTTCTGATTCATGAAATAATTCTTCATACAATTTCTCACCCGGACGTAAGCCAATAATTTCTATTTTGATATCTTGATCAGGATGATTTCCTGATAACCGAATCATTTGTCTTGCTAGATCATATATTTTAATTGGTTTGCCCATATCCAGTACAAAAATTTCGCCACCTTCTCCAATAGATGCAGCTTGGAGAATAAGACTTACGGCTTCTGGGATACTCATGAAATAACGCGTTATGTCCTTATGGGTAACTGTTACCGGTCCTCCATTGCTAATTTGCTCTCTAAACAGCGGAACAACTGATCCTGCAGAATCCACCACATTTCCAAACCTAGTAGTAATGAATTGAGTCGAAGATTGAGAATCCAGCATTTGACAATAAATTTCTGCACTCCTCTTAGTTACTCCCATCATACTAGTTGGGTTAACGGCTTTGTCAGTAGAGATCATGACAAATTTTTGGACTTTATACTTTGCAGCAACATCAGCAATATTCTTAGTACCAAAAATATTTGTTTTAATTCCTTCTATAATGTTGCTCTCGATAATTGGTACGTGCTTATACGCTGCCGCGTGTAATACAACAACAGGTTTATGATCATTGAATATTTTATCAATTGCATTTATATCTCGTATATTACATAACAAAGAATGTATTTCTATATTGCTCTCATTAATATTATTCAAATCATTTGTAATGTTATACAAGTTAAATTCACTAGCATCAATAAGTACTAATTTTCTAGGCTTATGTACTAATGCTTGGCGACACAGCTCTGAACCAATCGAACCTCCTGCGCCAGATACTAGAATACACTCGTCTTTGATCAAGCTAAAAATTGCGCTGTCGTCAAGTTGAATTGTTTCTCGTCCTAATAAATCTTCTATATTTACATCGCGTAAACCAGAAATATCAATCCTTTCATCATTTTTTTCCAATAATGACGGAATTGTTTGACACTTTATGTTTTTTGCGTTGCACGATTTTAAAATGTTCCGCATCACCTCAGCATTCACATTTCTGATAGAAACTATAACTAACTCAACATTATAGCTTGATAGCACCTTTCCAATATTCATAACACTATCAAGCACACGTACCCCATGTATTTCTCTTCCAATCTTACTTATTGAGTCATCCAAAAATCCTATTGGTACATACTCATCATTTCTTTTCATGTCACGAACTAACATCTCTCCTGCACGACCTGCACCAATCAACAACACATGTTTTCCTGTAGGGCGAGAAAGATACAAATGCCGATCTTTAACCCATCTATATACCAACCTAGGGACACTTAATCCTAAAAACAAAAACAATGGGTATAAAACAAATATAGAGCGAGGAACTATTTCTAATCTATTTATAATAAAAGCCAAAAGTAAGGTAACACTTACGCCTACGACCACAGCTTTGGTAATTCGCAAAACATCGGGTATTGAAGCAAACCTCCAGATACCACGATATAATCCAAAATACCAAAAACAAATTGTCTGAGTTACTAACGCAATACCCAGCAATTGAAAAATACCTTGCCAAAAATATTCAGGAATCGTGGTTAAGTTAAATCTAACCCAATACGCAAAAAATAATGCGATTGGAATCCACATTATATCGTGGATTAAAGCCAACCAACGATTGAGTAAAATTGAGGTTTTTTTCAAACTAAATGTCCAACGAAAATTTTAAAATATTCCAAGCTTATTTTGAAACTGCATATTTTAGTACTTTCTCAACAGCACAACACATTTTTTTTATATCATTTACCTCAAGAGAAGGGTGTATATTAAGCATTATACTTGTATCCCCTAATTCCTTAGCAATCACTAAATTATTTTTAGGGTTTATCCCAGAGTCTATAAATGCTTTTTCTTTATATAGTTCACTGCAACTCCCCATAAAACATGGGACACCTTCAGCATTAATTGCTTGTACTATTTTATCTCTAGACCATTCACTATTGACTTGATCAGGTCTCAAAAACACATAATACTTATAGTATGCATGTGAAATATTATTACCGGGTATTGTGACTCTTAATGCATCAATTTCTGAGAAACTTTCATTGAGAATATCTGCATAGTTTCGCCGGATTTCGAGCCAAGAATTTAATTTTGTAAGTTGGATAATTCCTATCGCGGCTTGCATTTCAGTCATTCTTAGATTTGTGCCGAACGAATCATGCACCCATTTATATTGGGAGTTGTCGTTACGATCGATTTTAGACATGGTCCTAAAGTTTTTGCCATGATCTTTATATGCCCAAGCTTTACGCCAAATTTCTTCATCATTTGTAACTAGCATCCCACCTTCTCCGCCAGTAGAAATTATTTTATCTTGACAAAACGAAAAAGCTCCAACATGTCCAAAAGAACCAACAAATTTATTATTATATTTTGCACCATGTGCTTGAGCACAATCTTCAATAATTTTTAAATTATGTTTATTTGCTAATTCAAGAATCTCCTCCATCTCACATGGCCATCCTGCTAAATGAACCAGCATTATTACACGGCTTTTTGGAGTTAGACACTGCCGAATTGACTCCGCAGTGATGTTTTGACTATTTCTATCAATATCTGCAAATACTGGTGTAGCTCCTATTAGACATATGCTACTTACTGAGGCAATAAAAGTGCGTGAAGTGACAATTACTTCATCACCATGTCCAATTTTTAATGCCTTAAGAGCTAACTCCAATGCAACACTTCCATTTGAAAGAGCCACTGCAAACTTTACACCAAAATACTCTGCAAACTTTTTCTCAAAAGTTTTGCAATTGTTACCAGTCCAATAATTTACTCTTCCTGACTTTAGAACATCCTGAACAGCAGCAACTTCATCTCGCTCATATTTAGGCCAGCTGGGTAATTCATAATTGACTACAGATTTCCCACCATCAATTGCAAGTTTGCTTTTACTGATAGATTGCATTCTATGTCTCTTTTACTCGCGCAGGAACACCTAAAACTTGCAATCCATTTTCTACATCACTCACAACCGCAGCACCAGCTCCGACAACAACATTCGCTCCAACACATACTTGCTCTCGTATACTTGCACCAATCCCAATCCAGCTACACTCCCCAACCTTTACCCCTCCTCCAAGATGCGCTCCTGGAGAAACATGCACTCCATCAGATATTAGGTTTTCATGATCAACAGTAGCGCCAGTATTAATAATACAACCTAAACCCAATTTTGCACCTACTCCTAACACAGAATTAGCAGCTAAGAAACAACCTGAATCTATCTTTGTAGACGAGCAAATTATTGAACTTGGATGTTGAATTGTAGGTATATTTAATCCGCAACAGATCATTTCTTTTATTAAGCTTAATCGATGCTTGTTATTACCGATTGCAATAAATATATCTTGAAATTTATCTTTAAAATTTTTTACTTCAGAAATTTTTCCGATTACTTCATAATCTGGCAACTTTATTTTTACATTGTCGTCTAAAAATTTAACATCAGACCAAAAGTCCTGTTTTATAGCAGCATCTGCCACTACTAGACCATGGCCACCGGCACCTAGGATTAATAATTTGGGTTTCATTTTGACCCTCGAAATTTTTCAGCCGTCACATTACCTTCCTGAGTGATGCCAGTTGATTTAAAGACTGAAACAATCGTCATAAATAATATCTTGATATCTAGATAACAATTATGATTATCCACATACCAAACATCTAACTTAAATTTATCTTCCCAGCTTAACGCATTTCTTCCATTTACTTGTGCCCATCCTGTAATACCTGGCTTAACTTCATGACGTCTTGACTGCTCTAAATTATACAGTGGTAGATATTCTAATAATAATGGTCTTGGTCCAACCATACTCATTTCACCTCTCACTACATTCCACAAAGAAGGGATTTCATCTAAACTAGTCTTTCGTAACCATTTCCCTAAAGTTGTTATTCTTTCTTCGTCAGAATTACATGCAGTGTCACTTGGCTCACGCATTGTGCGAAATTTATAGAGAGTAAATGGAACTTCGTTCAAACCAGGCCTTATTTGTGTAAATAGTATTGGCTTACCCAAAACAACTCTTATCACAATAGCAACCAGAATAATTATCCAACTAAATATAATTAAAAGTACTAGCGATAAAACTAAATCAAATAGCCTTTTCATTTATAGTTTTTCAATATAATCAAGAAAACAATATCAAATAGAACTTAACATACAATTTTATTAAGATTAATCATAAAATTAACTAGCTGAATGATAATTTTTAAGATATTTATTTAATTATCTGATATTCACTAATTGAATCACGTAATACCCTATCCAGTTTCTTCGCTAACACATCATAACTGTGGTATTTCTTAAAGTATTCATAACCCTTTTCTCCCATTTTTCGGCGCTCATCTAATGGCATATTTAGTATAACTTCTATCGCTTCTGCAATTTTTTCAGGCGAGCCTGGTTCAACAGTAATTCCAGATTCCGCTTCCTTGATTGGATTATTAAAACTTTCAGCAGCGATAATTATGGGTCGAGAATAAGACATATACTCAAATATTTTATTCATACTGATCCCATATTTATAAAGTTCTGGCAAATCTCTAACAATAATTACAAATGCATCGGCATTTCTACATACTTTGAATATATTTGATTTTTTAACTGGGCCCTCAAATTTAACGTTTCTCAATGTTAATTCATTGGAAAGCTTGATCAAGTTATCTTTTTCTTCTCCATCCCCAATTAGTCTACAAACAAAAGGTGGAAATGATCTATTTTTCTCTAGTTTTGAAATTGCTAATAGTAAAATATCTAGATTATTAGCATACCCTAGAGAACCCAAATAAATTAAATTGAAAACACTACTTCTTTTATATTCATTGTTAACTTTTATATGCTCAGCACCATTAGGGATATATACGACTTTATCTCTAGATATGCCTTTAGAAGTAAAATAATCAACAGCCCCAGGTAGAAGTGTAATCACGTTATTTGATCTCAATAACATTTTCTTTTCTAGATAATAAAGTATTTTTGCAAAAATACTTTCTTTTCTTATAATACCCATGCTTATTAATGTCTCGGGCCATAAATCACGAACTTCGTAGATAAATGGAATTTTATAAAACTTAGCCAGTCTCATTGCAGCCCATGCTGCAAATGGATGAACTGTTGAACCAACGATCACATCTGGTCTTTGCGCTCGAAAAACATATCCATAAACCAAAACTAAGAACGTATACACAATCATATTTATTAAACGTCCCACTCCACTCCCTCTAAGTTTTGGGACTTTAAACCAAACAAAGTTGACGTCTCTGATTTTCTGTAATCGAAAAATATTTAAACCTCTAAGGCGTTGTCTACCAGTACTATGCTCTACGCTTGCTGCCAAAATAGAAACATTCCACCCAAAAGATTTAAGATGCTTGGACAAAAAATAGTGGCGTGTTCCACCAACTCCGTCTGGTTCCTGACCGTAATGATTAATAATCCATAGATTCAAAAAGAAATCCTTTGTAGATTTTTTATTGAAATTAATTTTCTGTTAACTAATAAAACTTATAACAACCAATTCCAATAAGCTTATAGCTTCATTACCCTTGTATTTATTTTATCTTCTAAGGTTTTACAGAAGCTTGCTAAGCTCTCACCTTTTACGTATCACATGTGCACATATGTTCTATTAATTAATTTGAGACTCACAACATTTCCACACCAAGCATTTTGTATGCTTCAATGAGTTTTATTTCTTCGAGATTCCAGTTGTAAAGCTCTTCGATGGCTTTTCGCCCGGATGCACCCATTTTGGTAGCTTCCTCAGGGTTATCCACAATCCATAGCATCGCCCTAGATATTGCTATGGGGTCAAGTGGGTTTACGAGAATACCGCAACCGGCTTTATTAATTATTTGATTCCATAAAGGAAAGTCAGAAGCTATAACAGGCAAACCAGCAGACATGTACTCAAAAAGTTTTACCGGATAAGCCTCAGGATAATTTTTAATTGGATGTAAAGTAACTAAGCCTGCTTTACTCATAGATAACCATGAAGCGACCTGCTCCCTAGAGAGCCAGCCAAGTTCACATGTATATTTCCATCCTGCTTTACATTTGAGTTCATTTCTGAGAGAGCTCGATGAATAATTTCCACCCAACGCAAGCTTAATGTTAGGATTAACTTTTACAGCACTATCAACCGCATCAACCATTTCTTTTACACCTCTTACTTCGGCAAGTCCACCTATGTAAATAAAATAATCTTCCTTAGGTTTGCCTTGTTGCGAACTCTCATTTTGCAATTCATTTAGTAATGGAAAGTTGTGAATTATCCAGGTTTTATCATTACGAAAGCGCTCAGCTATTACGGGTGTAGCAGTAATATATGCTATGAAAAAATAATTTGACAACCACTCTAAACTCTCAAGGACCATACTCCAAACAACTTTAATGCTTTTTGGAAATCTAGAATATAACACTTGTCTAGGATAATCTTCATGAACATCATATATAATTCGACAACCTTTTAATGCCATAAGCAATGCAAAAGGTACAAAAATACTATCATGGAAATGTACCCAATCTCCTCGTTTTAGACCGGAGCGAGATACGATCTTGAACATGCTCTTTAGTCGAAACCATATTCCACTACCAGATGAAATTAACCCATAATCAATAATTTCAACGCCATTTTCCATTTGATTACCGGCACCATCCGCAACATGATATCTCACCCTATAGCCAGCATTAACTAAAGATGTAATTTCTTTTATCCAGATACGAGTATCAAAACGTGGATGACCGACTGTTAAGACATTAATCATTAAATTTCTCAGAATAAGACGCGAATATTTTCCTGACTAAATATCTTGTCTTTTTGAGATTCATAAATACTGTTATGTAAAATCATGATTGAATGAACCAATGTTTGGGTGATTATGTCTTTTCGTAGATATGTAACTTAATATCTTTAATAAATGAATCGACCAGAAAGATCTATAAATTATGATAAATTTTGAGCAATATTTTATTGGCTACTTCTTTAATTATACTTTATTTAAAATTTTTTTAATTTGTTACTCATCCATATCTACATAGCTATTAAATTTGAACTTTAAGAAAACCTCTTGATGCGTGGAAAACTGTCTCTGTGGAATTAAAAAACACTAGAATCATACTTTTCTTCAATTATTAAAATTCTTATTTATATTGTATTCCATTTAATTCGCTCCATTTTGAATAATCAATCCATCTCCAAAGTCTAAAATCAAAAGGACGTTTTCCTGATAATATATTCTCCCATTCATCTACAAGTTTAGCTTCATTGAATACAGGTAGTTTTGACGAATGATTAAGAGTTTCTTCTATCCATGGCTGTATTTTTCGCAACCAACTTAGCTCAGGTGTTTGAAATCCAATCTTATCTTTTCTATCTAATATTTTATCAGGCACAATACCTCGCATTGCTTCTCTAAAAATTGCTTTACTAGTGCCACTATCATCGATTAAATAATACTCTGGCAAACTAAAAATAAACTCAACAATTTTAGTCGTCAAGAATGGTACGCGACTCTCAACCGAATATGTCATTGAATTTCTATCCTCAAATCTCAACAGATGTGGAAGGCTTACATTTTCGATATCATTAACTAAGTTTTCTTTCAAACAATATTTTATACAGTCATTTCTACCTGGAATCTTATAATTTACGTTTTGATTGTGAAACCAATTCATATTCAACCATTCAGAATCCACTCTATGACCCACTACCTTCATTGCAAATGGTAATAAAAACGGAGGTAATAAATGACGAACGCCTCTCTTAAAGATTTCAGACTTGCTTCTACCCGGCCAATTTGATGAATGTTTTATGAAGCTTGATGCACTAAAAATATTTCCACTTTTTAGTAGTGATCCAAATCTAGCACCCTGATAACGTGAATAACCCGCTAGTATTTCATCAGCACCTTGACCATCTAACATTACTTTTATGCCCATTTGACTTGCCGTCTTAAATACTTGGTTTTGTGCATAAATACTCGTACTCGCAAACGGTTCCCCTTGTGTTATAAGTAATGAATCAATATCGGATATCAGCATATCTTGGTTTGCGTAAACTTTGTGAGTCTTTGACCCAACATGCTTTGAGACCAAATCCACCCACAATTCTTCTGAAATTTTTTGATCTTCGGCGATGAAGCTAAAAGTATGAATTTCTGCATCAGACCTTAAATGGCGGATTGCACAAACAATTGCTGAAGAATCAATACCTCCTGATAATGCAGAACCCACGACCACATCACTTCTTAAGTGAAGCTCGATACTTTCAAGAAAAAGATTTCTCAATTTTTTTGCGGCAGCTTTATAATCTAACTCTGACTTATTATTTAGTGAAATGGACCAATATTTTGTAGAATTTTGAATCTTTATGCTTTTTGTATCAACATGGAACCAGTGTGAAGGTGGTACTTGTTTGATATCTTCATATAACGTTTCAGAACCATAATCAGTTAAACTAAAGCGCAAATATTCATAAACTCTCTGTGGATTTGCTTTTTTACTAACACCATCCAAAGTTAAAAGAGGCCCGATTTCTGATGAAAAAGCAATGCCTCCTTTCCAAAAGCAATAATATAAAGGCTTTATACCAAATTGATCACGTGCCACAAATAACTTACTTTGAAGTGTATCCAATATAATAATGGCAAACATCCCTATAAATTTATTAAGACATTCTTCTTTCCATTCTTTATACGAATTAAGGATAACTTCTGTGTCAGAGTCTGATCTAAATTGATAACCTTTTGCAATCAATTCAGTTTTAAGTTCCAAATAATTATAGACTTCACCATTAAATACAATATGATATCTGTTGCAAATTGTGCTCATTGGTTGCCGACCTGCTTTCGAAAGGTCGATGATAGATAATCTTCTATGAAAAAAAGTAACTGACGGATTGATTATTTCTAGCTCTTCTTCCTCTGGATAATTTATTTTATCTTTGCTAACAGCTAGAATGCCTTTATCATCTGGCCCTCTGTGCCTTAAACCATCTAAAGCTGCTTCTGTAATAGTTTTGGGGTACTTGCAATCCCCGTTTGTCACAACAACTGTAATTCCACACATATATATTACTGTTATTACTTGTTTGCTATGTTAATTTTAGACAGTCTGTCAAATATTTCTTTTTTTTCTTCTGAGGAAAAAAGTAAAAAAAATAACATACTTATAAAAACAATTATGAATAGAATTAATTGAATGATATTGAATTCAAATATATTAAAAAATAAAATAAATGTGCTTAATATAATTAATGATAAAATAATATTTTTATAATCATAAGGAATCTTATACTTTTTGTTACCCCAATAATAATAAAGAACCGCCATAGCTATAGAACCAATCAAAGTAGATATTGCGGCGCCTTTTATGCCAAGTTTAGGTATTAATATAATATTAAAAATTACATTTGTCGTAGAGGCAAAAATATTTATTACTGCGATTCGTGAGGTTAATTTCTTGATCCCAAGCCCTGGGAAAAAGATATACATATTCATAAACACTATTGAAATACAAAGAATGAAAACTAATTCTGATGCGCTATAAAATTGCTCAGTAGTCAGTAACCTTATAAAATCATCTGCGAATAGGCTGATTATTAACAATACTGGTAAAATTATTACAAGAAAATAATTAAAGAGCCTAGATATATTTGATGGTGTCTCGTTCTTACTATAATTATGAAAAATAAGTGGTGCTAACGCCATTTGAAATGCGTACATGACTAATCCAGGTATAAGTGCAACACGATATGCAACGCCATATATACCTACATCATCCACCCCAAGAAACGCATTTATTAACCATCTATCGATATAAGTATTTATGTATACTGCAATACCAGAAAACACAAGAGGGGTTGAATAAACAAGCATTTCTTTCAATTTTGAGAACTTGAATAAAAATGTGATTGGAATATTTTTAAATGATAAAGTAATACCTATTATTAACGCTAACATTCCACTAATTAATTGACCCACTAGCACACCAGTCACGCCTAATTTTAGAACAACAACTAAATATATTGATATGAATGCGACTAATATTGAATAAATAATTCCGACAAAAGCTGATTCACGGGCAAGAAGACACCATCGTAAATGATTTTGCACTACATAGAACAATGCATTAACAATCATAGAAAGTGACGCAACTCTTAAATCTAGATTATATTTTTCGCTTCCAAATAAACTTAAGCTAAAGCTAGTAGAATGTACCCATATAATTACTGCAACATTACTAAATCCAATTGCCGTAAACCAAAAAGCAGTTGATGCCAACTGCTTTTTGATAATTTTCATTTTTGCATCAGGCAGCAATCTTGCTTCTGCCTGAGTTATTTCTAAAGGAATTAAGATATTTAATATTGCAAATAAAATTGTTAAAAGTTCTATTACACCATATTCCTGCGGACTTAGATATCTTGTATATATTGGTAGTAAAAATAAGCCAATGCCTCTAGATAACAAGGCAGGTATCGCATATGTAATGCTGTCTTTAAGAAAACTATTTAACACTTATTTATATCTATTGTATTACTAGGCATAAATTTAATATAGATATTTTATAACTGTTTTTTGATATTTATTTTCACTACAATTTAAAAGATGCGATTTGTAATCTGATCGAGGATAAAACTTCTCAGCGGATTTATTTAAGATTTCCTCAATGTATTTTGCAAATGATTCATACGAATAGTACTTCTTCCAAAAGCTATAAGAATTTAACATAATTTTTTCACATAATTTTCTATTAGAAAGTAGTTCAGTTAATTTCCTTTCTAAGTCTTCAATATCAGTTTCGAACTGGATAACTGGTGAATCTATTACTGTCCCGATAAATGATTTTCGATTACCTCCTATTACAATACAACCTGCCGCCATTGCCTCTGCAGCAAGTCTTCCTATCCACTTTCCGGGTTGGTCTATTAATATATCTGCTGCCATCAAATTTTTAATTAAATAATCGTTTGTTTTAGATTGAATTTTTCTATACTCAAAGTTGAAACCTTTTTTTTCTAAATTTTTTACTACTTCATCTACATACTTCGTTCCTTTAAAAACAGTATTGGTAGGTGCATGTACAATTACAAGCTTATTATTAGGGCTTTTTGGATTAGCAAGTAATTTATGCACAGGAAATCTAAATATAATAAGAGGATTCTTTTGAAATGTTGCTTGACTCCGTAATGATATTATTTTAGCACCAGACAACTCTTCTAATCTTTGTGAAAAAAATGCTTTATTAAAACTTATTCCTCCTTTGTTATATTCTCTTATTAATTCTGGATCTTGCTCAAAAAAACTATTAAGACCATACATCTTTTCTATTTTTAGCTGAATTGGTCGATATCTTACATCGTCACCACAATTGAATATGATTACCTTTTTTCCTAATAACTTTAATATCCATAAATCTAATTTGAAAGGTAAAAAAGTAATATTCCAAGTGAAAATAAAAATTTCGCATTTAAATGAAAAATAAAGAAAGTACACGAATAATATAAGCGAAAAAGCTATATGCCTGATGTATTTAACTTTTATAAACTTATATAGCGTATCCAGAGAATGATCATAATGGTTTTCATCATAATAATGATTTTTAACTAAACACAAGGTCTCTACCTCATGATTATTCTTTTTCAAACTTTCTGCGAATTCATTAATATTATTCGCAATTTCAACCATACCAATAAATATTTTCATTAACTTATTTAAATTATGGCTTATTTCATATATTAATAAATATGTAGAAAATATTTCTGATTATATTATTATGAATCAAAAAGATTTTAGATTTTATTTTTAAAATACAATATTCTTAAATTATAGTTTTGAATTAATGTATGTAACTATTAAGTTTATATCGGTTAAACGATCAACATCATCATCAGGGATTTTGATATTGAAGTGTTCTTCAATTTTTAGATAAAGGGTAAAGATATCTAGTGAATCAATACCAATTTCATGTAGATTAGTATCATCAGATATTTTAGAAGGGTCAGGTATAATTTTCGACGAGGATATTATTTTTCTAATTTCTTCCGCAGTTACTTGCATGACTCAATCTCTAATATTTTTTGTTAAAATTGTACTTCCCCATGATAACCCAACACCGAATCCTGCAATAACTACTTTTTTGTATTTCTGATCTAGTCTTTTCAATATCATAGGGATTGATGAAGAAACTGTATTACCATAATCTTCTGCACAAAATAGGACTTTATCACTACTTACTCCAAGATTTTCGGTTAATAATTTAATGATATATCTACTCCCTTGATGTAAAACAAAACAATCCACTTCATTAATGTCTGTATCGTTCTTAATTAACATCTCATTTATATTATCTGGAACCGTTGTTACAGAAAATGACAAGACACTTCTTCCGTTCATCTCTAAAATCCGGTCTTCATCGCGGATACGAATTGCATCATTTCCTGTACCTCGTGTGCCCAATAAAAATTTACCAGCTGTCCACTCAGCATCATCACCTAGCAAAGTAGCAGTTGCTCCATCACCAAAAAGTAGAGAAACATTTTTATCATTTGGATCAATAACCTTTGAATAAGGATCAGCAGTAAATAAGATACCTTTTCGAAAATCATTGAATTGCATAAACGATTGGATGATAGACAGGCCATATACGAAACCCGAACATCCTAATGAGATATCAAATGCAGAACAATGATCATTAAGCTTAAGTTTTCCATGGACAACCGCTGATGTGTGAGGCAAACCATAACTATCAGGGTTCTGTGTACACACGATAATACAGTCAATATGACTACTATTAAATTCGATTAACTCACGTAAATTACTGTAAGCCTGGACACAGAGATCGGAAGTTTCTTCATTAGGACTTTTAATAGCAACTTTCAACATACCTGTCTTTTCTTCAAGAAATTTTTTATCAATTCCGAAAAAATCTAATCGTGTAGTATTATCTACACGCCCCATAGGTAAATAAGTACCAATTGCTTCTATTCCAATCATGTTGATAACGAGAAGTAAATTTCTCCAATTACTATATTTTTCAAATGAATTTCACTCTTAGTGAGTCGATAATTTAAGTTATGCTTCAGTACCACACTAATACAGTCCCTATCATATAAAACTTTCGGCAAGTCAAGACGAACAAATAGCCACCTACCTTCTACTGATTGAAAAAGACATTGATGAAGATATTTATTCATTGCTACCACAGTTTCTATAAACGTATATGGACTTTTCTCTAGAAGATTAATTGTATTATCGTAAACTTTGCACAAACTTAACACTTTCTCCTCATCATAAGGATACGAAATTATTGCAGCTTGGTTATCAGATTTAGAAACTATCCTTACCCAGGTTAGTTCTCCATTCACCTTGAGTGTGCACTGAGCTTCATATTGCTCAATATTTCTGATTTGTGACTCACTATTAGAAAAATAAGCTTTACAGATTTGGCTACGAATCACTTTATAGATATTTAATTGAAGGTCTGAAATTTCCTCGCTAGAAAAAAAGGTTAAGATTTCATTAAAGATATCTGGACCTTGAACATAATTTCGAGACCCTTTAAATTGAAATTTTACATCTTTCTCTATCACTAACCACTTTTACCCACATGAGACCTTAAGCGCTTTTTGTGATTATATGCAAAATTTCCTGATACTACTTCACCGCTTTCAACATCTTTAACAACAACACTACCCAACTTAATTTTTGCATTTTCACCAACATTCACGCCGTCTTTAATAGTTGAGCTTGGCCCTATCCAAACATTATTTCCAAGAATTACGCTTCCGCCAATCAGAGTATTACCTGCAATGTCACAATTATCACCGATTTCACTGCTATGACCAATGCCACATAGTGGTCCTATCATTGTGTTACTGCCTATTTCTGTATAACTTAATTCAACCGCCCTTGCTACAACAGAATTAGCTAATATATGAACATTTTGACCAATTCTTACTCCTCCCGCATGACTGACAAATATTTTTTTATTATATTTTGTACATGTCTGTAACCCATCCGATCCAATGATAACTCCAGAAGCTATTAGAGAATTATCACCTATGATACTGTATTCTTTTATTACTGCTCCCTCACCAACCTTAACATTATTACCTAATTTGCTGATACCTGAGACAATGGCCGAGGGATGAATATTGCAGTTTTCCCCTACGCCTGCTTCAAAACGAAGTTTTAGTAATCCTTTTTTCAGCATTAAATTATGTAGATTCCAAAAATCAAATTTTGGATGATTTGAGATAACAACACCATTCTTTGTTTTACACTTACTAAATAGTTCTTTATGTATAATAATACCGGATATATTTTTGTTAGTTTCCGCTATGTCTAAATATCGTGATTTTTCAACATATACTAATGAATTTTTTATTAATGTATCAACCACAGATAATTGATCAAAATAAATTTCACCATACTGTTCATAGTCAGAAAAGTAATCACTAAGCTTATATTTTCCACGCATTTATAATTCTAACTATTTTGAATTGCTAAAGCTAAACCACTCGCAACAGCTTTTGAAATTGCTTTCCCTGTATCTAAATACTCTCTTTGATTGCGTATTAGGAGTTCACCAACTTTCAGGCCAGCGGTATGTAAATCGACTACTGGTTTTGGACCTACGTAGTCTGTCGCTACTGACATGTAGCCCATATTTGCAATTAAATTTGGATATATCCTAATTTTATTTTGTTCTTTCTTATTTAAATTTACTTCCCCACAAATATGGACAACAAGAATACCAGCGTCCTCTAACCATTTGCACGGAATGCCAGTATCACCACCTATCAAACACTGTTTTTCGTGATGCTCTGCAAGTACAATTGCATCAGAATTTGCTAGATGTTCTTTAGCCTCCATTGCTGATGAAGGATTTATTCTGATAACGTGAGCTCCATTTTGATTGAGAACAAATTCTATCTCATCACCAAATACGCCTGACCCAATTATTAAAATCTTTGATCGAAACACCTCTATTTCAGACTGCAATAGTATCTTGAGTGCAGTCATCCCGACATAACGAAAAATCTTTAATTTTTGATGTGATTCATTTGTACCTGCAACTGCTATATCGTATATATTGCATGCTTCAGTATCAACATCTTCGTTTCTATACTCCCACGGCTCACACATTAACGAGATAGCTGTATTTTTTTTAAGCTTCTGTATGAACATTTTATTAATTGGACGCACAAAACCTAAATTTGTTATCAAATCAGATTCATTTGCATAAATATGAGCTGGTTCAGCTGTAACAAATACTTGATCACGAACCCCAAATCTTAACGCCAATTCATTAACATAATTTGAAATATCAATAGCTCGTCCATACTTTGAATCACTTGTTACTGCGATAACTGTTGATGCGCCAGCAATTGCTGCAATTAGAGGTGTAACGAAATATGGTCCAGTTGCAGCCTCAGTTAATACTGATATTCCTTTTAAGTTTAATTCGAAATCTTGAACTGCATGTGATATTAGATTCTCTACGCGCTTTATATTATCAATTTCACGCATTATTATATAACTATATACATATGAAATTTATAAATTATTTTATAAATAATTTTGACAAAAATTTTCAAAACAAAGTAACGACCAGACAAATAGGCGTCGATTATTTTTACCCTCTAAATGCTCGTCTATTAGAATTTGAACCTCCTTATAATTTAAAAATGAATATATATCTGCATTCTTATTCTTTAATTTGCGTCGCACATAATCTATGCTCTCACCACGAAACCAGCTTGCATCAGGTGCAGAGAAACCCTGTTTTAATCCGTCAGTGAACATTGGTGGTAGATAACGTTTCATGGCATTACGAAGAAGTAACTTTCCGTCACGTGTCTTATTAAAGTAACGTGATGTTTTTAGCCCAGGTTCATTTTCATTTAAACGCACTATTTCACTCAAGTTACCTAACTTATACTTAACCGGTACATGCATTGCAAAATCTACTAAATCATTATCTAGAAATGGCACGCGTGTTTCCAAACCATGTGCCATACTTAACTTATCCTCAACAACCAGCAAACTATGTAGAAAAGTTTTAGCCTCAAAGTATAATGAATGATTTACATAATCTTCTGGACATGTGAGTTTGGACGCATGCTTGTTAAATACATCACGGAAAATATCACGCGTCCAGACATCTTTAACTTCATTCTGAATTGGGCTAAATACTTGCTTAATTTTACTATTAGGTATTAACCTCTGCCAAAATGCATAATATTTATCAACATAATGCTCAAAATCATTATTAACTACTGCTCTATAATAGCGCCAAGGGTATCCACCAAAAATTTCATCGCCCCCCACTCCAGCTAATGCAACCTTCACAAATTTACTTGCTAGCTGTGCGATATAATAATTTGGGTAGCTTTGCCCAACTCTTGGCTCTTCAATATGCCAGGCATGCTTTGGTAAAATACGCTCCATGTCCCCTGCTTTTAAAACCATCTCATAATGCTCAGTCTTGAATAAGTAAGACATATGTTCTGCAGCTTCTCGTTCGTCGTATCCCATCTCAAGCCCCGAGGCTGAATTCAAATCAAAACCACATGTGAAACTTTTTAAATATGGAAATTGTGAAGCTGCAACAGCAGTGATCGATCCTGAATCAATACCACCACTAAGGTAAGCACCTATCTCAACATCACTGACTAGTTGTCGACACACAGCTTGATTAAATAGCCGGTCAAGCTCTTCAATATATTCTTCTTCGTCTAACACCTTTACAGGTTCACGAAAGTCAAAATCCCAATATATTTCAGGAGAGGGCAACTCGTTTTTAGACATGTCAATTGTTAAAAAATGACCTGCAGGAAATAGTTTTACATCTTTAAATAGTGTGCGGTCCGTAAAATTATTCTGGAATGTAAAATATTCTAAAAGTGCTGACTTATCTAAATCCGATTGATACTTAGGATGAGCCAATATGGCCTTGACTTCAGAACCAAATAGAATGATGTCATCTTGATGTGTATAGTAAAGAGGTTTTATCCCGTAACGATCTCTTACTAATGTAAGTTGTCGATTTTCTTTATCCCAAACTGCAAAAGCAAACATCCCGTTGAATTTAAGAAGAGCTTTTTTACCCCATTGTGCCCAAGCATTTACTACAACTTCAGCATCAGTTTGAGAATGAAACTGATATCCCAGTGACTCTAATTCGACTCTTAACTCTCGAAAATTATAAACTTCACCATTATACGTAATGATATAACGACCATCCCAACTATGCATAGGTTGGTGGCCTGCAGGACTTAAATCTATTATCGCGAGTCTTCGATGACCAAGTCCAATATATTTTTCAGTAAAAAATCCCTCTCCGTCTGGCCCTCGATGAGCAATTGCATCTGTCATTTTACCAATTACAACAGGAGACACTGCTTCACCATTTAGATTAAGTACACCAGCAATACCACACATAATAATTTAATAAATATAGTAGCAATCAAAAACTATTCTTTTTAAAGCGGCCACTATAGCAAGCATTTTCAGCGTGAAAATATAATTCTTCTAACTTATGTTGAGTTATCCACTCTTTAAATTCTTTTTTAGAATAGCGATATGCTTGTGATGGAGAGTACCAATCATAATTACATAGTTTTGAATTTTTATACCCTAAGCTTGGATTCCAAAAACATTTTATGAAATTCCAGTAGACGAACCGCTGTACCGTCGACTTACCTCCCTCAATACCAAGTAATGGAATATTTGGAAAATTAAATTCTTTTTCGCACTCACTTAAACTACGGCCTAGTTCTGTGAGCTGTTCAGATAAAGAACTCAGTTCTTCATGGGTTAAATTTGTACAATAATCACGAAAATAATCATCTAACAACTCCCTTGGAATCGCTTTTTTTCTATAAACATAAACTGATATGTCGTGATTTTGTTTTAAAACACGAATTAATTCTGAAAATACATTGTAAGGATTTGATGTATGATGAATTACTTGGTCACATGAGATATAATCAAAGAGACTATCTTCAAAAAATTTTAAATTTGATATATCACATTGTATAAAATATAAGTTTTTAATTGATTTGTAATACTCAGCTGCAGCATGTAATGAATCCGAAATGTCGACTGCAATTATTTTTGTCTTTGGACTCAAATGTGCAAACCATGCTGCTTTACCACAAGCGCCCGCACCAGCATCTAACACGTATTCCAACCCGGTTAAATAATCCTTTAAATCCATTTCGCTATTGAATCCATATAAATCAAGATACCATCTCCGCTGATGGTCTTGAGATTTTTTAAAGTCTATACTTTCATAGTCTACCTCTCCCCACTTGTTAGAAAAAGCTTCTTTCGTTTGAACTTGTGTACTTGAACAGCTTAGTGATTTAAATACAATAAAATTTGAAGATATTATCTGAAATGATCTTAAATCATAATTTATAGCGTTTAATAATTCTTCAGAGATTGTTTTCATAAATAATTTAATTGATTAAAAAAACTTATCTTAATGACTGTAATGCATCAATAACACGATCATAATCATCAGAACACATTGTATTATGCAACGGTATTGCCATACTCTGTCGATCACAGTCTCTGGCATTTTGAAAATCCTCTGGCTCAAAGCCATAAGTTTCACGATAGTAATTCAACATATGAATAGCATGTGTGCCAGGACGTGTCGCTATTCCTTGGTCTTGTAGTTTTTCCATTACTTCGTTGCGAGTCACCGAAGCTTTTTTGGGGTTAATAAATGTTACATAAGCCTGCCATGCATGACGACCATCTTCTGGTTCCGCAGGCAACCTCAACCAAGGTATGCCTCTCAAATTTTTATTATAGTATGCAGCCCATTTTGCGCGCTCATCTATAAATTGATTCAACTTTTTTAGCTGAACCAACCCTACAGCACCCTGAAGATCTGTCATTCGATAGTTGTATCCCAACATATTGAATTCGGGCAATATATATGGCTTTGGTCCAGCATGTCTTTGCTCTTCAGAAATTGATGCGCCATGATTACGTAGTTGTATCATTCGCTCAACCAAGGCCTCATCATTAGAAGTAACCATACCTCCTTCACCAGTTGTTATTGATTTCCTGGGATGAAAAGAAAATGATCCCGCGACACCTAAACTACCAGCATATCTACCTTTATACATAGCTGCAGCAGCACAAGCTGCATCTTCTACTATTGGAATACCAGGGGCAATTAACTTTATTGCATCAATATCAGCACATAATCCAAATAAATGCACTGCAATAATTGCTTTTGTTCGATTTGTAATCTTTTCTGCAATCTTCGTTGGATCGATGTTGTAGGTATTTGCATCCACATCTACGAACACTGGTTTTGCCCCGCAATACATAACCACATTTGCAGTAGCTACCCAGGTAAAAGCTGGAATAATTACTTCGTCATTGGGTCCCACACCTAATGCTGCAAGAATTAAATGAAGGCCCGTTGTGCAACTAGTAGTAGCAATTGCGTATTTGACCTTATGTAATTCTGCAAATTTACTTTCAAACTCGGCCACTTTAGGGCCTTGCGTCAACCAACCTGATTCAATTGGTTCTTTTAAGGCTTGCCACTCGTCATCACCCAAACTGGGCTGAGATATATGGATAGTGCGTTTAGATGGCATTTTAGAGACTTGATGCACGTTGGCGGCTTGCTACTTCTTCTTTATGACTATCCCGCCATTCTATTAATTTTGCTAACCCATCTCGCAAATCAATTTTCGCCTTAAAATCTATTTCTTGCTCCGCCCTCAATGGGCTTCCAATCCGATTTTTAACAAAGGTTAATCCACCCGGTTCATATTGAATCTTTAAATTGGAACCTGTTATTTCCAACACCATTTCTGCCAATTCTTTAATACTCGTTCTCAACCCTGTGCCAACATTATAGAATGAGTCGGTTGCATCTGACTTCATTGCAGCTACATTTGCACGCCCGCAATCACTTACATATATAAAGTCATATGCTTGAGAACCATCTCCATAAACTACAGGAGGCTGCCCAGCATCTAACCGATCTAGAATTTTCATAATGACAGCAATATAAGCACCTTTATAATCTTGCCTTGCACCATATACGTTCATATATCTAAGTCCTACGTAATCAAAATGCTGCTCTGTGTCATTGTAACGATGATAAAGAGATCTACACATATGTTCACCCGCAATTTTTGTAGCGCCGTAAAAGTTTGTGTTGTTGTATGGATGATCTTCCAACATGGGTTCTTCAATTGCATCACCATATACTGAAGCAGATGACGAATAGACTAAGCGTTTTACACCATTATTTATAACGGCTTCCAAGACATTGAATGTGCCACCAATATTAACTTCAAATGCAGAACGAGGATAATCCCAGCAATGCAATAACCAGAGTGCAGCAAAATGAAATACACCATCAATATCCTTCATTGCTTTATCAAGAATATCACGGTGCAGCAAGTCTCCGCCTAATTGGAATATTTTAACTCTAGGATCCGCTAAAGCGTCTTTAATATTTTCTTCTCGACCTCTTGTAAAATTATCGTAAATTAAAATTTCTTTTACATCTTCTTTTAACAATTCATCAACTGTATGTGATCCGATTAAACCAGCACCTCCAATCAATAAAAACCTCTTACCTTCTAAATCCATAAATTTAACCTATAATTTGTTTATAAAAAATTCTTGAATGAGATAGACCACAATCGCTTACGCTTGCACCCAAATCAACGTATTTTTATATTTCCAGAATTAAAATAATATTATTTACGTATTTTTCTTTAAGTTTGTATATTGGTATTAAGCCAATGACAATAAAGTCATACGTTTTCATTTAAGAGTTATTTAATCGCAATGCGCAAAATATTGGAACTATTCTGATCTCACTTCTAGGTGTGAATATATTTGTGGACTAAGAATGTGCAATATCTTTCTCAATTAGAGAATATTGAACTTAAATTGCTATTAATTTTTACCTAGCAGAAGCCTTGAGCCAACTTTAGTGATCAGAGTGTAATTTACATATTGAATTTTCAAGTTTATATCTCTGACCTGTATGTGAGCAAACTGTAATAGCATCTCCTTCAAGCGGTAAATCTAACTGCTCACCATACTCACTCATCCATCCAATCTGGCGAGCTGGTACCCCTATCATTAAGGCATAAGCCGGTATATCTTTATTCACAACAGCTCCTGCACCAACAAATGCAAACTGCCCGACTGTCACACCACATACAATAGTACAGTTGGCCCCTAAAGTAGCCCCTTTTTTAACTAAGGTATCAAGGTATTCGCTTTTACGCTCAATTTTAGACCTAGGATTATAGACATTTGTGAAGACCATACTAGGCCCGCAAAAAACATCGTCTTCAATTGTTACTGCATCATATACAGAGACATTGTTTTGAACTTTGACATTGTTACCAATGACAACATCATTACCTACAAACGTATTCTGACCAAATGAGCAATTTTTTCCAATTTTTGCTCCGCCACAAATATGTGCCCAGTGCCACACTCGCGTACCCTTACCAATTTTCGCACCATCATCAACAATTGCAGTTGGATGAATTGTAATATCAGTCATTAGTAGTCCAAAGGAAGTGCTACTCTCTTACCATCTTTAGCAGACAAATATGCTGCGATGAGAACTTCTAGAGATTTTAAGCCTTCTCTACCATCCGTTTCAGGCTCAGCTTCTCCCCTCAAAACATTGATTACATTGTCATAATACAAAGGGTGACCAAAGCCATATACTGATGTTGTTTCATAGCTTGCCTCTTGAATCCGCTGATCATCCTCTGAAGACTCCGAAAACTCCCAATGTTGAATTTCATTAACAGCCACTCCTCCAATACGCGCTGTCCCTTTTTCTCCTATTATTGTGATGCTACCTTCAAGATTTTTAGGGTAAGTAAGCATGGTCACATTCATCGATCCCAAAGCCCCTGAACGCCACTTGACACTGATCACACCCGTGTCTTCAACTTCAATATTTCTTGCAAGTGTCGCAGTATAAGCTTGCATGCTTTCAATTGGTCCTATCAACCAATCTAATAGATCAACATAGTGACTCGCTTGATTCATGAATGCACCACCATCAAACTCCCACGTCCCTCTCCAAGCAGCGCTATCATAATATTCTTGTGGCCTTGTCCAAAATACATTTAA
Organism: Gammaproteobacteria bacterium; assembly: GCA_028279275.1. Lineage (GTDB taxonomy): Bacteria > Pseudomonadota > Gammaproteobacteria > UBA4575 > UBA4575 > JABDMD01. The sequence continues at coordinate 18,350 of JANQOB010000016.1, read as the reverse complement.
ATTAACCATATAAATTCGACCAAATCGTCCTTTATCAATCGCATTTTTTAACATTTGCAGAGTTGAATTTCTTCTATTCTGTTTTACTACAAATAATCGCACATTTGAATCATCACACGCTTTAACCATCCGCAATCCATCATGCCAACGAGTCGCCATTGGTTTTTCAGTAATAACGTGTTTACCTGCAGCAGCAATAGCTATTGTCTGGTCCGGGTGCAATCCAGATGGTGTAGATAAAATTACTGCATCAGCGTTTGATTTTTTTAGTAGATCAGGGAAGCTTTTGTATGGTGTTGCTCCAGTTTCTGACTCTGCCTGCCGTAATGCAGCAGGGTCTACATCACAAATACCAACAAGTTCAGCACGATCAGAGTGTGATTTAATTGCATTAAAATGATTTTTAGAAATTCGTCCGCAACCTACAAGAGAAAAACGAATCTTGCGATCAACGATTGGATCAGGATACTGGATCATTTTTTTAATTCTTTATTAGACAATATCAAAACAATAGTGGCATGTTGCCACAAACTTAATAATTAATGTAAAGCGTTTATATATTGAAAGTTTATATTTTAGCGAGCCATTAACTTTTTCATAAAAAAAGTGATTACTAATCAAAACGGAATATCATCATCGAAATCATCCGATGAACCTGCTGCCACCGGCTCAGGTTGTGAAGCTGGTGAATTAGATTCAGGCATTGACGCTACACCACCACCTTTACCACCTAACATCTGCATTTCATTCGCTACTATTTCTGTCGTATAACGATCATTACCACTTTGGTCTTGCCATTTTCTTGTTTGCAATCGCCCTTCTACGTATACCTGGGATCCTTTGCGTAAATACTCGCCTGCTATTTCGGCTAAACGGCGAAAAAATACTACTCGGTGCCACTCCGTCTTCTCTACTTTCTCCCCGGAGGTTTTATCATTCCATGACTCCGTTGTTGCAACACTAATATTGCACACGGCTTGCCCACTGGGCATGTACTTGATTTCTGGATCCTGTCCTAGATTTCCAACCAATATCACTTTATTTACGCCTCTCGCCATCTTTACCCACCTATATATTAAGTATAATTATATAAATTTACATTTTACGTCCTTATACTCTAAAACACACGGCCTCTATATAGATGTGTGTTTTTTAACCATCCGCATATCAGACTTTACTTATAAGAATCTAGTTGAATCAAATATGCTAATTTACTGATCTATGAGTCACTATATCTCTAAGAATATCAATCAATAGTTCACTCTCTTCTTAAAATACAAGTATATTAGTAGGTTTGATACTTACCGAGCCAAGGAATGAAAAAAATTAGTATCCGTGGGGCACGGACTCATAATCTACAAAATATCGATATCGATCTCCCTAGAGATAAATTAATTGTAATTACTGGATTATCAGGTTCAGGAAAATCATCTCTTGCATTCGACACAATTTTTGCCGAAGGTCAAAGACGTTACGTTGAATCTTTATCAGCTTATGCACGGCAATTTTTGGCTCGCATGGATAAACCCGATGTAGATTCCATTGATGGTTTATCTCCTTCGATATCTATAGAACAAAAAGCAACTTCTCATAACCCACGCTCAACTGTAGGCACCATTACTGAGATATACGACTACCTTCGACTTTTATATGCAAGAGCAGGCACTCCAAGGTGCCCCACACATCATATAGATCTTCATGCACAAACCATTAGTCAAATGGTGGATAAAGTACTTTCTTTTGAGGAAGATAAAAAATATATGTTGCTTGCACCGGTCATTCAAAATCGCAAAGGTGAGCATGTTCAATTACTTGCAAAACTCCAAGCCGATGGATTCATTCGTGCCCGTATAGATGGAGAGATTTATGAGTTGGATGCACCTCCAAAGCTTGATTTACGCCGCAAACATAATATCGAAGTAATCGTTGACCGATTCAAAATCAAGCAAAATTTAAAATCGCGATTAGCTGAGTCCTTTGAAACAGCATTAAAGCTTGCTGATGATATTGCAATAATTTGCTCAATGGATAATCCAGATGAGGCGGAACTTGTTTTTTCTGCGAAGTTTGCTTGTCCTAAATGTGGATATAGTCTGAATGAACTGGAACCACGTTTATTCTCTTTTAATAACCCAGTCGGAGCGTGTAAGGATTGCGATGGACTGGGTGTTGAAGAATTTTTTGATCCTGAACTAGTGGTTGTAAATGATGATATTAGCCTGGCAGGTGGAGCGATACGCGGCTGGGATCGACGCAACGCCTATTATTTTAACATGATCCAATCACTTGCTGATCACTACGAATTTGACATCGAAGCACCTTATAATGAATTAGAAGAAGAAATACAGGATATTCTTCTTTATGGTAGTGAAGATGAGGAGATTCAATTTAAATACACTAACGAAAAAGGAAAAGTCTATAAACGTTGGCATTCGTTTGAGGGCATTATTCCAAACATGGACAGGCGTTTTCACGAGACGGAATCCAGCGCGGTACGCGAAGAACTTAGTAAATATCTCACCACTCAAACTTGTCAGACTTGTAATGGCGAAAGATTAAATACTGAAGCAAGAAACGTATTTATCCAAAAAGTTAACTTACCCGCTGTTACTTCTTGGTCTACAGAAGAAGCCCTTAATTTTTTTCAAAAACTGAAATTACCGGGTCACCTTGCGAAAGTGGGTGAAAAAGTAATAAATGAAATTAACGAGCGACTTAAATTCTTAGTTAATGTAGGCCTTGACTACTTGACCCTTGACAGAAGTGCCGACACATTATCCGGTGGAGAAGCGCAACGTATTCGCCTTGCTAGTCAAATAGGATCGGGTTTAGTTGGCGTGACCTATATACTTGATGAACCCTCCATTGGTTTGCACCAACGCGATAACCAACGCTTGCTTGATACACTCAACTATCTAAAAGAATTAGGCAATACTGTAATTGTTGTTGAACACGATGAGGAAGCCATTCGTAGCGCTGACCATGTTTTAGATATTGGTCCAGGTGCAGGTGTGCATGGCGGTAAAGTGGTGGCAGAAGGTGCTCCTGAAGATATCGAAAATAATTCTGCATCACTAACTGGACAGTATCTTTCGGGTAACAGAATGATTCCACTGCCAGAAATGAGATTACCATTTCAAAAAAGTGAGACGATTAAGATAGTAAAAGCATCAGGTAATAATCTAAAAAATATAAATGTAGAAATCCCCTTAGGCTTACTAACAGTTATCACGGGTGTATCCGGGTCAGGAAAATCGACACTTATCAATGATACTTTATATAAGTTCTGCATGAGGCACATATACGGCTCCGGACTACTCCCATCTGAATGCAAAGATATTAAGGGCTTAGATAAAATCGATAAAGTTATAGATATTAATCAAAGCCCCATTGGACGAACACCACGTTCAAACCCTGCAACTTATACAGGCTTATTTACACCCATTCGCGAATTGTTTGCCAATACCCAAGAATCACGTTCTCGTGGTTATTCTCCGGGAAGATTCAGCTTTAATGTTAAAGGTGGACGATGTGAAGCCTGCCAAGGTGACGGCGTAATTAAAGTTGAAATGCATTTTCTTCCGGATATCTATGTTCCTTGTGATATTTGCCATGGCAAACGTTATAACCGTGAGACTCTTGAGATTCTATTTAAAGAGAAAAATATACATGAAGTGCTACAGATGACTGTTGAAGATGCAGTGGAATTTTTTAATGCCATACCAGTTGTAAAACGTAAATTAGATACTTTAATGGATGTTGGGCTCTCATATATTACGCTTGGGCAAAGTGCAACCACGTTATCAGGTGGTGAAGCACAACGAGTTAAATTATCACGAGAACTTTCTAAGCGAAGTACAGGTAATACACTGTATATACTTGATGAACCTACAACAGGTTTACACTTCTATGATGTCGAACAGTTATTGAAAGTTTTACATCGACTGCGAGATAAGGGTAACACGGTCATTGTTATCGAACATAACTTAGATGTTATTAAAACGGCGGATTGGATAATTGACCTTGGTCCTGAAGGAGGACATAGAGGAGGAAATGTAGTTGCAACAGGAACGCCGGAGGAAATTTCTAGACACGAAAATTCAGCAACTGGACATTATTTAAAAAACACCCTTATCGATAATAAAAATTTAAATAAAAAATTAGCATAAATAAAAAAGCCAGGGTATGCCCTGGCTTTTTTGTGTAAATTATTTAGAGATTATTCTTCGAGGGGGCGATCGACGAGTTCAACGAGAGCCATAGGAGCATTGTCACCAGGACGAAAGCCGCATTTAAGAATTCGTGTGTAACCTCCGGGTCGTTCTTTATAACGTGGTCCAAGTTCAGAAAATAATTTTCCAACTGCAGCTTTATCGCGTAAGCGCGAAAAAGCTAAACGTCTTTTATCGACACTATCTTCTTTTGCTAAAGTAATAAGTGGCTCTGCATAGCGGCGCAGCTCCTTTGCTTTTGGCAAAGTAGTTCTAATTACTTCATGTGAAAATAACGAGGTCGCCATATTACTCATCATCGCTTTACGATGTGGGCTATTGCGATTTAAATGTCGACCCGACTTTCGATGTCTCACAACAATTTCCTATTTTAATTAAATAATAACTTTACGTTCTTCGCGCAAATTGGCCGGCGGCCAGTTTTCTAGACGCATGCCTAATGATAATCCATGTGTGCCTAAAACATCTTTAATTTCAGTGAGTGATTTTTTACCCAAGTTAGGTGTTTTTAATAACTCCACTTCAGTGCGTTGAATTAGATCACCAATATAGTAAATGTTTTCTGCTTTCAAACAATTTGCCGAACGCACAGTTAATTCTAAATCGTCTACAGGACGAACCAGTATCGGATCAATTTCTGTCTCAGTTTTCTCTTGTTCAACTTGTTCATCGCCTTGCAAATCAACAAATACGGATAATTGTTGTTGTAATATACCTGCCGCCTTGCGAATAGTTTCTTCTGGATCAACTGTTCCATTCGTTTCTAAATCAACGATGAGTTTATCTAAGTCAGTTCTTTGTTCCACACGAGCACTATCGACTGAATAAGCAACCTTGCGAACCGGACTAAAACTTGCGTCTAATAATAATGAACCGATAGCACGATCATCTTCATTTCTTCGTTGCGTTGCCGGTTGATAGCCACGACCTTTTGAAATCTTAAGTGTCATGCTTAAAGATCCTTGCTCAGTCAAATGCGCAATTACATGATCTTTGTTAATGATCTCCACATCATGGTCGGTTTCGATATCCCCTGCAGTGGCAACACCTGGACCCGTCTTGTGCAAAGTTAACATCGCTTCATTTTTGTTATGCATTACTGCGGCAACACCTTTTAGGTTCAATAAGATGTCCACCACATCTTCTTGTACACCTTCAATAGCAGTGTACTCGTGTAGCACTCCATCAATTTGCACCTCAACCACTGCGCAACCTTGAATAGATGACAACAAAATTCGACGTAATGCATTACCAAGAGTATGACCAAAACCACGCTCAAGCGGCTCAAGTACAACTTTGGCATGACATTCATCAGTTACTTGAACATCAACAACTCTAGGCTTTAATAATTCACTTGTTGCAACCATTGATAACCCTCTTTATAACTAAATATATATTTGGCAAAACTAATCTTACTGATTACTTTGAATACAACTCAACTACGAGTGATTCATTAATATCAGGTGGTAAATCTCCTCGTTCTGGGACGGATTTGAATGTACCTTGCATTTTCTTGATATCCACCTCAACCCATTCTGGTAAACCTAACTGCTCCGCAGTGTTTAGTGCATCCTGTATTCTTAACTGCTTCTTGGCTTTTTCCCTCACTTCAACCACATCACTTGGTGAAACGTGATAAGAAGGTATATTCACGATACCTCCATTTACCATTATTGCTTTATGACTAATAAGTTGACGACATTCTGCACGGGTTACCCCAAAGCCCATGCGATAAAGAACATTGTCTAATCTGCATTCAAGCAATTGCAATAAGTTTTCACCGGTAGAACCTTTTATGCGTGAAGCTTTTTTATAATAGTTCCTAAACTGACGCTCTAACACCCCGTAAATTCGACGCAATTTTTGCTTTTCACGTAGTTGCATCCCATAGTTAGAAGGTCGACCACGCTTATCACCATGCTGACCGGGTTGTTTGTCAATTTTACATTTACTATCAAGTGGTCGTGCACGACCTTTCAACATGAGGTCGGTGCCTTCACGACGACTTAATTTGCATTTTGGTCCTAAATAACGTGCCATAATTTCAACCTTTAAACACGACGACGCTTCGGTGGACGACAACCATTATGAGGAATGGGTGTAATGTCGTTTATATTTGTAATTTTATAACCTACTGCATGCAATGCGCGCACCGCTGATTCACGACCCGGCCCTGGCCCTTTAATACGCACTTCCAAATTTTTCAAGCCATATTCTAATGCTGCTTGCCCAGCACGATCTGCAGCAACCTGTGCAGCAAAGGGTGTACTTTTACGCGAACCGCGGAATCCTGAACCACCAGAAGTGGCCCATGAAAGCGCATTACCTTGACGATCAGTTATTGTCACAATAGTGTTATTAAAAGATGCATGCACATGTGCAACGCCATCTGTTACAACGCGTTTTACCTTTTTTCGTGTACGTGTTGGTGTTTTTGCCATATTGAATATTCTTTAAACTCTATTATTAACAAGTCTTATCGTTTAATTGGTCTACGGGGACCTTTACGTGTACGTGCATTAGTACGTGTGCGTTGCCCACGGAGCGGTAATCCACGTCGGTGGCGAATACCTCTGTAGGTACCCAGGTCCATTAATCTTTTAATATTTACTGTGATCTCCCTACGCAAATCACCTTCCACTCGATACTTTGCAATTTCAGTACGCAGTCGACCGACTTCATCTTCGCTGAGATCTTTTATCTTTGCATCGGGTGCAACATTTGCCGACTCACATATTTTGTTCGACAGCGCTCGACCAATACCATAAATAGAGGTCAATGCTATAACGGTATGTTTGTGTACCGGTACATTAATTCCTGCTATACGTGCCATTTATATATATGCCTTAATCTAAATCTAATTTTAACCTTGTCGCTGCTTATGGCGTGGGTCTTTACAAATCACGCGCACAACACCATTTCGGCGAATCACTTTGCAATTGCGACACATTTTTTTAACCGATGCTCGTACTTTCATAATTCTTCTTTAATTCCTACACTCTATTAACGAGCCCTATTACGCCCCGATCCTCTCAAATTTGCTTTCTTCATTAAGCCCTCATACTGATGAGACATTAAATGCGCTTGCACCTGCGCCATAAAGTCCATCACTACTACAACAATAATCAACAAAGATGTACCGCCAAAATAAAAAGGTACACCAAATTCCAAAATTAGAAATTCTGGTAGTAAACACACTAATGTAATGTAGACAGCACCTACAGCGGTTAAGCGAGTCAGAACTGAATCTATATAATTAGCAGTTTGGTCACCTGGACGAATACCTGGAATAAAGGCTCCAGAGCGCTTTAAATTATCTGCTGTCTCACGCGAATCAAAAACGATTGCAGTATAAAAGAAACAGAAAAATACAATTGCAAATGCATATAACATTACATACAAAGGTTGTCCTGGAGAAATTGCAGTAGCAATACTATTTAAAAACGAAAAGTTTCCTTCAGCACTACTGGTCCACTGTAATAAAGTCGCTGGAAATAAAATAATACTTGATGCAAAAATAGGTGGAATTACGCCAGACATGTTAAGTTTTAAAGGCAAATGTGAAGACTGGGCAGCATACATTTTTCTACCTTGTTGCCTACGCGCGTAGTTGACCGTAATTCGTCTTTGCGCACGTTCAACAAAAATCACGAATGCAGTAACTAAAATTGCCATTAGGAATAAAAATAGCGCAAATCCTTCGCCCATCGCGCCTTGAGAAACTAAATCTAAGGTGCCGCCAATTGCAGATGGTAGACCCGCTACAATGCCGGCAAAAATAATGATAGAAATACCATTACCAATGCCGTATTCGGTAATTTGCTCACCTAACCACATTAAAAAGATTGCACCGGTAACTAAGGAAATAGTTGCGGTAAACATAAAACCAACACCAGGTGATAATGCGATTTGCTGATTCTGTAATGCAATAGAAACACCAATGGCTTGGAAAGTAGCTAAAAACAATGTTCCATAACGTGTGTACTGAGTAATCTTTCTACGCCCAGCTTCACCTTCTTTCTTTAACTCTTTAAGAGACGGCAACACAGCACTCATTAATTGCATGATGATAGATGCTGATATGTAAGGCATGATTCCAAGGGCAAAAATGCTCAATCGCTCTAATGCGCCACCAGAAAACATATTGAACATTCCCAAAATCGTGCTGCTTTGCTCTTCAAAAAATCTGCTCATCGCACCAGGGTCTATTCCTGGCACAGGGATAAACGTGCCAATGCGATAAACAATTAGCGCAAATAAAACGAATAAAAGACGCTTACGTAGCTCGGATACCTGGCCCAAACCCGCAAGAGAACCTACATTAGCAGCAGCACGAGACATTATATTTCTATTGTCCCTCCAGCAGCTTCAACTGCTTTTTTTGCACCCGCTGTAAAATGCAAGCCTTTAGTTTTAACAGCTTTTTCAATCTTTCCAGATTGAATGACTTTTACTCTTTTAGTCATTGCAGGAATTAACTTAGCGTCTTTAAGCGCATCCATATCAATCACATCATCATCCACTAATTCAAGTTCGTGCAATCGAACTTCAGCGGTCAATGACCCTTTACGAGAACGAAAACCTACTTTTGGTAAACGTCTTTGCAAAGGCATTTGACCACCTTCAAAACCAACTTTGTGATATCCACCCGAACGTGAATGCTGACCTTTATGGCCACGACCGCAGGTCTTGCCTGAGCCAGAACCTATTCCTCGGCCCACTCGCTTACGACTAGGTCGACTTCCTTCGGCTGGTTTAAGTGAGTTTAAATTCATAATTTGTCTTAGGCTTCTTCTACTTTAAGCATGTAGCTAATTTTATTAATCATGCCGCGATTTTCAGGAGTATCGTTGACGGTTACAGGGTTGTGAATACGACGAATACCTAAACCTTGAGCACAGGCCTTATGCGCCGCCAAGCGACCATTTAGACTTTTCACTAATGTAACTTTTAATTGCTTACTCATATCTACAACATTCACTATGAAAGTACTTCTTCTACCGTCTTGCCGCGTTTAGCCGCAATATAGTCGGGTGACTGCATCGTTTTTAATGCGTCAATAGTCGCCTTAACTACGTTAATAGGATTTCTCGAACCAATACATTTTGACAAAACATTTTTAACACCAACCACTTCAAACACCGCTCGCATTGCACCACCTGCAATAATTCCCGTACCCACAGATGCAGGCTGCATGAATACTTTTGCAGCCCCATGTGTGCCAACGACTGGGTAATATAACGTTCCATCATTAATCGGCACCTGAACCATTTCTTTACGTGCTTTTTCCATTGCTTTTTGAATTGCTAACGGAACTTCACGCGCCTTACCATATCCGACTCCGATTTTGCCGTTTCCATCACCAACTACTGTCAATGCAGTGAAGCCAAACTGGCGACCACCTTTGACAACTTTAGCCACACGGTTAACTGAAACTAATCTCTCTTCAAGACCGTCTGATATTCTTGCTGGTTCGTTTGCAGCCATAGGTTCTTTATGTTCTCTAAATTAAATTCTCTAGTTAAAATTTTAGGCCTGCTTCACGTGCAGCCTCAGCGAGTGCTTTAACCCGACCATGATATCTAAAACCAGATCGATCAAATGCAACAGACTCAATACCTTTGTCTTTTGCACGCTGTGCAATTTTTTCACCAACTGCTTTCGCAGCATCTACATTGCCACTATATTTAATAGCCCCACGTAGCTCAGGTTCGACAGATGAAGCTGCCACCAAAGTTTGATCACCACTTGGAGCAATCACCTGAGCGTAAATATGTTTAGAAGTACGATGTACACATAATCGATGTGCATTTAACTCAGCAATTTTGCTACGAGTTTTACGCGCTCTTCGCAATCTTGATTTCGTTTTATCCATTCTTTAACTTATTTATTTCTTTTTAGCTTCTTTGCGCACAATTCTTTCATCTGCATATTTCACACCCTTGCCTTTATAAGGCTCAGGTGGTCTAAAAGCTCGAATCTCAGCAGCTACTTGACCCACTTTTTGTTTATCAAATCCACTTACCACCACTTCGGTTTGACTAGGAGTTTCAATTTTCACGCCCTCGGGAACGTTATAATCAATCGGATGAGAATAGCCTAAGTTTAAATTTAAAACTTTTCCTTTTGATTGAGCACGGTAACCCACACCGACAAGCTCTAATTTTTTCTCAAAACCATCACTTACACCAATAACTAAGTTGTTAATCAGTGCACGCATAGTTCCAGCCATGGCAATGTTTTTAGACTTTTCGGTCTGCACATTTATTTCATTGTCATTGTGTTCGACATGCACATCATCATGGATATCCATAGACATTTCGCCTTTGGAACCCTTCACAGCTAAATGCTGGCCATCAAGCTTTACATCAACGCCTGACGGTATAACAACTGGTTGACTAGCGACTCGTGACATGAATATTAACTCTTTATATCTGCTCTCAAATTATTCGACTGTGCACAACACTTCACCACCGTGGCCAGCCACTCGAGCAGCTCGGTCACTCATCACACCATTTGATGTAGAAATAATGGCTACACCCATGCCGCCAATAACACGCGGCAATTCATCTACACTCTTATATATACGTAGTCCCGGACGACTTACACGCTTTAACTTAGAGATCACAGGTTCACCCATATAATATTTAAGCGTTACCGTTATAGTTGACTTTGCACCCTCTTCATTGACCGCAAAGTCTTCAATAAAGCCTTCTTCTTTAAGCACATTTGCAATAGCTCTTTTAACATTTGAAGTAGGAATATCGACCGTAACTTTATTCGCGCTTTGTCCATTACGAATACGCGTTAACATATCGGATATTGGGTCACTCATACTCATAAAACGGATTCCTTACTCTTTATTACCAGCTAGCTTTCACCAAGCCTGGCACATCACCTCGCATTGCAGCTTCACGAAGTTTATTTCGACCTAGACCAAATTTACGATAATAGCCTTTTGGTCTGCCGGTTAAATTACAACGATTACGTAAACGCACTGGACTCGCATTCTTAGGCAACTTTTGTAATTTCAATGTTGCCGCTTCTTTTTCTTCGTAGCTTGTCGTTGGGCTTTTAATTATTGCCTTTAACTCTGTACGTTTCGTTGCATATCTACGCACCACTTTTTCTCGTTTTGTGTCGCGTGCAATCATTGAGAGCTTTGCCATATTTATAATCTCTATTGATTAAAAGTTTATTTTCTAAATGGAAAACTAAAGGCTTCTAATAGAGCCTTTGCTTCTTCATCTGTATTAGCGCTGGTTGTTATCGCAATATCCATACCACGAATCGCATCAATTTTGTCGTAATCAATTTCAGGGAAAATAATTTGCTCTGTTATACCAAGGCTATAATTACCACGCCCATCAAATGCACGTGCATTTAAACCCCTAAAATCACGTATGCGTGGTATTGCAATATTGATTAAACGATCTAAAAACTCATACATGCGTGTTTTTCGCAACGTTACTTTGCAGCCAATTGGGTAATTATCACGGATACTAAATCCTGCAATAGACTTTTTAGCTTTAGTCACAACAGCCTTTTGACCAGAGATTTGTTCCATATCTGCAACTACTTTCTCAATTAACTTTTTATCGCGCACTGCCTCACCCATACCGGTATTGAGTGTAATTTTCTCAATACGTGGCACTTGCATAATGTTCTTGAACCCAAACTTCTCTTTGAGCTGTTCCCGAACAGTATCGTTGTAATATTCTTGTAGGCGCGCCATTTTTAATAATCTCTGAATACTTACCTTAGTTTCTGATCTTATACGTCAACCACTTCACCATTCGATTTAAAGTAGCGAACTTTTTTATTGTCTTTAAGAATCTTAAAGCCAATTCGATCGCCTTTATTAGTAGCAGGATTAAAGATCTTTACATTAGAAATATCTATCGGCATTTCTCGATCAACGATTCCGCCCGCGATTCCTGCATTAGGGTTTGGCTTCTGATGTCTTTTTGCAATATTTATACTTTCTACCACAACACGCTGGTCATCTAACACTTTAAGCACAGTGCCACGTCGGCCTTTATCTTTGCCGGCAATTACGATTACATCGTCTCCTCTACGTATCTTTTGCATGTTTACTTAACAATAAATAAAGTTTTTAAAGCACTTCAGGCGCTAATGAAATAATCTTCATAAAACGCTCTGTTCTTAATTCCCGCGTTACTGGCCCAAATATCCGAGTGCCAATAGGTTGTAATTGCGTGTTCAACAACACTGCCGCATTAGTGTCAAAACGAATTAATGATCCATCAGTACGACGTACGCCTTTAGCCGTGCGCACAACTACTGCGTTATACACCTCACCTTTTTTAACTTTGCCACGCGGTATCGCATCTTTAACGCTAACCTTAATAACGTCGCCAATTCTGGCATAACGCCGGTGCGACCCACCGAGTACTTTGATGCACTGCAGCTTGCGTGCACCACTGTTGTCTGCTGCTTCCAGCGTAGTTTGCATCTGTATCATAACTACCCCTCATCACACCTAGGTTTCTGCACCACGCTCTGTTATCTCAACTAAAGTCCAGGACTTAGTTTTTGACATAGGGCGACATTCGCGAATTGCTACAACATCACCAATAGCGCACTCATTATTCTCATCATGCACATGTAATTTAGTCGAACGTCTTATGTATTTCTTATACAAAGGATGCTTAACCTGACGTTCCAATAAGACAGTAATCGTCTTGTTCATCTTGTCACTAATCACTTTACCTTGCAGTGTACGTATCTTCTTATCTTCAGACATTCGCAACTCTCAACGACAAGTTTTTAATAATAAACAAACTAAATTAATCATTTGCATAATTTCCAAATTACTCATTAAGCCTCTTGTTTTGCCTTTTCATTCATAACTGTTTTTACTCGGGCAATATTTTTTCTATTCAATTTAAACTGATGCACACGTGTTGCCTGGCCCACGCCTTTTTGCATACGCAAATTAAATTGCTCTTTACGCAACTCGAGCAACTCTTCATTTAATTCCTTAACAGATTTCTCTCTTAACTCTTCTGCTTTCATAATACTGTCTCAGTTGCCTTTCACTACATTATTGTGCGTGAAACAAATGTAGTTCGTATCGGTAACTTCGCATCTGCCAAACGGAAGGCTTCACGCGCAATCTCTTCATCCACACCTTCCATCTCATATAGCATTTTCCCAGGTTGTATTTTTGCAACCCAATATTCCACATTACCTTTACCCTTACCTTGTCTAACCTCTAAAGGCTTTTTGGTAACAGGCACATCTGGAAAAATTCGAATCCAAATTTTTCCGCCACGCTTTACATGACGTGTCATGGCCCGTCTTGCTGCCTCAATTTGGCGAGCAGTAATACGTCCTCTTGATACAGCCTTCAAACCATACTCACCAAAGCTAACTTTATTACCATTTAAAGCTAAACCGCGATTACGCCCTTTTTGCTGTTTTCTAAACTTTGTTCTTTTCGGCTGTAACATGACAGATACTAAATTTTTTAAATCAAACTCAATTTAATTTGTTTTTGCTTTTGCTTGTTTTGTAGCAGCAGGCTTATTGTCTTCTTCACTATCTTTATCATTTAGATCAAAAACATCGCCTTTATAAATCCAGGTCTTAATACCTATGATTCCATATGTAGTTAACGCTTCAGCAGTTCCATAATCAATATTGGCACGTAATGTGTGCAGAGGCACACGCCCTTCACGGTACCATTCGCTTCGTGCTATTTCTGCACCATTTAATCGTCCACCTACATTAACTTTTACACCTAATGCACCTAATCTCATCGCATTACTTACTGCGCGCTTCATTGCGCGTCTAAACATAATGCGTCGCTCTAGTTGCTGGGCAATACTTTCTGCAACGAGCTGTGAATCAATTTCGGGTTTGCGAATTTCTTCAATATTAATTTTTACATTGTTCACATTAAGCCCAGTTCTTCTAGAAACCTCATGACGCAATGCTTCAATATCCTCACCCTTCTTGCCAATTACTATTCCTGGCCGTGCTGTATGAATAGTTATGAATGCTGCTCTTGCAGGACGATCTATCTGAATTCTACTCACAGAGGCTTGCGATAATTTTTTCTTCAGGTATTCCCTAATCTCTAAATCACTTTGCAAAAAGTCCGCATAATCTTTGCCTTCTGCATACCATCGCGATGTCCAATCGGTAGATATTCCCAGACGCATTCCAGTTGGATGTACTTTCTGTCCCATCGTTTAGTACCCAACCTTAATTAAGGTAATTAATTTTTTAGCTTTGAATATAAACATTCTTAAATAAATACTCATTTAATTTAACTATCACTCACTTCGACAGTTATATGACTAGTACGCTTCAAGATCTTTGCTGCACGGCCTTTGGCACGAGCTCTAAAGCGGCGATGCGTCGGACCATCATCAACAAAAACTTTTGAAACTTTTAGTTCATCAATATCTGCACCTTCATTGTGCTCGGCATTTGCAATGGCTGAATCGAGAACTTTCTTAATCAAGCCCGCACCTTTTTTAGGACTGAACTTTAAAATTTCTAAAGCACGGTCGACTTTTTTGCCACGTATTTGATTTGCAACTAATCGAGCCTTTTGGGGCGCGATACGTATGAATGTTAATTTCGCTGAAGTTTGCATAATTACGCCTTACGATCTCCAGAGTGGCCTTTAAATGTTCTCGTAATCGCAAACTCACCAAGTTTATGACCCACCATGTTTTCGCTAATTAGTACAGGTACATGTTGGCGGCCGTTGTGTACTGCAATCGTTAATCCCACCATGTCTGGAATAATGAGTGATCGACGTGACCAAGTTTTAATTGGCTTTCGATCATTTTTTTCCACTGCTTGCTCGACCTTTTTCATCAAGTGATGATCTATGTGAGGCCCTTTGTTTAACGATCTTGGCATTTACTTTTCTCTAAATACTGTGCAAAAAACTAAAATAAATTATTTTTTATTCCTACGACGTACTATCAAACGATCAGTACGGTGATTCTTACGTGTTTTATAACCTTTAGTTGGCATCGCCCAAGGAGAAACAGGGTGTCTACCACCTGAAGTTCTGCCTTCACCACCACCATGTGGATGATCCACTGGATTCATCGCAACACCGCGAACAGTTGGGCGAACCCCTCGCCAGCGCTTAGCACCTGCTTTACCTAATTTACGTAAGTTATGTTCTGCATTACCCACTTCACCAATTGTGGCACGACAAGCCGATAATACTTTTCGCATTTCACCTGAACGCAAGCGTAATGTTGCATAATTACCCTCGCGGGCAACAATTTGCACTGCTGCTCCAGCACTTCTTCCAATTTGTGCACCCTTACCAGGCTTCATTTCAATACAGTGCACAATCGTTCCTACAGGAATGTTTCTAATGGGTGACGAATTCCCAACTTTAATAGGTACCTGATTACCCGAAACTACCTGGTCTTTAACTTGTAAATTCTTTGGTGCAATGATGTAACGACGCTCACCATCTGCATATTTAAGTAATGCTATGTTTGCACTTCGATTCGGATCATATTCAATTCTTTCTACTTCAGCAGTGATCTCATCTTTATTGCGTTTAAAATCAATAATTCGATAACGTTTTTTATGACCGCCACCCCGGTGACGCGTGGTAATACGCCCGGCATTATTTCTGCCACCACTTTTACGTTTTTCATCAACTAACGGTTTATATGGTCCATCTTTATATAGCCCAGGTGTTGTAACCTGTACAACGAATCTGCGTCCTGGTGAAGTTGGTTTTGCTTTTGCGATCGCCATAACTTTATTTACTCAAAACCACCAAAATCGATATCGTGACCTTCTTCTAATGTCACAATGGCTTTTTTCCAGTCTGCACGCTTACCAGCATATCGCCCAAATCGCTTTTGTTTACCATTCATATTAATGGTATTCACTGCAGCCACTTTCACATCAAACAATTTTTCAACCGCTTTCTTGATTTCTTCTTTTTTAGCGCCGCGAATTACTTTAAATGCATGCTGGTTATTATTATCCGCGATTGATGCCGTTTTCTCAGAAATATGAGGGCCCAATAGAATTGTCATTAAACGCTCTTGATTCATTGCAACCACTCCTCTATCGCACCGAGCGCATCTTTGGTTACAACTACATGTTCATATTTGAGCAAGCTTACAGGATCCAACCCACCAATTTCGGTGACATCAACATACGGTAAATTTCGTACGGACAAATATAAGTTTTTATCAGCTTCTTCGGTAATGACTAATGCGGAGGAAATGGAAAGTTTATTTAAGTGCTCTAGTGCTTGCTTGGTCTTAGGTTCGGTAACGGTAAAATCTTCTACAACATGAATTCTTTCTTGTCGCACTAATTCAGAAAACATGGATGCGTAGGCTGCACGAAGCATTTTTTTATTGAGTTTTTGTTTATAGTTTCGTGGTCTTGCCGCAAATGCCACACCACCTGAACGCCAGATCGGGCTGTTGGATGTGCCTGCGCGCGCGCGACCAGTCCCTTTTTGTCGCCACGGTTTAGCACCACCACCTTTCACATCACTACGTCTCTTCTGGGCCTTGGTTCCCTGACGCCCACCTGCCAGATACGCAGTAACCGCTTGGTGTACTAAGTCTTCATTGTATTCACACGCAAAAATATCGTCTGATACGTCGACTGTAGTTTTCGA
Source organism: Gammaproteobacteria bacterium (assembly GCA_028279275.1). Lineage (GTDB taxonomy): Bacteria > Pseudomonadota > Gammaproteobacteria > UBA4575 > UBA4575 > JABDMD01. The sequence continues at coordinate 1,463 of JANQOB010000016.1, read as the reverse complement.
ATTTGCGAGTGAGAGTTGCATGTTTATGATTCTGATTTTTCTTCAGCCGCTTCAGCTTGTGATGAATCTTCCGTGTTTTGTTGGTCATCAGCAGGGACTTCATCAGACGGTAAATTAATTTCATCTGCATTCACCGGCTTAACAATTACATCTCCACCGGGAGCACCTGGCACAGCACCTTTAATAAGTAACAAATCTTTTTCACTATCGATCTGCACTACTTCTAAATTTTTTGTGGTTACACGCACACTGCCCATATGGCCTGCCATTTTTTTACCTTTAAAAACACGACCGGGATCTTGACACTGACCCGTTGATCCATGAGCGCGATGAGATATTGAGTTGCCGTGTGTAGCATCTTGCATGTGGAAGTTATGTCGCTTAACTGGACCAGCAAATCCTTTTCCTTTAGTGACACCTGCAACAGAAACTTTTTGTCCAACTGAAAACAATGATGTTTTTAGTTCAGCTCCAACTTGCAAGCTCTCAGGAACATCCTTCTCTAACCTGAACTCACGTAAACTTCTACCAGCCGCAACACCAGATTTTGCAAATTGACCAGCTGTTGCTTTATTAATTCGCGATGCTTTCTTCTCGCCGTAGGTCACTTGCACAGCATGGTAACCATCAGCATCTAACGTTCGCAGTTGCGTAACTCGATTTGCAGGAGCATGCACAACTGTCACAGGCACAGATACACCTGCCTCAGTGAAGACACGTGTCATACCTACTTTTGTACCTACTAAACCTAATGACATAATTCGTTAATACTCGTCTGCTCTAATAAGGCGAGATAGTGATTTCTATAGTCCTGGATAACCAAGGCCCGGCATGAGTTACCTCATAGCCGGGCCAAAGTGAGCCGTGCATTATCACAAAAATCAGCGGGTTAGAAAACCGTTTTATCTACTCAAAAAGCTATATTTTCCAATATTTTTAACCAAATTTTTGTTAGTTGACCTGTTTCGCTCAAGTTGTACTTATCAGGGTGATTAATTCAACTTAATCTGGACATCCACGCCAGCCGCAAGATCCAGTTTCATCAATGCATCCACCGTTTTTTCCGTAGGCTCAACGATGTCCATGATGCGTTTATGGGTGCGAATTTCGTACTGATCTCGAGCATTCTTATCCACATGAGGTGAAATTAGAACCGTAAACCGCTCTTTCTTAGTCGGCAAAGGAATAGGCCCTTTCACGCGAGCCCCAGTTCGCTTCGCAGTGTCCACTATTTCACTCGCAGAGCGATCAATCAAACGATGATCAAACGCCTTCAAGCGTATGCGAATAGTTTGTCCGGCTGGCATATTTCCACCTCTTCTTTGACTTAATAATGACTCTAAATAAAGGAATTACGACGGTGTTATTCAATAATCTTGGCAACCACCCCGGCACCTACCGTACGCCCACCCTCACGAATCGCAAAGCGTAAGCCTTCATCCATCGCAATCGGTGCAATCATG
>JANQOB010000005.1 GCA_028279275.1 Gammaproteobacteria bacterium | reverse complement strand
CATGCCGGAGGTAAACTCGGAGGCATCAAACACAATGGCAGTACGAAAAGGCTGGTCTTGAGAAGCGTTAAATATGGACGTATTAAGAAACGTTTCACTACCTTCACCGACGGGTTGAATGGTGATTAATAGCGCAGGATCCATAAACTCGGGCAGGATGTCTGGCGCTAGGTTGTGTGGAATTTTATGAGATTGATAGAGGTCTGATGTAATACTGGAAAACTCCATTTTATTCTTGATATAAAGATGTCCTTAGTCTTTGATTTGACTTATTATAATGGGGTTGCTAATCACTTACCATGGTATAAAACAGGTTATTTAAAATATGACGACATTAACGATTGAATTACCGGATAAGTTGGCCAAGGAAGCCCAAGAGGCTGGACTGCTGGATCCTAAATCCGTTGAAGTGATGCTGCGCGAAACGATGCAAACGCGACGTATGGATCGACTACGTGAAGTCAGACAAAAACTATCAGACAATCCTTTATCTCCCATGAGTCCGGAAGAAATACAAAACGAGATTGACGCCTACCGACGGGATATCCGCCGTGCGGCTGGTGCTTGATACCAATACCCTAATATCCGGCTTATTGTGGCAAGGGACTCCTGGTAAATTAATTGATGCCGCTTACAATGATCAAGTAACGCTATACACGAGTGTGCCACTCCTCGGTGAGTTACAAGGCGTACTCTATCGGAAGAAATTTTCACATCAACTTAATAAGCGTGGATTAGCAGCAGAAGATTTTTTTGAAGGCTACACGACACTCGCATCAATGGTTATCCCGGCAAAGATTGATCCTGTTGTTGTACGCGACCCCGACGACGATCATGTCATCGCTTGTGCACTTGCCGCTCAGGCCGATCTCATTGTCTCAGGCGACAGCGATTTATTAACACTAAAAGAATACCAAGGGATTCCTATCGTTGATGCGGTAACGGCGCTTAAACAGATAAAACAGCACTAACATTTTCTTTTTACAGGGAGGTCATCATGCTAATAGGGAGCATGCTGTTTTTACTTATCCTTTTATCCATTGGCGGGGGAGTCTTATGGTTTAAACAACGTCAACGGCCAAACTTTGGCCGAAGAAAGCAACCACCACAAGAACACAGTCCCAATACCTTCCCTCATCACCCACCCAAACCTGATTGGGTCAAGCAAGAAATCATCCGGCTAAAATCATTCATGCCCAGCAATGGACATCGAAAGATCGCCCAGATCTTTAATCGACTTTACGCTGAAAAAAGAAACATGACCGTTGGCAAAACGTATGTCGGCTATACGATTAAAAATAATCTTTATGAAATTCAGGTATTACGCAAAAAATGGAAACACAAGCGTCCAAAACCTGTTCCTCATAACCTGGTTTGGGCCATGGACTTGACCGGTAAAACAGACCAGACTGGAAATCAACATACGCTACTCGGTATTGTCGAACACCAAAGCCGGGCTTGCCTGAAACTTGAGGCCTTACAAACGAAAGCCAGTATCGTTTTATTAAGAACGTTACTTGATACCATGCAAGCCTTGGGAAACAGTAAACCTAACATCATTCGGACTGACAATGAAACCGTTTTTACGTCACGCCTGTTCCGATTGGGTCTGTGGTTATTGCGGATTAAACATCAACGAACCGAAGTCGCTTGTCCTTGGATGAATGGCAGAATTGAACGCTTCTTTGGGACGTTAAAAGAAAAATTGAATCAATGGCATGTTGATTCATTCGACCAATTAAATCATTCATTACATGTGTTCCGGTTTTGGTATAACCATGTTCGACCGCATCAGTATCTGGATGGCTTGACACCAGTTGAAGTCTGGCAAGGTAGAACAGGGTTTAAATGGAGCAACAATAAGGCGTATTGGTTCAATGAATGGGATGGACTACTAACCGGTTATTATCTCCCACCATGACAATAAGTCTGTGTTTAAAACCTGAATTATCGAGATTCACATCAGGTGGTCGCATGTTTTATATGCTTGCTAAAAAAATACTTCTTTAAAACACATGAATTGAAAATGAACTTTGAAAAATAAGGGAGATAATGATGAAAAATAACGCATAAAACCCATTACTCAAGACAGATCGTTATTATTTTTTTAAAAATAAATAGCTTTTATGGCAACAAAACGCTATCGGTCAGCCGGACGGGACACCGGCCTTCGGTGATGCTGGTGACGTTGTTGGCAAGGTCGTAGGTGTAGGTGATGGTTCCTCGGTCTTGACTGATTTCCCGGGTGCGACGGGAGATGATGTCGTATTTTTTATAGTATTAAATATTTTTATTTGACCAGATCGCACTCATCGTACCCAATCATAGGCTGGTAAAAAATAATCTGTCATTTACGTTTATTTTCATACTAATTGATACTACTAACTCTAAACTATTCTTCTTACACTCTTCCAAATAAAGTTAAATAAATTGCAATAAATATCATCAGTAAAAAATAATATTTATGCCTAGAGCAATATACGAAGATACTAAAGGCATAGTTTTATTATTAATAATAAAATTTATCGTGTAGATAATTCCGAAAAATGGAAGAGTAAAAACTAATAAAAACCATATCCATAGCAAGGCATTCAAAATACTCTCTGAAGTACCTCCAGGAGAAGTTAAAATAGAAAACATTATGATAGCCAACCATAATATGGTATTTATAATTATAGAAACCCAATCTAATTTTAGATGTAATACTTGCATTACATATTTTAATTTACAAATTACTATATATTGTCCATAGATGATATTATCGCTCTCGTCGTTTCGGGCATATTAAACGGCTCTAAACCGCTCAATTTTTTAATCAGAACATATTCTTAAAAAAATCCTCTGGATATTTATCTTTTAATATTATCCAAACTTTTCCATTTATATTCTTGATATTAAAGTTAATTTGATATTCATAAAAATAATCAATCAGGCACTTTCTACGTGATTCAGAAACTAGTGAAAATGACTTATCTAACGAAAAATTATTCTGCATTTTAGTGTAGGCTATTGAAATGAACAATCAAATTACTTCTTCGCCAACAGCTGCTATTTCTATTTTTAGAGAAGTTAGCTGAATTTATTATACCCTTTAACGATTATTTTTTTAGTTAAAATGTTTAAAGTTTATTTTAAGAAAAATGAATATTAACTTAATGTTTGAAGTAGATAATAATATTTGGAACACTAAGTTCAAATTATTTAGCTATTAGCATTATTGTCATCATCTTTATTTATTTTTTTAAGTTTATTTTTTATTTGCATCGCTTGATTGTATCTAACTTTTTCCCAAGAATTTTTATAGTAATTAACAGCTTTCTCATAACCTTGCTCAACAGATTTAATAAGCCAGTCTTCTGCCTCATCTAATCTACTCTCATTTAATTCCTCTAAGCTAAGATATAGCATATGAGAAAACATTGAGTATTGAGAACGAGCATCACCCTCAAGAGCTTTATTCAATACAAGCTCTATACCATAGTCTATGATTTCTTCTATACTTTTATCTTGTGGTTCTTTCACCCATAAACTCTTCTTTAAAAATTCTTATAAACAAGTATTAGCACAATATTCCTTACAGGTAGCAAAATCTTCAAGTGCTCGCATGGTGCATTCAGTAAACTCGTAGTCATTTAAAATACCTAACTTTTGTAGAATAGCACAAACAGTTAGATCAGCATTACGCCAAGCCTCACATATGTTTATGCATTTTTGGTAGTCATCTGAACTATCATCACCTTCTTCTTCATCTGGAGCAAAGTACCAATCCCAAAACTTTTCACCATATTTTTCATATAGTTTTGTTCCAGCATAATAACCACCTAAACCAGCTGCACCCACGCCAGCTGCTGGTCCTAAGGCACCTACACCAGCTCCTGAACCTAAGCCAGAGCCCCCAATTGCTATTGCACCAGCACTCAGACCTAATGGATCAGTATAAATAATAGGATTCTGTAAAGCATAACTATAAGTATTAATACCACCATAAAGTCCGATAGGGTCACTCGTAATATACCTGCCTATACTTGGATCATAATACCGAAAGTGGTTGTAATGCAGGTTGGTTTCCGCATCAAAGTATTGCCCCGGGAATCGCAGGTTAACAGATATGCCTGCCAACTCCTCTGCCGGGGTGTTC